>NZ_JAJISB010000040.1 GCF_021245735.1 Brevibacillus daliensis
CATTGACAGAAACACACAGCATTCTGCAACGTATGCGTGAATTAGCAGTACAAGCGTCTTCTGACACTAACGAAGGTGTAGACCGTCAAAAACTTCAAGCTGAAGTTGATGAATTGTCTAAAGAGATTAAACGTATTTCTACAGACACTGAGTTCAATAACCAAAAAGTATTGGATGGCTCTTTCAAAGATAAGGTTTTCCACATTGGTGCAAACCAAGGTCAAAACATTCAACTTACCGTTAACGACATGAGCAATGCTTCACTTGGCGTAGACGGAGTTAAAGGTGAACAAACAGTGGGTGATTATGTTATATCTCACAAGTCATCATCGGATTTCGATTTCGAGGTTAAACTTACAGGTGGAACTACGGCAATTGATAAAACAACGGTAGAAATTGATCCAACTTCTGGTAAAGTTACCGTTACTCTTGCTCAAGATGATAAAGGAGTAGCTACAGCAACTAAAGATGATGTTATTAAAGCACTTAAAGATGCAGGCTTAAATGTAAAACTTGCTGATACAGTTGATGGTACCGCTAAAGCAGTAGCAGTGGCTAATGATACAGTAACAGCAGGAACTACTGAAGCAGGTGTTGACATCTCTACTCAAAAATCAGCTGACAAAGCAATCACAACAATCAACAACGCACTTAACAAAGTATCAGAAGAACGCTCTAAACTAGGTGCAAATCAAAACCGTCTAGAGCACACTATCAACAACTTGGGAGCAACTGCTGAGAACCTGACTGCAGCTGAATCTCGTATCCGTGACGTTGATATGGCGAAAGAAATGATGGAGTTCACGAAGAACAACATCCTTACTCAAGCTGCTCAAGCTATGCTTGCACAAGCTAACCAACAACCACAAGGCGTACTTCAATTACTTCGTTAATTTAACTTTAGTAATAAAGGGAAAAGACCTAGCTAATCAGTTAGGTCTTTTCTGACTTCCAGCCAATACATACAGATGAATAGGATACCTTTAGTGATTTTTACAAGTGCTTTATATAGAAGGAAACATCCTCACATTTAATTTTTTGTTTATAGCCAAAAACATCCTCAGTAATGTGAGAAGAGTCATTTATTCCGTTTCCATACAGTGGATTAAAGGTCATTTCGGCTTGTTTGTAGGTGATGATGTCGCTATAAAACAAATTGTTTCCTGTTAATTTGTATTCTTTATCTTTTGTTTTATAAGTCATATCCACTAAGCCAAATGGGGTAAAAAACCTACCGCCATGTGTTTCATGATAAAGTTTGTACCCATACCAACTTATTCAAAACGAATAACTGAACGTTTATCTATAGAGTAAAAACTATTTTCTTGAGCAGTTTTAAAGTCAAACTCAGAAAGGTAGTTTCCATTTGCATTCTGCTAACCAAATGAAGTCCCTTTGTGGAACAGAGGATTATAAAGGTAAAGTAGATATCATTGTATTGACCTCCAATATGAATTAGCTCCCATTCAAAATTTGAAATGAGAGCTTTTTTAGTTGATGAATAATGCAAATAATATTTACAATAAGCATAATAAATTTTTTAGATATTCCGATATTAATAATAGTCAACCTAAATTTAGATTTGGTGGAAACATCAAGTTGTACTCGTTTAGTGTTGAAATATATAAGTTTGAGCATAGGATGGCTCAAATTTAAAAAACATGGAGGTATTCAACATGAGAATCAATCACAATATCGCAGCTCTTAACACACATCGTCAATTGGGAGTAAACACAGGTGCATCTTCTAAAAACCTGGAGAAACTATCTTCCGGTTACAAAATCAACCGTGCAGGTGATGATGCAGCAGGTCTAGCTATCTCTGAGAAAATGCGTGGACAAATCCGCGGTTTGGAAATGGCTACTAAAAATGCTCAAGATGGTATCTCTTTGATTCAAACAGCAGAAGGCGCATTGACTGAAACTCACAGTATCCTACAACGTATGCGTGAACTAGCAGTACAAGCGTCTTCTGACACTAACGAAGGTGTAGACCGTCAAAAGCTTCAAGCGGAAGTTGATGAATTGTCTAAAGAAATCAAACGTATTTCTACAGACACTGAGTTCAATAACCAAAAAGTATTGAATGGTGATTATTCAGATAAGACGTTCCACATTGGTGCGAACCAAGGACAGAATATCAAGTTGACCATTAACGATATGAGCAACACAGAACTTGGTGTAAACGGACTTAAGAACGATACAACACATGGTGATCTTGGTATTATAGTTACGAATCGCGATGCTGATAAAGACATTGAAATTGAAGTCTCTGCTAAAGTAACCGGTGCGGCTGTTGCGGAAACCACTGCTTCCATTGATAAAGATGGAAAAATCACACTAACTCTAGCACAAGATAATACTGGTGCTATTACAGCTACTAAAGCTGATGTATTAGATGCATTAAAGAAAATTGGATTAGAAGTTGAGAGTGATGGTACTTCCGATGCAATTGCAACAGGTGCTTATGGAAAAACGTATACAGCAACCAAAGCTGACCCAACTGATGAAACTCAATTCGATGATACAAAAGGTGTAAACATCTCTACTCAAGCAGCAGCTGACAAAGCTATCACAACAATCAACAATGCCCTAAACAAAGTATCTGAAGAACGCTCTAAACTAGGTGCAAACCAAAACCGTCTAGAGCACACCATCAACAACTTGGGAGCAACTGCTGAGAACCTAACTGCAGCTGAATCTCGTATCCGTGACGTTGATATGGCAAAAGAAATGATGGAGTTCACGAAAAACAACATCCTTACTCAAGCTGCTCAAGCAATGCTTGCTCAAGCTAACCAACAACCACAAGGCGTACTTCAATTACTTCGTTAATTGGATATATACTAAACAATCAGAAGACCTGGTTTATGCTAGGTCTTCTTTTTATATATTTAAAAATAATATTAAAAAAATTTATGTACCTGCCGATAGTATAATAGGATGATCTAACATGTCTCTTACTAGAAAGCGATGTTAGACATTCAATCTACCATTTTGGACTAAAGGATGAGCCCAAAATAAACACATGGAGGTAATTTACAGTGAGAATCAATCATAATATCGCAGCTCTTAACACACACCGTCAGATGGGAGTTAATACAGGTGCAGCATCCAAAAACCTGGAGAAACTATCTTCTGGTTACAAAATTAATCGTGCGGGAGATGATGCAGCAGGTTTAGCTATCTCTGAGAAAATGCGTGGACAAATCCGTGGTTTGGAAATGGCATCGAAAAATGCACAAGATGGTATCTCTTTGATCCAAACAGCAGAAGGTGCTTTGACTGAGACACACAGTATTCTACAACGTATGCGTGAGTTGGCTGTACAGGCTTCTACAGACACTAATGAAGGCGTTGACCGTCAAAAGCTTCAAGCAGAAGTGGACGAGTTGTCTAAAGAGATTAAACGTATTTCTACGGACACAGAGTTCAACAACCAGAAAGTATTGGATGGCTCTTTCTCTGATAAGACTTTCCATATTGGAGCGAATCAAGGGCAAAATATTAAATTGAGTATTAATAACATGAGCAATAAAGAGCTAGGTGTAGCTGCAGTTAAAGGTACTGAGGAAACAATTGCTGAATTAGGAATTAAGGTTACTAATCATGATTTATCTAAAGATGTGAAATTTGTAACAAATCCGGCTGGAAATAATGCAGTAACTGAAACAACAGCTGTTTATAATTCTGCGGATAATACATTTACTATTACATTAAAACAGGATGCAGGTACTCCTGGTACTATTACGGCAACTAAAGATGAAGTATTAGAAGCATTACAAAAAGCAATAGAAAAAGAAAAACTGGATGTAACTGTTGAAAGAGATGCATCTGCTGCTGGACCAGCGGCAGCATTTACTGGTACAAAAACAGTCGCTAAATCGGATCCAACTAATGTAGATGATGAGAAGGGTATCAACATATCGACTCAACAAAAAGCAGACGCTGCGATTACTACAATCAACAACGCATTAAACAAAGTATCCGAAGAACGCTCTAAACTAGGTGCGAACCAAAACCGTCTAGAGCACACTATCAACAACTTGGGAGCAACTGCTGAGAACCTGACTGCAGCAGAATCTCGTATCCGTGACGTAGATATGGCGAAAGAAATGATGGATTTCACAAAGAACAACATCCTTACTCAAGCTGCTCAAGCAATGTTGGCACAAGCGAACCAACAACCACAAGGCGTACTTCAATTACTTCGTTAATTAATATACTTGTAGCCCATGAAGGACCCGGCATATGCTGGGTCTTTTTTTTATAAGTAACTAAAAAAAAATAGTAAAAAAATTTTGAGTTGTTTCCGATAGTAATAATAGGGTGATCTAACATGTACTCTTCTAGTATTAATGCTAGACATTCAATCTACATTTTGGGCTAAAGGATGAGCCCAGAATAAACACATGGAGGTATTTGCAATGAGAATCAACCACAATATCGCAGCTCTTAACACTCATCGTCAATTGGGAGTAAACACAGGTG
This sequence comes from Brevibacillus daliensis, assembly GCF_021245735.1. GTDB lineage: Bacteria > Bacillota > Bacilli > Brevibacillales > Brevibacillaceae > Brevibacillus_B > Brevibacillus_B daliensis. The sequence goes on from NZ_JAJISB010000040.1 coordinate 4,491, forward strand.
CATCTTCTAAAAACCTGGAGAAACTATCTTCTGGTTACAAAATCAACCGTGCAGGTGATGATGCAGCAGGTCTAGCTATTTCTGAGAAAATGCGTGGACAAATTCGCGGTTTGGAAATGGCTTCTAAGAATGCTCAAGATGGTATCTCTTTGATCCAAACAGCTGAGGGTGCATTGACAGAAACACACAGCATTCTGCAACGTATGCGTGAACTAGCAGTACAAGCTTCTTCTGACACTAACGAAGGTGTAGACCGTCAAAAGCTTCAAGCGGAAGTTGATGAATTGTCTAAAGAAATCAAACGTATTTCTACAGATACTGAGTTCAATAACCAAAAAGTATTGAATGGTGATTTTACAGATAAGACGTTCCACATTGGTGCGAACCAAGGGCAGAATATCAAGTTGACTGTTAATGATATGAGTAACACAAAACTTGGAGTAGATGGCGTTAAAGCAGAGGTTACTACTGATGACGATTTTGGGGTTTCTATTTCAAATTATGAAGGTAAAGATATTAAAATGAAAACACTAGATGCTGCTGGAGCAGGAGCAGCTGCAGTAGAAAAAACAACTGCAAAAGTTAATGCTAATGGAGAAATTGAAATTACATTAAAACAAGCTGCTGGTACATTAAACCCCGATGGGACTCCACTTGCTGCTGGTGCTATTACAGCAACTAAAGAAGAAATCGCAGCTGCAATAAATGAAGCATTTGCGAAAGCTGGCATTGATGCGACTGCAGAAGCAACTACTGCTCCTGCTGCCGATATTAAAGCAAATACATCCTTAAAAGATGCTGCCCTATCAAATACGAAAGATGATACTACTGGTATCCGTATTTCTACTCAAAAATCCGCAGACCAAGCTATCACAACAATCAACAACGCTCTAAACAAAGTATCCGAAGAACGCTCTAAACTAGGTGCGAACCCAAACCGTCTAGAGCACACTATCACCAACTTGGGAGCAACTGCTGAGAACCTAAGTGCAGCTGAATCTCTTATCCGTGACGTTGTTATGGCGATAGAAATGTTGGAGTTCACGAAGAACAACATCCTTACTCAAGCTGCTCAAGCTATGCTTGCACAAGCTAACCAACAACCACAAGGCGTACTTCAATTACTTCGTTAATCGAACTCGTTACACATGGAAAGGACTCTGATATTCAGTCAGAGTCCTTTTTTCCTATATTAAAGTGTATCAACTCCATAGATTCATAGAGATTCTTCCTGATAAGCATAAAAAGCATACTCTATTGAAGTATTACCATTTTCGAATGTATTGAGGTAAAAGTTTTATGTGTACATAATCAATTAATCCATTCCCCATACAAGCATTACTACAAATACCTCTCAATTAATCCTTTCAATTATCCGATAATAACTATAGAAACAGTAAGTTCGGAGGGAATATCTATGGAAATTGGAAGTAATTCAACTGCACCAAACCATGCAACTATTGATAGCACCAAGACTCCGCCATCCACTCCTATAAAGAACGAGCAAAAACAACAACAGAAACCAAAGCAGGAAGATAGCACTCTATCTGTCAACAAAAAGGCAGAATTGGACAATGAAATAGCTGCCCTTAATAAATTCATGGAAATTAAATCAACCCACCTAAAATTCAAATTACATGACAAATTAGGTGAGTACTATGTCCAAGTCGTCGATGATAAAACAAACGATGTTGTCCGAGAAATTCCTTCGAAAGATATGATGGATACCGTCGCTCAACTGTATACGCTTATTGGAATTTTGGTAGATAAAAAAATCTAAAGGAGGAAACATAAATGATTAGTCCAATTCGTTTTGGTGGTCTTGCTTCAGGTATGGAAACTGATAAGATTATTTCTGATTTAATGAAGGCTGAACGAGAGCCTCTTAATAAGCTGCTACGCAAAAAACAAACACAAGAGTGGCGTCGAGAGAGTTATCGTGAGCAGAATGTGGCTTTGTTAGAATTTCGAAACAAAGTAAGCGATCTGAATTTATATGGTACGTTTAAAAAGCAAATCGCTAAATCTAGCAGTGATAGTGTTGGTGTTACGATTGCCGGGAAGCCAAGTTTAACCTCTTACACGATTTCAAGTGTTGACCTAGGGAAGGTTGGATATGGTTCTGCTGTTAAATTCAGTACAGATGTTCCTGACGACAAAACTAAGATTGATGAAGATTTTTCATTCGATATTACATATAGCGAAGCTGGGACCGAGAAAACGGCTAAAATTGATGTAACTGCGGGCAATACCATTCAGGATGTACTTAAGCAAATCACAGATAAAACAGGTATCAAAGCAAGTTATTCTGCAACTGATAAATCAATTGTTCTAACTTCAAAAGAAATACCAGGAAAAATTGAGATTAGTGGGGCAAAAGACGATAATAAGCTTGGCATTGAAAATGGGGTAGTTTCTGCAACCGAAAATGAGTTTTCAACAGGAGCTATGGGGCAGGAAAAAGTAAACGGAACAGCAGTAATTAACGGGGTTCCCTACGCTCTAAAAGGCAATACCTTAGAGCATGACGGACTTAAATTCGAGTTCAAAGCAAATTCATCCAGCCCCGTCTTCATCAACATGAAAACCGACACAGAAGCAGTCTATGACAAACTAAAAGACTTCGTTGACTCATACAACAAACTTATTGATACGTTGAATACGAAACTAACTGAAAAAGTACAACGTAGTTACCAACCTCTATTAGAAGAAGAAAAAGAAGGTATGAGCGAAAAGCAAATCGAACTCTGGGAATCGAAAGCGAAGAGCGGTTTGTTACGCCAAGACCCAATCTTAAGTGGTTTTCTATCAGAAATGCGTCTTGGATTAACTACTCCATTGAAGGGTGCAAGTAAGGAATTCGATAACCTATCTGATATTGGTATTGGACCAAAGAAATCTACAGGTGCAGGTAGTTTATATGATTACAGAGAAAACGGTAAGCTCTACATTGATGAAGAAAAATTAAAAGCTGCCATAGAAAAAAATCCGGATGAAGTAATGAAAATGTTTGCGGGTAATTCTGGTGACGATGGAACTCCTAAATCAGAGGGGATAGCTGAGCGTTTATTAGTGCCTATCAAATCTGCTATGGAAAAAGTAAGACAAAAAGCTGGTAGCGCTGATATTGCAGTAGATAATAGTGTTCTCTCAAAAGATCTAAAAGACATTAATGATAACATCAAAATATGGGAGCGCAGAATCAAGGACAAAGAGGATGCGTATTGGAGAAAGTTCACTGCAATGGAACAAGCTATTAGTAAATTAAATAGTCAAAGTTCAATCTTTACTCAACAATAGAGTAAGTAATAGGTTATTCTTCATAAAAAGGGGGGGAGCGTATGGCTAATCCAGCTCAGATTTATCAGCAGGTACAAGTAAAGACCGCAAATCCCGGTGAATTAACGCTGATGTTATACAATGGTGGCATTCGATTTAGTAAAGAAGCTATACTTTTTATTGAGAAGAAAGAAATGGATAAGGCACATGCTTCCATTTTACGAGTACAAGAGATCATTAATGAATTAGATGCTTCTTTAGATCGAAGTATAACATTATCTGAGCAATTCATTCTCATGTACGATTACATGCGTCGTCGCACTATCGAGGCTAACATTAAAAAAGATAGTGAGATTATAAAAGAAGTAGAAGGCTATTTTGTCGAGTTCCGAGATACATGGAAAGAAGTTATGCGTCTTTCCAAACATCAACCAGAAGGACAATGACATGAATACACCTACACTTAAAGAGTTATACGAAGCCGTCTTAAGTTGTACGGAAGAGTTACTTACTCTTGTGCAAAAAGAAGCTGATCCAGACGAATGGAACTCTCTTTTGGACAAGCGTCAGAAATTGATTGATGCCATTGTTGCCCATCCAGATAATACAGACTCGGAGACATTATCTTGGAGAACACCAGTTATCTCTGCTATCCGTGAACTCGAACAACAAGTTCTGCCCTTGATGCAACAACAGCAAAAGGGTGTGGAAGAAGAGATTCGTAACATAAAAAAATCAAAGCAAGCGACGGAGCAATATGCAGGGGCTAATGCAATTGCTGCCTACGGAGCTTTCTTCGACAAAAAAAATTAGTGTCCAATTACGGCGAATATAGAAAAGACGATCGGGATTCCGATCGTCTTTTCTATTTCCTATGCGCGAACATCTAGCTTCTGTCCGGATGTAGGATGTGGAGCAGGAGGCTGCGCTTTAGCGAAGTCGCTAAACATATAGGCAACCGTATCGGTAACGTAATCCTTCGTAATCTTTGTTAACTGAATGCTAATCGCTTGCTTTAATTGGATGGGATTCATTGATGAGTAGCCCTCCTTCCCTGACCGAATATTATAGATATCGGAGAGTTAGATATTTTGTCTTACAGATTAGTAGGAAAATGCGTTATCAGGTCAATCAACATTCATGATTTGGACTCCAATTAATTATTATTCAGAGATTGTAGAGAAGAGATTACCACATGCGGTACAGTGTCCGTTACTCACTCTTCCCCCACAAACACAAACCATTCCAATCACTCTCGCCGGATTTCCCACCACCAGCTCATAATCCCCAACATCCCTAATTACAACAGCCCCAGCCCCAACCATCGCATACTTACCAATCGTGATTCCACACACAATCGTTGCGTTCGCACCAATTGAAGCTCCTCTTTCCACTGTTGTCTTTACCACTTCCCACTCCTTAGAAAAAGCTCGTGGAAACAAATCATTGGTAAAAGTCATATGTGGTCCCAGAAATACATCATCTTGAATCTCCACTCCATGGTAAATGGACACACCGTTCTGAATTTTGACGTTGTTACCAATCGTAACTCCGTGATCGATATATACATCTTTACTAATGATGCAGTTTTCACCGATCTGTGCATTCTCCCGTATTTGTGCTTGATTCCATACCTTGGTTCCAGCTCCTAGCTGAGCTTTATCTGAAACATCTGCTGTTATATGAATGAATACTTGTTCTCTCAAGATATAACCTCCTGACATGACTTCTATCGTTACAACGATATATATGCGCTGTGCCATTGATGTATCCGCAGTCAGGTTGAGATGTCCAACATGGATGAAAGGGGGATTTTTCACAGAAATCAGCATACGCTTCGATCATTTATCAACATCCATGCACTTCCCTACGCATGCCGACGTATTACTAATAAGGAAGTTCCACATACGTAGACGAAAGGAGCAGGGATATGAAGATACCCATCATCGATCTGACGGACGAGGTACGGCTCCTGGGTGATGAAATCAACCAGGCGATTTCACGTGTGTTGCAGTCGGGGCATTTTATACTCGGGGAACAGGGAAGGGCATTTGAGGAAGAGGCTGCTCGCTATTTAGGATGTAAGCATGCCATTGGCCTCAATTCAGGGACTGATGCACTCGTCATTGCGCTGCGAGCTTTGCGAATTGGTCCTGGTGATGAAGTGATCGTACCTTCCTTTACCTTTTATGCAACTGCTGAAGCTGTTGAACTGGTAGGAGCAACGCCCGTATTCGCTGATATTAGTCCAGATACGTTTAATGTGGAACCTGCTCGGGTGGAAGCCTGTATTACATCCTCTACCAAAGCAATCATTCCTGTGCATCTTTATGGACACGCTTCCAAGATGGAGCCCTTGCTTCAAATTGCTAAGCAATACAATCTGGCAATCGTGGAAGACACAGCGCAGGCTTTTGGTGGTGAGTATCGCGGGAAGAAGCTGGGGACGTTTGGTCAATTTGGTTGTTTTTCATTTTATCCAACAAAAAATTTAGGAGCATATGGCGATGCAGGTATGTTAACTACAGATGATGACCAGCTTGCAGAGCTAGCCTGTAAACTACGCACGCATGGTTCTTTGATTCCGTATGAAAATGAACGGACTGGATATAACTCTCGTCTAGATGAGCTACAAGCGGCTATTCTGCGTGTTAAATTAGCGTATGTGGAACAATGGAACGAATTGAGGCGTGAAGTGGCAGCTAGCTATACCAGGTTACTTAGGGATGTGGAAGATATTGTGACTCCACGAGTAGCAGGCTATGCCAAGCATGTTTACCATCAATACACGATTCGTGTCAGGGATGGCAAGAGAGATAATCTGCATCAGGAGCTTCGTCAGAAGGGCATAGGCTCCATGTTATACTATCCTACGCCTGTCCATCAGCTACCAGTGTATTCAGGGCATCCTATGCCATCTCTGCCGGTTACAGAGCGTATGTCAGGTGAGGTATTAAGTCTTCCCATATGGCCTCACATTACTTTAGAGAAACAACAAGAGGTAGTGTCTGTCCTTCTATCCTCGTTAGGGAAGGGATAAAGGGTAGGAAAAGCGATTTAGTCTACTCGACACATCTTGTTTTGTGAATTGTCGTTTACTCGCCTTTTGTATGGCAAGTTTAGTTTCGCAATTCTTGTAATCTGTCTAGCTTTGCCCAAATCTTTTCTTAAATTGCCCAATCTTTGCCAACTCTTCTGCTATAATAATATCCGTCCACTAGAATGAGAAAAGGCGAGAGGTATAAGGATGGAGACCAAACAATTTTTTGCCGCGAATAAGCGGTCGTTGCTATTGATTTTAGTAGTCGTGCTGGTATTTATGCACACGGTATATCTGAATGGGAACATCATGCAGCTTTTTCACCTCCCAGCACTTGAGCTGGTTGGCCTGTCAGTTATTATTTCTTATGCGATTAAGCGAAAGCACGTTCACTTGAGAAGTATAGGGCGCCTGCTTATTTATGGACGGGAGAATCATGTGGAAGAGACAATTAAACGTTTCTATGAGTATGCCCTGCTCCAAAAAGAAAAAGGTTATATGGCTCTGGAAAAAGAGCTAATCAATGAGCCGGATCATTTTGTCCAACGTGGCTCTCTGCTAGCTATTGAAGGAGCTTCTGAGGAAGAATTACGGATGATAATGGAGAACGAATGCAAAGGGGAGCAGTATCGCTACCAGCAGATGGGCGGTATGTTTCGATTGATCGCTCTCTTAGCACCCGGGATGGGGCTGGTTGGTACGTTGCTTGGGATGACAGGTGTATTAACTACTTTATCTGATTTTTCACAAACGGGACACAGTTTAAGTACGGCGGTGGTTGCGACACTGTACGGTGCGCTGTTAGCCAATCTGTTTGCGCTGCCATGTTACTACCGCCTAATGGATATATATGACCAGGAAATGTTTGAAAAACGTCTGTACATCGAAGGATGCGTAGGGTTACAACGTGTGGAAAATCCACGTGTGTTGTTCGAAAAACTAAACTCTTTCTTGCCTGCTGACCAAAAGCTGATGCTCCTTAAGGTACCAGGAAGTATAAGAGGAATTATTGAAAGGCAGAACGACTATGCAGGATGATCGTCTATATGATGAAAAGGAACTGGAAAAGAGCTGGCTACTAAGCTACAGCGACCTGATTACACTGTTGTTTATCCTGGTCGTTATTATTGCGGCTATGTATACATCTGAGGTGAAGGAGCAGCAAGCAATACTTGAGCAGGAGCAAAAGGAAACAGCAGAACAGGCAGAGCTGGTTGAAGCAGAGCAAGCTGTAACTGAATTGCAAAAACAGGCGTTGGAAGAAGAGATTCACAAATTAACTGTGAAGCGTGACCAACTTGCATTAGAAGCGGGACAGTTTGAGCCAGAGAAGCTGGAACCAGAAAATGTGGACAACAATATGAACGTGGTCAAGGAAAATGTGGGGGCTGCACTTAAGGAATTCGATATTCCATTTGAAGAGAGTGCGGAAGGTGTTGTCGTTCGTCTTCCTGAACAACTTCTTTTTACCAGTGGTTCTGCTATTCTTCAGGAAGAAGGGGAAAAAGTTGTGGACAAGCTCTCCTACGTACTGGAAAAATTCCCTCATCGGGTACGGATTGAAGGGCATACAGACGATTCACCAATTGTGCACAGTAATTATGTAGCAAACTGGGAGTTATCTCTGGATCGCGCCAAGGCGGTTATGCACAAAATTGTGCAGGAAAGAGGACTTTCCCCATCACGCTTTACAGTGGCTGGTTACGGTGAAAGTAAACCGCTTGTTGATAATACTACTTCCGAGAATCGCGCCAAGAATCGGCGTGTAGAGATTGTAATTTTGGGTGAGAAAGAATAAAAGATATAAAAGTAGCTATTTCAATGATCAATAAATAACAGTCAAGAATATGCTAAACTTTACCAATAAATTATATTTTTAGGAAGGATATTTCCTTCATTTGCAGAATGTTACTGTTGAATCTACATTCCTGTAACAAAAGAAGCTGTGCCAGCCATAGATGGGTCTGAATCAGGAGATATGTACATAACAATCGTATAAACAGCATAATTTTTTAGGACTTTCACCAAGAAACGGCCACCATGAACAGTATGTTGATGGTGGCTTTTTTGTAACTACGACCATGTATAATGAGATCTTGTTTCGAACATCTGAATATACACAGAAATAACAGGCTTGTGCACAACTTCTTGTGGATAATGTGGATAACTCTGTGGAAATGCAGACTTATAGGAGTCATTCTGTGGACAGTTACCGGGAAAAGAATGGCTCTTACATGTAGTTGCCCACAGGGAAATAATAAGGGGGCCTGATTTTCATGATGAAAAAGAGTTGGTTACCAGCAACAGTTCTCACCCTTAGTCTTAGTATGTTACTTGCGGCTTGTGGATCAGGAGGGGGTCAACCTGCTAATTCCAGTGGGGGAGCGGGAAAGGAAAAGTTTGTGGTTGCAACAGAGGCGGCATATCCTCCGTTTGAAAAAATGGAAGGGGATAAAATGTCCGGGTATTCCATTGATGTCATCCAGGCAGCTGCTGAGGCAGGCGGTTTTGAAGTAGAAAATAGAAATACTACATGGGACTTAGTTTTCACCGACTTGGAGAATGGAAAGGTTGATGCATCCATCTCTTCTATCACGATTACAGATGAGCGAAAACAAAAGTTTGATTTTTCTGAACCTTATTTCGAAGCTACTCAATTGATTATGGTGCCCGAGGATTCTACTGTAACCAAGCTAGAGGATTTAAAAGGACTAAAAGTAGGGGTACAAATAGCTACCACAGGGGATACAGTTGTAGGTAGAGTTCTTGGTGCGACCAATCAGGACATTAAGCGTTATGATGACTTGCCTTCAGCAGTAGACGATTTCTTTAATAAACGCGTTGATGCGGTAGTAGCAGATAACGGTGTTATTAAATATTTTGCGGATCAAATCAAAGGTGGAAAATATAAGCTTTTAAAAGATGATAGTTTTGAAAAAGAGCATTATGGCATCATGGTTAAAAAAGGTAACAAAGAGATGCTGGATAAAATTAATAATGGTTTAAAGATCATTAAAGAGAACGGTAAATTAAAAGAACTCCAATCCAAATATTTCCCTGAGTAAATAAGAAGTAGCTTGAACATATCCCAATGGAAATCATTTTTGCAACTGGAAGAGAGGGGGGATATCACTTGGGATGGGGCGTTATTATTGAATACAAAAGCATGTTTATCAATGGATTTATTAACACAATTATTCTTACGATTGTAGCAATCATTTTCGGAACGATTCTAGGGTTGATTCTGGGATTGGGCAAAATGTCTACGAGGGCATACTTTCGAATACCATGCTCTGTTTATGTTGAAGTATTTCGCGGAACGCCACTGTTCGTTCAAATCTTATCCATCCATACGGTGTTGATTCCTGGAATCTGGCAAACTTTTCTACCAAATGCAGATACACCTTCAGCTATGTTTACCGGATTTGTGGCTCTTTCTTTAAATGCTGGAGCTTATATAGCAGAAATTTTTCGAGCTGGTATCCAATCAATCGACAAAGGACAGATGGAAGCAGCTCGCTCTCTCGGGCTGACGCACGCACAGTCAATGAAGCTAGTGATCCTGCCTCAGGCGTTTACCAGAATGCTTCCGCCGCTCGGAAATGAATTTATTGCTTTATTGAAGGATTCCTCACTTTTAGCGGCTATTGCCACTCCTGAGCTTGGTTATGCAGCTATGACTGTAGCAAAAAATACATGGGAGCGCTTACCTGCTTTTGGTACAGCGGCCATCGCTTATTTGATACTAACTTTGTTTTTATCCAAGATAGTTGTGCGAAAACTTGAACAAAAATATACCCCACGTTGAATTTTGTCGAAAAACCATGGTTTGACTTTACTCTGAGCACAGTGTATAGTCAGTAACAAGGGTAATTTAATATCCTAAGTTTGCAATACGAAAGGAATGTGTAACACATGCAAGGAAAAGTTAAATGGTTTAACGCAGAAAAAGGTTTTGGTTTTATCGAGCGCGACGGAGGCGACGATGTATTCGTACATTTCTCCGCTATCCAAACTGATGGTTTCAAAAGCTTAGACGAAGGTCAAACAGTTGAATTTGACATCGTTGAAGGCGATCGTGGCCCTCAAGCTGCAAACGTAGTAAAAGCGTAATCAACCATATAAAAGATTAACCCCTCAGGATTATTCCTGAGGGGTTTTTTGATTGTTTAAGAAAAGTTATGAATGTTTATAAACTAGATCGTTTTTTAATTTACATATATACATCCAATTTTAGGTAATTCATTCATGTGATTACAACATAAATAATTTTGTGAAAATCACCTCAAATATCCTGATTCAAGTAAAAATGAAAGCGGGTACAAAAAAGGTATGCTATCTCCTAAACAAAATTTTTGTAAATGAAAATGTACATGCCAGGACAAGTTGTCAGAAGTAAAAAATCACCATGAAGATTATGTAATTTTCAAGTGAACATTTATTAAATTTTTACCCGATTTCACGCGATTTTTGTTAAAAATAAATCAGGGGTTAGCAGGGTTACAAATCGTCTATGCAGAATACAAATATCATAGGCGGAAGGAGGGTTTATCCATGAACTTTAATATTCGTGGCGAAAACATTCAGATTACAGCAGCTCTTCGGGAGTATGTAGAGAAAAAGGTAAGCCGTCTCGGGAAATATTTCGAAAACTCCGGCGATCTAGATGTAAGCGTGACCATGCGCGTTCTTCGCGGTGAAAGCACCATTGAGGTGACAATCCCAACTACAGGAGTAATCCTGCGCGGTGAGGTTACACACGGTGACATGTATGCAGCAATCGACTTAGTAGTAGAAAAACTGGAACGCCAAGTAAGAAAGTATAAAACCAAAGTCAACCGCAAACAACGACATGAACATGGTTCCAAAGCCATTTTCAGCGTAGATACTAGCAGCGTAGCAGTAGCGGATGAAGAGGATGATGTACAGTTTGATATTGTACGTACGAAAAGATTTAATTTGAAACCGATGGATACGGAAGAAGCAGTTATGCAAATGGAACTTTTAGGACATAACTTCTTCGTCTTCGAAAACAGCGATAACAACGAAGTAAATGTAGTATATCGCCGTAACGATGGACGCTACGGTTTAATCGAACCAAAATAAATTGCGAAATAAATAGTAACAAATGGTAAAGGAGTTGCCGGTAGGCAACTCCTTTACTTGTGTTATGTATCAAGAATTTGCTAAAATAGGTTGTTAGATAGTCCCCCCTAAGGGGAACGGTGGAAGGGGTGTCCCTATGTTAGGGCTTGTAAAGAAGCTATTTGGTGATCCAAATGAGCGAGAAGTAAAAAAAATGTTTAAGCGTGTGGAAAAGATTAATGCGCTTGAAGCTCAAGTTGCTACACTCACTGATGAAGAATTAAAAGAAAAAACTGTGGAATTCCGTGCTCGCCTAGAAAGAGGAGAGACTCTGGACGATATATTAGACGATGCTTTCTCGGTAGTGCGTGAAGCTTCCAAACGGGTACTAGGAATGCGCCACTTCGATGTACAATTGATAGGTGGTATGGTACTTCAGGAAGGTCGTATTTCAGAGATGAAAACAGGGGAAGGTAAAACCCTGGTTGCAACTCTTGCTACTTATTTGAATGCATTGGCTGGAAAAGGCGTACACGTCGTTACTGTCAATGAATATCTAGCAGAACGTGACTCACGGATCATGGGTGAACTATACAACTTCCTTGGCCTGTCTGTAGGCTTGAATGTAAACGGACTTACAGCAGAATCAAAACGTGAAGCATATGCTTGTGATATTACGTACGGAACCAACAATGAATTTGGTTTCGATTATTTACGTGACAATATGGTGTTGTACAAAGAACAAATGGTACAACGTCCTCTTCATTTTGCCATTATTGACGAGGTTGACAGTATCTTAATCGATGAAGCACGTACACCGTTAATTATTTCGGGTTCTGCTAACAAGTCAACGGAATTGTATTATATCTGTTCCCACTTCGTAAAACGAATGGAAGTAGAGAAGGATTTTACGGTTGATGAAAAGTTAAAGATCGTATCTTTGTCTGATGATGGCGTTAGCAAGATAGAAAAAGCGTTTAACGTAGACAACCTTTATGACACTGCTCACGTTACGTTAAACCACCACATTACATCTGCGTTAAAAGCGGAAGTATTGTTTAAAAGAGATGTTGACTATGTCGTTCAGGATGGCGAGGTAGTTATTGTAGATGAATTTACAGGTCGTCTGATGGTTGGACGACGTTACAGTGATGGTCTTCACCAGTCCATTGAAGCAAAGGAAGGGCTGAAGGTACAGAGCGAGAGCATGACGCTTGCTACCATCACATTACAAAATTACTTCCGTATGTATGAAAAACTGAGCGGGATGACCGGTACAGCAAAAACGGAAGAAGAAGAATTTAAGAAAATCTATGGACTGGATGTTGTGGTTATCCCGACAAACCGTCCAATACTGCGTGAAGATGTGGCTGACGCGATTTATAAAACGGAAGAAGCCAAATATCGCGCGGTTGTAAAAGAAATTGTAGAGCGCCATAAAAAAGGACAACCTATGCTGGTTGGTACAATCTCTATTGAGAATTCCGAGCGCTTATCCCGTATGTTGAAGCAAAAAGGCGTTCCTCATAGCGTCCTGAATGCGAAGCAGCATGAGCGTGAGGCAGAAATTGTAGCACGTGCTGGTCAGTACGGTGCTGTTACCATCGCTACTAACATGGCTGGTCGTGGTACAGACATTCAATTAGGCCCTGGAGTACCTGATGCAGGGGGTCTGCACATCATTGGTACAGAACGTCACGAGAGCCGTCGTATTGATAATCAGTTGCGTGGTCGTGCTGGTCGTCAAGGGGACCCAGGTTCTTCTCAGTTCTTCTTGTCTATGCAGGATGAATTGATGCGTCGTTTTGGTGCAGATAACATCATGAACATGATGGATCGATTAGGTATGGAAGAAGATATGCCAATTGAAAGCAAGATGGTATCTCGTGCTGTTGAATCAGCTCAAAAACGCGTTGAGGGTAGCAACTTTGATGCACGTAAAGGTGTACTCCAGTATGACGACGTAATGAACAAACAACGTGAGGTTATCTATAAACAGCGTAAAGAAATTTTGGAAAGCGATGACTTGCAAGATATTGTAAAAGGTATGGTGTACAGTGTTATCGAACGTACAGTAGCTGCGTACTGCCCGAAAGAACAAATCCCTGAAGAATGGGATCTACAAAGCCTGTTTGAAGTATGTACAAGCTTATTCCTGTTTGAAGATGCGATTACGGTATCTGATCTGAATGGAAAAGAAGCAGAAGAGATTGAGGAAATGCTGAAAGGTATCGCAGATCGTCAACTGGTGCAGCGTAAAGAAGAAATCGGCGAAATGATGTCTGAGTTTGAAAAAGTTATCGTTCTTCGCGCGGTAGACAGCAAATGGATGGATCACATCGATGCGATGGAACAGCTTCGTCAAGGTATCCACCTACGTGCTTATGCTCAAACAGATCCATTGCGTGAGTACCAGTTTGAAGGATATGATATGTTCCTAGGTATGGTTGAAAGCATCGAAGAAGAAGTTGCCTTGTACATTATGAAATCCGAAGTGAGCCAAAACTTGCAACGCCAGGAAGTAATAAATCAAGAAAATCTACAAACCTCAGGTCCTTCCGACGTACCAACAGAAGCTCCTGCAGCTAAAGATAATAAAAACCGTGCGCAAAGACGTGCAGATAAGAAGAAAAATAAATAAGAGATGGGGAATCTACTCGATTTAGATAACACTCTGGAAATCTTCCATGAGAATAATCGAGGCAGGATCACCCTAGAGATAAAGCCCGTTCAAATAAACTTGAACGGGCTTTTATTCTTTGTTTCTTGGCAGCGTAATTCGAAATATGGTCCTCTCCACTGCATTTTCCACTAGCTCTAGAGTTCCACCATGAAGTACCACGATTTTTTGAGCAATCGAAAGACCTAGTCCTGTTCCTCCATCACTTTGTCTTGCAGTATCACCTCTAACGAATGGATCAAAGATACGATACTTTACTTCAGAGGGGATACCGATACCTTTATCTGCTATTTCGATGACCACATCATGTTCCTGTTCCTTTAAGGCGATACGGACGTGTGTCCCATTAGGATTGTATTTGATCGCGTTAGACAGCAGATTGGATACCGCGCGGCTCATGTTTCTGTAATCAAAATGATAGTAAATGGCCTGTTCTGGTAACTGTACGTGGAATGAAAATTCTTTTTCCTCCAACTCATCCAGATACTCCAGCGTGATCTGACGCATAAATTCACTTAAATCGTATTTTTTCGCTATCAGATTATAGTTGCCGTCATTAATGGTCAAAAACTCGAATAAGGAGTTGATTAACGAGGTAACACTTTGTGACTTGTTGTAGATCAGTTCCAGGTAACGTTGTTTTTTATCAGGGTCAGTTACGATGCCTTCTTGCAAAGCTTTGGCATATCCCTGAATGCTGGTAATGGGTGTTTTAAGGTCATGAGAAATGTCCATGAGCATGCGACGTTTACTCTCTTCCAATCTCTCTTTTTCGGCGCGGGTCGCCTCTAGCTGGTCGGCTAGATAATTAAAGGCATCACGTATTTGACCGAACTCACTCTCTGCCTTCAGCGCAATGCGAGATTGGTAATCTCCTCCCGTCATTCTTTTGATCGCGTTGGTAATGACTTTTAGGGGCTCACTAATTTTTTTGGCAGAGTATCTACTATATAAAAAAATAATGGCTATGATCGGAATGAGTAGGATAAAAATTGAATGAATCAATATAGTACTGACTTTTTCCATTGCTTCGTCAATACTACTCAAATACTGTACGTCAATCGTCAGGTTCTCACGAGGCAATTTTATCAGACAGAGATATGGCTTACCTGTGATTGTAGTAAAGGGAGCGATTGAATAAAAGAATGGTTGCTCGTCAGAATAATCGAGATTCTCATATAAATCATTGGATGAATAAACTTGGATATCATCCTGTTTATTTCCAATAACATACACAACCTGGTTCTGCTCATTTACTATCTCTACCCAGCCACCATGTTTCGCAATCGAATCAATAGCTATGGCTGTATAGTCTGATTGCACAATATCCTTTGCTTTAAAAACGGGAGATAGACCTTGATCGAGATGTTTATCAATTTCGTATAATAGATAACCCAAAGTGAGGATCAGGATGGTGCTGATAAAAAAAATGAATATACTGTAATTCCAGAGCAGAGTGGAATGGATTTTTTTTGATTTCATATACGCATGTCCTTAGAATTGTCAGCCTTTGAACTAACTTTGTTATCACCTGACACTAACTTATATCCCAGTCCCCTCACTGTTTTTAGATAGCAGGGTTTCTTAGGGTCCTTCTCAATTTTTTCGCGTAGCTTGCTGATATGTACCATGATTGTATTATCATCACTGTAGTATTCATCGCCCCAGACACTTTCGAATATTTGCTTTTTGGTAAAGACACGATTTGGTTGTTCCATAAACAGTTGAAGCAGCTTATACTCCGTGAACGTCAGGGTAATTTCCTTTTGATTACGGTACAAGGCGCATTGCTCTTTATGTAAGACAAGCTCTCCGACGATTATCTTTGCTAAAGCGTGGTGTTGCATATCATCTATTTTCAGGTTTAGATGATACGAGCGGCGCAATTGTGCCTTAATGCGGGCTACCACCTCTAGAGGATTAAATGGTTTGGTTATATAATCATCGGCACCTAGAGTAAGACCCAGGATGACGTCATGATCTTGGCTGCGTGCGGATAAAAAGATGACAGGTAAAGATAACTCCTTACGTACATGGGTTATTAACTGCAAACCGTTAAGTTTGGGAATCATAATATCAAGCAAAGCAAGATCAATAGCCTCGTTCTGAATGATCTGCCATGCCTCTTCTCCATTTTCTGTTGCAATAACCCTGAAGCCTTCTTTTTCTAGATAGAGAGTAAGCAGCTCAACGATTTCCTCCTCATCATCAGCAATCAGGATTGTTCGATTCATAAATTTTACCTCCATTGTAGAATAGCAACATTGGCACTATTCTCTATTTTACACCTTTTGGAAATGAATTGCTTGTGGACAAAGTACTTTTTTAGTCGGATCATGATTTGCATGAACACAGATTTAGGCTACAATTAAAGGTAATGGAAACTGTAACGAAGGAGTAGATCGTATGGCATTAATCGATTTGGCTGATGTAAAACAGGAAATGGCTAGTCTCTCCAAGCGACTAGCGGATATTAGGGGGTCTCTTTGACCTGCCTGCTAAGGAAGAACGCATTGGTGAGCTGGAAGAGCGTATGCTTGCTCCCGATTTTTGGGATGACAATGATTCAGCTCAAAAGACAATCAGCGAATTAAATGGAATGAAAAGTTTGGCGGATACCATGAAAAAGCTGGATACTGCCTATGAAGATTTACTAGTGATGCAAGAGCTGGTAGCTGAAGAGGGAGATCAGTCCATGGTGGTTGATCTTTATGAGAGTACACAAGAATTAAAAAAAGAGTTTGAGAGCTTTGAACTGGAACTGCTCTTGAGCGATCAATATGATAAAAATAATGCCATTCTGGAGTTGCATCCCGGTGCAGGTGGAACAGAGTCACAGGATTGGGGTTCCATGCTCTTGCGCATGTATACAAGATGGGCGGAGAGCAAAGGCTTTAAGGTTGAAACGCTTGATTATCTTCCAGGAGATGAGGCTGGAATCAAGAGTGTAACCCTATTGATTAAAGGGCATAACGCATATGGTTATTTGAAAGCAGAAAAAGGCGTACATCGTTTGGTGCGAATCTCCCCATTTGATGCCTCAGGCCGCAGACATACCTCGTTTGCTTCGTGTAATGTGTTGCCAGAAATTGAGGATGATAACGCTGTTGATATACGCTCAGAGGATTTGAAGATCGATACGTACCGTGCGAGTGGTGCGGGTGGTCAGCATATTAATACAACTGATTCTGCTGTTCGGATTACGCATATCCCAACAGGTGTGGTTGTAACATGTCAACAAGAGCGCTCACAGATCAAAAACCGTGATCGTGCCATGAAGATGTTGATGGGTAAGCTGTTTGAGAAAAAGCGTGAAGAGCAGGAGAAGACACTTGCTTCTATTCAAGGGGAACAAAAGGATATCGCTTGGGGTAGTCAAATTCGTTCCTATGTGTTCCATCCATACAGCATGGTGAAGGATCATCGAACCAGTATAGAGACAGGCAATGTGCAAGCCGTAATGGATGGTGACCTGGATCTATTTATTGATGCATACCTACGATCTCAGTTAAAAAGAGACGAACAATAAATGAAAGAATAGCTGCTGTGATAGAATCTATTACAGCAGCTATTTTTTTTTAGATAATCTATTGTAAACTTGTCCGGTATGTGTTAGAATGATGAAGTCACAGATGCGGGTGTGGCGGAATTGGCAGACGCACCAGATTTAGGTTCTGGCGGGCGACCGTGGGGGTTCAAGTCCCTCCACCCGCACCATTATATTGCCGGGGTGGCGGAATAGGCAGACGCAACAGACTTAAAATCTGTCGAGGTTTTCCTCGTACCGGTTCAAGTCCGGTCCTCGGCACCATAGATGAAAACTAACGTGAGGCTTGTTGCCTCGCGTTTTTTTATAATATCGGAAAGTATCTAATTTTTTGGAGCATGAGCCCCTATATTTGTTGGTAAAATCGTTATATGAAGACAAATATTTTTAAGCGGATTTTTTTTGATGACTACTGTAGTGGGCAGGCAGAAGAATCACATTTTTTGTCTGCAAACTCGTTAAGGTCCAGCGAGGGAGCGAATACTGTCCGCTACAAAGTAAAGAGTGCGGAAAGTGCAAAAAGAAGCCATTCTACGAAGTGTTTCATGGGTTGCACTTTTTAACCCGCACTCTTTGCTTTGTAGCTAGGTAGGACCTTAAATAGTTCTGGACAAAAAATGTGCTTCTTCTGCAAACAGCTTCAGTGGAAAAACACGAACAATCACAACAGTATGAAAAACCAGCTTCTCTTTTCACACAGAGCGTCTTGGCGAAGCCCATCTGAGCGGAGCACTATCCATCGGGAAAAAGAAGCGAACCCCAGCAAGTCTTACAGTGAATACATCGCCCCGAGCTTCCCCGATGGATAGTGCGGAGCGGACAGTCTAACCCCATACAGGGCGAAGACTTTAGCGATGGGTGAAAAGAGAAGCTGGTTTTCTCCACTACAGTAGGAAGAAAACGATCTTGTTTTATCTTATTTGTCCTACGGGTACATAAAGGAAAATGATAGAAAAATGAGAATAAACTATCAAGACTTTCTTTTCAAAAAAATTTTACAAATTGTTGAACAGTGTGCTGGAAAGGTTTTCTAATCAATTCCCTATGATATACTTTTTCTTGGAAAACAAACCAGTATTATTGTTTGAAAATTGTTTCTGTTATGAATATGAGGGATGGAAAAGGGAGGTTTTTTCAATGAAACGCTGGGCATCAGTATTGATGGCAGGGATGCTTGTGGTCGGACTTACCGCATGTGGTGGGGGCGAGAAGCCAGCTGAACAAGGAAGCTCAACAGGAGGCACAGTAGCGGTAGGCGAGACTAAATATAAACAAAGCTGTGTGGGCTGTCATGGTGTAGATTTGAAAGGTGCTACTGGACCTTCACTTGAAAAAGTAGGTGCGACATACAACAAAGATCAGATCAAAGAAATCATCGAAAAAGGAAAAGGAAGAATGCCAGCGGGAATGGCAAAAGGCGAAGACGTTGAAGCAATTGCAGCTTGGCTAGCAGATAAAAAATAATAGACAGCAGTGAGACAAGGATGGATCTAGATGATTCCATCCTTTTTTTGTTTTATATATTGTAATCGAAGTGAATTTTTATTATTATACATGTATAAATATACAAAACGTCAGGGAGATCATACAATGAAAAATATCGGAATCGTAGGAGCTACAGGTTATAGCGGAGTGGAGCTTATCCGCATTTTGTTCAATCATCCCCAAGTAGACATACACAGTTTATATTCAAGTTCAGCAGATGGAAGTGCGTTTGCAACCCATTTTCCACATGTGACAGGTCTCAACTTACCTGATTTGCAAAAGATTGATCCAGAAGAGATGGCTCGGAATAATGATCTGATTTTTCTGGCTACACCAGCTGGAGTAAGTGCATCGCTAACACCTGAGTTAGAGAAAAAGGGTGTGAAGGTCGTTGATTTATCAGGAGACCTCCGCTTAGAGTCACCTGAGTTGTATAAACAATGGTATAAAAAAGAGCCAGCGGGAACAGCAATATTGAAGAGTGCGGTATATGGTCTTCCGGAATGGAATAAGGAAGCCGTACAGAAAGCGAATGTAATCGCCAATCCTGGTTGCTATCCTACAGCTACATTACTATCCTTGCTACCCATTATGAAAGCAGACTGGATCGATCCTAAAAGTGTAATCGTTGATGCCAAATCAGGAGTATCGGGTGCGGGTCGTGGTGTATCCTTAGGCGTTCATTACAGTGAATTGAATGAAAGTATTCATGCATACAAGGTGGGAGAGCATCAGCATACGCCAGAAATCGAGCAGGAATTGCGTTTACAAACAGGAAAAGCTGCACCAATCCAATTCACACCTCATCTTGTTCCAATGACTAGAGGAATTTTAACCACAGCGTATGCCAATTTGACTGGTAGCAAGTCACTACAAGATATTCAGGAGCTGTATGAATCCACTTATGCCAATGAACCTTTCGTCCGTGTTCGTCCATTAGGGAGCCTTCTTAAGACGAAAGATGTATATGGAACCAACTTCTGTGATATTGCCATCCACCTAGACGAGAGAACGAATCGAGTGGTTTTACTTGCAGTGATTGATAACGTTGTAAAAGGTGCAGCAGGGCAGGCAGTCCAAAATATGAATCTTATGTTTGGATTTGAGGAAAAAATGGCTTTACCACAAGTTGCACTTTATCCATAACGATAATGGAATAAATAGGAGAGCCGTTCATGAATGGCAAAGGGGAGAAGGAGATGGCAAGCAAAGTAGTGGTCATTAAGTGTGGGGGGAGCATGTTAGAAGAAATGCCCGCCTCGTTTTATCAGGAACTGACACAGCTTCAACAAGCAGGCAAAGAAATTGTGATTGTTCATGGAGGCGGACCTGCTATTAATGAACTGCTTGGCCAGCTTAAGATTGAACCAAAATTCGTGCAAGGTCTCAGAGTAACGGACGTACCTACGATGCAAGCAGTAGAGATGGTCTTAAGTGGGTCTACCAATAAAAAAGTAGTTCGCAACATTCTGACTGCTAAAGGAAAGGCATGGGGAATGAGTGGCGTGGACGCCTCACTGATTAAGGCGACAGTGAAAGATGAAGCTTTTGGACTAGTGGGGGAGATTATGCAGGTTAACCCTGAACCGATTCGATTTCTTTTACAGGCAGGGTATGTACCTGTCATCTCACCTGTAGCTGTGAGCTGTGATGGAATGCAGAGTCTTAATGTGAATGCGGATATCTCTGCTGGAGCGATTGCAGCAGCTCTTGAGGCAGAAAAATTGCTTTTAATGACGGATGTATCAGGTATATATACGAAAAATGAAGCAGGCGAACGAATCATGAAAGAGAGTACGACTGCTGAAGAAATCGAACAATTGATTGCTGACGAAGTGATTTATGGTGGGATGATTCCCAAGGTACAGGCAGCTCTAGATGCCTTACATCAAGGAGTAGAGGAAGTAGTCATTTGCCTTGCAGAGGCAGCGTCATTGCATAAGGCTTGTTATGGGGAAGCTGTAGGGACTTCTATTTTTCAAAAGAAATGGACTAAGATCGGGGGAACAAAATAATGAGTATAGAGACTAAAAATATAACAACCATGAATAATTACGCTCGGTGGCCACTGGCAATTGTAAAGGGTAGCGGCATGAAGGTCTGGGACGAGAAGGGAAAAGAATACCTAGATATGACATCAGGCATTGGTGTTACTTCTCTAGGGCATTGTCCTCCTGCTGTATCCGATGCGCTAGGTAAACAATTGGATACGCTATGGCATAGCTCTAACCTGTTTCAACATCCATTACAAGAAAAGCTAGGAGAAAAGCTTGTACAGATTTCAGGATTGGCTCAGGCGTTCTTTTGTAATAGTGGGGCGGAAGCGAACGAGGCAGCGATTAAAATCGCCAGAAGATACAATCAAAAGATTAAAGGCGAAAACCGCTACGAAGTCATCACCTTTACTCAATCCTTCCACGGAAGAACGCTAGCTACATTGACAGCAACGGGTCAGGACAAGGTGAAGGATGGCTTTTTACCGTTGCCAGAGGGGTTTATTACCGTACCTTACGGAGATCTGGAGGCAGTAAAGGAAGTAGCAACAGAAAAAACGTGCGCAGTCCTGCTTGAATTGGTACAAGGAGAAGGCGGTGTACACCCTGCATCCAAGGAGTGGGTTACCGACTTATTCAACTGGTGTAAAGAAGAAGGCATTCTGTTTATGGTGGATGAAGTCCAAACAGGAATTGCTCGGACTGGAAGCTGGTTTGCTTACCAACAATACGGAATCCTCCCTGATGTCGTAAGTATAGCAAAAGGATTAGGAAGCGGTTTTCCAATTGGGGCAATACTAGCGACGGAGGAAGTAGCACAAGCATTTGCTCCTGGTAGTCATGGTACTACTTTTGGCGGGAATCCGTTAGCTGCTACTGCTGGATATGCAACTCTCCAGGCTATGGAAGAGCAACAAATGCTTTCCCATGTGAAAAGAGTGAGTGTGGAACTGATGCATGCCTTACAGCAATGGGCGAATCAATATCCTGAACAGATAAAAGGAGTTAGAGGATTAGGTCTAATGCTCGGAATTGAAACGACTGAGAATGCCGATCTGTATGTAACAGCAGCACGAGAGAAAGGTGTACTACTTTTATCAGCAGGTCCAAAAGTTATCCGATTACTTCCAGCGTTGATTGTAACCAACAAGGAGATTGAACAATTATTAAAGGTATTACATGAAGTAGCACAAGAGATAAATCAAGTAAACAAATAGTCAGGATAGATGCAACGATTTTTGTTTTTATTCAGAAAAATCGTTGCATTTTATTACAGTTGAATGTATTATTATACAAAAATACGGAATATATATTCATGTTGAGATAGAGCTGTGAATCGCACACAGGATGGGAGATGACCAATTTGAGTAAGCTTTTGCAAGGTAAAAAGGAAGGCTATATCTCGCTTGAGAGCGGAGAAATATACAAAGGGCATTTATACGGAGCACCACTGACTGCATATGGTGAAGTTGTATTTCATACAGGAATGACTGGTTATCAGGAAGTGATGAGTGACCCTTCCTTTTGTGGTCAGATTGTTACGTTTACCTATCCGTTGATTGGCAATTATGGCATAAATGATATCGATTATGAATCGCTAAAGCCTGCCCTTTCCGGAATGATTGTTAACCAACTGTGCGATAAACCGAGTCACTATCGCTCGCGATTGACATTGGATGAGGCAGCGAAGCATTTTGGCTTCCCGATCCTGGCTGGAGTAGATACCCGCTCGATCACACAAAAAGTTAGACAAGGCGGATTGGTATACGGGGTCCTCGCAGACAAACCACTAACGCCCGAAGAGGTTGCTGTTTATCGGAATAATTATACGGAGCAATCATCTGTAGAGCATGTTTCTAGATCAAATGCAATGACCTACAAAGGTGAGAGAGAACACATTGTGGTCATTGATCTAGGGATGAAACATTCCATCTTACAATCCCTGCTAAAGCACGGGTGCAAGGTAACAGTTGTGCCGTATCGTACCAGCATTGAAGAGATCAAGGCGTTGCAGCCAGATGGTATTCTCTTCTCTAATGGACCTGGTAACCCGGAGCAATTGCTGAAATATTGTCCACAATGGCGCAAACTGGTTGAAGTTTTCCCAACCCTGGGGATCTGCCTTGGTCATCAAGTACTGGCACTTATGTTTGGAGCGAAAACCGAGCGGCTGACATTTGGTCATCGTGGGGGCAACCATCCAGTTAAGGATCTTGCAACAGGCAAGGTATACATGACTTCACAGAATCATGGTTATGTGGTGAAGGAAGAGACTCTGGATCTCCAAAACTTGATCGTATCGTATCGCAATGTAAATGACGGCACTGTTGAAGGTATGCGTCATGTTTATTTACCGGTCATGAGCGTGCAGTTCCACCCGGAATCTCACCCAGGTCCAGACGATACAGCGCACATCATTACTAACTTCGTGGAGTTAATGCAGTCGATAGGAGCGAAACATTATGCCTAAGCTTACTAACATAGAAAAAGTTCTGGTCATCGGTTCAGGACCGATTGTGATTGGCCAGGCAGCTGAATTTGACTATTCCGGAGCGCAGGCATGCCTATCCTTGAAAGAGGAAGGCGTGCAGGTTGTTCTGATTAACAATAACCCGGCAACCATTATGACTGATGAACAAATTGCAGATAAAGTTTACATGGAGCCTCTTACCTTAGAATCCATCACAGCTATTATCAAAAAAGAGAAACCAGACGGCCTTTTACCTACACTAGGAGGGCAGACTGGTTTAAATCTGGCAGTGGAGCTGGCTGAAGCTGGTGTATTAAAAAAATACGATGTTACGTTGCTTGGAACTCCCTTATCCGCTATCCAAAACGGGGAAGACCGAGAATTGTTCAAACGAATGATGCAACAGATTGGTGAACCAGTTCCAGAGAGCTTAACTGTTGAAACGGTGGAGGATGCGGTTGCATTCGCTGATAAAATTGGTTATCCCGTTATTGTGCGACCTGCCTATACGTTAGGGGGAGCAGGAGGGGGAATTGCTCCCGATCAGGAAACACTTTTTCAAATTGCTACACAGGGACTTGCAGCCAGTCCCATCCAACAGGTTTTGATTGAAAGAAGCGTGAAAGGCTGGAAAGAGATTGAATACGAGGTAATGCGCGATGCTAACGATACGTGCATTATCGTGTGCAATATGGAGAACATTGACCCGGTGGGCGTACATACAGGAGATAGCATTGTTGTTGCGCCTTCCCAAACGCTGACTGACCGCCAATATCAAATGTTGCGAAGCGTCTCCACGAAAGTAATTCGGGCTTTGGGTGTCGTGGGTGGTTGCAATATTCAGTTTGCTCTTGATCCTAAGTCTGATCATTACTATTTGATCGAAGTAAACCCGAGGGTAAGCCGATCATCAGCACTTGCCTCTAAAGCGACAGGGTATCCAATTGCTCGAATCGCAGCCAAATTGGCACTTGGCTATCACTTAGATGAAGTGCTAAATCCGATTACGGGTTACACATATGCCAGCTTCGAGCCAACCCTTGATTACGTGGTGGTTAAAATTCCACGCTGGCCATTTGATAAATTCCCATTAGCAGATCGCAAGCTGGGTACGCAAATGAAGGCGACAGGTGAAGTAATGGCTATCGCCAGAACAGTGGAAGCAGGTCTTTTAAAAGCAGTTCGCTCACTGGAGATTGGTAGCCACCATTTGTATCACAAGGAAGTGTCTAGCTTTACCAAGGAGCAGTTATTTAAAGCCTTACAAGAAGCGACAGACATCAGGCTATTTGCCATTGCCGGAGCAATTCGAAAAGGGATGACTCTGGAAGAGATTCACCAGATTACGGAGATCGATCCGTTTTTCCTTGATTGTATAGATCGAATTATCCTTGGTGAGCAACAATTGGTTGAAACTGAATTTGCGAATTTGACTAAAGATGAGCTGCTACACTATAAAGCTCTTGGTTTTGCAGATCAAACCATAGCAGAATTGCTACATGTCTCGGTAAAACAAGTTCGAGATAAGCGCCAGGAGCTGAGCATTCTACCTGCTTATAAAATGGTAGACACATGCGCAGGTGAATTCGAGGCACAAACCTCGTACTATTACTCCACCTGGCAAGGTCGTAACGAAAGTAAAGAATTAGAAGGCAAAAAATATCTGGTGCTTGGCTCCGGACCAATTCGAATCGGGCAGGGTATAGAGTTCGACTATTGTTCTGTACATGCGGCAAAAGCAATCCAGAAACATCAGGCAAAAGCAGTTGTAGTGAACAATAATCCAGAAACGGTAAGTACGGATTACGCCACAGCAGATCACTTATATTTTGAACCGTTGCACCTTGAAGATGTCCTGCATGTTGCAGAGCAGGAAGAAGTAGAAGGCGTTCTGGTCCAGTTTGGAGGTCAGACCGCCATTAATTTGGCTGAACCGTTACAAGAAGCAGGAATACCAGTGCTCGGTACTTCTTTGGAACAGATCAGACGTGTGGAAGATAGAGAACTTTTTTATCAGATGTTGAAGAAGCTTATGATTCCGCATATTCCTGGCCAAGGTGTCTACTCAGTAGAGGAAGCAGTGAAGGTAGCCGATTCCATTGGTTATCCCGTATTGCTTCGTCCTTCCTACGTTATTGGGGGTCAGGGAATGACCGTGGGGCAGTCGGAGGAAGAACTGGTTATAGCGATGCAAAGTTGGCTTTCTGATCAGCAGGATAAAAGCTGTTTCCCGCTTCTGGTAGATCGGTTTATCTCAGGCATGGAAGTGGAATTGGATGCTGTATGTGATGGGGAAGAGGTTTATGTTCCGGGGATTTTTGAGCATGTAGAAAAGGCGGGCATTCATTCCGGTGATAGTATTGCGCTTTTTCCTGCACAATATTTGACAGATGAACAGAAAACTACGTTGGTATCGTACACATCAAGTATTGTTCGTGAGATGAAAGCAGTCGGATTACTTAATATTCAATTTGTCATTGCTGACGATACGATTTATGTACTGGAAGTTAATCCTCGTGCCTCCCGTACTGTCCCGATAACGAGTAAGGTTACTGGTGTTCCACTGGTAGAGCTGGCAGTCCGTTGCTCACTCGGTGAAAAGCTAAAGGATTTTGGCTATAAGACAGGTCTAGGTGATGATATTGACTTTATCGTAGCGAAAGCACCTGTTTTTTCCACGAATAAGTTATTGGGGGTAGACCCGGTATTAGGACCTGAGATGAAATCAACGGGTGAGATTCTTGGGGTAGGACAAAGCGTAGAAGAAGCATTGCGAAAAGCATTTGCCTATAAAAAAGGCGTTTCT
This sequence comes from Brevibacillus daliensis, assembly GCF_021245735.1. Lineage (GTDB taxonomy): Bacteria > Bacillota > Bacilli > Brevibacillales > Brevibacillaceae > Brevibacillus_B > Brevibacillus_B daliensis. The sequence continues at coordinate 30,877 of NZ_JAJISB010000040.1, forward strand.
GCCAAGCTAACACAAGGAGCAGGTCTATTCCTGTCGTTGAAGGACGTAGACAAACCTCTAGTTCTAACAGAAATTGATCAGCTTCATAAGCTTGGAGTCAAATTCTATGCAACACCTGGTACAGCTCGTGTATTGGTAGAAAATGGTTATCCTGTTTTTCAGGTGATTGAAAATCAGGACGTATTTAACCAGCTGATTAAAGCAAAAGAAATACAGATAGCTCTTATTACGGCAACGAAAGGGAATCAGGCAGAGCGTTTCGGATTCCATCTACGTAGTCTTGCCGTTCAAAAAGGTGTACCGCTACTTACAGCGTTGGAAACATGGTCAGTGTATGTAAAAGCATCTTTGCAAATAGAAGGGGAGGATGATTCTTGTGAAGACCTTGGATCTCTTGGCAAACAATCCGTTGTCTCAACATAAAGGAAAAAGCATGTTGCAGATAGATGAGTGGAACAGAGAGGAATTGTTGGCATTACTTGCACTTGCGACTGAAATCAAAAGCATGCAAAAAAGCGGCAAGCCATACCAGCCGTTAATCGGAAAAACGCTGGCGATGATTTTTACAAAGTCATCTACGAGAACACGTGTCTCTTTTGAAGTGGGGATGTATCAGCTAGGTGGTAAAAGTTTGTTTTTGACAGATAAGGACCTTCAACTGGGGCGTGGCGAAACCATTTCAGATACGGCAAAAATTTTATCAAGCTATGTAGATGGCATCATGATACGTACACATGCGCATCAAGATGTGGTTGATCTAGCGGAATACGGCTCCATTCCAGTTATCAATGGTTTAACTGATTTATACCATCCGTGTCAGGCGTTAGCTGACCTGCTTACGATTCAGGAACACAAAGGTATCTTGCAAGGAATCAAGCTTGCATATATCGGAGATGGTAACAACGTTATCAATTCTCTGGCGCTTGCTTCTGCCTTGTTAGGACTCGATATCCGTGTAGCGACTCCTCCAGGTTATGAGGTGTCGAAGGAGATTGCTGACAAAGTAAAAGAATATGCAATTGAGTCCGGCAGTCAGGTACTCTTTACGAATGATCCAGCTGAAGCAGTTACTGGAGCAGATGTCGTATATACAGATGTATGGACCAGCATGGGCTTTGAGCAGGAAAATGCGAAGCGGATGAAGGATTTTGCATCTTATCAGGTAAATGAGAAGCTAGTAGCTATGGCAAAACTGGATTATCTATTCATGCACTGCTTGCCTGTACATCGTGAGGAAGAGGTAACAACGGGTGTTATTGATGGTCCTAATTCAGTGGTGTTCGAACAGGCAGAGAATCGGTTACATGCCCAAAAAGCTTTATTAGCTACCGTCATGTAATCATGTTTCAATAATGACTCTGTTACATTTACTTCTAAATAAAGTAGGGAACTCCATCTCGTTAGGAGTTCCCTATCTTGTTTCACTTTCAGTGTTATTTCATAGCACTTTTTAATTTAACTTTGTTATTTAACAGAGCCAAAATAATAGAAAAAGTATATACTGTTACTCGTGTCGAATTATAAAAAGTTTCTGAAAAAAATGTTGCTAGAGTTGCTTTCTGATTGTATCATGAGGGTAGCACTGGTAATTTTATACATAATATATAGACATCGTGCTAGATTTGTTAATAAAGGAGGCAATTATTTTGAAAAAAATCCTCGGTACAGTTCTTCTAGTAGTAACAATTGTTGCTGCAACTTCCGCAACTTGGCACATTGGCTAAGGTATTAATAAAGAAGCACCACTGTTAAGTGGTGCTTTTTTAGATAATGAAAGTAATAGAGTATGATTGTTTCTTCAGCTTGACAAATGCATGCTACACAGGAGGTTGAAATGTTTTTAGATATTATCGTAATATCGTTTGTTGTTGCACTGATTAGAGGAGGCAGATTAAAAGAAACTCCTACATTCCATGCACTTCCTTTTATTTTTGCAAGCATAGCACTTCAGATTACCTCTGGATTTATTCCTGCTTGGGGCGGAGTACTAGTTTCAATATCTTATATGTTAAGTATCATCTTTTTTTACTATAATCGAAATTATGAGGATATGCGTTTTTTCATAATTGGTTGGGGAATGAATGCGCTGGCTATCTGGTCAAATGGAGGGAAGATGCCGATTGACCTTTCGCAGGCTAAAAAACTAGGGATATCCTTAGATCCTCTTATAAACGGAACTGATTTTAAGCACAATGTTTTAGATAGTTCTACAAACCTTGCTTTTTTTACCGATATTATATATATGCCCTTCCCGATGGCACGTGTTATCAGCATGGGTGATATTTTTATTATGATCGGGGCGTTTTTACTCATTCAAAGAATCATGAATAAACCACTCATTTTAAAACATATAAGAGAAGGAAAGAATTATGCGCCTAAATCTTAAAGCAGATAATATCTTTTTATTCGTGATTATAAGAATCTTATTTCCTGTTATTGCAGTTTGTGCTATTTCTTTTGCTGTAGCCGAGTGGGAATTACGGGAAAGCTGGTACCTGCTCATCCTTTATCTTTTTTTAAGCTTGTTAGCTTCTTTTTCCCCAATAAGTACGTTGGGTGCAAAATTGACATTAAATAGCGCAGTCATTTTTTCTGCACTTATTTTGTTTAGCAAAGAGATTGCAATGTGGTCAGCTATTGTAGAAGTAGTAGTAATCTGGGTTACATTTAAAAGTTCATGGGAAAAAGCTCTTGCAAATGCAGGACAAATATTGGCGACAGTCTGGCTAGTTAGTATCGTACAAACAGGCTTAGTAAATCAGCAAATTCCTATTCTTTTGCAAGACAGTATTCTAATTATTATTTTTTGGTTTACGAATACCTTATTATCAGCGATCGGCATCCAATACTTTAACAATTACCCATTTAAAAGAGTCTTTTATTCTATGATGAAGACTGGCAGTACAGGATATTTATTACTTATGTTTATTGCAGGAATGGGTACTAGATTGATTCAATCATTTGGTATTCATGCCATTATTCCTTTGACTGCAGTATTTATAGCGATGGCAGTTGTGTTTCGACAGTATTTATCCAGCCATCGAGAATTAGAAAATAAGGTACAAGAAATAAATCAACTCAACAATTCCTTTCTAACCACTATGGCAGCTGCAATTGACGCGCGGGACCCATATACACACGGTCACTCATACAGAGTAGCTTATCTCGGTAAGCTGCTAGCTGAGAAAGCAGGGTTATCAGAAAAAGAGGTAAATGATGTATATTTCGGTGGAATTCTGCATGACGTAGGCAAGATAGGAATTGAAGATGAGATCCTGCATAAAAAAGGAAAGCTAACGCAAGAAGAATATGAACGTATTAAACAGCATCCAGTCATCGGGTATGAGATCGTGACGCGTGCTGGAGTGTTTCCAGAGTTACTAGCAGCTATTCGCTCTCATCATGAACGAATTGATGGACAAGGATATCCGGATAGTCTGAAAGGTGAAGAAATTCCAACAATGGCGCGCATTTTAGCAATAAGTGATGCTTTTGATGCGATGGTCTCAGACCGTCCATATCGTGATGGCTTGTCGATTGAATCAGCATTGGAACGAATACAATATGCATCAGGAACACAGTTCGATCCACTCTTCGCAGAATTATTTATTGAAGAAGTAAAGAAGATGGTTGAAAGCGGAGAAATGCAGGAGATTATAGAAAAAACGAAAAAGAACGTAGCAGTACATACATAGATAGTCTTTCCCCAACGATAGGGAAAGGCTATTTATTTTTGTCAGAATCAATGGAGTTTTGTAGGATAAACAGTCTGATTCATACCCTAAAAAGAAAAAATTCAGAACAATGATTGAATTTTTATGAATCATTATGTATAATTACTCAAAAAGGTGAAGTACTGAAACTGAATGGAGAGGAAACTTAATGTCTAAAGATAAAATTGTTTTAGCTTATTCCGGTGGTTTGGATACATCTGTTGCAATCAAATGGTTGCAGGACAAATATAACTTTGATGTAATTGCTGTTGCTCTTGATGTAGGGGAAGGTAAGGATCTTGATTTTGTTCAGAAAAAAGCATTGCAAGTGGGTGCATATAAATCCATCGTAGTGGATGCAAAAGACATGTTTGCCGATGAATATGTACTACCTGCCCTACAAGCGAATGCGATGTATGAAGGCAAATATCCACTGGTTTCTGCCCTTTCTCGTTACCTCATTTCTAAGTTGCTTGTAGATATTGCGGAGCAGGAGGGTGCAGTAGCTGTCGCACACGGTTGTACTGGTAAAGGAAACGACCAGGTTCGTTTTGATGTGTCATTCACAGCTCTCAACCCTGATATTCAAATCATCGCTCCCGTTCGTGAGTGGGGATGGACACGTGATGAAGAGATTGAATATGCAAAAACAAACAATATTCCAATCCCAATTAATCTAGATAATCCATATAGCATTGACCAAAATCTGTGGGGCAGAAGCTGCGAATGTGGCGTTCTGGAAGACCCGTGGGCTGCACCTCCTGAAGGAGCATATGATTTGACTCAATCTATCGAGAACGCTCCTGATGAGCCAGAAGAAATCGAAATTACTTTTACAAAAGGGAAGCCAACCGCACTGAATGGTGAAGAAATGAAGCTGTCTCAGTTGATTTTGACGCTTAACGGCATTGCAGGTAAACACGGTGTAGGACGTATCGACCATGTAGAGAATCGTCTGGTTGGTATCAAATCACGTGAAGTATATGAGACGCCAGCTGCAACGACGTTAATCCTGGCACACCGTGAGTTGGAGTTTTTGACCCAGCCTCGTGAAGTGGCACAATTTAAACCGTTGATCGAACAAAAGATGGCTCAAGTGATCTATGAAGGATTATGGTATTCGCCAATCCGCCCAGCATTGCAAGCGTTCATTGATGAGACGCAGCAAAATGTAACAGGTGTGGTTCGTGTGAAACTATTCAAAGGTCATGCAATCGTTGTTGGACGTAAATCAGATGCTTCTTTATATAGTCATGAATTGGCTACGTATAATGCAGGCGATCAGTTTGACCATAAAGCAGCTCTTGGGTTCATTAAGCTATGGGGCTTGCCAACGAAAGTATACTCCCAAGTAAACGGCATACAGAAAGAAGAACAGAATCAAGCATCTGTAGCTGAAAAGGAAGCGATAATACCATGAAATTATGGGGCGGACGTTTTACGAAGCCAACCAACCAACTAGTAGATGAATATACAGCGTCCATCTCTTTTGATCAGAAGCTGTGGCGTCAGGATATAGTAGGTAGCTCGGCACATGTTGCAATGTTGGGTAAATGTGGAATTTTATCAATGGATGAAGTCCGCCAAATCATTGCTGGACTGAAAAAAGTGAAAGAAAAGATTGAGCGTAACGAGGTTCAATTCCTGGTAGCTCATGAAGATATTCATATGAATATCGAAAAAATGCTGATTGAAGAAATCGGTCCAGTAGGTGGGAAGCTGCATACTGGACGTAGCCGTAATGATCAGGTAGCGCTAGATATGCATCTATATTTGCGTGAAAAGCTGATGGAACTGATTCAGTTGACCTTGTATTTGCAAAAAGCACTGCTTGATCAGGCAGAACAGCATCTGGATACGGTAATGCCTGGGTATACACATTTGCAACGCGCTCAACCTGTCTTGCTTGGGTTTCATCTCGTTGCCTATGCATCAATGTTGCAACGTGATATTGAACGAATGCAGGATTCTTTCAAACGTGTGAATGTATTGCCACTAGGTGCAGGAGCGCTTGCTGGTACAACTTTCCCAATTGATCGTGAATTTGTTGCTTCCATGCTTCAATTTGATAGTATCTATATCAATAGTATGGATGCTGTGAGCGATCGTGACTTTATTGTAGAGTTCCTATCTCACGCCTCTCTATTGATGACGCATCTCTCTCGTATGTGCGAGGAATTGGTGATTTGGAGTAGCCAGGAATTTTCCTTCATTGAATTGGACGATGCTTTCTGCACAGGCTCCAGTATCATGCCACAGAAAAAGAATCCAGATGTTGCTGAGCTGGTACGTGGAAAAACAGGGCGTGTGTTCGGGAATTTGATGGGAATGCTGACCGTATTAAAAGGGTTGCCACTTGCCTATAACAAGGATATGCAGGAAGACAAGGAAGGCATGTTTGATACCGTGGAGACTCTGCATGGAGCACTTGCATTACTTACTCCAATGATTGAAAGCATGCAGGTGCGAAAAGAGAACATGCGTAAAGCAGTAACGCAGGACTTCTCCAATGCAACGGATTTGGCTGATTATCTGGTTACGAAGGATATCCCATTCCGTCAGGCTCATGAAATTGTTGGTCATGCGGTCCTGTATTGCATACAAAATAAAAAATATCTTCTTGATCTGTCGATGGAAGAGTTTAAGGATTTCTCTGCGTTGATTGAAGAAGATGTATATCAAGCCTTGGATATTGATACAGTAGTAAATGCTCGTAATGTATTTGGTGGTACAGCTAAGGTACAAGTTGAAAAGCAGATTGAGGCATGTAAGCAACTGCAAAAAACAAGCCAAAGCTGGATTGATGTACACAGTCAAAAGGTGATGGTGGAAGCGTTGGTAGATATTCAATCACCAGTGATATAGGAAAATGAATCGCTCTTTCACTCATGCGAAGATTATGCTTGGCAGGGGGGGAGGGCGATTTTTTTGATATAGGTTCCTCTTGGTTTAAACAGGAAAAAGTTCTAATGATAAAGAGGCATGTATAGTAGAATCTCCTCTTGTTTCATCTCCTTTTTTGTTAAAAGATGGTATATAGAACGTTTTTTGCGGTACCACGTGGAACGAGGAGTGTAGAAGTTATGACGAGGATATTAGTGCGCCCGGAACTTCTTCATAAGATGGGAAAGGATTTTGACCTGGCGGCAGAGGAGATCAGAGAGATTGAGCGCAGGTTAAATGCATTACTACAACAGTTAAGTTGGGAGATCCTTCAGAAGACGCGGGTTGAGGAATTTTGGGCTGGTATTAGTGTTCACATTACCAAGACCAGCTATCACTTAGGAGAAATGTCCCAATTTGCGCATAAAAAAGCAGAAGAATTTGCACAGTTAGATCAGGAAGAGAAAGAGAAGGAATTTTTATTAGCAAGGGATGCTGTGTGGAAACCGGATGATGAAACCATTCAGGCGTTGATCAAGAAAATTGATGGAAGAAGACCTGAAATGGCTAGTGCTCCAACAGAGAAGGCTCCTGTGGAAGAACCAAGTGGATGGGAAGTAGCGGGCGCATTTTTTAAGGGTGCGGGAAATGCAGTTGCGGATACAGTAACTGATACGTGGGATGGGGCTGTCAATCTGGTTACCAACCCAATAGAAACCCTAGGGAATATGGCAGAAAACGTAAAAGAGATGGTTGTAGATACAGTTGAATTTGGTGAGGATCTCATTAATAACCCAGAAGCGACTGTCAACAGCATCGTGGAAGGACAAAAAGAGAAATGGAATGCATTTATGGCTTTGCCTGCGGATAAACAAGCGGAGGTGCTTGGAGGAGCCTCAGTAGGCGTCGGTTCTCTGCTTGTTGGTGGTGCGTTTTCCAAAGGACTTAAGTTAGGGAAGGCTGGGAAGATTGATAAGGCTGATAAGGCTGAAAGTAACGTACCAGCTAAAGGTTCAGAGCCATCTGATAAAAAGACTTCACCATCTATAGGTACTGTGACTGGAAATGGTGTCATGGCTCAGGCTATACGAAAATATGTGGTGGTGCGTTTTCCACAAGTTCCAACGTACTGTCGTGACAGAAGGTAACAAAGTACGTCAGTTAATGATAGATGGACTGAACAAGCAGATGGAAAACATGATTGAAAACATGCGGTTGATGTTAGAACGGCTATCTCTAAATAAGCCAGTATTTGATGGAGTTCCTGGATCTGCGTTTATGGGAAAAGATGACGGAGATAAGAAAGGTGGGTTCTTTAGCTTCTTCACTGGAGGTAGCGAAAATAGTAGCCATGGAGTGAAGGAAGGGCGTAAGATTGATGAGGGGACGCCAAAAGCTCAGACTGGTTACACTGGAGGAAGAACTCAAAAGGAACTGGATGATTTAGCAGGCGATCCTTCACATGGTGGTAAAATTAGGGATCAAGGTTTGAAAGAAAGAGAGATAGGACTAGATTTGGAGCAAAAAGGTAAATTAGGGAAGATTATGCGTGACCCACAAGGCAATGGTGGAGCAGAATTTATTGATACAACAAATAATGTTAAATGGGATGTTAAAAGCTTCGTTTCTTATCCGAATGGTCATACATCACCTAAGAAAGGTGCATTTACAGTAAGTAACGGAATGAAGGCTATTAATAAAGAACTGGATAAAAATTACAACGTGATTGTGGATACACGGGACATGATTCCCGAACATGTTGGTCAATTAAAAGAGGCAATAGAGAAAGCTGGGATATCAAATAGGATTATTTGGTATCCATAAGGGAGGTTAAGTATGGCAACTGATATAAGAGAAATTATTGTTCAATTAGAATCGCACCGGCTTTGGATTGAAACTATTGGGGAACAGGGTGATAAACTGGGTATAGACGAGAGTGATTTGCGAGATGTGGATTTGTCCCAATATCCACTAGACCAAGCATATATTACAGCTTGTATCTTTGATGGCATGGATTTAAATCATAAGGATATCTCGTCATCTTTACTATGTTCATCAACTTTTATATCTGCAAATTTAGAAGGAACAGATTTTTGTAAATCTAATATCTCATATGTGGACTTCACAAATGCCAATATTAAAGCTGCTAGACTTGCTGATAGTGAATGTATTGAGACTGTGTTTGCTAAAGCAGATTTATCTAATGCTAATTTAGTAGCTGGTCTTTTTGATGAGACCGATTTTCGTAACGCAATTTTATATAATGCCGATATACGATTAGCTACGTTTGAAAGAGTATTGCTCAACGGAGCTAAATTAACTGGAATCCGGGGAATAGAGGAGGCATTTATAAAAAGCATCAATATTGGGACGCCTGAACAACCAAATATTCTAGTAGGTGAAGAAGCTAGAAAATGGTTACAAGATAACAGTTTGAGTAGTGAGTAGAATTTAAGGAACAATGTCAGATAAGTAAACTCTTTACATCAGTAGAGAGTAGGTCGTACAATACAGCCAACAAACCAAACACTAAACAAAAACAATCACTTGATAAACTTTCAAAGGCTTATTCCCACTTGAATGATAAGGAGGAGTGAGCTTTTTTTGCATGCCCAAAATCAAAGGAGGAAGAAACGAATGGCAAAGCGTGAACAGACGGCAGTGTTACAGCAATCGGGACGTACAGATTTTCAGGTTAGAGATGAGATTCAGAAGTTGATAGACCGTACGGAGCATTTGGATGCGGTAGCAGATCAGAAGGATGGACTACCACGCCAACAAGCACTGCAACTCGTAGATAGATTAGAGCGTGAAGCATCTGAATGCAGGGAGCTAGTGTAGTATAACCAGGCAGTTCTAGTGCGACAGCAGCAAGAACTTGAAGATGCAAAGGCAGTAGTCGCGAAAATGGTTCAGGATGCAGAGGAGCGGCTGGAACAGACATGGAAGATACTGGCTGGAAAAGTGGAGTAGGGCATATAAGTGACTATATAGTTGTTCAAGGTAGCAGGGCAAAAGGAACAGCAAAGCAACATCTGATATTGATATTGCAATTAGAGTTTCAGAAGAAAAATTCGATGAACTAATACAAAGTTCTTTTAGTAAGGTTAAACCACCTATGATTAACTTGCGTTAATAGCTTTAATAAAGATCAGAACTTGTAGAGTGCTGCACATAGCACCACTTATTGAGCGAACTGGGAAGAACGAAGCTAAGCAAATTCAGCCATTCTTATAATTGTGTGATTTAGTGCAGATATGGAAGCCGTGTGAGTTAGATACGAGCATAATGAAATATGCTGAGTTGGTTTCGAGATTTATTACGAGGTGATTCCTGCCTGTAGAGTGTCTAACCTATAAGGAAAAACATCTCGAAAGGAGCAATCATCCATGAATCATCCGGTTAAGGAGTGCATTCAGAAGCTGGGACTAACACATCGGGCGTTTGTTGTCCTGTATAACATCTCATGGGAAAGGTTTCGTAGTTGCTTGTATGGCTACACTGATTCCACCCCCCGCGCCATCCTGAATGTGATGGGATAAAACGGCTATGAAGAACTGGACGCACAACCGCAATATATGGAGGAAATGGAGAGTCCAGCAAGAGCTAAACGCCCCCGCCGTCACAGAAGGGAGGACGAATCCATGAAACCTATGTAAGCACATAGAACGATAAGGAAATACAGTTGCAACTTTTGAGTAGGGTATACCGACCGTAAAGAGTATCAGGAATCAACTGATAGTTTACACAAGGTTTCTTTTCTTATGATAGGTAGAAACGCTAAACGAAAGATAAACGAAAGATAAACATATCCCCCACAAGCAATAGTAAAGCTAGCAGCTCCCTGATTACTTGTAGGGGATAAAATGTATCGTATCTAAATGCAGATTGTTATGAAATCAAACTAACAGTTCAGCGATTTCGTCAATTTTCTTGGAACCGAATACTACGTCTTTGTCATTAATGATCATAGCTGGAACGCTCATTACCTTAAATTTGGTTTTAATATCTTGGAAATTGCTGATATCTACCATTTCAGCTTCAATATTAGGGTTTTCAATTGCAATCCGTTGAGCACCTACTACAACGTCTGGGCAGAGGTGGCATGCCAGAGAAACCATTACTTTAATGTTAGCTTTTTTGTCGATGGATTTAATTTTATCCAGAATAGCAGGCTTAAGGGCTTGTCCAGGACCCGCTAGGTTGTAGATAGCCAAGATGAAGGAGTTCAACTCATGACCACCAGGAACACCGTGATATTTCACACCGCTGTATTCGCCTTTTGCATCAAGCAACGATACTACAGGGAACTTATCCGAATTGATTTTTGCTTCCATCTCTGGATTTTCGCCTTTGTTATATAGCTCAAGGTGAACTTTTTCTCCGATTTCCGCAATATCGATCAAGAAATCACGCAATTCTACGGATTTAGGCATTGTTTCATCCACAATGGAAACCAATGTAACTTCATTTTCCATCTTACCGAAGATACCTTTCAATTGTGTACGAATTGCATCGGAGATTAGAGAACTTTTTCCTGATGTAGTTTGAGCGGCAGGTTCTTCTTGTTTCTTAGGTTTTTCTTCAACTGGCTCATCTTTGATGCCAAGACGTTCTTTTTCTTCGATAATATATTTACCTGCATCGGTAGCAGCAATAGCACCATCTGCTACAGCAGTAATGATCTGACGTAAAGATTTAGGACGAAGGTCACCAGCTGCATAGACACCTTTTACAGTGGTTTGCATATCGTCATTCGTCAAAATATATCCGAAACGATCCATTTCTACATGACCTCTGAAGACTTCGGTCTTAGGTTGGTAGCCAACGAATACGAATACACCAAACGTGCCGTCTTCTTTCTTCGCTTCGTACTCCCATTCTTCTTTTGTTACGTTGTTAATAAAACGAGCGTGTTGGATCATGCCATCACCATATACGCCAAGCAGCTCTGTATGGAATTTCACTTCAATTTTATCATTTGCGAATACTTTATCTGCGATGGATGGAGCGCATGTGAACTCAGGCTCACGAGCGATAATGGTTACTTTTGTAGCAAAACGAGTGAGGTACATTGCTTCTTCGGCTGCAGCAAAACCTGCCCCAATAACAAATACTTCTAATCCTTCAAAGAATTCTCCGTCACATGTGGAACAATAAGCGATTCCGCGACCGGTAAATTCATTTTCACCTTCGAATCCAAGCTTACGAGGGGAAGCACCCGTTGCAACAATGACTGCACGAGCTTTCATATCACCACTAATTGTTTTTACCACTTTAACTTCGCCAGAGAAATCAACATCAGTAACTTCTGTTTTAGCGAATTCCACACCGAAATCTTCTGCTTGCAGCTTCATTTCTTCAATAAGTTTTGGACCAGAAGTTTTGCGAATACCAGGGTAATTGGCGATCTCAGAAGTAGTAGCTGCTTGACCGCCAGCGCTTCCTTTTTCAATAATGAGTGTTTTTAGTTTTGCACGACCGGCATATACACCTGCGGAAAGCCCAGCAGGACCGCCACCTATAATTAATAAGTCATAAATTTTTTCCATAATAATTCTCCTTGTAGTATAATGATCATGAAAATTATTTAAAAGTTGTTGAAAAAAGGCACTTACTCCCATAAGTGCCTTTTTCCTTATTACTCAAGTGCGTTACAAGACAGCGCCTGCTGCACAAAGGCTTGAAAAGCCAAGTATATAGCTATGCCGTTACATGATGTGACAACTAGTTAAATTAGATTTTACCTACTAGGTCTAGGCTTGGTTCCAATGTCGCTTCACCTGGAGTCCATTTTGCAGGGCAAACTTTATCGCCATGTTCATATACGAATTGAGCAGCTTGTACTTTACGGATCAATTCTTCAGCGTTACGTCCGATACCAAGATCGTTAACTTCGTATGCTTTGATTTGACCTTCTGGAGATACGATGAATGTACCGCGTAGTGCTAGTCCTTCTCCAGGAATCAATACTCCGAATTGCTTGGATAGCTCTTGAGTTGGGTCAGCAAGCATTGGGTATTTGATTGCTCCGATTGTAGGAGTTGCATCAGCCCAACCTTTGTGAACGAAGTGAGTATCTGTAGAAACGGAATAGATTTCGCAGTTTACTTCTTGGAATTTAGCATAGTTATCTTGAAGGTCAGCTAGTTCTGTTGGACAAACGAATGAGAAGTCAGCTGGGTAGAAGAAGAATACAGACCATTTGCCTTTTACGTCATCTAAAGTAACTTCTTTAAATTCACCATCGTGATAAGCTTGTACCTTAAAGTCTTCTACTTGTTTGTTAATCAATGACATAATATATAGCCTCCTGAAATAAATGTTTTTTTGTAGTGAACCTTTCTTTATAATAATTATCATTAAGGAATAAGTCAATAGAAATATTGATAATAATTCTCGATGACACTAATTTGTAACAAAATGAACGGCACCCCAGGATGATGGGGTGCCGTGAATATTTAATCCAATAGAGAGACCCAGAATATATTAATAGTAAATACAAGGCTGGTCATAAGGGAAAGAGCGACACGAAAAGGTAACACAAATGCAAGCTGTATACATAATATTACAAATTAACTATAATATCTCTAATGATAGTTGCTGATTTAGTTTAAATGATGTCGTTCCTGTTAAGGGAGGGGAGTATGGAGCAAGCTCGCCTTAAAAAGGCAAAGCGGATCAGATTAGGAATAAACGTAGCTGTATTTATCGTTCTTGTCATCATATACAGGATCATGGACGTGGTGCTTGCGGGTAGTAACTATACTGCTAATCAATTACTTGGTATCCTGATCGTTTGTGGTAGCGTGTATCTATTTTTCATGAGAAAAGACACGGTAAAGGGAATGCCTGCGATTGTTCAGGAGTTATATCAGTATGAGAAGGAACAACAAGAACAAAGGCCACATTTACAAGAAAAGAATAAACGGCGAAAATATGCGACACTATTTATTCTATTATTAATAGGAATTAATACTTTTTTCAGTAGATCAAGCGTACCATTCTCTGAAATAAATGGTCGGCAGTATGATCTGATTTTCACTATTGTTGCAGCTGTGGGTTATGTGCTGCTTTTATTATTGGGGAAATTGAGGGAGAAACTGGAGCGTGATCATCCTGATCATCCAGGAATGGTGATCCTGTTTACCCTCTTGTGCGGTGTGATGGCGGCCTTAATACTGACTGTATCAGGACTGGCAATTATGAGATTCATAATATGAAAAAAGAGCGGTTCGTCTATGCCTGACCTGTAACCTGATACAGACTTTTATGAGAAGTCCGGTATCGGTTTACAGAGGGCAAATAGCGAACCGCTCTGTTGCGTTTTATAAACTCATTCGCAATATTTCACGAACGTCTTCTTTTTCTAGAACCTTAAAGTTCCCGATTGGACCATAAGGGGTTCCTTTAACTGCCATACTATCTAAATGCTCATCGCCAATCTGATAATCAGCAAGACGACGAGGGGCGCCAATTCTTATAAAAAACTCCTCCAAACGAGAAATTCCTTCTAACGCTACTTCCTCTTCTGTCTTATCTGCCGGGTTTACATCCCAAACCTCTGTTGCGAAGCGGACAAACCGTCCAACATTTTCTTTATACACGTATTTCATCCAGTTCGGAAAGATGATTGCCAGGCCACCACCATGAGGGATATCATAGATCGCACTAACGGCATGTTCAATGGCATGTGTTGCCCAGTCTGTAACTACACCTACTGGCAACGTGCCGTTTAATGCCATGGTACCTGCATAGAGAAGGTTAGCTCTTGCATCGTAATCTTCTGGATTTGCAAGAACAAGTTCCGCATTTTCAATGACTGTTTTCATAATGGATTCAGCAATACGGCTTTGCAGAGGAATCTCCGTTGTATGTGTGAAGTATTGTTCAAATACGTGTGATAGAATATCGCAGATTCCGTATATCGTTTGGTCTTTTGGGACTGAAAAGGTGTGTTCCGGATCAAGAATGGAGAAAGCAGGGAATGTCGTGCTAGCCCCATGCTTCTGTTGTGTTTCCCAGTTGGTGACAACACTGCTTCGATTCATTTCTGAACCAGTCGCAGCAAGTGTTAACACAGTTCCAAGCGGGAGTGCTGTATTTGGAACAGCCTTTCGTAAATAAAAATCCCATACATCACCGTCGTAAACAGCGCCCACTGCTATCCCTTTGGCTGCATCAATTACGCTGCCTCCACCTACAGCAAGAACGAGGCTAATTTGATTCGTTCTACATAATTCAATTCCTTTTCTCACTGTGCTGAGGCGAGGATTAGGCTCTACTCCGGGCAATTCAGTCACCTGACAGCCTTCCGCACGTAAAATGTGTATGATTTTATCATAAAGGCCCGTTCGTTTTATGCTCCCGCCACCATAAACGAGCAAAATGTTTTTGCCATATCTCTCAAGCTTGGTGGCCAAATGTTCTAACGTACCCCGACCGAAAATTAGCTCAGTAGGATTATGATAAGTAAAGTTATTCATGCTTTTATCGTCCCCCTTACTTCTTCACAAATTCGTATTCCAACTATATAGGACTGCAACAGAGTAAATTTCTTGCAACAAAATCAACAAAATCCAAGTCTGTAAAAGATGTAAAAAATCTTCGGTGGCTAGTACCCCCTGTCTTTTACTACTGTATAAGAAAGGATAAACATCTGGGTTTCACTTTCTTATAGAAAAGTTTTTAGGCCTATTCGAGTAGTTTCCTTCTTGTTTTTTCCAAATTGTCGACAAGAAATACGATAATTGGGGGATAACAACACAGAAATGGAGTGGTATAATAGATAAAGCTGTGAGAAGTTAGCATATTTTGGCTGACAAAAGGTAAGAGAGAAACTAGTTTTCGACAGAATGACAAATAGTTTGAGATAATGCACGTGAGACCAGAAGCCATTGTTGAGGTGGCTAACATAACCGACATGTAGGGTGTGATTTTTTTGATCGAAATGTATGACGTTTGGAAAACCTATCCTAATGGTACAAACGCATTAAAAGGAATTAATGTAAAGATTAATAAAGGTGATTTTGTATTTGTTGTAGGACCGAGTGGAGCTGGTAAATCAACGTTTATCAAGTTGATGTATCGTGAAGAGAAACCAACCAAAGGACAGATTTTCCTTAACAGCTTTAATGTAAGCCGGATTAAAGAACGCCAAATACCAGCTGTGCGCCGAAGTATTGGTGTAATCTTTCAAGACTTTAAACTGTTACCTAACTTGACAGTGTTCGAAAACGTAGCATTCGCAATGGAAGTTATAGAATCAAATAAAAAGGAAATTAAACCACGTGTTATGGAAGTATTAGGGCTTGTAAAACTGAAACACAAAGCAAAAATGCTCCCGAGCGAGCTATCAGGTGGTGAGCAACAACGGATTGCTCTCGCTCGTGCCATCGTCAATAACCCTGGAATTATTATCGCCGATGAGCCTACTGGTAACCTGGACCCAGATACCTCATGGGAGATTATGAAGCTTTTTGATGAGATTAACTTATCTGGAACAACGGTAGTTATGGCTACACATAACCGTGAGATCGTAAACTCCATGCGTCGTCGGGTAATTGCGATAGAAGCTGGCGAAATTGCCCGTGATGAGCAGAGAGGGGAATACGGTTATGAAGATTAACACCCTGGGTAGACATATTCGTGAAGGTCTGAAAAATCTCGCACGGAATGGCTGGATGACTTTTGCTTCTATTAGTTCCGTGACGATTACTCTATTAATATTAGGTGTATTTTTACTACTTGCCCTCAATGTGAATCACATGGCAAAAACAGTAGAAAATCAGGTTGAAATTCGCGTCTTCCTGGATATCACAGCCGATCAAGCGAGTGCAAGTGCATTAGAGAAAAAAATAGAGGCTTTACCAGACGTAGAGTCTGTTGTCTATGTACCCAAAGATCAGGGATTAATAGATTTAAAAGAGCAGATGGGGGAAAACGGTCAATTTCTGAATGGATTGGAAGACGAAAATCCGTTGCCTGATGCGCTAACAGTTAAGACTAAACAACCGCAAAGCGTATCTACTGTTGCTGAAAAAATTGGATCAATGGAACTGGTAGATGAACTAGATTATGGAGCAGAAACCGTTAATCAATTGTTTACCTGGACCAAAATGATGCGTAATGTTGGCTTTGTTTTCATTATCGGTTTAGCATTTACGGCGATGTTCCTGATTGCTAATACCATTAAGCTGACAATTGTAGCGAGAAGACGTGAGATCGAGATTATGAAACTGGTAGGGGCAACCAACTGGTTTATCCGTTGGCCGTTCTTTGTAGAAGGTTTGGTAATGGGTGTTATGGGGGCTGTCATTCCGGTTGCTATCCTGACAACAGGCTACTATTACCTTTATAACAATCTTCATTCCAGTCTCTATGCTCAAATGTTTGAAATCTTGCCTACCAATCCGTTTGTCTTTCAAGTAGGAGGCATTCTTCTGGGAATTGGAGCCTTTATTGGTATTTGGGGAAGTATGATTTCTGTTCGTAAGTTTTTGAGAGTGTAACACTCATTACCTAAAAAAAAGATACTATGCGCTTGGGAGGGCACTATTGAATGATGAAGAAAAAACTCATTCTGTCTGTACTAGCAGTCAGTATGCTAGCGTGGGGCTTAGCTCCCGCTCCCGCAGGTTATGCAAGTAAACAATCGCTGCAAAAGATCAATCGAGAATTGGAACAAATTCGCTCGCAGAAGAAACAACAACAAAAACAGGTCAAAGCGATTCAAAATCAGATTGGCAATGTGAAAAATCAACAGCAGAATCTGCATGATGAACTATTTTCACTGGACCTGAAACGGGAAGAAACACAAAAAAAGCTGGACAAGCTACAGAAGAATATTGACAGCACAACGGTTAAGGCTGTCAAAGCTCAAGCAAACTTAGATGAAGCAATAGAACGAGTGGCAGCACGCGATGAGTTGCTGAAAACACGGGTCAATGCGATGTATAAGCGTGGTAAGGTTTCGTATCTGGATGTAATGATGGGTGCGTCTGATTTTGGTGATCTGTTAACTCGTATGCATGGCATGAAGTTGATCGTCGAACAGGATAACCGTATACTAGAACAGAACAAAAAGGATAAAGAAACCATTGAAATTCAGAAAAAAGAAGTAGATACTTTACTAGTTTCCTACAAAAAAATGTTTTCCGAGAGCGAAGACTTAAAAGAAGAGTTGATTGCTCAGCAGAAGAGAGCTCTTGTCGTACAAGCTGAACTAAAGAAGAAGGAAAAAGATTTGGAAGAGCAAATTGCTGATGAGCAAGAAGCGATGTCTCAAATCGTAATGGCAGAATCAGCTAAGCTACGAGAAAAGGCAAGTTTTAACAGCGTAGGCAATTATACAGGTGGCAAACTGGGAGTTCCTCTTACTTCATATCGATTAACCTCTACATTCGGAATGCGTGCTGATCCATTTACTGGACGAACTTCTGGTCATGATGGTCTTGATATGGCAGCTCCAAAAGGAACAACGATTTCAGCTGCTGAGGAAGGAATCGTTATATATGCATCTACTATGCGCGGATACGGTAATACAGTAGTAATCCAGCATAATAATGAGATCAGCACACTGTATGGGCATATTCGTGAAGGCGGTATAAAGGTAAGCGTAGGTCAAAAGGTAAAACGAGGTCAAAAGATTGCTGAAGTAGGCTCAACCGGTCGTTCTACTGGAAATCATTTGCATTTTACCGTCTTGAAGAACGGAAGATCCGTAGATCCAGCACCTTACCTTCGCTAGTATCCATGCAAATATTGCATGCAAACTTTGCATACACTAATTGCACAGCTTTTTCCGTGGCAAGAAAAAAGGATGGTGGAATTGGATGAAATGGAACGGACGCAAGGTACTTGCGCTTGTGCTTGCCAGCATGTTAACCAGCAGTCTGATTACGGTGATTGCAGTTAAAACAATGCCATATAGTGAGCAGGCATCTAGCACAGTGGTGGCTAGCGGTAGCAACGGGATATTTGGTAAAGAACCAGAAACACCCAAGGATTTTGCGAAGCTAACCGAAATATATAACATTATTAAACAGCGTTACGTCCAGCAAGTTCCGGATGAAAAGCTGGTGGAAGGTGCCATTAACGGCATGATTTCAGCTCTGGATGATCCTTATTCCGATTACATGGACCCTGTGGCTGCGGATGAATTTAATCAATCTCTCAACTCCTCTTTCCAAGGAATAGGGGCTGAGGTATCGATGAAAGATGGCAAAGTTACAATAGTATCACCTATCAAAAACTCTCCTGCTGAGAAAGCGGGATTGCGTCCTAACGACCAAGTAATGAGTGTAAATGGAGAATCACTGGACGGTTTGGACTTGCATAAAGCGGTTAACAAGATTCGTGGTCCTAAAGGAACGAAAGCTACCTTGAAAATCATGCGACAAGGTAATACGGAACCGATGACAGTTGTCATTGTTCGTGATGATATTCCTGTGGAAACCGTATACCCTTCTTCCTATGAAAAGAACGGTAAGAAGATTGGTGTCTTGGAAATTACTTCTTTCGCAAGCGGGACTGCTGAAGAATTCTTGAAGCAGCTAGCTATTTTGGAGGAAGAGGGAATTAAGGGACTGGTTATTGATGTAAGGGGTAACCCAGGTGGTTATCTAAAAGCTACAACAATCATCAGTGAAAATCTTATCCCAAATAAAGAAAAAATCGTTGATATCGTATATGGTAACGGAACCGATGAAGTAGAGAGCTTCTACTCCAAAGTGGAAGAAGGTAAAACTTATCCAATAACTGTCTTGATCGACGGAGGTACTGCAAGTGCTTCTGAAATCCTGGCTGGTGCTTTGCATGAAAAAGCAGGGGCAAAATTGGTTGGAGAAAAGTCATTCGGTAAAGGTACCGTACAAAATACGATGGAAATGAATGATAAGAGTCAATTGAAATTGACAATCGCGAAATGGTTAACTCCAAATGGGGAGTGGGTACACAAGAAAGGAATTCAACCTGATGTGGCTGTTTCCCAACCCGATTACTATAAAGCAACCCAATTACCGCATGATAAAGTACTTGGACGTGATGCTAATAGTGCGGAAGTAAAAAATCTGCAATTAATCATGACTGGCTTGGGATTAGACCCAGGACGTCAAGATGGTTACTTCGATGAGAAGACTGAGACTGCTGTGAAAGAATTCCAGCAGAAAAAAGGACTGTCTGTGACTGGTAAGGTTGATCAGAAAACGGGTGCAGCCATGCAGGAATCGCTAATTGAAGTGATGAAACAACCTAAAAACGATATGCAACTACAAAAAGCGCTAGAAGTTGTATCTCAATAGAAGTAGGAAAGAATCGATGAATCAGGCAGGGAAATGATTCCCCGTTGTAGAAAGAAAGAACCACGAACAAAAGCGTCGTGGTTCTTTTTTCTTGATGTCTAAATCCTGGATTTGTTTTTCTTACGCAATAAGAGTGAGGAGGAAGAGAGTTGGCAGTAGCTTTGAATCTATTGGAAAACTATCTGTATGCAGTTGGCTATCTTCTAATAAATCCGCTGCTGTATGCATTTCTCTTTTTTATATACTGGCAGTATCGTAAACAAATGATTTGGGAGCGGCAATTGTTTTCTGTGCGGCTTCATTCACCTTTGGTTCAGACACTTCGAGGATTAGGCATGGGAATAGTTGGTGGGCTGTTTGTTAGCCTGTTAGCTGCTGTGCTAGGGATTTATGTGCAAGTGACCGATATGTGGATTGCCTGGACGCTAGCTTTGATACTGGCACTATTTCGTGTTCGTTTTCTCTGTCTCGCCTATGGAACAGCTATTTTTACAGCACTACATGGTGTGGCTCTCTTAGTTCCTTTTGTTGATACAGTTCCGGGAGTGGGAATGGTCTGGCGATGGTTTGCCAATGCGAACCCAGCACCATTACTGGCTCTGGTAGGTCTCCTTCATTTGATGGAGGCATGGTTCATTCGAACAAATCGTGGAGCTGATGCCTCTCCGTTATTTATTGAAGGAAAGCGGGGCAGGATTATAGGGGCTTATCAATTGCAGGCGTTTTGGCTTGCACCGGTGATTGTGTTGTCACCCGTAGCTGGCAGTGGATTAGATATTCCAGCCTTTTATCCGGGATGGCCACTTTTCTCACCCGAAATGGCTTCTGCATCGCTTGGGTTATTGTTATTGCCTGCTGTAACAGGATTTTCTGCCTTAACCAAAATACATACGCCTCAAGCAAAGGCAAAATCAATTTCCAAGCATTTAGTATGGTATTCGCTACTTTTGGTAGGGCTTAGTTATGCGGCAGTGTTGTATTCGCCTGTGGTTTATGTAGCTGCTTTCTTTGCGTTCTTTGGGCATGAGTTCATCGGCTGGCTTAGTAACCGACAGGAAGCAAAAGGGCAACCTTACTATGTTCCACATTCTCGTGGACTAAAGGTAATGGCTGTTTTACCTGATACACCTGCAGATAATATGGGGATTCAGATAGGAGAAGTAATTGTTAAGGTGAACGGCAGCTTGATTCAAAGAAAAGAAGATTTGTACACAGCGCTACAGATTAATCCAGCATTTTGTAAGATGGAAGTACTAACTAGACAAAATGAGATTAAATTTGTTCAAAGTGCTATCTATGCCGGGATGCATCATCAGTTGGGAATTATCGTGGTTCCTGATGAACGAACGAAAGAATTCGTCTCCATGCGAGTCGTTGATAAGATTAGTAAAAAGGCGATAGCTCAGCAAAAAAAAGAACAAGGATTGGGAGCTTAATACGACGCCGATACGAGTAGAAAGATAAAAAAGCTAATCCCGCAACAGTTGAAGATAAACTGATTGCGGGATTTTTTGCTTGTAGAAAAGAGAAGTTGTGTTAATATCTTCTACTTGCGACATTAATAACTAGTTTATCGGAAGCCAACAAAACCCCCCCTGTGCCACAACACAAGGGGGGTTCTGTAGATGAGTATCGTAAAGGCTGAGGACTCCTAGGTGTTACTCCGAATCCTCTGGAAGCTCCTCTGGGACCTCCTCTGGAACCTCTGGTGTCGGAAGTTCTGGAGTAATACCAGTTATAGGGGATTCGCCTACTTGCAGTCCAATAATATCAATAGATTTTACTTTTTTTCCATTATCCATTATAAATTCGATCATACCGTCCTTCATACTAATAGCTTCAATAATACCCGTTGATTCTTTATAGGTAATTTTTCCGTCCTCATCTTTAACTTCTTCGAGGTAAGTAGCTTTATATCCGATCATATCAGCATACTTTAATGTGTTGTCAATACCAATATCAGTGTCAAGCGATTCTAGACCGTGGATTTGACCTCGGGAAACGATATCTTTCCCGATCAAAAACCAGATATCTCCGTCTACGAGCTTAACGCCATTGATCGTGTTTTGGGCAGTTTCTACGTACTGTTGACCTGATGCCTCATCTTTACGAATTACATCGTAGGTGGCAACCTTACCGATCAGCTTTTCATACTCTTTTACATTGAGAAGACTGCTGTTTGTCTCTTTCATTATTTTTTCGATGTTAGTCAATTTTTCAACCAGCGTCATCATCGAGGTTTGCATCACGAACTGAGAATTGTCCATCGGAGAAAGTGGGTCCTGATTTGCCAGTTGGGCAATCATCAGTTTCATGAACGCGTTACTATCTAATCCTTCGCTGAATTCTCTTTTATTCTTATAGCTATATTCTGGCTGAACATATGAAGTTGTACTAGGTTTGCTTATATTGTTGGTCGGCATTCATTTTCCTCCCAAATGGGTAATAATTTTATTCAGATTGGAAATTGGCTAGTTGATAAATATTGGTGTTCCCCTTGCCATCTTTCACTATTATCGGTAAAATCACAGGTGAAGAATAGACAAACAAACGTTCGAGTATCTGCTTAAAATAATAAATATTGTGCTATACTGAAAGATAGGTCTTTAAAGGAGGAGGAACGGCTCGTGGATCATTTTGAATTGGTTTCAGAGTTTACACCATCTGGAGATCAGCCAACCGCGATTGCTGAATTGGTGGAAGGCTTAAAAGAAGGGAAGCGACACCAAACATTGCTTGGTGCGACCGGGACCGGAAAAACTTTTACGGTAGCACAAGTAATTGCACAGGTGAACAAACCCACGCTGGTAATGGCACATAATAAAACCTTAGCTGCGCAACTAGCAGCTGAATTTCGTGAGTTTTTCCCGAATAACGCTGTTGAATATTTCGTAAGCTACTACGATTACTACCAACCTGAAGCATATATTCCCCATTCGGATACTTACATTGAAAAAGATTCCAGCGTCAATGACGAGATAGATAAATTACGACATTCAGCTACCAGCTCTCTATTTGAACGAAAAGATGTAATCATTGTGGCATCTGTATCTTGCATATATGGCTTGGGTTCTCCGATTGAATATAGAGAGATGCTACTCTCCCTGCGTGTGGGAATGGAAAGAGGCAGGGATGAGGTTTTACACCGTCTGGTAGACATCCAATATGATCGCAATGATATTAACTTTACCCGCGGTACATTCCGTGTACGGGGAGATGTCCTGGAGATTTTTCCTGCTTCTCGAGATGAACAAGCGATTCGGGTAGAGTTTTTTGGTGATGAAATTGAACGGATTACTGAGATTAACGTACTAACCGGTGAGATTGTGAATTCCAGAGATCATGTTGCAATTTTTCCTGCCTCTCACTTCGTTACGCGTGAAGATAAGTTGAAACGGGCTGTTGAAAATATACAAGCAGAGCTTGAAGAACGTCTGCTTGAGTTAAAAGCGGCAGGTAAGCTACTGGAAGCACAGCGTCTGGAACAGCGGACGCGTTATGATATCGAGATGATGCTGGAAATGGGTTTTTGCTCTGGAATTGAGAACTACTCCCGTCATTTAACGGGTTTACCCGAAGGGAATCCCCCTTATACATTGCTTGATTATTTTCCTGATGATTTCCTGATGGTTCTGGATGAGTCTCATATGACACTTCCACAAATCCGCGGGATGTACAACGGTGACCAGGCACGGAAAAATGTGCTGGTCGAACATGGTTTCCGTCTACCATCTGCGAAAGATAATCGGCCGCTACAATTTGCTGAATTTGAGAAAAAGGTGCCTCAGGCCATCTATATTTCAGCAACTCCAGGTGTATATGAGCTGGAGCATACACCGAAAATGGCTGAGCAAGTCATTCGTCCTACCGGACTTATCGATCCTACGATTACAGTACGTCCGATAAAGGGACAAATAGATGATTTGATAGGAGAAATTCAGGCAACCATTGCCAAGAATGAGCGTGTTCTGGTTACCACCTTGACGAAAAAAATGTCTGAGGACCTTACCGATTATTTAAAAGAGGTAGGAATTAAGGTGCGGTATTTGCATTCTGACATCAAAACGATTGAACGGATGCAGATTTTACGCTCGCTTCGCTTGGGTGAATTTGATGTGTTAATCGGGATTAACCTGCTTCGTGAGGGGTTGGATTTGCCGGAAGTGTCCCTAGTCACCATCCTAGATGCAGATAAGGAAGGCTTCTTGCGTAATGAACGCTCATTAATTCAGACAATTGGTCGTGCGGCTCGTAACGCTGAAGGTCGTGTAATCATGTACGCTGATAAAATGACAGAATCAATGAAATCCGCTATTCGGGAAACAGAGCGTCGCCGTGCCATTCAAACTGCCTATAATGAAAAACATGGTATTACTCCGCAGACGATCAAGAAAGCTATTCGTGATGTTATCGAGGCATCGCGTGTAGCAGAAGAAAAATCTGATTACTTGCCACATTTAGATTTGAAAAAGATGCCGAAAAAAGATCGCGTAGCAGTGATCGAGCGAATGGAAGACGAAATGAAAGAAGCGGCGCGCAATCTAATGTTCGAACGTGCTGCAGAGCTTCGTGATTTGATACTTGAGTTAAAAGCAGACCTGTAGGGTTAGGAGTGAATATCCATGCCATTGGATCGCATTGTGGTAAAAGGCGCACGTGCCCATAACTTGAAAAATGTAGACGTCGTCATTCCACGCGATAAATTTGTAGTGCTTACCGGACTATCAGGGTCCGGTAAGTCATCTCTTGCATTTGATACGATTTATGCAGAGGGACAACGTCGTTACGTAGAATCACTCTCTGCCTATGCGAGACAGTTTTTAGGACAGATGGATAAACCGGACGTAGATTCTATCGAGGGTTTATCTCCAGCGATCTCAATTGATCAAAAAACAACAAGTCGCAATCCCCGTTCTACCGTAGGAACTGTAACAGAGATCTATGACTATCTTCGCCTTCTATATGCGCGTATTGGGAAACCAGTTTGTCCACAGCATGGGATCGAAATTTCCTCACAAACCATTGAACAGATGGTTGACCGAGTGATGGAATTTCCAGAGAGAACTCGTATGCAAATTCTTGCTCCCTTGGTACAGGGACGCAAAGGTGAACATGTAAAACTCCTGGAAGATATCCGTAAGCAAGGTTATGTACGTGTTCGTATTGATGGGGAAGTACGCGATTTATCTGAAGAAATTAAGCTGGAAAAAAATAAAAAGCACAGCATTGAAGTGGTTATTGACCGTGTAGTGGTAAAGCCTGACTCTCAAACCCGTGTCGCTGATTCACTAGAGACAGCACTGAGATTGGCAGATGGCAAGGTTATCGTAGATGTGATCGATCAGGAAGAGTTAATGTTTAGTGAAAAACACGCTTGCCCGATCTGTGGATTCTCCATTGGAGAGCTAGAGCCGCGAATCTTTTCATTTAACAGTCCGTATGGTGCATGTTCGGAATGTGATGGGCTTGGAGTACGAATGGAAGTGGACCCTGATCTGGTAGTGCCAAGTGTAATGAAATCACTGGAAGAAGGCGCTATTGAGGCATGGGAACCAAAATCTTCTACGTATTACCATCGACTGTTGCAATCAGCATGCGATCACTTTAGCATTCCAATGGAGGTTCCAGTAGAAGAATTGCCTGAGGAACAGATGGAAATTGTGCTCTATGGTAGCAAAGGAGAAAAGATTCATTTCCGTTACGAAAATGAGTTTGGACAGGTGAGAGAAGCGAATGTGCAGTTTGAGGGTGTTATTCCTAACCTGCAACGCCGTTACTTGGAGACAAGCTCCGATTATATCAGAGATCAAATTGAAGGATACATGAGTCAGCGTCCGTGTCCAGTATGTAAGGGTCAACGTTTACGACAGGAAAGCTTGTCTGTTCTCATAGGAAAGCGCAATATTTCTGAAGTAACCAGTTTGTCTATTGCAGATGCACACCAATTCTTTGATCAATTAGATGTAAGCGAAAAGGATATGAGGATTGCTCATCTGATTTTTAAAGAGATAAAAGCAAGGCTTACTTTCCTGATCGATGTTGGACTGGATTACCTGACGCTAAGCAGGGCTGCAGGTACTCTATCCGGTGGAGAAGCACAACGCATCAGGCTTGCTACGCAAATTGGTTCAAGCTTAATGGGAGTTCTTTATATTTTGGACGAGCCAAGCATTGGTCTGCATCAACGTGATAATGCTCGATTGATTAAGACGCTTGAGCATATGACCAGTCTGGGAAATACACTGATTGTGGTTGAACACGATGAAGATACCATGTTAGCATGCGACTACATCATAGACATTGGTCCTGGAGCAGGGATACACGGCGGAAATATCGTGGCTGCCGGAACTCCGCAGGAAGTAATGGAAAATCTTGATTCCCTGACTGGAGCTTATCTGAGCGGACGCAAGTTTATTCCAGTGCCGTTGGAGAGAAGGATACCAGCTAAAGATGGAGAGGCTTGTGACAAATGGATTGTGATTGAGGGAGCTAAAGAGAATAACCTCCAAAACGTGTCAGTCAAAATTCCACTAGGGTTGTTTGTCTCAGTCACAGGTGTATCTGGCTCAGGAAAAAGTACGCTGGTAAACGAAATTCTGCATAAAGCATTGGCAAAAGAGCTAAACAGAGCAAAAGCAAAACCAGGTGAATTCCGCCGAATTAGCGGACTGGAGCATCTAGATAAAGTTATTGATATCGACCAGTCACCAATTGGACGTACGCCACGCTCCAACCCTGCTACGTATACTGGGGTGTTTGATGATATCCGTGATTTGTTTGCTTCCACGAATGAGGCGAAAGTACGTGGTTACAAAAAGGGAAGATTTAGTTTTAATGTGAAGGGCGGTCGCTGTGAAGCATGTAGCGGTGACGGAATTATCAAGATTGAGATGCATTTCCTTCCTGACGTGTACGTACCATGCGAGATTTGTCATGGCAAGCGCTACAATCGGGAAACGCTGGAAGTAAAATACAAAGGAAAAAGTATTTCCGACGTGTTGGAGACGACAGTAGAAGATGCAGTGGAATTCTTCAAAAACGTGCCTAAGATCGAACGTAAAATTCAGACGTTACTAGATGTAGGTCTGGGTTACATGAAGCTGGGACAACCTGCAACAACTCTATCAGGTGGAGAGGCGCAACGGGTTAAGCTGGCATCTGAATTACATCGCCGCAGTACGGGACGCACAATGTATATCTTGGATGAACCTACGACTGGTTTACATACCTATGATATCGATCGACTGCTGAAGGTGTTGCAAAGATTGGTTGAAAATGGTGATACAGTACTGGTTATCGAACATAATCTGGATGTTATCAAAACAGCGGATTATTTGATCGATTTGGGTCCAGAGGGTGGTACACGTGGAGGTACGATCGTAGCAACGGGTACTCCTGAAGAGGTAGCTAAAGTGAAGGGCTCATATACAGGTGAGTTCCTGGGCCCTGTGTTAAAGCGTGATCTGGAGCGAACCAAGAAACGAATGGAAGACTTGGTAAAGCAGTCATAAATGGTAGAATAGATAAGACAGACAGGCAGACACGATATGTGTCTGTCTGTTTTGTTTCTTAGATTTAGTTAAATATCGTAGTGAAACAGTTAACAAAATGTGATTCTGAAGAGTCAATATTATGATGATCAAGAGTTGGAAATATTGTTTAAAGAGTATTCAAAATGAAATAACGAGTTTTGGATGTAAGTTATGCATTATACTAGATAAAGGTCTTGATATTGAAGAATTTACTCCAATCATTGTCAAAGTTTCGCATTGTCCAGCTCCTGTTTAATTCGTTACAATAGAAACAGTAAAATATCGGAACAGCGTTTTACTGCTGGGAAAGTAGGATTTGATGCAAATGGTTAATGTCAGTCATCTGGTTGAACATTTTCATATGAAAGTTGTAAGTGGTGATAAGGGTTTGAGTCGAGAGATTGCAGTAACAGACCTAAGTCGTCCAGGATTGCAGTTGGCTGGATATACAACCCTTTATCCTGCAGAGCGCATTCAAATATTAGGTATGACAGAATTGGAATTTTTACAAACGATACCAGAGGATGTTGTCATTGAACGACTCAGTTTTCTGATGAGTGAAGAGACGCCATGTATTTGTATTGCCCGCAATTTGGAGTTGCCGAAGGAAGTGCTCGCTATCTCTAATGAGCGTGGCGTTCCTATTGTTCAATCACATCTAGCGACGACAAGTCTTGTTAGTAAGTTGACTAATTATCTGGAAGACCGTCTTGCACCGACAGCAACGATGCATGGGGTGCTTACAGATGTATATGGTGTTGGAGTATTTATATTAGGTGCTAGTGGAATTGGTAAATCGGAGACAGCATTGGAACTGGTAAAACGAGGACATCGTTTGGTTGCTGACGATGCTGTAGAGATCCGTGAAACACAAGAGGGGCTGCTTATTGGAACAGCACCTGACCTGATTCAACATCTGCTGGAAATCCGTGGTGTCGGCATTATCAATGTCATGACTATGTTTGGGGCAGGTGCAGTGCGTAATGCCAAAAATATTGACATGGTTGTTCAATTAGAGCTATGGGATCAGCATAAGCATTATGAGCGATTAGGCTTGGATGAGGAAAAAATGAAAGTAATGGACACTGATGTGCCTGTTATTACAGTTCCAGTTCGACCTGGTCGAAACTTAGCTGTTATTATTGAGGTAGCAGCCATGAACTACCGGCTGAAACGAATGGGTTACAATGCGGCTGTTCATTTTTCCAAGCGTTTGACAGATACCATTGAGGATCACGATTCTTTCTTGTAATACGATAATTCGTAGCAGGGAAAAAAGGGGTACAGACTACTTATGCGTAAGACCAAGCGTTACCATGTAGCGGGTGGAGTAAATCCGTTGTGGCAGATGTACAAGACGGTCAGCTTCTGGAAAGTAATATGGAATTTTACCGTTATTCAACTTGCTCGCTACTGTCCGTTTGTTTATGTGAAAAATTGGATGTACCGTACGTTTTTAAAAATGAAGATAGGCGATCATTCAGCTGTTGCCCTAATGGTTATGATGGACATTATGTTTCCAGAAAAAATCAGTATTGGACGTAATTGTGTAATTGGATACAATACGACGATACTAGCACATGAATATCTCATCGATGAGTATCGCCTTGGTGATGTTGTTATAGGAGATCGTGTGCTGATCGGTGCTAACACCACCATATTACCGGGTGTAGTTATTGGTGATGATGCTACCGTAGCAGCAGGAAGTGTAGTTCATCGAGATGTTCCCGCAGGTGCTTTTGTTGGAGGGAATCCGTTACAGGTGATTAGACTGGCTGAGGATGCCCCAGCTTCAGTAGAAACTGATAAAAAATTACGAACCAAAGAGATAGACATGATGTAAAAATAGACGAGAATGAAAACCAGAAAGATCTCCGTTACCAAGAGGATAACGGAGATCTTTTTTTTATGTATTCTTATAAGTATATTCGCTCAATTTAGAATTAAGCTGTTGACCTGAACAGGTTTTAGTAGTATATTTTCTACAATTCATTCGCTTTAGTTTATTAGCGAAATAAAGCAAACGGTCTTGTAAGGTCAGGAGGAAACGAAGTGGTGAAACCGTATGTGTTTGAAAAACCGCTAGGAATGCGAGATATTCTACCTGAATTGCTACGAAAGCAACGCTTTCTGGAAAGTGTGCTTCGATCTTGTATCAACAAATGGGGTTACGAAGAAATTGCTACCCCTTCTCTAGAGTATTTCGATACAGTGGGAGCGGCCAGTGTAACAGTAACAGATCACATGTTCAAATTGTTAGATAAACAAGGACATACCGTAATACTTCGCCCTGAATTAACAGCTCCTATTGCTCGCGTGGTCTCCTCCTTGTATAAAGATGTCCCTTATCCGATTCGCCTTTTTTATCAGGCGAATGTGTTTCGGGCGCAGGAGAAGGAAGCGGGGCGCAATGCTGAATTCTTTCAGACTGGCGTGGAATTAATCGGTGACGCTAGTGTTGACGCTGATGCGGAAGCAATTGCTCTGGCTATTTCTTGCCTTCATGAGGCTGGGGTGCCCACTTTTAAAATCGCGGTAGGACACATTGATATCGTAATGGGTTTATTGGAAGAGTGCGTAAGAGAAGAAGAAGTACGTAGTCAGTTTTGCCGATTTTTACATCAAAGTGATTACGTCGGGTATAGACAATTGGTCATGGAATACACCGATGATGCAGATGTAATAGATAAGTTACTTGCCATTCTGAGACTGCGCGGTGGAAGGGGAAAAATTGATGAAGCACGACAGCTGATTACCAATCCCAAATCGCAAAATGCGATTGATACCGTTGCCTCTCTTTGGGGAGCTTTGGAAGCATATGGAGTAACGGAACATGTTCTGCTCGATTTTAATCTGATCGGTCGATTTGATTATTATACAGGCATTGTTTTTGAGGGATACGCAGCAGATTTAGGGTCACCACTTTTAAGTGGAGGAAGGTATGATAATTTGTTGGAGCGTTTTGGCAGACCTGCTGCTGCAACCGGATTTGCATTGGAGATGGACCGACTAATGACCATTCCTACCTCCTATCATGAAGTGCGTACTGAGCAGATTGTAATTTTGTATAAAGCTGAGTATAGAGAAGAGGCACTACAGCTAGCTCAACAAAAGAGAAAAGAGCAACAGGTTGTGGTAACGGGACCTTGGACTGATGAAACAGAAAAAGCATTCGCTTCACTAGATAACAGCAAGCTAATTAGGTTAGGAGAGACGTAACAGATGAGTAGCACTGATTCTCTGCAAAAACTAACGATTGCGATGCCGAAGGGGAGAATCTTTGAGGAATCCCTCGTTTTTTTAAAACAGGCGGGTGTCGTGGTGGAAGATGACTTGAAAGATTCCCGAAAATTAATTATACCCGTTCCGGATTTTCAATTAGAGTTCATTCTGGCAAAACCAGCTGATGTTCCAACCTACGTGGAGTATGGTGTTGCAGATGTGGGAGTAGTGGGAAAAGACGTGCTGTTGGAAGAGGAACGAGATGTATATGAACTGCTTGACCTACAAATCGGGCGTTGTCGCATGATGGTAGCTGGGTTAGAAGAGTACCAGCCCTCTGCTAACCCTCGTGTCGCTACCAAATATCCAGGTATTGCTTCTAAATACTTTAGACTTAAAGGACAGCAGGTTGAAGTGATTAAACTGAATGGCTCGGTTGAGTTGGCGCCATTAATTGGGCTCGCGGAGAGAATTGTTGATATTGTCTCTACTGGACAGACTCTAAAGGAAAATGGCTTGGTTGAGTTGGAACACATATGTGATATTACAACTAGATTAATAGCTAATCGCTCTAGTTATCGGATGAAAAGTGAAGCTGTAGAGTCTATTGCCCAAAAATTCTTGCAGGTTATCCCTGCTGTTGAAATTCTATAAAAACTTTGGTTAGGGGAGGAATTTTCTCATGCTTTCCATTGTGAAACGGGAATATGTGAAAACCAAGCGGAGTATTGATTCGGGGACCAATGAGCAGCAAGAGACTGTGCGTAAGATTCTTACGGCGGTTAAAGAAGAAAGAGACATAGCTGTCCGAAGATTCACACATCAATTTGATGGAATAGAGCTTCAGGAGATTCGTGTAACAGAAGGGGAACAGGAAGAGGCAATGAGACTTGTAGCTCCTAATGTTCTACAGGCTCTAAAGGAAGCTGCCGGTAACATTAAGGAATACCATCTCAAGCAACAGCGTTCATCATGGTTTATGACCAAGGAAACGGGAACGATGCTTGGACAGATTATTCGTCCGTTGGAGCGAGTTGGTATCTATGTGCCAGGTGGATCTGCCGCTTATC
The DNA here is from genome assembly GCF_021245735.1 of Brevibacillus daliensis. Taxonomy (GTDB): domain Bacteria; phylum Bacillota; class Bacilli; order Brevibacillales; family Brevibacillaceae; genus Brevibacillus_B; species Brevibacillus_B daliensis. The sequence goes on from NZ_JAJISB010000040.1 coordinate 62,598, forward strand.
CTTCCTCTGTATTAATGAATGCGATCCCTGCACAAGTGGCAGGTGTGTCAAGCATTGTAATGGTGACACCACCTGATAAAGAGGGGTGTATTAACCCAGCGGTGCTTGCTGCAGCTCAGCTTGCAGGCGTAACGGAGATTTATAAGGTAGGCGGTGCACAGGCAATTGGAGCGTTAACCTATGGGACGGAATCTATTCCAGCCGTAGATAAAATCGTAGGTCCTGGCAACATTTATGTGGCGCTAGCCAAGCGAGAGGTTTTTGGAATGGTAAGCATTGATATGGTAGCAGGACCAAGTGAAATCGTGGTTATTGCGGATGAGACTGCTGATCCGAGATATATCGCTGCCGATCTGCTCTCACAAGCGGAGCATGATCCAATGGCTTCTGCTATCTTGCTTACCCCATCCCTTGATTTGGCTCGGGCTACATCTTCTGAACTCAAGAGTCAGCTAACAGACCTACCGCGCAAAGAAATTGCAGAGGCAGCCCTTACCCAGTACGGATTTATCTGTTTAACTGCTGATTTGGAAGAAGCTTTTGAAGTGGCGAATCAGTTAGCACCAGAGCATTTAGAATTAATGATTGAGAATCCGTTTGACTCCCTGGGAAAAATCACGAACGCAGGTGCAATTTTTCTGGGAAGCTACAGCTCTGAACCAGTTGGGGATTATTTTGCTGGAACCAACCATGTATTACCTACCAATGGAACGGCTCGTTTTTCCTCACCATTATCTGTTGATGATTTTATTAAGAAATCAAGCGTAATCTCCTACAGCAAGAACGATCTGCTTACAAATGGTCAAAAGATCGTTACCCTTGCTGAGGCAGAAGGACTTCATGCACACGCCAGAGCCATTCAGATACGTTTGGAAGATCATGATAGTAATAGAGAGAACCTATCAGGGGGAAGAAAACATGGAGAATTCGAAAAACCGTACAGCATCCATTAAACGAACTACGAATGAAACAGATATTGCGCTACGTTTTGCGATTGATGGTGAGGGAGAGAGTAAGCTTACTACAGGAGTACCATTTTTGTCCCACATGCTTGATCTCTTTACTCGTCATGGACATTTTAACCTTCAAGTTGAAGCGAAGGGTGATATCGAGATCGATTATCATCATACCGTTGAAGATATAGGAATCTGCTTAGGTCAGGCCGTACGTGAGGCGCTGGGCGATAAAAAAGGAATAAAACGATACGGTAATGCCTTTGTACCAATGGATGATTCGTTGGCACAGGTTGTCCTTGATATTAGCAATCGTCCGCATTTGGAGTACCGAGCGGTTTATCCATCTAATCAAGTAGGACAATTTCCGACTGAGCTTGTTCACGAGTTTTTATGGAAGTTCGCTCTGGAATCAAGAATGAATGTTCATGTCATTCTGCATTATGGACATAACACGCATCATATGATTGAAGCAATTTTTAAAGCGTTGGGAAGGGCGTTAGACGAGGCGACCGCACTCGATCCTCGGGTAAAAGGTGTTCCTTCCACGAAAGGACTGCTGTAAACATGATTGGTGTAATTGATTATGGGATGGGGAACCTGTTTAGTCTAAGTAAAGCTTTGGAACGTCTAGGCTATCCGTATGAAGTCGTAGCAGAGCCTGAACAATTAAATACGTACAGTGGATTATTGGTGCCGGGGGTAGGAGCTTTTGGAGATGCCATGCGCAATATGCAGGATATTGGAATGGACCTGGCGATTGTTCGTTTTGCTGAATCGGGGCGTCCGGTTTTAGGGATTTGTCTTGGAATGCAGCTCTTGTTTAGTGAAAGTGAGGAACATGGTCTGCATAAGGGACTAGGCTTACTTCCAGGTCGAGTTATTCGTTTTCAAGGTGAACGAAAAGTACCTCATATGGGCTGGAATCAGCTTGAAATCAAGCAAGAGAAGCATCCACTGTTAGCTGGTGTTTCCCCGGGAGAATATGTTTATTTCGTTCATTCTTACCATGTGCAAGTTGAAAGGAAAGAGCATTTGCTTGCTGATACGGATTATGGTTACCCAGTCACAGCGATTGTTGCGAAGGGTCAGGTAGCTGGTATGCAGTTTCATCCAGAAAAAAGTGGAGCAACGGGAATCCGCCTCCTGCAAAACTTTGCCAAACAGTGTGAGGGGGTCTTGTCATGAGTTTTACCATTTATCCTGCCATTGATATTAGAGGCGGCAAATGTGTTCGCTTGTTTCAAGGGGATTATGCACAGGAAACCGTATATGGGGAAAGTCCGGTAGAGGTAGCAGCTCAATGGGTCAAGGAAGGAGCGAGTTGGCTGCATCTAGTTGACCTGGATGGGGCCAAAAATGGTATGCCTACTAATTTTCCATTAATGAAGGAGATTGCGGAATCAGTAGAAGTGCCTATTCAGGTTGGCGGAGGAATTCGCTCGTTGGAGACCATTAAAGCATATGTTGACGCAGGAGTGGCTCGTATCATATTAGGAACTGTTGCAGTTGAAGATCCTGCATTCACAAAGCAGGCGTTGGAGCAATTTGGGTCAAAACTGGCGATTGGACTGGATTGTCGCAATGGTTATGTAGCGACAAGAGGCTGGTTGTCAGATTCAGAGGTAAAAGCGGTGGAATTGGCGCAGCGCCTGGTTGAGTACGGAGCGGAAACTTTTATCTATACAGATATAGCGCGTGATGGCACTCTAACGGGTCCTAATACGGAAGAAATTGTACAGTTGGCAAGGGAAACAGGGAAACAGGTTATTGCATCTGGAGGAGTTAGTTCTCTTGCCGATTTACTGGAGCTTGCTCGGCACCGATCCGATGGAGTAGAAGGAGCGATTGTTGGAAAAGCACTGTATACCAAAGCTTTTTCCTTGCGAGAGGCGTTGGCTCAAGCCAAGGGGGCAGGATCAACATGTTAGCAAAGCGGATTATTCCGTGTCTCGATGTAAAAGATGGGCGAGTAGTTAAAGGTGTACAGTTTCTGGGTCTTAAAGATGCGGGAGACCCTGTTGAATTAGCAGCGAAATATAGTGAAGAAGGTGCCGATGAGCTGGTTTTCCTAGATATATCTGCCTCTCATGAGGGACGAAAAACCATGGTAGATGTAATCGAACGAACGGCAGCCAACATTACCATTCCTTTTACAGTGGGTGGCGGTATTAATAGTGTTGATGATATGAAACGGATTCTGCGAGCAGGTGCCGATAAAATTTCGCTGAATACGGCTGCTGTTCTTCAGCCTGATCTGATTAAGCAAGGAGCGACTAGTTTTGGTTGCCAATGTATCGTAGTTGCCATTGATGCAAAAATGATAGCTCCCGGCAAGTGGGAAGTTTTTACGCACGGTGGTCGTAATGCGACGGGGCGTGATGTGCTGGAATGGGCGTTAGAAGCGGAACGTCTGGGAGCGGGTGAAATCCTCCTTACCTCGATGGATGATGATGGAGAGAAAAAAGGATTTGGGATTGAATTAACCAAGCTGATTTCCCAGTCGGTACATATACCAGTCATTGCTTCTGGTGGAGCAGGTAATGTAGATCATTTTTATGAAGTTCTTACAGAGGGCAAAGCAGATGCTGCCTTAGCAGCTTCCATATTTCATTATGAAGAAACATCTATAGCAGCGGTGAAAGAAACGTTGATACAAAAAGGAGTGGCAATCCGTCATGAGTAAACTCCAAGTCCTTAAACAGGTAAAATTCGACCAAAATGGTTTGATTGCTGCAATCATCCAGGATGCCATTAGCAAGGAGGTTTTAACCCTCGCCTATATGAATGAAGAAGCACTGCAAAAAACATTGGAGACTAATGATACTTGGCTATGGAGCAGATCCCGTCAGGAACTATGGAATAAAGGTGCTACTTCAGGTAATCGACAACAAGTTGTTTCTATTTATTATGATTGTGATGGCGATGCTTTAGTCGTAAAGGTAATACCGAGTGGTCCAGCTTGTCATAAGGGAAGCTACTCTTGCTTCTCCAATCTACTAGATGGGCATTCTTTAAAAGAAGAAGGATTATTTGATCGTTTTGCCATTCTTAATGAGTTGGAACAAATTATTGCCTCCCGTGAAGCAATTCGTCCCGAAGGAGCGTACACTACCTACTTATTTGAAAAGGGAGTAGACAAGATCCTGAAAAAAGTAGGAGAAGAAGCTGCTGAAGTTATAATAGCTGCTAAAAACCGAGACAAAGAAGAATTGAGATATGAAACGGCTGATTTGTTCTATCATGTACTTGTCTTATTGCGAGAACAAAAAGTCCCGCTTGATGACATTATGCAAGAGCTTAGCAAACGAAGATAAAACGTAGAGCTAGATGAAAAGCATGGTATAATGGCGCGATCCTGATGGGTTGCGTCATATTATTTTTTTCTGATCAAAATTTTTTTATTTAAAAGTATTGACTTTGAATAATTGAATGTGATAGATTATTACTTGTCGCTGATGAACATCTTGTTCACAAGCACTGAAACAAAATGAGAGTTTCAAGCAGGGTTGAAAAAAAGATGTTGACTTTTGTCGAAAGAGTTGATATACTGAAAAAGTTCTGTTGATGACCTCAACGAAAATGTTCTTTGAAAACTGAACAGTGAAATGTTTGAATGAAATAATAGCCATGCAAATGTTTTGAAGCTAGATCAACAAACTTTAATGGAGAGTTTGATCCTGGCTCAGGACGAACGCTGGCGGCGTGCCTAATACATGCAAGTCGAGCGAGGAACTTCGGTTCCTAGCGGCGGACGGG
>NZ_JAJISB010000041.1 GCF_021245735.1 Brevibacillus daliensis
TTGCCAATATGCTGATTCATTATCCAGTTTTGAAGGAATAACATATACAAAAACTCTCCTTGATCGATATAGGGAGAGTTTTTTTACTATATCGGAAAGCTTAGACGCCCAAGATTTCAACCCGATATGCAGGAAAACCTTGCCTGAAAGATGAATCTTTCTAGGTCTTTCACTCGTCTTATTGAGAGGACCAGATTGTAGTAAACATGCTGTATATCGTTTTCAAGTATCACGCAATGGGTAGAATAAGATGGAATACATAGATAGCAGTGATATAATAGGTGAAGACCATTCCCAAGATACTCCTTTGCAAATAATAAAAGAATAATGAAGATACCTTGCCAACATGCATCTAATTGGTTATATTTGTAAAGTGCTTGGGAATAGACAGCGAAGGAGAGTAGAAATGAAAAGGATATTGATCTTTTCCGCCTCCATTGGTAATGGTCATAATCAAGCTGCGCGTGCTATTCAGGAAGAGCTAAGCAACCTGGGGTACGCCTCAATGATAATTGACACCCTAGAATATATAAGTCCTACCTTTCACAAGATCTTATTGGAGGGTTTCACCAGTTTATTAAAGCTATCACCAAGTGTCTGGGGTAAGATCTATCACAACACAGAAAAAACAAGAGTGTTTGATATGAATGTGATATTCAACAAGATGCTGGCTAATAATTTAAAGAAGTTGATTGCCAGTGTTGAACCCGATGGTTTTATTGCTACCCACCCTTTTGCCAGTTGCATGTTATCAATATTAAAAGGGCGGAATAATTGGAAAGAACCGATTTATACGGTAATAACCGATTATACGATTCATCCATCTTGGGTTAATCATCATATCACAAATTATTTTATTGCCAGCGATCAGCTTTTTTATTTGGTTGATTTGTATAAACAAGATCATCAAAAATTTATTCCAACTGGAATTCCTATCATGCAAAAGTATCGTCAAGAATTAGATAGGGAAGCTTTGTTAGAAAAATTTCAAATAAAGCCGGAGCAAAAGGTACTTCTTTTATCAGGTGGAGGATTGGGACTAGGGCCCATGGAGAGAGTTTTGGAAGGGCTTGACGGGATAAAACAACCGCTCAAGATATTTGTCTTAACAGGCATAAATGAAAAATTATATCGTAACGTAAATAGTCATACATACTCCCAAGAGGTTGTAGCTCGTAAATATATCGACAACTTCCATGAATACTTGGAAGTTTCCGACGCAATTGTGAGTAAGTCAGGTGGTTTGACTACAGCAGAGGTAATGAGTAAACAGGTACCCATGATAATCTTTAATCCGTTACCAGGACAAGAAGAGAGAAACAGCCACTTTTTGTTGAATAATAGTTGTGCAATTCACGCCACAGAGAGCCAAGATTTGATATACTCAATTGAGCAACTGTTATCTGATGACCATATGGCTCAGCAAATGCAGGAGAATGCAGGAAGGATAGCAAAACCTTATGCAGCTCTTGAAATAGCCCTATATATAAAGAAGGCTATGGAATCAGAAAATGAGTATACCAACTAGATTTTGGGGTGATGGAGTGAGTATTCAGCACGCAGTCATTTTTGACATGGATGGAACTTTACTACAATCAGAGACACTAGCTGTTCCTAGTTTTCGTGGTGCATTAAAGGATTTGAAAGAAATGGGTTTATATGAGGGAGATCTACCTACGGACCGACAAATTACGGAAACACTAGGAATGATCGCTGAAGAAATCTGGCCTAAACTCATACCAGGTTCAGATGAGAAAACCCATGAAATTGCGACACAATTGCTATCAAAACACGAAGAACACCTGGTTTCAGAGGGGTGTGTACATTTATATCCTGGAGTAATCGAGCAGATTACTGCTTTGCACGAGGCTGGGAATGCATTATTTGTTGCTTCGAATGCACAAGAGGGATATGTAGAATGGATCTGTGATTACTTTTCTATCACGCACTTATTTACTGACCTTTATTCAGCAGGTCGCTTCCAAACCAAATCCAAGGTGGATCTGGTGGCACATTTAATTAAAACCTACAATGTCCAAGACGGTGTAATGGTAGGTGACCGAAAGTCGGACATTGAAGCTGGTAAAAAGAATGGTCTAAAAACCATTGGTTGTGATTTTGGATTTGCACATCCAGGAGAATTGGACGGGGCACATATAAAAATAAAAAGTTTTGCTGAAATAACTAACCATATAGCATATGAAAAAGTCACCTAATAGGTGGCTTTTTCGTTTAAGTAAGGGGATTTTTGAACAAAATAAAAAGAGTATGGAGAAAGGGTTGAAATGCACATAAAAACTTCTTATAATTAAAGTCAAAGATAGTCAAAGTCAAATATGATGGGGTGACATCTTACTATCACACACCATATTTTAGGCAAGGAGGTGACACTTTGCGTAATATATCGGACATCATTGAACAACATTTGAAGCGAGTAATCCAGGAAAGCGCGAATGGAGCTATCGAGATTCAGCGCAGTGAACTTGCCGATAAATTTCAATGTGTACCCTCGCAGATCAACTATGTCATTAATACCCGCTTTTCAATAGAAAAAGGGTACGTTGTAGAAAGTAAAAGAGGCGGCGGTGGCTTTATTCGGATTCGTAAAGCACAGATCCTGTGTAAGAATACCTATCAGGAAGTTTTGACTGAAGAACTGATTGGTACTAGTATTACGCAACCAACTGCTGATTCCATTGTGGAACGATTATTAGAGGAGAGCTTATTGACTCAGCGTGAAGCTACTCTGATAAAAATTGCAACCTCAAGACAGGTTCTTTTTGTAGATACCCCGTTACGAGAACAACTTCGTGCCAATATCTTAAAGCATATGATTATTTCTATTTTAATAAGATAAAAGTCGAGCCTTTGTGAACGGTAAGAAAAACTTCTATCGAAGTCCTTTCGAAGAAGCTGGTTCTTCCTTAGAGGATGTTTTTCATGCATATCAGGATGAGAAGCTCCGCAGTTTATACTTTCTGAAACAGTTAAAAACTGTGAAACAATCCTTCGGGATAGGAGGGTTCTTTATGAATTGCGAAGAATGCGGTACAAGACCTGCTACTCTACATGTTACTAAGATTATTAATGGTGAAAAGACTGAAACCCATTTTTGTGAGCAATGTGCCAAAGATAAAGGGCAGTTCATTTCAGGTCTAGGTAATTTCGGTATTAATAACTTATTGGCGGGATTACTTAATTTTGATCCGATGACCAAAGGGGTAAATAACCCCCAGTTACAACAATCCACTTTTTCACCGGCTACCCGCTGTGAGACATGTGGACTAACCTATGCTCAATTTAGTAAAAGTGGCAGATTTGGCTGTAGTGATTGTTATACTCACTTTGGTGAAAAACTGGACCCACTGTTCAGACGTATCCATGGAAATACCCATCACATGGGTAAGGTACCGGAACGAACAGGTGGTCAAATAAAGGTGAAAAAAGAACTGCAACAACTAAAAATGGCGTTGCAACAGCATATTGCCACCGAAGAGTTTGAGAAGGCAGCAGAGATTCGCGACCGGATTCGCGCTCTGGAGCAAAAAATCGAACAATCTAAGTAAGTATGGTGGAGGTGAAAAAGCAGATGTCTCTACAGCGTTTTGTTGAACATCCCTGGACCCACTGGATGAAAGGGGAGGGACCTGATTCAGATATTGTAATCAGTACGCGGTTGCGTATAGCTCGTAACCTGCGTCATCATCCTTTTCCATTACTAGCGACTGACTCACAGGCTGAAGAGGTTGTGCGTAAAGTGGAAGAGGTGAATCAATCTGCTTCCATGAAGAAAAAAGGTCAGTTTGAACTTTTGCGGATGGAAGAACTGCAGCCTTTGGAGAAAAAAGTTCTAGTCGAAAAACATTTGATCAGTCCTAACCTTGCAGAGGAATCGCGCAAAGGCGCGGTCATCCTTAGTGAAGATGAAGCGATCAGTGTACTGATTAATGAAGAAGATCATTTGCGCATTCAGGTATTTCTACCAGGCTTTCAATTAAAAGAGGCTTGGGATATCGGAAGTAAAATTGATGACGTGTTTGAGAAACAATTAAATTATGCTTTTGATGAAAAACGAGGGTATCTGACAAGTTGTCCAACAAATGTAGGAACAGGGATTAGATCTTCCATCATGCTGCATCTTCCCGCTTTGGTCATGACTCAACAGATCAACCGAATTTTACAAGCAACAACACAGGTGGGTCTTGTCGTAAGAGGCTTGTATGGTGAGGGAAGCGAAGCCGTTGGTAACCTGTTTCAGCTATCCAATCAGGTAACGCTGGGTATGTCTGAGGGAGATATTATTACTAACCTGTATAGTGTAGCTAGCCAAATCATCGTGCAAGAACGGGAAGCACGTGAATACCTGCGAGAGCATAATCAAATTTCACTGGAAGATCGCATTTATCGATCTTACGGGATTCTGACTCATGCAAGAACAATTGAATCAAAAGAGGCTGCACAACGCTTATCCGATGTGCGTCTTGGAATAGATTTAGGGTATTTCCCTACTTGTAATCCATTTGTCGTAAATGAATTACTGGTTAGTACCCAACCAGGGTTTTTACAATATGATGCAGGACAGAAGCTGACTGTGGATCAACGAGACGAACGACGCGCTCGTGTCATCAGAGAGCGCTTAATATCACCATCAGAAATAAGCTAGTTCAAATAAAAAGAGAAAAAGTAACGGAGGTGCTAGAATTATGATGTTTGGTCGTTTTACAGAGCGAGCTCAAAAAGTTTTGGCTTTAGCCTTAGAGGAAGCAATTCGTCTGGGACATAAAGATATTGGAACAGAACACGTGCTTCTTGGTCTTGTGCGCGAAGGAGAGGGCATTGCCGCAAAGGCTTTGCAAGCATTGGGACTAGGGCTGGATAAAATCCAGAGCGAAGTAGAATCGCTGATTGGGCGTGCCCCCGAACAGCCGTCCCAACCGGGTAACTACACACCTAATTACACCCCACGTGCTAAAAAAGTAATTGAACTATCCATGGATGAGGCTCGTAAACTAGGTCATACCTACGTAGGTACTGAACATATTCTTCTTGGTTTGATCCGTGAAGGCGAAGGAATTGCTGCACGTATCATGAATAATTTGGGTGTCAGCTTGAACAAGGCACGTCAACAAGTGCTACAACTGTTAGGTAGCTCTGAAATGATGTCGTCTCATCAGCCTTCAGGAGGCAACCCATCTGCTAGTACACCGACACTGGACAGTCTAGCACGCGATCTGACAGCGATTGCCAAAGAGGGCAGCCTAGACCCTGTGATCGGTCGTCAAAAAGAGATTGAGCGTGTTGTGCAGGTGCTAAGCCGTCGTACGAAAAACAATCCAGTGCTTATTGGTGAGCCGGGAGTTGGTAAGACAGCGATTGCAGAAGGTCTCGCCCAAAAAATCATTCACAACGAAATTCCAGAAACCCTTCGCGATAAGCGGGTTATGACTCTTGATATGGGTACCGTAGTAGCTGGTACCAAATATCGTGGTGAGTTCGAGGATCGTTTGAAAAAAATCATGGATGAGATCCGCCAAGCGGGTAATATCATCTTGTTTATTGATGAATTGCATACATTGATTGGTGCCGGTGGCGCAGAAGGAGCGATTGATGCTTCGAATATCTTGAAGCCAGCTCTTTCTCGTGGTGAATTACAGTGCGTAGGTGCCACTACATTGGATGAGTATCGCAAATATATTGAAAAAGATGCAGCATTGGAACGTCGCTTCCAGCCAATTCGAGTTGACGAGCCAAACGTGGAGGATGCTATTAAGATCCTGAGTGGTCTACGTGATCGCTATGAAGCTCACCACCGTGTAAAAATTACAGATGAAGCAATTGATCAGGCAGTACGCTTGTCTGACCGTTACATCACAGACCGCTTCTTGCCGGATAAGGCAATTGACCTGATTGATGAAGCTGCATCTAAAGTACGCCTGCAATCTTTTACTGTACCACCTAATCTGAAGGAAATGGAAACCCGTCTAGAAGAGGTACGTAAAGAGAAAGATGCTGCCGTTCAATCCCAGGAGTTCGAAGAAGCAGCTGCTCTTCGTGATCAAGAGCAGAAGCTACGTGAAGAACTGGAATCTACCAAGAAAGATTGGAAAGAGCGTCAAGGCAAATTGAACATGGAAGTAACACCGGACGATATTGCTCATGTTGTAGAAAACTGGACAGGTATTCCGGTTGTAAAATTAAAAGAAGAAGAAACAGCAAGACTTCTAAAAATGGAAGACATTCTGCATAATCGTGTCATTGGTCAGGATGACGCAGTTAAATCTGTCGCTCGTGCCGTACGACGCGCACGTGCAGGGCTAAAAGATCCGAAACGTCCAATTGGTTCATTCATTTTCCTTGGCCCAACAGGGGTAGGTAAAACAGAACTGGCACGTGCCGTAGCTGAAACGCTGTTTGGAGACGAGGATGCGATGATTCGCGTCGACATGTCTGAATACATGGAGAAACACTCCACAGCTCGTTTGGTTGGTGCGCCTCCAGGATATGTAGGATTTGATGAGGGTGGTCAGTTAACAGAGAAAGTTCGTCGTAAACCATACTCTGTTATCCTGCTAGATGAGATTGAGAAAGCCCATCCAGATGTATTTAATATCCTTTTACAAGTATTGGATGATGGACGCTTAACTGATTCCAAAGGCCGTACTGTTGACTTCCGCAATACGGTAGTAATCATGACCTCTAACGTAGGGGCAAACATGATTAAAAAGAATTCTACTCTTGGATTTACTGCTAATGATTCCGAGAAAAAATATCAGGACATGAAGGACAAAGTAATGGATGAGCTGAAAAAGAGCTTCCGTCCAGAATTCCTGAATCGTATTGACGAAGTAATCGTGTTCCACTCTCTAGAACAAGAGCACATCGAACAAATCGTAACGCTCATGACAGAAGATCTGCGTAAGCGTCTGATGGAACAGGAAATTACGTTCAACTTGAGTGAAGAAGCGAAGAAAATTCTTGCTAAAGAAGGTTTTGACCCAGCGTACGGTGCCCGTCCACTTCGTCGCGCTATCCAGCGTAATATCGAAGACCGCTTGTCGGAGGAACTCCTAAAAGGTGAGATTGCTAAAGGAGATACCGTAGATATTGACGTGGAAGATGAAAAGATGATTGTTAAGAAGAGAGAAAAGGCTACAAAGTAAAAACATGATAAATAAGAATACATCCCCGAATGAAATCGTTCGGGGATCTATTTTTTCTGCATGATTAGGAGAGTATTGCATATATGTAATCTGATACAGTTATGGTTTAGATGTTTAATAGTTCAAGAAACCCCATTACCATCAGCCAAGAAAAAGAGCAGGATATACACCTTTCTTTCTCGAACAGAGTGTAGGAATAAATTGTAGATACGGGAGTATGTTATATGTCAAAAGTAAAAACCAAATTTGCTTGTCAGGATTGCGGATATGAAAGTCCAAAGTGGATGGGTAAATGCCCAGGGTGCAATAACTGGAACACGATGGTGGAAGAAATCTCTTTTAAACAAACAAGTGGCAGGGAAAGGGGTATGCCAGTTAAACAGACTGCGCAACCTATTACGGAAGTAGTTAGCGATGAAGAACCCCGTCTTAATACAACCATGGCAGAATTGAATCGAGTACTGGGGGGCGGATTGGTACTTGGTTCGCTTGTTTTGGTTGGTGGCGATCCGGGGATCGGTAAATCTACTCTACTATTGCAGACCTCCTTTGCTCTGGCTCATCAGAAAAATAAAGTGTTGTACATTTCAGGCGAAGAATCAGTCAAACAAATTAAAATGAGGGCGGATCGCTTAGGTGCACAAACGCCTGAATTATTAGTGGTAACGGAAACCGATTTATTGCAGATAGAGGAGCAGATTGATTTTGTGACACCTGAAGTTGTCATCATTGATTCCATTCAAACCATCTTTCATCCCGATGTTACCTCAGCAGCTGGCAGTGTCGCTCAGGTAAGGGAATGTACAGGTCATCTCATGCGCCTAGCCAAAACAAAAGGGATTGCTATTTTTATTGTCGGACATGTTACGAAGGAAGGGGCAATTGCTGGTCCACGCATGTTGGAACATATGGTGGATGCAGTACTCTATTTCGAAGGTGATCGACATAACACCTTCCGAATTCTTCGGGCAGTGAAAAACCGATTTGGTTCAACCAATGAGATAGGTATTTTTGAAATGAAGGAAAAAGGACTTGAGGAAGTTTCTAATCCATCGGAGCTATTCTTAGCGGAGAGACCTATGGGGGTTGCTGGTTCTACCGTTGTTGCCAGTATGGAGGGAACAAGACCAGTTTTGGTTGAGTTACAGGCATTAGTATCACCCACTAGCTTTGTGACACCACGCCGGATGGCGACAGGAGTGGATCACCAGCGGGTAGCGATGATAATGGCAGTGTTGGAGAAGCGCATAGGACTCATGCTTCAAAATCAAGATGCCTATGTGAATGTTGCTGGTGGTGTACGTCTGGATGAACCAGCTGTAGATTTGGCAATTGCCATTAGTATTGCCAGCAGCTTTCGAGATCAGGCAACGAACCCATATGACGTCGTAATTGGTGAAATTGGTCTTACAGGTGAAGTAAGAGGAGTATCTCGTATGGAACAACGTATCAAGGAAGCTGAAAAACTGGGCTTCAAGCGATTGATCGTACCAGAGCGGAGCCTGAGAGGTCTAGAATTACCGACTACCATTAAAGTCATTGGCGTAAATAATGTGGAGGAAGCATTGCATGAAGCGTTAAGGGGGTAATGTATTTCGTATGCTGGAAGAGTTGCGCTTTATTGCCCCAGGCACACCTTTTCGGGAGGGCTTGGAAAATGTGTTGCGTGCAAAAACGGGAGCTTTACTTGTGGTAGGTTGCGGTCCACAAATGAAAAACATCATAGATGGGGGATTTTTTATTAATTGTGATTTCACGCCTGCCCATCTTTATGAACTGGCTAAAATGGACGGGGCAATTATTGTCAGTGAAGATGCAAAACGAATTTTGTACGCAAATGCTCAATTGTTGCCAAGCGGCTCTGTTCCTTCTAATGAGACAGGAACTAGGCATCGCACAGCCGACCGGACAGCGAGACAGACTAATCATCTGGTAATTGCCATCTCTCAGCGGCGGAATCTGATTACCCTTTTTCGAGGATCACAGCGATATGTGTTAAAGGATATTTCCGTTATCTTTTCCAAAGCAAATCAAGCCCTTCAAACCTTAGAACGATATAAGCTAGTGTTGGAACAAGCATTGACCAATTTAAGCGCACTTGAGTTTGAGCAACTGGTGACAATCCAAGAAATTGTTACAATTATGCAACGCTTAGAGATGGTTATTCGTATTAAGATTGAGATGAAAAAATATATTCTTGAATTAGGTACTGAGGGAAGACTCATCAGCATGCAGCTGGAAGAGCTGGTAGCTAACATAGAACATGAGGCTGAGATGCTAATTCTTGACTACTCTAAGGAGGAGAAGGTCGAAACCAAACGTATTCTTACAGAGATGAGCAAATTGACACCGGAAGAATTGTTGGAACCAGGCGTTTTCCTCAGGTTATTAGGTTTTAGCATTACACAGAAAATGTCCGATGAAGCGGTACTAACTAGAGGATACCGGATTTTAAGTAAAATATCTCGATTGCCTAACAGTGTGGTTACTAACCTTGTTTCTCACTTTGGTTATTTGCATCATATAATGTTGGCAACTATAGAGGAACTGGATGATGTAGAAGGGATTGGCGAGATTAGAGCGCGTGCTGTTAAGGACGGACTTAGAAGAATCCAGGAGCAAGTGTTCATTGACAGGCACATTTAGTTCCACTAGTATTAAGGGATCATGCGACACTTTTCAAAAAGTTATAAAAGTATAAATATCCCCTTTTTTCTACTTAATAAGTGGAATTGAACCATGTGTAGAAATAGAACAGCGTGGGATGATAATACGGAGGTAGACTATGATTGTAAAAGCATTGCCAAACTTGCTGACGCTTGGCAATCTGTTTCTGGGCATAGTTGCAATGGTTTTGGCGTTTAGTGACATGGTTGACCTTGCAGCGATTACGGTAATTGTTGCAATGCTGCTAGATGGTTTGGATGGGCGAGTAGCTCGCATGCTGAACGCACAAAGTGAATTTGGTAAAGAATTGGACTCATTATCAGATGTTATATCTTTCGGAGTTGCACCTGCATTTATCATGTACGTAGTAGCATTACAAGAAATGAGCTTCTTGGGGATCCTCATTACAGGGATGTTCCCGATCTGTGGAGCGCTTCGTCTAGCGCGATTTAATGTTCAGGCTGGAGTACCCGGCTATTTCATCGGTCTGCCTATTACGGCAGCAGGTGGTGTACTAGCAACATTAGCTTTGTTCCATGAGGTATTCCCGACTATTGTTCTTAGTTTATGTATGCTGATGCTGGCTTATCTAATGGTATCAAAAGTGAAGTATCCGAACTTCAAAAAAGTAGGGATTCCGAAATCAGCTTACTGGATTATTCCAATTATAGTAGTTGGCGCTATCATCATTGCTGTACTGTTCCCAAGTATGATCTCTAAGCTGGTGTTTGTACCACTAGCTCTCTATGCACTATATGGGATAAAAAAAAACGTTGAATATTATATAAGAAAATCAAAAAAGAAAGATGTTCCAGAAGAAGAGCACCACACCATGTAAACATGCTTGGCTTGTAGTGACTGATAAGAAAAATTTCTATCGAAGTTTTTTGAAGAAGCTGGTTCTTCATTAGCAGATGTTTTTCTTGCGTATAAGAAAGTGAAGCCCAGAAGTTTACACTTTACTTATACAGGTAAAAAACCTCCGATCTCACTGTAAATGAGAGATTGGAGGTTTTTTTTATGCAAATAGTATTTGTTACTATCTGTTGGGGAGTAGTAATTCAAAAATAAATGTCACTACTTTGAACCACAATCACCTGAAACTTTCATTGCTTATTGTACGTAGTACTAATAGATATGGCACGTGTCATTTTAGTTACGAGAGGTTAAAAACACCAAGGGTTTGCAAACGGTCGGCTTCATCTTTTACTACTTGAGATAGAGAGATGTCAGTTACATTACATAAAGCTGCGAGATAAAACAGATTTTTACCTAGCTCTGCTGTAAGAAT
Organism: Brevibacillus daliensis; assembly: GCF_021245735.1. Lineage (GTDB taxonomy): Bacteria > Bacillota > Bacilli > Brevibacillales > Brevibacillaceae > Brevibacillus_B > Brevibacillus_B daliensis. Next base: position 11,119 of record NZ_JAJISB010000041.1, read on the forward strand.
TTCGCGACAAGGTTCACATAGGTGTCCAGAAAAGTGAGTGTCAAGATGTGGTTGATTCTCATGGAGTGAGCTGGCCGGATCATACGTCTGCTTGTGAGCAGTGATTTCGACACAACCACATTCGGTTACTGCTTTGGTTAGTGCGCGGTTGGTACGTGCCGTAGCTTCCTGATTTTTTGACATAATATCAAGCACGCTTCTATGTCGAATCAGCAGTTGTGATACTTGAGTCTGAAACTCATCAAGAGCATGTTTTGACATTGAAATTCACCTCTATTCTGGGATGAAGGCTGAGTCAGAAAATTCAATCCTCTGTTTATGGTTATTATAAGAAGACCTTATTCTTCATGTCAAACAGATTCGTTACATTCTAGAATTATTTCAAGGTAGCATCTATTTATCATATTGACTGCTTGGACCAAATTGTGTTAAAATTTCCGACCAATTTGACACCTAAAAAATTATTTTGTTATAGTGAGGGATAAGTAACATGAATAATTTCAATCTGCTAATCTGCGGGGGATCAGGTTTTATTGCCAGATCTTCTGTCTATATTAATAAGAGGAGGTGACCCTATGTTAAAGCGTATTTGCAAATTCTTTATTGTCATTTTGGGTGGTGGACTTGGATATCAATTTGGACCAGCCTTTTTTGCCTTTTTACACGAATTGCTCAATTTTGGATCGGTTCCACAGTCTGCTTACATCGGGGCTGCAATAGGAGCTTTTCTGTTTTACTTCTTGTCTAATATTGTGGTTGATTCACTGGTAAATGTACTTCGTTGGGCGGAAGAAAGACTGCTTAACCTGCCTATCACGGATGTCATGTTCGGAGCTTTAGGGCTGATTATTGGACTCATAGTTGCATTTTTATTATACCTTCCCATGAATAGTATTCCGATTCCGGTTCTGAATGATCTTCTACCACTGTTTGTATCTGGTCTGCTAGGATATATGGGGTTTCAGGTTGGTTTCCGCAAAAGGGATGAGATTATGTCCCTCTTTTCCATTGGTCGAAAAGAAAAGGCCAAAAAAGAAACTGGTGGCATTGGGGCTAATGTAGAGCATAAGATCCTTGATACGAGTGTTATTATCGATGGACGTATTGCTGATATTTGTCGCACTGGTTTTATTGAAGGGGCACTGGTTATTCCGGGCTTTGTTCTGGAAGAACTTCAACATATTGCGGACTCTTCTGATGTGTTAAAACGTAACCGTGGACGCAGAGGATTAGATATTTTGAACAGTATTCAAAAAGAGTTGAAAGTAAATGTGCAAATCTATGAAGGCGATTTTGAGGATATTGCCGAAGTGGATAGTAAACTAATTAAACTGGCTAAGGTTCTTAACGGAAAAGTAGTTACGAATGACTTTAACCTGAATAAGGTTTGCGAGTTACAAGGAGTTTCTGTTTTAAACATTAATGACTTGGCAAATGCCGTAAAACCTGTAGTATTACCAGGGGAAGAATTACATGTTCAAGTGATTAAAGATGGAAAAGAATACGGACAGGGCGTAGCCTATTTAGATGATGGTACCATGATCGTAGTTGAAGGCGGTCGCGATTTTATTGGTCTAGACATAGATGTTCTGGTAACCAGTGTATTGCAGACGTCTGCTGGTCGAATGATTTTTGCTAAACCGAAAATGCTAGAAAAGGCATTGTAGATGTATTGATTAGATGATGGAGAGGGTATGTGTGGAAACAAGCGTGGTGATCGTAGCCGCCGGGTCTGGCAAGCGCATGGGGGCAGGTAAGAACAAGGTTTGGTTATCTTTGCAACACAAGCCGATTTTTCAACACACCGTTGAAGTGTTTGCCAATCATCCGGGGATTGCGGAGATAGTTCTGGTTATTAACGAACAGGATTATCAAGAAATGGAAAAATGGTGTAAACGCATGCCTCACTCTATAATCTTGGAAATTGGAGGAGCAGAGCGTCAAGACAGCGTCCGCAACGGACTACATGCTTTGTCAGACAGTTGTACACATGTGCTGATTCACGATGCAGCTAGACCTTTTATTACACATGAACAGATAACAAATATCATAGAAAAAGTGAAGGATCAGCAGGCAGTCGTTATGGCAGTTCCCGTGAAGGATACCATTAAGGTTGTGGGTCCTGACGGAATTGTAAAAGCGACGCCTGCACGAGAGAGCTTGTGGGCTGTACAAACGCCACAAGCTTTTCCGCTTTCACTTGTAAAAGATGCGCATCGCTATGCTCAGGAACACAACAAGACGGGTACAGATGATGCGATGCTTGTTGAGATGCTGGGGCATGCTGTATCAATCGTGGATGGAAGCTATGAAAATATTAAGATAACAACGCCAGATGATTTGTGGTTGGGAGAAGAGATCATGAAGAGGCGGTTGGAGGAAAGGAAACGGAAGCGATGAGAATTGGACAAGGGTTCGATGTACATCAGCTTGTAGAAGGACGACCGTGTATCATTGGTGGGGTAACAATTCCGTACGAAAAGGGATTGTTAGGTCACTCTGATGCCGATGTACTTTTGCATACAATCACTGATGCGCTCCTTGGAGCAATTGGAGAGGGAGATATCGGACGTCATTTTCCTGATACGGATTCTAATTTTAAGGATGCAGATAGTTTAGAATTAATGCTTCATGTCTGGAAGTTAGTAAAAGAGCGGGGGTATCGATTGGGGAATTTGGATGCCACCCTTATTGCCCAAGCGCCAAAAATGGCACCGTATATTCCGCAGATGCGAGAAGTGATTAGTAACGCGCTTGATGCTGACTTAAGCCAGGTGAATATTAAAGCAACGACAACGGAGAAGTTAGGCTTTACAGGACGTGGAGAAGGCATTGCCTCACAGGCTGTCTGTCTGCTTGTCAATGTATAAGTCTAGTAGTATCATTACAGGGAAGAGAAGGATAAGGATGGTGTCACCATGACAAGGGAAATTCGCTTGCGCTACGCTCCAAGTCCAACTGGACACTTACATATTGGGGGAGCCCGCACAGCGCTTTTTAATTATTTGTATGCACGTCGTTTAGGCGGCAAGTTTATCGTTCGTATTGAGGATACAGACCAGACTCGTAATGTTGAGAATGCAGCTGAAAGCCAAATGGAAAACCTCAAATGGTTAGGTGTAGAGTGGGACGAAGGCGATGATATCGGCGGTCCTTATGGTCCTTATCGTTGTATGGATCGACTAGACATTTATCATCAATATATGAATCAGCTTCTTGAAGAAGGAAAAGCATACTACTGCTACGCTACCAAGGATGAGTTGGATACGGAGCGTGAAGAGCAAATTGCTCGTGGCGAAACCCCTCGTATTGACGAGAAGCATCGCCATGCTACACCAGAACAGAAAGAAGCTTTTGAAAAAGAAGGACGTAAACCATCCGTTCATTTCATTGTTCCTGAGGATCGCTCTTATACCGTGCATGACTTGATACGTGGAGAAGTAACCTTTGAAACAAAGGAAATGGGTGGGGACTTTGTTATCTGTCGTCCTGACGGAATTCCTACTTATAACTTTGCTGTAGTTATTGACGATTATCTGATGAAAATCAGTCATGTTGTGCGTGGAGAAGAACATCTATCCAACACACCACGTCAATTGATGATTTATGAAGCATTTGGCTGGGAAGTACCTGAGTTTGCCCATCTGGCTCTTATTTTGAATCAGGATGGCAAAAAAATGAGTAAGCGCGATGAGAGTATCATACAATTCATCGAACAATACCGTGAAATGGGTTATTTGCCGGAAGCAATTGTTAACTTCCTAGTTCTTCTTGGTTGGTCTCCAGGAGGAGAGCAGGAGATTTTCACGCTTTCTGAACTAGAGAAACTGTTCAGCTTTGATCGTGTAAATAAATCGCCTGCTGTTTTTGATAGCACAAAAATGAACTGGATGAACAACCACTATCTGAAATCTAGACCTGTGGATGAGATTATGGAAATGTGCATCCCTCCTTTAAAAGAAGCAGACTTCCTGGAAGCTGAGCTTACTCCTGAACGCAAAGAATGGGTGAAGCAACTAGTTGCGCTATATCAGGAACAAATGTCCTATTGCGCACAGATCGTTCCGCTTTCTGCTCTCTTCTTCCTAGAAGAGGTGGCATACGAAGAGGATGCTAAGGCTGTGCTGAAAGAGCCACAAGTAAAAGAGGTATTAACCAGTTTTAGACAGCACCTAAATGCAAGTGCTGAATATACTGTAGAAGCTATTTCCGCTGCGCTAAAAGCTACGCAGAAGGAAACAGGCTGCAAAGGTAAAGCGTTGTTCATGCCTGTACGTGTGGCGATTACTGGCCAGGCGCACGGTCGTGATTTAGGTCAAACCATTTTCTTGATTGGTCAGGAAAAAGTAGCAAAACGATTGGAACAGGTAATTAAAAGCCTGTAAGCATATACAATAAGTGCTGGGATCAGGAGAAGTACTAATAAGGGTCATCATCAGAGAGAGCGGGTAAGGTGGAAACCGCTTGTTGACTTTATTGGGAAATGCACCTGAGAGCAATCCATTGAACATACCAAACTTTTGTTTGTAAGTAGGTGGATCGGGTCCCCTCCGATATTGGGGGTTAAGCGAAATGATGCACGAGTGCACCATTTAAGCAGAGTGGAACCGCGGTAAACACCGTCTCTGAGCCTATTTAGGCATATGAGACGGTGTTTTTCCTGTATATGAGCGAATAAGATTTGAAGTGGACACCATAGAGGCTATCGTATTGCTGTGAAAAGAGAGGAGGCGTACCATGTTTTCCAAAATGAAAGAAGATATTAAAGTTGTTTTTGAAAGGGACCCTGCCGCTCGCAGTACGTTAGAAGTAGTATTAACGTATGCTGGCTTACATGCGATCTGGGGTCATCGATTTTCACACTTTTTATGGAAACGAAATTGGAAAACATTAGCGAGAATTGTCTCCCAAACGACACGGTTTTTTACCGGCATCGAGATTCACCCGGGAGCTACCATTGGACGGAGAATGTTTATTGACCATGGAGCCGGTGTTGTAATCGGTGAGACCTGTGAAATTGGTGATAATGTAACGATTTATCAGGGGGTAACGCTTGGGGGAACAGGCAAAGAAAAAGGCAAACGACATCCTACTATCGGTAATAATGTCATCATCGCTTCTGGTGCTAAGGTTTTAGGTTCTTTTAAAATTGGAGATCATTCCAAAGTAGGTGCAGGTTCCGTGGTTCTGCAACCTGTACCACCCAATTCTACGGTTGTAGGGATACCTGGTCGGATAAAAATACAGAATGGTAAGAAGGTAGAATGTGATCTGGATCATGTGAATATGCCAGACCCTATTCATGAGATGATTTGTGAAATGCAAAAAGAAATTCGTTCGTTAAAAACGGAAATCGATATGTTAAAAAAGGAGAAGGACCGTTATGAGCATACACTTATACAACACAATGACGCGTGAAAAAGAAGAGTTTATACCCCTAGAAGAGGGTAAGGTAAAAATGTATGTTTGCGGTCCAACAGTCTATAATTATATTCATATAGGTAATGCTCGACCAAGTATCGTTTTTGATACTCTGCGTCGATACCTTGCTTACAGAGGATATAAAGTAACGTTCGTTCAGAATATTACTGATGTAGAAGACAAGCTGATTCGTCGGGCTAATGAGGAGAATACAACTGTTACGGAATTGGCAGACCGCTATACCAACGCATATAACGAGGATTTAGAAGGCTTGAATGTACTTGCACCTGATATCCAACCTCGTGTTATGAATACTATGCCTGAGATCATTTCCTTTATTGAGGGACTAATTGAAAAAGGCTTCGCTTATGAAAGTGAAGGGGATGTCTATTTCCGCACGAATCGTTTTGAGGAATACGGAAAGCTTTCTCATCAACCACTAGAAGCCCTGCAAGCAGGTGCACGCATTGAGATCAGTGCGAAAAAGGAAAATCCACTTGATTTTGCTCTGTGGAAAGCAGCCAAGACTCAAGAGATTTCTTGGGATAGTCCTTGGGGTGCTGGTCGTCCGGGATGGCACATCGAGTGCTCCGCTATGGCTCTCCGCTTTTTGGGCGAATCGATCGACATTCATGCAGGGGGAACCGATTTAACCTTCCCTCATCATGAAAATGAAATCGCTCAATCTGAGTGCTATACAAATAAGCCATTTGCCCGCTATTGGATGCATAATGAAATGCTAAATATCGATAACGAAAAAATGTCAAAATCACTTGGGAACTTTTTATTAGCTCGTGATCTGATTGGCAAATATACAGGACAGTTAATCCGTTTCTTTATGCTTAGTGGTCATTATCGCAGTCCGATCAATTTTAGTGAAGATCTTTTGGAACAGGCGGCTAACAGTCTAGAGCGCATTAAGAACGCTTATGTGAACTTGGGGCACCGTCTCTCTACGGCAAGAGCAGAAGAACCGAATGGAGTTGCTAAGGAACAGGCAGAGCTAATAGAAGAACTGCGTAGCCGCTTTATCAAAGAAATGGATGATGATCTAAACACAGCAAACGGCATTACTGTTTTGTTCGATGTAGCGAAGGAAGCGAATCTCTATCTACGCAACGCTAATGTTGGAGAGACAGAGGTGAGGGCATACCGTGCACTGTTAGTAGAGCTGGCAGGTGTACTAGGTCTTATTCTTGAGGAAGAAGCTGAGCTTCTTGATGAAGAGATTGAGAAACTGATTGTAGAGCGAACAGAGTCCAGAAAGGCACGTAACTTTGCTCGTGCAGACGAGATTCGCGATCAGCTTCAAGCAATGGGAGTTGTTTTGGAAGATACGCCACAAGGAATTCGTTGGCGCCGAAAATAAGGAGTACTTAACTATGATAGAAAGAGAATCATTAGCTCGCGATCCCAAAATGAGCAACCCGCTCGTGCTTGCCTTTTTGGGAGACGCGACCTACTCTCACTTTGTACGTTACCATTTGATTGCAAAAGGAATGGTCAAGCCTAATCTCTTGCATAAAACAGCAAATCGTTATGTATCTGCTAAAGCACAAGCCAATATCCTGCTTACCATTATGCCTGAATTAACTGAGGAGGAAATGGTACAGGTAAAGCGAGGGCGTAATGCTAAATCAGGTTCAAGTGCCAAAAATGCAGATATTATTGATTATCGGCATGCTACAGCGTTTGAGGCGTTGATTGGATATTTATATCTGGAAGGAAAAGAAGAGCGGATGCAAGAGATTATTAACCGCGCATTCGCCATCGTGGAAGGAGCACAACAAGCATGAATGAAGAATGGATTCTGGGCAAAAATCCAGTAATTGAGGCATTGCGCTCAGGTCGTACCATCAATAAAATCTGGATGGCGGAAGGCGCGAACAAAAATCAGATGGGTCCCATTTTTAATCTGGCTAAAGAGAATGGGGTCGTTATTACAACAGCAAATCGTAAAAAGCTGGATCAACTTGTAAATAGCGATAATCATCAAGGGGTAGTTGCTTCTGTAGCTGCTTATGATTATGTAGAAATAGATGATATTTTGGTTAGAGCAGAAGAACGTAATGAAGTGCCATTTGTTATTATTCTCGACGAATTGGAAGATCCGCATAATTTAGGGTCTATCCTGCGTACCGCAGATGCGGTGGGTGCGCATGGTGTTATTATTCCCAAGCGTCGTTCCGTTTCCTTGACTGCAACTGTAGCCAAAGCGTCTGCTGGGGCGATTGAGTATGTACCGGTAGCTCGCGTAACCAATATTGTACGAGCTATAGAAGAATTGAAGGAAAAAGGTTTCTGGATTGCAGGAACGGATGCGTCAGGTAAACAAGATTTTCGTGAAGGTGATTATTCCATGCCACTAGCCATGGTTATTGGCAGTGAAGGAAAAGGGATGAGCCGTCTCGTGCGGGAAAACTGTGATTTCCTATACCGACTGCCGATGGTAGGACAAGTTACCTCCCTTAATGCTTCAGTTGCAGCAGCTATTTTGATGTATGAGGTTTACCGTTTCAGGAGTCCATTAACGCCTCGGGTGAAATGAGATGGCCAAGCGTAAATCAAAACAACTACTCATTGTAGATGGTTACAATATCATAGGAGCATGGCCACAGTTGCGCGCTTTGAAAGACCAGGATTTGATGGATGAGGCGCGCGATCTGCTCATCTCCCAGTTAGCTGAGTATCAAGGCTTTACTGGCATGAAGGTGATTGTTGTTTTTGACGCATATATGATACCGAGTCCAGGGCGGAAACAGCAGGAATATAAAATAGATGTCTATTTTACAAAGAAAAAAGAGACAGCAGATGAAAAAATTGAAAAACTAGTCTTTGAATTATTCGAGAAAAATCGACAAATCTATGTGGCTACTTCAGATTATACGTCACAGCGAGTAATTTTTGGTCAGGGTGCATTGCGAAAATCAGCGAGGGAGCTACTTCTGGAGGTAGAGAATGCTGGGAAGGAGATCCAGCAGGAGGTTAGAAAAATCAAGGAAGAAAAGTTCTCAAGCAAAATTCCGATCTCTGATGAAATAGCGAAAATATTCGAAAAATGGAGAAGAGAGTAAAACGACTTTTGTTGACGCTATTTTACCCATTCATGTATAATAACACTATCTATCTTATGTAGCCAGGTGTCGGAGGGATGATAATGAGTGTTGATCTGAGAGAGTTAAAACATACTCAATATGATCTGATGTCCGACGAAGAAGTAGTAGAGTTAGTAAGAGAGAACGATGCTGAGGCCCTTGAATACCTGATCAATAAGTATAAAAATTTTGTACGGGCCAAGGCTCGTTCTTATTTTTTGATTGGGGCGGATCGTGAAGATATTGTACAGGAAGGTATGATTGGCCTGTATAAGTCTATACGAGATTTCAGAGGTGACAAGCTCACGTCGTTTAAAGCGTTTGCTGAGTTGTGTATCACCCGTCAAATTATTACAGCAATTAAGACGGCAACAAGGCAGAAGCACATACCTCTCAACTCTTACGTATCGTTGGACAAGCCTATTTACGATGAGGATTCAGATCGTACTTTGCTCGATGTAATATGTGGAACCAAAGTAACAGATCCTGAAGAGCTTTTTATCAACCGAGAAGAATTTGACGACATAGAAGGTAAAATGAGTGAAATTCTAAGTGATTTAGAGCGTCAGGTGTTGATGCTCTATCTGGACGGTCGTTCCTATCAGCAAATTGCTGTGGAGCTTGATCGCCACGTCAAGTCAATTGACAATGCTCTTCAACGCGTAAAACGGAAATTGGAACGGTATTTAGAAGGTAGAGAAATTAATCTGTAAGGTTACTAGGTTGCTAGTTCGAATCTATTGGAAGAAGTATTCGCCTTAACATGAAATATTCCTGTTTTTTGTCGAGTATTTTTCATCACACTGAACTTAGATCGTTAATGTCTAAAATTGTCAAGGTATTTCGTTGACATTGTGAGTCTACATGTGATAAATTTGTTTAGGTAACCATAGAGATGAATCTATGGTTACTTGCGTGAACGCACGGAAAAAAGTAGCGGTTTTTCCCGAGTTTAGTTGGGTTACAGTTATAGTCTTTAGGTATGAGAAAAGATGGAGGTGGCAATGATGCGAGTAAATATTACTTTAGCGTGCACCGATTGTGGTGAACGTAACTATATCAGCACGAAAAACAAGCGTACGAATCCTGAGCGCATCGAAAAGAAAAAGTATTGCTCCCGTGATAAAAAGCACACAGTTCATCGTGAAACTAAGTAATGATGGGCAAAAAGTCTGGAGGTAGCATATGAGTATCTTTTCCAGAACGGGTTCGTTTTTGAAAGAGGTTGTCGCTGAGTTAAAAAAAGTTCGCTGGCCGAACCGAAAAGAGCTTGTTAACTATACAATAGCTGTACTATTGGCAGTAACATTTTTGGCTCTATTTATGTTTGTAGTGGACTTTGGAATCTCAGAGTTAATCGGTCTTATTCTTAAAAAGTAGGTATTATTCGGTTCTTAGGAGGGACGGACGTCTATCGTCCTCGTGGATATGGAAAAAGCGTGGTATGTCGTTCATACTTACTCTGGGTATGAAAACAAGGTAAAAGCGAATCTGGAAAAGCGCGTTGAGTCAATGGGCATGGAGGACAAAATCTTCCGCGTTCTAGTTCCTACTGAAGAAGAAGTAGAGAGCAAGGATGGCAAGAAGCGCACAGTCACCAAAAAAGTGTTCCCGGGTTACGTTCTTGTTGAAATGGTAATGACGGACGATTCTTGGTATGTCGTGCGTAATACCCCAGGGGTCACAGGCTTTGTCGGATCCGCCGGAGCTGGTTCTAAACCGACTGCGTTGCTTCCTGAAGAAGCGGATAACATTCTCAAGCATATGGGAATGGAAGCGCCGAAAGTTAGGATCGATTTTGAGCTTCGCGATATGGTTTCCGTAAAGGATGGTCCTTTCACGGGCCGTACTGGCGAAATCATTGAGATTCAATCCGACAAACAAAAGGTTCGTGTTCTTCTTGACATTTTTGGTCGAGAGACACCGGTCGAATTAGATTACACACAAGTTGATAAACTGGATTAAGTCTCATCTTGAAAAGTAGCGTAGGTTATGATACATTTCATGATGATTCTGGAATCTGCAGAAGAATGCGGTTCCCAATCTCACTATAGATAAGTCCCCTTTATAGGGATTTTCCGAAATAGAGTGGGAGGGGTGAAAATTCCCCGCATTACCACACACGAAGAAGGAGGTGTATTACGTGGCTAAGAAAGTAATCCGCGTAATTAAACTACAAATTCCAGCAGGAAAGGCAAACCCTGCACCTCCAGTAGGTCCGGCACTCGGTCAAGCTGGGGTTAATATCATGGGTTTCTGTAAAGAATTTAACGCTCGTACAGAAAGCGAAGCAGGAATGATCATTCCTGTAGAAATTACTGTATTTGAAGATCGTTCTTTCACATTCATTACAAAAACTCCGCCAGCAGCAGTTCTATTGAAAAAAGCAGCAGGAATCCCATCCGGTTCCGGTGAGCCTAACAAGAAGAAAGTTGCTACACTAAAACGCGATAAAGTTCGTGAAATCGCTGAGTTGAAACAACCTGACCTGAACGCAGCTTCTGTTGAAGCAGCAATGCGCATGGTTGAAGGTACTGCCCGTTCTATGGGTATCGTAATCGAAGACTAATTGTCTTTTGATTGCTTGGAATGGATGAGGGTACAAGCTGTGCCCTTGTTCATGTGGGAGGATATTAAACCGCTACGACCACATTGAAGGGAGATTTGCACAAATGCCAAAACATGGTAAAAAATATCTTGAAGCTGCAAAGCAGATTGATAAAAACACAGTATACCCAGTTAGCGAAGCACTAGAATTGGTGAAAAAAGTAGCTACTGCAAAGTTCGATGAAACAATTGAAGCAGCATACCGTTTGGGTGTAGACCCTAAGCGTGCTGACCAACAAATTCGTGGTGCAGTTGTATTGCCACATGGTACAGGTAAAGTACAACGCGTACTTGTATTTGCTAAAGGTGAAAAAGCGAAAGAAGCTGAAGCAGCTGGAGCAGATTATGTAGGCGATTCTGACATGCTTGCAAAAATCCAAGGTGGCTGGTTTGAGTTTGACGTAATTGTTGCTACACCAGACATGATGGGTGAAGTTGGTAAACTAGGCCGCGTATTGGGTCCTAAAGGTCTAATGCCAAACCCTAAAACTGGTACTGTAACATTTGATGTTACAAAAGCAGTTAACGAAATCAAAGCTGGTAAAATCGAATACCGCGTAGACAAGACTGGTATCATCCATGCTCCTATCGGTAAAGTATCTTTCGATGCTGAGAAACTAGCTGAAAACCTAGCAACTTTGACTGAAGCACTTAACCGTGCTAAACCAGCAGCTGCTAAAGGTGTTTACATGAGAAACGTAACAATCAGCTCCACTATGGGACCTGGTGTACGCGTTGAAGTAAAATAATACCAGTTGACTTCACTTGCTGAAGTTGATATGATAATACCTGTTGTTAAAGAGAATATGTCATACCGTAGACAGAAGGTGTAACGAACTCTTGAGTGAGTTACTTAATATCCATCCGAGGTGTGTGCTGAACGATAGATTGTTTTAATCTGTTACTTAGTGCCCTCGCGAATGTCTGCGAGGGCATTTTCAATTTAATTAGTAGGATTGAAGCACGGGAGGTGTAACAATGGCAGAAATTCGTCCAACGGTTATCCGTGAAGAGAAAGTACAAGTTATCAACGAGATCGCTACAAAATTGCGTGAAAGCCAAACCGTAGTAGTTGCAGATTATCGTGGTTTGACAGTTGCTCAAGTAACTGAACTTCGTAAACAGTTGCGTGAAGCTGGCGTTGAGTATAAAGTATACAAAAATTCTTTGGCACGCCTAGCTACAGCTCAAGAAAACTTGAGCGATTTGGATGCCCACCTGTTGGGACCAAACGCGATTGCTTTCTCTAAGGATGACGTAATCGCTCCTGCGAAGATCATTGCTGACTTCGCAAAGAAAAACGATAAACTTGAAATCAAAGGTGGCGTTATCGAAGGTAAGGTTGTAGGCGCTGAAGAAATCAAAGCACTTGCTTCTCTACCATCTCGCGAAGGTTTGTTGTCTATGCTTCTCAGCGTACTACAAGCACCAGTTCGCAACTTCGCCCTTGCGGTTAAAGCTGTATCTGAACAAAAAGAAGGCCAAGGCGCCTAATCTGTATAATACGATTGGAGGATTTATAAATGAGTCACGAACAAATTCTAGAAGCTATCAAAGGCATGTCCGTTCTTGAACTAAACGATCTAGTAAAAGCAATTGAAGAAGAATTTGGTGTTACTGCAGCAGCTCCTGTAGCTGTTATGGCTGGTGGCGCTGGTGAAGCTGCTGCTGAGCAAACTGAGTTCACTGTGAACCTAGTTTCTGCTGGTGCTTCCAAAATCAACGTAATCAAAGTAGTTCGCGAAATCACTGGTCTTGGTTTGAAAGAAGCAAAAGATCTAGTTGACAACGCTCCTAAAGCACTTAAAGAAGGCATTTCTAAAGAAGATGCTGAAGGTATCAAAGCTAAGCTTGAAGAAGCTGGCGCAGTAGTAGAAGTTAAGTAGTCTACCTACTTTTTATAGAAATCCCCTTGCCTCTTGGCCGGGGGATTTCTGCTATCTATGGTGAATAGCAGAAAGGGGCGACCATCTTTAGATGAGTGACCACTATTACACAAATCAGCCGAGTGCGGCGCACAAGGAAGAGGAATTTACGTTTGATCTGCGAGGAAAAACATATTGCTTTACTACAGACACGGGTGTTTTTTCAAGAGATAGGGTCGATTTCGGCAGTGTTTTATTGATTGAAACCATGCAATTCTCTCCTCAAGCACAAGTGCTGGATGTCGGTTGCGGATATGGAGCTATGGGATTGCCGGCTGCAGTTTTGGCGAATGAAGGAAAAGTAACCATGATTGACATTAATGAACGTGCAGTTATGCTTGCGAAGCGAAATGCAGAGCAGAATGGCATCCGGAATGTAGAAATCATGGTGAGTGATTTATATGAGAAAGTAGCAGATCGTCAATTTGACGTTATTCTTACCAATCCTCCTATTCGCGCAGGAAAAGAGACGGTACACCGGATTTTTACGGAAGGATACAATCTGCTGGTACCAGGCGGGAGCATGTGGGTAGTTATTCAGAAGAAGCAAGGAGCACCATCTGCCATTAAAAGACTAGAAGAATACTTTGATGATGTACAAATTGTAGATAAAAGCAAGGGTTATTTTATTATTTGTGCAAGAAAATAGTGATTAACCTTGACGCTATAAATGCAATATGTTAACATTATAAAATGTCAATATGGGTTTTTTGTATAAACTCAGCAAATCCTAATTTGTCAATACCCTTTTTCGAGGTTTTCTAAGGGAAAAGGTGTGATCTTGTGAAAAGTTGGGAATTCTTTTAGAATAGGCTTTTTTATCAAAAAATGAGGTTAAGAGGTTTAACCCATTTTTATTTTTGTGCTTTCAGCATGTAGTGATACTTCTGCTAGATGCTTATCGCTTTCTGACTAAAGAGAGCATGTTGCGGTCAACACCGGCTGATTCAGGTGTTGCAACAATAAATGAGGGGTGAATGAGTTGGCAGGTAAACTGGTCCAGAGCGGTAAACACCGCCAGCGTCGCACGTATTCTCGCATTAACGAAGTACTAGGGCTTCCAAATCTAATTGAGATTCAGCAAAAATCTTACCAATGGTTCTTGGATATGGGTTTAAGAGAAATGTTTCAAGATATTTCTCCGATTCAAGACTTCACTGGTAACTTAGTGTTGGAATTTATCGATTATAGCTTGGGTGAGCCGAAGTATGATGTCGATGAATCGAAGGAACGTGACGTTACGTATGCTGCTCCATTGCGCGTTAAAGTGCGTCTTTTAAACAAAGAGACGGGCGAAGTGAAGGAGCAAGAGGTCTTTATGGGAGACTTCCCACTGATGACAGAAACGGGTACCTTCATAATTAATGGAGCGGAGCGCGTTATCGTCAGTCAGCTCGTTCGTTCCCCTAGTGTTTACTATAACACTAAAGTCGATAAGAACGGTAAAAAGACTTTCAGCGCTACAGTAATTCCTAACCGTGGTGCTTGGTTGGAACTTGAGACAGATGCGAAAGATATCATCTATGTTCGTATCGATCGTACTCGTAAGATTCCAGTTACTGTCTTGTTACGTGCTTTAGGTTTTGGAACTGATAAAGATATTCTTGATCTCTTGGGTCATGATGAAAAGCATGTAAACAATACGCTTGAAAAAGATAACACTGATTCAACAGAAAAAGCTCTTATCGAAATCTATGAGCGTCTTCGTCCAGGCGAACCGCCTACAGTAGAGAATGCTAAGAGTTTGCTAGTTTCTCGTTTCTTTGATCCAAAACGTTATGATCTAGCATCTGTTGGTCGTTATAAAATGAATAAAAAGCTTCATATTAAGAACCGTCTGTTTAACCAACGTCTTGCTGAGTCATTGGTTGATACGCAAACGGGTGAAATTATTGCAGAGGCAGGTCAGGTTATTGATCGTCGTCTGATGGAAAGAATTTTACCAATGTTAGAAGGCGGAGTGAATTATGTTGATGTTCGTACGCATGGCGGCGTTTTGGAAAACGAAACGATCACACTGCAATCTGTAGACATCTTTGATGATGAAGGTAAGGTAGTAAAAGTAACCGGTAATGCCAACATTGACATGTCCGTAAAAAATATTACGCCAGCTGACATCGTGTCTGCAATCAACTATTTCATTAACCTGTTGCATAATATTGGTACAACAGATGATATCGATCACTTGGGTAACCGTCGTCTGCGTTCTGTAGGTGAGTTGTTACAAAACCAATTCCGTATTGGTTTGTCTCGTATGGAGCGCGTTGTTCGTGAACGTATGTCCATTCAAGACCAAAATCAAATTACACCGCAGGCACTTATTAATATCCGTCCAGTTATTGCGGCAATTAAAGAGTTCTTCGGAAGCTCCCAATTGTCTCAGTTCATGGATCAAACCAACCCTCTTGCTGAGTTGACGCATAAACGTCGTCTATCTGCACTAGGACCAGGTGGTTTGACTCGTGAGCGCGCTGGTTTCGAAGTGCGTGACGTTCACCACTCTCACTATGGTCGTATGTGTCCGATTGAGACTCCAGAGGGACCAAACATCGGTTTGATTAACTCTCTGTCTTCATTTGCACGTATCAATGATTACGGCTTTATTGAAACACCACGCCGTAAGATTGATCCGGAAACAGGAGTAGTTCTTACTGAGATCGATTACCTGACAGCTGATGAAGAAGATGTATACAATGTGGCTCAAGCGAACCAACCTCTAGGTGAAGATGGACGTTTTGCCAATGAAATGGTTATCTGCCGTCGTAAGGGTGAGATCGTTAACATCCCTCGCGATAAGGTAGACTTCATGGACGTATCTCCGAAGCAAGTTGTTTCTGTTGCAACAGCTTTGATCCCGTTCCTAGAGAACGATGACGCCAACCGTGCGCTAATGGGATCAAACATGCAGCGTCAGGCCGTTCCACTATTGATTCCTCAAGCGCCTTTCGTAGGTACTGGAATGGAACATAAAGCAGCGCAAGACTCCGGTGTTGCCATTGTTGCGAAATGGCCTGGTCAGGTTGAACGTGTAACAGCACGTGAGATCTGGGTACGTCGTTATAAAGAAATCGATGGCAAGCAAGTTGCTGGCGATCTTGATAAATACAAGCTACACAAATTCATCCGTTCCAACCAAGGTACTTGCATCAACCAACGCCCTATTATAAAAACAGGCGATTGGGTTGTACCTGGTGACATTATTGGTGATGGTCCTTCTACTGAAAAGGGCGAATTGGCTCTTGGACGTAACGTAATCGTAGCGTTTATGACCTGGGAAGGTTACAACTACGAGGATGCGATATTGCTAAGTGAAAAACTGGTTAAAGACGATGTTTACACGTCCATTCATATTGAAGAATATGAATCAGAGGCGCGTGACACTAAGCTTGGACCTGAAGAAATCACACGTGACATCCCTAACGTAGGGGAAGAAGCGCTTAAGAATTTGGATGAGCGTGGTATTATCCGCGTTGGTGCCGAAATCCGTGATGGCGATATCCTGGTTGGTAAAGTAACACCTAAGGGTGTAACTGAACTTACTGCGGAAGAGCGTCTACTACATGCGATCTTTGGTGAGAAAGCACGTGAAGTTCGTGACACCTCCCTGCGTGTACCACATGGTGGATCCGGTATTATCGTTGATGTAAAAGTATTTACTCGCGATAATGGTGATGAATTGCCACCAGGTGTAAACCAGTTGGTTCGCGTATATATTGCTCAAAAACGCAAAATTTCCGTTGGGGATAAAATGGCTGGTCGACATGGTAACAAAGGGGTTATTGCCCGTATCATGGCGGAAGAAGATATGCCATTCTTACCTGATGGTTCACCAGTTGAGATCGTATTGAATCCATTGGGCGTACCATCTCGTATGAACATCGGTCAGGTACTTGAAACGCACTTGGGTATGGCTGCGAAAATTCTAGGCATTCATGTTGCGACTCCGGTATTCGATGGAGCGGAATATGAAGATGTGCTTGATACGCTGGAAGAAGCTGGTCTTGATCGTGATGGTAAGACCCTATTGTATGATGGACGCACAGGTGAATCTTTTGACCGTCGTGTAACCGTCGGATGCGTATACATGTTGAAACTAGCTCACTTGGTAGATGATAAGATTCATGCTCGTTCAACTGGACCTTACTCACTCGTTACGCAACAGCCACTGGGTGGTAAAGCCCAATTTGGTGGTCAACGCTTCGGGGAGATGGAGGTATGGGCACTTGAAGCATACGGTGCTGCCTATACACTTCAAGAGATCCTTACTGTAAAATCCGATGACGTTGTCGGTCGTGTGAAGACGTACGAAGCAATTGTCAAAGGTGAAAATGTTCCTGAACCAGGTGTTCCAGAATCCTTCAAAGTATTGATTAAGGAATTACAAAGCTTGGGTATGGACGTAAAAATTCTCTCAGGGGACGAGAAAGAGATTGAAATGCGTGAGTCCGATGATGAGGATGAAGGCACTGGAGAAAAATTAAATCTCTTACCTGAAAGTATTGGTGTAGCAGAAGAAGAGTAAGATTCCGGTATAAGGGAGGTAACGCCCTGTGATTGATGTCAATAATTTCGAATATATGAAGATTGGTCTCGCTTCCCCCGATAAGATCCGTTCGTGGTCTTTCGGGGAAGTGAAAAAACCCGAAACAATCAACTACCGTACATTAAAACCAGAAAAAGATGGCTTGTTCTGTGAACGTATTTTCGGGCCAACCAAAGACTGGGAATGTCATTGCGGTAAATACAAACGTGTACGTTATAAAGGCGTAGTTTGTGATCGTTGCGGTGTTGAAGTAACACGTGCCAAAGTTCGTCGTGAACGTATGGGGCACATTGAGCTAGCTGCTCCTGTATCTCATATCTGGTACTTCAAAGGTATTCCTAGCCGTATGGGTCTTGTGCTTGATATGTCTCCTCGTTCACTTGAGGAAGTTATCTACTTCGCTTCATATGTAGTAGTAGATGCTGGTGACACACCTCTTGACAAGAAACAATTGCTGTCTGAAAAGGAATTCCGTAACTATCGTGAGAAGTATGGTCAATCTTTCACAGCAATGATGGGTGCTGAAGCGATTCGTCGTCTATTAGCAGAAATCGATCTGGAGAAAGATGTAGCTAATCTGAAGGAAGATCTGAAAACAGCACAAGGCCAACGCCGCAGTCGTGCGATTAAGCGTCTGGAAGTTTTGGAAGCATTCCGTAACTCCGGCAATCGCCCAGACTGGATGGTTCTTGATGTATTGCCAGTAATCCCTCCAGAGCTTCGTCCGATGGTACAGTTGGATGGTGGTCGTTTTGCTACCTCTGACTTGAATGACTTATACCGTCGTGTAATTAACCGTAATAACCGTCTAAAGCGTCTTCTTGAATTAGGCGCTCCAGACATTATCGTACAAAACGAAAAACGTATGCTTCAGGAAGCTGTTGACGCATTGATCGATAATGGTCGTCGTGGTCGTCCTGTAACAGGTCCGGGTAATCGTCCGTTGAAATCCTTGAGCCACATGCTTAAGGGTAAACAAGGTCGTTTCCGTCAAAATCTGTTGGGTAAACGTGTTGACTACTCTGGTCGTTCCGTTATCGTTGTAGGACCTAACCTGAAAATGTACCAATGCGGTTTGCCTAAGGAAATGGCTCTTGAGCTATTCAAGCCTTTCGTAATGAAAGAGTTGGTAGCTAAAGGTCTTGCTCATAATATCAAGAGTGCAAAGCGAAAGGTTGAGCGTGTACAACATGAAGTATGGGATGTTTTAGAGGAAGTAATTAGAGAACATCCGGTACTGTTGAACCGTGCCCCTACCTTGCACCGTCTGGGTATCCAGGCGTTTGAACCGGTGCTTGTAGAAGGTCGCGCAATCCGTCTTCACCCGCTTGTATGTACTGCCTACAACGCAGACTTTGACGGTGACCAGATGGCTGTTCACGTACCGCTTTCTGCAGAAGCGCAGGCTGAAGCACGCATCTTGATGCTTGCAGCACAAAACATCTTGAACCCGAAAGATGGTAAGCCAGTTGTTACTCCTTCTCAGGATATGGTGCTTGGTTCTTACTATCTGACACTGGAACGCGAAGGCGATATAGGTGAAGGTTCCATTTTCCGTGATCCTGCTGATGCCATTGCTGCCTATGAAAATGGTTATATTAGCTTGCAAACACGTATCATTATTCCAGCTAACAGCTTGAATAAGGAATCGTTCACGGAAAAACAAAAAGATAAATTGCTTGTTACTACTGTTGGTAAGGTTATCTTTAATGAAATCTTCCCTACTGACTTGCCATTTATCAACGCTCCAACAAGAGAAAACCTACGTGACCAGGTATCTGATGAGTTCTTTATCTTTGAAAAAGGCCAAGATACGAATGAATTTATTCGTAATCTGAAAGATCCAGGTGCTGTGAAAAAAGGTTTCCTTGGTACAATCATTGCTGAATGCTTCAGTCGTTTTGGTACAACTAAAACTTCTGAGATTCTTGATAAAATCAAAGAACTTAGCTTCAAGTACTCGACAAAAGCTGGTATTACAATTGCCGTAGCTGATATCGTTGTTCCTGAAGAGAAGAAAGATATTCTTCTTGCTGCAGATGAAAAAGTTAATACCGTTATGGCGCAATTCCGTCGCGGTCTAATCACCGAAGATGAGCGTTATGACCGAGTTATCTCTATCTGGTCTAAGTCGAAAGATGAAGTAACAGAAGTATTGATGAAGTCCATGGATAAGTTTAATGCGATCTTTATGATGGCTAACTCCGGTGCCCGTGGTAATGTATCTCAGATCACACAGCTGGCTGGTATGCGCGGTCTGATGGCGAACCCATCTGGTCGTATCATCGAGTTGCCGATCAAATCTAACTTCCGTGAAGGTCTGACAGTACTTGAATACTTTATCTCTACGCATGGTGCGCGTAAAGGTTTGGCCGATACCGCTCTGCGTACAGCTGACTCAGGTTACCTGACTCGTCGTCTGGTTGACGTAGCACAAGACGTTATCGTTCGCGAAATCGATTGCGGAACTGATAAAGGTATTCGTGTTACTGCCATCAAAGATGGTAAAGAAGAAATTGAAAAACTGTCTGACCGTTTGGTTGGTCGTACATGCTTTGAAACAGTACGCCATCCAGAAACAGGTGAAGTTCTCGTTCGTCGTAATGAGGAAATCACAGAGGATATGGCTGAATACATCGTTAAAATTGGAATTTCTGAAGTCTACATCCGTAACGTTCTAGCTTGCCGCACCAGTCATGGTGTATGCAAACGTTGCTATGGACGTAACCTGGCAACAGGTGCAGAAGTAGAAATCGGAGAAGCAGTTGGTATTATCGCTGCACAATCCATCGGAGAACCTGGTACACAGCTTACCATGCGTACGTTCCATACCGGTGGGGTTGCAGGGGACGATATTACACAAGGTTTGCCACGTATTCAAGAGTTGTTTGAAGCTCGTAATCCAAAAGGTCAGGCTGTTATTACCGAGATTGACTGTGAAGTAGTAAGTATTCGTGAAGATAAAGATAAGCGTATTATCGAAATTCGCGGTGAAGCAGAAAACAAAGAATACGCTGCACCATATGGATCGCGTATTAAGGTAACTGTTGGTCAGAAGCTGAATGCTGGTGACGAGTTAACAGAGGGTTCTGTTGATCCAAAAGAAATGCTGAAAGTTCGCGGACAACGCGGTGTATCCAACTACATCTTGCAAGAGGTACAAAAGGTTTACCGTATGCAAGGGGTAGAAATCAACGACAAGCACGTCGAGGTAATGATTCGTCAAATGCTTCGCAAGCTGCGTGTTAGTGATAGTGGAGATACCGATCTATTACCAGGATCTTATGTTGAAGTACATGAGTTCGAACAGGCAAATGCCAAAGTTCTCATTGAAGGTAAGAGTCCTGCTGTAGGACGTCCAGTTCTGCTTGGTATTACCAAAGCATCTCTTGAAACTGATTCCTTCTTGTCTGCTGCATCATTCCAGGAGACTACTCGTGTCCTAACTGATGCCGCAATTAAGGGTAAAGTGGACCGCTTATTAGGTCTGAAAGAGAACGTTATTATTGGTAAGTTAATTCCAGCGGGTACAGGAATGTCACGTTACCGCAATGCTAAGCTACTTACAGGTAAAGATGAAGAGGGTAATCCAGTAGAAGTACTGGAAACAGCTTCAGCAGAGAAATAGATAGCGAAAAAAATGCTAGATTAGATGGCAGCCATATCATTTATATGGTTGCCTTTCTATCTACATTTTTCCAGTATAAAAAATATAGAATAAATGATTGACTTCTATGTTTGAAACTGGTATGATATTCGAGTGTGCCTGATACTCATCACTTTGGAGGATATGATAATCATGTCTTATGAAAAAGTAGAGTGGGCAAAGGAGTTAACGATCGGTATTAACCAGACAACTAAAGTTGTTGAGCATGACCAGGCAATGGAAGTGTTTCTTGCTAAGGATGCAGACAAGCGTTTAATACAAAAGATCGCACTTCTATGTAAAGAAAAGGGTGTTCCCATCAACTATGTGGATTCTATGAAACGTCTTGGTAAGGCGTGTGGAATTCAAGTTGGGGCAGCTGCTTGCGCTATTAAAAAAAGTAGTTAAGTCATGTTTTTGTTGATCCCTGCATCTGGCGTCAGCAAAGGCATTTCATTTTGCCCGTTTGTGACTCACCTGGATCTGTGGTCTTACAATAAGAAATTGAGGAAGGAGGAAAAAGATCATGCCTACAATTAACCAATTAGTGCGCAAAGGTCGTCAAGACAAAATTGAAAAGTCTAAGTCCCCTGCTCTACAAAAAGGGTACAATAGCTTCAAAAAGTCCCAAACGAACCAAAGCTCACCTCAAAAACGCGGTGTATGTACTCGTGTAGGTACAATGACACCTAAAAAACCAAACTCCGCGCTTCGTAAGTATGCTCGTGTACGTTTAACTAACGGTATCGAGGTTACTGCTTACATCGGTGGTATTGGTCACAACCTCCAAGAGCATAGCGTAGTGCTAGTTCGCGGTGGTCGTGTAAAAGACTTACCAGGGGTTCGTTATCACATCGTTCGTGGTGCGCTTGATACTGCGGGTGTTAACAACCGTATGCAAGGACGTTCCAAATATGGTACTAAACGTCCTAAGGCTGCAAAAAAATAATATAATCACCACCGGTGGTTATTTGAACTTATCTCTAAGTAAAGGAGGGAAATTTGATGCCTCGTAAAGGTCCAGTTACGCGCCGTGACGTATTGCCAGATCCAATTCATAACAGCAAGTTGGTTACTCGTTTGATCAACCGTTTGATGTTGGATGGTAAGCGTGGTGTAGCGCAAAACATTCTTTATAATTCTTTCGACATCATCCAAGAACGTACAGGACGCAACCCTATGGAAGTGTTCGAGGAAGCTCTTAAAAACATCATGCCAGTACTTGAGGTTAAAGCACGCCGTGTAGGTGGTGCTAACTACCAAGTACCGATTGAAGTTAGACCTGAGCGCCGTACGACTCTAGGACTTCGTTGGTTGGTAAACTATGCTCGTCTTCGTGGTGAAAAAACTATGGAACAGCGTTTGGCTAACGAAATCATGGATGCTGCAAACAATACTGGTGCAGCTGTTAAGAAACGTGAGGATACTCACAAAATGGCTGAAGCAAACAAAGCGTTTGCTCACTATCGCTGGTAGAATTCTCAGCGGGTATTCATATTGGATACCCGCATATTCTCACATATGAGTATGGAAGGAGCATCTCTAATGGCTCGCGAATTCTCTCTTGCGAATACGCGCAATATCGGTATCATGGCACACATTGATGCCGGTAAAACGACGACTACTGAGCGTATTCTGTTTTACACTGGTCGCGTTCATAAAATCGGTGAGACACATGAAGGTGCCGCAACGATGGACTGGATGGAACAAGAACAAGAACGTGGTATTACTATCACTTCCGCAGCTACAACTGCCCAATGGGAAGGTCACCGCATCAACATCATCGATACTCCTGGTCACGTAGACTTCACGGTTGAAGTTGAACGTTCCTTGCGTGTACTTGATGGTAGCGTGTGTGTGTTCGATGCTAAAGGCGGCGTTGAGCCACAGTCTGAGACTGTATGGCGTCAAGCGGATCGTTATGGCGTACCTCGTATCTGCTATGTAAACAAAATGGATATCATGGGTGCAGACTTTGAAATGTGTGTAGACCAAATCAAAACTCGCCTGGGTGCAAATCCAGTAGCTATTCAGTACCCAATTGGTGCTGAGGATAATTTCACAGGTATTATTGACCTTGTTGAAATGAAAGCTAACATCTATGTAGATGATTTGGGTAAAACCTCTGAGAAATCTGAAATCCCTGCTGAACTTAAAGAAAAATGCGAAGAACTTCGTATGAAGCTAGTTGAAGCAGCGGCTGAACAAGATGAAGAGTTAATGATGAAATACCTTGAAGGTGAAGAGTTGACGATTGATGAAATCAAAATGGCTCTTCGCAAAGGTACAATCGGAGTTAACCTGGTACCTGTTCTTTGTGGATCTTCTTACAAGAACAAAGGTGTTCAATTAATGCTTGATGCAGTAATTGCCTACCTACCAGCTCCAATCGATGTACCTGCAATCAAAGGTACTATTCCAGATTCTGAAGAAGAAACAGTTCGTGAATCCGACGATAATGGTCCTTTCTCTGCTCTTGCGTTCAAGATCATGACTGACCCTTATGTTGGTAAACTTACATTCTTCCGTGTGTACTCTGGTACTCTTTCTTCCGGTTCTTACTTGATTAACTCTACTAAGGGTAAACGCGAGCGTATTGGTCGTATCCTACAAATGCACGCTAACCACCGTGAAGAGATCCCGATGGTTTACTCAGGTGATATCGCAGCTGCTGTAGGTTTGAAAGATACTACTACAGGTGATACTCTGTGTGATGAAAAATCTCCAGTTATCCTTGAATCTATGACTTTCCCTGATCCAGTTATCTCAGTTGCTATCGAACCTAAATCTAAAGCAGACCAAGACAAGATGGGTATCGCCCTTTCTAAACTGTCTGAAGAAGATCCAACGTTCCGTACGCACACTGATGAAGAAACTGGGCAAACTATCATCGCTGGTATGGGTGAGCTTCACCTAGATATCCTCGTAGACCGTATGAGACGTGAATTCAAGGTAGAAGCTAACGTGGGTGCTCCACAAGTAGCTTACCGTGAAACGTTCAAAGGGTCTGCGAAAGTTGATGGTAAGTTTGTACGTCAATCAGGTGGTCGTGGTCAATACGGTCACGTTGTGGTTGAGTTCTCTCCACTTGAGCCAGGTCAAGGCTTCCAGTTCGAGAACAAAGTTGTCGGTGGTGCGGTTCCTCGTGAATACATCCCTGCAGCGCAAGCTGGTATTGAAGAATCCATGAAAAATGGTGTAATCGCTGGCTTCCCATTGGTTGACATTAAAGCTGTTATCGTTGACGGTAGCTACCATGATGTAGACTCCTCCGAGATGGCGTTTAAAGTGGCTGGTTCTTTGGCGCTTAAAGAAGCTGCTAAGAAGTGCGGAGCTGTACTTCTTGAGCCAATCATGAAAGTAGAAGTTACTGTTCCTGAAGACTACATGGGTGATGTTATGGGTGACATCAACTCTCGTCGTGGACGTATCGAAGGTATGGAAGCTCGTGCTAACGCACAAGTTATCCGTGCAATGGTACCTCTTTCCGAGATGTTTGGTTACTCTACTGTACTTCGTTCCCGTACTCAAGGTCGCGGTCAGTACTCTATGCAAATCGATCATTACGAAGAAGTACCAAGAAACATCTCTGAAGAAATCATCAAGAAAGTTAAAGGTGAATAATTCTTCTTTGCATGTTGTAAATTTGTACTTTTTCGAGTGTAGATTTTTCTCTTTATCTTGAAAGAAGAAAGGTTTACAATAATGTCTGGGAATCAACCTATGATATGTAAACCTTTCTATCTATACTTATAATAACCTTTAATCCTTAAGGAGGCTTAAATTCTAATGGCTAAAGAAAAATTTGAGCGGAATAAACCCCACGTAAATATCGGTACTATCGGTCACGTTGACCATGGTAAAACAACTCTAACTGCAGCTATCACAAGTGTACTTGCAATCGCTGGTGGAGCAAAAGCTATGGATTACGGTAGCATTGACGCTGCTCCTGAAGAGCGCGAACGTGGTATCACAATCAATACTTCACACGTTGAGTATGAAACTGCTACTCGTCACTATGCACACGTTGACTGCCCAGGTCACGCCGACTATGTTAAAAACATGATCACTGGTGCTGCACAAATGGACGGAGCGATCCTAGTAGTATCTGCTGCTGACGGTCCAATGCCACAAACTCGTGAGCACATCCTTCTTTCTAAACAAGTAGGTGTACCTTACATCGTAGTATTCATGAACAAATGCGACATGGTTGACGATGAAGAGTTGCTTGAACTAGTTGAAATGGAAATCCGTGACCTATTGTCTCAATATGAGTTCCCAGGTGACGATACTCCTGTAGTCAAAGGTTCTGCTAAAGAAGCTTTGGACAACCCAACTGGTGAATGGGCACAAAAAATTCTTGAGTTGATGGAAGCTGTTGACAGCTACATCCCAACTCCAGAACGTGCTACTGACAAACCTTTCTTGATGCCTGTAGAGGACGTATTCACAATCACTGGTCGTGGTACAGTTGCTACTGGTCGTGTTGAGCGCGGTGTTATCAAAGTTGGTGACGCTATCGAGATCATCGGTCTTCAAGAAGAAACTCGCAACTCCACTGTAACAGGTGTTGAGATGTTCCGTAAGCTTCTTGACCAAGCTCAAGCTGGTGACAACATCGGTGCACTACTTCGTGGTGTTGAGCGTAAGGATATCGAGCGTGGACAATGTCTAGCTAAACCAGGTTCCGTAAAACCTTACACTAAATTCAAATGCGAAGTATACGTTCTTTCTAAAGAAGAGGGTGGACGTCACACTCCATTCTTCGCTAACTACCGTCCACAGTTCTACTTCCGTACAACTGACGTAACAGGTATCGTTCAATTGCCAGAAGGCGTTGAAATGATCATGCCTGGCGATAACACTGAGTTCACTGTTGAACTTATTGCTCCAGTTGCAATGGAACAAGGTACTCGCTTCGCGATTCGCGAAGGTGGCCGTACTGTAGGCGCTGGCGTAGTATCTACAATCGTTGAGTAGTCTTTACTTGATTAATGAAACCCGAGAGTATATCTCTCGGGTTTTTATTTTGTTTGTTGGTAAAAGTGGGGTAGGTGTACTTTAAAACGCCATAGTAAAACTAGGTTCTACCTGCTACAATATCTCTTATGACAAATACGGTATAGAGGAGATAATCATTTTGAAGATCAAAGAGCAGCATATCTATATCATTTTAGCTGCGGTAATTGTGATCTGGGGCTTAAATACGGTCATGATTAAATATCTATCATTTTTTCCACCAGCAATCATTGCTGCTATTCGGATGACAGTGGCGGCTTTAACGCTTACCCCAATAATATTTGCCTATCGCAACAAGTATCACATCACAAAAAAACAATGGGGATATGTTGCTGGTATTGGTGCAACTTCCATTGCTCTTCATCAGATATTTATCGCTTGGGGCATGCAAATGACGACGGCGGGAAATGCATCTTTGATTCTTGCCTTAAATCCATTGGTGACAGCCATCTTAGCAGCTATCTTTTTAAGAGAGTCTATCCATCTTCGGAAAATTATCGGTGTAATTTTGGGCTTTAGTGGGGTATTGCTTGTAGTAGGTGGAAGCACTCACACTGACATGAACAGTAATATTGGTGATGTAATCATATTTATTTCAATGATCATGTATGTCGTGGGTGGTCTATTAATAAGAAAAGCAACTTCAAGTGGGGTACCTGTTTTATTATTAACTGCTTGTTCGCAATGGATAGGAGCGTTGTTTTTAATTTTTACATCATTTATTATCTATCCAATGGATACGATTGTACAAAGCTTTCATATAGATGGGTTTACCTGGTTTGTAATCGGTATTTCAGGTATGTTGGCAACGGGTCTCGGAACGTTAGGGTGGAATATGGGCATTCAACGAATTGGTGCTAGCCGTACTTCCATATTCTTAAATGGAATGCCAATCGCAGGGATGTTTTTCGCTACACTTTTGCTAGATGAGCCTCTTACTATTGTCGTGGCGGTTGCCCTTTTGTTAACAGTGGCAGGTGTATATCTAGGTTCTACAACGCCGAAGTTAGTAAAGAGAACCTCTACATTAAAACAGACAGAGATATGAAGTGCCAAATAAAAGTTCTATATAATAGAAGAAACAGGATCGCCTACGAGGGTGATCCTGTTTCTTCGTCCCATTGGTTAATCATATGGTGTGCTGTTAAAGTTAAACGATCAAAAATGATTTGACGGAGTGGTTCCTCAATATTTGCACATTGTAGCGCTTGTTCCATACAAAGTAGCCAAGCTCCAGCTCTTTTCGCTGTGACCGGAAATGGGAGATGACGGGCACGAAGCATTGGATGCCCATGTGTATCAGTATAGAGTGTAGGTCCTCCTAGGAACTGTGTTAAAAAAAGAGTTTGCTTTTCTTTTGTTTCCGTCAAATCATCTGGAAAGATAGGTTTAAGGTCAGGGTCTTTTGCTACCAGATTATAAAAGTGGTTAACCAGTTTAGTTACAGTTGGAGCCCCACCGATTTGATCATAGAGACTTCCAGATATTTCACTCACACGAAAGCACCTCTCTATAGTATAATCAAAAATGTTGTAAAGTGATTTCTTCTATTATACTAATTAAAAATAGGTTTTCATAGAAACAATAAAAAATAACTTGCATTGCCTATTTGTTTTTAGTACAATAGTGAATGTTGGTCATGGACTTGCGATGATGCGGGAGGTTGCTGACACACCCGGCTCCTTTGCCATTGCTGGGGTGCAGGATATTTCCGCGGAGAAATGTCCGTTATAATATGGGCGAAAAAGGAGGGACTATAATGGCAAAACAAAAGATTCGTATCCGATTAAAAGCATACGATCATAAGATTCTAGATCAATCAGCAGAAAAAATCGTTGAAACTGCGAAACGTTCCGGTGCAAATGTATCAGGTCCGATTCCACTTCCAACTGAGAAAGCTGTATACACGATTCTACGTGCGGTGCACAAGTACAAAGATTCCCGTGAACAATTCGAGATGCGTACGCATAAACGTCTAATCGACATCTTAAACCCAACACCACAGACTGTAGATGCTTTGATGCGTCTTGATCTGCCTTCAGGTGTTGACATTGAGATCAAGCTATAATTTTTGTTGTGAATATGACACGCTGGTAGGCGTTGTCTTAATGAAAGAATTCTCCACGTAGCGCCCCTGCTCGTCAGTAGGGACATTGATACAACAATAGGTCATTTTAGTAAATTGTAATGTAGGAGGTGGCACAAATGACCAAAGGAATCTTAGGTAAAAAACTGGGTATGACTCAAGTTTTTGAACCAAATGGTACAGCAGTAGCTGTAACTGTTATCGAAGCAGGTCCTTGCGTAGTTCTTCAAAAGAAGGATCAAGCAACTGACGGTTACGAAGCGATTCAGATCGGTTTTGATTCTAAAAAAGATCACCGCGCTAACAAACCAGAAAAAGGACATGCAGCTAAAGCAAACACTGCACCTAAGCGCTTCATCCGTGAAATCGACGGAGTTAACCTCGCTGATTATGAGGTAGGTCAAGAACTAAAAGCTGATATGTTTGCCGCAGGTGAATGGGTAGACGTGTCTGGTGCAACGAAAGGTAAAGGATTTGCTGGTTCTATCAAGCGCCACAATCATTCTCGTGGTCCTATGGCTCACGGTTCCCGTTACCATCGTGGCCCAGGTTCTATGGGTTCTATCGCTGCTAACCGCGTTTTCAAAGGTACGAAACTACCTGGACAAATGGGTGGCAACCAAGTAACAATCCAAAATCTTGAGGTTGTTAAAATTGATTCAGATCGCAATCTGATTCTAGTAAAAGGTTCCATACCTGGACCTAAAAACAGCTATGTAGTCGTTCGTACGGCTGTCAAGAAATAAGGAAAGGAGGAACTGACATGCCTAAAGTAGCTCTTTTAAACCAAACAGGTGCTCAGGTTGGCGACATCGAATTGTCTGAAGCAATCTTCGGTATCGAGCCTAACAATGCAGTACTGTTTGATGCAATCGTTATGCAACAAGCATCTCAACGCCAAGGTACTCATGACGTGAAAAACCGCTCTGAAGTACGTGGTGGTGGACGCAAACCATGGCGTCAAAAAGGTACAGGTCGTGCTCGTCAAGGTTCTATCCGCTCTCCACAATGGAAAGGCGGCGGCGTAGTATTCGGTCCTACACCTCGCAAATACGGATACAAACTGAACCGTAAAGTTCGTCGTTTGGCTCTGAAATCTGCACTATCTACTAAAGTGCAAAACAACGAATTCCTAGTGTTAGACGCACTAACAATGTCTGCTCCAAAAACAAAAGAATTTGCTGGTATTCTTTCTAACCTGAAAGCTGATCGCAAAGTTCTTATTGTAACTGCTGACTTCGACCAAAACGTTGCTTTGTCTTCTCGCAACATCCCAGGTGCTAAATGCATCGATGCTGCTGGCATTAACGTTCTTGATCTAGTAGCTCACGACAAAGTAATCGTAACGAAAGATGCGGTTGCTAAAGTAGAGGAGGTGCTCGCATAATGAAGAGCCTTCATGATATTATCAAGCGCCCTGTCATTACTGAGCGTACCACCGATATGATGGCTGAGAAAAAGTACGTTTTTGAAGTGCCTTTGAAAGCCAACAAAACCGAAATCAAGCAAGCTGTCGAAAAAGTATTCGGCGTTAAAGTAGAAGCAGTTAACACAATTCGCGTTGCTGCTAAACCTAAACGTTACGGCAAATATGCTGGTTATACATCTGAGTGGAAAAAAGCAATCGTTAAATTGACTGCTGAAAGTAAAGATCTAGAATTCTACGAAGGTGTTTAATAGCTCGACGAGTTTTATTTAAGGAGGGAATAAGGAATGGGTATCAAGAAGTTTAAACCGACTTCTCCTGCTCGTCGCCAAATGACGGTTTCTACCTTCGAAGAGATCACAACCTCCACTCCGGAGAAATCTCTTCTAGCACCAATCAATAAAAAGGCTGGTCGCAACAACCAAGGTAAGATCACTGTTCGTCATCAAGGTGGCGGTCATAAACGTAAATACCGCATTATCGATTTTAAACGTAACAAAGATGGCATCGTAGGTCGCGTAGCTACTATCGAATACGATCCAAACCGTTCTGCTAACATCGCGCTAATCAACTATGTTGATGGTGAAAAACGTTACATTCTTGCTCCACAAGGTTTGAAAGTTGGAGACGAAATCGTATCTGGTGCTGATGCAGACATCAAAACAGGTAACTGCTTACCATTGGTAAACATTCCTGTTGGTACTACAATCCACAATATTGAGTTGAAACCTGGTAAAGGTGGACAGTTGGTTCGTGCAGCTGGTACATCCGCACAATTGCTTGGTCGCGATGGCGAATTCGTAATTGTACGTCTATCATCTGGTGAAACTCGCCGTATTCACAACGTATGCCGTGCTACAATCGGTCAAGTTGGTAACCAAGATCACGAATTGCTTAACATTGGTAAAGCAGGTCGTTCTCGCTGGTTGGGTAAACGCCCTACGGTTCGTGGTTCTGTAATGAACCCTAACGATCACCCACACGGTGGTGGTGAAGGTCGCGCTCCTATCGGACGTAAAGCTCCTGTTACTCCTTGGGGTAAACCTACACTTGGTCTTAAAACTCGTAAGAAAAAGAACAAAAACGATAAGTACATTATCCGTCGTCGTAAAAAATAAGAGATCGGATAACACAATAACCGAACGCCTTTGGCGAAGGGAGGTTTCTGATATATGGGTCGCAGCTTGAAGAAGGGTCCTTTCGTGGATGACCATCTAATGAAGAAAGTTGATGAGTTGAACGAAAAGAGTGAGAAGAAAGTTGTAAAAACTTGGTCTCGTCGTTCTACAATCTTCCCAGATTTTATCGGTCATACATTTGCAGTATACGATGGTCGTAAACATGTGCCTGTATACGTGACAGAAGATATGGTTGGACACAAACTAGGTGAATTCGCACCTACTCGTACCTTCAAGGGTCACGTCGATAACGACAAAAAATCCAAGAAGCGCTAATTTTTCTCTTTACAGAGGGGAGGTACAATGATGGAATCAAAAGCAATTGCTCGTAATATCCGAATTGCTCCTCGTAAAGTTCGCCTGGTGGTTGACTTAATTCGAGGTAAGAAGATTGGTGAAGCTTTGGCTATCCTAAAACATACGCCTAAAGCAGCATCTCCAGTAGTTGAAAAACTACTTAATTCGGCAATCGCTAATGCTGAGCATAACCACAACATGGATTTGGAAAACTTGGTTGTAGGTACAGTATTCGTTGATCAAGGTCCTACCTTGAAGCGATTCCGTCCACGTGCAATGGGTCGTGCTAGCCGTATTCATAAACGTACGAGCCATATCACTGTGGTATTAAACGAAAAATAAGGAGGGAAATTGAGTGGGACAAAAGGTAAGTCCGGTCGGTCTACGAGTTGGCGTAATTCGTGACTGGGAATCCAGATGGTATGCTGATAAGGACTTCGCAACTTTGTTGCATGAAGACCTTCACATTCGTAAATACATTAAAGGTCGTCTGAAAGACGCTGCTGTATCTACTGTGGAAATCGAACGCGCTGCAAATCGCGTTAACGTTACAGTTCACACTGCTAAGCCTGGTATGGTAATCGGTAAAGGTGGATCTGAAGTTGAAGCACTTCGTAAAGCCCTATCCCAACTTACTGGCAAACGTGTTCACATTAATATCAATGAGATCAAGAAACCTGATCTTGACGCTACTTTGGTAGCTGAAAACATTGCTCGTCAATTGGAAAATCGTATTTCTTTCCGTCGTGCGCAAAAACAAACGATCACTCGTTCTATGCGTTCTGGTGCGAAAGGTATTAAAACACTGGTAAGTGGACGTCTTGGTGGAGCTGATATTGCTCGTTCTGAAGGTTACAACGAAGGTACAGTACCTCTTCACACACTGCGTGCAGATATTGACTATGGTACTGCTGAAGCTCATACTACTTACGGCCGTATCGGTGTTAAAGTATGGATCTACCGTGGTGAAGTTCTTCCAACTAAGAAGAATGTAGCTGCAGTGGAAGGAGGCAAGTAATCATGTTGATGCCTAAACGCGTGAAACATCGCAAACAACATCGTCCGAAGTTGACTGGAAACGCTAAAGGCGGTACAACTGTTGCTTTCGGTGAATTTGGCCTCCAAGCTCTTGAACCAGCTTGGGTAACGAGCCGTCAAATTGAGGCAGCACGTATTGCGATGACACGTTACATCCGTCGTGGCGGTAAAGTATGGATTAAAGTTTTCCCTGACAGACCAATTACTCAAAAGCCTTTGGAAGTCCGCATGGGTTCCGGTAAAGGTTCTGTTGAGAAATGGATTGCAGTTGTTAAACCTGGTAAAGTTATGTTTGAACTTGCCGGTGTATCTGAAGAAGTAGCGCGTGAAGCTATGCGTCTTGCAATGCACAAACTTCCTGTTAAGTGTAAGTTTGTTAAGCGCGAAGAAGTGGGTGGTGACGCACATGAAGGCTAATGAATACCGCAATCAAACCACTGCCGAGATCGAACAAAACGTATCTTCTTTGAAAGAAGAGTTGTTCAACCTTCGTTTCCAATTAGCGACTGGCCAATTGGAAAACACGGCTCGCATTAAGCAAGTGCGTAAGGATATCGCTCGTGCGAAAACCATCCTACGCCAACGTGAATTAGGAATCGGCTAATATAAGGAAGGAGGTTCCAACGATGACCGCACAACGCAATTTGCGTAGAACTCTGGTAGGTCGTGTAGTATCTGACAAAATGGATAAAACCATCGTTGTTCAGGTTGAAACCTACAAAAAGCACACTCTTTACGGTAAACGTGTGAAGTACTCTAAAAAGTTCAAAGCACATGATGAAAACAATACCGCTAAGACCGGTGATATCGTAGAAATTATGGAAACTCGTCCTCTTTCTAAGGACAAGAATTTCCGTCTTGTTAAAGTAGTACAAGAAGCAGTTATTGTATAAGGAAGACTCGGATAAAAATCACATCCGAAGGGAGTGACTGAAAGTGATCCAAACACAATCCAGATTAGCTGTTGCTGATAACTCTGGTGCAAAAGAATTGATGTGCATTAAAGTTCTTGGAGGTTCTGGTCGTAAGACTGCGAATGTCGGGGACGTTATCGTTTGCTCTGTCAAAACCGCTACACCCGGTGGAGTTGTCAAGAAAGGTCAAGTAGTTAAAGCAGTTATCGTGCGTACTGTTAGTGGTGTTCGCCGTAACGACGGTTCTTATATCCGTTTTGACCAAAATGCAGCTGTAGTTATTAAAGATGATAACTCTCCACGTGGTACACGTATTTTTGGACCGGTAGCTCGTGAACTTCGTGAAAAAGATTTCATGAAGATCATCTCCCTAGCTCCTGAGGTTATCTAGTTTTGAAGTGAAATTAGCATTTTGTTCGATAGGAGGTGCACCCAGCGATGCACGTGAAAAAAGGCGATACGGTTATCGTTATTACGGGCAAAGACAAAGGTAAAGAAGGTCAAGTATTGGCTGCTTTCCCTAAAAAAGACCGTGTGTTGGTAGAAGGTATTAACCTTGTGAAGAAGCATGCTCGTCCTTCTCAAGCAAATCCGCAAGGCGGAATTGTAACACAAGAGGCTGCTATCCACGTTTCTAATGTCTCTCTAATTGACCCTAAATCTGGTAAACCTACCCGTGTAGGTTACAAAGTATTAGAGAACGGTAATAAAGTTCGGGTTGCGAAAAAATCTGGCGAAGTAATCGACAAGTAGTCAGGTCGGAAAGGAGGTTGTCGTAAATGGCAGCAAGATTGAAAGATAAGTACTTGAATGAAATCGTTCCTAGCTTGATGACTAAGTTTAGCTACAAGTCCATCATGCAAGTACCTAAAGTTGAGAAAATCGTAATCAACATGGGCGTGGGCGAAGCTGTAGCGAATGCAAAAGCTATTGACACTGCTATCGAAGATCTACAATTGATCACTGGTCAAAAACCTGTTGTAACACGTTCTAAGAAATCAATCGCTGGTTTCAAACTACGTGAAGGTATGCCAATCGGCGCGAAGGTAACACTTCGTGGCGAGCGTATGTATCAATTCCTAGACAAACTGATGAACGTTTCTCTGCCTCGTGTACGTGACTTCCGTGGGATTTCATCCAAAGCATTTGACGGTCGTGGTAACTACACTCTAGGTTTGAAAGAACAACTGATCTTCCCAGAGATCGAGTACGATAAAATCGATAAAGTACGCGGTATGGATATCGTAGTTGTTACATCTGCGAAGACTGATGAAGAAGCTCGTGAACTTCTGACTCAAATGGGTATGCCATTCCGTAAATAAACCCTATCGTAAGGAGGGACAATTGTGGCAAAGAAATCAATGGTCGTGAAGCAACAGCGTCAGCCTAAGTTTAAAGTTCGTGCGTACACTCGTTGCGAACGTTGCGGTCGTCCGCACTCTGTGCTTCGCAAATTCAAACTGTGCCGTATTTGCTTCCGTGAATTGGCTTATAAAGGCCAAATTCCAGGTGTAAAGAAAGCCAGCTGGTAATATAGACGGGAAGGAGGTTTTTCTCTCATGGTAATGACTGATCCAGTTGCAGATATGCTAACTCGCATCCGCAATGCGAACATGGTTCGCCACGAGAAGGTTGAGATCCCTGCATCTAACCTGAAGAAGGAAATTGCTCGTCTTCTTAAAGAAGAAGGCTTTATCCGTGATGCAGAATTTATTGATGATAACAAGCAAGGAATGATCCGTTTGTTCCTTAAATACGGTGCTAACAATGAGCGTGTAATCACTGGTTTGAAACGTATTTCTAAACCAGGTCACCGTGTTTATGCAAACACTAATGAAGTTCCTCGCGTTTTGGGTGGTCTTGGTCTCGCTCTAATCTCTACATCCAAAGGTGTTATGACTGACAAGCAAGCTCGTCAATCACACGTTGGTGGAGAAGTGCTAGCATATATTTGGTAATCTTAGATTTACGCACAGGAGGTGCAAGTCATGTCGCGTATCGGTAAAAAACCGATTACGGTTCCTGCAGGCGTTACATTAACTCTGAACGATACTGAGTTAACTGTAAAGGGCCCTAAGGGTACTCTCGTTCGTAGTTTTCATCCGGACATTAACATTAACATTGCTGAAAACGAGGTAGTGGTTGAACGTCCGTCTGATAATAAACTTCATCGTTCTCTTCATGGTACTACTCGTGCCTTGGTTGCGAACATGGTAACTGGTGTTTCTGAAGGATTCACTCGTACACTTGAACTTGTAGGTGTAGGTTATCGTGGAGCTAAAAGTGCTAACGGTGTAAGTCTTTCTCTAGGTTTCTCTCACCCAGTTGAGGTTACTCCTGAAGAAGGAATCGAACTTGAACTAACAAACCCAACAACTCTAGTTGTTAAAGGTATTAGTAAAGAGCGTGTAGGCCAAGTTGCTTCTGAAATTCGCGCTTTACGTAAACCTGAACCGTACAAAGGTAAAGGTATTAAATACAGCAACGAGGTTGTTCGCCGTAAAGAAGGTAAAAAAGGTAAATAAGGTTCTTAGCTTCATCAGAAAGGAGGCCGCTTAATGTTTACAAAAGGCGATAAAAACAAAGCTCGGAAAAAACGTCAACTTCGTATCCGTAAGCGTGTGATCGGTTCTGCTGCACGCCCTCGTTTGAACGTTTTTCGTTCTTCCAAGCACATTTATGCTCAACTAATCGATGATGCAGCAGGTACAACTATTGCTTCTGCATCTTCACTTGATAAAGAATTGGATCTGAAAAATGGTTCTAACATCGAAGCAGCAACTGCTGTTGGTGCATTGATCGCAAAGCGCGCTCAAGAAAAAGGTCTCGAGGAAATCGTGTTTGATCGTGGTGGATACTTGTATCATGGACGCATAAAAGCACTTGCTGATGCAGCTCGTGAAGCTGGTCTGCAATTCTAAGAAGACGTAAAGAAACAAGGAGGGAAAAGAATGCGTATCGACCCTAGCAAATTAGAGCTAGAAGAAAGAGTCGTCGCTGTTAACCGCGTAGCAAAAGTGGTTAAAGGTGGTCGCCGCTTCAGCTTTAGCGCACTAGTAGTAGTAGGCGATAAGAACGGTCATGTAGGCTCTGGTATGGGTAAAGCCCAAGAAGTACCAGATGCTATTCGTAAAGCAATTGATGACGCGAAGAAAAACTTGATTCGCGTACCTCTAAAAGGAACGACAATCCCTCACCAAGTACTCTGCCACTTTGGTTCTGGCCGCGTTTTGATCAAGCCAGCTTCTGAAGGTACTGGAGTTATCGCTGGTGGACCTGTACGTGCTGTACTTGAGCTTGCAGGTGTAGGTGACGTGTTGAGTAAATCTTTGGGTTCTAACAACCCTATCAACATAGTTAATGCAACTCTTGAAGGTCTTGGCCGTTTGAAAACTGCTGAAGATGTGGCAAAACTTCGCGGAAAAACTGTCGAAGAACTGTTAGGTTAGAAGGAGGGAACGGGACATGGCGAAATCATTACAAATCACGCTGACACGTAGCCTTATCGGTCGTCCGACTGACCAGAAGGAAACTGTGAAAGCCCTTGGCCTTCGCAAAATCCATCAAACAGTACAAAAGCAAGATAACGCAGCAATGCGTGGGATGATTTTTAAAGTTAAACATCTTGTTGATGTGAAGGAAATCGAAGAATAAGCTACAGATTTATTAGTGAGGAGGTGCAACCTATGAAATTGCATGAACTGAAACCAGCAGAAGGCTCTCGTCACGAGCGCAAACGTCTTGGACGTGGTATTGGTAGTGGAACTGGAAAAACGGCTGGTAAAGGTCATAAAGGACAAAATGCTCGTTCTGGTGGCGGTGTTCGCCTTGGATTCGAGGGTGGTCAAAACCCATTATTCCGTCGTTTACCAAAACGAGGCTTCAATAACATCAACCGCAAAGAGTATGCGATCGTATCTCTGGATGCGTTGAATCGTTTCGCTGAAGGTACAGTGGTTACACCTGAGTTGCTTAAGGAAACTGGCGTAATTAGCGCATTGCGTGATGGCGTTAAGATCTTGGCTAACGGTGAACTTACTGTAAAACTTACAGTTAAAGCTCACAAGTTCTCTGGTGCAGCTGCTGAAAAGATTGCTCAAGTCGGTGGAACCACTGAGGTGATCTAATGTTAGGGTCTTTTTCTAACATCTTTAAGATAGGCGACCTGCGTCGAAAGGTGATTTTCACTCTTTTGATGCTTGTCGTCTTCCGAATTGGAACCCATGTTCCAGTGCCAAACATTAATGTGTCCTTACTGCAAGGTAACGAGAGTAACTTCTTAGGACTTTTGGACACATTCTCTGGTGGTGCATTGCTTAAATTCTCCATCTTCGCGATGGGTATTATGCCATACATCACGTCCTCGATCATTATGCAGCTTCTGTCTATGGATGTAGTACCGAAGTTTACGCAATGGTCGAAGGAAGGAGAAGCAGGCCGTCGTAAAATTTCTCAAGTAACACGCTATGGTGCTATTGTTTTAGGTTTTATCCAGTCTTTGGGTATGACCTACGGCTTCAACCGAATGATGAACGGATTGGTAACTGACACTTCGATTAGCAGCTTCTTGCTGATAGCCTTAACCCTAACAGCTGGTACTGCCTTTCTGCTATGGTTAGGGGAACAGATTACCGAGAAGGGCATTGGTAATGGTATTTCCATTATCATCATGGCGGGTATCGTCGCCAATATACCTAGTGGAGTTAAAGTTGTTTATGACATGCAGTTTGGTGCTCCAAACGCTAACATGTTCTTTGGTATCATTAATATCTTGTTGATCCTCGTCGCAGTCATTGCATTGATTGTAGGTATTATCTACATGCAACAGGGTATTCGTAAGATCCCTGTTCAATATGCAAAAAAAGTTGTTGGACGCAAGATGTTTGGTGGACAATCTTCTCATATTCCGTTGAAGATTAACTCCGCAGGGGTTATCCCGGTTATCTTTGCTGTATCCCTGGTAATGTTCCCGTCAACAATTGCCAGCTTCTGGCTTAGTTCAGGAGAAGAGGGAGTTGCTAACTGGATTTATACTAACTTCCAGATTAACTCACCTCTTGGTATGACATTGTACGCATTGATGATTATCGGATTTACGTACTTCTACACATTTGTACAGATGAATCCTGCACAAATGGCAGAGAATATGAAAAAGAATGGCGGTTATATTCCCGGCATCCGTCCTGGTAAAAACACCGAGGAATACATTACTCGTACTTTATACCGCCTGACGTTCACTGGAGCTATCTTCTTGACTGCCATTTCGCTATTGCCATTTGTTTTTGGCAAGATCTTCGGACTTCCTGATTCTATCTATATCGGTGGTACATCACTACTGATCATGATTGGGGTAGTTCTAGATACAATGAAGCAAATTGAGAGTCAATTGATTCAGCGCCATTATCAAGGCTTTATTAAGTAAAGAGTAGATGGCTTCATCGTTTCCCTCTTAGGAGGAAATGATAAAATCGTGTTGTAAGTGTACGGGGGAATATACTAATGAACATTATTTTGATGGGTCTACCTGGTGCTGGTAAAGGTACACAGGCAGAACGAATCGTTGAAACATTTAACATCCCGCATATTTCAACTGGTGATATGTTCCGTGCAGCTATCAAAAATGAAACCGAATTGGGAAAGAAAGCTAAGTCCTTCATGGATCAAGGTAATCTGGTACCAGACGAGATCACAATTGGTATTGTGCGTGAACGTTTGAGCAAGGAAGATTGTGCAAAGGGATTTCTACTCGATGGTTTTCCGCGTACAGTTCCGCAAGCTGAGGCTTTGTCCTCAATGCTTAAAGAGTTGGGCCGTGAACTCGATCATGTGATTAACATTGATGTTCACCGTGATTTGTTAATCGAACGTTTAACTGGTCGCTGGATTTGTTCTACATGCGGTGCTAGCTATCACACAGTATTTAACCCACCTAAAGTGGAAGGAATCTGTGATAAAGATGGCAGCAAACTATTCCAGAGAGACGATGATAAAGAAGAAGTGGTAGCGCAACGTCTAGATGTCAATATTTCTCAAGCTAAACTTTTAATGGATTACTACTCTAATGAAGGTATCTTGCGTACAATCAATGGAGAACGTGAAATTCAGGAAGTGTTTGAGGATATTGCGGCGTTATTACGAGGGTAACCAATAATGATTACAATCAAGTCAAAAGCAGAGCTCGAAATTATGCGCGAAGCTGGACGAATTGTTGCTCTTACCCATCAAGAATTGGCGAAGCATATTAAGCCAGGGGTCACTACGAAGGAACTTGATGAGCTGGCCGAAACTTTTATTCGCAGTAAAAATGCGATACCGTCGTTCAAAGGGTACGGTGGGTTTTCTGGTAGTATCTGTGCCTCAGTTAATGAGGAACTCGTACATGGAATTCCAGGAAAGCGGACATTGCAGGAAGGAAATATCATCAGTATAGATATCGGAGCTAAATTCGATGGTTATCATGGAGATTCAGCTTGGACCTATGCTGTTGGTACAGTATCTCTTTCGGATCAGCAACTCATGCAAGTCACAGAAGAGTCCTTACTCAAAGGTCTTGCGAAAGCAGTCCCTGGAGCAAGGCTTTCTGATATCTCTCATGAGATTCAGCTACATGCTGAAGCTGCTGGCTTCACGATTGTCCGTGAGTATGTGGGACATGGAATCGGTCAAAGTTTGCATGAAGATCCACAAATTCCTAACTACGGTCCTCCGAACAGGGGACCACGTTTAAAACCTGGAATGGTTTTAGCAATCGAACCGATGGTGAATGCTGGCGAACGTTATGTCCGCACTTTGGAGGACAATTGGACGGTCGTGACAGTTGATGGGAAAAAGTGTGCGCACTATGAACACACCATCGCGATTACGGAAGATGGCTATGAGATCTTGACTAGACCTTAAACGTAGGTGAACTGGAAGATTGTCGTTCAACGTGTTGACGATAAGTTTGTTCAAGTAACCGAGAAGTTTCTCGAGGCATGTAGTTGCCAAAACTCATGGTCTGACTGTATAACAGTTGAAAGGAGACTAGCCGATGGCCAAAGACGACGTAATTGAAGTAGAAGGTACCGTCATCGAACCATTGCCAAACGCAATGTTCCGTGTTGAACTGGAGAACGGACACAAAGTTTTGGCGCATGTTTCCGGCAAAATCAGAATGCACTTCATTCGAATTTTGCCAGGAGACAAGGTAACAGTCGAATTGTCGCCGTACGATCTAACTCGCGGGCGTATTACGTACCGTTACAAATAATGAAAACCCCTAGAAAAGGGAGGCAAGAACCATGAAAGTAAGACCGTCGGTTAAACCGATTTGCGAAAAATGCAAAGTTATCCGTCGCAAAGGTAATGTAATGGTTATTTGTGAGAATCCAAAACATAAGCAAAAACAAGGATAAATCAAGGAGGTGCATTTGAGAAATGGCACGTATTGCAGGCGTTGACTTGCCTCGTGAAAAACGAGTTATTATTGCTCTTACCTACATTTTTGGTATTGGTAACTCCACTGCCCAACGCGTCATCGCTGAAGCTGGCGTAGATGGAAACACTCGTGTTCGCGATTTGACAGAAGACGAAGTAAACAAACTTCGTGAATTCATCGATAAGAACATTAAAGTTGAAGGTGACCTTCGTCGTGAAGTATCCCTTAACATTAAACGTCTTATGGAAATTGGCTGCTATCGTGGGATCCGCCATCGTCGCGGGTTGCCAGTTCGAGGTCAAAAATCTAAAACAAATGCTCGTACGCGTAAAGGTCCTCGTCGTACTGTAGCTAACAAGAAGAAGTAAAGGAGGGTAAATAAGACATGGCTAAAAGAAAACAAGCTGCTACTCGTACCCGTCGCCGTGATCGTAAGAATGTTGAAGTCGGCATAGCACACATTCGTTCTACTTTTAACAACACAATCGTAACGATCACTGACCCGCATGGCAACGCGATCTCTTGGTCCAGTGCTGGTGCCCTCGGTTTCAGAGGCTCCAAAAAGAGCACGCCTTTTGCTGCGCAAATGGCTGCTGAAACAGCTGCTAAAGTTGCTATGGAACACGGTATGCGATCTTTGGAAGTACTGGTTAAAGGTCCTGGATCCGGTCGTGAGGCTGCTATCCGTTCCTTGCAAGCTGCAGGTTTGGAAGTTAACATGATCAAAGATGTTACACCAATCCCACACAACGGCTGCCGTCCGCCAAAACGTCGCCGCGTGTAGTCGGGTTTATAAAACTCAGAACATGTCCATAATAGAATGGTAGATTCTGCTTTTTTGGCTTGACATGCATGCAAACGGTAAACCGCCGAAAGAAATTCCTGAGTGGGCTCTGTACAGCCCACCTTGAATTTCGACGTTTTGAAGGAGGGTTTGTTAAGAATGATAGAAATAGAAAAACCTAGAATCGAGGTTGTGGAGTTAGACGACGACAACTTGTACGGAAAATTCGTCGTTGAACCCCTTGAGCGTGGTTACGGTACAACCCTTGGCAACTCACTCAGACGGATACTTCTATCCTCATTGCCAGGCGCGGCGGTCACTTCAGTGCAAATTGATGGTGTACTGCACGAATTCTCTACAATCGATGGAGTCGTGGAGGACGTAACCGAGATCATCCTCAACATCAAGGGTCTTGCATTAAAGATCCACTCTGATGAAGAAAAAATCCTTGAGATTGATGCAGAAGGCGAAGGCATTGTTAAAGCAGGAGATATCCGTGCTGATAGTGACGTGGAGATCTTAAACCCTGATCTTCATATTGCAACGTTAGCAAACGGTGGTCGTCTGCATATTCGCATGACAGCTGGTCGTGGACGCGGATATGTCCAAGCAGATGGCAATAAGTCTGAAGATCAGCCAATCGGTGTAATTCCAATTGACTCCATTTATACTCCTATTAAGCGTGTAAACTATCAAGTTGAGAATACCCGTGTAGGGCAAATGACCAACTATGACAAGTTGACGTTGGAAGTATGGACCAATGGAAGCATTCGTCCTGAGGAAGCTGTCAGCCTTGGTGCAAAAATCATGACAGAACATCTTAACCTGTTCGTTGGTCTAACTGACGAAGCGAAAGATGCAGAAATCATGGTTGAAAAAGAAGAAGATAAGAAAGAAAAAGTGTTGGAGATGACTATCGAAGAGCTTGATCTTTCTGTTCGTTCTTACAACTGCTTGAAACGTGCTGGTATCAACACGGTTCAAGAGTTAACACAGAAGTCTGAAGAAGACATGATGAAAGTTCGTAACTTGGGACGTAAATCTCTGGAAGAAGTTCAAGAAAAACTTCAAGAACTTGGTCTGGGATTGCGTAACGACGATTAGAGCTTTTCGCATAGATTTCGATACAGATTGTTTATCACCACTCCTTGATTCGGGAGAGGGTCAAATCTGGCAAGCAAGCTGATTGAACACAACCTGCCAGAAAGAAGGAGGTAAGAACATGGCATACCGTAAACTAGGACGTCGCAGTGCGGCTCGTAAAGCTTTATTCCGTGATTTGGTTACTGACCTTATCATCAATGAGCGCATTGAAACGACTGAAATGAAAGCGAAGGAACTTCGTTCTATCGCTGATAAAATGGTCACTCTAGCAAAACGTGGTGATCTTCATGCTCGTCGTCAAGTGGCAGCTTTCGTTCGTAACGAAGTAGCTACTGAGGAAGGCAAAACAGCTGTTCAAAAATTGTTCGATGATATCGCTCCTCGTTATGCTGAGCGTAACGGTGGATACACTCGTATCCTGAAAATTGGTCCTCGTCGTGGAGACGCAGCACCAATGGCTTTTATCGAATTAGTTGAATAGTATCGGGTTGAGAAAGGGTGAGGACAGGGTCTGGTTTATCCGGGTTCTGATTCAACCCTTTTTTCTTTTACCCGAAAACTTTTTAATGAATTGATATTGCCAACTGAGGATGTGGAGACATTGAAAGATCAGGAGCAAACAATTGAAGCCAAGCAGGTTGCGTTCCAATATGAATCGGAAGATGGTTCCTCTACTCCCGTGTTACAGAATGTCAGCTTTTCTATTAAGAAGGGCTCTTTCGTCTCTATCATTGGTCATAATGGTTCTGGTAAATCAACAATAGCCAAGCTAATAAATGCCTTATTAGTTCCGTCAGAAGGTGCTATTATCGTTAGTGGGTTTTCCACAAGTGAACAAGAGTATCTGTGGGAGATCAGGCAACAGGTTGGAATGGTTTTTCAGAATCCTGATAACCAAATTGTTGGGACAATTGTGGAGGATGATGTTGCGTTTGGT
The DNA here is from genome assembly GCF_021245735.1 of Brevibacillus daliensis. Lineage (GTDB taxonomy): Bacteria > Bacillota > Bacilli > Brevibacillales > Brevibacillaceae > Brevibacillus_B > Brevibacillus_B daliensis. The sequence goes on from NZ_JAJISB010000041.1 coordinate 54,556, forward strand.
CTGGAGAATCTGGGGATTGAACGAGAGGAAATGCGCAAACGCATTGACGAGTCTCTGGCTGCAGTCAAGATGTCTGCCTATTTAAAATCTCAACCTCAGCGATTATCCGGGGGCCAGAAACAACGTGTAGCGATTGCCGGCATTCTAGCGATGCGTCCATCTATTATTATCCTGGATGAAGCTACAGCCATGCTTGATCCACAAGGACGTAAAGAGGTCATGCAACTGGTTCATCAGTTACATCTGGAAGAGGGATTTACCATCGTAAATATTACCCACTTCCCGGAAGAAACACTAGGTTCAGATCGAATCATTGTCATGGAACAAGGGAAAATATATGCGGATGGTACACCATCCGAGGTATATGCTGATGTGGAAGGGTTACTAGCGATTGGGCTGGATGTTCCTTTTGCCGTTCGTTTGCATCATTTCTTACAGCAGCATGGCTTTTCTCTTTCAACAGTGCTGGATCAGGAGGAGTTGGTTGACGAACTATGCAAATCTCTTTTGAAAACGTGAGCTATGTGTATGGAAAGGGAACGCCTTTTGAAAAGGCTGCTATATCTGATGTTTCCTTTTCTATTCCATCTGGCTCTTTTGTCGGAGTGATCGGGCAAACTGGTTCGGGTAAATCAACACTGATTCAACACGTCAATGGTCTGTTGAAACCTTCAGCTGGCACAATACGTGTTGGGGAGATAGCAATAACTCCTGAAACCAAGAAAGTCCACTCACTGAGAAGTAAAGTTGGACTTGTGTTTCAATATCCTGAGCACCAGTTGTTTGAAGAGACGGTTATACAAGACGTCATGTACGGGCCACTGAATTTTGATTTGCCTAAAGACCTTGCGTACCAAAGAGCGAAAGAAGCTTTGGAAATTGTAGGTCTTCCTTTTGAGGAAATCAAAGATCGCTCTCCTTTTCATCTGAGTGGTGGACAAATGCGTCGGGTAGCTATCGCTGGGGTATTGGCGATGCAACCGAAAGTGCTTGTGCTAGATGAACCGACAGCTGGATTAGATCCTGCTGGAAGAAAAGCAATTCTTAACGGAATCTATCAAATTCACAAGGCTGAGCAACTGACTACCTTGTTAGTTACACATAGCATGGAAGAAGTGGCACGTTATGCCGATCAGTTGTTGGTACTTGCTAATGGTCGTGTAGCTATGCAGGGTACACCTGAAGAAGTGTTCTCGAAAAAAGAGGAACTTCGTGAGTTGGCACTTGATGTACCGGAAACGGTCTCGTTCGTGCACCGTCTCAATGAAAGGTTACCTAAAGACCAGCAGTTATCTCCAACGCTTTATAAAGAAGAGGATTTGACTGCCTATCTGCTTACCCTATTGCAACAAAAGAAGGGGGAAGGCAGATGAGCATACTGCAAAATTTTACATTAGGACAGTTCGTTCCTAGTGATTCGTTTGTTCACCGTTTAGACCCCCGAAGTAAGTTCTTGTTTTTGCTTGTCTACGCAGTAGTCGTTTTTTTGTCTAATCAAATATGGTTATATGCAGTATTTACCGCTATCCTTATTTTTTCCTTACGACTTTCTAAATTGTCACTCGCCTATATTTTCCGTGGATTAAAGCCAGTATGGTTCTTACTCGTATTTACGATTATTCTCCAGCTTTTCTTGACGAAAGGTGGAGAGGTGTATGTACAGTGGGGATGGTTTTCTATTGAGGAAGATGGTGTACGACAGGCATTTTTTATAGCCATGCGCCTTGGGTTGATTGTTGTAATGAGCTCTCTGTTGACCTTGACGACATCGCCTATGGATTTGACTGATGGTATAGAGAAAATGTTAGGTCCCTTCAAAAAGATTGGGCTACCCGTCCATGAGCTGGCTTTGATGCTTTCCATCGCTATTCGTTTCATTCCTACGCTATTGGAGGAGACGGACAAGATCATGAAGGCACAAATGTCACGAGGGGCCAATTTTGAAAGTGGTGGAATGATATCACGGGCAAAAGCGATGATTGCGATCGTTATTCCGTTGTTTGTCAGTGCATTTCGACGTGCTGAGGACCTTGCTCTTGCTATGGAGGCCAGAGGGTACCGAGGAGATGTAGGACGAACTAAGCTTCGTCAGCTGGCATTCAGCTATCGAGACGGACTAGTAATTGTGTTTATGATCCTTATGGTAGTTGCAGTAGGAGTGTGGAGAGTGTGAAAAGGCTAAAGGGGATCGTGGCGTACGATGGGACTGATTATAGTGGCTTTCAAGTCCAACCTGATCAGATAACCGTTCAGGAAGAGATCGAAAAGGCGTTACATCTGATAACGGGAGAAGAGATTCGAATAGCTGGTTCCGGTCGTACGGACGCAGGTGTTCATGCCCGAGGGCAAGTATTTCATTTTGATACGGAATCTACCATCCCTATGCAAAAGTGGCGTCTGATTTTGAATAACAAGCTTCCTGACTCTATTGTAATTCAATCAGTAGAAGAGGTAGATTCTTCGTTTCACGTGAGATTTGATGTGAAGCAAAAGGAATATCGCTACTGTATTGATAATGCGCAGGTACCCGATATCTTTCGTCACCGCTATGCTTGGCATATTCGCCACACATTGAACGTAGAAGCGATGCGTGAAGCTGCTATGCATGTAGTAGGGACGCATGATTTTACGACCTTCTGCTCAGCAAAAACACATGTGGAAGACAGGGTACGAACGATTTACGATCTAAGGGTGGAACAGGATGGTTCACTACTGTGGGTAATTTGCCGCGGTAATGGATTTTTATACAACATGGTACGGATTATTGTGGGGACGCTGGTAAACGTGGGAGAAGGCAAGTACAAGCCTGAGGAGATCAAAAGATTTTTAGATGGTTGTAATCGGGAGTTGGCTGGCAAAACGGCACCACCACAAGGTCTTACGATGTGGGAAGTATTTTACAGCGAGTAGAAATAGCTTTTCTCTTGACTATGAAATACTGATATAGTATGATAATCAATGGTATTTTCATACCCGTCTAGCCCCACTCTAGCCCCGGGAATTGAAAATGATTTGTTTCGAAGATAGGACACACAAGGTGAAGTTGTTCACCGTTGCAGCTTCAACTTTTAACTATGAACGGCAAGATATTTAGGAGGGACAAACATGCGTACCACATATATGGCGAAACCGCTTCAAGTTGAACGCAAATGGTACATCGTTGACGCAGAAGGCCAAACTCTTGGTCGTATTGCTTCTGAAGTAGCAACGATCCTACGCGGCAAACATAAGCCTGAATTTACACCACACGTTGACACTGGTGATTTTGTAATCGTTCTGAACGCAGACAAAATCAAACTTACTGGTAAAAAACTAACTGACAAAATGTACTATAGACACTCCATGCATCCAGGTGGTTTGAAAGCTACACCTGCTGGAGAAATGTTGAACAAACGTCCTGACCGTCTATTCGAACTAGCTGTTAAAGGCATGCTTCCTAAAAACAGCTTGGGACGTCAAATGTTCTCAAAACTAAAAGTTTATGCTGGTACTGAGCATCCACATGCTGCTCAAAAACCAGAAGCATGGCAAATTCGCGGCTAATTAAAGGAGGAAATGACTCGTGGCACAAGTTCAATACTACGGTACAGGTCGTCGTAAACACTCCGTAGCACGCGTTCGCCTGGTTCCAGGTGAGGGTCGCATCGTGATCAACAAGCGTGTTATGGATAACTATTTTGGTTTGGAAACTCTAAAACTGATCGTAAAACAACCACTTGTGTTGACTGAAACATTGGGACGCTATGATGTTTTGGTTAACGTAGCAGGTGGGGGTACTACAGGTCAAGCAGGTGCAATCCGTCATGGTGTTGCTCGTGCATTGCTTAAAGCAGATCCAGAACTTCGCGGTGCTCTAAAACGCGCTGGATTCTTAACTCGTGACCCACGTATGAAAGAACGTAAAAAATACGGCTTGAAAGCAGCTCGTCGCGCTCCTCAGTTCTCCAAGCGCTAAGAAGCTTTCGGTATCAAGAATTATCGCCCTTGGCCTTTACTGGTCAGGGGCTTTTATTTTTTCACCTGATAGGGTGAAGTGGAAGTCGTTCTGTTACCCAAGATACGATTTGATAAAAAAACAAGCCACCATAGATGGCTTGTTTGAAAATTATTTTAAGGAATGCGAGCTAGACCTTATCCCACTCCATTTATTGACCTCCCGTACAAAAGCGTCCGGTTCATCGAGTGTAAGATATATTTTCTCGACACCTTAGTTGGTAATGTTTGGATGGTATACATTTTCGCGAATGATAGCATGAAAGTAAATAATTCGCAATAATTATCAAAGAAAAACAAACGCGACTTCCTTACGAGAAAAAACGGAGTTAATCATTTTGTTTTTTTGCAATCAATTTGTCAAATGAGAAGGGCAATCCTCCCTATAGTGAACTGCTATACTAAGAGTATAGATATGACTGAAAAGATAAATTTTTTCAGTTTAAAAAAGGAGTCTTCTCTATGAATATACTAGCTAGCATCTCATCACAGGATGAGGTAAATAAGATTAGTCCTCTTTACGAGAAGAAATGTGAATGTCCATTTTGCTCACATGCATTTACTACACATAAAATTCGCTCTCGGTTTATTCAAGTAGAAAAGCGTGATTCTGATTTTTGTAGCTATTACAAAGATCCGAACCTTAATCCGTTGCTTTATTACGTATGTGTGTGCCCAGCATGTGGCTATTCATTTACCGAACATTTTAACAAGTATTTTAAACCTGAATCTCAAACTATTATTCAGGAGAAAATTACTTCTAAATGGGAAAATAAAAATCTAGGTGGAAAGCGTACGTATAAACAAGCAATTGACTCATATAAGCTAGCTCTCGTATGCGCTCAGGTTAAAGGAGAACCGCATATTACTCTGGCATCTTTATGCTTGCGACTGGCATGGCTATATCGATTGATCAACATGTCTGGTAACGAAAAACGTTTTTTGGAACTAGCAATCGAGGAATACAAAGATTCTTATCTGGAAGGTGACTATATTCGTCAGGAAAAGCCAATGTCTGATGTGCGTATTCTATATGAAATAGGTGAATTGTTACGTAGAGTGAAAAAGTTTGATGAAGCTGTATATTACTTTAATAAAGTAATTGCTTTAAGAGGAAAAACAATTGAGACAGGCATTATCAATCTCGCTCAGGAGCAATGGAAGGTAGCAAGAGAAGAGAAAAAGGCTGTATCGCTAGACAGCATGGGAGTATTGTAGACGTATTTGAATACATATAACTAAGATTTCCCTGCAGTAAATATTCGGCAGGATTTTTGAGAAGAGAGAAAGACAACCAGTCATAAGTAGATACCTTTGTCCATATGATATTGAAGAGAATGGGACAAAGGAGCGGGATGAAGGTTGACTAGAAAAGTGATTGGATGGGTTCTTGCCTGTTTTTTGCTCGTTGTCATCTTCACCTATAAGCTACCAGCACATTCGTCATGGACCACCTGGACATTACCTCTTGCTGGTACGGTAATCGCTATAGACGCAGGCCATGGTGGCTTAGATGGCGGAGCTGTGAGCAAGGATGGCAAATTGATTGAAAAAGAAATAACTCTTCCGATTAGTCTCTACTTACGAGATTTTCTGCAACAGTCAGGGGCTTATGTCATCATGACCAGGGAAGAAGATAAAGACCTTTCTTCAGATGGTGCAGCTAAAAAGGGAAAGAGAAAATCAGAGGATATCCGTAATCGCGTCAAGTTTATCAACGAAAATACCCCGGACCTGTTAGTTAGTATCCATTTGAACAGCATACTTCAGGAAAAGTGGAACGGTGCACAAACGTTTTACTTTCCAGCTTTTGAGGAGAGCGGATTGGTAGCTAATTTGGTTCAGGATGAGATCAAGCGAGTACTTGAAAATACAGAGCGATTACCGAAGAAGACGGACGATATTTTTTTGATACGAGAAGTTAAAACCCCTGCTGTCTTAGTTGAAGTAGGTTTTCTCTCCAATAAAGTAGAAGCGGAAAAACTGGGAACTGAGGAGTACCAAAAAGCCATGGCAAATGCCATCTATCAAGGAATTCTCAGATATTATTCCGATGAAAAAATAAAACCTTCAAGTACACCTTAGCACGGTGTACTTGTTCTGTGTTTACAATCAAGTGTGCTATAATGATGCAAACAATGACAAGCCATCCAGGGGTGTTTATATATGATTTCAAAAGAGCAGGTACTTGAGGCATTACGTGACGTTAAAGATCCGGAGATTAATCGTAGTCTCGTTGAGTTAAACATGATCCGGAATATTCAAATTAATGGTGCTGTAGTATCGCTAGAAGTGGTACTTACCATCACAGGCTGTCCGCTAAAAGCAAAAATTCATGATGATGTAGTGGCTGCTATCCGTGCATTGGGTGCGCAAGAAGTAGATGTACGTTTTGGTGCGATGACAGATGATGAAAGAGCGGCATTAAGTGCCCAATTGAAAGGGAATACGAAGCAACCTACTGCGCCAGGTCAAGCTCCGGTCTTACATCCAATGCTAAGTAAAGATTCAGCGACTACGTTTATTGCCATTACATCAGGTAAAGGTGGCGTAGGTAAATCCACGGTAACTGTTAACCTCGCAGTAGCTTTGGCACGTGCAGGTAAAAAGGTTGGAATTATTGACGCTGATATATACGGATTCAGTGTTCCTGATATGATGAACATTGAACAACGCCCAACAGTAATTGATCAAACTATTCTACCAGTTGAAAAATTTGGAGTAAAAGTAATGTCGATGGGCTTTTTCGTAGAGGATAATTCACCAGTTATTTGGCGTGGTCCTATGCTGGGAAAAATGCTTCGCAACTTCTTCAGTGAAGTTCACTGGGGAGAAGAGCTGGATTACCTGTTACTTGATCTTCCACCAGGAACAGGGGATGTGGCGTTAGACATTCATACCATGATCCCTCAAAGCAAGGAAATCCTTGTTACTACTCCACATGCTACCGCTGCCTTTGTAGCAGCACGAGCAGGCTCCATGGCAAAACATACCGGCCATGAAATTATCGGTGTAGTAGAAAATATGGCCTGGTATGAAGCGAAGGACGGCTCTCAAGAATATGTATTTGGACGTGGTGGAGGGGCTAAATTGGCTGAGACACTTGCATCCAGATTACTAGCGCAGGTACCATTGGGACAACCAGAAAATCACCCGCAGGAACCAGATTACTCACCATCTGTATATAAAGCTGATTCGGCAATCGGACGTATCTATGATCAATTAGCTGAGGATATTGACGCTCTTTGTAAATAAGATATGGTCAGCTAAAAGGTTAGATATAAGGTAAGAGACACCAGCTCCCGACTAAGGCTGGTGTTTTTTTATGGGATTAGAATGTATTATACTTGACTTGGTAAAGTATTTTAATTATTGTCTAATTAGATTATTATCGAATTTAAGACTGTTATGGATCTGAATTTCTAAATGAAAGGAGTGGCCTCTGGTGCAAATCGAGCTACTAGTACTTTTTCATAAGACAATGGGAGATGTTAATCGTTTACGCATTGTTTCCTTGTTAGCGCACCAGCCTATGAGTGGATTAGCTTTAGCTGAGCGTCTTGGAATATCACCTGCAACGATTACCCATCACACGCAGAAATTAAAAAAATTAGGATTATTAGTAGAAAAACGAGATAAAAATACGATCATTTTTCATCTATTACCTACGGAGCTTAAACGTTATTCTGATGCATTGCTTCCGGCGATAATGCCTGTAGATAAAGAACCTTTAGAGCAATGGCAGTTTATCCGTGATCATGAAAGAGAGGAGAATAACGAAATGGCACAGTTCCCTTTGCAAAAGGAAAAAGAACATGTGTGGAAGTCATTCTTCACAACGGATCATAAACTTAAAACAATCCCGGCTCAATGGAAAAAGAAATTATTTGTACTGGAGAAACTGGTAGAAAATCTGGTTGTCGGTCAAACCTATTCCGAAAAGGAAATCAGTGAGTATCTGAAGCAGTATCATGAGGACTTTGCTACACTACGTAGAGAATTAATCATGAACAATATCATGTATCGCAACAATAACGTCTACACATTGAATCCACGTGAAATGTGGAAAGAAGTATAAAAAGGTGGAATCACATCCACCTTTTTATTTTTAACAAGCGTTCGTTGGCGATTTCAATTATTATTGGCCGCCGCCTCCACCACCGCCACTACTTTTCTTTTCCCTGCCTTTACCTTTCTTCTCAGGTTTTAGCATTTCTTCTTGGGCTTTGGTCATTAGCTTCAGCATTTCAGCTTGGAAAAGTGGGCTCTCTAGCGTATCCTTCATAATTTGCATGGTTTGCTTACGGTAGGCTGATGTTTTCATTAGATCAAGCAAACTTTTTTCAAATTCAGGGTCTTTCAGGATACTTATCATCATCTGTTGGTATTCAGGGTCTTTCATTAGGTCTTTTAACAGCTTTTTATTCTCATCCTTCATGGATTTTGCCAATGTGCTTGTGAAGGTTGGGTCCTTAAAAGCTTCCTTGATTTGCGGATTATTCGGCTTAGCGATACTCTGGATTAATGTGGTACGTACCATATCTGGAGTAAGCGCCAACTTCTTCTGGAAATTTTCATCCTTCATCATGTTCTCAACGGCTTTTTTGGCATCTTCCGTCTGTAGAATGTCGACAACCATTGTCTTGGTTGATTTATAATCAGGTTGAGATTCAGTCGATGATGAAGTGCCGGTGCAACCCGATATTAGCAGGACAAAGGTCATCAAAATGATGTAACGAAACCATACCGTATTTGTCATAGCAGAGTGCACTCTCCTTTTTCACATCCCAACTACTTATAAAATGTGCAGTTTCACCTTTTCTTACGCTAGAATTTTCTTTCAGCCACTGGTACAATCAAAGCGATTATAAAAGGAGGGACCAGCCTTGAGTTTGCGTAATTATGGTTGGCTGATTGGAACGACCTTACTTGTAGGTGGAATAGCAGGTGTATTTATGGGGATGACTGTAGCCTCAAAAAGTCTCTACGATAGTACACTTGCCAATTTCTTTGTGGGAATATTCATGCATTTGTTGTACGGGATGACGATCAGTATTGTTGCTCAGATGGGTTTCTTTGCTTTTATGATGCTAAATTATATGGTGCTGACCCCAATGAAAAACAAAATCCTACGAAATAACATCCAGTTATTCTTTGTCGCATTCGTCTTTTTCGATATTGTCTATTTACGGTCCATTTCTTTTGGAGATGGCGGGTCCATTCTCCCGTACCTATTGGAACCAACCTTACTCCTGGTTGTTGCAGTCGCCACGGCTTTCGCGAAAGTAAAAGTGACCAATCCAACTGCATGGATCCCTACGTTATTTTTTATGTTCGTTGTTACAGCGATTGAATGGATTCCCGCTTTGCGTCAGGAAGAATTTGCAGCGGCAGCGACAATGGTTGTACCTTTGTTATGCTGCAATGCGTGGCAGATTATGCAATTACAACGTGTAACCAATCGGGGTGTTCCTGGAAAAACAACGAAAGCAGTATAAGATCATTCAGATTCAGACTATTCATAACATAAGGAGGGAAAAAGCTACTCTATTGTCGAGTAGCTTTTTTCTGTAGTGTATAAGCGGAAATGCTAATGAATTTCCTGGCTTTTTACATTAGATCCAGCAATCAGTTCAGAAACAGTTACAAATTCGTATCCTTGGGCACGCAGCTTATCAATGACGGTGGGGAGTGCAAGGTGGGTCTGTTTACATGAATCACTCGCATGCATCAGGATAATGTCGCCGGGATGTGTTTTGGAGACAACATTTTGGATGATTCGATCGACACCAGGGTTCATCCAGTCAAGGGAATCTGTATCCCATTGAATTACCATGTAACCCATGTCTGTTGCTACTCTAAGGACGCGTTTATCAAAATCACCATTTGGCATACGGATTAAATTTGGTTTTTTTCCGGTTAAATCTGTTAGGATGGTTTCTGCTTTCCCGATTTGTGTACGCATCATCTCTTCGGAATAGCGACTGTAATTGTCATGTCTATGGCCATGAGAACCAATTTCGTATCCGCCTTCAACAATTTGCTTTACCATTTCAGGATGCTTTTGGCTCCAAGGAGATGAAAGAAAGAAGGTAACCTTGTTCAGCTTTTTTTCTTTTAAAATGTCCAATATAGGTTGTGTACGGGTTTCTCCCCAGCTAATATCAAAAGTCAAGGCAACCTTTTTGTCTTTGGTATCTACCTTATAAATAGCTTGCGGTCCTTTTGATTTGGTATCAACAGGTAAAGGAGCAAAGTGATTTGTATGGCTCTGTGCGTGAACGATTCCGGCACTGAGTAGTAGGAAGGTACAAAGGAGAGGAAGAAGTTTATTCTTCTTGATTAGTAATTTTGTCATATACTTCATAAGTGGTATAGTCCTCCTTGTGCAGATTTTCTTTTAGCTTGTGCAATTCAGATCAGGTTATACTTTTTATAGATGGAGAAGAACAGGTACAATGGAAGTATAGAAAGTTTTACAGTGATTGGAGTGAAATTGATGGGCAAGAGGTTGCGTGAGATGTGGAGAGGAATCCGGTTTTATTACTGGATTGCCTTAGCCATTCTACTTACGGGTATTTTTGTAGGGGCATTTCTTCCGCATATAATTGAAGAGGTTGTCCTTGCAATGATAGCTGAGGTAGAAAAAATCGCCGAGAATATCACAAAGAATGATAATGTATTTACGACAATTCGAATTATTTTTCAAAATAATGTGATGGCAGCAATCATGATGTTGGGAATGGGAGTATTTTTCGGCTTTTTTCCAATTATCGGTTTGTATTCAAATGGAGCAGTTCTAGGATATTTGCTGACGAATCCACCTAAGAATAGTACCCTTTCAAGTTGGGAAATACTTGGATATGGAATTTTACCGCACGGAATTTTTGAATTTGCTGCTGTTTTGCTTGCTTCTGGAATGGGGATTAAACTGGGGGTTCTCGTTTTCCGATCCATTGGAGCCTTATTCGTAGCCGAAAGAAGAGCCAAGGTAAAAAAAGATTGGGAGGGTACATTCCGGATTATGTTTACGACAGTCCTAGCGACGGTTGTCCTTCTTCTGGTGGCTGCAATTATTGAGTCGACTGTGACTCCCTACCTTCTTCAGGCTATGAAGTAAGGAAATGGTGGGATATTACGTGAATGAATAGAATTTGAGAGAGCTGCTAAAGCGGCTCTTTTTTAATTTAACTAAAAAAATATGTTTTGAATGAATAGAGAAATAGTAAGGGGGCAATCATATAACAGGTAGATTCTAACAGGGAGATGATTTCAATGTTAGGCATGATGCTCTCGTCGAAGGAATGTCTTGAAATTGAATATCTACTGAAGCGGGAAATGGAAGAAATGTTACTCGACTTCGGAGACAGCCGTATAGATAAATTAGTAAAAAGAGCAATGGAAGAGCGGTACATCATATTATTTCGAATGTATGCACGCTTTGCACCACCACAAGAGTTGTCCAAATATGTGAGAAAACGAAGAGTGAAAGAAGAACTGAGCTAAGTTACATAGCACCTTATACCTGCAGATTTGAACATGTCAGCATCGATTGTTGAAAAAGGTACTTCCTACGCGGTGTTTACTGGTTATGTTAAACATGTTTGAGCGTTGAATTGCTAGGGATTCCAGAGTTTTTCCCGGTATTAAAGAAAAAAGTTATAAAATCTATTGACTTTAGATATTGATTCGTGATAGATTATTTCTTGTCCGAAAGACACTGAGAGAAACGAAAACAACGAAGTTAAAAAAAGTTGTTGACTCACTCCGGTTGAATATGCTACCATATGAAAGTCGCTTTTGGACAAGAAGTGGTTGTCCTTTGAAAACTGAACAGTGAAATGTTTGAATGAAACAATAG
>NZ_JAJISB010000042.1 GCF_021245735.1 Brevibacillus daliensis
AATTACTATCGATTGCATGAAGCACTACACTACATTGTTTAATTCGGGTACCGAATTTTCAACTTTTGTTCTCTTACCCTACATTTCAAATAGATAATCACGTTCTACTTTACATACACGTAATGCAAATCGACTATACCACTCTTTTTTTCCACGTTCTTGAGCGATTTGATGAGCTGCACTTGCTTTCCAAGCAGCAATATCCTCGAGTGTTTCCCAGTAAGAAACAGTAATGCCCAAATCTGAATCTCTTGCACTTTCAATACCTAAAAATCCTTTTTGTTTATTTGCTAATTCAACCATTTTGGCTGCCATTACACCATAACCATTGTCACCTTCTGTTCGCTCTGAAGCAAAAACAACTGCATAATAGGGTAATTTATATGTATTTGCTACGTTACTCATCTCTCTAACCACGTTCCTTACTGCCCGATATTCGGGTGAGAATTTTATAATTATTATACCTTAATCGGAAAAAGCCGACATTTTTTTAAATATCGGCTCTTATTTTTAAATAAGAAAAGGTAACACTTCATCCACTAAGAAGGGATAAGTGTTACCTTTTGCATTTTACTTACTTTTTCACTTCTACAACCGAATATGGTACATGCAACTGATTGAGATTATCGTAAAACCTCTGCTCATACTCGTGGGGTATTCGAAGCAACAAATACTGATTGAAAAAGGAAGTTACACGCTCCACTTCCTCATCCTTTAACACAAAACGTTGTAATTCACTCACATCTTTCAGATTATAGAAGTAGGCATATCGATCAGGCGTTAGTTCCGCTTCGAACACTCGGCTAATCACCACACCATTCGCCAGATTCTCCTTCACTGTACTTGTTGTTGCGCCAAGCTTTTGCAGGATGGTAGCTGCACGCCCTCCCAGTTTTTCAGCTAGCATGTTGTCATTATACTCAACTTCCAACTTGGTTAGCAGTGGCTCTGTTGCTTGTAGCATCGCCATTAAAATCTTTTGTACAACAAGGTTAGTCGGTGCAAATTTATGATCATAAAAGTTGTATTCTAACTCTACCTGTCCATTAGATTCGTGGCGGTAAAAACGAATTGCATTCACGTACTCTCGCTCCTTTTCCCTTAGCGGCGACGAGTTGCTTCCAATGTAGCCTGGTCCAGCTTTTTCACCAGAGCAAAGAGCAGTTTTTTCGCATTTTGGTAGTCATCCTCATGCATGATCGACGCATGGCTATGGATATAGCGAGACGGAATCCCGATTACTACAGAAGGAACACCTTTTCCATGCAAATGAACTGCTCCGGCATCCGTTCCGCCTTGGCTGATAAAATATTGATATTTAATTCCTAGCTCTTCACATGTATCAATTAAGAGATCACGTAGACCTGGTTGCATGATCATGGTCCGGTCAAGGATTCGTAACAGTAGACCGTCGCCTAATTTACCCATCCCGTCTGTAATTCCTGGGATATCTCCAGCAGGGCTTGCATCCAGGGCAATAAACATATCTGGATCAATCATATGTGCAGCTGTTTTTGCACCACGCAAACCTACTTCCTCTTGCACCGTAGCTCCTACGTATACCTCGTTAGGATGGTCAGGATTCTCACTTAGTTCCTTCAATAATTCTACGGACAAGGAGCAACCATAGCGGTTATCCCAAGCTTTTGCGAGGAATTTTTTCGGACTAGCCATCTGTTCAAACGGGCAGATAGGAACGACTGGCTGGCCTGGCTTCACCCCTACATTAGCAACCTCTTCTTTGGAATCACAACCGATATCGATATACATTTTTTTTATATCCATCGGTCGATTGCGAACCTCATCACTTAATACATGGGGAGGAATAGAACTAATTACGCCCACTACAGGACCATTATCTGTGATGATTTGAACTCGTTGAGCTAATAATACTTGGCTCCACCATCCGCCCAGTGGTTGGAAAGAGATAAAGCCTTTATCAGAGATTTGTGATACCATGAAGCCTACTTCGTCCATGTGACCTGCAACCATGATGCGTGGTCCTTTTTCATCACCACGTTTTATTCCAAAGATACTGCCCATATTATCATATACGATCTCTTCTGTGTAAGTCTCCATATATTCTTTCATAATGGAACGGACAGGACCTTCGAATCCGGGCGCTCCAGGTGCTTCGGTTAGTTTTTTCCATAAATCTAATTGAAATTGATCTGCCATTTGTAATAGCCCCCCAAATTGATAGAGATTTGTTGTATTCTTATGTACAGGTAATCTATCCTCTTCCATTATTAATCACACGTTGCTGTTATGCAACCATCAGAGGCCGGTAACCATATGAAATGAGACCAACATGGACATTTCCTACCTGAACGTTAAGGAACATTCCAACATGATTGATACAGATGATATAAACAAAGGGTGAACATAATGATAGCTGAAAAATTCGATTGCATTGTTATAGGTGGTGGGCCATCTGGACTAATGGCCGCATATTCTGCCGCCAAGCATGGCGCAAAGGTTTGCTTATTAGAAAAAGGAGAGAAGCTAGGACGAAAGCTTATTATCTCCGGTGGTGGACGCTGTAACGTAACCAATGCAAAAGAGCTGGAGGATTTAATGAAGGAAATCCCAGGAAACAGTCGATTCCTACACAGTTCCTTTGCCCAGTTTAATAACCAGGACATTATTCATTTTTTTCAGGAGATGGGCGTAACCCTGAAGGAAGAAGATAGAGGGCGTATGTTCCCTGTCACCGATAAAGCTATAACAGTAGTCTCCTCATTAATCACTCGGATTAAAAATGAAGGCGTAACACTACGTCTGAAATCTCCCGTTGACCACGTTATTTACGAAGACGGGCTCTGTAAGGGTGTTCAATTACAAACAGGTGAAAAAATAATGGCAAAAGCAATTATTGTTGCAACCGGTGGCTGTTCAGTCCCACAAACAGGATCTACTGGCGATGGTTATCTTTTCGCTAAAGCCGCTGGTCATTCCATCACCGAGCTATATCCAACGGAAGTACCGCTCTTGGCAAGTGATACCTTTATTAAAGAGAAACGGTTACAAGGTTTATCTATGCGGGACGTTACGCTTACTTTATATAATCCTAAAGGAAAGCGTTTGACCACTCAGGAAGGGGATATGATTTTTACCCATTTCGGTATCTCTGGCCCTGCTGCTCTTCGCTTAGGTCATTATGTTTCTGTCGCACATCGTAAATTAGGAAAAGTACCTTTGTCACTTACAATTGATATAATGCCTGAAAAAACAGTCGACACTATTTCCCAGGAAACGTGGAAACTGTGCGAAGAACAGCCGAAAAAGTCGATTAAAAATGCTTTGAAAGGTTATGTGCCAGAGCGCCTTCTTCCTTTGCTATTGGAAATGGTCGAGCTTGATGAAGAAACAACCTTCTCCCACCTGCAAAAGCAAAAATGGCAGCAATTTGCTCAACTGATCAAGGCTTTTCCGTTAACGATTACAGGGACATTATCACTTGAAGAAGCATTTATTACAGGCGGTGGCGTCCATACCAAGGAAATTGATCCTAAAACCATGCAATCCAAAATGACACAAGGACTATATTTCTCTGGAGAGGTTATGGATGTTCACGCCCATACGGGAGGATATAACATTACCATAGCGTTTTCCTCCGGATATGTTGCGGGTAGTCATGCGGCAGTTTATGCGCTGGAACATTAATATTTTGATGATTTGTGAATAATTTATGTGCTTCAACGAAAAAGTTGATTTTTTTTACGTTTAGATGTTTAACACCTATCTGTTTTGGGGAATATATAATTAATTGCTCTTCCTCCCAGAAGAGCGTCTCAGAACCCTACTCCCCCTAAAAGTAGTTGGTTACTGATTCTCACACCTCTACTCCCTTTATCTTTATTTTCTTGGGCGCCGTTCGTTTGGCGCTATTTTTTTTTGCTTTCAGCTAGATTTTTGCTCGTATTCCTTACGACATATAAATCATTTTGAAATCGTAAGAACCTTAACACATAAGAAAAACAAGATCGTTTTCTTCCTGCAATAGTGGAGAAAACCAGCTTCTCTTTTCACATATCGCTAAAAGTCTTCGCCCCACAAGGGGTTAGACTGTCCGCTCCGCAATATTCATCGGGGAAGCTCAAAACGATGTCTTCACTGTAAGACTTGCTGGATTTCGCTTCTTTTTCCCGATGAATAATGCTCCGCTGGGTCGGGCTTCGCCAAGACGCTCCGTGTGAAAAGAGAAGCTGGTTTTTCATGCTGTTGTGATTGTTCGTGTTTTTCCACTGAAGCTGTTTGCAGAAGAAGCACATTTTTTGTCCAGAACTATTTAAGGTCCTACCTAGCTACACAGTAAAGAGTGCGGGTAAAAAAGTGCAACCCATGAGACACTGCGTAGCATGTGCGACTTTTTACACTTTCCGCACTCTTTGCTGTGTAGCGGACAGTCCAGGCTTCCTCGCAGGGCCTTAACGAGTTTGCAGTCAAAAAATGTGCTTCTTCTGCCTGCCCACTACAGTAGTCTAATAGGTCTTTCACACCTGAAACTTATATACTTTCTGATACAGTAAAAAATCCCCTCCAGTCAACAGTAATGATTTCATTGATAACATGAAGTCTTTTTTACTGTCTACTGTAAGGGGATCTTAGCATCATTGATGGAATTCCACGCTAGTTATTTATGAAATGATCATAAGTTACATTCGAATCAGCAAGAAGCAACCAATGATTGTCATAGACATTCCTAAGAGATAAAACGTTTTAGCACGTTTGTCTACACGTTTTTGGTCCCCGCCGAAAAAAGCGGATAATCGTCTTTGCCATCGCTTCGTTTTTGGCTGGTAGGCAACCAGTAACCCAGCAGCAATGAGAAAATACGGCATGGCACTACTCATTAATTACCTAGCCCCTTTTTTCTTTTTACGAAGCATCCAGCTATTTGCATCTTCATCCTTTTCGCCCTCAATGATTAAACGTGCTTCCTCAGCCAGCTGAAACGCTTCCGTAAAATACAATTGTCGGAAGGCATGCTCTGCTTTTGATAACAGTTCATTTACCTGGCGATTTAAACGTCGGTAGCGATTCGTATACTGAATAGCTCCCTCAGCAGATTGACATGCGGCAATTGTGTTATCAGCCAGATAATTCGTTTCGACTAATTGTTCGGCTGCTTGCTCGACATAATAGATGACCTCTTGGAAATCATAGCGATATGACTCCATGCGTATCTGAATTTGACCGAGCAACCCAACAACGGTATCGAATTTGGTTTTTAATTCTTCCGGAATTCCAGGCAGATAGCTTCGTTTTATTTTTTGACGAATGACGATCAGTTCACCCGAAATTCTTTCCATCTCATCTAAAATATCATCCTCATCATGGATCGTTATGGCAGGCTCCACGACAACTTGTTGTTTAGAATCGTTAAATGGCTTCGGTATTTTCGGAATGACCAGCTCGTATTCGGTATCATCCGCTTTTCGATAAGCAGGTTCGGCTGTCGCTTTAAAACTTGTTTCATGGACAGTCTCTTGCTTTTGAACCTCTTCAGTAGGCTTAGTGACTGTCTCAGGAATAGTTTCTGCTATCGATGCAGCTGCCTCTGTTGCTGAAAGAGTCGCCTCTTTAAAGCTAACAACATGCGGTTCCTTATCAACCCTTTGCTCAAATATAGATTCTGCATCTTGCTCTATCTCTTCTATTTCAGTTTGAGGAATCTGAGTTTCTTCACTATCCTGCTCTATATCAGTAGCTTCTTCCGGTTCATTAGCTTTTTGCATAGCTTTCACGGCATCTTCCAGCAACTGATAAATGGCTTCTACCTTAGTCATGAATGCTTTCACATGATTCTGTAGGGCAGCCACATCTCCCTCTTCCAATGCATTTCCTGAAGCTGTTACGGTTTGTTTTACCTGCAACAGCTCTTCATCCAATTTGGTTGGACATAAATCATACTGCCCACCAAGTGCTGCTTCTACATCTTTTTCTAACTGGTGCAACTCATCCTTCATATCTTTTCGAACTAGGTTAACGTAATCAGGTATCTTCTCCAGCAACTCCTGTAATTCTTTAAGGATAGATTGTGCCTCATGGGATAGTTCTGCTGCTTTCACATTGTCACCATCCGCTGTTGCTTCCTTAATCGTCTGCTTCATGGTAGAGACCTTGTCCAGTTCCACCTTCAGATCATGGAAGGATAGTCCGTATGTAAGACGAATCTCTGTTAATTTGTGCTCCATTTGTTCTAGCTGCTTGTCTATCTCCGGAATAACTTCTTTAGGTTCGTTCTTAGCTTGAACAATTTTTGTCGTATCATTTTTTAAGGTAGCCAATTCTGCTTCGATTTCTGTCAGCATATCTTTGCATTCTTCGATCAAATTAAGTGAGGTCCCAAAGCGGAAACGATCACACGCCTCATCTGCCTCAATAATAACCATTTCTGCTTCAACGATTCGTGTATTAATCAATTTTTCTTTACGAGTAATTAACTCTTCGTAGCGTTCAACTGTGACACCTGTAGCACGTCGCATGTTTTTTTCCAAATCAATGGTGGTGATTTTTTCAAGTAAATCATCTTTCCAGTCTTCAACCTCATCAATGTTAGTCATGATACTGCGACGTCGCATCGTTAAAAAGGCTAGATAAATCAGACCAGCTCCAAGAATAATCACAATTAGATAAGCCCACCACGGCAATAAGGAAAGAAGAGATTCATCCTGAGGCTCTGCTTTTGCTTTATCCGCTTTATCTGCTCCTGTTGCCTGAACAGGGGCAGGGGCAGGATTTTTACTTACCTCGGTTTGAACTTCCTTGGCAAATTGCGCAATACCTTGATCATACTTATTGGAAGTTTTCCATGGATCAAAATAAGAAGTGATTTTACTGTCAAACAACTCCTGATTGGCCCCACGAGACGTTAATGCTGTTCCGGCAAATACGCCCAGATCTTTTTTACCAACGTCTAGAACCATCAAGAGAGTATCATCGCTCATTTCATACTCCTCAAAAAGTTTTTGAGCATATTCATCGGGAGTAGTTGCTTCCGGCTCTGTACTTGGTACCGTTACCACTTTAAAAGAACCTGGGATACTTTTTAACGTTTCCGTCAGATTGGTACTATCTTCTTTCTTAAATATTTTCGCATGATCCTGTACAATGTCTTTTGTTTTTTCTGGAAATGCAGTTGCCATTGCTACATTTGAAAAGCAAAGCATACTGGCAAGACAGACTAACAGTAGCCTCTTTTTCACGGTTCGACCACCCCTTTACCATGTTCGATTTCGTTTGCGTTGTTATGTAATATATCGAGGTTCTTTTCGAATAAGCTGTTCGCTCATTCATGTATGTTTTTACAAGCTATCAACATGTCCTATTCTAAGTGTCACACATTTTGATTATGCAAAAATGAATGTAAGAATTGAACAGCTGACGTAACTAGCCATTCACAAAAATCAGCAGAGCCTGGTTCCAGATAGTAGACTTCTCTCACTACCTGTGGATTCAGGTATGGGTAGGCGAGCAGGCTTGTCAGATTTAATAACAGTGCATCTACCGGAACTGCTCTGAACTCTCCGTTACGTATTCCTTTTTCGATGACAGAAGCAAAGCTATGCTTCACCTGGTGTATGTATACAGTCATTACTTCGCGTGCTAGCATCGTTTCCACACTTAATTCTCGCTCGATTAACCTGGTCACAGCTGCATGCTCGTGTTGATAATGTGCATATACACTCACCATCTCTTCTAATTCTTCCAAACAACTAGTGAGCTTTTCCTCACTAACGCGCTCGTGCATGGAGTGGAAAAACTGATCGTAGTAACTACTGATCAGCTTTTCCAATACCCCTTGCTTTCCTTGGAAGTGATAGGAAATTAATGCAACGTTTACGTTCGCCCTCTCAGCAATCTGACGAACAGATGTGCCATTGTAACCTTGAGAATGAAACAGCTCCGATGCTGCCTGTAAGATTCTTTCCTTCGTTTGTTCATTTTTCATCAGAAATCATCCTTTGAGTTTTCCTGACCATGAATAGGGGAGGAAAAGGATGTTTGTGTATGTGGAGAGATACCAGCAGGTACAGCTGTGACGCGTTGTTCAGCACGTTTTCCTAGTGCTGATCCTGCCCACATTAACAGTCCCAACAATGCCATTACGAGCACAAAACGAAGCTTATGGTCATGGAAATTAAGCAGGTCATGTCCCATAATAGCTTCAAGGATCGTAATGGGGAGCTTTCCAAGCAATGTAGCAACGAAGAAATGAGTGATGTTTATCCTTGATAATCCCGCAGCAGAGTTGATTATACCTGATGGAATAATCGGAATTAATCTTGCCATCAAAATTATTCGAAATCCGCTCCGTTCTGCTTGTGCATTCAGCTTAGAGAAAAACGGAGAACTTCCCACCTTTTTTTGAGCATAGTCATGGGCGATATAACGACTAAGATAAAAACTGAGAACCGCCCCCATTACAGCAGATAACCAGGTTAGTACAAATCCACCGATACTGCCAAATATCACTACGTTAACTCCAGCTATTAAAAAATAGGGCACAAATGGAAAAAATGTTTGCAGGATTGTGATCATGATACTTACTACTATTGTCCAGAACCCGAATTCCTGTATATACTGCGCAATTCGATTCAAGTCACCGGTACCAAGGACACTGCCTAACTCCGTTTGAGTAAGCAATGCCACAACCAGCAGGAGAATCGCTAGCGGAAGAATCATTTTTTTCATCCGCAACCTCCTAAATATAGTGGGAACTAATTCATAATTATAGTACAGAATGCCCAGCAAAAAAAGCCAATCCACCCGTTATTTCGACAAACATTTCTTCCCATGCCCTTTTCTTTTTCAACCATCTTTAGATCTACTCTGTTTTAATTTTCACATAACTCCCTGAAAAGAAAAAGCTCTTCCGCATAGGTCTAACGGAGCGAGCTTTAGTAATAAGTAGGAATCAACATACATCTTAAAGCTGATAGTAGAGTACACCTTCCCTATTATCCACCTTAATTTGACCAACTGTTACCAGAAGATCAATGTGTCCCAGTGTCTCTGATATTACCAATGGCAATTCCTTAAGATACAGCTTAGGGAACAATAATGCTGCCAGTTCAAATGCGGTTTTCGGGCCATCATGTAAATAACGTCGAATATCAGCTGTACGATCCCATGTTTTTTGTAGTCTTTCCATGATT
Source organism: Brevibacillus daliensis (assembly GCF_021245735.1). GTDB lineage: Bacteria > Bacillota > Bacilli > Brevibacillales > Brevibacillaceae > Brevibacillus_B > Brevibacillus_B daliensis. The sequence goes on from NZ_JAJISB010000042.1 coordinate 9,165, forward strand.
AGCTTGCGATGGTTCAAAATAGGTTCGCCATGCCCTGAAAAAACCATCTTCACATCCATGGCAGCTACCATTTCCAGTGAAGTACGGTATTGAACTAGGGTAAGCGGTCGAGTACTGGATTGATCGCGAGGTGGCTCAATAAACGCATTGGAAGAGACATGAGCAATCAGGTGATCTCCTGCAATCATTACCTGGTCAGCCAAACGATAGAGCGATAAATGGCTTTGTGAGTGACCAGGTGTATAGATAACCTGCCAATCAGGTAAGTGAGGAAGGACCTGCTCATGCTCTAACCAATAATCTACACTGCTCTTTTGTTGGAACTTATTCATCATCCCACGGTAGCGTTTTACCACATCAAGTAATTCTTCCTGCATTCCACATTCGCGGTACAATCGTGTAAAAAATTGATCGTGAAACTGCATGAAGCTCTCATTTAATTCCACATACGGAGCTGCAAGAGGATGAGCATAAACCGCAGTTTGAGTTACCTGCTTTACTCGCTCTAATTGACCGATGTGATCAACATGATGATGCGTTAATATGATTTGATCTACATCCTCCAGTTTTTTACCTATGACCTGCAATCCTTGGTTAAGTGCAAGCCACGCCTCTTCTGTATAAGGACCGACATCAACAAGCGTCATGTGATCATTATCCATGATGATATATACATTTACATCACCCACGGCAAATGGTGTTGGGAGAGGAAGTTGGTAGACTCCATTCGCTACCTGAGTTGGTGTAGCGTTCGAGGGAGTTTGGCTTGATTTAGCAGACATTTGATATTCCTCCAGCTTCGAAATGTACGCAATTCTTTTCTTCTATATCGTAGTCTATCATATTTTACGTGCTAGCTATGCCTTACTTGGTTGCGTCCACCTTGTTTGGCACGGTACAAGGCAACGTCTGCATCATGGAACAATTCTTCTGCTGTCTTGTTTATTTCAAGCGATTTGCTCCACATTGCCACTCCACCGGAGACTGTTACTTTAGGATTTGATTCTAGCTCTACCCTGTTTCTGATTCTCTCTGCAATTTTTGAAGCAATGGTTATATCTACATTAGGCAGATAAATAGCGATCTCTTCCCCACCCCATCTTGCAGGAATATCACTGTCACGTATACAGGTTTTAATTACGGAGGATACTTTATGCAGAATTTCATCTCCAACCAGATGCCCGTAAGTGTCATTTATGTTCTTGAAGTAGTCGATATCAACAAGAATTAAAGAACCCTGTTCTTCCGATTCTAATGATTTTTTTACGTTCTCATTCAAATAGCGTCTAGTATATAAACCAGTCAGATTATCTGTGATAACCAACCGCTCAACTTCACTTAGCAACAGAGCATTATTGATTGCCAAACTGGTATGCTGCCCAAACAACTCCAATAACTTGTACTCATCATAGGAAAAAAAGTTAGGCTTGGTATCTGCCACAAGTAATAACCCACTCACTTCAGAATCCTGATGCATATGAACTCCCATAACTGATGAGTAGGTAAACAAAGGATGTGGTTCATGCAAAAAGTTCTCATTTGAAAGCAAAATTCGTTGCTTTTCCATAAAAATCTCTGCAATAGGTGTCGAGCTAATAGGAATTATTTGACCAATATGCTCACTCTTTGAGGAAGAGACAATCTGCATATGCTCTCCATCAGACAATTTCTGTAGGATGGCAGCGTATTCTGCATCGAATGTCATATGTAACATTTTGGTAACGAACTCCAGAATATCCATCATATTTAAGCTTCGGTTTATTTGTTGCGCCATCTCATTAATAAGCCGCAGCTCACGAATTTTATTGCGTGATTGCTGATACAACTGCGCATTTTCAAAAGCTATTCCTGCTGTTTCAGCCAAAACCGAGATATATTCAGACTCATTCACTGACAAATTGATCATTTCCGTGGTTTTTAATAGCAATATTCCGTATATCCCCTGTTTCCCGAGCAATGGAGCTGCTACCAATGTTTCCAATCTACCTTCTTTATCCTCCCTTCCCGTGGTTAAACGCCCTTCAAAATAGGCTTGCTGACTCACCTGATTGAGCTCTTTGTGCACGGTAAAGGTTTTAACTGGCAAGGTAGTTTGCAGTTCCATAGTAAGATGCAACTCTGTGGAAAAATAAGGATATAGTTGATTGATACTACCAACTACGCCTTCAAGTACATCATGAACATCGATAGAAGCATGAATTTTTTTTGTTAGTTGATAGATTAATTCTTTTTTTTGACTCTCACGTAGTATTTCATGAATGTGTAGAGTTCGATGCATTTGACTTCTGATTTGTTCTCCGGTCATTTGGAGTAACAATAAATCCAATCCATCAAGCGTTGCTTCCTCTGTTTCATCTATATGCAAAATAAGGGCAGCAATCGGCTTCTCGTTATAATATATCGGATAGAAGGCAAGCTTGTTATCCGCTGTGGTCAATCTTTCAATTTTTTGATGTACAAACCGTGGAAGCACATGGTACAAGCTAGACTCAGCAAAAGATTTATCTTCCGTAGAAAAGCGCTCCTGTGGCAAAAGGAAACCACGCCCATCAAGTCGAATTAAGGAGCAGTGAGCAATCCCAATCGTCTCATGAAGGTGTTGAACTACGGCTTTCATGAATAATTCTGGTTCATGAAATTTAATTGCTTCGTCGATGACACGTTCAACCATTCGTTGTAAAAATCCCTTGTACCCCATGTTATAAAGACCTTTCAGCATTTCGCCGAAGGTGTGGATATAAGGATAAGCATCTTCTTCCATGATTAGAATCCCTGCAACGGCATGAACCATTCCATTTTCAGGTGCCAGTGGTTGTAGCATGCATTTGAAGTTTCCTATGGAAAGAGTTCGATCATCGCCATCTACCATGACAGACTGATTAGTCAGGAGTACCTGGTCCAGTTCTTTTTGGATCACGAATGAACACTCGATCAATATATTACTCGATAACTGACCTGACTCTTCTCCCAACAGGTAACTGGAAAGTAAGTCTCGTTCGGGTGTATAGAAAAAAAGCAGCCCCGGAACCTGTTTTGGCCAAGAAGGCAGAAAAAATGGAACGATGCCGTCAACTATTTTTTCTAGTTTTCCTGTCTGAGCTCGGGTCTGCAATGCCAATTCCTTCTTCCTTGTTTATAATGGCTTACTTTCCTGAAGATGATGATCTCGACTAATTTCGTGAACTTCCCAGCAATCATTATTTAATGAAATGATGCTGATTCCGGTGTTGCCAATTTTGCTTTTTCCCGTACCATGTAAACCTTCTGTAATTCCATGAAGAAAAGCATTAATAAAACCCCCATGACTTACAATCGCAATGGTTTGACCCATGTGTTGTTTCAACAGGTGTTTTATAGTAATAACCGCACGCTCCTGCATGGCATCCCTGGATTCAACTCCGCATATACTCTCATGAGACAACAGCTTTTCCAATCGATCCTGTACATCTACGTAATATTTTCCTTCTAATTCTCCATAACAGCGCTCGCGCAGAGTGGAGAGTGGCGTTACTGGTATATCTAACCGCTTCCCCAACATGGAAGCCGTTTCAAATGCCCTTTTCAAATCACTAGAATAGATATGAGCAAAGCTTTCAGTGGATAATGCTTCTGCCAATTTTGCAGCTTGCTCTTTCCCTGCTTCGTTGAGATCTGTATTGGTATGTCCTTGAATTCGCTGATTAATATTCCAATCTGTTTCTCCGTGACGAATAAGATAAAGAATGGTTTTATCCTCTATGTCGTTCATTGATATATCACTCATTTTATATTAACTCCTTAATTATAATAGATATAATCATGTTATACTAGAATATATAAAGATTTTTTAGAAAACTTTCCCTTTTTTCTAAATTCAACTGTAATTCTTAAAGTCCTCTTTCGTCAGATAGTTGAGGTCAAATCAAATATGCTTATGGACTGTGCAACGATTCGATTTGATCTATCCAATTATAAATAGGAGGTAATCGCTATGAAAGTACTATTACACCCCCTTTGTTTTTTGTCCCTTTCAGGTATTCTTCTGCTCTCTCCCGCAGGGGCGATGGCAATGTCACCCGTAACGAAAGCAAGTCCCGTATCTGCATTAGAAAGCGCTCGTCCTGTATCCACTTCTAAACTAGGTAAAGAAGAAGCTCTCCAACTTGCACAACGCTATCTAAAAAACTTTTCTACTGTCAAACTGGATTCAGTCAATTATCAAGCTGCCAATGAGTATCAAGCCTACCCTGAATGGAGTTTTGATTTTATCGACTCTTCATCAAAAATGGATGAAGAAAAGACCCGCGTGTCCATTAGGCTTAATGCAAATACTGGTGAATTACTCTCTTATTATGTTTACCAACCTAAAAAAACTACTTCTGCCAAATCAATTACCAGAGAGGAAGCTGGTTTGATTGCTGAAACATTTTTGAAAGAGCACGCCAGCAAGCGCTTCAAGGAGACTATAAAGGATGAAACTCAATTTCCACTCGAAAAACCGCAGTTTGGCGACAAGCAGCAGCAATTTTCGTATGTACGTATGGTGAATGGTACTCCTTTTCCGGAAAATAATCTATCCATTGTTGTTGATCCTTCCGGTTATATATCCAGTTACTCTCTCAGTTGGGATGATCAAATTACGTTCCCAGATAAACCGAGTGTAGTTTCAGCAGAAACTGCTCGAAATGCTTTCATGAATACATCTTTTGTCCAGCTAAGTTACTACGTTCCATGGCAAAAATATAGCACTGCGAATAAACCCGCCAGTCTCATCTATAATCTCAACCAAAATGTAAAGTTAGATGCAGCGTCAGGAAAACCCTTGTTTGTATCCACAGGTTTAAAACCTGCAACTGACACCAAGGCAACTCCCATTTATTCAACCTCATTGCCTCCTCTCCATAAGGGAAAAACGCTGACACAAGAAGCAGCAATGACTCTAACCCATAAACTGTTCGCTATTTCTGACTGGAAGCCAACTTTCGTTATGTTTAGGGATTCGGAATACGGAGGGGCACCAGTTTGGGACTTTACCTTTACAGACCCTAAAGGAACACCAAACGGAGCTGGCGCTGTCGAATCTATGTGGGTAACATTACATGCTGATACAGGTTCTATCATGGCTTATGAATATAATAATGGAGGTCAAAAGCCAGCCAATGGAGCTACCCCTTTATCAATAGAAGAACTAAAACAAAAAACGGTGGACGCGATCAAAAAATATGCTCCTGATCAATTGCACAACTTATACTACGACGAATCACTCCAAAACAGGGAGTTCAATTGGGAAGAACAAACAGCCGTCACCTTTACTTATCAACCATATAAACACGGAGTTCCCGCAGCTAGTGGTGAAATGATGATCAGAATTGATAGATACACAGGGCAAATCCTTTCTTTTCACGTCTCGCAGAGAAATGAAAGCTACCCTGCCACATTACCTTCTCACATAACCCTTGCAGAAGCGCAAAAGAGCTGGCTTGAAGAGAGTACGCTCCGACTCGTCTATAAAAAAACGGACCCATACCGTATGGTAGCCCCAAAAGACAATGCTAATCAGGCTGTTAAATTGGTCTATGAGATTACTCCTACCCCATATAAGGAAGGATACGCTTTGGATGCCACTACTGGTAAGTGGATTAGCACGGAATCAGGAAATCCGGTAATCCTGCATCATGCTGAGCCAACTGATCTAGCCTCGTTGCCTATTGAATCCCAGAATGCTCTACGCATCATGTACAATTACGATGCGATTCAGTTAATTGATAATCAAATCAAGCCAAATGAACCGATCAAACGTGGTGAAATGATCAAAATGCTGGTAGCCACTATCTTCAACGGAGATTATCAGATGTACACCTATGCGCATAGTGATGCGATTTATACAGATGTTCCTGGTACTTCCCCTTATTTCTCTTCCGTGCAGCTTGCGAGTAAACAAGGGTGGATTGCTAACCTCTCCAAGCAATTAAAGCCTGAAGAGAAAATAAGCCGTGCTGAGCTGGCTGACTTATTTGTGAGATCACTGGGGTATCATGGGTTATCACAGACTCCAGATCTCTTCCAGATGAATATGAAGGATCTCAAAATAGAACATCCGGTTGGTGCGATTGCCATTGTAACAACACTAGAAATTATGGATGCCCCGAAGGAATTGTTCCAGCCTGATGCAAGCGTAACTCGTGAGGAAGCAGCTCTATATTTCATGCGTTATATGGAAAAACGGAAGCAACTAGATATCAAAGTGGGACCGATTTACTAATTACCAGCCTCTTCCGGCTGATTCAATTCTCTCTTTCTCTTGACTTATGCATGTTCTAATAGGTACAATAAGAGCTATGTGTTAGTAGGGTAGCAACGATTGTAGGTAAAAACAGAAGGATTCATGAAGAGTACTTCTAAGTTTCACCCCTTTGCCTTTTGACAGCGGCTGCTGTTTTTCAAGAGGAGCACGATGCAGAAACGCTACCGTCTGAAGTTCGTGTACGAAGATGAAACTTGCCTTCTGGAAGTAAACACCTGCGAATCTAATTTAAAGGAGATTGAAAACATGGCTCGTTACACAGGACCACGCCACAAACTGGCTCGTCGTCTGGGTATTTCTCTAGACGGAACAGGAAAAGATCTAAAACGCAACTTCCCACCAGGACAACACGGACATAGCCGTCGCAAAATGAGCGAATACGGTCTACAGTTGCAAGAAAAACAAAAACTTCGTCACATGTTCGGCCTAACGGAAAAACAATTCCTTCGCACTTTCAAACATGCGTTGAAAATGAAAGGCGTTGTAGGTGAGAACTTCATGAGACTTCTTGAGTCCCGCCTAGATAACGTTGCTTACCGTATGGGTTTTGCATCTACTCGTCCAGGAGCTCGTCAATTAGTTAACCACGGTCACTTGACTGTTAATGGTAAAAAAGTTGATATCGCTTCTTACCGCGTACAACCAGGCGATGTGATTACTCTTCGTGAGAAATCTCGTAACCTATCTATCGTGAAAGAATCTTTGGAAGCTCGCACTTTCTTGCCTACTTACATCACTTTTGATGATAACAAAGCAGAAGGTACATTCACTCGTTTCCCAGATCGTTCCGAAATGCCGGCTGAAATCAACGAAACTCTAATCGTTGAATTCTACAACCGCAAACTGTAATAAATGTAAGAGGGGCACATCCACTGTCATGATTTATGACAAGGGGGTTGCCCCTTTTTTTATTAGACAGAATGGAAAAACATCAACCCATAAAAGAAAAAACCTAGCCAACAAAAGACTAGGTTCTTTCTTTTTATCCCTTAACAGGCGCTGGGACATTAGGAGTTGGAGTTGCTTTCATCGTAACATCCATTGGTTTATTATCTGAAGCACTCGGTGTAGGTTTTAGCTCGATAGAAGCCTTTTTCTTTTTCAAGAAGAAAAGAACCAACGGGATTGACAATAAAATAGGAAATGCAGAGATGAAGAACGTATCTGCAATACCTCGTGTTAATGCTTCCTTTTGAATCATGCCACCTAATATTGAAGATGCTCCTATAACCGAGGAAGTAGCGTCTATACCGCTTTGCGTATATACACCAGACAAAGCAGCTAAGACTTGATTCGCCACATCACTTGTACTCGGAACATTTTCACTGATACGTACCGCGTGGAAATTCTGGCGATTGGTCATTAACGCAGTCAATATCGCAATCGCAAAGGAACCCATTACAGATCGAATCAGGTTAGAAAGGGAAGAGGCTTGACTCACCAAATGTCTTGGGATGGCATTCATCCCAACCGTAGACAATGGTGTCATACACATCCCCATTCCCACACCCCGAATGGTTAATATTGTGTCAATCCACCTATGCGGAGTATCTTGGGCTAGATGCTGAAGCTCATAAGATGTTATTCCTGCTAGTGTTAAACCAATTATGCCAAGCGGTACTACCCCGAATTTATCAAACAGTTTACCACCAATCGGCATCATGACCGCCATGGCAATCGATTGTGGCATCAGTAATATACCTGTTTGCATAGCAGACAATCCTTGAATGTTTTGCATATAGAGTGGCATCATGAAAATTCCACCAAACATCCCCATCGTAATAAAACTAACGATTAATAAACTTAATGAATACGTGCCATTTTTCAAGATCCGAAAATCGATCAAAGGCTGTTCTATCGTAAGCTCAACGTAAACTAAGAGTATTAAACTGAAGATTGAAATGAATATCAGGCTTACGACATATAACGATGTCCAGCCTTCAGAAGCACCTTTTGTAAGGGCAAGTAGTAAGCTAGCAAACCCAATAATCGACAAGATTGCTCCTAGAAAATCAAATTTCACTTTTTTAATTGGAGTTTCCTTTAAAATAATACTTCCCATGACAACAGCAAGCACACCTACAGGAATACCCATGAAGAATAAGAAACGCCAGTTGAGATATTCAATGATATAGCCACTCAATGTAGGACCCACCGCAGGAGCAACCATGGCTGCAATCCCCCATAATCCTAGTGCCATTCCGATTTGTTCACGCGGCATGATCATATAAATAATAGACATTCCTACTGGCATGATAAATCCACCGCTTAATCCCTGAATAATACGAAAGAAAATCATGCTACTGTCGCTCCAGGCAAAACCACAGAAGGTTGAGATTACCGTAAATACAGCCAATGATAAAATAAATAATCGTTTCGTTCCAAAAATATCACTTAAAGTTCCACTCATCGGAATAACAACAGCAGAAGACAACATGTAGCCAGTTAAGACCCATTGAATGGTTTCTGTTGTCGACCCAAAAACCGTTACCAGCTTAGGTAGTGCTATATTAATGATACTGTTGTTTAGTACCGCTACGAATGTACCCATAACGATTGCAAGTAAAGCGAGCCATTTATAGGAAGCACTTTCGGTGTTATTTGAAGCAGACAAAGAGATCGCCCCCTAGTTCACTTGGACCTGAGCGCCATCTTGCAGATCTGCACCTGGTTCTACGACAATTTGGTCACTAGCTATAATACCTGACGTAGCATACACCCAGTCAGCATTTTTATCTGTCACCTCTACAGGAGTCATATGAACAATATGTCCGTTTACTTTATAAACGTACTTTTTTCCATCCTTTTCAACAACTGCTGTTTTTGGTATCTCTAAACCGACAGATTTACGAGATTCATCACTGCTAAAGATTACCTCTGCAATCATACCGGCACGTAATGTTCCATCGTTTTTCACGATCACTTTTACTGGGAAAGTCGTACTGTCCTTATCAGATATAGGACTGATAAACTCTACGATCCCCTCCATTTCCTTATCTTTATTTATAATAACCTGAACTTTCTGACCTTTTTTGATTTGATTGATACTAGCTTGCGGTACACTTGCCTGCACCATAACATTATCCATTTTTACTATGGTTAGCAAAGGGGCTCCTGCAACTGCCATTTCCCCAGGTTCAATGTTACGAACTGCGATTTCACCATTGATTGGAGCTACAATTGCAGAGTTAGATAAAGTAGTTCTCGCTAAATCTAAAGCTGCTTTTTGACGAGTCACATCTGCTTGCAAAGCTGCAATGGAATTCGAAGTTGCACCTGCCTTTGCCAAATCAAGCTGTGACTTGGTTTGCTCATAGCCAGATTTAGCTTGCTCTAATGCAAGTGATGCTTTTTCTAGGTCAGCCTGAGTCAATGCCCCTGTATCATAGAGAGTTTTCATACGATCGTATGATTTTTGGGCAACGTCCCATGATGCTTTTGCTTGTTCTAATGCACTGTTTAACCGATCTAGATCTTGCTTGCGAGCACCTGCTTTTGTATCGTTAAGTTTTGCTTGAGATGCTGCAATACCAGCCTCTGCCTGATGAACCTGAATTACTAATTCATCATTTTCTAAAGTGACCAATACGGTACCTTTTTCTACTTTATCTCCCTCTTTTACATTTACATCTAGGACGCGACCAGATATTTTTGAGACCACTTGTACTTCTTGATCGGGAACTATTTTACCAGATGCCATTAAGTCGGACGAGGCAGGAGTCCCCACTACCTTCATAGCTCGCACGACCGGAGAGTTCGATGCTTGATTATTCTCTGAGGCATCACTACAGCCGCCTAGCAGCAATACCATAATGGTGAATGTGCCGGCTATTTGTTTTTGGGTTTTATTCATCTTATTTCACCTTAACTCCCTTTCAAATGTATTTTAATATTGGCGCTCATACCTGGCAGAATAGTATTGTTTTGTTTGTCATCAATTGAAATTTTTATTGGTATACGTTGTGTTACTTTTGTAAAGCTACCGCTCGTGTTAGTTGCTGGTAACAAAGAGAAGGTAGAAGCTGTTGCCGTTCCAATGTTCGAAACTTTTCCCATGAATTTTTTACCATTAAACGAATCAATGGTAAATTCAACAGTTTGCCCAACATGTACGCGTCCCAAATCAGTCTCTTCAATGTTTGCTGAAACATAAAGTTTGTTCATATCAACTACGATTGCAACCGCTTGACCAGGAGAAACAACTTCACCAGGTTTAGATGCTACCTTTAAAACAGTACCTGTGATAGGAGAGCGTAAGGAAGCATTATCTAGCATATTGTTTGCAACATTTGTTGTATCTTGTTGACCAACGATTTGATCCGCTACTACGTTTTGACCGTCTTCAAGGTCCAGCGAAACTAGCTTACCGGAAATACGTGGCATCACTCGATATTGGTCTCCTGCGATTCGGGCATCCTCCGTAGAAATATAATGGTTGCCTTGGTACCAGTAATAGTAACCAATAGCACCGCCTGCTACGATCATAACAAGTAGAATGATGACTAAGATAATTTTCTTTTTCATGTTCTCTCTTCAATCCTTTTTTCTAATTGTGTGATGAGTAGTTGAAGGGATCTCACAATGTTATCAACCTCGCCATCGGATAGATCCTTAATTAGTTCAGTGAAATACTCTTTTTGCATAACAGATATGGAATTACTCAACTGTTCGAACTTGTCAGTAATTTTTATCCAAATGACTCGACGATCTTCTTTATCGCGAACTCGTTCAATGTACTCCTCCCTCTCCAAGCGATCGACTATTCCGGAAACTGTACTGTAAGAGAGATATAGTTCCTTGCTAAGTTGACCAATTGTCAGGGGTCCTTCTTTAATTTTGCGTAGCACACTAATCTGCGGCATCGTTATGCCCACATCTGCTAACTCACGGGTAACCATTGTCCCCATGATTTTGTTAAGGTGCTTTAGTCGATCACGAATCAACATCCCTTTTTGCACCTAAATCACTCCCCTAAATATAAGCCATCGCTTATAATATTTCGCATACGAATATTTCGAATACGAAATATTCTAAGCCAACTTAATCATTTGTGCAACTATTTTTTTTATTCAGAAAACAAATATTATATCCCTTCGAAGAACCCCGTTCTTCCTTAAATAGAGTCTGCATGATCTTCACAAAACATGGACCTCAAATACGTATGCTCATTTTTTATCACTTCATGGATATTCTGATAAAAGTACGAAAGATTATGAATGAAACTTTACGGATTCCTGACTCGTCTTTTAGCTGGATACATCTATTATCATTCATCTGCAAAACTAGAGATAAATGTCAATCCTACAAACAAATTAAAATAGCGGGGTTTTGTCTTTTCGAGATAGCTCGACAAGCTTCTATCCCGCTATTTTCTCTTATGGTATAATGGGTCTGATCTTTTAAGGGGGAAGTACGTATATGCAAAATAAACAAACTCCTGCCAAGAAGCCGGGACGAAAGAAAAGGCAACGGGGCAAAAAACGCCATCCACTCGTTGTTGCCTTAAAAGTCTTTTTCCTGCTTGGATTTATGGGCATCTTTCTGGTAGGTGGTGTTGCTACAGGTTATGTGGCATCTCTTGTCAAAGATGAACCTATCCGTAGCAAAGAAGAGATTGAAGAGCTCTTGTTCAGCAAATTTGAGACAGGCTTTGCGTACTACGAAGACGGGACTCTTATTGGACAATTGCGCGCACAGGGTGAAGATCGTCGCACTGTAACATTATCGGAAATCTCACCTCATGTAGCGGAAGCTCTAATCGCCACGGAAGATAAACATTTTAAAGAGCATAGCGGCGTTGTCCTTCAATCAACGCTTAGGGGAGCTATTCAGGAGTTTACCAATCAGTCTGTCGTAACAGGAGGTAGTACCCTAACCCAGCAGCTCGTAAAACGAACCATCCTTTCACCGGAAGTCAGTCATAAACGTAAAGCAAAGGAAATATTACATGCCATAAGAATTGAGCGAATGTTTTCCAAAGATGAGATCTTGGAGGCATATCTCAATGACGTTTATTTTGGTAAAGACGCGAACGGCTCTAACATTTACGGAATTCAGGCTGCTGCTAAAGGAATCTTTGGAAAAAATGCCAAAGATCTTACTCTAGCAGAATCTACATATCTTGCCGGTGTTCCGCAAAGTCCAATGGCCTACACACCTTTTACTAAAGATGGCTACGAGCGTGGTCGCGAACGTCAAAAGATCGTACTAGATAGTATGGTGGAAAACAATGTAATCACATCCTCAGAATCTGAAGCGGTTTGGAACACTAACCTGCAAGCCAATCTTGCTAAGCCTCAAAAACGCGCCTATTCCGAGCATCCATTCCTAATGATGGAGATTGAGGAACGTGCTGCAAAAGCATTGGTAGATGCGGAATTATTCAAAGATGGACGTAAAAAAGAGGATGTAGGCAAAAACGAATATCGTCAGTTATTAGAAGAGAAACGACGTGAAATTCTTCGCAACGGTTACCATGTACATACAACAGTCAACAAAGAAATCAACACCGCTATGGAGAAGATTGCGTCTGATCCGAAAAACTTCGGGAAGAATCGCACCTATACTGTTACCCGTAATGGCAAAAAGGAAACAATCGAGAATGCCCTTGAAGAAGTGGGAGCAACACTGATCAATAACAAAACTGGGGCCATCATCGGTATGATTGGCGGACGTGACTTTAATGTTGAACAAACAAATCACGCGACTGCTTCCAGACAGCCTGGTTCTGCCATGAAGCCAATTGCGGCCTATGCTCCAGCATTTGAACTGGGATTGCTTCAGCCGGGTACAGCAATCGATGACTCCCCTGTTCTCCTAGCGAACGGTGGAAGCGGATCTCACTTACCACTTAACTGGGATAGACGCTATCACGGGATGTTAAGTGCAAGGGAAGCACTTCGTCAATCGTGGAACGTGCCAGCCATTAAAACCTATTTAAAGGTTGGAATTCCTACCGCGCTTGATTATGTGAAGAAAATGGGTGTCACTACTCTAGTTGAAAGTGATAACTATGCAGCTACTGGTGTTATTGGTGGTTTGGCATACGGACTGAATACGGAAGAGATTACGAATGCCTACGCAACCTTTGCCAATAATGGTAATTTCGTAGATGCGTATATGATTAGTAAAATAGTAGATAGCAAGGGCGAAATCGTGTTTGAACATCAGGTAACACCAACCAAGGTATTTAGCCCGCAAACCTCGTATCTTATCACAGATATGATGCGAACCGTTGTTAATTCTGGTACTGGTGGGTCCGTGCGCAAGTTTATACCAAGAAGCATTGATATAGCTGGTAAAACAGGTACAACCAATGATAACTACGATTCATGGTTCGTTGCTTATACCCCTGATGTATCACTGGGAGTTTGGACAGGTTATGATGTGCCTGCCACGATTCCTAAGTCAGCAGAAAAACGTCCGATGGAAATCTGGGGTAAAGTAATAAATGAAGTGTATAAAATTGCACCTGATATCGCCTCCAAAACTGCCAAGTTCGAAAAGCCTGAGGGTATTATCAGTATGACCGTGGACAGTAAATCCGGGCTATTGCCAAGTGAATTGTCTAAAGAAGCTGGTCATTTGATAACGGATATTCTTGACCGTAACCATGCCCCATCGAAAGTGGACGATTGGCATCAAAAAGCAAAAGTTGTACAGCTAGGTGGTGTTTTATACCTAGCTAAAGAAAATACACCAGATGACTTCGTAACAGACGGAATCTTCTTCAAGAGTCCAGATCCACTTCCTGCATCAGAGGATGTGGCTAAGAAAAATAGTCGCGTTTCAGCTAAACCAGCAGACTGGGAAGATCGCTTACCTGAGAAGGAAGATCCTCGTGTAGAAGTGGAAGGTACTCCATCTCCACCTGCTGCTCTCAGCATGAGTCAGGCAGGCGGTGTTACACTATCCTGGGCGATCAGTCCAGAAGCAGATGTAGTCGGCTATCGAGTGTACCGCGTCACAGCAAGTGGTAGCATGGAAAAAATCGCTACCATTCCGGACCCGAAAACCACTTCTTATACAGGTGCTGTATCTGGTGGTGAGCAAGGTTATTACGTAACAGCTGTTGATCTTAGCGGTAACGAATCAACTGGGTCATCTGCAACGGGCGGAAGTCCTTTGGATCCTTCTCTTCCTGGTACACCAACATCGCCAGAAGATCCTAATTCTGGTGGGACTGACTCTGGAACATTAAATCCAGGAATGGGAACGACAACAGGTACAGGTGAACAACCTGTAACAACAGGTATTCCTACCAAGCCTACGGGCATATCTGCATCGAAAATAGCAGACGGTCTCAAAGTTAGTTGGAAAAAGAACCCAGACAAAGATCAGGTTCTTGCTTATAATGTATATTACGCTATGAATGATGCGAGCGGATTCCAATTGATGGATACCGTATCAGGAACTAGCTTTGTACTAACAACAACCGAGCCAAGTGGCAAATTCTACATTACCGCAGTGAATAACTATGGTGAATCGCCAGCCTCTGCTCAAGCTCAAGTAAAATAATCAATGGAAAAAGACTGTCTGAGAATCTTCCCGGCAGTCTTTTTTTGTGGAGAAAACCAGCTTCTCTTTTCACACCTCGCTAAAAGTCTTCGCCCTCAAGGAGTTGAACTGCCCGCTCCGCACTATTTATCGGGGAAGCTCAAAACGTTGTATTCACTGTAAGACTTGTCTAATTCCCGATAAATAATGCTCCGCTCGGACGGGCTTCGCCAAGACGCTCCGTGTGAAAAGAGAAGCTGGTTTTTCATACTTTTGCTTTTATTTATGTATTGATTTTCCTCTAAAGCCGTTTGCAGAAGAAGCACATTTTTTGTCCAGAACCTTTAAGGCCCGACCTAGCTACACAATAAAGAGTGCGGATAAAAAATGTGCTTCTTCTGCATGCCCACTACAGCTAAGAAAAGTAATAAAAGGAATTTATGGAAGTTATGACGAAATACCGAACGAATTCCTTGACATAATATTGAATTTTCAAAAAGGTAAGACTCTTTGTTAGGTGAATAGGATATACTAGACAGGAAGATTGAAGGAAGTGATGGTGAATGATTCAGATGATTCACAGAAAGCAATTTTTCCAAACAGAAACATGGGTAGATGATAAGTTAATCATCGTTGAAGGCCCAATCTCTGCTGATGCACTTGCTGCCATGCAATTTGACGAAGGGTTAAAAGCATTTCGTGTACCAGAAAAACAACATAATGCTCTTATTGAAATCGCTGCACTCCCCGAGGGGCGCATTATTATCGCAAGGCACGAAGATCTTGTATTGGGGTATGTAACGTTTCTTCATCCAGATCCACTGGAGCGCTGGTCTCAGATACCAATGGATGATCTACTTGAGCTGGGAGCCATTGAAGTAAGCGCCAAGATTCGTGCTGGTGGCATCGCCAAAAAAATGCTGGAAGTAGCCTACACGGATGATGCCATGGAAGATTATATCGTGATTACCACTGAATACTATTGGCATTGGGATTTAAAAGGAACGGGGCTTTCTGTATGGGATTATCGTAAAGTAATGGAGAAAGTAATGGGAAGTATCGGTATGAGCTGGACGGCTACTGACGATCCAGAAATCTGCTCCCACCCTGCCAATTGTTTAATGACAAGGATTGGGAAAAGAGTCCCGTTTGAAAGTGTAAATACCTTTGATAACATGCGTTTTTCATCTCGCTTCATATATTAGAAAGAGAGGGGCAATAGCTTATGCGTATGGAACAATTTATGCGTAAGAAAGTGGTTACGGTAACCGCTGATACGACGATTCAAGTTGCGTTTGCCTTGTTAAAAGGAAATCGGATTCGCCATCTCCCTGTTATGGATGGAAACCGTCTTGTCGGGATTATTTCAGATCGTGATATACGAGATGCTCTTCCTTCCGTGCTTTGCAGTCATTCCGATGACAAAATGGTCATGCAAAAACAGGTTCATGAAATTATGGTTACAGATGTCATCACTGCACATCCGCTTGAATTTTTAGAGGATGCAGCGAAAACCTTATATGAACATAAGGTTGGCTCACTCCCCATCTTAGAAAACGGCCAATTGGTTGGGATTGTAACTGAATCTGATATTTTATATAAAATGATTGAGCTTTTTGGGGTACATCACGCCAGCTCACATCTAGAGGTTGAGGTGGATGATCGCTATGGTATGCTCGCAGAGGTTAGTCAGGTTTTTCGTGATGCAAAAGTGAATGTCGCAAGCGTGATGATGTTTCCTCATACTACAGAAGGAAAAAAGAATCTGATTTTTCGCGTCACCACCATGGATACTCGTATCGTCACACAAATGCTTCAAGAAAAGGGCTTTCAAGTGGTTGACCCAATTAGAGGGGGCCAATCCTTGTGAGTCGACAATCAAGGTTTATTTATTCGCCTGACTTCACCCGTTACTTTTTTCATAAGGAGCATCCATTTAACCAGCAGCGACTTATTCTTACTCATGAGCTGATGCAATCGCTTGCTCTAATTTCCCCAGAAAATGTCCTTTCACCACGCTACGCCACAGAAGAAGAATTATTGTTAATTCATGATCAGCAATTTATCCAGACGGTTCGTCGTCAAGGTATGGAAGAGACAGAGCTTCCCATTTCTGCTAGCTATGGATTGGGCACAGAAGATGTCCCAATATTCCGTAATATGCATGAGGCTACTTCTTTAATTGTGGGTGGAACACTTGTCGCTGTTGACGAGGTGATGAACGCTCGGGCTCATCATGTTTTTAATCCCGCAGGCGGATTACACCATGCTTTTCGCGGTAGAGCTTCGGGCTTTTGTATTTATAACGATTGCTCTGTCGCCATTGCATACATACGAAAGCATTGGAACGCACGTGTACTTTATATCGATACGGATGCCCATCATGGCGATGGTGTTCAATGGGCTTTTTATGATGATCCCAATGTCCTCACTGTCTCTCTTCATGAAACAGGAAAGTATTTGTTTCCTGGTACAGGGAATGTTACAGAGCGCGGGGACGGACAAGGATATGGTTATTCGATAAATGTTCCGCTTGATGCTTTTACCGAAGATGATTCCTTTCTGGAAGTATATCAGTCACTCATTCCTCGTATTGCACGTTCCTTTCAACCCGACATCATTGTAACGCAAAACGGCTGTGATGCTCATACTTATGATCCACTCACCCACCTTTGCTGCAGTATGCGGATTTATCAGAAAATCCCTAGATTAGCCCATACATTAGCACATGAATTGTGCGAGGGTCGCTGGGTTGCTGTTGGAGGCGGCGGCTACGATATCTGGCGTGTGGTTCCTCGTGCCTGGACACTATTGTGGAGTGAAATGACGGATCAACCTCTTACAAATCGACCTCTTCCTGAGGAGTGGCTATCAAAATGGCAAAATTATTCTCAGGTGGAGTTACCAACTTATCTGTTTGATGGTGAAAACCAGTTTCCCCCGATTCCACGGAGGAAAGAAATAAGTGAAAAGAACCGATTGATTCTAGAAAAGGCTGCCCTTCATATGCCTCAGAAAATATGAAGACGCACTCATGCTACCTAACGAGAAAAACAGCGATTAGCTAGTATATCCTTCTAGCTAATCGCTGTTCTTTAGTTCTCGTCAGGTTACTACTGCGATTTTATCCCTTTAACAATTCAAGCAATTCGTCAGGCTGATACCCTTTGATTGCTTTTCCCTCCACGACTGTTACAGGAACACCCATGAACCCAAATTGTTCAACCTCTTCCTGATAAGTACGACTTGTCATCACATCACGCACTTCATAAGGAACTTGCTTTTCATCTAAAAGCTGCTTCACCAGCTCACAGTCCACGCATCCTTTTGTGGAATATACAATGACTTGGCTCATTTCTATTCACCCATCTCATTTAACATATGGTTTATCATTTCATAGGAATTTTTCGAAGCTAGCTTCGTGAACGCAAGAAAATTCACATGTGCGGAACCATCAGCTTTATCAGACATAGAACGCACAATGACGAACGGAACATTATTCATGTCGCACACCTGTGCCACAGCAGAACCCTCCATCTCGGTGCATGCTGCTGCAAAGGTATCATACAGCTTCTGTACCTTGTCGCGATCAGAAATAAACTGATCACCAGATAGGATACGCCCTGAACGAACTAGTACATTTCCCTGCAATTTTTCCCCTGCTTGAAGGGCAAGAGTCTGTAATTCCTCGTCTGCTTCCCAGATCCATTTATCACTGTAAGGAATTTCTCCCTGTTTAAAACCAAGAGAGGTTGCATCGATATCATGCTGGATACAATCGCTAGAAACAACGATATCTCCAATAGACAATTCAGGATGTACGGCACCAGCCACTCCTGTAAAAATAACATGGGTAACAGCAAAATCCTGAAGTAAAATCTGGGTGCAAACCGCAGCATTTACTTTTCCGACACCTGATTTGCATAAAACAACCTGTTGGCCATTCCACTCACCCGGATAATAGGTAATACCAGCCTTCGTGACTGGCTCCTCCTTACGCATGGCTTCCAGATACAAAGCGATCTCTTCGTCCATCGCTCCGATAATGCCGATAATCATAGACTCTCTCCTTATCTTTGCTCTCTTATTCATCTTCCTCATCAAGAAAACTCGTGCTTTCACGGTTTTCAATTCGATGCTGTAAGAGTACGATATGATCTTCTACTTGTTCTTTATTCATGTATTTGGTCAATAGGCGCATGGCTACCGCTCCGATGTCATACATCGGTTGAACAACGGTGGTTAGGCGCGGACGAACCATTTCGGCCAGACGAATATTATCATGACCAATGACCTCAACATCGCCAGGAACGCTCTTACCAGCGTCCTGAACAGCATGGATCGCTCCAATAGCCATTTCATCACTTGCAGCAAAGACTGCTGTAGGAGGATTCTCCAAAGCTAGGAACTGCTTCATTCCATCCAATCCAGAATCATAGCGATATGTACCATTTACGACTAACTCTTCTGCAAATGGAATGTTAGAATCTGCTAACGCCTGTTTGTACCCTTCAAATCGAACAAAGCCCTCCAGTGGATAATTCATCGGGGCAGTAATCATTGCAATCCGCCTATGTCCCCGTTTCACTAATGCCATTGTGGCATCATATGCTGCCTGGAAATGGTCAATTGTAACAGACGGAAGCTTGCTCTCTGGATCACGAGTGGCTGCCAGAACAGTTGGGATTGAAGCAGTAGCGAGCGCCTGCAAATGCTCTTCCTTTACTTCTGCTCCCATAAACAACAGACCATCTACCTGTTTTTCCAATAGCGTGTTAATTAACTGTAGCTCCTTCTCCAATCGATGATCGGAGTTACACAAAATAATGTTGTATTTGTACATTGTGGCAATATCTTCAATCCCACGTGCCAGCTCAGAGAAAAACAAGCTGGATATATCGGGAATAATTACTCCGACAGTCGTCGTTTTTTTACTCGCTAAACCTCTCGCTACAGCATTAGGACGGTATCCCAGACGCTCAATTGCATTCATTACCTTTTTACGAGTTATTGGTTTAACGTTCGGATTGCCATTAACCACTCTGGACACCGTGGCCATAGAAACTCCTGCTTCTCGTGCTACATCATATATTGTTATCGGCATCTCGATTCACCATCTTCCACAAATTTACTTTCATAATTATTTTCACAAATTGATAGCCATATGATACGATAGCTTGCCCAACGTTGCAACCGTTTTCTCTAGCTATTATTTACCTTCTAATTGCATTATAACGCCATTTTGACCGCAATAACACCATATAATCACTATTTTCCGATCGGAAATATTCACCTGACAACAGAAACCGTCTTATCCGTAGAAAACTCCTACAGATAAGACGGTTTCGTTATTCTTACTCTACCTTAGCGTTGCAATCCAGGATAAGCCCAAATTCCAGAGGTTCTCAATAAATCACGGTAAATTACCATTTTTTCTTCGTTAGGAACTTGATGTGCTTCTTCTAACGATTTGTAATCAAGAAATACCATGTTGGTAAATTTACGATCTGCTTCTTTACCCATTAGCTTCGCATAGTGATCGCTCGCTTCCTTGAAAACAGTAAGTCCACGACGCATATGGCTAGCACTGGATACTAATGTCATATCCTTTAGACCTTCACGTTCCATAATAGATATAGAGAAAAGCGCATTTTCAACAGTGTCAGTCGCTTTATTTTCTAAGATGATGCGATTTTTATCCACACCTTTTTCTATTAACCATTTGCTCATTGCATCAGCTTCTGTTACACCATTCTTAGGAACACCGCCAGATACGATGATCGTAGAGTTTGGATACTGTTTAGCTAGAGTAAGACCTGCTTCAAGGCGCCCAATTAAAGGTTCACGCATTGTACCGTCATCAGCTAGTGCATAACCAAGAATAACAATTGCGTGGTCTTTTTGTGGTAACCCTTTTGGTACATCTTTGTTTAAAGTAGTCTTCATGTAAGAATCAGCAGATGCGATTTTCGCTATGTAATCATTAGCCTTTTTCTCATCCAACTTTTTCAGTTTTGCGATTTGACTGTCGTATGTTTTTTGATCTCCATTTGTTTTAGAGTACGCCCCATACAACAGGTTGGCATTGAAGTTATTCGGATCTAGATTAAGAATACCCTTATAGGTTTCTAATGCTTCCGGTACTTTCTTTTGAATGATTTGTGTAGAAGCAAGCGAGAATTTGAGATCATTATCAAACGGATCTAAATGTATTGCTTCAGCAAATGCATTTTCTACGACATCATACTTTCCTTTTAGTGTAATACCTTTGAAAATCTCTGCTTCAGCTTTTTTCAAATCACCGCCATTCCAGTAGTAATACATAGCTGTTTCTTTTAACTTATTAATGCGATAAGACGTTGGCTCGTCATTTTTGATCGAGGTTGTATTCGTATTTGCAAAAGCAGATGTAGTTGTTACCAGGGATAAAGTTAAAATGAAGCTAGCTATCATTTTTTTATTAAGTTTCATCATTATGCTCCTCCGGCTAATATATTTATTACATTAGAAACGTATTGACTTTTTATTGCGTAGCACCTTTTGCGCAGAAGGAGCTTACTTACATATGGTTATCCTAATTAGAATAAAGTCAAAAAAGCATGAGCCAGAAAGGTGGGAAAGACATACTCCTACCTTTTGGCTCATGCCTAGTCGAACTAGTAACACGCCGCATCACCGTTAACTTGTAATCGATAGTAACATAAAATGAAAACGAATACAATATTTAATTTTGTGCTTTGTTTGACTACTCAATTTTCATTTAAAAATTGGCGCAAGGATTTACAACAAGCTAGTAGATTGGTATCCGTTGGCTTAATGCATAAAGAAAAAGTGACATCCAAACTAAAGTCAGTTTGAATGTCACTTTTATCGTCAATCGAGTTATTTGCTCCTTATAAGGAAACCCGTTAAATTATTTTCGCCAGGTCTTATTCAAATCATCCAGATAGACTAGATCCAACTTATTTAACCGCAACTCCTTCAGGCTTGTATAAACCAGATGCATACAGATTGCTTAGCATTTCATTAAAAGCCGGAATGGTAAGCTGTTGTTTCGCATCGGAGAGAGCAACATCTGGATTAGGATGTACTTCTACCATGATTCCGTCAGACCCTACAGCTAGACCAGCTTTTGCTGTTGGAAGCAATAGGTCGCGACGACCAGTGGAGTGTGTTACGTCTACGAAAACTGGTAAATGCGTCTCTTGCTTCAAAATTGGAACAGCTGAAATATCTAGCGTGTTGCGAGTTGCTTTTTCATAGGTACGAATACCACGCTCGCACAGCATAACCTGAGAGTTACCTTCTGACAAGATGTATTCTGCTGCATAAACGAACTCTTCTATTGTGGCAGACAAACCGCGTTTCAACAAAATTGGATGGTTGAGGCGGCCAGCTGCTTTTAATAATTCAAAGTTTTGCATGTTACGTGCTCCGATTTGGATGACGTCAACATACTTGATAGCCATTTCCAAGTCAGATGGTGTAACGATTTCACTGATCGTTACCAGATTAAACTCGTCTCCAATTCGTTTCAAGATTTCCAGTCCTTCTAATCCTAGACCCTGGAAGTCATATGGGGAGGTACGTGGCTTAAATGCTCCACCACGAATGACACGCAAGCCTTGTTCTACATGGTTAGCAGCTACTTCTCTTACTTGCTCGTAGCTTTCAACTGAGCAAGGACCTGCGATTAGAATTTTTTCTGCTCCACCGAATTGTACCCCTTTTATCGTAACAACTGTATCTTCTTCCTGTTTTTTGCGGCTTACCAAAAGTACTTTTTGGCTATCTTCTTTTTGAAGATCCAGAGAAGCACTGAAGATCTGTTTGAACAAGTGGCGGATTGCTGTATCGCTAAATGGACCATTATTGTTTTCCACAATTAGATTCAACATTTTCCCCTCACGTTCAGGGTCAAATCGATTAATTCCCTGCTTTTTCTTCTCTTGGCCTAACTGTTGAACAAGAGTAGCACGTTTGTTAATCAATTCTAATAATTGCAAATTGATTTCGTCCAATTGACTACGGATACTTTCAACTTGATCATGACTCATTCTCTCTCCGCCTCTCTCTTTACACGATAGTATTTCCTGTTTTAGTGTGGATATTCGACAACTTGCTTTAAGTTATTTGTTATTATAGTAGATGAGATACTGTTTTACCAGTAGTTTAGTGCTAAAAAGCGCGAAAGTAATTGTGAATTTTTTCAAAACGCTTACAAAAAGGCTTCTTTTTCCCGATATAAAAGCTGATATATGATAGAGAGATACAATCTTGATCATAGTCACAGGTAAGGAGTGACACTATTTTGAGTATACATAATAATTTGTCCCAACAAGAAATATTATTTGCCCTAGATATCGGTACCAGGAGCGTAGTTGGACTTGTTGCTACTGCTGAAGAAGGCCAGCTACGCGTTCTTGATGTCGTTATTGAAGAGCATACAGAGCGATCCATGCTGGACGGACAAATACACGACATTATTGCTGTAGCTGATGTAATTAGTAAGATCAAGCAAAAACTGGAGCAAAAGCATGGCCCTTTACACAAAGTGGCAGTAGCAGCAGCTGGTCGTTCTCTCAAAACAAAACGAGTCAGCTACGAACTACCTATCAATCACTTGTCAGCATTGACCAAGGATGATTCTCTTACCCTGGAATTTGCCGCTGTACAGAAGGCTCAGAGCCTTCTAGCTCAGGAATTAAATGACACGGACATTACCCGTTACTATTGTGTCGGGTACAGTGTCGTTCACTACTATTTAGATGGTGAAGTGATTGGTAATCTGGTCGATCAGCGAGGGACGACCGCAGCAGTGGACGTTATATCCACGTTTTTGCCTCGAGTTGTTATCGATTCGCTCTTAGCAGCATTGAGACGCTGTGACTTGGATATGCATGCCCTTACTCTAGAGCCCATTGCCGCTATACATGTGCTTATACCATCTACTATGCGTCGTCTTAATATTGCTCTCGTTGATATCGGTGCAGGCACATCCGATATTGCTCTGACCGAAGAAGGAACCATTACAGCCTATGGCATGGTTCCGATAGCTGGCGATGAAATCACGGACGCGCTCATGAATGCGTTCCTACTTGATTTCCATGTCGCAGAAGAAGTAAAAAGACAGCTTCCTAGTCAGGAACAAGTTACTTTCACAGATATTCTGGGGCTAGAGCAAGAGTTAACTGTAAACGAGATCGTACTGGCAATCAATAAAGATATTGAAGAGCTTGCTGTAAAAATTGCTCACCGAATTATTGAATTGAATGGAAAACCGCCACAGGCAGTCATGCTGATTGGTGGTGGAAGCTTAACGCCAACACTGCCAGAAAAAGTAGCCACCCACCTCAAAATCGCAACCAATCGTGTTGCTGTGCGTGGGGCAGATGCGATTAAGTCTGTAACTGGTGAACTGACAGAGCTGAATGGCCCTGCCTTTGTAACCCCCATTGGAATAGCAGCAGCAGCTTTGGCGCAACCAATTCGTTATGTAACGGTAACGATCAATGACAATCAGGTTCGATTGTTTGATTTACGTAAAATGTCTATTGGCGATGCCCTCCTTGCAGCAGGCTGGGATATGAAAAAACTGCACGGCAGACCGGGATTAGCGATGTCTCTAACCGTAAATGGACGCTTGACCATTATTCCTGGCGGACATGGCACATCTCCAAAAATCGTGCTAAACGGCGAACCTGCTGCTCTCGACTCCCAAATCGATAGTGGGGACACTCTATTGGTGAAGGCTGGTAGCAATGGAGAGGATGCAGTAGCTATCGCAAAAGATTTACTTGATCCAACACAAGCCCTGCCTGTAACCATTAACCAAGAAAACTATCGACTGCCACAGCTCGTCTTTCAGAATGGCATCTTGCTCTCACCAGATGAAAGTCTTGCTGACCGAGCTGATTTGGAGGTTCGTCTTCCCTTGACCGTGATAGAAGCAGTACAGAGCAGCTCACACTATTCATTATTGGATGAGATACTTGCAAGCGAACCTTTTTCATTTACAATTAACAATCAAACGTTTACCTGCCCAATTAAAAAGCTGCAAGTCCTTGTGAATGGAAAGGAAGCTGAAATGTACCAGCGCATCTATGCTGAGGACGTGCTAGAATGCCAGATACAGACTCTACCTGCTCCTGTGATTCGCGATGTCATTCCAACTGATGACTGGATCTGTGAAACCGTAAAAGTATATGTAAATGAGCAGCCTGTTCAAATTCAAATAGGGGAATGGAATATCGTACTGGATGGTCAACCTGCTTCCTTAGAGACCACCTTATATGATCAAGCCATTGTTCATATCCATTCTAAAAAAGGGGAGAATCCCATTGTAAGCGATATTTTCCGCTACATAGAGATTCCACCTCAGCCGCAAAAAATTGATGGACGACTCCCCGTTTTCATCATGCAAGTAAACGGGGAAGATGCTTCATTCCAGTCACCACTCATGACTGGTGATCGAATTCAGTTATATTGGGCATAACAAAACAGAGTCCCACACATTAATGGGACTCTGTTTTTCGTTCAATTAATTAGATACTGCTTCTACCAGTGTATCCTTGGTAATTTTCCAATGGGACGTATGCCATTTAACCGCACCGTCTTCAAACAGGAAAATCTGTGGTGATTCATGCTTAATTTGGAACCGTTCAGCAACCTCATTAGATACAGGTCTTGCTTCACGTACCAGTACAATCGCAGTAGCCACATCAGAATCAGCCAAGTACGTCTCTACTTGCTCCAGTGCAGTTGTACTGATCGGACAAATCGTACTATGTTTTAGCAGAAGACGTTTCCCTGGGTGAGCAAGAAATGCATTCAGGTCATCTACTGATTCAAGATTTAGCATGTCAGACATCAATAACAGCCCCCCTCCATCTTTTCGCTTCTCTTCATCATAAAGGAGGTAGCGTTAGAAAGGCAAACCAGGACTGCCCAGTCTTACACTTCCAATTTAATTTGAGTCAGCCTTCGCTTAATCTCGTCTATCCACTTTGCATCGTCAAGTGATTTTGCCAGTAAATAGAGATCAAGTAGCTCATCAATTCGTTCTTCCATTTTTTCAATAACCTGTTCAGAGTCTCCCTGCTCCACAATATTAACAAGCAGATTGGCAAACTCAGAAATTTCGTCGAACAGGATTTCCTGCGCTTCCGGTTTATCTCCTAGCTCTTTCATAAGAAGCTTTACATCGTCTTTAATTACATCAACTACCGATGTGAAGGCACATAATCCATCGTTGCAGACATAGATCGGTACATTAAGAATATGTACTTTTTTGCGGTATACAAGACTCCGCAAGGTAATATCCATCTTTGCACCACATTGACTGCAAAATTTCATTGTATATTACTCCTCTCTCAAACGGCCTTACCTATTCTATGTCTATGACACTCTCTACCATTGTAGGTCTTTATCTTTCATTTTACATGTTATAGTTTTTGTAACTAAATGAAAAAATACCCAAACAAAGACATTCCAGATTTCTTCTTACGTCCTGCTTTTTAGTGATAAACGGCATTAACCTTTTCGCAAGTAGGACAAATAGCAATCTTCCCAGCATGTCCCAATTCGTCCTCAACCCGATAACCGGTAATTTTTTCGGAGGAACAGAATAGACATTCCGAACTGAACTCCATGTCATACTGAGCTTTCCAGGCAATTGATTTAAAATTTTCTCCGACACAAATGGTAATATAAACTTGCTCATTGGCGATTAAAGCATGGGAATCTTTATTCATGTTATAAATCCCTTCCTTTTTGCATTATTACATGCTCGTTACTATCCTTTAGCTTTTCCAGATTTTCTGAATACTAAACCGTTGATAGATAAGTGTTTCACAATAAAAAAATCTTTATTACTTCCTTCGCTTTCCAGTCATTTTTGTGTACAATATGTTCAAGATACCGAAAGTGAGGGAAAGACTGATGAAAGATCCACGTTTAGATCAATTAGCACATAACTTAGTAAATTATTCGATCCGCGCCGAAAAAGGTGAGAATGTCCTTATCCAATCCATCGGGCAACAACCTGATCTGGTAAAAGCATTGGTTCGAAAAGTATATGAAGCAGGTGCCTATCCTTATGTTCAATTGCAAGATCCAAGCATCCAGCGTGAACTATTGATGGAAACCAGCGAAGATCACCTTACTATCATGAGAGAAGCAGAAGTAGCTTTCATGAAAAAAATGGATTGTTACATAGGAATTCGTGGAGGCAATAACATTACGGAACTATCTGACGTTCCAAGTGATAAAATGAGCCTCTATTCTCGTCAATTGCAGCGTCCCGTATTAGATATTCGCGTTCCTGAGACAAAATGGGTCATTCTGCGTTATCCAAATGAATCCATGGCGCAATTGGCTTCTATGAGCACAGAGGCATTTGAAAACTTTTACTTTAATGTATGCAACCTAGACTATAGTAAGATGTCCAAAGCGATGGATTCATTGGTAGCCTTAATGGAGCGCACAGACAAAGTTCGCCTTACTGCTCCAGGAACAGACCTGACCTTCTCCATCAAGGGCATTCCTGCAATCAAGTGTGCGGGACAAAATAACATTCCTGATGGTGAAGTCTTCACTGCACCAGTGAAGACTTCAGTAAATGGTACAATCTCTTACAACACACCATCTCCTTACCAAGGAATGACGTTTGAGAATGTGAAGCTGACCTTTAAGGATGGAAAAATCATTGAGGCTACTTCAAATGATACAGAGCGCATCAACAAGATTTTTGATGAGGATGAAGGTGCTCGCTACGTTGGGGAATTTGCTATCGGGGTTAATCCGTTTATCCAAAGCCCAATGAAAGATATTCTGTTTGATGAGAAAATTGACGGCAGCATTCACTTTACGCCAGGTCAATCTTATGATGAAGCTTTCAACGGAAATAAATCCTCCATCCACTGGGATATGGTTTTGATCCAACGTCCTGAATGGGGTGGCGGCGAAATCTTCTTTGACGACGTATTGATTCGTAAAGACGGCCGGTTCGTAATTCCTGAATTGGAGTGCTTAAATCCAGAAAATCTAAAATAAATTGGATAAGCAAAGAAAATATGAAAAAGCTCGAGGATATGAAAACCTCGAGCTTTTTACATTGAGGAGAGCGGGCGGTTACGTGTTCAACTAGGTATGCACAACTTTTTTACCTTTTTCATTGCTTTGCTTCTTTTTAAAGAACTCAATGGCACTATCCAATTGATGGAGGCTATACTCCCAACACATTTTTTGATAATCGTTAAGGTCTTCCGTGCTTTTCTCATAATTATCTTGTAGATTCATTTTACGCTGTTCCTGATAGGAAATCAGTTGGTGGAAAAAGTCCTTTTGCTCTTCATGGCTTTGTAAATTGGCAAAGAATAGTCGAGTCAGCATATCAGAGCGCAATACCGGATTCTCAATGTCTGACTTCATTTCGGCACGAAAATGCTCTTTACCTTCAGCTGTCAGATAATACATGATTTTATTCGGTTTACCTGTCTGCATAACTTCTTCCTTCGTTACCAATCCTTCTTGTTCCAATTTTTTCAATGCTGGATAAATTGCGCCATAGCTTGCATCATAAAAAAAGCCGATACTAGTGGTGAAGAATTGTTTTATATCATAACCACTCATCTCTCGATAATGAAGTAAGCCTAAAATTATTGATTTAACGTCCATAACATTTCCTCCGGAAGTAGGCTTGTACAAAAAATACAGTGACAATCATTACATTCTTTTGACCTTTTTACAATATTATAAATTGTTTAACCAACTTATAGCAAGAACTTGAAAATAAATGAATCCCTTCTCCCTCTTCTTACGAGATTACTAAGGAAAAACAGACCTGCACAAGCTTCTTAAGACTTATTTCATCTCACTTGTCTAGTAAATGTAGCCTAGTTCAATGTGTTCAATTATTCGTTTCTTCACACAAATAAAATCTTACTGCCGTTTTTTTTCACAAGAAATGGGCGTTCCTGCTTTCCACTCTTTCCATACTATGAGGTATAATCTCATCCGCAGGAAGACAGGAGATGAAAGCGTGAAACCTAGGAATGGGCCCTATTACATGAACTCCAAATATCAACATATAAATAACCTGCACCCCTTCAACTTTTTTGTCCCCTTAGTAGAGCAGGTAAAACATGGTGTGGTTTCTCTCATCTGTGAAGATAAGTCTGGCCCTGCTGACATCGAGGATATCCTCCAACGCTTCTTGGATATGGAACCAATCCAAACGGGGCAAACAGAGAAAAGTTTTGGCTCAGGCTTCATTTTTCATCCCAAGGGTTATATTCTCACCAGTGAACATGTAATAAGTAAATCTTCTATTATTTATGTGAAATTATGGAATGGAAAAGTACATGAAGCCAAACCGATCTTCAGTGATCCACAAAGAGATTATGCGATCATTAAAATCGACCCTGATAGTAAGCTTTACCCGTTACCTCTCGGAAGCTCTAGTGACGCTCGTGTCGGTGAATGGGTTATTAGCGTGGGGAGTCCTCTTGGACTGGAGAATTCTGTTACTGCTGGTATTATTAGCGCCAAGAACAGAAAGATTCAGGTAGCCAGACGACGATACGAAGAGATTTTTCAGACAGATGCAGCTATCAATCCTGGTAACAGCGGTGGACCCTTGATCAATCTTCATGGCGAGGTGATCGGACTGAATGCCTTTATCATTCAAGCAAGCCAAAGCCTCGGATTTGCTATTGGAATCGACAGTATCAAGAAGAATATTTATGAATTACTTTAGTAATTCTCATGCTGTGTGTGGCAAGATACCTGTTCCACGAAAAAGAGAGCTGCTGTTCCTTGAAAAAAAGGAATGGCAACTCTTTTTTCACCTGGCTCTTCATGTTGAATCTCAATGCTCTATGCTGTCTTACCAGACGGCTACAGTACCATCCGTTCTATGATCTGTTCCACCGATTAATACGCCGTCCTCATTGCGTACGATGATCTGGCCTCGTCCGAAGCTGCCAGACCCTACTGCGTACCTTACATCATGTCCTTTTTGCTCAAGAGTAAGCGCTACATGCTCAGGGAAGGAACGCTCCAATTCAAAGACCTTTCCTTCTTTCCACTGCCAGCGTGGGGCATCTAGCGCAGCCTGTGGATTAAGATTAAAGTCAATCATATTCATTACGACCTGCATGTGGCCTTGTGGTTGCATGAAGCCACCCATTACTCCAAATGGACCAACTGCTTTATCATCCTTCGTTAGGAAGCCAGGAATAATCGTATGGTACGTTTGCTTGCCTGCTTCAAGACGGTTATCATGTTCAGGATCAAGTGAGAAATTATGCCCACGATTTTGCATGGCAATCCCTGTGCCAGGGATAACAATTCCTGATCCAAAGCCCATGTAGTTACTTTGAATAAAGGAGACCATGTTCCCCTCTTCATCCGCTGTCGCCAAATAAACGGTACCGCTTCGAGCTGGTTCACCTGGCTCTGGATCAAGAGCTGTATCTGTAATTAATTCACGACGTTTGGCTGCATACTCTTTGGAAAGTAAATCTTCGATGCTCACAGTCATTTTATCGTTTTGTGTGATATAGCGAAGTCCATCTGTGAATGCCAGCTTCATTGCTTCCCAAGACTTATGGTACGTGTCAACTGTATCTTTTTCCTTGAAAGAATAGCCCTCTACGATATTAAGTGCTAACAAGGCTACCAGTCCCTGACCATTTGGTGGGATTTCCCACACATCATAGCCACGATAGTTTGCTTTGATTGGTTCTACCCACTCTGCCTGGTGCAATGCCAAATCTTCCTTTCGCAAAAAGCCACCATGCTTTCTGGAAAAAGCATCAATTTGATCCGCCAGCTCTCCTTCATAGAACGACTTAGCCTTAGTCCGAGCGATAGAGCGCAAGGTAGCCGCATGCCCAGGTAGCTTCCACATGTCACCTGCCTGTGGAGCTTTTCCATTTAAAGTAAACGTGTCGAACCAAGGCTTATACTCTTCACCTGTAAATAGCTTTTTATATTTCTCATGTGCCAGATTCCAGTACTTGGCTAAAATTGGGGAGAGCGGAAATCCATTCTCAGCGTAATCAATGGCAGGCTGTAGAACCTCTGTGAGCGGTAATTTACCAAAACGCTCCGATAATTCAGCCCAAGCAGAAGGAGCACCTGGAACCGTAACAGGCGTCCAGCCATATGTAGGCATCTTTTCATTTCCCTGTGCTTTCACTGCATCAATGGAAATCGCTTGAGGTGCTCGACCACTCGCATTTAATCCATACAATTTATCTTTCACCCAGACGAGGGCAAAAGCATCGCCACCAATACCATTGGAAGTTGGCTCAACTACTGTTAAACAAGCCGCAGTTGCAATAGCGGCATCAATTGCATTGCCACCCTTTTTTAAAATATCCAGTCCTGCCTGCGCGGCTAGGGATTGGGATGTAGCCACCATTCCCTTTTTGCCATACGTAGCCGTGCGCTGTGATGTATACGGATAGGAATGTGCATCAAAATTTATCATCAATGTGTCCCCCATTTTCTCCTCAGTTCTATTATCTACTTACATGATTAGTCCCCCGTATCCCATTGCCAGTAATATGACAAGAGCCGGATGTAATTTTCGTTTTTCCATCAGATAGTAAGAAGCTACTCCCAGGAATAACGTATGCCATAAACCAATTCGCTCATAGGAACCAAGCAAAAACTCTATAGCTAGTGTGCCAAGCAATACTGTTACGATTGGTCTGATTGATTTTGTCATCGCTTTTATTTGAGGTGCATTACGGAACAAATGAAAGATTCCTAGCAAGGCAATCATCGCAATAGCTGTCGGGAGAATGGTAGCAATCAAACCTACGATAGCACCCGGCAAGCCAGCGACCTCATAACCGATGTATCCAGCCAATTTGGTAGAAATCGGGCTAGGCAAAGCATTCCCTAATGCCAGTGTTTCCCCGAATTCTTCTACTGTCATCCATTGAAAATGGTCCACTACCTCGTTTTGGATCAGCGGGATGCTTGGCGGCCCTCCGCCATAACCGAGAATATTCGATATAAAAAAGGCCCAAAAAATCTCTAAATAAATCATGTTACGATGCCCCCTTGCCAATACGCTGCTTCTTCTGTCTGTTGGCATGCCATGTCGAGTAAAAAAAGGCTACCACTAAGGTGATTGCAACGAATAAACCGGGATGTAAGGCAAAAGGAACCAGGGCAATGATAGAAATGACTAGCATCGCGACGAACCCTTGCTTTTGCTTGGTCCCAACGCTATCTTTCCAGCCCTTGGTACAAAACTCATACGTCATAACGACCATCATGACAGCAATGACTGGTTGAATTGCATCAATCATCCCACGAACCGTGCTTGATGTTTTTAGTGTATTAACAAATTGCATTAAAACAACCATCAGTATTAATACAGGAAAAACCATGGCAGAGATAGCAACCGTCGCTCCGAGCCACCCCTTTTGCTTATACCCAATATAAGCAGCCATTTTTGTGGCAATTGGGCCGGGTAACGTGTTTCCAAGTGCATAGTTATCTGCAAACTCTTCATCCGTTACCCATTTGTACCTCTTGACGCATTCCGAGTGGATCAGCGGAACCATAGTTGGTCCGCCACCGTATCCGAATATACCGATTCGGAAAAACGCAAGAAATAATTGCCAATAAACCATGACCTCTCCCCCTATCTCTGATTTATTTCTTCATATAAATGGCAGGAGACCATATGAGCTTCACTAACTTCTCTTAGTTCTGGAGGAGTTGACTTGCATAACTCCGTTGCAAATCGACAACGCGGATGGAATGTACATCCACTAGGTGGGTTTGCTGGACTTGGCAGATCACCATGCAGCAAGATCCGTTCCTTTTTTTGTGCCTTATTCGCCTGTGGTATAGCAGATAACAGAGCTTGTGTATAAGGATGACTAGGGTTTGCAAACAATGATTTCTTATCGGCAATCTCAACCACACGTCCCAGATACATAACAGCTACCCGATCGCATAAATGTTTGACAACAGACAGGTCATGAGAAATAAAAATCATGGTCAGTTGAAACTCTTTCTTAAGGTCTTTCATCAGGTTAAGAATCTGCGATTGAATGGATACATCCAGCGCGGATACAGGTTCATCAGCGATAATGACCTTGGGATTTACCACAAGAGCACGAGCTATACTAATCCGTTGACGCTGTCCACCAGAAAAATCATGAGGATGGCGATCTAAATGCTCCGGTCGCAAACCAACTACCTGAATGATCTCCTCGATGCGCTTCTTACGTTCCTCTTTGCTGCCGATCCCATGTACAACAAGTGATTCCATCAAGGTCTGTTTAATGGTCTTCCTGGGATTAAGCGAAGCAAACGGATCTTGGAAAATCATTTGGATATCCTTGCGCATCCGTCGCATTTCTTCCTTTGATAGCTTCGCTAGATCCTTTCCGTTAAATAGCACTTCTCCCTCTGTTGGTTCAGATAATCGCAGAATCGTACGACCTGTCGTAGATTTACCACAGCCAGATTCGCCTACGATTCCAAGAGTCTCTCCAGGATAGACGTTGAAGTGAATACCATCCACCGCTTTTACATGCCCTACCGTTTTGTTAAGTATCCCTGCATGAATAGGGAAATATTTTTTCAAATTCTTGATTGTAAGCAATGGTTGCATCACTCTGACACCTCCTGGTACAGCCAGCAACGGCATTTTTGGTTGGATAATTCTAAGAGAGGCGGTTGCTTCTGCTCACAAATTGGCATTACCTTGGAACAGCGTGGTGCAAATCGGCAACCTGTTGGCATTTGGTGAGCCAATGGTACTGCACCCGGAATCGTATCCAGATATTCTTTTTCCGTACCAAGTTCCGGGATGGACTCCATCAGACCAACCGTATATGGATGCTTAGGTTCACTAAACAAAGTCTCAACATCCGTCTCTTCCACTACTTGCCCAGCGTACATAACAATGACACGATCACACATTTCGGAAACTACGCCCAAATCATGGGTGATCAACATGATAGAAGTACCCGTTTGCTCTTTAACATCCTGCATTAAATCGAGAATTTGCGCTTGAATGGTTACATCCAGAGCAGTCGTTGGCTCATCGGCAATAATCAGCTTTGGATCACAGGCCATTGCCATCGCGATCATGACACGCTGTCTCATTCCCCCTGAAAGTTGATGGGGATACTCATTATATATCTCTTCTGCTCGGGGCATTCCTACAGCTTTTAACATTTGAATGGCACGTTGTTTTGCTTCCGCTTTGCTTACTTTTAAATGCAGCAACACAGCTTCGCCAATCTGTTTTCCTACGGGATGCAATGGATTCAAGGAAGTCATCGGCTCCTGAAAAATCATCGCTATCTCGTTACCCCGAATTTTTTGCATCTCTTTTTCAGAGACCTGCAACAAGTTTTTGTCATGGAAGCGGATTTCCCCTTCCGATTTACCATTTTGGGCTAACAATCCCATGATAGAGAGGCTCGTTACGCTTTTTCCACAACCGGATTCACCTACGACTCCAAGCGTCTCTCCTTGTTTAATTACGAAATCAACGCCATCTACCACCGCTACTTTTCCATAATCAGTGCTAAAGGTGGTTACCAGGTTTCGTACATCCAAGATGACCGACATCACGCTTCCCCCCTATTTGCGCGTTCTCGGGTTTAGATATTGTTGGAGGCCATCTCCTAAAAGGTTAAACCCAAGTACGACCACGAAAATTGCTAAACCTGGATAATATGTTGCATATGGTGCTACGCTTAATAATGACTGTGCCTGATTTAACATGCTTCCCCAGGAAGGTGTTGGCGGCTGAACGCCAAGACCCAGATAAGATAGAGATGCTTCTGCCAAAATACCAGATGCCATAGCCAGCGTAGCCTGAATAATGATTGGACTTAATGCATTCGGTAAAATATGGCCAAAGATAATCCGACTATCTTTCATTCCTACGGACTTCGCTGCATGAATATACTCCATATTTCGAAGTGACAATACTTGTCCTCGTGTAATACGGATAAACGCAGGTGCAAAACCAATCCCGATTGCCAGCATGGCGTTACCAAAACCAGCTCCTAGTACAGCCGAGATTGCCAGTGCTAGAATTAAAAACGGAAAGGCTTGCATAGCATCTACGACACGCATGACAACCCATTCATCCCAAAATCCTCGATAATACCCTGTAAAGAGTCCAATCGGTACCCCGATTATCATCGCGATCCCTACTGAGACAATCGCTGCTTTAATTGAGATTTGGGCACCATACACCACGCGAGAAAAAATATCACGTCCAAGGTCATCTGTACCAAACCAATGTTCAGAATTAGGCTCTAATAAAATACTGTTATAATCTTGTACATTTGGGTCATATGGAGCGATTACACTAGCAAAAGTAGCACACAGGATTAAACCTAAAATGATAATCGCACCAACGACTCCCATGCCGGAACGCATGAACAATTTCCAGTTCTTCATTAGCCCTCAGCCCCCTTGCCTGCTTTGATACGAGGGTCAATTACCGCATATAGCAAGTCAACCAACAAGTTAACAACAACAACCAATACGGCAGATACCAAAATTGCACCTTGCACGGTTACATAATCACGTTTAAATACAGACTCTACAATGAGTCGTCCAAAGCCCGGAATGGAGAAAATGGACTCCGTAATAACAAGTCCGCCCAATAATCCTGCGATCATTAAGCCAGAAGTAGTAACAACAGGAATTAAAGCATTACGTAGAGCATGACCCAGAACCATTCTTACTTCATTTAAACCTTTTGCTTTAGCAGTACGGACGAAATCCATATGTACAACCTCGACCAGTGACGAACGAAGCATGCGCATCAGCATTGCAGACTCACGTAAACCAGTTACCATACAAGGCAAGAGCATCGCCATGAGATTTGCTTTTGGATCCTCCGAGAATGGAACATATCCCGAGGATGGCAGCCATTGATTTTCAACGGAGAAATAAATAATAGCCATTAAGGCTAACCAAAAGTTCGGAATACTCATCCCACCAAGGGCAGTAAACGAAGCAGTGTAATCAATCCAGGTATTCCGGCGAACAGCCGCTAATATCCCGGTTGGAATCGCAATAATTAATGCAAAGATAAATGTCCCTATCGTCAACTCAATCGTGGCCGGCAATCGTTGCAAAATCAGATCGGCTACCGGTACCCGATCTGTGATGGACATCCCCAGATCTCCTTGAACCACATTTCCTAACCAAGTAAAATATTGCGTAACGATCGGCTTGTCCAGTCCCAACTCGGCTCGTAGTGCTTCATACGCTTCAGGCGTTGCTTCCTGACCCAGAATGACCCGGGCAGGATCACCCGGAATCATATGGATCAAGGAAAACGTCATGATGGAAACCAAGATTAGGATCGGGATCGTGAGCAATAGACGTTTTACTACAAACATCATGTCAGATCTCTCCCCCCAATAAAGTAGTTATTATTCTTTGTCCAGATTGGCTGTACGAATGATGCCATCTGGAACATACGTAAAGCCTTTTACCTTTTTCGATACACC
The DNA here is from genome assembly GCF_021245735.1 of Brevibacillus daliensis. Taxonomy (GTDB): domain Bacteria; phylum Bacillota; class Bacilli; order Brevibacillales; family Brevibacillaceae; genus Brevibacillus_B; species Brevibacillus_B daliensis. The sequence goes on from NZ_JAJISB010000042.1 coordinate 45,468, forward strand.
GAATCTGTCATAGTTATGAAAGATATAGGTATAAGGCACTTCATCATGAAGAATTTCCATTACCTGATCATATAGTGCTTTACGTTTTGTATTGTCTTGTTCAGAACGAGCTTCATTGATCAAACGGTCTACTTCCGGATTTGAATAACGAGATTTGTTATTTGGTGCTCCCGTTACATTGAAGTCATAAATGTTTTGATCAGGGTCAACGCGTCCAGACCAGCCTAATTGCATAGCTTGGTAGGTACCTTTTTCTGAATTATCTAGCATTGTTCCGTATTCAACTTTTTCCAATTTCATGTCAATGTTGTGCTCTTTCAGCATGTTTTGAAGTACCGCACCAAATTGTTCGTTAGCAGGTGAAGTAGAGATTTGCATTGTGAAAGAGAAACCGTCTGGTTTTCCACCTTTTGCTAATAAATCTTTAATGACTGCTGCATCTGGTTTTTCTGATTTATCCGAATCTCCATAAACCAGGTGGCCTGGTGAGAATGGGGAGTTGGCTGGTGAGCTGTATCCATCAAATAAAACTTTTACAACAGTTTCGCGATCGATAGCGCGGTCAAAAGCTTGACGCAAATACTTGTTATCGAAAGGTGCTGTACTCATATTCAAGTGAATACCCTGATAGCCATAGTTGGCAGCAGATATCACCTCAAAGTTAGGATCTTTTTCAAGTCCTGGGATTTCTTTTACAGGAACTTCATCAAGAATATCTAATGCACCAGAACGAAGATTTTGTACACCAGCACTTTGGTTGGTAAATACTTTGAAGTTAACCTCGTTCAGCTTCACTTCTCCATTCCAGTAGTTCTCATTCTTTTTCAAAGTAACATGGTCACCCTTCACTTGCTCTACGAAGGTGAATGGGCCTGTCCCAACTGGACTATTGCGGAAATCATCCCCTGCTTTTTTCGCAGCCTCAGGAGAAACCATCATTCCTGAACGGTCAGTAAGTGTAGAGATAAGTGGCGTAAATGGTTTTTCCAGTACGAGTTCAACAGTTGCAGGATCTACTGCTTTAACATCCGTAATAAACTTCAATTCACCCTTACGTTTTGAGCCTTCACCTCTATAACGGTCCAGATTGAATTTAACAGCCTCTGCATCTAATTTAGTTCCGTCATGGAACGTTACGCCTTCTTTTATTTTCAACGTGTATTTCAAACCGTCTGGTGAAACTTCATAAGAAGTAGCCAACATAGGGACAATTTCACCCTTCTCGTTAACATCAAACAGCTTGTCATATAAACTATTTTGGACGTAACGATCATATAACGACGTGGATTGTGCAGGATCAAGGCTCGGCGGATCTGCTTTTATGCCGATATTTAATACTTTATTAGATGAGTTGGCAGCTTTTGCTCCACCATCTTTGGAAGGTGCCGCAGTATCTCCTCCACCTCCACAGCCACTTAAAAGCAATGCACCGCTAAGTAAAAGGGCTGACGCTGTTTTTAAAAATTTGCTTGATAGCATTTTTCTCTCCTCATTTCCTCTTTTTTCTTTTTAATTAAATATTTTGTCTATTTGATGTAACAGAAAATTCCACAGGTTTCTGAATGGAATTTTCTTTATTGATAACAAAAGAATACTCCCTATCGAATAAATTTCAATTTTGACTTAAGTACTTTTAACTCAATGATAACGTTGGTCTTGGTAATTCCATCAATCTTGTTTAGACGATTAACTAAAAAATTCGAAAGTTCATGATAATCCCTGGTAAACACCTGAATCAACAATTGATAATCTCCAGAAGTCAGGATGACCAGACGAATTTCATGAATGTCATTCATCACTTCAATGACGTTCTCAAGCATATGGTTTTCAACCGCCACCTGGATCATGGTTTGAACAAGAATTCCTGCTTTGATAGGATTAACGATCCCTACCAAACTTAAAATCCCTTCTTCTTGCATCTGTTGCACTCGAATCCGGATGGTCTTTTCCGTGACGCCTATTTCTTTTGCAATTTGAGTAAAAGGAAGTCGTGCATTTTCTTGTAGCCTTGTTACAATTTGATAATCCAGATCATCCAATTCCGAATACAGATATCTTTGTGTATTCATTTTTAACTTCCTTCCTCAATATCACCTGATTTCGTCTTAAGACCTCAATTTTGTTCCTAATATAAGTATTTTTTTCGGTATTTTAAGACGATTTAATTTTTACTTATAATAGTCCATAAGTAGTTTATAATCAATATATTTTTTTATTTTTTCGTTAATTTTTCTTAATTAGATATAATTTTTTTAGCAGTATAGGTAAATAAAAGCTGTAGCTACAAAGTGAAAGCGTTATCATTAAATTGGTTATAATAAAGAGACCGTTCACCAGTTGAATCCGGCTAAACGGTCTCTTATGTTACATTATGGATATAATTCAACTTCCCATCATTTATCTAACTAATCTCGAAGTTATGTACTTGTTCCAGGAGGGTAAGAAGTAATAGAATTCCTATTTTTTCCTTGATTACTATATTTTTAAGCACTTATTTCTTGTGATTGGAGTACTTGAGATACTGCTGAACATGAACGTTTGCAAAAACAGATCGGTACTTGTTGATCTTTAGCTTGCGATTTAATTTTTTTCGCCAAATTATGATTCACAAAATCGGTCAATACCAATATCATTTTCACATCACACGGAATTTTTATTGCAGTTGCTGAATTTTTCCTACCCGTGACGTGATGTACCTTTTTAAAGCCCACTTCTTCTAACAGGGAAAGAATATTTCCCAAGCGGTCTCCTCCAATAACCAGAATGGACATGCCATTCGCCTCCTTTTTTAGTTATTGCATTTTGTATGTCGTAAAAGCACAATTATTTTTGTCTGATTTTTTAATTGAGAATAAGTATCATTCTTATTGATAAATATTATCACTAGGCTTTGTGATTTGCAATACACTTTGTTGTTTTTTTCTATTATTAGGATGAATTTTCTATTCTGGTAGTGTTTTATTGATTGGAACGTTTACCCAACTGTATAATGAAATTAACTTTTCTATTCTGAAAAAGGAGGTGGAGTGATCCATGCAGGAAATGAAACAACTCCACGCTATCTTTACTCGAACAGAGGCAGGTATCAAGAGTTTTCGCAACATGATACAACCACTGATCGATCATGCGGTTGATGAGCACACCAAGCTGTATTATCACCATATCTCTGAAGAGGAAGAACAGCGATTGGAAAGGCTGGAGGATTTAATTCCCCGTTTACAAAAATTACATTCTGTTGATTACCTGGAACAGGTTAGCGATCGTGAGCTCTCGCATCTGCTCTCTGACTTGCATCTGGAGCGATTTGGTCTTCATAATTTCCGCGAGCATCTTGAACTCGCCCTTTACGAATTCAAAGCAGATACCGAGCGTCAACAGCTTAATGAAATGAGGGAGCATACCCAGCAAGATTATTTGCATATGAAAGAAATTATGGCGAAATTAAGTGAAAAATTCTCTGATGCTATACCTATTAAAGGGAATTTGCATGATCATGACCACGGTCACGATATCCATCAGGTCGATCATTTTCATGCTTCATCTACATCATCCGCTTCTGTAGGTAATTCCAGTTCACAGCAAAACACTTCAGCTACTACCTTCCCTTCCAATGAGAAAAAAGGCTTAACTGTTGGCAGTTTGCGTCATCTTTCCAGCTAATATTGGCGGATGTTTTTCATGCGTATCAGGAGGTAAAGCCCAGAAGCTAATACTTTCTAATACAGTAAATAAGACGAAACGAACGGAGGTTACTATGGATAAAACAAAGAAGTTTCCTGATTCTCCACTTTCAAAAGATGAGTGGGGACAACTCGATGAAACCATTGTAGAAATGGCGCGTCGCCAATTGGTAGGACGCCGCTTTATCGATATTTATGGACCATTAGGAGAAGGAATTCAGACTATTACTAATGATATTTATGATGAGTCTCGTTTTGGAAACCTGAGCTTGCGTGGGGAATCCTTGGAATTGAGTAAGCCTAGCAAACGAGTTAGTTTGACTATTCCCATTTTGTATAAGGATTTTATGCTTTATTGGCGAGATCGAGCACAAGCACGTACGTTAGGTATGCCGATTGATTTAAGTGCAGCAGCTAATGCAGCAGCTGGTTGTGCATTAATGGAAGATGATTTGATTTTTAATGGTGCTGAGGAATTTGATTTGCCAGGGCTCATGAATGTGAAGGGGCGTCTGACTCATATCAAGAGTGACTGGATGGAATCAGGAAATGCTTTCGGAGATGTTGTGGAAGCCCGCAATAAGCTATTGAAAATGGGTCACAGTGGTCCTTATGCATTGATCGTTTCTCCTGAGTTATATTCTCTCTTGCATCGTGTTCATAAAGGGACGAACGTGCTGGAGATTGATCATATTCGAAATCTGGTAACAGAAGGCGTGTTCCAATCGCCAGTTATTAAAGGATCCTCTGGCGTCTTGGTAGCAACGGGCCGCCATAATCTTGACCTAGCGATTGCCGAAGATTTCGACTCTGCTTTCCTTGGCGATGAACAAATGAACAGTGTATTACGTGTATATGAATGCATAGTGCTGCGAGTTAAGCGTCCAAGTGCAATTTGCACACTTGAGAGCATGGAAGAATAGTTGTATTACAGGTAATTATGGCGTGTGGAAGGAGTACGAATGGTACTTCTCTACACGCTTTTTTGTCTTAATCCTACTTTAGTGGAGAAAACCAGCTTCTCTTTTCACCCTTCACTAAGAGTCTTCGCCCCGCTGAGGGTTAGACCGTTCGCTCCGCATTCATCATCAGGAAAGCTCAAAACGATGTCTTCACTGTAAGACTTGCTGGGTTTCGCTTTTTAATCCCGATGAAGAGTGCTACGCTTGGTCGGGCTTCGCCAAGTCGCTCTGTGTGAAAAGAGAATCTGGTTTTTCATGTTGTTGGATTTGTTAGTGTTTTTCCACCGCAACTGTTTGCAGAAGAAGCACATTTTTTGTCTAGAACTATTTAAGGTCCTACTTAGCTACTAGGTAAAGAGTGCGGATTAAAAAGTGCAACCTGTGAGATACTGCGTAGCATTCTCCTCCTTTTGCACTTTCCGCACTTTTTGCCCAGTAGCGGACAGTCATAGCTCCCTTGCGGGACCTTAACGAGTTCGTAGACAAAAAATGCGCTTCTTCTGCAAGACCACTACAGTAATCAAATAATCCCACAACGTTTATCATTGCAAAAGAAAAACTCTTCTTATGTCCAAGACAGGGCATAAAAAGAGTTTATTATTGTCTTCATTCGATTTTCTATTAGGCAATACGTACAAGTTTCTTCTGTTCTTCTGGTAACAGAAATGGCAAGCTTACATGTTCCATAGCAAGCTCTAGTCCAATATCAAAGACTAAGCGCTCTGCTTCTTCCTGAAATGGAATGGTACAGCTTCCTTTATTTAAATCACAAAGCAGCTTTAGATGCTTCAATCTCTCAGCAACCTTCTGCTCTCGCATGATTTCGTTACTAAGATCCCCCACGTTTACATGTCTGGCATCCACAATCATGCTGATGTCTTGTATATGTACAATCAGCCTTTTTCCTTCTTTGGTTACAAACCCTATGGAGCAAAACTGGGCATCTGACATTTCCAGACGAGTAATGACAGCTTGATGGTACTCTTCTCCTGAACGTAGCTTGATTACATCCGCTTCAACAGCTCCACCTAGTTTTCGCTCATTGGAAACCACCGTATGCATGTCTGTATACCCGTTAATCTGATATCTCGTCACTGGCTATTGCCCTCCTTTGCTGTCATAATAAAGCGTTTAATTTAATCATTAATGATATTCATTATCATAAGACTAGAGTTATCATATAATGAAAATCATTCTTAGTCAATGGTTAGAATATTTGTTGTATAAGTCTTACTGATACAGTTACAAAAAAGGGAGCAGAATGCGGCAACTTCCCACATTTTGCTCCCTCTTTTATTCTCTATGAAAACAGTTTTAACTGTTCCATTCTCATCACAGCTTCTCGCAAACGGTCTTCCGTATTTAACAAGCCAATACGTACATATCCTTCTCCATGCTCCCCAAATCCAATACCTGGCGCTACCATTACATGTGCTTTAGTAAGGAGTAAGTCAGCTAACTCTACTGAACCATAACCCGCTGGAACTGGTAGCCAAGCGAAGAATGACCCTTGAGAAGGTGTGCATTTCCAACCAATTTGGTGCAAGGCATCGAAGAGAGCATCTCTTCTTCCCTGATAGGTTTGGACTAATTGGGATACACACTCTTGGGAGCCCGTTAGCGCCCTTGCTGCTGCCATCTGCACAGCTCCAAACAAACTGACAAAATAATGGTCTTGTAGCGTGTTGATGAGACGCACGACATCACGATTTCCTACCATTGCGCCCACGCGCCAGCCCGCCATATTATAGGTTTTGGATAAGGTATAAAACTCTACTCCCACTTCCTTGGCTCCTGGAACCTGCATGAAACTAACTGGCTTTTTACCATCAAAACTAATTCCCCCATAAGCAAAATCCGAGCATACCACAATCTCATTCTTTTTCGCGAATTTCATTGTCTCCTCATAAAATTCCATAGGAGCATTTACTGCTGTTGGATTATTAGGGTAATTAACGAACATCAGTTTTGCTTTTTGGATATCTTCGTCTTTCAACTTACCATAATCAGGTAAGAATCCATTTTCCGCCAAAAGTGGCATAGGTACCATTCTAGCACCTGTAATGGCTACGCCTGACCAATAATCGGGATAGCCTGGGTCCGGTACCAACGCAACATCACCTGGATTGAGCAGAACTTGACAGATTTCCACCAATCCGGTCTTACTCCCCATCAGAATAGCTACCTCCTCTTCCGGGTCTAGATCTACATCAAATTCTTGTTTATACCAATGTGCGATCGCCTGCTTTAATTCAATCCTTCCCTGGAACGGTGGATATTTATGATGAAGGGGGTCTGCTGCTTGTTTGCACAACTCCTCTACAATATGTGGGGGGGTGGGCAAATCTGGATTTCCCTGTCCTAAATTAATGACATCATGCCCTTCTGCAATCACTTTGTTTACTTTGGCGACCATGGTGGAGAAAAACTGTGTCGGCAGCTGTTCCATCATGGATGCTGGTTGAATACGCATGGTGTTCCCTACTTTCATTAATTATCTGACTAGACTGACATATATGACAAAGATATTTCTTGCTAGGATTTTTAAAGATTGACTTAATCCTACTTCAGTAGAGAAAACCAGCTTCTCTTTTCACCCTTCGCTAAAAGTCTTCGCCCTGCAAGGGGTTAGACTGTCCGCTCCGCACTATTCATCGGGGAAGCTCAAAACGATGTATTCACTGTAAGACTTGCTGGGGTTCGCTTCTTTCTCCCGATGAATAGCGCTCCGCTGAGATGGGCTTCGCCAAGACGCTCCGTGTGAAAAGAGAAGCTGATGTTTCATGCCTTTGGTTTTGATTTTAGCTTTTTTAATCGTCTACAGCCCTTGGCAGAAGAAGCACATTTTTTGTCCAAAACCTTTAAGGTCCTACTTAGCTACACAGCAAAGAGTGCGTGCGGATCAAAAAGTACCCATGAAACACTGCGTAGTATCACATCTTTTTGCACTTTCCGCACTCTTTACTGTGTAGCGGACAGTATTCGCTCTCGCTGGACCTTAGCGAGTTTGCAGATTAGAAAACTTGGCTTTGCCAAGCCTCTGGCGCAGGTAAAGCCTTAGTTGCACTTATGCAGATAGGAATTTTTATAAATTCCTATCTGTCAAAAAATGTGCTTCTTCTGCTAGCTCACTATGGAAAAGACCCCCTTCTCCCCAAAAGGGAGAAAGGAGTCATAAATACGTGTTAAAACATTGATTTTATAGTAGTGACT
>NZ_JAJISB010000043.1 GCF_021245735.1 Brevibacillus daliensis
TAGCTCACTATGGAAAAGACCCCCTTCTCCCCAAAAGGGAGAAAGGAGTCATAAATACGTGTTAAAACATTGATTTTATAGTAGTGACTTTTGTGGCTATCTGTCAATCTGTTTTTTGAATCGTCACCTTAGAGCCATCCTTAAGCAAAGTTTGCCCTCTGATAACGATCTGGTCTCCAGCCGTAACTCCTGAAGTAATTTCCATTAATTCTGCTGATTCCTCACCAGTTACCACTTCAATTTTCTTGGCAACATCGCCCTCTATTTTATAGACATACGACTTACCATTTTCATCGAACAGAGCTTTACGAGGTATCGCTACACCTGTTTTTTCCTGATTACTTTGGGCTAAAATTGTCAGATTTACTACCATGTCGGACTTTAATTCATTGTTCGGATTAGGAACAGTAATCTCGATTGGATATGCTTTTAGCATTTGATCCATAACTGGGCTTACAGCAGTGATTGTAGCATCAATTTTTTTATCTAACGCTGGAAGCTCAATCTGTGTTTGTTGCCCTACTTTTATTTTGGTAATCTGGTCCTCTGCCAAATTAGCTTTCACTACCAATGGATTGGTATTAACCAGTGTAACAACTGGGGTTTGCATGGAAGACATCTCACCAACCTGTGCTCCAACTTGGGATACGTAGCCAGAGATTGGCGCTGTCACCGTTGCATTGCTTAATTGCTCTCTTGCATTTGCCAAAGCAACTTTTGCTTGGTTCACAGAGGCTTCGGATACGACAACCCCTGATTTTTTGGTTGCAGAATCAAGACCAAGCTTAGCATTATTGTAGCCGATCTCTGCATTTCTCAATACAGTTTGTACTTGTTCGTTTTGCTGTGCTGAGATTGCACCTTCTGAGAAAAGCTGTGCGCTCCTGGCTGCCTCTCTCTTTGCATCCTCTAATGCACGCTCTGCTTGTGCCAAACCATTTTTAGCCTGGTCAATGCCTTGCTCTGTGCTGGTATTACTTTGGTTCAAACCGGCAACCGCTACATTATACTGAGCCTCTGCCTGTTTTAGCGCATTGCGCAGATCATCTTGATCTAAGGTAAATAATACGGATCCCTTCGATACATGTTGACCTAGCTTAGCGTTTAGAGATGTGATTTTCCCTCCAGCTTTTGGTGCTACTTTTACTTCCTGACTAGGTGCCAATTTCCCTGTATATCCCGCTCCAGAAGAGACACTTTCATTTGCCGCAGCTGCTATTTGAACAGGAACAGGTTTTTCTTCCTGATTTTCCTGAGGAGGTGTTGCTGCCTGTTGGGTACATCCAGTCACAGCCAGCGCTGCTACCAGAACAAGCGACATACTCCATTTCGATTTAATCATTTTATATCCTCCCTCTTTCCTACCTTATACTTCTTCTGTCAGAGCAGTTTTCTTTTTACGATTAAATAATCCTTTAATCTTGCGTCCCCAGTTATCGAAGGTTACATAAACAACGGGAACAAGGAACAATGTAATTAATGTTGAGAAGCTAAGACCAAATACTACGACGATCGCCATTGGAGCCATCGTTTCGTTACCAGATCCACCTGCAAAAGCGAGTGGGAAAATGGCAAGTACAGTGGTTAAGGTCGTCATCAAGATTGGACGCAAACGAATTGGACCTGCTTTAAGGATCGCTTCATCTCGCTCCAGACCATTTTTCCGTGCTGTAATGACGTAGTCGATGAGAACAATCGCGTTGTTAACTACGATACCTACCAGGAGGATATAACCTATCAAGGCTGGAACACTAAGCGGTTGCCCTGTGACAAATAATCCAAGTACTACCCCTACAAATGTAGGCGGAATAGAGAACATGATGATAAATGGACTGAATAAGGATTCAAACTGACTTGCCATTACCATGTACACCAGAACAATGGAGAGAACAATCGCAAGTCCCAGACTGGTGAATGACTCCATCATTTCCTTTGTCTGTCCGCCGAATTCAATGTTGTATCCATCAGGTAAATTTAATTCAGCCAGTTTGGCTTGAATATCGGTATTAATACTATTTAAATCACGACCTGAAATATCACTTGTTATGCTTACGTCACGAGTCTGATCTATTCTGTTGATTACTGGAGCCACTCCGGCTTTCTGAATCGTAGCAATTGATCCGATTGATACCTGTGACCCAGTAGGTGTTGTAATCATTAGTCTCTCTAAATATTTCGGTTCGTCTTGAATCGTTTTTGGCAAGCGTACTCGAACGTCGATCTCATCGTCACCTGTTTGGTAACGGGTAAGAACCTTACCTTCGAAAGCCGTACTTACATAGGAGATTACTTGTTGTGTACTTAAACCATACTCACTAGCTTTCTCCCGATCAACAAGCACCTGGAATTCCTGATTTTTCTCTTGCAAACTAGTTGTAACATTTCGTGTACCTGGAATTTCTTTTATCTGACCAGCTACAATGTTACTGATATCCTCCAACACGTTAATATCGTCGCCTCGTACACTGATGGAGATTGGTGAGCCTGTCATACCGCCGGACATGTCAATCTGTTTAACGGTAATCTCTGCTCCAGCGATACCAGACAATTTCTCGCGAAGCTCTTCAATAATCGTATCGGTACTTCGTGTTCGAGTCTCCATTCCTTCCAGAGTAATCTGGAGCGAACCCTGATTAGAACTTGAACTCGCTAGGACAGAAACCCCTGAACTACCTACATTAACAGAAATCTCTTTTACTTCTGGTACTTCTTTCACAATTTTTTCTACGTTTTGTACGATGCCTAATGTTTCCTGAACACGTGAGCTATTAGGCAATTTCACAGATACATCAATTTTACCTTGATCCATACTCGGTATGAATTCTGCCCCGATAAATGGCACAAGGAACACGGAACCAACAAAGGTTGCTGCCACGATGAGATAAACTGTTTTACGCCAGTTAATCGCCCACTTAAGCATACGTCCATACCAACTAGCTATACGGGTAAATCCTACGTTAAACCAGACAATTGGGTTATATCCTTTATAACGTCCTGGTTCATATAACTCTTCATCCGGTATTTTTTTCAGCATACGTGAAGCCATCATCGGTACAAGAGCAATGGATGCGAGCAGTGCGGCAATGTGCGAGAACACAACTGCCAGTGCCAGCGGTCCGAACAATTGAGATGCAAGACCTTCAACAAAGACGATAGGCAAGAATACACAAATCTGGGCCAAAGCAGATGCCATAACTGCCGTTCCAACTTCACGAGAACCAAAACGTGCAGCTTGCAACATCGACTTTCCTTGCTGACGGTGACGATAGATGTTCTCTAATATAACAACGGCAAAGTCAACCAGTGATCCAAGTCCAAGCGTTAAACCGCTTAGAGATATCAGGTTGATCGTTTGACCTGTAAAATACATCAAACTAAATGTAGAAATAAGCGAAATCGGGATTACCACACCGATGATTAGAACGGAGCGAACACTGTTTAAGAACAGGAGCAGGATGATAATAGCAAAACCGCCACCTAGCACAGCATGTTCTGCTACAGTATATACAGAATCCTTAATAAATGTGGAAGAGTCTAATACCATTCCAACATTGGTTCCTGCAGGTAATTTGGATTGTAATTGTTCAAGCTCATATTTGACTTCATCCGCAACTTCGATGGTATTCCCACCAGAAGCTTTGGTAATGGTGATACCTACGCTTGGTTTACCATTCAAATATGAAAATTGGGTTTGTTCTCTAAATGTATCTTCAATAGTTGCGATATCTTTTAATGGAATCGTTGATTGACCCACACGAATTGGCGTGTTTCCAATGTCTTTCACAGAAGTAAATTCACCTTCAACACGAATGTTTAACTTCTGGTCCCCGTCACGTACCATCCCCGCTGCGCCAGAAGCATTGGTAGTAGCCAGAGCTTGTTGCACAGCATCCAAACTAATTCCATAAGCAGTTGTTTTGTCAGGGTTAAGCGTTACTTCAATAATTTGGTCCTGGCCACCGCTTACACCTACAGAAGCAACTCCTTCAATACGTTCTAGACGAGGCTTAACTACATTATCTGCTAACTCTTTTAACTGCACAATGTCCTCAGAACCAGTCATAGACATAACCATGATCGGCTCACTATTCGGGTCAAGCTTCAGTACCCGTGGTTGTTTTGCATTATCAGGTAAGAATCCTCGTACCTGGTCCACCTTGTCACGCATATTCAGCGTGGCCTGATCCATATCGGTTCCCCAGTTAAATTGTATAATTACCTGAGATGCTCCACTCATGGAAATCGACATAAGGGTACTCACGTTGGGAACTGTCCCTAATGCTTCCTCTATTGGCTTCGTGACCAGTTTCTCTACCGATGCAGGGTTGCCGCCTTCTACTGTCGTTACAACAACTGCAACTGGCAAATTCATCTCTGGATAGAGCTCGATTGCCAGCTTAGGCAGGGACACGAATCCAAAGATGATGATTGCCAATGCTAGCATGACAATGGATACGGGTCTGTTAATCGCAAACCTCGAAATGTTCATCTACTTTTCCTCTCTCCTTCAATAAACTCCTATATTTTTTTGTAAGATACATATTAACCACAGATAACGCTTGGGTTATCTCTTCGCTCTCTTCCTCGTTCATCCCGTGAAAGATGTTGGGAAGGTACTCTTGTTTGAGGTAAGGAAAGCGGGCCTGAAGTTCCGAAAAAGTATGTACAAGTGACACCCAAACAAGCCTCCGATCCTTTAGATCACGACGCCTTTTTACTAAATCTGCTTTTTCCAGCCGATCGATGATACCTGAGACCGTACTATAAGAAAGTTCTAGCTTTTTGCTAATATCTCCAATGGTCTGTGGCTCTTCTTTCAGTTGGTGAATGACCATGATTTGAGGTTTGGTCATGCCACTTTTGGATAGCTCCAATGCAAAAATCATCATGTATAGCTTCCATGATTCCGATAACTGATCACTCAGCCGTTTCATAACAATACAAGTGCCTCCTTGCAAAAGTATTTCGCCACGCGAAATATTATGTCACTTTGAACATACATCCGCAAGTACTTTCTCTAGCTGTAGATGTAATAAACGTTAACATCCTGTTTTCCTTGCCCCCATGATCTAATTACGAAGCATTCTTTAAAAAATTTCCTTTCCGAATAAGTTTTTTTGAAAAATCTCTATAGAAGTGCAATTCAATTGCTACTTCCTTTACTTTTCCCAAAAAAAGAACTCCTTACCGCAATTATTGGATATACTTTCCAATCTCTACGTTAAGAAGTACGTTTTCCTCTATCCGATAGTTTCATTTTTTTGACTTATACATCAGTATTCCGGACAAAATCTCCACTTTTTCCACCTGTCTTCTCTACTAGATACGTGGGACCAATCACCATTTCCTTATCCATAGCCTTACACATATCATATACAGTTAGCGTCACCGCACTAATGGCAGTTAATGCTTCCATTTCTACACCGGTTTTGCCTGTTGTTTTTACCTTCACTTGCACATGGAGAGTATCTTCTCCTTCATATTCAAAGCTAACATCTACCTCCGTCAGTGCAAGCGGGTGACACATAGGTATGATATCCGAGGTTTTTTTGGCAGCCATGATCCCAGCAACCTGAGCAACTGCCAATACATCACCCTTACTGATTTGTCCTGCCTTAATCCGTTCCAATGTCTCTTTTTTCATGACAATCTTACTTTTGGCAACCGCAGTTCTTTTCGTGATTGATTTATCAGAAATATCAACCATTTGCGCACGATTTTGTTCGTTAAAATGTGTGAGTAAATCTTTTTCTTCCATATATAGTCCCCTCCATCGGGTCAGTTACCTGTTTATCATCCTCTATCTCCTGAAGCTTCTTTTACTCTAACTGAGTCCTGATCATTTATCAATGTTCTCTCATACAATGCATGTCATTGGCTTGCCTTACTGTTTGTGGTATGTTCAAAAGAGATCGATGTTTGAAGAAAATGAGGTGGAATCCATGCAAGTACCTGTAACCATATTGTTATTTGCTGGGCTGGCTGAACGTGCCGGGACTTCCCAGCTATCTATAGAAATCACTGAACATGCTAGCGTGCAAGATCTGCTTGAAAAGCTGAGAGCTGAGTATCCTGCCTTGGCTGAACTTTTACCAAGCTGCTTTGTCTCTGTAAATCAGGAATATGCAGACCCGACGACTCAGATAAAATCACAGGACGAAATCGCTATCCTTCCCCCAGTTAGTGGTGGTGAAGAGACTCGTTTTGCCATCGTCCATGACGTTCTACAGGTAGAGCCGTTAATGAAACTCGTATCACATCGAAATTGCGGGGCTATTCTCACCTTTGTGGGTACGGTACGTGAAATGACGCAAGGTCAACGTACGGTCTCCCTTTCTTATGAAGCATATATACCTATGGCTGTCCAAAAATTGCAACAGATCGAAACAGAGATTCATGAACGTTGGAAAGATATTCGGATTGCCATTCACCATCGTATTGGCGAATTGGATATTGAAGAGATTGCCGTTGTTATTGCTGTCTCCTCTCCTCATCGCAACGACGCTTTTGAAGCAGGTCGCTATGCGATTGAACGATTGAAGCAGATTGTACCCATCTGGAAAAAGGAGATCTGGGAAGACGGTAGTGAGTGGAAAGGGCACCAGCTAGGTCCTTGGAATCCCACTTCTGAACTATCGTAGATTTACTCTCACTCTGAAATAATAGAGAGTTATATTTATATAGAGAAAGGAACGTAGACATGCTGGAACAACGTTATTCTCGCCAGATTCTGTTCGCTCCTATCGGAAAATCAGGACAAACACATCTGCGTGAAAGCCGCATTGCCATCGTAGGAATGGGTGCGCTTGGTACTGTACTTGCCAATCATATGGTGCGTGCTGGCGTCGGGTTTGTCCGATTTATCGACCGTGATTTTGTGGAAGCAAGTAATTTGCAGCGTCAAATGCTGTTCGACGAAGAGGATGCCAAACAACACTTGCCTAAAGCAATTGCTGCCTATGAAAAATTAAGCAAAATTAATTCAGATGTAACGCTAGAACCAATCGTCGCTGATCTAACAGCTTATAACGCAGAAAAATACTTGGCAGATGTAGACTTGCTACTGGATGCCACCGATAATTTTCAAGTGCGTTATCTCATTAATGATGTAGCTGTGAAACATGGCATTCCGTGGGTCTATGGAGGAGCGGTCAGCGCAACAGGAAGCTTCACTTCTATTCGTCCTGGGAAAACACCGTGTCTTCGCTGTCTTTTTCCCGAAGCTCCTGCCCCAGGTACCACTGCCACCTGTGATACTGCTGGCGTAATTGGTCCAATTATTCACATCATTGCCTCTTACCAAGCAACGGAAGCACTCAAAATACTCGTACAAGCAGAAGATGCTTTTAACCCCAATTTAGAGTACGTCGATTTGTGGAAGAACACCCATCAGCAAATGAAAGTAACAACAGCAAGGCGTAAAGATTGTCCTACCTGTGCAGAAGGTAAGTATTTTTATTTAGAGACCAATCAAGACGATGAAATGGCAACAACGTTGTGTGGACGAGATACTGTACAGCTTACCCCACGTGAAGAAATAGCCTTTGATCTCTCTGTCTGGGAAGAGCGTTTATCCCCATTAGGAAAGGTGGAGAGAAATCGATTTTTGCTTAGATTTTATCATGATGCATACACGCTCGTTCTTTTCAGAGATGGTCGACTGCTTGTACAAGGTACAGATGATGTTACTGTTGCACGTAGCTTATACGCCAAATTTATCGGCAATTAGGTAATTTTGTTACTATTTTGTGAAAATGGGGTGGAAGTGTCTTGACCTTTGGAGTATAATAAATTTGCAACAGAAACGAAACGACGTTTCATCTAGTGGAACAAACGGGTAAGGAATATGAAAAGCTTCTATTGAAGCCTTTCGAAGAAGCTGGTCCTTCATCAGCGGATGCTTTTCATGCGTATCGGGATGAGAGGCCTCGGAGTTTATACTTTCCGATACAGTAAGAAAAGACGGAATCATATTTGCTTAAAGGAGGTTATTATTGTGGCATTACAAGATGCATACAAAGTGAAATCGTCCATGCAAGTAGGTAACAAATCCTACAAGTACTATCGACTTCAAGGTTTGGAAGAGCAAGGTGTAGGTGAAATCAGCAAGCTTCCTTTCTCTATCAAAATCCTATTAGAAGCAGCTATTCGTCAATTTGACGGTCGTGCTATTACTAAGGAACATGTTAATTCGCTTGCTAACTGGACAAAAGGTCGCGATAGCAATCAAGAAGTTCCTTTAATGCCGGCTCGTATTGTTCTTCAAGACTTTACAGGTGTACCTGCCGTAGTAGACTTGGCTTCCATGCGTGCTGCAATGAAGCGTAACGGTGGAGATCCAAAACGAATCAATCCACTTGTACCTGTTGATCTCGTTATTGACCACTCTGTAATGGTTGACTCCTTCGGTACTCAAGATTCACTAACTCTTAATATGGACTTAGAGTTTGAACGTAACCAAGAGCGTTACCGTTTCTTGCGTTGGGCCCAAACTGCTTTTGATAATTTCCGTGTTGTACCTCCTGCAACTGGTATCGTTCACCAAGTAAACCTGGAGTACTTGGCATCCGTAGTTGCTTCTCGTGAAATCGAGGGCGAAACGTTTGCTTATCCAGATTCTCTGGTAGGTACTGACTCCCACACTACCATGATCAATGGTCTTGGTGTTCTTGGTTGGGGTGTTGGTGGTATCGAGGCAGAAGCTGGTATGCTTGGTCAACCGCTATACTTCGTAACTCCAGAAGTAGTTGGTTTCAAACTAACTGGTACACTATCTGAAGGTGCTACAGCAACTGACCTTGCTTTAACAATTACTCAAATGCTGCGTAAAAAAGGCGTTGTAGGTAAATTCGTAGAGTTCTACGGTCCTGGTCTGTCTAACATCACATTGTCTGACCGCGCAACTGTAGCTAACATGGCTCCAGAATACGGTGCAACAATGGGCTTCTTCCCTGTTGATGACCGCACACTTAGCTACTTGCGTCAAACTGGTCGCAGCGAAGACTTGATTGAATTGGTTGAAACATACAGCAAAGCTCAAGGTTTATACCGTACAGACGCGACAGAAGATCCAATCTTCTCTGAGACATTAACCCTTGATATGTCTACTGTAGTACCGAGCCTTGCTGGTCCGAAACGTCCGCAAGACCGTATTGAGCTGGTTAATATGAAAGAATCCTTCAATTCCAGCATCCGCACCCCTATTGAAAAAGGTGGTTTCGGTCTAAGTGATGAAAAAATCCAAACTTCTGCAGAAGTAGTATATCCAACTGGGGAAAAAGCTGTATTGAAAACGGGTTCAATCGTTATCGCAGCGATTACTTCCTGTACCAATACATCTAACCCAAGCGTTATGCTATCCGCTGGTATCGTAGCGAAAAAAGCAGTTGAGCGTGGTTTAACAAAACCTGCTTATGTGAAGAGCTCACTCGCTCCTGGTTCTCGTGTAGCTACTCAATACTTGCAGGATGCAGGATTGATGGAGTCCTTGAACCAACTGGGCTTTAACGTTGTAGGTTATGGTTGCACAACTTGTATCGGTAACTCCGGTCCATTGCCAGAAGAAACTAGCCAAGCAATTGCAGACAATGATCTGACAGTAGCAGCAGTTCTATCCGGTAACCGTAACTTCGAAGGCCGTATCCATGCTCAAGTAAAAGCGAACTATCTGGCTTCACCTCCACTTGTGATCGCATATGCCCTAGCAGGTACAGTTGATATCGATTTGACGACTGAGCCACTAGGAAAAGATAAAAACGGTGAACCAGTTTACTTGAAAGATATCTGGCCAACTCCACAAGAATTGGAAGCAGCAATGGAAAAAGCAACAAATCCTGAACTGTTCCAAAAAGAATATGGTCAAGTATTTACTGCAAACGAGCGTTGGAACCAAATCGATGCACCAACTGGTGACTTGTATGAGTGGGAAGCTTCCTCTACTTATATCCAAGAACCTCCATTCTTCCAAAATCTAGCTAGCGAAGCTGGACACATTGGTGAAATCAAAGGTGCTCGCGTCCTTGCACTGTTAAGTGACTCCGTAACAACGGACCATATCTCACCTGCAGGTAACATCTCACCAACTAGCCCAGCAGGTCAGTATCTAATGGCAAATGGTGTAGAACGCAAAGACTTTAACTCTTATGGTGCTCGTCGTGGTTCTCACGATGTTATGATGCGTGGTACTTTCGCTAACATCCGTATCCGTAACCAGGTTGCTCCTGGTACTGAGGGTGGCGTAACTACGTATCTGCCAACAAATGAAGTAATGTCCATCTACGATGCTTCCATGAAGTATCAAGGTGATAATCAAAACCTTGTTGTTATTGCTGGTAAAGAATACGGTACAGGTAGCTCTCGTGACTGGGCAGCGAAAGGTACATTCCTACTAGGTGCAAAAGCAGTTATCGCTGAGAGCTTCGAGCGTATTCACCGCTCTAACCTTGTAGGAATGGGAGTTATGCCACTTCAATTCGTTGAAGGTACCAACTGGCATACACTAGGTATCGTTGGAACTGAAACCTTTGATATCATTGGTCTCAATGACAACGTAAAACCAGGTCAAACAACGAAAGTTATCGCAACTCGCGAAGATGGTACTACTTTCGAATTCGAAGTAATCGTTCGTCTGGACAGTACAGTTGATGTAGACTACTATCGCAACAGCGGTATCCTGCAAACTGTATTGCGCCAATTGATGAATGAAAAACAAGAAGCGTAAGATTCATATAACAGACGAAAGCGCGGCAACCTTATTGGTTGTCGCGCTTTTTTAATAGAAGCTACAGGTTTAATTGCTTGCTTCGTGCAAACCATAACTTGTCTTCCATATACTCTTACTAATTTTGTAATAATTATATTTCTCGTTTTCAATCTCGATATTATTTAGAAATTCGAAACCAGTTTTTTGTAATACTCTGTTTGAGGCAATATTACGAATCAAAGCTATTCCAATAAGTTCCTTTACATTGGTGTTTTCAAACAAATATTTAATGATTCCTTGTACTGCTTGGGTGGTATACCCCTTATTATTATACTCATTTGATATCGCATACATAATCTCTCTGTTCGGTGGAGGCAATTCGTCCTTTATTCCAGTACAACACCAACCGATAAACTCGCCGGTTTCCTTTGATATAATTCCTAAACGTAGTCGAAGCTGACCAATGTTTCCATCTTCTGAAACTTTTTTTAAAAACTGTTTATTCTCTTTTGTTTCGTAATTCAATAACCAATTTAGCCGCTGCTCCTTAGGAGCATTCCAATCAGGTAAAAATTCCATTATTTCAGATTGTTGGGTAAGTGAATAAATAGCGTCCAAATCATCAACTCTATACTCACGCAAAATTATATCTTTGCAATCAATTGTAAGAATGTTTTCTATTGGATCCATTTGAGTATTTGTATTCATTTTTACTCCTTTTTAAGGTAAAATCACCTTATTGAATTTTTTTCCATTTATCGACTATGATAACAAAAACCTTAGAAATTGTCAGTTTATTTTAAAGCTTTTAAAGTGATTATACTGAAAATGGCCGTTATCTGAAGTTATCTTTTTCATTTTTACCTCCTCAAAGAAAAGACCCCTAGGTTTCCCTAAGGGTTGTTGATGAACGATTCATTGAAGATATCGTAGACTCTCACCTTTCCTAATTCTGACTAGTCGATCTGTAATTCATCCCAATCAAAGTCAACAGGAAAGGAACCAACACCATAATTCGATTGCTCCATAATGAACGTTATCTTTTTATTTTGGGTATCGATTTCAATATCTTTCGGATACCGATAACCAGGAACTTCCCAACGCTTTACTAAGTTGTTGTTGGAATCAAAAGCCACAACAATCAATATCATGCTGTTATCACTAGGAGTATACGACCAATAGGTATACCCCCTCCAACTTACAATTTCGTTGACAGAGCCGGGCTTAAGTCCATCTACTTGCGGAATTGCATTAGGTCTAGTAATCAGTGTTGGGTCAATATAGTAGCTATTCTCGACTTATTCCCTTCTTTATGTGAGGGTTTTCGTTCGAGACTACACCGTGCGTGCGACTTTCATCGCACACGGCGTTCCATCAACGAATAAAAAAGAATAATTTTACAACGGGCTATTTCAATATACCATTTATATGAATAATCTGTATATATTATCCTTCTAATAATTGCCGTTATCTGAAGTTAATGCAATCAACTTTAATCAACCCCTTCGCCAACATAAAAACCCCACCTATAAAGATGAGGTCCTTTATTCTTAGTTCATTTCTATTTACCATGCTGTTCTACTATGTTTCCTTCTTTAGATAACCCTCTTACTATATCCTGTGGATCAACTTGAAAATAATAACGATTACCATCATTTGTTATTATCTTCGCTTTCTTGAAGTTTTCTTCTATTCGTGTCTTTGTTTCTACTATTTCGATCTCTGAGTTATTTATTTCACCAAACGTCACGTACAATCTTTCGTTACCTTCTTTGTAACCAGCACTTTTCTCATAAACTGTCATATTATCATTATTTTGATGTTCCCATCCGTTAGATCCGATATTTTCCCAGCCATCAACATCGTTTCCTTTTAGGAAAGCAATTGCTATAGGATTGAATTTGTTGGATGGATATTCCTCTGAAACATGTTCAGTGATATACATGACTACTGTAATATTATCAACTTTTTGGGTGTGGATTACATCTAGGATTTTATAGGGGATTCCTTTTTTAAGTACTTCTTCAAAATTGTCATATTTTCCAAATTCAAAGTTTGATGTTAATAACCAGGTAAATACAACAATCGAAATTAGAGTGAAATATATCAATTTTTTCATTATTATACCCCCCTCTAAATCCCCGAATATTTTTCTGAAATATACATTAGCATATTAAATAAATTTGTTTTTTATCGAGTATTTCCTGCATTAGTAAAAATTATTGATAGTTTCATATGAAAATGGCCGTTATCCGAAGTTGTTTCTTTCATTTTTACCTCCTCAAAGAAAAGACCCTCAGGGCTCCCTTGAACTGTGACCGTGTTTGTAGACAGTTTGAAAAAGAAAC
>NZ_JAJISB010000044.1 GCF_021245735.1 Brevibacillus daliensis
ACTTAACCAAGATGTGTCCATGAAACTATACTAACTCCAGTTATTCAATTAACGCACCCGTAGATTAACAAGCTACTTACAGTACTTTATATTGTTTGTTAAAATACTCGGTCCTAATTTTCCATTTTTCGAATTAGAGAGTCTAACCTGCACGTTTACATTTTCCATTTTTGCTGTGATTAAATCAATTCTTCCAGCCCAAGTTGGACTATACTCTTCTGGAGTAGATAAAGCCTAAAACGCCAACTTATTTCATCTTGTATGAATGCATAGCCTTCATAACTATCGTAATTTCCATAGGTAGATGGTTCTGGAAGGCGGACAGCAAGAATACTTACATTTGTACGGGCGAAGTTCGGTGGATTTAGTTGTACTTTATAAATTAACGCTGTTCCTTTTGCATTTTTCATATTTTTATCAACTGGTTCCAAAACCATACTACAAGGCATAGTAATTGCATTTGCTTGAGTGGGATACATAGTAAAAAAAGAGATAAGGAATATAGCCAAAATAAATTGTCTCTTAATACACCTCTTACAATAACTTTTGGTTAGTCTCCCCGATATTTTGCTAAATTATAATTAGTTCAACTATACTGCTCCATTAGTTGAATAAG
This sequence comes from Brevibacillus daliensis, assembly GCF_021245735.1. GTDB lineage: Bacteria > Bacillota > Bacilli > Brevibacillales > Brevibacillaceae > Brevibacillus_B > Brevibacillus_B daliensis. The sequence goes on from NZ_JAJISB010000044.1 coordinate 617, forward strand.
AAGGAGAGAACTTTGTTCTCCCAGAGTGTAGAGAAACCTAGTGTTTCTTTGCACTCTTTTTTATTATTTTCTTGATCGAAGGTCAAAATAAAACCATTATACATATCAAAAGACTTCCCCCAACCATCTTGAGGTTTTGGCAGGCTGCAGTCATTAGGGCTTGTTCCTGTACATTTCGAAGCCCCCTCATACGGCAGTAGCGAAGCCCTTGGAGTTCTTTTGAATCCGCGAAGCTTCGCTCTATAGTTTGACTACGTTTTTTATAAAGAAGTTTTCCCGATGGGCTGAGTCGGTTCTTTCGAACCTATTCCTTGTATTTTTCCCATATATGCCGTGTAATGACTTTTTGTTTTTTCTTAGATCTCGTACACTGAGATAAATACGGACAGGTCTTACAGACTTCTGGATTAGATTTGTAATGACGGTACCCATCACGATCTGTTGTACTATATTGTAAAATTTGTTTATTTGGACAAATATACACATCTGTATCCTCAATATAGTCGAACTTCCATTTTGCAAACAATCCTTTCACGGGAGCAAATCTACGATGAGCAATGACTCCAAATATCTTCCGATCATGCAAAGACTTACAAATCGGTGCTGTCAAATAACCCGAATCTAAAGCCACTGCTTCCACATTAAACTTAAATCGTTCGATTTGACGATCTAAACGAGCCACATATGGACTAGAGTCATGAACATTACCGGGTGTAACATGTACATCGGTGATGATGTTATATTTTAGATCAGTTGTTCGATGATCGAGGTAAAAAAATCCTTCCGGCTTATTTTCACGATACATGTAACCACTTTCTGGATCAGTTGTACTTTTCTTGATTTCTTTTTCTTCTACCACATCCTTTTTAGGTTTCAGAGCTTTTTTCCCTTTGGCTCTACGCTCTTCTTGAATAGCTTGATTCAGTTCTTCTTCATATGCTCTCGTGCTTACTTTAACCATCTGTTTTATGTACTTCTTTTTGTTTGCATTGGCTTTCAAGTGAGTGGAGTCAGTCATCAACACACACCCCCCTACCATCCGATGTTTAATCGCCAGCAAAACGATTTCATCGAAGATGTCCTGAAAAACCGTGGTGTTAGCAAATCGAGTTCGTCGATTCCAACTAATTGTTGTATGATCAGGTACCCTTTCACTTAAGTTCAATCCAAGAAACCAGCGATAGGCAATGTTTGTTTGAATTTCTTTTTCTAATTGTCTCTCTGAACGAATACCAAATAGATACCCGATAAACATCATTTTAAAAAGCACAATCGGGTCAATAGAAGGACGACTGTTGGTCTCGCAATAAAAAGGACGAACTTTTTCTGTTATAAAAGAGAAATCAATATAGTGATTGATTTTTTGAAGTAAATGGTCTTGCGGGACTAAATCTTCTATACATATGAATTCGTAAGATATTTGTTTTTCATTATTTGAAGAGAGCATTTTTTATCCGTCCCTTACTGTATGATTACTAATATTATAACAAATTAACGCGGTAATTGATTAAATAAAGAGGGTAGCCCAAATTCACATACAAATAAATGATCGCTTCGATCCGAAATAGGTAATTGGCATACATTTCCTAAAAAACATTTCTTTTTGACATCTACATGACTTCTTTCTTTTGTAAAATGACAGAGGTTAGCCAAGGAGTTGAAATTCTAAATTGCGAGAACAGGAAAGGATTTCCAGCGTTTTTCTGTTCTTAAGACAGACTTCTTGCTTTGGTAAAAAGACAAAAATTCAGCATTAGAAAGAACGATAACTTGGAGGGGTCCTGATGTTTAAAAAGAAGGCAATTCTAGTATTATCCTCTGCCCTATTAATTGGAGCACTACCTGCGACAACTGATGCAGCGGTTATGAAAAAAAATGTGCAAGCTACGTACAATAATGTGAAGGTAAAGCATAATGGCTATGAGATTTCAACCCCTACCGAACCATTTATTGTGAATGGTACAACTTACATTCCAATTCGTATGATGGCAGATGTGTTCAACAAAAATGTTGATTGGGATCAAGCAACTTACACCGTATCTGTAACAGATCGTGATGACCCAACCTTCTCTTCATTGAAATCTCAAATAGCTACCAAAGACGCTAAAATTGCTGATTTGGAAAGAGAATTACGGGATGCTCAAGATGAATTGGATAAAAAAAGCAAAAAGAATAGCAATAGCGACGATTTAGACGATCTTGAATATGATATCCAGAAAAAATATGGAGACTGGGAAGATATTGACTGGGATATTACCTTATACGGTGATGAAGATGATATCGAGATCACGATTGAGTTCGATAGAGACGAGGACGGAGACCTTTACGATGATCTAGATGAGGATGACCTCGAAGATTTTATAACAAAAATTTGTAAGATGGTATGGAAAGATTCTACCTTTGAAGATGCAGACATTACAGGTACCATTACTGATACCGATGAAGATGAAGATTTGTATGATTTCAAAGGAAAAGCATCTACTGGAAAGATTACGCTTACGGAAAACTAATAAAGCTAACATGTTTTATGGCGACCTATTGGGGTCGCCCTTTCTCATTTTAATCTCTTCTCCCCATAAAAAATTCCCCTTTAAGTAACAGGAAGGTACTTCTCTTCCTGGTTACTTAAAGGGGATCATATTAATTATTCAGGATACTTTCTATATGCCCTATCTGAATAGAAATCTTTTATTCCTTTTCAAGATACTCTTTTTTCAGTAACGAAAATATGTGTGAATCAACATACTTTCCTTTGGATTTTTGGTGTTCTCGTAGCAGTCCCTCGTGAATAAAGGAGAGCTTATTTAGAACCATCTTTGAGTTGACATTCTCGGGTTCGACCTTTGCCTCAATTCGATTAAGCTCATATACATCAAATAGATGAAGAAAGCTTATTTGATTGGTTTAATCAGTTGATGTCTGCTATATATAAAAAATGAGCATACTTACTTGTTAGAGGGAATAGTGACTAGCAATTGTGAAACAGCCAGACAAACCAACAATCTACATGAAAATTATGTTAAGATATAGCGTGAGAGAGATGGAGCGGATTATAGCGGATTGAATAGGAGGTATTCTTTTGAGTGAAGTAAAAATATATGGACTGGGTGGTCTTGGAGAAATCGGCAAGAACATGTACTGTGTGGAATACGAAGATGAAATTATCATCATTGATTGCGGTGTCAAATTCCCGGAGACTGAAATGTTCGGAATAGATTTGGTTATTCCTGATGTATCCTACCTCGTTGAGAATCAGAATAAAATCAAAGCAATGGTGTTAACCCATGGGCATGAGGATCATATAGGTGCCATCCCGTATGTCATGAAACAAATCAAAACAACCATTTATGGTGGACGTTTGACTCTCGGCCTTGTTAAGGCAAAATTGGAAGAACATCGCATGCACAACGATGTAAAAATGGAACCAATCTCGGATGAAAGTGTTCTTTCATTTGATCATATGTCTGTCTCATTCTTCCGTACGAACCACAGCATACCTGATTCATTCGGAATTGCAATTGAGACACCGGAAGGAACCGTTGTTCATACAGGTGATTTCAAATTTGATTTAACACCAGTAGGTCACCCAACGGATTTTGCAAAAATAGCAGAATTAGGTCAAAAAGGTGTACTTGCTTTGCTATCCGACAGTACAAACAGTGAGCGTCCTGGCTTCACCATGTCAGAACGAACTGTAGGGGAGAGCATCGCAGAAGTAGTAGGGAAAGCAAAGGGAAGAATCATACTAGCTACCTTTGCCTCTAATGTGCATCGTTTGCAACAGGTGGTTGATGCAGCGGTAATAGACAATCGTAAAATAGCAGTAATTGGAAGAAGTATGGAAAAAGCTTTTTTAATCGGTCAGGAATTGGGTTATATTCAGGTTCCTGAAGGTGTACTGATTGATATCAAAACGATTGATAATTATACAGATAATCAAGTCCTTATTATCTGTACAGGTAGTCAAGGGGAACCGATGGCTGCATTGACCAGAATTGCCTCCGGATCGCATCGATCTGTGCAAATATATCCGGAAGACACTGTCATTATTTCTGCTTCACCTATACCAGGTAATGCTGTTAATGTGAGTCGCATTATAGATAAGTTGTATCGGGCGGGGGCAAATGTGGTACAAAGCTCTGTATTTGACATTCATGCTTCCGGACATGGCAGCAGTGAGGAATTACGTCTCATGCTTAGCTTTATTCAGCCAAAAAACTTTATCCCTATACACGGAGAATATCGGATGCTGAAGCGTCATGGCTTGCTGGCTGAGCAGGTAGGAGTAGAGCCGGAGAATATTTTTATTGTAGATAATGGTGAAGTTATTTCCTGTACGCGAGAGGGTGCTCGTGTAACGGAAAAAGTACAGGCTGGCGTTGTACTAATTGACGGAAGTGGAATTGGTGATGTAGGGAATATTGTGCTGCGTGATCGTAAGCATTTGGCAGAAGACGGATTAATGGTCGTCGTAGTTAGCATCGACATGAAACAGTTTAAACTGTTAACAGGTCCTGACATCGTAAGCCGTGGATTTGTCTATGTACGTGGTTCAGAGTCGCTGATTCAGGAGGCGACAGTCCTGGTAAAACAAAAATTGTTGGAAACACTTGACCGGAAAGTACGTGAGTGGTCTGAATTGAAATCGCAGATTAATCAGGTGTTAAAGCCATTTATTTTTGAAAAAACAGGCCGAAATCCAATGATTTTAACAATCGTCATGGAAGTGTAGCACATTTTTCCTGCACTTACATGCACTACAAGTATTTGAAAAGGTATTCTCTGCCAAGGAGAATAGGTATAATAGAAGAAATGGTTTTAAAGGAGAGTTGAACAGTATGATGTCATATGAAGCATATATGAATCAGGTTATTCAACCGATGCGCAATGAATTAACCAGCGTCGGTTTTCAGGAATTACGTACACCAGAAGAGGTTACCGAAACCTTTGATAACATGAAAGGTACAGCTTTGGTTGTAGTTAACTCTGTATGTGGCTGTGCAGCAGGTCTTGCTCGTCCGGCAGCAATTTACTCATTGCGTCATGAGGTGAAACCAGACAATATCTATACCGTGTTTGCGGGCCAGGATAAAGAAGCAACTGTAAAAGCTCGTGAGTATTTCGAAGGCTATCCACCATCCTCTCCATCTTATGCACTTTTAAAAGATGGCAAGCTGGTATCAATGGTTGAACGTTATCAAATCGAAGGTAGCGACTTGGAAGCAATTGCGAAATTGTTGACAGATGCTTACGATCAAAACTGCAAATAAGTAGTTCAAAGCCCCCTTGCCACGTTGTTGGCGAGGGGGTTTTGTCATTGTAAGTAGGAAATGCATATCTACAATTGTAGAAATGCAGAAGAAAGCAAGTCTTACAGTGAATACTTCGTTTTTAGCTTCCTAGGGTGAATAGTGTGGAGCGGACAGTTCAACTCCTTGCAGGGCGTAGACCCTAGCGAAGAGTGAAAAGAGAAGCTGGTTTTCTCCACGACAGTAGGTAGAAGACAATCTTGTAAGGTATGTACAGCTCAGCAATTTAGAATCACAACAAGGAACCTCTTCCCTCACCCTAGTCATATGATGGGGGGAGCGGAGGTGAAAAGAGATAATGAGCTGGATACCGCTGTTGCTTGTTTCACTAGCCATCAGTCTGGATGGCTTTGGAGTTGGGCTTTCCTACGGATTACGCAGAATGAAATTACCGTTCTTTTCATTTTTGGTAATCGGGGGCTGTTCGTTTCTCGTGATTTTTTTCTCCATGAGCATAGGAAGCTGGTTACAAGCATGGGTTCCACCGAATTATAGTTCGAAAATCGGAGCTGCTGTCCTTATTATCATTGGTGGGCTTACGATCTGGAAAATGGTAGGTCAACGTAAAGAACAGTTTGAACTGAATAAAGGGGTAGATAAACAGGGGAGTGGAAAAAAAGAAGCTTTTCAATGGACAATACACCTGTTTGGGTTAATCATACACATCTTGCGTGACCCGCAGCGTGCAGATGCAGACAAATCAGGTCATATTGTTGGACTGGAAGCAGTTGTACTCGGATTGGCATTATCCTTGGATGCTTTTGGTTCAGGTATCAGTCTTACGTTACTAGGTTTTAATCCATTACTAACCTCTTGTGCAGTTGCGTTAGCTAGTATACTGACTCTTTGGGTAGGGATTACCTTAGGGAGTCGCTTTGCATCAGTAGGGTGGATACAGCGATTATCTTATTTGCCACCCCTTTTGTTAATTGGAATTGGCTTATTTAAGATGGGCAAATAAACGATGAAAAGATAGGCTCTCTGTCCTGATATGCTGGGCAGGAGCTTATCTTTTTACGTGCGAGCATTACTATGACAAACATCCGTTTATTCTTTTACAGACTAGAAGAGGCTTGCTGACTTCTAAAATTATCATCTGATCTGCGCTGCAGGCTGGCATGGACGGTAAGCAGTAGGGTGGCTATGACAGCACCTATTACTCCAATGAGCTGAACTGGTTCAATTCCGCCATGATCATATGTATTACCCATAATTAAGGGGCCTAATAGACGACCCACGCTGGCAATGGAGCCAACAATGCCTAAATAGAACGGAGCATTCTCTCGAGCATTTTCCGTAATGAAGGAGGGAACAGCAGGAGCTTTTAACATTTCTCCAAAAGTAGCAATTGCCATAGATATGACGATCAGCGTATAGTTGTGCCACAGGAGCATAAGTAGCATGGCAATGGAATAAAACAGCCCGCTCGCAATCATTTGCGAGGTGAGGGATGGCGCTAGATACTTTTTTATCAAATAGGTAACGGGCTGACCGACTAAGATAATAATCCCATTCAGTGTCCAGAGGAGACTGTAAGCCGCAGGACTCATCCCTTGATCATTTAGATAAGGGGCAATCCCCATACTCCAGACGGATAGCCCTAACCATAACATCATAGAGCCGAGTCCTAGAAACAGATACAATCGAATGTTTTTCAATAAAGAGAAGGTTTCTTTTCGAGAAAGGGACGATCTGGCATCCACTGTCAATTCATCGAAGGATTGCTGCTCGCCTACTCGACGTAAGAACCAGGAAAGAAAGAAAGCGAAAAATAGCGTCGTGATAAAGGTAATACCGTATGAAAGGTTGAAAGATATGGCTGCTAACAATCCACCTAGGCTGCTCCCGATTGCCATACCCACATTGTTACTCACATAAATGACATTAAATAGTTCTCTGCTTTGCTCACGCCAACGGAAGCCGATAAATGATTGAATGGCTGGAAAGAATAAAGCATTTGCGAATCCAAACAAAAACATGAGGAGAACGTACACCCACCAAATTTTTATTAAAATAATGCCAAGAAGGATGAGAGCATCGACGAGTAAAACAAGGACTAATAATCGTCTGACCCCTAATCGAAAATAAAGAAATCCACTACAAAATTGACCGATTATTCCGGCTAATGATTGCAAAAGCAGAACCAATCCGGCATCAGCATAACTATGTCCCATTACAAGTTTGACATATAGGGTAGTAAGTGGCCACATCATGGCGCCCCCTATAGAATTCACCATGTTGGCAGCAATAAAGGCATATGCTTCCTTAGGATAACGAGAAAACCAAGTCATGGGTGCACCTCCTAAAATAAGTTCGTGTCGTAAGAATATACCATTGTTTATACTTTGTAAACAAAAAAGTTTAAAAAGTATAAAACATCAGATATATATTCTCCTCATACCGAATGGCTCGTCTGCATAAACATGGTACTAAGTTGATGATGAGCATTGGAGGAGGATCGGAGTGAAGCCGAGCAAACCATGGTACCAAGTATCACTGACGGAATTGACACAAGTAATGAGCAGCGATCTGAAAGAGGGATTGTCGCAGGATGAAGCGGCTGCAAGAAAAATGGAATATGGACTCAATCAGCTTGCGGAAGCGAAAAAAATACCGCTATATGTGGTTTTTATGAATCAGTTCAAGGATTTTATGGTGGGTATTTTGGTAATTGCCACTATCCTTTCTTTTTTTCTCGGCGAATATCTGGATGCTATCACCATTATCGCGATTATCTTTATAAATGGAGTGCTTGGCTTTATTCAGGAAGCACGAGCAGAGAAATCGCTACAAGCCTTAAAACAGATGGCTTCCCCTATGGCAAGAATCATCCGTGAAGGAAAAATGGACATGGTTCCGGCGGCTGTACTGGTACCTGGTGATCTCGTTCTTCTGGAAGCGGGTGATCGTGTACCAGCCGACCTTCGCCTTGTCATTACAAATCGGCTGGAAGTGGAAGAATCTGCATTAACAGGCGAATCGTTACCAGTAACGAAGACTGACAAACCATTACAAGCTAAGCAATCTATTCCACTGGGCGACCAGAAAAATTTAGCATTCATGGGAACTATGATTACAGGTGGGACTGGTAGAGGACTTGTAATCGAGACAGGTATGAAAACAGAGATTGGAAAGATAGCCCACCTTATCAATGAAGCGCCTTCCGTGACAACTCCGCTCCAACACAAATTGGAACAAATGGGCAAATCGCTTGTTTGGATTGCATTAGTTCTAACTTTTGTTGTTATTTTGGCAGGAATTTGGCATGGACAAGAAATTATGACCATGTTTCTGGCTGGTGTTAGTCTGGCTGTAGCAGCTATTCCGGAAGGTTTGCCAGCAATTGTTACGATTGCACTGGCTCTTGGTGTACAACGGATGATTAGGCGAAATGCTATTGTACGCAAGCTTCCTTCTGTAGAAACATTGGGTTGTGCATCCGTTATTTGCTCAGATAAAACTGGAACTCTTACGGAAAATAAGATGACAGTAACAGAGATGTGGCACAGTGGTAAAACTTTTCAGGTTACTGGAAATGGTTATGACCCACAAGGCGAAATCAAGGCTCAAGGAAGACCAGTTAAGGCTAACCTGGACAAAGGACTGCAACACATCTGTGAGATTGCAGAACGGTGCAACAATGCGAAGTTAATTGGTCACAAGCAAAATAGTAATTCTAAGCTGAAGGTAGCTACCCAGCTAAGTAGCTGGCAAGTGATTGGTGATCCCACAGAAGGTGCACTTCTGACGATGGCATACAAAGCTCGTAAAGAAGTAGAAACGATTGAAGAAACAGGAAGTAGGATTGATGAGCTACCATTTGATTCCGATCGGAAAATGATGTCGGTTGTTGAAGAGAGCACTGCTGGTGAAGCTAAGCTTTTAACAAAAGGGGCAGTAGAAGCTTTATTAAAACGGGCTAGCCACATCTATTGGAATGGAGAGATCGTACCTCTTACGAATGCTTATCGTAAAAAAGTGGCAGAAGAAACAGAAGGAATGGCTGCCAAGGCACTTCGTGTACTTGGATTCGCATATAAGCCCTTGTCTGCCTATAAACGGGAGAGTAATTCGGATGGACTGGAAAAAGATCTGATTTTCGTCGGAATGGTGGGAATGATTGATCCACCGAGAGCTCAGGTCAAACCCGCGATTCAGATGTGTCGTCAGGCAGGAATCAAGACCATCATGATTACAGGAGACCATAAAATTACCGCAGAAGCAATTGGCAGACAAGTCGGGCTGATTTATGGAGCAAATAATCAGGTACTAGAGGGAGCAACTATCAATGAAATGAGTGATAGTGAGCTTACTCGCGCTGTGGAAAAGGTTTCCGTCTATGCGCGCGTTTCTCCAGAACATAAATTGAAAATAATAAAAGCATTACAGGAAAACGGACATATCGTGGCGATGACAGGAGATGGTGTAAACGATGCTCCTGCCATCAAGGCATCAGATATCGGGATTGCTATGGGAATCACAGGCACGGATGTTACCAAGGAAGCGGCTTCACTGGTACTTCGAGATGATAACTTTACAACCATCGTTTCTGCTGTAGAAGAAGGGCGAAACATTTATGATAACATTCGCAAATTCATTCGTTATCTTCTAGCATCAAACGTGGGGGAAATCTTGGTTATGTTTTTTGCGATGCTGATGGGGCTTCCTCTTCCGTTATTGCCTATTCAAATTTTGTGGGTAAATCTGGTGACAGATGGCTTGCCAGCTATGGCCTTGGGAGTTGATTCTGCTGAAGGAGATACAATGCAGCAGAAACCTCGCAAGAGAAACGAAAACATCTTTGGCAGAGGTCTAGGGTGGAAAATAATTAGCAGAGGATTCTTGATTGGTCTTATGACCCTAGGTGCTTTTCTCATTGCCTATGAGGAAAACCCCAATGACCTGACTCATGCTCAAACCGTCGCTTTTGCCACCTTGGTATTAGCCCAGCTTATCCATGTGTTTGATTGCAGAAGTGAGTACTCGGTGTTTCATCGTAACCCATTTGAGAACAAATTTTTGGTGTGGGCTGTTTTATCCTCGCTACTCCTTATGCTTGGAGTAATCTATTGGGATGTTATGCAACCAATTTTCAAGACAACGGCTCTTTCATTACGCGACTGGGCGTTAATCTTTGTAGCAGCAGGTATTCCTACCTTTGTGGCAGGAATGGGAGGAGTTCTTAGGTCCAAACAACCAAAGTCAGCTTTATCTTTAAAGTAAGGGGCTCTCTTCAATCCTCTTTTGCATAGGATATGACAGGAGGGGATGCCATGGATATTTTGTATCTTTTAATGGCTCTGGCTTGTTCTTTCCTGGTTTATTTGCTAGAAAAGCGGTGTTGGATTCAACTGCTTAGAACAAGTGACGAAGGTGAATTTCATCAATGGTGCAAGCATTTAGATGAACAAAACATTCATTATTGGGTCAAAAACAGAATGATTCGTGATGGGGAGTCATGGGTAAACATCTACAAGATTATGGTCCCAAAAGAACAAGCGTCCCGTGTTAACACCCCGTAGCTGTATGGATAAGACGGTAAGTAAGGAGTTGGCCATTCGGGTTGGTCGACTCCTTTTCGTGTATACTAACGAAGTAAGTAAGGTAACTCCTAATGGAAAAGAATCGCTACTTGCATTTCATGTAAATCATGTATACTGATACAGGGAGAAACACACTACAAATTTTGACAGGTATTGACAAGGATGGTGAAGTCTGCTTGAATATTCGATTAAAACGTGTCATTTACGTGGTTCTACTACTTTTAGTTGTAATGGCTGCTTACTATGCATTCAAAATTTCTGGTTTTATGACAGAAATACAAAAGCCTAAATTTACAACTAACAATGGCACAGCAAAAGCAAAAGAGCCACCACCTGTCTGGACTGGTACCGAGAGAGTTAACATATTGCTGATGGGGATTGATCAGCGAGATGTAGCACCAGAGGAAACACCTCGTTCTGACAGCATGATGATGGTTAGTATTAATCCTGAAAATAAAACGTATGATTTGTTTTCGGTAATGAGAGATACGTATGTTAAGATTCCGGAACACGGTAAACAAAAGATTAACAATGCCTTAGCGTTAGGCGGACCAGAGCTGGCAATGAAGACAGTCAGTGAATATATTGGACAACCTGTTCATTATTATGTAATAACTGATTTTGAAGGATTTAAAAAACTGATTGACGCCATAGGCGGAGTGGAGATTGATGTTGAGAAAAACATGAAATACTACGATCCAGTGGCGAATGGGAAATATAGCATCGACCTGAAAAAAGGCGTGCAGCAGCTAGATGGGGAGAAAGCTCTGCAATATGTTCGCTTCCGTTATGATGTAATGTCAGACTATACACGTACTGAACGGCAGCGAAAGCTAATTGGTGCTGTTGCGAGTGAGTTGAAATCAACGACAACCATCTTTCAAATTCCAAAGATTTTAGACAGCATTCAACCATACATTCAAACCAATATGTCATCCATGGATATGATTAAATTGGGTTCTCTGGGGATTTCATTACAAGCAAATGGTGAAGGGCATCAGTTACCGCCGATGAACATGTTCCAGGAAAAGAATTTGCCTGGTGGTATAGGGGCATCCCTGGTTCCAGATGTAGAAGCCGTGCAGCGGTATGTGCGTGAACATCTAGAAGATAAGCCGAATGAGAAGGACCAGAATGATGCTAATACTACTAACAGCACGTCTTATAACGATGTAGGCAATCAACGAGTATCGTAATCGTCATAACATGTGGAAAAGATGGCTGCAACAAGCCATCTTTTCTCTCATTTTTCCGTTGACAGAGACTAGCTACTTCCCTTATTCTTAAAGTTGATTATTTAATACCTAGTAATTTTGTAGGAATTCTGACATTTTATATAAATGGCAAAGGGGGCGGTTTTACTCACATGATTAAATTAACGAATATCGTGAAAGAGTTTAAAAATCGATTTGGGACCTTTACTGCCCTGAACGGGGTAGATTTAGACATTCAAAAAGGTGATATTTACGGAATTATTGGATATAGCGGTGCAGGTAAATCTACATTGGTGCGCATGATTAACTTGTTGGAAACTCCAACATCAGGAGAAGTGCTTGTTGGCGATACCCATTTGCACAAATTAACAGCACGGGATTTGCGAAAAGCTAGACGTAAGATTGGAATGGTCTTTCAACATTTTAATTTACTGTGGTCTCGCACCGTCTTAGAAAATGTAGCCTTACCTCTAGAAATAGCTGGTGTTCCAAAATCTGAACATAAGGAACGGGTCAATCAACTGTTAGATCTGGTTGGTCTAACTGATAAGGCCGATATGTATCCGTCCCAATTATCAGGCGGTCAAAAGCAGCGTATTGGGATTGCGCGTGCCCTTGCCAATAATCCTGATGTATTGCTTTGTGACGAGGCGACATCAGCTCTCGATCCAAAGACGACGGACTCCATTCTGGACCTATTAAAGGATATTAATTCGAAGTTGGGACTTACCATTGTTCTGATAACCCATGAGATGCATGTCATAGAGAAAATCTGTGACAAGGTAGCAGTTATGGAGAGCGGTCGTGTGATTGAAGCGGGCGAAGTAGTTGAAGTATTCTCTCATCCGAAAACAACGACGACGAAGGAGTTCTTGAACCAAGTATCGGGTACAGAACAAATATCTGACGAATTTTTGAGCGGTTTAGGAGAAGGAGCCGTTCTTCGTTGTACATTCCTTGGGGGATCAGCCGGTCAAACGGTGATTAGCAGAATGATTACAGATCTGGGTGTACAGGTTAATATACTACAGGGACAGATTAAGCGATTGAAAGAAGTGGCATTCGGCACACTATATGTACAGATTCAAGGTGATGTGGACGCTGAGGCAAAAGCAGTTGCCTATCTGAAAAAGAACGGTGTCATTGTTAATGTAGTTCGTGGTGCAGAAGGAGGTAGTAACTGATTATGGAATTTATAAATACCTATCTGCCCAATGTTGTAACGTTCTGGGATTATATTGTAAAAGCGATTTGGGAAACAGGATACATGGTATCCCTTTCACTGGTGCTGTCTGCTTTGGTTGGAATTCCGTTAGGGGTTTTGTTGGTTATCACGAGTAAAGGTCACCTAAAACCAATGCCAGCTTTGTATCAAGTGCTTAGTATAATTGTTAATATTTTCCGCTCTATTCCATACATTGTACTTATTATCATCCTTATTCCAGTAACGCGTGTCTTGATTAATACATCCATTGGACCGAATGCAGCGATACTCAGTCTTGTTGTGGGGGCGGCACCATTTGTGGCACGTCTGGTTGAAACCTCTATTCGAGAAGTAGATAAGGGTGTAATTGAGGCATCTCAATCAATGGGTGCGACCACCTGGCAGATCATCTATAAGATTTTGCTGCCGGAATCATTACCTGGAATCATATCTGGTGTTACCGTTACTGCAATCAGTCTAGTTGGATTCAGTGCGATGGCAGGGGTTGTCGGAGCAGGTGGATTAGGTGCGATGGCTTATAATTACGGTTTTAATGGGTTTAAAACAGATATTATGATTGTTACGACTGTGTTGCTTATCGTTATGGTTCAGGTCATTCAGATGATTGGAGACGTAATTGCGCGTAAGTTAGATCATCGTTGATATAAGTTGGAAAGAAAAATAGAGGGGGAAGCCAAAAATGAAAAAGATTGTTTCTGCACTACTAGTAGGGTTGCTTGCAGTTGGTCTTACAGCATGCGGTAGCGGAACTGGTGAAAATGCTGGTTCACCACAAGAGGGCGGTTCAAACAAAATTAAAGTTGGAGCTACAGCAGTTCCACATGCAGAAATTCTAAATGAAGTAGTAAAACCGATTCTGGCAAAAGAAAATGTAGAGATGGAAGTCGTCTTGTTCCAAGATTTTGTTCTTCCAAATACGCAGTTGGCAGAAAAACAAATCGATGCTAACTTTTTCCAACACACTCCTTGGTTAGAGAATACCAAAAAGGAAAAAGGGCTTGATCTAGTTGAAGTAGCTGGCGTACACATTGAACCAATGGGTATTTACTCTAACAAATCTAAGGCATATAAAGATTTGAATTCTTTGCCAGCAAATGCAAAAGTTGCTATTACTAGTGCACAGACAGAACATGGTCGTGTTCTAGCACTGCTAGAAAAAGCTGGTCTTCTGAAATTGAAAGATGGCGTAGGCATGAACGGTTCAGTTGCTGATATTGTTGAGAAAAAGATTGAACTAGTAGAGTTGGAGCCAGCGATGCTGCCTCGTTCTATCGATGACAATGCTGTAGATTTAGCGTTAATTAATTCTAACTTTGCCGTACAGGCTGGCTTGAATCCAACCAAAGATGCGATTTTCCTAGAAGAAGGAAAAGATAATCCATATGTTAACGTATTAGTTGCTCGTCCAGATAACAAGGATAGCGAAGCAATTCAAAAACTGGCAAAAGCAATTACTTCACCAGAAGTTCAGAAGTTTATTGAAGAGAAATATAAAGGTGATTTCCTGTTTGTAGGTCAAATGAATTAATAAAATTAGGACGGATAGGCTGTCGATTTCCTCGACAGCCTATTTTTTTATAACTGTGTGTTTATTTTTATTTATTTATCTTGATAATTAATAAAAAATAATTAAATGTGAAAGAAAATTATTTTATAATTTTACAAAAACAGTTATAGTTATGTATATCAGAAAGATTAAGGGGGATTCACATGAAAAAGAATATATTTGTTCTAATGAGTTCTGTATTGGTTCTTGGTGCAGCTCTAGCAGGTTGCGGTGGAAATAGTACGGCTCCAGCTCCAACTGAGCCTGGTAAAGCAGCAGAAGCTCCAAAAGGAGATCCTAAAGTAGTGAAGATAAATCTTCACTCTGAACCTCCAACAGCTGACCCAGGTCTAGCAGAGGATGCCACTTCCGGTGCAGTAATTCGTGCAACCTATGATGGTTTGACTCGTACTGACGCAGAAGCTAAACCACAAAACTCCGTTGCTCAAGATATTAAAATATCAGATGATAAAAAAACATACACATTTACTTTGAGAGATTCCAAGTGGAGCAATGGTGAACCTGTAACTGCTCATGACTTCGAATTCGCATGGAAGCGTGCTTTGAGCAAAGAATTAGCTTCTAACTATGCATACCAATTGTACTATATCAAAAACGGTGAAAAATATAACAAAGGTGAAGTACCAGCTGATCAAGTAGGTATCAAAGCTACTGATGACAAAACTCTTGTAGTTGAGCTGGAAAACCCTACTCCATTCTTCTTGGAGCTAACTTCTTTCTATACGTATTTCCCAGTTAACAAAAAATTGGTTGAGTCTAACAAAACCTGGGCTAATGAAGCAGCAACAATCGTAAGTAACGGTCCTTTCAAAATGACTGAGTGGCAACATAAGAGCAAACTAGTTCTTGAAAAGAACGAACACTATTGGGATAAAGATACAGTAAAACTGGATAAACTTGAGTTCGCAATGGTAGAAGATGAGAACTCTGAACTAGCAATGTTCCAAAATGGTGAATTGGATTGGGCAGGTCACCCGACCGGTATGATACCACTAGATGCGATTAAACCACTAAAAGATTCTAATGAACTAAAAGTAAATCCGAAAGCATCCATCTATTGGTACAAATTTAATACAGATAAAGAACCATTTAACAATGCAAAAATCCGTAAAGCTTTTGCTTATGCAATCAATCGTCAAGAGGTCGTTGATAATGTAACACAAGCTGGTCAGCTTCCTGCATTGGGTATGCTTCCTCCATCCATGGCATACAAGAAAGAAGGATTCTTCAAAGATGGCGATGCTGAAACTGCTAAGAAATTGCTAGAAGAAGGTATGAAAGAAATGGGCTGGAGTAAACTTCCTCCAGTAACTCTATCTTTCAATACTGCTGAGTCTCACAAGAAAATTGCTGAAGCAATTCAAGACCAATGGAAGAAAAATCTAGGTGTAGATGTTAAACTTGAAAACGCTGAGTGGAAAGTATACCTAGACAAACTGCATGAAGGTAACTACCAAGTAGGACGTATGGGATGGAATGCAGACTTTAACGATCCAATCAACTACATCGAAATGTTCAAAGATAAAAAAGGCGGAAACAACGATACAAACTGGGAAAACGCAGAGTACAAACAGCTTGTTAATGATGCTAACAAAGAAACAGACATTGCAAAACGTGCTGATATGTTGAAAAAAGCAGAAGAAATCTTCATGGATGAAATGCCTCTAGCTCCTATCTATTACAGCACTGACACTTGGGTACAAAACCCTAAATTTACTGGAGTTATACTTGACTCTCTTGGTAATATCGACTGGAAATGGGCAGACATTACAAAATAATAAGCTCGGATCTAAAAAGAAGCGCACATGTTGCGCTTCTTTTTTTTAATATATGGTAATGTGATAAAGGCTTTATAAATCATTATTAAAAGTAAATAAATAAAAGATAATTAATTTTTGTTATAAATGTGCACATTCCCATTATAAACAGGGTATATTAAATGCTATATATTCATTATATGTAAACTTTGGGGGGCACATCAATGAAAATGAACAAGAGTTTATTTGTAGTCCTAAGCACTGTGCTGGTATCAGGAACTGTACTAGCAGGTTGTGGCGGAGGATCTGGTGACAGCGCAGGTTCAGGAGAACTAGCACAAGAAATTAGCATCAACTTAAAATCAGAACCACCAACTGCTGACCCGGGATTAGCAGACGACAGTGCTTCTTCTACAATTCTACGTGCTACATTTGATGGCTTAATGCGTCCAGGCTTAGATGGCAAGCTAGCCAATTCTGTAGCAAAAGATTATAAAATGTCTGAAGATGGAAAAACTTATACCTTCACTCTACGTGAGAGCAAATGGTCTAATGGTGAACCAGTAACGGCTAAAGATTTCGAATATGCATGGAAACGTGTTTTGACACCTAAATTGGGTGCAAGTTATGCCTATCAATTATATTATTTGAAAAATGCAGAAGCTTATAACAAAGGACAAGCTAAAGTAGAAGATGTAGGTGTTAAAGCACTAGACGAGCATACTTTAGAAGTAACTTTGGAAAATCCAACTCCATTCTTCCTTGAGTTAACAGCTTTCTACACACTATTCCCTGTTAATGAAAAATTAGTTTCCTCTAATAAGGAATGGGCTAATGAAGCAGCAACACATGTAGGTAACGGACCATTCAAAATGACTGAATGGAAACATAAAAGTAGTATCATCCTTGAGAAAAATGAAAACTACTGGGATGCAGAAAATGTAAAAGTAAACAAGATCAACATGAACATGATCGACGATGAGAGCACTGAGTTGTCTATGTTTGAACAAGGCGAACTTAATTGGGCTGGTCAACCAACAAGTATGATTCCTACTGATGCGATTAAACCTAAGATGGATTCAGGTGAAGCGAATACGCAAGCAAAAGCGGGTATCTACTGGTACAAGTTCAATACAGAAAAAGCACCATTTAACAATGCAAAAATTCGTAAAGCGTTTGCCTATGCAATCGATCGTCAAACAATTGTAGATAACATTACTCAATCTGGACAAATCCCAGCTATGAGTGTATTGCCTCCAACAATGGAGTTAAATAAAGGCGGACTATTTAAAGACTACGATGCTGAAACAGCGAAAAAATTGTTGGAAGAAGGTATGAAAGAAGAGGGATTAACGAAACTACCTCCAATCGAACTATCTTTCAATACAGCTGAAAAACATAAAAAAATTGCAGAAACCATTCAAGACCAATGGAAAAAAGTTCTTGGTGCTAATGTAACATTGGTTAATAAAGAGTGGAAAGTATATGTTGAAGATATGCACAGTGGTAATTACCAAGTAGGACGTATGGGTTGGAACGCAGACTATAACGATCCAATCAGCTTCCTTGATATTTATAAAGACAAAACTGGTGGTAACAACGATACCAAATGGGAAAATGCTAAGTACAAAGAACTGTTAGACAAAGCGTCTGCTGAAACAGATCTGGCAAAACGTAGTGAGTACATGACTGAGGCAGAAAGAATTTTGGTTGATGAAATGCCAATCGTACCAATCTATTTTGACTCTAACTTGTGGTTACAAGATAAAAACCTGAAAAATGTAATTGTAGACCCACTTGGTAACATTGACTTCAAATGGGCTGTAATGGAATAAGATTTTGACTGTAACAGGCTGACATCGCACATGTCAGCCTTTTTTTTCGTTACATATAGGACATATGACCAAACCCCTCCGTCATCTCGGACATAGAGTAAAGGGAACGATCAATTGGAGGGAGGCTGACCATGGACTTAGCAAAATTGTTGAGGCTAGCCCAAGGCGTTAATAAGGAGAAGTTGAAATCGGATGAAGGTATTCGAGATGTTATTAAAGATCTAGCAAGGAAAACAGGCAAAGAAATGACAAGAAAGGACCTAGATAATTACGTGGCCCAGGTAAAAAAGGTAATGAAGCAAAAAGACATTGGTGGCATGTTAGATCAATTAAAACGTAAAGGGTTTGATAAAAACGATCTGGATACAATTCGTAGAAATCTGAAAAAGTAGGGAGGGACTTCCCATAACCAGAAAACTTGCTCCAAAAAGGCGCAGTCCAACCGAATCTCAAGAATTGGGACGAATGATTACGACGATGCAGCAAGATCAGCAAGCCTATGTCCAAAAGGAGATGGCGCAAATTCGTCAGGAAATCATGGAACTAAAAAGCATGCTTAGTCGCCTTCGCGCTGCTTCCCACCAACAATCTGAGCCACAATTTCAAAATCCAATAACCAGGCTTCTTTTCCCTAGAAGACGTCGTCCGGAACCCACAATCATAGTCGAAGAAGCTCCAAAGCCTAAGCCAGCAATTAATTTGGAACAAATGCTACCACTACTACCCCAGCTTGGTTCCATGATGCCCCAGCTTACGTCTGTAATGCCACAGATGAAAAACATAAATTTGAAGGATACGATGCAATTGTTATCCAATCCAGCTGTAACAGGAATGATGCAGCAACTAATTGGTGGTATGACAAAAGAAGCAGATGGAAAAGCAACGCAGTCGAAAAAAAAATAAAAGAAAACAAGGAAGAAGCTGATTGTAATTCTTATGTAAGGAGACAATCAGCTTTTTCTTGTTAATTCAGAAAAGTAAAATAATCCTATAAAGGCTTATTTTGTCATTTTATTTTGGTAAAATGAAATTGTTGCCAAAAAAATGGTTAAGTAGGACTAAAATCCTATAAACTTTTTTTCGACAAGTCACGTCTATAAGATGAACAGCTAGGTAAAGGGAGGAAAAAAGTTGAAAAAGTTTGTGTTAGGCGTACTTGCCCTAGGAAGTTTTTTATGGTTGGGACCACAGGGTACAGATGCCGTGGCGCAAGCGGCTGTTGCCAATGACATCAATCTACGGATTGAAGGTAAGGTAGTTCAAACAGAAGTGCCACCAAGTATGTCTAATGGTCGGACGCTTGTACCAGTTCGTGTTGTCGCTGAAGGTTTAGGAGCAGATGTCGATTGGAATCAAAAAGAAAGGAAAGCGACCATTACCAAGGATGGCAGAACAATTGTTTTGCAAACAAAAAGTAAAAAAGCCTACATAGACGGTAAATTGCACAACCTGGATGCTGTTCCCGAGTTGGTAAATAACCGTATGTTGCTACCATTACGGTTTGTTGGTGAGGCTTTAGGTACAAATATTGGTTGGGATAACGACACTCGTACTGTTCTGGCTAATGAGCCGATTGTGGCTGTGGTTAATGGAGAAGCATTGCCTGCAAGTGAGCAATTATATCGCTGGGATGACAAAGTGTTACTTCCCGTTAAGGCAGTTGCGGACAAGCTTGGAGTAAAACAGGAAGATATTTGGAATAAAGCTACGTTCAAAAAGAATATCGATTCTAACACACCTGTTGTTTCTCTGGAGGATATAGAGTCAAGTCTTAAGTTGGATGTTGTCAAATGGGACAAGGACCGTAACCAAGTTATTATCCAGAAGGTTAACAAATTACAGGATGTATATGTGGAAAAAACAGATATTCATGTAGCAACTTCTTCTCCCGTCGTTCCTAAAGCAAGTGTTTTACAAGACCCGTATCGAATTGTTTTGGATTTACCATCAACAGAATTATCGTCTTCTTTGCGTGAAGGACTGTCTACCGGGGATATAAAAGAAGTGAAGGTACCTATGACAGACGATTACACGTATGATTTATGGAATGAAACAGGTGAGAGTAAGGAACCACTTATTCGTACAGTCCGGTACAGTCAATATCAATCTAATCCGCATGTTGTTCGAGTTGTTGTAGAATTGAGCCGTGCAGGTGATTATGATATCGTAAACACAAATGAAGGCTTCACGCTGAAAGTGAAAGAAAAGCCAGCAAAAGGGAAGTTCACTATCGTGGTTGATGCTGGTCACGGGGGATCGGACGTCGGTGCAATAGGGACACAAGGAAATTATGAAAAGGACTTCACTCTTGCTGTGTCGAATTACTTGATAGACTACCTGAAAAAGCACAAAGACTTTGAGGTAATTGCTACTCGAACTACCGATGTATATCCATCCTTGCAAAAACGAGTTGAGATTGCAAACAATGCTGGAGCTGATATGTTCATCTCTATCCATGCCAACTCTTTTAGTCCAACAACTCAGGGTACTGAAACATACTATTATAATCAAAATAGTTCAGATCTTGCCAAAGTTGTTCATAAGCATTTGGTGAATGCAACAGGCTTCCCGGATCGCAAAGTAAAACAAAGCGGATTTTACGTCATTAAGAATACCAAGATGCCGGCGGTCTTGACAGAGACAGGCTTCCTCAGCAACTCCTATGAAAATTCAAAGTTAATGTCGCCGCAATTTCAGGATAAAGTAGCCAAAGCACTTGCTGATGCTATCGTCGAATACTATCAGACCTATTAGTAAAGGGAGGCAGATTCGCCATGAAACGTGTAGCGATTCTCATGTGCGCACTCTTAACCATTTTCGCAGTGGCATGTGGACGTGGTAATGCGCCAGAAACAACTACGCCAGAGGTACCACCGGGAGTGGAGGTACCGTCTAATAATGGTGCACAAACCGAGCAGCCAGTCACTGATAAAGAAGTTACATTACCATTGAAGGTTTATTATGCCGATGGCGATCTAACCCAGCTGATTGAAGAGCAACAAGAGATTGTAAAGCCAAAAAAAGATGAAGACAAATATGCAAAAGCAATGGAGTTATTAGAAAAACCAAAGAAGGAAACCAATTTTCCGCTTTGGAAAAATTTTCAATATCACTCTATTACATTTAACAATGGTACATTGACTATCGATTGTAAGAGCACGAACCAGTACAATCTTGGTTCAAGTGGCGAAGCATTTGCCATTGATGCTCTCAAACAAACAATGTTCCAATTCTCGGAAGTAAAAGAGATTAATATTCTTGTAGATGGGAAACCGACAGAGTCTCTCATGGGACATGTATCTTTTACCAATCCCATAACTCGTGAATCTTAGTAAGAAACCTGACAGGTATTAGAAAGCGGTGGGCTTAAAGCTCACCGCTTTTATGTTGTAATCACGTATAAGATAAAGTGCAAATCTATTGAGTTACGTCCGCCTGCGATCAGTAGCCAGAAATGTAATGCAATAAAGTATGACTTAAAGAAAACTTTACATTATCCATACATCATCTTCATGTGTATGAGGTAAAGTTGCTCTAGAAGCGATGAGAGGAGTTGAAGCTCTAGCATGATTACTGTGGAGCAACTTCATGTATATTATGGCCTTACCCATGCGATCAAAGATATAAACATGCATATGCAGGAAAAAACAATTACTGCATTGATTGGTCCATCAGGATGCGGAAAGTCAACATTTTTACGCACACTTAACCGAATGAACGATATGATTCCCCAAATAAAGATTAAAGGTAGTATTAAAATAAGTGATAAAAATATATACGATCCTTCGTGGGATATAGAACAATTACGGAAACGTGTTGGAATGGTTTTTCAAAAGCCTACCCCGTTTCCAAAAAGCATTTATGAAAACATTACCTATGGTCCAAAACTTCATGGGGTTACAGATCGAGCTACTTTGGAGGAAATTGTTGTTTCCAGTCTAAAAAAAGCAGCTTTGTGGGATGAAGTAAAGGATGTTCTAAACAAGCCTGCTACAGGCTTGTCAGGTGGACAGCAACAACGATTATGTATTGCTCGAGCACTTGCTGTTGAGCCGGAAGTTATTTTGCTGGATGAACCAACTTCTGCATTGGACCCGATTGCCACTGCTAAAATTGAGGAACTTTTAGCCGAGTTGAAGGAAAATTACACTCTGGTAATGGTTACCCACAATATGCAGCAAGCAGCACGTATTTCTGATCGAACTGCCTTCTTCCTACAAGGAGAGAATATTGAATACAACGATACAACAGAGATCTTTGAAAATCCTCAAGATAAACGGCTTCAGGACTATATTTCAGGACGGTTTGGATAAAAGAGCGGCTAATAAGTCGTTCTTTTTTTTAGGTGCAGGTAAGTTTTGTCTGTATCAAGGGAAGAACAGTGTTCAGTACTCTATCCGTGCAAATTCATAGATTCCCACCATAGCGAGCATATAGTATACTGAATTTAATTAAGATTCATAAAAGGTGGGGAGATAATGGATTCCACAGAAATAGTTCAAATAATGTTATATGCGGATTTCTTTAAGATAATGGGAGACAAGACCAGGTTAACGATCTTAGCTCTATTACAAGTGCAAGCATTATGTGTACGGGATCTAGTGGAGATACTGCAGGCATCTCAGCCTTCCGTTTCTCAGCATTTAGCTAAGATGAAGAGCCAAGGCTTAGTAAAGGAAGAACGACGCGGAGCATGGGTTTTTTATTCCCTTAACACAGACTCGAATAAGCTCATCCCATCTATTCTAGAGCATTTACCAGATTTGAAACCGTTAGTCGACAAGCAACAAAGAGTGAGTCTTAGTAGTTAATATTGTCATTTTATGGATGATCATACCAAAAAAAGGTTAGGATACATCTCATCTCTCAAGCACACATTATTATTGTGAATTGAGGAGGTGAGACAACATGGAAAACAACAAGACACAAGGTACAAATGCTGCTGCGAATAGAGCTGCAAGAGCTGCTCAACAACAAAACACAGCGACTGAGTTTGCAAGTGAGACAAACGCAACTCAAGTACGCAAACAAAACCAGGCTTCTGCTTCTCGCGCTTCTCAACAACAAAACACAGCGACTGAGTTTGCAAGTGAGACAAACGCAACTCAAGTACGCAAACAAAACCAGGCTTCTGCTTCTCGCGCTTCTCAACAACAAAACACAGCGACTGAGTTTGCAAGTGAGACAAACGCAACTCAAGTACGCAAACAAAACCAGGCTTCTGCTTCTCGCGCTTCTCAACAACAAAACACAGCGACTGAGTTTGCAAGTGAGACAAACGTAGCTCAAGTACGCA
Organism: Brevibacillus daliensis; assembly: GCF_021245735.1. GTDB lineage: Bacteria > Bacillota > Bacilli > Brevibacillales > Brevibacillaceae > Brevibacillus_B > Brevibacillus_B daliensis. The sequence goes on from NZ_JAJISB010000044.1 coordinate 24,363, forward strand.
ACCAAAACCAAGCTTCTGCTTCTCGCGCTTCTCAACAAAATAACGCTACGGAATAACAGGTTAACAGTGGGCCTTCACCATTATGGTGAAGGCTCTTAATTTTGAGTTTCAATAATTGAATAAGACAACTCCAACTTGTCTGCATATTGGGACGAGAATGCACATAGATATATAACGCATAGAGCAGGAGGGAAAAAACTGTTAGCTTTACAGATCTACTAATGACCTGTAAGCAAAAGGAATCATGGCAGATGAGCAATGAGCACCAAGCTGGAGCAAGCAAGAAAGACAGCTAACTATCTCAACATAAGTTGAGAAATACTTGTTGAAGATAAAGGCTTTTCAACAAGTATTGACAAGTTGTCTTGGAGCTTGTTCACCTCTGACAAATTTCCTAGGAAATAGACAGTCAGACCCTCCTTTGTCGAAATTAGACAAGGGGAGTTGAAAAAATGAAGCGTAGGGCATTTGGTTTGGTGATGGTGCTGTTGCTCGCATTGGTTGTAACTGGATGCTTCGGAACGAAGACACCAGAAGATGTAGTTAATGATTTGGGAGGGAAACTGGAAAAGATAACAGGGTACAAGACGAACGCTATTCTGACATTGCAGACTGGAACAACACCGCAGCAATATGATGTGGAGGTGTGGTTTTCAAAGCCCACCAACTATCGGGTAGCACTTACTTCAAAACAACGTAATATTACACAGATTATTTTACGCAATGATGAAGGAGTATTTGTTCTAACGCCCCATTTGAAAAAAAGCTTCCGCTTCCAAAGTGGTTGGCCGGAAAATAATGGACCTCTCTATTTATATGAGACGTTAGTTCACAGTATCATTGATGACACAACTCGCAAGGTGAAAATGGATGACAAGGAGTATATGTTCGAAGTAAAAGCCAACTATAGTGGAAATCGTTCCTTCAGCAAACAAAAAATTTGGCTAACGGATGAGCTTATACCAAAGAAAGCAGAGATTATGGATAATAACTCGAATAAACTGGTAGATATTCAATTTACTGAATTCGTGTTTAATCCAGAATTTACAAAAGATGATTTTAATAAAGACAAAAATATGACGAGTGGCATACAAGCTGTTCCAGCGATGAGTCAACCTGGCACGGAGGATCTCACAAGTGATTTTGGTACGATTGAACCTACTTATCTTCCAGCAGGAGTAAAATTAGAAAGTGTGGGGCCAGTTACTTATAAAGAGGAAAGAGCAGTAGTTCTAAAATACCAAGGTAATTTTAATTACTCCTTAATTGAAAACAGGCCATCAGCTACTTCTGTGTGGATGGAAGAATCTGAACCAGTAGATCTCATGTTTACAATCGGAGCCATCTCACATACAGCCGATAATAAGCGAGTCCTCAAATGGGAGTTAGATGGCGTAGAGTTTAAATTAGCTGGTGACCTGCCTGAAGAAGAAATGATCAAGGTCGCACAATCTACGTATGGAGTAGGCGGAAAATAAGTAAGGAAAAGACGAAGCAATGCTTCGTCTTTTTTCCTGCATCAGAATGTAAAACAAATGTAGAGGAATTTCCTGATACATCTTCTAATGAAGAAATAGCTTTTTCTAATGGACTTCATATAGGGTGTTGTTCATCGGGAGAAGGAAGAGAAACCTAGCAATTCTTTCAGCGAATACATCGTTTTCAGCTTCTCTAATAGTAGGATAAAATAGATAAATATGAAGAAGGAAAATGACAACAATAGACAAATTTTTCTGAATTTTATCACCCACTTTATTGACAGGAATACTAAAAAAAGGGTAAGATACGTTACGAGTTATATGGACGGAAGAGGTGACCCAGCTTAGATGAAGACACAATACGGGGAAGTTATAGTAAGCGATAAAGCAACATATTCCGACTTGTTTCTACGCAAGAATCCTAGAATGCGTATTTTAGAAACAATTGTATTTATCGTTGCAATTATTTTACTTTCACTTCTCTTTGAAGATCGTAATTCAGCGTTGTTTAAGGTAGTAGCAGTAGGAAGTGCAGTTGTATTATTGGGGCTCACTCCGATTATCTATAAAGCGGTGCTTAATCCCCACTATACCTTAACGAAAACACATTTAATCATTACGATAAGAGGTGTAGAAACAGCCTTTCATTTAACACAGGTAGAGCCTATCTTGGAAGGACGCCATCTGTACAGGTTAAATGGAAAACGCGCTTCTTTAATGATTAATCGCAAATTCCTTACAGAATTAAATCAACAAATTCAACTTATTCAAAAGAAGAACAAGAGGCGGTAGGTTTATGAAGCCATTTGCTCGTGATACCTGGATAGAGATTGACTTGGATGCAATTGCTTCCAATGTTCAAGCATTACGTCGACACATTCCTTCTCATACTCAGATCATGGCTGTAGTTAAGGCTGACGGATATGGACACGGATCTACTACTATAGCAAAAGAAGCATTGTCAAACGGTGCATCACGTCTTGCCGTAGCGGCTTTAGATGAAGCGCTTGTCCTGAGACGAGCAGGGATCACAGCTCCAATTCTAGTACTGGGATATACTCCAATTGAAGCTATTACAAACGCGATTCACGAAAACATCGAACTTACGGTTTATCACGTAGATTGGGTAGAGGAAGCAGCGCGCTTGCTGCAGGCAGAAGGCGGTCATTTGGCTCTGCATGTGAAAGTGGATACAGGCATGGGAAGAATTGGCGTGCGGGAAGAAGAAGAAGTGTTGAAACTGGTTGAGCGAATTAATTCCTCGGCCGGTATCGAATGGGCAGGAATTTTCACACATTTCGCCTGTGCTGATGAAGAAGACACCACCCATGTCACTGAGCAGCACGTACGCTTTCAGCAATTATTAACCGTGTTAAAAGAAGCAGGTAATATGTTGCCTCTTGTCCACTGCAACAATACAGCTGCCGCCATTCTATTTCCAGAATGGGGTTATGATCTGATCCGTTTAGGCATAGGCTTATACGGATTATATCCTTCACTTTATGTAAAACAGCAAGGACGCGTTACTCTAACTCCTGCCCTTAGTTTGAAGTCGAGAATTGCCCATATAAAAACGTTACCGCAAAAGGCAAGCATCAGCTATGGTGCTACGTATTATGCAGATAGCAATGAGCAGATTGCAACTGTGCCCATTGGATATGGTGACGGTTTTTCCCGCCAGCTTTCCAATCGTGGTTCAGCTATTTGGTCTGGTAAACGTGTGCCTATTGTTGGCAGAGTATGCATGGATCAAATCATGCTGAGCATTCCAGAAGGAACGGCGAATGTAGGGGATGAGGTTGTTTTATATGGCCGACAAGGTCAGGAAGAGATTTCCTTAGATGAGATCGCTACCCTGCTCGGGACAATAAACTACGAAATTTCCTGCATGCTTAACTATCGAATTCCACGTGTGTACGTACGAAATGGTCAGTATGTCGGAATTTGTCACGGAATTGCCAATAACTTCTTACAGGAAAGTAGAAAAAAGGCAGGAATTTAGCAGAATAGATCGAATAAGATGTAAGAAATGTTTTTTATAAGGTAAGATCCGGCAAAAGAAATGAAAATAGGTATATTTTTAAATACGGTTCGACATAATGGTACTGATACGTATGGAATTATAGTAACGAATTAGGAAATAGGTTACGGTCATGGCTGGAGGTGGATTGTCTTGTCTAAAAGAGAAACGAAACGGATCATGATTAGTTTGCCGCAACATTTGCTGCAAGAGGTCGATGGTGTCGTTCAGAAAGAGAATTCCAACAGAAGCGAATTGGTACGACAAGCAATGAGTCTTTATCTGAAAGAACGCAAAAAACGCTTTATACGTGAAACCATGCAACGTGGTTACATGGAAATGGCCAAGATCAATCTTAATATGGCATCAGAAGCATTTAATGCAGAAGAGGAAGCTGATCATACTGTAGACCGCTTAGTTAGCGGGGTGTAGAGCGTGAATGTCAAACGTGGCGATGTATTTTTCGCGGACCTTTCCCCTGTAGTTGGCTCGGAACAAGGTGGAGTCAGACCGGTATTAGTTATTCAAAACGATATTGGAAATCGCTTTAGTCCGACGGTTATCGTCGCTGCGATCACTGCTCAGATACAAAAGGCGAAATTGCCTACCCATGTTGAGATCGATGCGATAACATATGGATTTGATCGGGATTCCGTTATCCTATTGGAACAAATAAGGACCATTGATAAGCAAAGACTAACAGACAAGATCACACATCTAAATGATGAGATGATGGACCGTGTTGATGAAGCAATTCAGATTAGTCTCGGATTAATAGATTTTTAATTTATAACTAGGTTGAAGAAGTAGTATCCTGTTTCGTTCAACTTTAACCGAGATCTCTAAGCCAGCTATTAGTTGGTTTAGAGATCTCGGTTTTTTGTGTGGCGACGGTATAAATGAGATATGTGAGCAGTAAAATATGATGGTGTCAATGTTACTATTAGTAACAAAAAAAAATATAAACAGGAATGGAATTATTTTTTGATTAGTTGTATATATATCTCTTGACTATCAATAAAGGTTAAAAAAAAAATTATTTTTTTAAAAAATAGGTGATTTATATTTTGGGATATTATATAATTATTGTAAAATAATAACACGAACGAAGGTGGTAATGATTGAAAATTGCTCTGCTTAACATGCCATTTGGTTCTTTATATCGACCCTCAATTGGAATTTCCCTCTTGCAAGCCGCTCTCAAAAATCGCGATTTTTCCTGTAATACGTATTACCTCAACTTAATTTTTTCCTCTATGATTAGCCCAGAAACCTACGATTATATCACAGAGAGTTCAATTATTCCCATTAATTCACTTTGTGGAGAATGGATTTTCTCTGAATCACTTTATAAAAAAAATAATATCTCTGAGTTTCAGACATACTTCTTTGATAATTATTGGAAAAAGAAATCAATGGAAGAGAAAGAATCTCTATTTGAAACCATAAAAGAGATACGCTCACATGTTGAACCGTTTCTTGAAAGGGTATTGAATGAATTCGATTGGGCTTCATACGATATCATTGGATTTACCTCTGTATTTGAGCAAAATGTAGCCTCTTTAAGTCTAGCTAAGAGAATGAAAGAGCGTTGGCCTCACTTACGGATCATAATTGGTGGCGCAAATGCGGAAGGCGAGATGGGGCAAGGCATTTTAGATGAATTCCCTTTTATTGATGCTGTTTGTTCTGGAGAAGGCGACTATTCGTTTGTTGATTTTATGGAAAAGTTGAGGCTGACAGGAAATTGGGATGATTGTGATATAAAAGGCATTGTAACCCAGACTAAGCGACGAAAACGAGGAATTACATCAGTTGTTGAATACTCCGATTCAGTCCATAAGATGGATGACTTGCCATACCCCAATTACGATGAATATTTTGAACAAATGGAAAAATATGAATTACTTCAGCAGACTGTACCACCTAGATTCTTATTTGAGTCATCACGTGGTTGTTGGTGGGGAGCAAAACAACATTGTCTTTTTTGTGGCTTAAACGGTTCAAACATGACTTTTCGAAGTAAAACAGCTGAGCGAGCATTAGATGAGTTGCTTAGTCTCTATGAACGATACAGCAAGTATACGAATAAGGCTTCAGCGGTTGATAACATCATTGATATGCAGTATTTTAAAAGTTTTTTACCGATGATTAGTGAGAAAAAGATAGATTTAGATATGTTTTACGAGACCAAAGCTAATTTAACAAAAGAACAGGTCAATCTTTTTAAAGAAGCAGGGTTTCATTATATTCAACCAGGTATTGAAAGTATGATAACCTCAGTGCTCCGATTAATGAATAAAGGAGTCAGCATGTTACAAAACATTCAACTATTAAAGTGGACAAAAGAATTTGGTGTAAAACCACTATGGAATTTCCTTTACGGGTTTCCTGGTGAACAGGAATCTGAATACCAACATATTTTCAAAATATTTCCTGCTCTCTACCATCTTGATCCTCCTGGAGCATATGGCCCTATTCGTTTAGATCGTTTCAGCCCCTACTTTAATAACACAGAGAAACATGGCATGACTAATATTCGACCCATGGCATGCTACCCCCTCATCTATCAAGACCAATCTCGTGAAGCACTAATGAAAATGGCCTATCACTTTGATTTTGACTATGTAAGTGGCCAAGAACCTAATTCATATGTACAAGAATTGATTCAGGGATTACGTTCATGGCAACAATCACATGATGAAAGTGAATTCTTCTATACCGTAACGGGAGAGCACCTTGTGATGGTGGACTTACGACCAATTGCCGGCAATCAAAATGTAACTACTTTACAAGGTATAGAAAAACATATTTATCAAGAGTGTGATCGCTTACGTTCCTTTAAATCGATATGGGGAAATATTAAGGATCAGGGCATTTCCATTACGGAAGAAGAAGTTCGTGCGATGTTAGATTCCTTTGTGCAGCGGCAATGGATGGTTACAGAAGCGGACGTTTATGTGAGCCTAGCAATACCACTCGGGAACTATATGCCGAGTAAGAATGGACTAGAGCGTCTGTTATTATTATCGGAAAATTCAGCTAAAAAAGAAGTTCTCATCTAGAAAAACTGATAGTTATTAGAAGGGGGGTGACAAACTACTTAGGATTGACGAGTGTATTACTGGTTTTATAAAAAAAGGAGGATTGAACATGTCTGAGAAAAAAAAGCTTATCCTGTCTCCAGATGCATTCCATGTAAATGAAAATGGTGAAGTTGTTATTGTAAGTGAGCAAGTAAGAGAAGCACTAGTAAATAGTTCTGAAGAAGCTGCTGTAGGTGAACAAGGAGTTACGGTAAGTGTTTCGGTTTCTATCTAACATAAAGTTTAACTTTTTCTTTACATCATGAAAAATGTCCTCTCTTCTATATTAATGGGGAGAGGACGATATTCCATTTCTTAATGTGGGGTGAGTGACATGTATCTTGAATCAATTACAAAAATAGTACTAGAGAATTGCCTTCAGGTGACGATTAGCCCCAATACTACTGCTCGGACATTAAACATTGGGCTTTTTATTAATCATGGAGTAAAAGACGAGGATAGTTCCATAAATGGAATTTCTCATTTTATTGAGCATTTATCATTCAATTACAATAATCTTTATGAGGATACGAGAAAAAAATTAGGACAGCTAATGGATAAGGGTGCATTGTACGAAGCATTTACAGGAAAGGAAATGACTAGATGTACACTCTCAGCCCAAGAGCAATGCTTACCGGAGATGATAGATACACTATGTAGTATTATTACCGAGTGTAATGTGAATAGAGAAGTTGTAGAGCATGAGCGAGCCATAATAATGCAAGAGGCAGACACTTATTTTTCTTCAGGACGTGTGAAAGAAGAATTAGTTGAACAAGCTCTATGGGGGAACCGTTCGTTAGGGCTCTTTGTAATTGGAAATCGAAATAATATCGCATCATTTACAGAGAATCAAATCCAAGAAAGATTTACAAAATTTTACACTCCGAAAAATACGCACTTGATCATTCAAGGTAATGTGGAAACTGATCAAGTAATGGATTTAATCATCAAAGCATCTAAACGCTTTACAAATTACCTTGATTATAATCGAGATGTGTTTGTTGAAATCGAACCGAGCATAGTAGGAATTGGAAAATCGGATCGAGTTGATTTTACGGTTTCTTTTGTAGGAGCTTCATTCCATTCCAGGGAACGACATGCTATGTACTTATTATCAGATATTCTTGGTAACGGGTTAAAATCGAGATTGTTCACTGAGTTGCGAGAAAAACGGGAGTTGGCCTATACGGTATTTTCTTATGCCCAGAGCTACTCTTTAAGTGGCTATATTGCTATAAATGTTAATTGCCAAAAGAACAAAATGGATGAGGTGTACCGCTGTATCATCAGTATTTTAGAAGATATTAAAGCAAATGGAGTAAGTGAAGAGGAATTACAAAGAGTAAAAGCTGCACGTGTTACGAACATGTTGCAATTATTCGGTAACACAAGTAAACACTTGCAAATAACCGGTCGCTATTCTCTTTTACATAAGGATTTTTTCATTGATCTGGAATTGTACGAGATACGCACGGTTAGTTGCGATGATATCAAAAATCTGGCAAAAAGTATGTTTATTGACGACAGAATGGCCTTATCAGCATTGGGAGCAAGCTCGGATGAATTGTCTATTTTACTATAGGGAGGAACATGGAGATGATAAATCAATCGAACAACGTCGAGAATCCGTTACGAGACAATTCAAGTACTGCCAAGGAAAATTTGCTTCAAGATCGTGGAATTGAAGTGTTTCTCTGTTTGCTGGAGGCTCCGCATTCTGCAAGTGAACTCTCAGTAAGACTGGGCCAATCACGAGCTAAAATTAATTATGTAATAGATCACTTACTCAAAGAAAATCTAATTAGTTTACATATGGAGAAAGTGAACGGAAACAGTATTGAGAAATTTTATGCAGCAAACACGGAAACATTTCAATTGCATTCAAGTGGAAATGAAAGTCATACCGAAAAGATGAAGACTATTCTGTATATTTTAGATTTAATGAAAGAGAATCTCATTAAAGGATTTAGTCAGGATAAGTCAGTTCATCTTGGAATGGTACATGTAAAAATCCATCCATCTAAAATTAAAAACTACTTAGAGCGACTTAAAGCTTTGGAAGAAGAATTTGATCAAGAAATAAAGGATGTAGATCACGAGGAAAGTGAATGGTACACAATGGCATTATCGTTGTTCCCAGGACCCCAAATATAAGAAGGGAGGTATTTATGGAAGACATGTCGGCATTGGAGAAACCTGAAGAAAAAGTACCATCAAACTTTAAAAGATTATTCGCTATACGAGACTATCGTAATCTTATAGCAGCTCAGTTAATATCCAATCTGGGAGACGGCGTTTATGCAATTGGTTTAATCTGGTTGATGAAATTACTCACCAATAGTTCCATTCAAATGTCTATTTTGTTAGCGGCTGAGATCATTCCATTGATTCTATTGGGTATTTTTGCAGGCGTAGTAGTAGATATGGGAAATAAGCGTCGTATCATGATGATAGCTGATGTTGGACGAGGCATTATTTTATTAGCCATTGCTGGACTATTACTAGCGGGATGGTTACAACCTTGGATGTTAATTGTTGGTGCTATCATTTTATCTTCTTTTAGCGCTTACTTCACTCCTGCTCGTGCTGTTACGGTTCGAACGATTGTACCTGAAGAACTGATTCGTCAGGCTCAAAGTATTTCTCAAGGAATGCAGACAGTAGTAGGTATTGCTGGTCCTGCAATTGGAGCATTGCTCCTTTCTTTTGATCTATCCTATGTATTTTTGTTTAATGGGATATCTTTCTTTATCTCGTTATATTTTATCTGGTTAATCAAGCGAGAAGAATTGAACCAAAACTATGAAGGTAAAATGAACTATCAGAAGATTAAGCAAGGATTAACTGGTGGTTTTCGTGCCATTTTAGGGGAACCCATTTTACGTGACATTCTCATCTATATGATGTTAGTAAATTTTATATTGGCACCAACTTCTATCTTGTTTCCATTATATGTATCACACATATCTCAGTTGGCATCTATTGAGATTGCTCTTGTCTTGGGCATTCTATTAGGTTCATTACTAGTGGGACTTATGTCTAAATGGAAATTATTTTTGGCGTTAGTGACAGGTCTACTATTAATCATGATACCTTTTGGACTATTATCCATCGTGACTCAGTATTGGTTAATGATAGGCTGTGCATTCGTAGCAGGGATAGGTAGCTCTATTGCTAATGTCACGCTGCAAACGCTCTTTATGATAAAAGTTCCGCTTGAGGTATTGGGTAGAGCATCAAGCATGATGCGTGTATTACTCGAATCCTTCCGCCCATTAGCAATTCTTGCTACAGGATCTCTCGTTGCATTATATAGCGTCAGAGATATATTTTTAGCAATCGCAGTGTTTGGAATTTTACTCATTGGTTTGATGTGGGTAAATCCTTCCATTCGAAAAAATGAAGAAAAGCAATATGTAGCGTAGAGGAGAGGGTTGAAATGTTTCGGTACACACAAACATCTAACATGAGCAATGACTTTGTATATAACTATTACCAAAAAAAATGCCAGGATATTTTCATCCAATGCATCAAGAAAGCTCGTGAGCTGGTTCCTGATGAATGGGAGCGATTGTCCTGGCTAAGTGAGACGGATATAGTTGAGAAAGTATGGAAGGAAACCGTTCATCCGATTTTTTTCTATTGGATTAACAACAGGTTAATGAAAGCGATTCAGACTAAAGATCTAGATGTGTTAGAAAAAGAAAGCAGACAAGTGGGCAGATTTTTGTACATTTCACTTATTAAAACGGGATTTTATCCAGAATCGATCATTATAGATCTGGATGATCGAGGAGAACTTCGTTTCCCTGGTCATCCAATCTACATTTCTTTAGGGGAAGGGTATCAGAATCGATCGATAGAGCTGGGGATAGAAAATGAATCTTTCCATTTGAGGGTAGGCATAGAGGTCATTTCAATATCAATGGAAGATCTATTAGACACAACGAAGAGCATAAATTCTCCTATATTAAAAAGAAAAATTTCAATAGCCGATAATAAAATCGAGTTAGATTGTGATGACCCAATTGTTCGGTATCACATTGATAATGAGTTATATCAAATTATTAAAGGTCATTCTCTTACTGTTAAGGAGGATGATTTCCCACCACTTACCCCGATTACGTTATCAGATGTATGGTACTACGAGAAAGCGCTTGATTTAGTTAAAGAGTATTGGGCAAGTATGTATACAGAGATAATTGGTCACATAAGGTTGCTAGTCCCACTGAAAACTACAGCTCTAGGTGGGATGACTACTTCTTATTTCCTAGGTGGCATTTTCTTGAGTCATCGTGCTCCTGATCTATTTTGGACGGTAGAAAATTTTATTCACGAAGCTAGCCATAGCAGGCTAGACCAACTTTTTGAAATAGATGATATTTATTTAAATGAGGAAGAGGAAAGGTACTATTCTCCATGGCGTATGGATCTTCGACCGATAAAAGGTATTGTGCATGGGCTTTATGTTTTTATCCGAGTGGCACAATGGTATGAGAGATTAGAAATTCACATTCAAAGTGAAGAAGTAAGACTGCGAAAAGCAGAGGTTTTACTACAAATAGAGGAAGCGATACAAGTACTCCAAACACATGGTAAATTTACCGATTTAGGAGAAGTGTTATTAAAGGAAATGGAAGATGAATACCTGCGCTTACAACAAATGGTTCCAACGGGATGAATATAAACTTTTATTAACCGGGTATAAAACAATAAGATGTGAAAAAGCTTTGCTCTTCTAATGAGCGAAGCTTTTTTTATGGGGAAATGAGAGTCTTTACACAAGAGAAAAATCACTTAATACGAGATGTTCACAATTTGTTACTTCTATAAATAATCGTGACATCTTTATTTTTCTATAATTAAAGAGTGAAAGTTATTTTTTTGAATATAGTTGTATCGTAAAGGAGAAAGGAGCGCCATATGACAGGAAAATGGATAAGACAAACTGACCAAAGTCCCCTTCAAAGCCATGTAACTCAATTATCTTCTCACGTACTCAATTACGAAGCAGAAACACCCCCGATGAACTCGACTCAGAGTACAATCGGTGAAGAGGATTTTTTCGCTATGGATGATATTCATATGCGAAACCTTGAATCTTATCCGCCTCTTCTTGGCCCAATGCAGTATTCCTTTCAAGTTATGTTAAGCAACTACAGACAATTATTACAAAAGTATGAGGAAGTATTATGTGATTATAAGGCAATACAGGTAGATATCTATAAAGCTGTACAATTGCAACAAGATATGTTACCCGTAATTCCAAGTTATGAAAATATTGATATTGGTGTAAAACAGGCTCCTTTAAAAAAGTTATGCGGGGACTATTATTTCTTTAGTGAGATCGATGAAGACCGTTTTAGCATTAGTATTGCCGATATTATGGGTTCTGGTATTACAGCTGCCCTTTATTCTCCTATGCTCCATTATGCGATTAGAGGGGAAGAACTTATTTGTCCCACCGAAATGCTGAGTAGAATTAATAAACAAGCAGAAATAAAATTGCCTAGTTGCGTATTTATCACCATGTTGCATGGAATCTATGACAGAAAGCTTCATACCTTCTCATATGCTAATGCTGGACATGAACCAGGTTATATTTATCGGTATAAAGAAAAGGAAATGTATGAGTTATCGGGAAGAGGTGCTGCTATTGGGGTGCTAAAGAATTCCACTTATTCACTTTGTTCTGTGACCTTAGAAAAAGGGGATGCCATTGTCTTGGTAACAGATGGAGTAGTGGAACGCCGTGAATTAGCACAACAGGTCATCGAACAAAAAATCAGGAAGTATTTATCTGAAAATGATAACATCTCCATGCAGGAATTAGTGGAAAAAATTCACTACTACTACACAGAGGAAAAAGATCAACCAATAAATGATGACTATACCATTATGATTATCCGACGCAATTACAACTAGCTAATACAGGTTTAGATAATAGCATCTAGTTACACATGACGGCTTATTAGGAGCTACAGCAAGTCGAGGTGAACGATATGACACATAATTGTCTATCGGAAAAAGAGAGACAAAAAAATGAAATCATTAACATGATTAGGGATTTTCAAAATCAGCACGATAAGCAGCTTGGGCAATTATTAGTCCAACATTATATTGTATTGGTTGACCGGCTAGTTGCGAAAATTCATCATGGAACAGAAATGAAGGAAGATTTATGCCAGGTAGGTTTAATCGGACTTTTATCTGCATTAAAACGATATGATTATTCATATGGTTGTACATTTGAGAGCTTTGCCATCCCTACCATATTGGGTGAGATGAAACGTTATATTCGTGATAAAACCTGGAGTATACATGTTCCACGTCGTATAAAAGAACTATCCTCGCGCATGTATAAAGCCATAGATGAACTGACCGTAACTCTTGGGCGGTCACCACAAATAGATGAATTGGCTGAACATTTGAATCAGCAGGCTGAGAATGTCAAAGAGGCGCTAGAAATAAGTAAAAATTATCGATCCTTATCGGTTCAAATGGAAATTGACGCAGACCATGAAGGGAATGTAGTCACCATACTTGATTTGATTGGAAATACGGAAGAGGGCTACAGACGTGTCGAGCAAGCCTTACTGATAAAGAAATTGTACGGTGTATTGAATGAGCGAGAAAAAGAAGTAATTACGATGATTTATTATGAAAATATGAACCAAAAGGAAGTGGGAGATTATCTGGGAATCTCTCAAATGCATGTTTCCCGTATTCTACGTCGTGCATTGGATAAACTGAGGGTAGCCATTGCAACCAAACATAGTGAACTTGTAAACTCTTGCCAGTGGGGATATCATACTAAATAGTATGGTTGAGACTAGTCAGAGTTATGGGAGGATTAGCTGATGGATATGAAACAAATGGCTGCCATGGTTGCGAAAGAACTAGGGGTAGGGCAACAACAAGTGACCCAGACCATTACCTTGCTGGACGAGGGCAATACTGTTCCATTTATTGCCCGTTATCGCAAAGAGATGACTGGTCAGCTAGACGAAATACAGATTCGTGATATTGAGGAACGTGTTCGTTATTTGCGGAACCTGCATGATCGAAAAGAAGAAGTAATTCGTCTGATTGATGAGCAAGGAAAATTGACAGACGAGCTAAGCAAGGTGATTCAACAAGCTACCAAGCTACAAGAGGTAGAAGACTTGTACCGACCCTATAAACAGAAGCGGAGAACTCGAGCCACCATTGCTAAGGAAAAAGGCTTGGAGCCACTCGCCTCTTATTTGGTAAGCATGCCTGAATCAGGTGATATTAATAAGGAAGCGAGCCTATATATAAATAGTGAAAAAGGTGTGGAAACAGCGGAAGAAGCGCTTCAAGGTGCGATGGATATTATCGCAGAACAAATCTCCGATGATGCCAACCTACGTAAATGGATTCGACATACCACTTTCCAAAAAGCGGTGCTTACCACGGAACAGAAGGAACAAGAAGAAGACGGAAAAAATGTATACCAAATGTATTACAGCTACAGTGAGCCTGTAAAAAAACTGGTACCACACCGTGTTCTTGCTGTAAACCGTGGAGAAAAGGAAGGTATTTTAAAAGTATCACTGGAGTCTCCTATTGAAGAGATATACCGATACATGGAGAAACAATTCATTACAAAACGATCCATTGCACATGATATTTTAGTGCGCACAATAGAAGATAGCTACAAACGCCTGATAGCTCCATCCATTGAACGTGAGGTACGGGCTGAACTGACAGAGACAGCAGAAGAAAGAGCTATACATATCTTTTCAGAGAACCTGCGCAACCTTCTCTTGCAACCACCTTTCAAGGGCAAAGTCGTTCTTGGCGTTGACCCTGCATTTCGGACAGGCTGTAAGTTGGCTGTTGTAGATGAAACAGGAAAAATGTTAGAAGTCAGCGTAATTTACCCGACTCCTCCCGTTAACAAGGTGAAGGAAGCAGCAGTCAAAGTGAAAGAGTGGATTGAAAAGTATCAGGTTAACGTAGTAGCAATTGGAAACGGTACAGCTTCAAGGGAAACGGAGCAATTTATTGTTGATGTGTTAAAAGAAGTGAAACAGGAAGTCTTTTATATCATCGTGAACGAAGCGGGTGCTTCTGTCTATTCGGCCTCCCCTCTGGCAAAAGAGGAATTCCCTGAATTGGATGTAGCGGAGCGTAGTGCTATTTCGATTGCCAGACGTTTGCAAGATCCACTTGCAGAGCTGGTCAAAATTGATCCAAAATCAGTTGGTGTTGGGCAATATCAGCATGATGTTTCACAGAGCAGACTAGCAGACAGCTTGGAATTCGTGGTTTCTTCCGCAGTTAACCACGTGGGTGTCGATGTGAACACCGCATCTGCTTCCTTGTTACAATATGTGTCGGGTGTGAATAAGCAAGTAGCTACCAATATTGTGAAGCTCCGTGAAGAAACAGGTAAATTCACAAGTCGTACGCAGCTGAAAAAGGTTCCGCGACTAGGTGCCAAAACATATGAGCAATGTATCGGGTTTTTACGAGTTATGGAAGGGAAGGACCCGCTCGATAAAACTCCAATCCATCCAGAATCATATGAAGTATCTCACAAACTGTTAAAAAGAGTTGGAATTGAGCCAGTTGATATCGGAAGTGAAGCCTGCAACCAGAAGCTTTCCAGTATTTCGATAACGGAAATGTCCAAAGAACTGGATATTGGCGAACCTACCTTAAAAGACATCATTGACAGCTTGCTTCGTCCAGGTCGTGATCCGCGCGATGAGTTACCGAAGCCAATCCTGTCACAGGATGTGCTACAACTAAGCGACCTTGGAAAAGGAATGAAGTTGCAGGGAACGATTCGTAATGTAGTAGATTTCGGAGCGTTTGTTGATATCGGCTTAAAAAACGATGGGCTTATTCATATTTCTCAACTGAAAAAAGGATTTGTAAAACATCCGCTTGATGTAGTAGCTGTCGGCGATATTGTTGATGTGTGGGTACTAGAAATTGATGAGAAGCGTCAACGTGTTGGGCTAACTATGATTGAACCAAGCAACTAAACATTCTAATGAGAAGAAAATCTCTATTTTGATCTTTTTTTGATCAAGATGGGGATTTTTCTCTTTTAGAGCATTGATTTTCATTGCGTATTCGTTGTATCGTAGAAAACACGGAAACCAAAATGTTTTCTTTGTTTTCTATATTGAAGACGGAAGAGTCTCTGTTACTGGGTATTCATGAGCATCTTTTATTTCTATCTATGGGGTTTATAGATCGTGCTCATCGCTTTGTATCATTTCGATAAGAGGGATGGATGGGTGTTATGAAAGAAAGAATTGTTCAAGCTGCGATTAAAGAAATGATGCACCGGGGATTGAAGTTTTCCATCAGGGATATCGCGCATGGTTTAGGCATAAGTACAAAGACTATTTATCAGTATTTCGATTCAAAGGAACAAATCATAAGCCACATAGTTGTGCAATCCATCGAAGAGATGAGAGAAGCGGAAATGGGAGTGATGCTTGACAGTTCTCTTTCCATAAAGCAAAAGCTGCACAAGGCATTAGTAATCATACCTAGTGGATTTGCTTTCCGAGATATACGCATATTGCAGGAGTTGAAAATTAGATACCCAGACCAATGGAGAGCTTTCGACGAATATGATTACAATGGCTGGGACCGAATTCGCTTGTTGGTAAAAGAGGGGATAGCGAAGGGAGATATTCGTGCTATTGACATGGAACTATTTATTCATGTATATATTGGAGCCTTATATCACCTGATGGATAGTCAAATAGCGGGAAGACTTGAGTTATCATTTGAGAGAGCCCTGGATCAAATGGTGGAGATGTTGCTTGTAGGTATATATAAATAAAAAGAAAAAATGGGCTAATTTACAATTGGAGGAGCGAAATTGAAAGCATATTTATTTTTAGCAATTGCAATAGCGAGTGAAATTTTTGGGACATCGATGCTTAAGGCTTCTGATGGGTTTACCAAATTGTATCCGAGTATTGGAACGGTTTTAGCTTTTGGAGTGGCTTTTTATTCACTATCACTATCACTTCAACAAATCCCTCTGGGAATAGCTTATGCCATTTGGTCGGGCGTGGGTACTGCGGTAACGGCCATCATTGGAATCGTCATTTGGAAAGAAACTGCGAGTGTATCAACTGTTATGGGAATTCTCCTGATTATTGCGGGGGTAGTCGTGATCAACCTGAAAGGTACAGCCCATTAAGAAAAACTTTATCGATGTCTTTTCAAAGAAGCTCCGAAGATTATGCTTTCTGATACAGGAAAATAAACAAAGCAGTCGTCCTAGTTTTCTGGACGGCTGCTTTGTTTTTCTAGATAAAGAAACCAGCAACTGTTTAACAAGCGAATTTGCTTAATGTCTTTTCCAAAGAAAGCACGCTGTAATTGTTTACGCATCCATTGAGGCATGAGAAAAGTACCTCCTGTACGTTGTTAGTTGCATTGTATGCACGAACGTGGGCGGAGGTACCTGTCGATATTTCTTTTATTCTTCTAGAGACTCAAGCTGAGCCTGTAAAGCACGGATTTCAGTAAGCAGAGAAATAAGTGGGTATTCTTTTTCTTCCACCTGGGAAAAGCTGTTTTCAAGCTCATTTATGTATGTCAAACCGTCTTGCAAGGCAACCTCGTCAGAATAAATCTCCAGTTCACTGCATTCAGCCAGAATAGTTGGCAAGACTGGTGAGTTGGTTGCAGTTAACTTGTCAATTTCCTTGTAAAGCCGTTTCATGAGGGCTACCAGCTGGTACATGTGAGATGCCGGCAATTCTACAAAAAAAAGCTGTTCATTTTGATTAAGTAGTAGGTAGCGCATATTAGCCTCCGTCAGAGATTAGTAAGTGACTTGCTTTCAAGGACAAGTGTAGCGTATCCTTCAAGAAGAATTCAAGAATTTTTGGGGAATAAGAAATACGAAGAGAGTAAGGAGGGATGGTTGTGAACGATAAAGAGCTGCAAAAAATGGTCGAAGAAATTTCTATCCGTGATTTTAACCGTCCCTTTTTACATCAAGCACGGTTTAACAGCCGACTTCGGACAACAGGCGGTCGCTATCTTCTACGGTCACATGATCTGGAATTTAATCCTTTACACGTGGAAGAACACGGTATGCAAGAACTGGTTGGGATTATTAAGCATGAACTGTGTCACTATCATCTCCATCTTCAAGGACGCGGATATGCTCATCGTGATGCAGATTTTATTAACTTGTTGAAAAAAGTGGGGGGGTCACGCTACTGTCAGCAGGTTAGCAGAAGAAGACGATCTCTCCCCTTTCGCTATCAACTAATATGTAACGATTGTGGTTTGGTATATCGCAGAAAGAAAAAAGTAGATGCGTCTCGTTATGTTTGTGGCAAGTGTCGGGGAAAATTACGAATAGTGGAGATTCCTTCACCGTAATGGATCTCTTTCGAACCTTTACATGCCTTTTTATAGAGGGCTATAATGGATAGGATAAATAGGACGGTTATTATGAAAGTGTAGCACGTAAAAGTGAAAGGAGGGACAGCGAGGCGATGGAGAAAATTTTTACGTTTGCAAATCAGCAGGAGACACAACAATTCGCTGAAAAGCTGGCCGAATTTCTTAAGCCGGGTGATCTATTGGCATTAGAAGGAGATCTAGGCGCAGGTAAAACGACATTTACACAAGGATTAGCACGTGGTTTAGGTGTTAAGCGTGTGGTTAACAGTCCTACTTTTACGATTATTAAGGAATATGCAGGGAGACTCCCTCTTTATCATATGGATGTGTATCGGGTAGCTGACCAAGTGGATGATTTGGGACTAGATGAATATTTTTATGGCGAAGGTGTCTGTGTGGTGGAGTGGGCTTCACTCATTGAAGATGTACTTCCTGAAGATAGAATCATAATATATCTATCGCACCAAGGAGAAGACGGCAGAAGCTGTCGACTGGTAGCAGTTGGGGTGCGTAGTGAACAGGTAGCTAAGGAGATTGAACAACATGCGCGTATTAGCGATTGATACCTCAAATCTCGTATTAAGCGTGGCGGTGATGGATGAGACGCGCGTTTTAGGAGAATGGACTAGCAATCAGAACAAGAACCATTCCATTACACTGATGGATGGTATTTCGATGGTACTCAATCAATGTAAAGTGGAACCGGAGGAACTGGATGGAATAGCGGTAGCCAAAGGACCTGGTTCTTATACAGGCGTCCGAATTGGTGTGGCTACAGCAAAAAGTATGGCGTGGGCACTCCAGGTTCCGGTTGTAGGCCTCTCTAGTTTGCAGGCAGTTGCGATGAATGCTCTTGGTTATTCAGGTGGAATTGTTCCGCTTTTTGATGCAAGACGCGGTCAGGTCTATACAGGGCTGTATCGTTCAGAGCAAGTGGTCACAGTAAAGAATGAACTTCCTGATCGAATCATGCTTCTAACGGACTGGTTGATGGAGGTAAAAGAAGCGGTAGGTGATGAGTCACTACTATTTATGGGAGAAGATCTGCATATTCATCAGGCAGTAATTCAAGAGACATTAGGAAATCAGGCGATTTTTCCTGCTCCGACTCTTTATCATCCAAGGGCTGCTCAGATCGGCTGGCTAGCCCTGCAAGAATTCAAACAAGGAAAAGGTACAGATGCTCACGAGCTTGTCCCAGACTATCTGCAAGTTGCGGAAGCAGAAGCAAAATGGCTGGCGAAACAGGAAAAGTAGGGAGAATCAGTATGGGAGAGAACATCACAAGACCAATTGAGTTCAAATATATGACTTGGGATGACGTGGAGAAGGTTGCGGAATTGGAACGTATTTGTTTTCCAACTCCTTGGCCAAAGGAAGCATTCTATAACGAACTAAAGATTAATCCTAATGCTAAATATCTGGTTGCATTACTGGATCAAGAGATTGTAGGGTACTGTGGAATGTGGATTATTATTGATGAGGTTCACATTACGAATATTTGTGTCCATCCAGATGCGAGAGGCCAAAAGATAGGACTCAGGATCATGAAGCAAATGATGGGACTAGCGATGTTACATGGGGGAGAGAAAATGACGCTGGAAGTGCGTCCCTCTAACACGGTGGCTCGCCATTTATACGAAAAATTAGGGTTTGAAGAGCAGGGACGTCGGAAAAGATACTATTCCGATAACAATGAAGATGCCATTATTATGTGGGTGAATTTACGTGAAGAATAAACAGACATCACGCTACGAACAGCGTGCCCGGAACAGATATAAGAAGCAACAAGAATCAGGCGCTCCCGTGTATATACTGGGAATTGAGACAAGCTGTGATGAAACATCGGCAGCAATTATTCAAGATGGTACAAAGATTTTGTCCAACGTAATAGCCTCTCAGGCAGAGATTCATAAGCGCTTTGGTGGAGTTGTACCAGAGGTGGCATCTCGCTGTCATGTGGAGAGTATTACGCTGACGATTGAAGAAGCTCTACAAGAAGCGGATAAAACCTGGGATGATATTTCTGCCATCGCAGTTACGTATGGTCCAGGATTGGTAGGTGCGTTATTGGTAGGTGTTGCGGCAGCAAAAGCTATCTCATTTGCCAAAGGAATTCCATTAATTGGTGTTCACCATATTGCAGGCCATATCTATGCAAACCGTTTGGTTGAGGAAATGGAGTTTCCATTAATCAGTCTCGTGGTTTCTGGCGGTCATACAGAATTGGTGTATATGAAGGAACACGGTCACTTTGAAATTTTGGGGGAGACTCGGGATGATGCAGCTGGAGAAGCATATGATAAGGTAGCTCGTTCGCTTTCCTTGCCATACCCAGGTGGACCGCATATTGATAGGCTGGCTCATGAAGGAGAAGCACAGATTAAACTGCCTAGATCTTGGCTGGAGCCAGATTCTTATGATTTTAGTTTCAGTGGATTAAAATCAGCAGTTTTAAATACATTGCATAACGCTACGCAGCGTGGTGAAGAGATTAAACCTGCAGATTTGGCAGCCAGCTTTCAGGAGTCTGTCGTGGAGGTTTTAATAGAGAAAACAATTCGAGCAGCAAAACAATATAAGGCAAAGCAAGTATTGGTAGCGGGTGGAGTAGCCGCCAATAAAGGACTTCGCACTGCTTTAGAAATCCGGTGCGAAAAAGAAGGGATAAAGCTGATCGTTCCACCGCTTATCCTGTGTACGGATAATGCTGCCATGATTGGAGCTGCAGGAACTATTCTTTACGAAAAAGGCATTTTTGCATCACTAGACTTGAATGGAATGCCTGGGTTACTGCTAACTGAATAGATGTTTCTATAAAAATAACGCTTTCCTCATTGGGAGAGCGTTATTTTTACTTAAAGGGGGCTAGGGGATAGGTTGTGGTCACACATAAAAAAACAGTTTAGGGAAAAAATAGGCAAGTAATGTAAAAAGAAAAAATCCACAAGTATGAATAAAGTTATACACAATGTTATTACTTAACCTGTGGATAATGTGGATAAGTTATTTTTTTAGGCTAAAATAACCTGTTTTTTATTTGTGAACATGTTTATAAATCTGTGTATAAATGAGTAATCCACAACGTATTTTGCTGTTTACTACCCATGTTATAAACAGGAGGTTTCAGGATGAGAACTATCCTGATGATTATTCTACATATCCTTATCCTAGTTGTTGCCACTTCTTACAATGAGAGTGTTGTAGAAGCAGCCCTGCAACACCCTTCAAAAAAGCAGGTAATTATTGTTGCTGTGGACCAGTTCTCGTTTTCTGACTTTAAAGAAATAATCAAGATGCAGCCGTTGGCAGGTCATATGGGGGAAGCTGGGATAGCTGGAGCCACTTTTCGTACAGCAGGTCCTAGAACCGCGGCTAACGCGTACTTGTTAATGGGAAGTGGCGGATGGGTCACCTATACAGATGCAAGCGAAACCATATATGGACGCAATGAAAAAATGAAAAATGGAGAGTATGCAGGTGAAAGAATAAAGCAACTGGGGTTCCCTACGTATATGTCTTCAACAGATGAAGATGATACGTTGCTGTTTCCAGGTATTTACCGATTGGTATACCAGAATGTGAATCAACCCTTTACAGCTCGTATTGGATTGCTAGGTGATTCCATCAGAAAAGGGGGAGGGAGCACCGCATTCTACGGAAATGTGGATATTGGAGATAAAAAACAGCGTCATGCAGGCTTTTTGGCAATTGATTCAAATGGTGTAATCGAAGAGGGGGCAGTTGAACCAAAGCAAGTGCTAATGAGGGCTGATACTTATCCACAAGGAATCAGAACGAATAGCGACTGGATGATAAAACAGGTGAGAAAGAATCAGGATGCCAGCATGTTAGTCATTCAGTTTGGAGATTTGGCACGACTTTATAAACAAATGCCTGAAACCTCACCAGCTCATTTTGAATGGATGAAAAAACAAATCCTATCCGACTTGGCAAAAATGATCGGACAGCTAGTAGCAAACAGAAATACTGATCAGCTCGTAATGGTCTTGTCTCCAGAAGCAAGTACTCCATCTGTTAAAGAAAAAAAACCACTCACTCCATTCCTCATGTGGGAGGGTGCGAATAAAAAGGGAGGCATACTTTCCTCGCTTACAACAAGGCAAGAAGGTATCATAAGTGGATTTGATCTACTGCCTACTGTATTGCGATGGTTGCAACTACCTTTACCCGAGCATGTAATTGGTCATGTCATCACGAGAAGTTATTCTAAGCCAGCCAATTTAGTTCCTGATTGGGAACGAATAACGTTTGATATGCCAACCACTCTCTATCTAGGACATGAGGGGGAGGCGAGAATCAATCTGTTTTTACATGAGATTGGTCGAGTTCATCGTATCTATGCCAATCGTCCTGCAGTTATGACAAGCTATGTGATTTATTTGATTGCTGGACTAATGATAGGCATAGCCTTGTGGTATGTAGCTCGTTTACGACCAGGAACCAAAAAAACAGTCATATATCGTCTTGGACGGATTTTTCTTATGTCATCTTTATGGTTTCCTGTTTTGTTTTTAGTAGAACCGCTCTTTCACCTTCCGTTACCTTCCATCTTGCTGTTTGGATTGGTAGCCACGTTGGCTTGGATGATTGCAGCGTGGAGCAGTCGCTTTACTGTCATCACCAACTTTCTCTTGGTCAGCGGTGTGACAGTAGCAGGCTTATTAGTAGACGGGTTTCTTGGAGCCAAGGCAATGCAACGTTCCTTTCTCGGTTATGACCCTGTTATTGGAGCGCGATTTTATGGGATGGGCAATGAATATGAAGGTGTCCTAATTGGGGCAAGCGTGTTACTGGTAGCCGCCTTGTTTGAATGGAAGAAGCGATATGGTGAAAGTGTGCAGGGGAGGCAAGGATTGCTTTCCTATCATGGTGGAGAGTTGCTTTTTACCTTGTGTACCTTGCTAGGTGTCTGCGGAATACTCTATTACCTGGTGTCTCCTCGATTTGGAGCTAATGCAGGTGGTTTTCTAGCTATCTGCTTTGCCTATTTGGTAACTTATTTACGTTATAGACAAGTACAATTTCATAAAAAAAGCTTCCTCGTATTAGGAGGAAGCATGGTAGTAGGAATTCTAGTGTTGTTTGCTTTTAATTTGACTGGGCATTTGCCTACTACCCATGTGGGGCAGGTGGCAAATGATATAATTTCGGGTAATTGGCTAGAAGTAGAGCATATCCTGACCAGAAAGCTAGCGATGAATCAGAAGCTGATTCGTTTCTCCATGTGGAGTAAGATATTCTTCCTCTCTCTCATCGTGCTTGCCATCCTGGCATTTTATCCGGAACAGTATATGCGCCGGTTATACGAATCGTATCCAGCACTCATGAGAGGATTGAGCGGTGTAATGGCAGGGTCGCTGGCAGGGCTATTCCTAAATGATTCCGGAATTGTCACAGCCGCTACTTCGATTCTATTCCTGGTTGTTCCGGTCTTGTACGCGACGCTCTCTTCCACAGAAAAGAGCGAAGGTAGGTAAAACGAAATGATATGGGACAGAAGAGATAAACTATTCGTTTGATAGAGCCTCCCATTCAGTGAACAGGTTATCCATTTCACTTTTTGCCTCACTGATCGAGTCGTTGCGTACTTTGGCTTGTACATGGTCGGTATAAATTTCAGGGAGACATAATTCTTCTTCCCACGTTGCAATTTTTTCTTCTAGACTATGAATGGTGTTCTCGATTTCTTCGATCCGGCGCAAGCGTTGGCGTTCTTTACGTTTTGCATCCTTGTCCATTTCATAGCTACTTTTCTCTTGTGCGGCTGATTCATTTTTCTTCTGCGCTGCCTTAGTGGCATTTGCCTGCTTTTCTTGTTCCAGTTCTATTAGTTCCTGTTTC
The DNA here is from genome assembly GCF_021245735.1 of Brevibacillus daliensis. Lineage (GTDB taxonomy): Bacteria > Bacillota > Bacilli > Brevibacillales > Brevibacillaceae > Brevibacillus_B > Brevibacillus_B daliensis. Next base: position 48,239 of record NZ_JAJISB010000044.1, read on the forward strand.
TTCTCTACATAATAATCGTAGTTACCCAGATAATTGGTTACCCCGTTCAAAGAGAGCTCAAGAACGCGGGTAGCCATTTTATTTAGGAAGTAGCGGTCATGCGAGACGAACAAAATCGTGCCGGGATAATCAAATAGTGCATTTTCCAATACTTCTTTACTGATAATGTCCAAATGGTTGGTCGGCTCGTCAAAAATTAGGAAGTTAGCTTCTAGTAGCATTAATTTCGCCAGAGAGACACGAGCTTTTTCGCCACCAGAAAGATCACTGATTCGTTTTAAAACATCATCGCCGCTAAACAGGAAATTCCCTAATACGGTACGGACATCTTTTTCCTGCATATGTGGGTAATCATCCCATAACTCCGCCAATATGGTCTTGTTCTGATGTAGATGCTGTTGTTCTTGATCGTAGTAACCAATTGTTACGTTACTGCCGAACTCAATATGGCCACGCTTTGCTACCAGTTGACCAACAATGGTTTTTAGTAAAGTAGACTTTCCGATTCCGTTCGGACCGACAAGGGCAACACGCTCTTCTCGTTCCAGTACAAATGTAAGCTGTGAGGATAGAGTGGCATCTTCATATCCAATTGCTACATTATTTACTTTTAAAACGATCGTTCCACTCATTTTATTAATATCGAAGGAAAAATGGGCTGATTTGTTGCTTCCCATTGGTCTGTCCATACGATCCATTTTTTCCAACGTTTTACGTCTGCTTTGTGCACGTTTGGTAGTGGAGGCACGAGCGATATTTCGCTGGATAAAATCCTCCAGTTTAGCGACCTCATCTTCCTGTTTTTCAAAACGACGCATTTCTTGTTCCATACGCTGTGCCTTCAGATCAAGATAGGTGCTGTAATTACCTACATAGCGCTGAATTTGATTCCGTTCTATTTCATATACAAGATTTACTAGTTTATCTAAAAAATAACGGTCATGGGATACTACCAAAATAGCACCCTTGTAATTTTGTAGATATACCTCAAGCCATGATAACGTTTCGATATCCAGATAGTTGGTCGGCTCGTCCAATAAGAGAAGATCAGGAGCTTGAAGAAGTAGCTTGGCTAAAGCGAGGCGGGTTTTTTGACCACCTGACAATGTGTGAATCGGTGTTGCATAATCCATATCAGCGAAATGAAGGCCATGTAAAACGCCGCGTATGCTTCCTTCGTAGCTGTAGCCACCTTTTTCTCGAAATGTGTCTGATCTTCTGGAATATGTTTCCATGATTTGCTGGTAACGCTTTTCATCTTGTAAAATGGATGGATCACCCATCTGTGCTTCCATTTTACGCAGTTCTTTTTCTTCTGCTTGCAGATGGTCAAAAACAGTGAGCATTTCTTCCCAGATCGTGCGATTTGACTCCAAACCACTGTTTTGGGCAAGGTAACCGAGAGTTACTTCCTTCGGTTTGCGTATTACACCGCTGTCATAGCTCAATTCTCCTGCTATAATTTTCATGAGCGTAGATTTACCTGCTCCATTTATTCCAACGAGCCCAATGCGCTCACCTGTTTGTACTTGTAGAGATATATCCTGTAAAATGGTTTCCACACCATATGATTTCGTAATTTGTTCTGCTTGTAGTAAGATCATAATTTCACCCCGAATAGTAATCCGTTCTCTGATTCATTAAGTGTACCCAAACATAGTGACAGGAACAAGGGGAGACTATTAGAAGTGGGAGGTCGGAGGGAAAAGGTGAATAGGGAAGAGAAGGGGCATATCAGAAAACAAGTCCTGGCAATGCGAGATACAATTCCGGCAAATATCAGACAGGAAAAGTCCTTACGCATCGCACACCATTTGCTAGCAGACTCTGAAATCATTCAAAGGACGACAATCATGTGCTTTTCTTCCTTTGGAAGCGAGATTAATACCTTGCCGTTCATAGAAAAAGCATCTACATTGGATAAAAAACTATGTCTGCCATTAACATTTCGCAGCACGAAGGAATTGATCCCTTATTATTATCAAGGGAGAGAACAGTTGAAAAGCGGGGTGTATGGCATTATGGAACCTGATCCTACCATTAGTCAAAAGGTGGCTTTGACTGATATAGAGATTATTCTGGTTCCTGGCATTGCTTTTGATAGAGCGATGGGTCGGCTAGGGTATGGGGCTGGCTATTATGACAGATTTATTGAGAAGGTTCCGCATGCACTTCGCATTGGAGTATGTTTTAGCGAACAAATATTGGACAAGATACCAATGGAGTCACATGATAAGCATCTTCATGCTATTGTCACGGAAGATGGAATTGTCAGAATTTGAAACGAATTTGCCATCACTTTTTATCTTATAGTTGTAATGGTATTGTATAATTTGTGAAGAACGAAGGGAGGCACTACAATGCCAAAATGGAAGGTAGGCATTATTACTGCAAGTGATTCAATCGCTAAAGGTGAAAGAGAAGACGATCGCGTGCAATTGGTACTTGATCTTGTTAAAAAATATCTAAATACAGAGGAGACCGTGTACCGCAGTGTCCCGGATGATATGGAAGAATTAAAAGAACATATGATCGAACTAGTGGACAGAGAAAAGTGTGATCTTCTTATCACTACAGGTGGTACTGGATTAAGTCCTAGAGATGTGACACCAGAAGTAACCTCGTGGGTGATTGACCGTCGTGTTCCTGGCTTAGCTGAGGAAATGAGACGTGCAGGTCTACTAGAATCCCGTCGCGCCATGTTGACAAGAGCGGTTGCTGGTACACGAGGAAACAGTCTTATTATTAATCTGCCTGGAAATCCGAAAGGCGTAAGAGTCTGCTTTGAAGCGGTTGCTGACATGCTACCAGATGCTTTGCATATTTTGCAGGCGACAGATGGAGCTACGGAGGACTGGGGAGGCATCGGATGGTAAACAAACCAGACTTTAAAGTTGTGCCTGTCCAAGAAGCGGTAGGAATGATGCTCCCTCATGATATGACGCAGATATTGCCAGGGGAATTTAAGGGAAGATTATTTAAAAAAGGGCATGTGATTCGCGAAGAAGATATTGGCCCACTCCTTTCTATTGGTAAAGATCACATTTATATCATGGAAATGCCTGCTGGTTACATTCATGAAGAAGAGGCTGGCGAACGTATTGCGAAAGCAGTAGCGGGAGCTGGAGTATGGCTAACAGAGCCATATGAAGGAAAGGTATCACTAAAAGCCAGAAAAAAAGGGCTTTGCAAAATAAATGAAAGTGCCGTTCATGCAATTAATGAACTAGAAGCGATTGCTTTCTCCACCATCCTAACTAATCAGGTGGTGGAGGAAGGTCAATCTGTGGCTGGAACCAGAATTATTCCGTTAATCATCGAAGAAGCACATATAGAGAAATTAGAACAGTTGGTTGCCAGTTTCGAAGGTCCGATTATCGATGTTGTAGACATCCCTGTTAGAAGAGTGGGAATAGTCACAACAGGAAATGAAGTCTTTAAGGGCAGAATTACTGATAAATTCGGTCCTGCTCTCACCACCAAAATCGAAGCGTTAGGCTCAGTTGTCACAGAACAACGATTTGCCCCGGATGACAAAGAGCTGATTCAACAAGAAATTAACTACTTCTTGAAGCAACAGGTAGATCTAATCTGTGTAACGGGTGGAATGTCAGTTGATCCCGATGATAAGACTCCTGGAGCAATTGCTGGAGTAGGAGCGGAGGTAGTCCGTTACGGGACCCCGATGTTACCTGGCTCTATGTTGATGATTGCTTATAAAGGAGTTATCCCTATCGTTGGCCTTCCTGGAGCAGTGATGCATGAGCCATTTACCTCCTTCGATGTGTTCTTGCCTCGAATCTTGTGTGGTGAACGCATTACGGAGAAAGATATGACTTGCCTAGGCTATGGTGGTTTACGTAAATGTTAATCAAAATGTGAATGGAGTGAAAAGAAATGCAAATGGGAGCAGCTGGATTTATTCTACTGCTCGTTCTGGCAGTAATTCTGTTTGGGCCAAAAAAATTGCCTGAGCTGGGACGAGCAATGGGAAGTACTTTGCGCGAGTTTAAGAAAGCAACGACAGGCTTGGTAAATGATGATGACGATGATAACAAGCGGGTAGCACAAAATCAAGCGCTACCTGCTTCTACAGAACAGGCAGCAGTGTCGGAACAAAAGGAAGACATTGATCGTGCCAAATTGGAACGTGAAATTCGTGAACGTATAGAGCGTGAACGTATAGAGCGTGAGATCAGAGAAAAGATCGAAAACGAACAGAAATTATCGTAATTTTGCGATGAATAAGAGTAAGAAGGTAGGCGCATTTCATGAGTACACAAAGAGAGATGACCATATGGGATCATATCGGAGAGCTACGCAATAGACTTCTAGTGGTGGCCGTTGTGTTTATTGTCGGTCTGATTGCTGGTCTTTACTTTGCGGGACCTGTGGTCAAATATTTACAACAAACGCCGACCGCCCAAACTTCTATTACTTCTCTCGTTTCCCTGGCGCCATCTGATGCGTTATTTGTTTACATGCAATTTGCTTTTCTGGTATCTGTAGTGGTAACGACTCCCGTACTTCTGTATCAGATCTGGGCTTTCGTAGTACCGGGACTCAAACTGCATGAAAAGAAAGTAACACTTGCCTTTATTCCCGTAGCTTGCTTGTTATTGATTGCTGGACTAATGTTTGGATACTTTGTAGTGTTTCCGTTTATTATCGGCTTCATGGTTACCATTAATGAAGAACTAGGGACTCCGGTGATGTGGGGATTATCGCAATATTTTTCATTTTTATTTAATATGGTTATACCGTTTGGGTTCCTGTTCCAAATGCCGATACTGGTTGTTCTTCTGACCCGTCTGCGAGTGATTAATCCACAACGTCTAGCAAAAATGAGACGTGTGGCATATTTTATCCTGGCATTCATTGCAGTAATGATTACACCACCTGATTTTATCAGCGATATTATTGTGATTATTCCTTTGTTTGCGTTGTATGAGATTAGCGTTTTACTATCACGTATGATTTATCGCAAGCAGTTAAAAGAGGATGAAGCATGGGAAAGAGAGTATGGGCAATCAGGAGAGAGTGTAACGTAAACTTGCCATATGATGATAGTTCGTATCTACATCAGGATATTCTCATATGGATGAAAGGGATCTGGCAATAACAGGTCTCTTTTTTCTATCTGAAACATATAATTTGCGTAGTCATATATCGTAAATTGCTATTTGTGTAAAAATGTTCCAGTGTGTATAATATTTACTAGAATATTTTGGCTGTCAATGGAGGGGTAGGAAGCATGAATGAGCACTATTTGCATCAGGCGGGTTACCAGGTAGAGGAGTATAACAATTTCCCTAAAATTATGAGATTGTTCGCCATTTCTCTCTTAGTTGCCACGATTGGAAGCGCCTTTGGTACCCTGTTTATACCACCACAGTACATGATGCCGCTAGTGATTTTGGAGATTGTGCTGTTACTCGCAACGATGTTTATTCGTCGAAAAGGGGTACGTCTCGGTTTTGCGTTTTTGTTTGCCTTTGTTTTCATCAACGGGATTACGCTAGGACCAATTCTCCAATACTATGCTATGAAAAATGGGGTAGCCCTAGTTAACGCTGCTTTTGCTATTACCACCCTGATTTTTGTCAGTCTGAGCGTATATGCTTCACGTACCAAAAGAAGCTTTAGCTCGTTAGGTGGGTTCTTGTTTGCTGGTTTAATCGGTTTGATCCTGGTGCAGCTTCTCAATCTGTTTATTCCCCTAGGAACAACGATGCAGATGTTTATTGCTTCTGCTGGAATTGTGATATTTAGTGGATTTATCCTGTATGATGTATCCCGATATAAAAATGGAGTAGCCGAGGAAGATGTTCCGATGGCTGTGCTTAATTTATATTTAAGCATCATTAATCTGTTACTTTATGTTCTTCAGTTGCTTGGTATTCTAAGTAGTGACGATTAATGATATTTATATAAGATTGGCGATAGGTAGAGACTTCTTTCCAAATGGAGAGAGGTCTTTTTTGACAGAACCCCAGCAAGTCTTCGCATAGCGGTTGGAGAAAATATCCATACTACTACAAGCAACAATGCGAAAGGGTGAAGATGATGCGAAAGTCTCCACGTATCACATGGTTTTTTGTAGCTGTTTGTACAGGAATTATATTATTTGGCTATCAATTATATGAGTCCAGTGATTTTTCATTTAATAAGTCAACAGGAACAATGGTCATGCACGGAGAGAATTCTTCCATAAATGAGTCAGAAGAACAAGTAGAGCTGTTTGATAGCGAAAAGGAGAAAGTAATCTCGCGCTTTTCTAATACAAAAAAATTTCGGGAAGAGGCAGCACGTATTATTCAATCGATTAGCGGACGTGTTCAGGAGATGAGTCCTGCATTTGATCAATCCTTCATCGTGAAAATTCCTATTTCGCCCCCAATGAAGTTGACTCTTCCAAAATACGAACTGAATGAAGACATACATTATCTTTATGTGGTTATGCCGATGAAAGGGAAACGGAAACCTTGGATCATCATGCACAATCAAGAGAGCGAGACCATTTTAATGGAAATTGCAAGTGACGTAACCAATCTCAAAAAGTTGCTTATTTCTAAGGGTAGAGGCATAGATTAAAAACACCCAACCATTATTGTAAGGGAGTCACGAAGTTTTGCGTGTAAAAATCATGCGATACCCCGACACCAAGCTCCTTGAATTCTTTTTCAAGAACGTTTTTGCGATGGCCAAGACTATTGAGCCAGCTTTGATAAGCTTCAATAGCATCAGGAAAGCCAGCTGCGATATTTTCCCCGGCTCGTTGGTACCTTACACCATTTTCTTTGAGTCGATCAAAAGGATTTTGCCCAGTGGTAGCAGAAACATGGTCAAAAAAGTTGTTTGTGCGCATATCATAACTATGCTGGCGCGCCGTAGTGGCTGCCCCTTCGCTCCATTTCAGAGCGGGTACTTGGTAACGATAACGAAAGACATTTGTTAGATCGAGAATTTGTTGTTCCATAGCAAGATTTATCTTAGATTGATCGGAAGCGGAGAGGGGAGGAGGGTTGAAGTTAGGATCTTTTCCTGTGTAGCTCCACTTGGTTTCATAGAACCCGCCTTGAATAAGCACTAGTTTGTCGATGAGGCGTATTCCTGTTATTTTTTGTTGATTGTGTTTATCTAAATAGAGAATAGCAGGGCTCTCTTTCATCATGAGTAAAATACGTTCTTCCAAATCGTTTGTAACTTCAATAAAAGTATCTTCATAGGAAAAGGAGACGATTTTCTTCGGTTCCTGCATTCGTTTTACCGTGTCATAGGAAGTACCGATTTTAATATCTGGTGTGAGAGAAGCTTTTGGTCCGTTAGAAAACACATCCACAACCATACCTTCGCGGAAACCAACCTGCACGTAGCGATCAGCATTTTTTTGATAGACCCACCATACATACCCGAGCGGACTAGGTTCTTGGCGATCTGGCTTACCCAGCTTGTCCAATACGTCTTGTTCACTCATGTGCAAAGTAATAGAGAATAGGGCTGGATGCTGCTCGTCTTTTGTATCAGTGGAGGATGGTTGTTTTGAAGCAATGGGACTAGTGGTATCTTTCTGATTTAATGACTGTGGAATTATAGTACTGCTATGTCCGGGCGTGACTGTTTTCATAAAGGCGTTTTGCGCTGTTTCCTGCAAAGTTGGCAAGGCATGAGGGGTAGATATGGATACAATGGACTTTTCTGAGTTAGATTTTATTCCGGTTGAGACATATTGGGAAGGCGCGATTACAGGTATAAGAAATGCGGTAAGATGGGAACCTAGCCCTCCGTTAGTGGTAGTGCTAGATTGAAGTATAAGAAATAGTAGGCTTCCTGTGACTAATCCCGCCAACCAACTGCTTTTTTTCATTCGGCTTTCCTCCTAGCAATCTAGTAAATGATTGACTCTATTCTATTTATAGAAGAATGAGAGAAAAATAGAACTAAAAATAGTACCAAAAATCTATTAGGAAAGCATAGCGAAGCAGTTATAGCAGTTTTTATGTGAAAAAATGGGTGAAAATACTTGCAAAGCTTTTTCTGATTCTTTATTATAGGAATTGGGTGTTAGCACTCCTTTAAGGTGAGTGCTAACCGAGAACAATAAACAATGCTTATAACTTGAGGAGGGTGTTTTTTGTGTTGAAGCCATTAGGTGACCGTGTGGTAATCGAACCAATTTCTAAAGAAGAAACAACTGCTAGCGGTATCTTACTACCTGATACAGCGAAGGAAAAACCACAAGAAGGCCGTATTATTGCGGTAGGATCTGGTCGCGTTGCTGACAACGGCGAGCGCATCGCCCTGGAAGTTAATGAAGGGGATAAAGTTATTTTCTCCAAATACGCTGGCACAGAAGTAAAGCTGGACAACAAAGAATATTTAGTTCTTCGTGAATCTGACATCTTGGCAATTATCGGCTAAGTTACCCCTGAAATAGCGATTAACAAACACATATTATAAATTTGGAGGTTGAGTATTAAGATGGCTAAGCAAATTAAGTTCTCTGAAGATGCACGCCGCTCTATGCTACGCGGTGTTGATACACTTGCAAACGCAGTTAAAGTAACGCTTGGACCAAAAGGTCGCAACGTTGTACTAGAGAAAAAATTCGGTGCTCCATTGATCACAAATGATGGTGTAACTATTGCAAAAGAAATCGAACTGGAAGACGCTTATGAAAACATGGGTGCTCAACTAGTTAAAGAAGTAGCTACAAAAACCAACGATATCGCTGGTGACGGTACTACTACTGCAACAGTTTTGGCTGCTGCGATGATTCGCGAAGGCCTGAAAAACGTTACTGCTGGTGCTAACCCAATGGTAATTCGTCGTGGTATGGATAAAGCAGTTCGTGCTGCTGTACAAGAAATCCAATCTATCGCAAAGCCAGTTGAGAGCAAAGCTGCTATTGCTCAAGTAGCTTCTATTTCTGCTGACGATCAAGAAGTAGGCAACCTGATCGCAGAAGCTATGGAAAAAGTGGGCAAAGACGGTGTTATCACTGTTGAAGAATCCAAAGGTTTCTCCACTGAGCTAGAAGTGGTTGAAGGTATGCAATTTGACCGTGGATATGCTTCTCCATACATGATCACAGATACTGACAAAATGGAAGCGGTTCTGAACAATCCTTTCATTTTGATCACAGATAAAAAAATCGGTAACATTCAAGAAGTTCTTCCTGTTCTTGAGCAAGTGGTACAAAGTGGTAAACCACTTGTTATCATTGCAGAAGACGTTGAAGGCGAAGCACTAGCTACGCTTGTTGTTAACAAACTTCGTGGTACATTCACAGCTGTAGCTGTTAAAGCTCCAGGTTTTGGTGATCGTCGTAAAGCGATGCTGCAAGATATCGCTACACTTACTGGCGGTGAAGTAATCACAGAAGAACTAGGTCTTGATCTGAAAGCTACGAAGATCGAACAATTGGGTCGCGCTACTAAAGTTGTTGTTACAAAAGAAAATACTACAATCGTTGAAGGTGCTGGAGACAAAGCTTCTATTGGAAGCCGTGTAGGCCAAATCCGTCAACAAATTGAAGATACAACATCTGAATTCGATCGTGAAAAACTGCAAGAGCGTCTGGCTAAACTAGCTGGTGGCGTAGCGGTTGTTAAGGTTGGGGCTGCAACTGAAACTGAGTTGAAAGAGAAAAAACTTCGTATTGAAGATGCTCTTAACTCTACTCGTGCTGCGGTTGAAGAAGGTATCGTAGCTGGTGGTGGTACTACTCTGATCACCGTCATTCATGCTATCGAGAAACTAGGATTAGAAGGCGAAGAAGGCGTAGGTGCTAAGATTGTTCTTCGTGCGTTGGAAGAACCAGTACGTCAAATCGCAGCTAACGCTGGTCTAGAAGGCTCTGTAATCGTAGAGCGTATGAAAAAAGAAGAAGTAGGTATTGGCTTTAACGCTGCTACTGAAAAATGGGTTAACATGATCGAAGAAGGTATCGTAGACGCTGCGAAAGTAACTCGCTCTGCATTGTCTAACGCTGCATCTGTTGCTGCTATGTTCTTGACTACTGAAGCAGTAGTAGCTGACAAACCTGAAGAAAATAAACCTGCAATGCCAGACATGGGTGCTATGGGTGGCATGGGCGGAATGGGCATGATGTAAGCCCGACTTCTCCTTAGTTGATAGGTAAAGGGGTAGCCTCTTAGGGCTACCCCTTTTTTATATATAAATGAATGATGAATACAAGAGTTGTATGGTATTGATAATTGTTTGTTTAGAGGGGTTAAAAATTTTTTCGTGCTATTTTTTATAAAAAGCTTGCATAATTGAGTAATCATTTGATAATATAAAAGGCGTCGCTTTAAACGGTATTGAAAAACACCAAAAACGACGAACAAAAAAAGTTTTAAAAAACTATTGACTCGTAAAGTTGAGTATGATAGAGTAGTAAAGGTCGACAGGTTGTTGAAACGAACAACACGGTCGCGAGATGCTCTTTGAAAACTGAACAGTGAAATGTTTGAATGAAAC
>NZ_JAJISB010000045.1 GCF_021245735.1 Brevibacillus daliensis
TATTTGATAGATCAACACGCAGCGCAGGAACGGATTTTTTATGAATACTAAGTGAGATTGAAGTCATTGATGAATTGATTCAATTTGCCCAGACAGTAAGTGATCAAGAAAAACTGCAAATCGTCAAAATGCGTGAAAAGGCAGCCATCATGATGTCTTGTAAAGCTTCTATCAAAGCAAATCGCTACCTAACCCATAAAGAGATGGAAGCCCTGCTCGAACAGCTTCGTGAAACGACAAGCCCGTTTACTTGTCCGCATGGCAGACCAATCGCTATTCATTTTTCGACGTATGAGTTGGAAAAAATGTTTAAGCGAGTGATGTGAGAGGAGAATAAAACCCTTGAGAGTAAGGGTTTTATTCTTTTTTTTGGAGAACTATGTAAGACTGACCTAGACAACAACAAAATTAACTACCCCGATCATCATAAATAACATGAGAGATACGAAAGAGATGTACATGGTTCTTCTTCCGATCTTTTTTATCTGTAAATCTTCTTTGAACAATGTAATGATCCAAAAGATAATACCAATTGGAACAAAAATAAAACTGAAAATATATAAAATAATCTCTTCAAACTTTCTCAAAATTTACCATTCCTTTCAGCTACATCATATCACATGCAGGAAAGGCAGTAGATGTCTTCTATTCGACACAGATGGAAGTCACTTTCTATGCTGCCAATATGGATAAGGATATTTCAATGAGTAATATTGAAAATCCCAGAGAAAACTTCACTAATGATAACGAGCGAATAATAGTTTCAAGCAGGGACCAGAAAAAATTTTTTTAAATCTTGAAATAAGAGTAGAAAAAAAATACAATGATGGAAATACAGTTTAAACTTCTTGATTGAGTCAATTTTAAAGTGTAAACTTCAAAACATACCTGCTCAGCTAAAATGAAGTCCTGAAAATGAAGGAGGAAAAAGCGTGGGTCTTTCCTTGGAAACACGTGCAAAAAGCCTACATCGAGATGTCCAGGTTATTGATGCACACTATGATCTGTTGATCGATGTAGAAATTCAAAGGTCATTAGGAAGAAGAAGGGTAATTGAAACCGACTATTTGGATACCTTCAAGGAAGGTGGAGTAAAAACGATTGTTGCAGCGATATTTATTGACAATGATTTCTTGCCTGAGATGGGGCTACGTAAGGCGTTAAATCAAATAAGTGTGTTGTACGATGAAATTTCAGAATCTTCGGATAAAATTATGCTTTGCAAATCTATGCATGATTTAATAATCGCAAGGAAAGAGGAGAAAGTTGCGTTTATTTTATCCTTAGAGGGAGCCGAACCGATTGGAAATGATCTAAGTCTCTTGCGCATCTTTTATGAACTGGGGGTAAGACTTCTTGGCTTGGTATGGAGTAGGCGGAATTACGTGGGAGATGGCAGCACATTTTCCCCAATACGTGAGGGTAAAAAGGGGGGTATCACTGAATTTGGAGTTCGTGTAATCGAAGCAGCTGAGGAAATGGGGATGATCATTGACGTCAGCCATTTAAATGATGAAGGATTTGCAGATGTAATGAAAATTGCACGTAAACCAGTAATCGCATCTCACTCCAATTGCCGAAGCATTGCAGACTCCATGAGAAATCTGACAGATCAGCAGATTAAAGACCTTGCCCATACAAATGGCGTTATTGGAATGAATGCAAATAACTTTTTTACGGCAAACAAGGATGAAGACGCACATGTTGAGTATTTGCTACATCATGTTGACCACATCGTTAAGCTAGTCGGAGTAGAACACGTTGGTCTGGGACTGGATTTATGCGACGATTTCTTGAAGTATATTTCGCAAGCAAGTTTGGAACACATGCCTCGGAAGCCTTTTGATGTGGTACATGGACATAAATCGGTACCAAAGCTAACGGAAGGGTTACTAAAACGTGGATATAGTGACAAGGAAATTGAACTCATTCTGGGACTAAACTTCGAACGGGTCTATCGTGAAGTGTGGAAGTAATGATTACCTTTTCTATAAACAATTTGAATGGAGGGAAATGAAGTGAATAAGCAAAACTGGGAAGTAGCCTATGAGGAGTATGTTGCAAAAGTTATAGAAGATAGTAAGGTGCCAGGAGTGGCGGTTGGCTTGGCAAAAGATGGGGAACTTGCCTACGGACAAGGATTCGGGTACCGAAACATTGATGAGATGTTGGAGGTAACGATTGATACCGTATTTGGAATTGGTTCTATAACGAAGTCATTTACATGTATGGCGATCATGCAATTACACGAGGCAGGTAAGCTATCAGTGAATGATTGCGTCACTACCTATCTTCCTGAGTTTCGTTTAAAGAACGGAAGTAGCATAGCTACGATGACTATTCATCAGCTGATGACCCATTCAACAGGCATGCCTCCACTTCCAACCTTATTCCCCGCCATGAAAAAAAGTATGGATCTAGATGCTGAAAGTAACTCAGAAGCGCAGTCTACTAATGAGCTTGCCACAAACGTAGCCATTGAAACCTATGATGAGATGCTTGACTATTTAGCAGAACTGGATTTTCAAATGCTAGGTGAACCTGGTACAGAATTTAGCTATTCCAATGATTCATATGCATTGTTGGGTATTATTGTGGAACGAGTAAGCGGGCAGGTTTATGAAACGTATATAAAGGAACATATTTTGGAACCTGCTGGGATGACTGATACGAGTTTTTTTCTGGATGAATTAGAAGGGAAAGAAATTACCTCCATCTATGAGTCCAAAGAAAAAGAGGGTAACAAGGAGGTCAGCTTGTCTGTTAACTGGTGGGACGCGCCAGCAATGAGAGCAGCAGGATTTATCAAATCAACGGTGCGTGACATGTTGAAATATGCAGACATTTATCGCAGTGGAGGACTGGCAGGCGACGTACGGATATTGTCTGAGGGCGGAATAAAACAGATGATTACTCCACATATCCAATGTGAACCGGGTTGTCACTACGGGTATGGGCTAATGATCATCCCTGATTATCATGGCACAGTGTTAATTGAGCATGGTGGAAGCATTAAAGGTGCACAAGCCCAAATGTATATCGTACCAGACCAAGGATTGACAGGTATTGTTCTGACCAACATGGCTGGATCGCCAGCTACCGCCTTGATGAAGGGAGCTTGCAATGCTTATGCAGGACGACCACTTACTGCAAAGCACATACCAATTGAAGAATACGAACTACCTGAAGATCGTATTCAGGAATTTACCGGTGACTTCCTTTCGAGCGAAGGGATGCAAGTAAGTATTGTTGTAAAAGACGATAAGCTTCAACTGGTAACAGAAGATACGCTTTCTTGTGAGATGATTCCAGTAGGTGAGGATCTGTTTATGGTAGAACGAAGAGGTTCAGAAGCACTGGTACGCTTCATAAGGGATAGCAATGCAAACATCATCCGTATCGGCTGTGGGTTCAGGCAAATTCCTAAGGTTGTTAAACCATCAAGCGTATCACTTAGTTAAGCTATTAGGTGAATTGCGTTAACTAGATTTTTTAAAAGTATAATTGTTACGTAATTTTCACACTACTTAGAAAAGTTGGAGAGTGAAATAATGAAACTGTTCATCTCTGTAGATATGGAAGGAATCTCAGGTATCCATGATTGGGACGATGTAATTCCTGGTAAAAAATCTTATGAATTCGGCAGAAAAATGCTAACGCAAGACGTTAACGCTGCGATAGAAGGTGCGATACAGGCAGGGGTAACGGATATTTTGGTTAATGAGTCCCACGGTCCAATGAAAAATGTACTTGTTGAGGAGTTGCACCCACAGGCTCGGTTAATTCGTGGATTTTTTAAACCCATGTGTATGATGCAAGGTATTGATGAAAGCTTTGATGCTGCATTTTTTATCGGCTATCACGGAATGGCTGGTGCGGCGAATGCGGTCTTGAACCATACACTGCTCGGAAGTTGCATACAACGGTTTAAATTAAATGGGGTCGAAGTGGGAGAAGCAGGATTAAATGCTGCTATCGCTGGTGCTTATGGTGTCCCGGTAGTATTGGTAACGGGTGATTCACAAACAGCTGAGGAAGTAACCGCTGGTATACCAGGTGTTTACACGGTTTCTGTGAAGGAAGGTATTAATGCCTTTACCGCAAATTCACTGCATCCTACTGTTGCAAAGAACATGATAAGAGAGCAAGCAGCGATTGCAATCAGTCATTATAAACAAATTAGCCCAATCGCAGTAGAGTCGAGCAACACGATTGAGATTGAGTTTAAATCAACCAACATGGCGTTCGTTGTCAGTTGGATTCCTGGTACAGAGTTATTGGATGGTCGAACGATTCGATATCAGGCGGGAGACTTAAAACAGATGATCCCTGTTTTACAAGCAATGTTACTACTAGCTATTCAAGGTTCAAAACCTTTAGATTTTTAATTCTGATTACTATTTTTTAACTAGAAAGGAAGACCACTGATGAAAATTGCAATTGGTGAAGTCATGCATGAGACGAACACATTTTCAAGTGTACAGACGACCGTTGATTTGTTTAAAAAATGGGAGTGGTCACGTGGAGATGCCATTCTTCCTAACCATAGAGGTGTCAGGGATTTTCTGGGTGGGATGATTGATCGAGCGGAAGAATTAGGGATAGAGGTAGTTCCTACTTTTGCGACTACCGCATCACCATCGGGCACGATTACAAGAGAGACATATGAAGCCATAAAAAATGAATTGCTTGCCGGCATTAAAGCAGCTGGAGAGGTGGATGCGATCTGCTTGTCACTTCACGGAGCAGGTGTTGTTGAAGGAATCAGCGATATGGAAGGTGACCTTCTTCAAGTTGTTCGAAGTGAAGTTGGGTATGATCTGCCTCTTATCGTTACTCTTGATCTTCATGGAAACTTGACCGAAAAAATGGCCCAAGAAGCAAATGCATTACTGGGTGTTCACTTATATCCTCATATCGATTGTTACGAACGAGGCATGGAGGCAATTGATCTTGCACGGCAAATGGTACAGGAAGGACTTAAAACGGCAGTACATGTAACCAAACTTCCCTTAATGATTACGACTTCTACCACGAATCAATCACCAGCTAAAGATATTAATGCGATCTGTTGGGAGTGGGAGAAGCATCCTGACGTTATCGATTGTGCATTTTTCCACGCTTTTCCCTATACAGATATCCCGGAGGTTGGAGTTTCAGTTGTTGCTATAACCAGGGGTGACAAAGATTTAGCCAAAAAGATAGCAGAAGAAGTAGCAAATGAAATATGGACCAGAAGGAATGACTTCTGCCCTCTTGTGAACACACCGGCAGAAGGGATAGAGCAAGCACTGGCAGCGGAAGAAATGCCCATCGTGATCAATGAAACCTCAGATAATCCAGGTGGAGGAACACCGGGAGACGGTACCTACCTTTTACGAGCAATGCTAGAGGCACAGTTGGATAATGCCTGCTTTGGCTGCATTTGCGATCCTGAGATTGCCCAAATAGCTCATGATGCTGGTGTGGGAGCTACAATCTCAGTAAAACTTGGGGGAAAGGTAGATAATCTGCATGGCGAGCCGATTCAGCTTACAGCTTATGTCAAGTCTCTAACAGATGGCTGTTATGTTACTTCTTCCCCAATGGGAAAAGGTATGCATTTCAATCTAGGAAAATCTGTGCGCCTACAGTCTCAGGGAGTGGATATCCTCGTTTGTTCAGTCAGTACACAGGTTCTGGATGAACAAATATTCTTACTACATGGCATTGATGTTACAAGCTATAAAATTGTTGCGTTGAAGTCCAGTCAACATTTCCGGGCTGCCTATGAACCAATTAGCAAACAGATTATCACTGTTGACTCGCCTGGTTTAACTACGCTTCAATTTTCATTCTTTGATTATAAAAATCTAAGTCGCCCGATTTACCCACTGGATGAAGAAACAGAATACTAACGGCTAAGAGAATTTGCCTACGCTTAAGGAGAATAAAGTTGGAAAACGTACATGATCGAATCCGTAAACATTTCAATCATTTAACGAATCAGCAAAAACTGGTAGCAAAATTTTTTTTGGATGAGCCAAAAGAAGTAGCCCTGCATCCTGCCAAAGTAATTGGCGGATTTACAAAGACTAGTGAAACGACTGTCATTAGACTTTGTTACGCGCTAGAGTATTCCGGATATAGTGAGTTACAAAATGAAATTAGAAAACACTTGCTATCACCAGTGAAGCGGGATAGCCCACTCTTGAAATATCATGACTCGACAGAACAAGGTGGCCAAGGGTCTAATCTGTTCATCTACAATATGGAACAAGATTTGATCCACATTCAACAATCTATTGAGCAGATCGATATCCAACTGATGGATCGTGCCGTTGAAAGTATTATCCGAGCAAAAAAAATATATGTGGTAGGTTTTCGTTCCTCGTTTGCCCCAGCCCAATGGTTGTATTTCACCTTAAATGTCGTAAAGGGCAACACTTTTTTGTATCAGGGACAGGTTGATGATGCTAATCACTACATTTCAGAGGCTTCCAAGGATTGCCTAGTGATTGCCATTTCTTTCCCGAGATATGTGCAGGAAACGATCAGTTTTACCCAGGCTGCAAAAGAAAAAGGAGCCAAGGTTCTGGCGATATCAGATGATGAACTGTCTCCCATTGGAGTTGTGGCAGATTTATTGCTTAAAGTTACGACTCCATTACCGACCACACTTAAGGGAATGTCCACGATGTTTTCTGTCCTTAACGCTCTGATCAGTGGAGTGGCTTATGTTGATCGTGAAAAGGTACAAAAACGAATACGCAAATATGAAGAAGCAAGCCACCAGTTTTACCCGTTTGTAGATCAAGATTGATTCTTATCGAAGAAAAGAGGGAAGTGGAAGATGAAAGAAACATTTCATGGATTAAAGAAAGCGTTTTCGCTACTCGTAACCTGTTCAGTAATACTCGCAGGTTGTTCTTCCGCGGGACAGCCACAGACAAAGAGTCAGGATGGTCAGGGTGTTGCAGGCAAAGGAGGAACATTGGTTATTGCGGCACCTATGGAGCCTGATACGTTAGATACCCAGCTGTCAACCTGGGTTGATGATGCCAACATGAGAATGTACGACAATTTATTGGCACGCGATGCATCGGGTAAAATTGTTCCTCATCTTGCAGAAAAATATAGTGTTTCAGAAGACGGAAAGGTATGGACCTTTAACCTGCGCAAGGATGTCAAATATCATTCCGGTGAACCGATGACAGCTGAGCATATCAAAAAGTCCATTGAAAGATTTGTTGCAATTTCCCCCAATAAATCATTGATTGGTCCTCTGGTAAAAGTAGAAGCGCCAGATCCATATACTGTGAAAATTACGATGAGTGAGCCGTATGCGCCATTTTTAAGCACGGTATCTGATTTCATGGGTGCACTTGATCCCACAAGATTGGATAAATTGGGCGATAAGTTCGGAGACGATCCATCAGGAACTGGCCCGTTAATCTTCAAGGAAAAAGTAAGAGGTGCCTCTGTAAGCTACAAAGTGAATAAAGAGTACAGATGGTCACCTGAATTTGCAGAAAATAAAGGTGAGCCTTATTTGGACGAAGTCATGTTCCGTTTTATTAAGGACGATGACACCAAAATGCTGGAATTCAAAAAAGGCACTATTCAGGTTTTCCAACAAGTCCCTCCACATTTCGTGAAGGAATTAGAAAGCATGCCGGGTGTTGGAATTGCTAAGAATCTTGATATCGGTATTCAGTATCTGGGTTTTAATAATAAAAATCCGATGTTTCAAGATGTTCGGGTTAGACAGGCAATTGCTATGGCAGTAGACCGCGATCCAATTGTACAGTACGCAATGAATGGACTGGCTAAACCGGTCTTTGGACCATTGCCTCCAACCATCCCGGGATATAGTGAAAAAGTTGAAAATATAGCAAAAGAAATGTATGCACGCGATGTAGCTAAATCCAAACAACTACTTGCTGAAGCAGGTTGGACAGATACGAACGGAGACGGGATTCTGGATAAGGATGGTAAACCATTTAGTCCCGAATTGCTGGTTGCAGGAGAGCCAGTCTTGCAACAAATTGCTCAAATACTACAAAGTCAACTAAAAGAGGTTGGCATAGATCTAAGAATTAACGTTACTGATCTGCAAACGCTTCGTGATCGTGCTACTAAGGCCAATCATGATATGGCGCTATTGATGTACGGTTTAGCTGATCCCGATATTCTTTATTTAATGTTCGGAAAAGGAAATTCACGACGATTACATTATGAAAATGCTGAGCTAGAGCCGCTTTTGGTGAAAGGGCGTCAAACGACTGATGTGAATGAGCGACTACAGGCATATGAAGCAGTTGGAGAATTTTTGGTGAAAGAATCTCCATGGGTTCCGCTGTACAGTAAAGAAGTCGTAACAGCATATCGTGATGTGGAAGGCTTCAAGACATCTACATCAACGGGAATTATCTTTCAGGATATCAAGCTGATTAAGAAGTAGGCTAGGGGTGTGTATGCTTGCAAAAATATCTATTGAAACGCTTCGTTTCGTTACTTGGTACACTGCTCGGGGTCTCCATTCTCGTTTTTTTGATGGTCCACATGATCCCGGGCGATCCTGTACGTTATATCATGGGAGAATATGCAACAGATGAAGCGATTAATGCCATGAAAGTACAGCTTGGGCTTGATCAACCGCTTATCGTGCAGTATTTTGATTTCTTAGCGAGGTTTATCCAAGGCGATTTAGGAACATCGCTGATGACAGGGATCACAGTTTGGGAAGAGATCGTAAACCGTTTCCCAATCACCTTTCAGCTAGCATGTTATAGTGTGATCTTGGGTTCAGTTCTTGGGGTGTTGATGGGCGTAATAGCAGCAGTTAAGCAAAATACCCTACTTGATCGGTTCATTATCATGTTTTCGTTAATTGGTATTTCAGCTCCCGGTTTTTGGATTGCATTGTTTCTTATTTGGGTGTTTGCTTATAAGCTTGGATGGTTTCCGATTTCAGGTTACGAAGGATTTTTCTCTCTTGTACTACCAGCTGTTACACTGAGCCTGCTCTCCATCGGAAACATTGCTAGAATGACTCGCTCCAGTATGCTGGATGTAATTAAACAGGATTATATGAGAACAGCCGAAGCCAAAGGGGCTCCCAGCTTATCCAGAGTATTCTCCCACGGTTTGCAAAATGCGATTATCCCTGTAATCACACTGATTGGTATTCAATTTGGATCGCTTTTGGCAGGAGCAGTCATTACCGAAACTGTTTTTGCCTTGCCTGGAATAGGGAATTTTGCTATTGAAGCTATTTCTAAAAGGGATATTCCAACTGTTCAGGGAGTGGTCCTGTTCATGGCAATGATTTATACTGTTGTGAATTTGACGATTGATATCGTTTATAGTTTTGTCGATCCGCGGATTCGGTATGAGTAGGGAGGAGAGGAAATAGTGAATGGTAAGGTAACAGAATGGCATGTAGATACGAATCCGCCCATTCAGCTACTTGCGCAAGAACCCAAGCAAGTAGAGTCGCAAGCCTACTGGATTCTGGTCTGGAAACGTTTATCCAAAAACATAACGGCAATGGGAGGGCTGGTTATCTTATTGCTCTTTATAGGGGGAGTCGTATTTGCTTCCTATATTGCCCCATATCCCATTGATCAAATGAAATTTGAAGATCGGCTACTGGCTCCAAGTGCCACTCATCTTTTGGGCACAGATGATTTTGGCCGAGATATCTTCTCTCGAATCCTGCATGGGGGTCAAATCTCATTAATGATGGGGCTAATTTCTGTTACATTAGCTACCGTTGTAGGGATTACGTTGGGGGTTATCGCAGGCTTTTATCGGAAATTGGATATGTTCATCATGCAGGTAATGGATATCCTTATGTCTTTCCCTGCGTTGTTACTTGCTATCGTCATCATTGCCGTACTTGGTGCTGGGCTAACGAATGCAATGATTGCCGTTGCAATAGCTGCGATCCCTTCCTATGTAAGAGTTGTACGTTCTGCTGTTTTATCAATACGGGAAAAAGAATATATTGAAGCGGTTCAAGCATTGGGAATTAGAGATTATAAGATAATATCTCGTCACATTATTCCTAATATTCTTTCGCCTATTATCGTCATGACCACACTATTATTTGGTGAGAGTATCTTGTCTGCTGCCGCACTTAGCTTCCTGGGATTAGGTGCGCAACCACCCGCACCAGAATGGGGTGCAATGGTTTTTGTGGGTCGTACCTTTCTGAGTCAGGCATGGTGGATGTCACTCTTTCCAGGTCTAGCCATTATGTTGGTCGTTCTGGCTTTTAATATGCTCGGAGATGGATTGCGTGACGCGCTAGATCCGAAACAGAACTAGATAATTCTTAATGATCGGAGGAGAAAGGATTGAGTCTAAAGCAAAAATTAGAAAGTGTAATTCAGGGTGCGTCAGGAACGTTTGGAGTTGCGGTGAAACACTTACAAACCAATGAAACGGCGACGATAAATGGAGAACGCTTGTTTCAACTGGCAAGCACCTTTAAAATCCCTATTCTGGCTACCTTGTATCGTGATGTTCAAGAGGGAAAAATATCGCTGACACAACGTATCAAAATAACTGAGGAAGATCTCGTACCCGGTTCTGGAGTTATTCAGCAGCTTGATTCGGGCGTTGAAGTAACGGTAAAAGATTTGGCGATGTTGATGATTATCGTGAGCGACAATTTAGCTACCGATCGTATCTTAAAGCTAGTTGGGACTGATGAGACAACGTCTTATATGCGTGAGCTTGGGCTGGAAAAAACCTACATCCGGCATAGCTGCTGGGATTTGCTTTCCCTTAGCGTAGGGTTGAAGCCAGAGCCCTATTCACAGGAAGCGTTAAAACGAATAACAGCGTGGAAGTTTGATCCGAACAGTATCGCTTTCCAATCTGATCCTGAAAATAACGTAGGTACACCCCATGACATGGCAAAATTAGCTGAACTAATTGCTACAAGGAAGATCATTTCTGAGGATGCCTGTGAGGGCATGATGGAAATTTTGTTCCGTCAACAATTTAATAGCCGCTTGCCTTATTATTTGCCACCTGAAGCTAAAGTTGCTCATAAAACGGGAACTCTTGCTAGTGTAGTAAACGATGTAGGAATCATTTATCTCCCATACCATAAAGGAATGTTTACCATCGCTGTTCTTTCTGAAGGGAACCTGACCCTAGAGGAAGGCGAACGTACAATTGGACGATTGGCACGAGTGGCTTATGATCACTTTCTGAACAGCTAACTAGTGACCGTTTGGTAAACATGACGAAAGGAAGGGGGAAGACAAGTGAAGTCATCACTATTGAAAGTTGACAAAATGTTCATGCGATTCAAGACATCTAAAGGAGTTCTCACAGCTGTTAATGACGTGAGCTTTCATATAAATAAGGGCGAAACCGTAGCATTAGTTGGGGAGTCTGGTTGTGGAAAAAGTGTAACCTCTCTTTCTATTATGGGGCTTATTTCTAAAAAAGTCGGTTTAGTTGACGGAAGCGTTCGCTTTAAAGATAAAGTACTCAATCATCTCACTAGCAAAGAGATGAACTCGTTACGCGGAAACGAAATATCGATGATTTTTCAGGAACCAATGACCTCTCTTAATCCGGTACATACCATTGGCAAGCAGATCGGGGAGGCGTATAAATTACACACCACCTATTCGAAGGCTGAGCGAGAAAAAAAAACCATCGAGATGCTGAAAAAAGTAGGAATCCCACGAGCGGATAAAATCATACGGGAGTTTCCACATCAGCTTTCTGGCGGAATGAAACAACGTGTCATGATTGCAATGGCAATGGCATGTCAGCCAGATCTTTTGATTGCAGATGAACCGACAACGGCACTAGATGTGACGATTCAAGCGCAAATTTTAGAGCTGATGAACGAATTAAAGCAAAATTATGGTACTGCAATCCTGTTAATCACACATGATCTGGGTGTCGTGGCAGAAATGGCAGATCGGGTCATGGTGATGTACTATGGCGAAATTGTTGAAGAAGCAGATGTAGAGACAATTTTCAACTCGCCAAAGCATCCGTATACAGTTGGCTTGTTGAAATCAGTCCCCAGTATGGATGAGGATTATAAGCGGCTTGATCCGATCGAAGGCAATGTTCCCGTATTAGGAGAGGTGACGAGAGGTTGTCCGTTTCTTTTACGTTGCAAACATGCTCATGAGAAATGCTTGCAAGAAAAGCCTCCCCTAAATAATGTAGCCAATCAAAAAGTCAGGTGCTGGTTGTATGCAAACGAGGAGTTGGCGATATGAGTGAATGGTTATTGGAAGTGGAGGATTTAAAAACGTACTTTTCCTCTCAAAAAAGTTTTTTCGGACACAACTCTGGATCCATCAAGGCGGTTGATGGAGTCTCTTTTCAATTGAAGAAAGGGGAAACATTGGGTATTGTTGGGGAGAGTGGTTGCGGCAAATCGACGACAGGAAGAAGCATTCTTAGACTGATAAAACCAACCAGTGGTTCTATTAAATTTGAAGGAGTAGAAGTAACAGGTCTTTCACAGGGAGAGTTGCGTAAACTTCGCAAGCGGATGCAACTAGTATTTCAAGACCCATATGCATCGCTTAATCCCCGAATGTCTGTATATTCAATTTTGGAGGAAGCCCTTTCTGTTCGCAATCAAAATACGAATCGGATGGAGCGAAGAGAGCAAGTGCTGGAGCTTTTGCAGCTTGTTGGCTTAAATCCTAACCAGGCTGACAAGTACCCCCATGAATTTAGTGGAGGGCAACGTCAAAGAATCGGAATAGCAAGGGCTCTTGCCGTGCAGCCATCACTAATTATTGCAGACGAACCTGTTTCTGCCCTAGACGTGTCAATTCAGGCACAAATTCTTAACCTGTTAAAGGATTTGCAAGAGAGTCTTGACCTGACTTTTATATTTATCTCACACGATTTAAGTGTAATCAGGCACTTTAGCGATCGAATCGCTGTAATGTACCTGGGAGGAATTGTGGAGATTAGTAGGAAGGATCAACTGTTTTCAAAACCATATCATCCTTATTCGCAGGCACTCATGTCTGCCGTACTGAAACTGGACCCAACGAAAAAATCGGAACGGATTATCCTGCATGGAGATGTTCCTAATCCGTCTAATCCTCCTCGGGGCTGTACGTTCCATCCAAGGTGTTCGCACTGTATGGAGATTTGTAAAACAGAGCGTCCCAAAGCGATTGAAGTAGAACCGGGTCATTTCGTATCTTGCTATTTATACAAACAACCATAAAGAAAGAGGGATTACTGAGCGATGAATATTGAACGAGTAGAACTTAAGCGATTACACATTCCATTTAAGGCTTCTTTTGAAGCCAGTTTCGGACGCATGTCAAAACGGGATTTAGTACTGGTCAGCGTTTATAGTAGTGACGGTAAAGTAGGGTACGGAGAAAGTACTTCTATGGCATTTCCCTGGTATAACGAAGAGACCACGGATACAGTTTGGTATATGCTAGAGCAATTTCTCATCCCCAAATTACTTACTGCTGAGATTACGTCACCAGAAGAAGTGGCAGAGTTGTTTGCTCCCATTCGTCGAAATAATATGGCAAAGGCTGCTCTTGAGGGAGCGGTATGGGATTTATATTGCAAGCAGAAAAACATCTCACTAGCCAAAGGCTTGGGCGGAGAGAAAGAAAAGATCGATGTTGGTGTGAGTATTGGCATAGAACCAACAGTTGATTTGCTTTTAGAAAAAGTTGAAGGCTTTATTCAAGAAGGCTACAAGAAAATAAAAATAAAAGTGAAGCCCGGATTTGATGTGGAACCGATGCGAGAAATACGAAAGCAATTTGGATACGATGTTCCATTGATGGCTGACGCTAATTCCGCCTATACATTGCATGACCTCGCAACATTAAAAGAATTGGATCAATTTAACCTGATCATGATTGAACAGCCACTAGCGCATGACGATATCATTGATCACGCTAAACTGCAAAAAGAGCTGCAAACGCCTATTTGTCTAGATGAAAGCATTCATTCTGTAGAAGATGCGCGAAAAGCAATTGAACTGGGAAGCTGCAAAATCATCAATATAAAGGTAGGCAGAGTGGGTGGTTTGACTGAATCAAAACGTATCCACGACTTATGTAAAGCGAAAAACATCCCAGTCTGGTGCGGAGGAATGTTTGAAACAGGTGTAGGACGTGCTCATAATATTGCCATTACTTCCCTCTCCAATTTCACGATACCAGGAGATACTTCTGCTTCTAATCGTTATTGGATCGAAGACATCGTTGAACCAGAAGTGGCTCTCATCGAACCTGGAATGCTTGCAGTTCCGACAGGTGCAGGGATCGGCTATGAGATTAAAGAGGATAGCGTCAAAAAGTTTCTTGTCCACCAAAAAAGCTACAGCAAGAAGACTACAGAGAGTGTGGGATAAGGAGTGTAGGTGTGAGTAGATCGATTGAGTTTAAAACAATAACGGAAGCAAGTCTTATGTACGATGTTGAGGAATTACAACGTAACGTCTGGGGAAACAACAATATAACACCTACTCCACAACTTATCGCAAGTATCTCCAATGGCGGGGTCGTTATCGGAGCCTACGATCAGTCAAATTTGATTGGATTTTGTTACGGTTTTCCTGGTTTTAAGGATGGGGAAGTTACCATGTGTTCTCATATGATGGCGATCGATCCAGCATATCGTGATCTGGGAATCGGCTATCAATTAAAACAACAACAGCGAGTATGGGCAAGTGATTACGGCTATCAGAAAATCACATGGACGTTCGATCCATTAGAAACACGAAATGCGTTTCTCAACCTCTGCAAGTTAGGAGGAATCATTCGTACCTATATCCCTTCTTATTACGGAGAAATGAATGATGAAGTTAATAAAGGACTGCCTACAGATCGCTTTTTACTTGAGTGGGATGTAGCCGCATCCCGTGTGTTGCAAGCTTCTGAAGGAACAATATTAGAAAAAGAAGAGTGGAAGTACTATCCTTCACTCATGGAGTGGTCCCGCTTGGGTAACTATGCGAAGTGTAGCAAGAACAATGAGCTTAAGGCTGAGCCTGGATATCTTGTTCCCGTCCCACTCCATCTACACGAGATGAAAAAAGAGCAGCCTGAGGTAATCAGAGAATGGCGATTCGCTTTGAGAGATCAATTCCAACATGCTCTTTCGAAAGGTTATTTGGTGACTGGATTATTGCGAAGTACCGATCCTGTACATTATTACGTCATTGAAAAATCGAACCCATAAGGAGAATGATACGGTATGAATATGGCAACATCATTTCTCAACTTTGAGGATTATGCAAAGACGTTGATAGAAGAATTCAAATTACCTGGTGCTTCAATCGGTATCGCAAAAGGTGGCGAGCTGGTATATGAAAAGAATATAGGCTTTCGAGATCCTGCTGGCGAATTGCCGATAACAATAGATACAGTCTTTGGAATTGGTTCTATTACCAAATCGATGACTTGTGTGGCAATCATGCAGTTGCAGGAAGCAGGGAAGCTTTCTGTTCATGACTCGGTAGTGACATATCTTCCGGAATTCCGTATTCGTGGTTCTGAATGGACAGAAAAAATGACCATTCATCACTTAATGACGCATTCAACAGGCTTGCCTCCCTTGCCAACTCTCTTCAATGCGACGCAGCGCAGTATGATGGAAGATAAGGAGTCTTTAGAGAATGAGGATTATAAAGAAATTGCTACATTAAAACCAATTGATACGTACGAAGAACTATTGGATTTTATTGCAGAGTTAGAGATTGAATTATTGGGTGAACCAGGAGTTGAGTTTAGTTATTCCAATGACTCCTATGCGTTACTGGGTGCCATCATTGAGCGAGTGAGTGGGCAATTATATGAAGTTTATATGAGAGAGAACATTTTGGAGCCTATCGGGATGATTAACAGTGTGTTTCTACCTCAGGAATTGGACCAACTTCAGGAAGTGGCTCCCCTCTATACCCCACGAAAAACAAAGGATGGAACGGAAGTAGTGTATTCCCCTAATTGGTGGGAGTCCCCTGTTATGCGAGCAGCTGGATTTCTCAAATCAACAGTAAGAGATATGCTGAGATACATTGAAATCTTCCGTTTACACGGTTCAATGGAGAATACACAAATCCTCTCTGCAGATAGTGTAGCAGAAATGATAAAACCACATATGCAAGTTGATCGAGACAGATTTTACGGATATGGACTAGCGGTGACTCCCAATTACCATGGTGTAACGATGATTGAACATGGTGGAGGAATTAAGGGAGTGGCTGCCCAGATATTCTTCACTCCGGAACACTCTCTAACTGGTGTTGTGTTAACGAATCTGGATGGTGGACCCTCTAAACAATTGATGATCGGTGCACTTAATTCGCTTCAAGGACGTCATATGGATGCACTTCCAGGAACCTACTATGATTACCCGCTCGAAAAAGAATGTATATCAGATTACTTTGGGCGATATGAATCGGGAGAGGGAGAAAAGGTAGAGATCAGAATGGAAGGGGAATCATTGGTTCTCGTATGTGGAGAAGATTCTTATCCGCTTCGTTCCGTAGCGGAAGATAGCTTCATCTTCATTCGTGGTCGATTGAATGTAGCGATTCGATTTATTAGAAATGCGAGTCAAACGGTTCACCGATTGTCTTATGGTTCACGCCAGTTGGCAAAAATGTCGCTTCATTCCTGATAATGCTCTACTAGTTCTAGCAAAATGGGGAGGGGTACCAGTGAATTGTTAGGAAAAGAAGTACTATGTGTCCCACCAGTAACCCCCGGAGGAGAAGATTTTCATTTCTATGCCACACATCATCCGTGATCAAGGTTTTTTCCGGAAGGCAATAGTAAGATTATTGTTGAATTTATTATAAGGAAAGGGAACTTCATTTGATTAGAAGTTCCCTTTCTTATGCTAAGAGAGTCCCTTTGATTAATTTGCGGATTCAAGCACTGCATCTGATTTATGATCGGGGAACAATAAGCTTACAACTATACCAACAATGATACAGATAAAGAAAGTACTAAACTTCGCCGAAACAATAGCTTCTAACGGTGAAATCGACCACAGAATCGCACTGAGAAAACCCGTAACAATTGTTGCAATTACACCAATACCCGATGTTTTTTTCCAAAAGAAAATTAACAAAATCACAGAAGAAAACGTATTACCTATGCCTGCCCAAGCAAAACTTACAACACCATAAATGACGGATTCAGAAACTAACGAGATAATAAGACCTAATATCCCAGCTATAATAACAACGAGACGAGATAAATTAACTAATGTGCTACTTTTCATCTTGATTCCCATGGACTTATGAATAATGTCTTCACTCACTGATGTAGTAACCACCAAAAGTTGGGATGAAGCTGTAGACATAATGGCAGCTAATATACTAGATATAATAATTCCTGCTATCCAAGGAGGTAATAAATCCGAAACCATATAAGGCAAAATCATTTCAGCATCATTAATTGTACCTTGTTTATAGAGAACTGAACCGAAAATCCCTACTAAAAACGCCCCTACATAAACAATCAGTGTCCATATAAATGCAACCCATTTCGCTGTTCGAAGTTCCTTTTCATTTGTTAATGCCATAAAGCGTGAACTTAATTGAGGTTGTCCACCAAGCCAACCAAAGAACCACG
Source organism: Brevibacillus daliensis (assembly GCF_021245735.1). Classification (GTDB taxonomy): domain Bacteria; phylum Bacillota; class Bacilli; order Brevibacillales; family Brevibacillaceae; genus Brevibacillus_B; species Brevibacillus_B daliensis. The sequence continues at coordinate 17,610 of NZ_JAJISB010000045.1, forward strand.
AGAAATTGGTCATCAACATTACTCCTAAGGCTAACCCAGTTAATCCTCCAAACCAATCATCAGCCCCATTCCCCATTTCAGTCAAAGCAAGAGAGATGGATAAATCATTATTTTGAATATGGATAAATGCAACAATCGGAACGATGATAAATGTTAACACCATTAAAAAACTTTGTACCGTATCCGTCCATACAACGGACATAAAACCTCCCATGCAAGAGTAGGCAATAATAATTAATGCAATCACCACAGTTCCAATTGTAAGATCCACACCGGATATCGAATATAGGGTTTTACCCGTACCCGAAAATTGGCCTGCTATGTAAAAGACTGAAAATGTTCCCATAATTAGGGCTGATAATACCCGAATTATGTTACTGTGTTTTGGAAATTTAACAGCTAAATAATCTGGTAATGTAAAGACGTTATATTTTTTTCTTTCATTCATAAATTTCTTCGCTAATAGTAACCAGGAAAAAACCACCCCTAAAAACATACCTGACAATATCCAAATGCCTGATAGACCAGTCACATAAATGAAACCTACTGCTCCTAAAAACATATAGGCAGATTCACCTGTTGCTCTTTCAGAAAAAGCTAATGCCCAACCAGGTAATTTATTTCCACCTAAAAAATAATCATCATGATCTAATTTTTTTCTACTAAAATAAACGCCAATTCCTAACATTGCTAGTAAATAGATTACTACTTCTAAATAAATGATAAAGCTACCTGTAAAGTTCATTTTATTCCCCTCATTTTTAATCTCTAGTAAACTTATCTGTTTTAAGTAAATTAAATTTAAGTTATATAATAGTAATTGTCAATATTTAATTCCTAGTAAACAGATGCGAATTGAAATAAATAATAGAAGATTATATAATACTGATTATAGGGAGTTCACTTGAAAGATTTTTTATTGTGTAAACATAAATAGAGGAGTGTTCGATTTGAATGATACAAAAATGATCATCCCACCATTATCCATGTACGCGATCACAGCTAAACTTTTTACGCATGTAGAAAGATCAGTCGTTTCTAAATATGGTGAAAAAGGAAAAGACTCTATTCAACAAGCAGTCGAATGTTTCGGATATAAAGATGCAGAAGAAATTGCAAAAACAGCAACTGTTGATGGAGAAAACCATACATTATTCAACTATATTCCAAGTAATCATAATGCTCGGAACAAATATAAAGACCTTACCATATATGCATTAATGGCAAAATTATTTGCACAACTAAGCAAAGCAGTCGTTGAACAATTTGACGATGAAGGAAAAGACACTATTCGTGAAGGGGTTCGCACATTCGGTGAAGAACGAGGCCGAGGAATTGCTCAAAGAGCTCGTGCAAATGGAGAAAAAAATACGATTATTAACTACTTGTCTAATTATGATATGGGTAGAAGTGATTTATTCACATATACATCTGATTTCAAACCTGAAGAAATCGAACAAAACTTTACAGCCTGTCCTTTTGGGCAACAATGGGGAGACGACAACATGCACGAATATGGCATTTTGTATTGTGAAATGATTGACCCTGCTGTAGCTCGCGGATACAATCCTAAATTTGAAGTTGAACATGATCAATATGTTTTAAAACAAGGAAACTGCCATTTCAGATTTACATTAAAGGAATCGGATTCAAATGATTAATACACAACGATTAAGCGAACATATAGAAGAATTATCATTAATAGGAAGAGCAACCGATGGAGGAATTAATCGCTTTTCTTATACAGATGATGAAAAAAGGGCCAACGAACTAATTGAACAATATATGAAATCAGCTGGGTTAACTGTTCACTATGATACAGTTGGTAATCTTATTGGAAGTCAAGGCGGAACCGAAAATTTACCTACCATTCTATTGGGATCACATATAGATACAGTACCTAGTGGAGGAAGATTTGATGGTAGTTTAGGAGTCTTAGTAGCCATTGAAGTCATTCATTCATTAAAGGAACAAGGAATAAATCTCAGACATCCAGTGAAAGTCATTGCCTTTAAAGATGAAGAAGGAACTCGCTTTGGATTTGGTATGATTGGGAGTAGAGCTATTGCAGGTACATTATCAACAATTGATTTACAAAGAATGGATGAAGACGGAGTAACAATTGAACAAGCGATTGCTATGTACGGTTTCGATAAAAAACCTCTCTCAAGTGCTAAATTAGAGGATATTAAATTATATCTAGAAGTCCATATTGAACAAGGAAAAGTACTAGAAAGTAATGGGGTGGCAGTTGGAAATGTTACTGGAATTGCCGGACCTTTATGGCTTAAATTTCAATTAACAGGGTTGGCTGAACATGCAGGCACCACCCCAATGAATCAACGTCAAGATGCTTTAGTAGGAGCAAGTTTAATCATCGCTGAAGTTGAGAAAATTACTAAACAATATGATTCTTCGGTGGCGACTGTTGGAAAATTAATTGTTAAACCAAATGGTGTCAATGTTATTCCCGGTGAAGTTGAATGGACAATTGACATTAGAGATATAGATGAAAACCAGCGAAATCAAGTAGAGAGAGACATAATACAATTTGCTGAAACAATCGCAAATGAGCGTCAATTACAGTTGCATGTGACTGAATTACAACGTGTAGATCCAGTTCATTGTGATATTAATATTCAAAACGTTATTAAAGAGAGTATTCAAGAAATTGATGAAACAGTTATCTCATTACCAAGCGGTGCCGGCCATGACGCGATGCAATTTAAAGAATGCTTCCCAATTGGAATGATCTTTGTAAGATCTAAAGATGGAATAAGTCATAATCCTAAAGAATTTACATCTGAAGAAGACATTGAAAAAAGTGCAAAGGTTTTATTCAAATCATTAGTAAAACTAGACAATTAAACTAACATGAATACACGTATTCCATAAATGGCTTTTATGGAATACGAAAGGGAACTGTTTTTAAGTTCCCTTATTTTTTTGAAGTATCCGTAGGCAATAGGGGTTTGCTAATTTTGCGCAACCTACTCGATAACATTTATGTAAGGTAACCAACTCTTTGTGAGAATCAGTCATTTCATCGTGATTGCTTTTTGCGAAGAATTTTTTTGTTGTCAAAAAGCCATATGAAAGAAAGAAAAAATACATTCAGGTAAAAAGTAAAAAAGGACTGAAAATGAGTCCTGTTTACATTGATAAATTAACATTATCATTTAACTGAACCTTTTCTTTAAGAAAGTTCAATATAAATTGGTTTGAGGTAACTTTTTTTGCTACTATAGGAAGTATGTAAAAGCATGAGGTACATATTATGTCACACACCTCAGCATAAATATTTTAGCATGAATGTAAGAAACGAGTGATGAAATGATTGTTACCACAAACAGCGATCCAAAAGATGAAGTACGTAAACACGCTGAAGATTTAGCCCAGTTGTTTCAAGCTCCTTTAGTAAAACGTGGTGACGATTCGGTAGAGCGTCTTCAGTTTAAATACCAAACGGATGATATTCTGATCGTAACAACCAAAGGAGCGAGGCTAGAAAGAAAAGGGCAGCCCGCCTTCTTTTTTCATCCAAACACTGCTTCCTTCCGTATAAAGAGGCTGGAACGCGGCGATAATGATATCATGTTGAGCGTTTGCCAAATTAAACCAGGAGATGCAATTTTAGATGCAACCCTTGGTTTAGGGGCAGATTCTATCGTTTTTGCCTATGGGGCAGGTCCACAGGGTAAAGTTGTAGGAATTGAATCAGAGCCGATGATTGCCAAATTGGTAAGGGATGGTCTGAAGCATTGGACGAATGGTACTTCAGGTCTACTGGAAGCCATGAGAAGAGTACAGGTAATCGAGGGTAATCATTCACATATCTTATCCTCTTACCCAGACAACTCTTTTGATGTCGTCTATTTTGATCCGATGTTCACAAGTGCCGTCTCAGAGTCAAATGGAATATCCACATTACGATATCATGCCAATGAATCCGCCGTCACCATGGCAACCATTGAAGAGGCGTTACGGGTTGCTAGGCGTCGTGTTGTTCTAAAAGAAGAACCAACTGGAACCTTACACGAACAGTTGAGATTCACTCCTTATCGTAAACGAGAGCATCAAGTGATTTATAGCTATATAGATAAAATGGAGGGGAGTTGATCATGCATAAAAAAGAAAACCTGGTCGTGATAGTTGGGCCTACTGCTGTTGGCAAAACAGCTTTAAGTCTCACTCTTGCCCAACATTTTAATGGAGAAATTATTTCCGGTGATTCGATGCAAGTGTATCGACAGATGGATATCGGAACAGCAAAAGCAACAGAGGAAGAGCGCTCTCTTATTCCCCACTATATGATTGATATAATGGAGCCGGATGAAGAGTTCTCTGTCGCGATTTTCCAAGCGAAAGCACGTCAGTTAATTTCTGAAATAAATCACCGTGGAAAATTACCGTTCATTGTAGGAGGCACAGGATTATACATACAGTCCGTTACCCACTCATACCAATTCTCGGAGGCGGATCAGGATCCTGAATTACGGGATCGATTGCAACTGTTTGCAGATACAGAAGGGGTTGAAGCACTCCATCGGCGACTTCGCGAACATGACCCGATTACGGCTGACAGGCTTCATCCTAATGATGTCCGCAGGGTAATTCGAGCGATTGAAATTTATGAACTAACGGGCAAACGTATGTCAGATCATCAACATCAGGCTGCCTATTCTCCCTACAATCTAAAGATAATTGGGTTAACCATGGAACGGTCAAAACTGTATGAACGCGTCAATCACCGAGTTGACCTCATGATTGAAGCGGGATTGGTGGAAGAAGTTCGCCAGTTGCTTGATCTTGGATACTCACCTGATCTGTTAGCGATGCAGGGTCTCGGGTATAAAGAGCTAATTCCGTACCTGTACGGAGAAATAACCCTTGATAAAGCTATTTCAGATATTAAGCAGCGTACGCGACATTTTGCCAAAAGACAGCTTACCTGGTTCCGGCGTATGCCTGAAATATCGTGGTATGACTTGACAGAACCTGAGTCTCACGAGCAAGTGTTTCAAACAATTACCTGCGAGATGGAAGGAATGTTCCCGTTTTCGCAGAATATATAATTTACAAGTCCTTTTAGGGGGTATTGTCCATGAAACAGACGATCAATATTCAAGATACGTTTTTGAACCATCTTCGCAGAGAAAATATCGCAGTTACCATCTATTTGGTAAATGGATTCCAATTGCGTGGTTATATCAAAGCCTTTGACAATTTCACGATCGTCATTGATACGGAAGGGAAACAACAATTGGTGTATAAACATGCAATCTCTACATTTACACCACAACGTCCCGTTTCTCTGATGTCTGATACTCAACAATCACAGCAATAGCAATCTCGTGAGAAAAGAGATCAGGGTGCCCTGTGGGTACCCTGATTTTTTTCATGAAAACATGCATAATAGCGAAGGACTTCGAGGTAAATATTGACTTAATTGCGCATAACGGAATAAAATGGAAATGAATATACTCGGAAAGTAGGAGATTTCTATGTTTGCTGAAGAGAGAAGGGAGAAAATCCTTGAGATTTTACATAATTCCCAACGTGTTCTTGTAAAAGATCTGGCTGATCAATTCCAAGTATCCATTGATTCAATTAGAAGGGATTTATCTATTTTAGAGGAGCAAGGTCTTCTAAAAAAAACCCATGGAGGCGCAATTCCCTTTTCGGCTGTGCGCAAGTCTTCACATTCCACCAATTATCGCCAGAAAGACGGTGTTCCGCATATTAATGCAATAGCAAAAACATCCGTTTCCTACATTCAGGAAAATGATACGATCTTTCTGGGAGGTAGCCAATTTCACAACAGCATGCTTTCCTATTTACCTCAACATTTGCAAATGACAGTGGTTACGAACTCGATTAAAATTGCAGAACATTTGCGAGAGTGGGAAAAAATAGACGTTTATGTGGTAGGCGGATTAGTTAAGAAATCAGGGATAATGACAGATATAATCGCCAATGAGATGATTAAGCAGTTTACTATTGATATCTGCTTCCTTACTGCGGATGCAGTCAGCTTGAATGGCTTAAGTACCTCTACACCTGAGCTTGCCAGTTTTAGCAGAGCTGTGATGGCGGTCTCACGTAGACGATTTTGTCTAGCGTCCCATGACATAATGGGTGAGGATGCTTTTTCAAAAGTCTGTCCATTATCGTCCATCCATGTAGTAATTACAGATGAGGGTACACCTAAGCAACTTCAGGATGAAATGGAAAAATTAGGTGTAGAAGTGACTACAGCCAAAGGAAGCAATCATCTCTCTTCGTATTAATTATGCTTGTTTCGCTACATCCGATTGTTTGATGTAATAGAGATTAGCTGATTGGACTTCAAATCCGCAACGTCTATATAAGGACAAGGCGTTTACGTTCTCCGTTGCAACCTCCAATTCTATTTTACTAGGTAAATGTTTTTGTAGATCACATACGACGGTTTGCAAGATTTCAGAGCCATAGCCTTTCCCCTGAAATTCCGGGAGTACGGCAAAAGCAAAAATAAATGCACGTTCAGGTATTAACATGACCGCTATCTTTCCAATTGGCTGATTATCCACAAGAGCAATCTCAACATGTTGAGAAGGTCCCTCGATACAATCAATGGCAAACTTACGGCTGATTTCACCTTCTATTTCATTGAAACATTCTGTATCCGCTTTCATGATAAAAGGTAAATCATCGATGGTGGCATTTCGTAAGGCAATACGAGGTTGTATAATTTTTTTAATCCCATATGTTTCGTTCCATTGCATCCAGTACTCAGAAAAAGAATAGGTGGCACCGATTGATTCTAGAAATGCTTTTCCCGTGTGAGAATGTTCTTGACACATGAAGATCATTTTTGGAATCTTTCGGTTGCGGATTTCTTCTTCAGCCATTGTAAGCAAGTTAGTAAAAATTCCACTGCGACGAAAGGCAGGGTCAACCATTCCGCTAATTTCGACCTCTTTGTTATTAAAAATGTACAAGCCAAGGAAGCCTACGACTTTACCGTCTTCTACATGAATAAAATCATGGATTTGATCGGCGGGGCGGTTGTTAAGGCTGTCTTGATTAATTTTGATCTGAATCTGATCATGATCGTTACACATGGAATGTAGCTGAGTAATCCCGGCTATCTCTTTGACATTCAAACCTTTAGAGGCATAAGCACCCTGTGTCAGTTGATTCAAAAAAATCCCCCTCAATAAATTGCTGAAAATTGGAAATCATTGAACAGTGTAACATGAGAGTAGAGGGAAAACAAATGAATTTCCTTTGCATAGAAATGGGGACAGTGGTCATACTATTATCATCGAGCTCGGTTGTCATGTAATTAGATACGCGCAACAGTCTTTGATGGAGGTTGATGTGCCGTGGACAATGAAATGATACACCAAAGTGTGGGTTACGGTTGGCTTTAATGGGTCTACTCTATAATGGAGGTAGATGAGTTAAAGAAAATTACCGCTAGTCCTTAATACGCCTGAGCTCGATGTGAACCGTCCTCTTTATGGGGACGGTTTTTAGTTTATCTGGGAAAAGAGCGGGACAAGGTTCATTTAAAATACAAATATTGTAAAATACCTCCTGATTCTATTATGATAATTTCTATTTCTACCTAATAAATGTAAAGGGGAACCGGAGCGCAATACCCACAGAATACGAGTAAATATAGTTGGAAGTGCTTACGATCACTTGGAATTGGAGGGATTTTCATGAAAAAGATAAGACGCACTTGGATAACAGGGGTACTATATTGCATCCTGGCAATAAGCCTTTCTGCTTGTGGTATTAATTCGGATAATTCCGATAAATCGAATGCATCAGCGCAGGCAAAGAGTAACTACCCCATTAAACCAATCCTTGTCGTAGCACCATCTGGAGCGGGAGGTGGCTGGGATCGAACAGCACGAACCTTTGTGAAAGGAATGGCGGATACTAAGCTTGTTGTACAACCCATGCTTGTAGAAAATAAGCCTGGTGGTGGCGGAGCGGTATTTATGGCGGAATATGCTACAAAGGATACTAAGAATGATTATAAACTGTTCACAAGTTCTCCTCCAATCTTGATCAATCATTTAAAACGAGATGGAAATAGTCCCTTTGGATATAAAGACTCTACTCCATTAGCGCAACTAACCAAGGATTTTGGTTCTATTGTAGTTAAGTCAGATTCCAAATATCAAGACCTTTCCTCATTACTGGACGCCCTGCGAGTCAATCCTTCGAAAATTACCATTGCTGGCGGTTCTGCTCCTGGTTCCATGTATCATTTGGTAGGCATTTTGCCCGCCTATAAATCTGGGATTGATCATAAATCGATCAAATACGTCTCCTACGATGGAACAAGTGAAGCGATGACTGCCCTGCTAGGTGAAAATGCAGATGTAATTGCAACGGATGCTTCATCGGTAACACAGTTTGTAAAAGCAGGACAAGTAAGAGTGTTAGCAGTCGCATCACCTGAACGCCTGGGAGGTGAGCTAAAAGATGTACCAACAATGAAGGAGTTAGGTATTGATGCAGAATTTGCGATATGGAGAGGTATTTTTGGACCAAAAGAAATGAGTCCAGAGGCGTTAACGTTCTGGAATGATAAAATCAATAAGTTAACAGGATCGGCAGAATGGAAGGAAGTACTCGAATCAAATGGCTGGGAAGGCGATTATAAAAACTCAGTAGATTTTTCAGCCTTTTTACAGGATCAGGAGCAGATGATTAAAGAATTATTAGTAGCATTAGACATGGCTAAATAACAGTTTCGATAGTAGGCTAAACAAAAACTGAGAGGGTACTACTTGAAAAAAAGTGGCCCTCTCTTGGCTGTTTTCAGAAGAATAGATTACTTGACTGAACTAGGAACTAGAACCGACACGTTCATACTGGTAATAAACTCAATAAAGGCTCTTATAATAGATAGTTCCATGGAGCTCTTGCGATAAATGACCCAGGTTTTTCTCTTGATAACTTCGTTGTTTGAGGTTCTTAAGAGGCTATAGTGTAGCTGATCACTCTCAGTCAGACATGCTAATGGAAAAATGGCGTATCCCAACTCGGTTCGCACCATCTCTTTGCATGTCTCAATCCGATCTACCTCCATAGTTACTAGAGGTGGAGCGTCATATTTCTCTTGCCACCAAGCACTGATCGTATTCTTTAATGATGGGTCGGTTTTGTAATTTATCCTTGGTAACGCAGGAAGATTGTCGATATCAATTTCATTTTTGGAGACAATACACATGGGTTCTTCCGCTAGTAGATGCTTGCCTTCTAGCCAATGATGGTCTCCACGTACGATTCCAATATGAATCTCTTCTCTATGAATGTATTGCATGATTTCGGTACTCCAACCAGTAAGTAAATTAATCTCTACATCTGGATAGAGAACGAGAAATTGTTTAAGCAGGGGAGGGAATTGATAACGGGCAAAATTGCCTGAAACCCCTAATCTAAGCATCCCCCGTACTTGTCCATCCATATTAATAATCTCTTCTTTCAGTTTCCGCAGTTGTAGTAACATTTCAGTAGAGTATTGAACAAGTCTTTCTCCCTGTGCCGTGAATTCGACACCTTTCTTTGTACGAGAAACCAATTGTGTATTAAAATCTTTTTCAATCTGCTGTAGTCGATATGTAATAGCTGGCTGAGACATAAATAATTGCTGTGCTGCTTTCGTAATATTTTTTTCCTCGTACAGGATACGAAGGAGTAGCCAGTCCTTTTCATCCATATAGATATCCTCCATACTTCATAAAAAATATTTATTGATAATGATAAAAATAGCATATTTTATTTATTTTAAAAAAGGCATTACCATGTAATTATAAATGATTTTTCGGAAAATTAAATCAATTATCTAATCTGGGGGCTAGAGGTGTTATAAGCCAATCATATGAAAGCGATGTTGTAATAGTTGGTGCAGGTAATGCAGCCCTGTGTGCGGCCATCTCTGCAAGGGAAAAGGGCGCAAAGGTACTAGTGTTAGAAAAAGGTCCAGAGCACAAACGAGGGGGAAATTCCTTCTTTACGGATGGTGCAATACGGTTCGCCTTCAATGGGCTGGAGGATATTAGAGCAATCATGCCGGAAATGACAGATGAAGAAGCAGCAAACATATATATTCCCCCATACAATACGACCGAGTATCTGAAAGATCTGATGAGAGTGACAGGGGGCAAGAGTACACCTGAATTGGCAGAGCAGCTCGTTACAAAATCGTATGAAACCATTGCCTGGATGAAAAGTCATGGAATAAACTTTCAACTCATTTACGATAATCAATCCTTTGAAAAAGGCGGTATCCATCATTTCTGGGGAGGTCTTCCTGTTAAAACGGAAAATAAAGGTGTTGGCTTAATTCAGCACTTGAATGCTCGTGCCAAACAATTAGGTATCGAGATATGGTATGAATCTCGTGCATATAAATTATGTAAGGAAAACAATCAGATTGTAGCACTCCCCGTAGACAAGGAGCAATTCTTACAAACAATCAAAAAGTATAACGATTCCGTTCAAGAGGGGAGTTATAACCCTACTGAAAAAGATGGTAAAGGCACAAAAGGTATTACACCTCCGAAGTCAAACTGGGCATTACGTATTGAAAAAGGTCCTTTCTACGTTTTTCCTGTAACGTGTGGCATCACATTCTCCTTTGGAGGAGTACATGCTAATTCAATGGGGGAAGTGTTGGATGAAAATAGGGAGGCAATAAATGGTCTGTTCGTAGCAGGTGAAATGATCGGAGGCATCTTCTACGGTAATTATCCAGGTGGTTCAGGCTTAATGTCTGGTGCTGTATTTGGAAAATTGGCGGGAACGTCAGCCGCAGAGTATGCGATAAGAAGAGTTACGGTAAAAAAATAGTAGGGTAAAGAATGTCTGTGCAAGGTTGAATTGGATGAAGGGACAAAAAAGCGATCAGGGGCAGATTACCTACTCTAGCTGATCGCTTTTTTCTGTACTACTTACTATGTAAAAAGCATATTCAGTGGATCACCGAGATGCTTTTTAAATGGGACATTATCAGTAAACAATTACTTTAAGGCCTTACCGTTCCAAGCATTATATCTTCTGCACGTAATATCATGAGGTCATCTCTGGTGAGCTGGTTATTCTTTAACAATCGCATTGCCTGAGCCCGGACTGCTTTCTCCAACACGTTCCGTATGTATCTTGCATTGCTAAACGAAACTAAAAAGGGATCTTGTAGCAGCTTATGTAAGTGAGTCCGGATTTTTTCTTTAGCCGGAGGAGAAAGCAGGTATTCTTTTTCCAACACCATCATTTCCGCAATCTCCAGTAGTTCCTCCACCTGATAATCTTCAAAGTGAATCTGTATCGGAAAACGTGAGGGGAGACCCGGGTTGATCTGTAAAAATTCCTCCATTTCCTCTGTATACCCAGCAAGAATACAGATAAAGTCATTCTTGTGGTCCTCCATCGCCTTTGTGAGGCAATCCACCGCCTCTTTGCCAAAATCCTTCTCGCCACCGCGTGCAAGCGAATACGCCTCATCGACAAACAGGATTCCTCCCATCGCCTTTTTTATTAGATCGCGTGTTTTCTGAGCAGTGTGCCCAATATATTCACCCACCAGGTCGGCACGCTCTGCTTCAATTAGATGCCCTTTACTTAAAATCCCCATTTCTTTAAGTATTTTCCCAAATATGCGAGCTACCGTAGTTTTACCAGTACCTGGGCTACCTTTAAACACCATATGGTATACCTGTTGATCCGTTCGTAGTTGGTGCTTCAATCTTTCACGATTGGTGCGAAGGAGAGCATAGATCTCATACATAACTCGTTTAGCCTCCCCGAGCCCAATCATTTTTTCTAATTCATTAATTGCCACTTTAACCTGGTCAGGAGCAGTTGAACGAACGGTATCCACGAGAGCATCTGTTTCCTTGACAGGCTGAGAAGCTGGATGATGAAAGACGACCTGAATCCGATTGGGTGACTCCGTTGATTCGGTCATAATCGCTTTGGACGGTACGATAGCACTCTGCTTCATTTTCGCTCACCCGCTTTCCGTAGTACATACTATATGTATACGCAGGGAATTGGAAAATCTGTATAAAAAGAAATACTGGTTTGAGGAAAATCTGGGGAAGTGGATGATGATAATGTTTATTCAACGGAGATAGCATTTTATTTGGCGGAATATTTAAATGTTTCTTATTCATGTATTGACAAAATATTAAAATTACTAAATAATACATAAAGTATATTAGTTACTAAATTAATTATATGTGAAGGAGGTTTTATATTGAAAGTATTCATTACAGGGGTCACGGGGTATGTTGGATCAGTAATAGCACAACATTTCCTATCTGAAGGTTATCAGGTTTCTGGACTCGTAAGATCACAAGAGAAAGCTGAGCGGTTAATTAAAATGGGGATCGATCCGATTATAGGAAATCTTGCTGATTTATCTTTGCTAAAGGAAAGTGTAAGGAAAGTCGACGGTGTTATTCATACGGCAATATCACATACTCCAGACATGGAAAAGCTCGACGTATCCGCAGTTAAGACAATGTTGGATGGTTTAGAAGGTAGTGGAAAACCATTCATTTATACAAGCGGAACCTTAATCTATAACGATACCTTTCAGAATATCGTTGACGAGGATTCGGATCTGAATCCTTTACCTTTTTTGAATTGGAAAGCTAATCAGGAAAGAGAAGTGGTGGCAGCTGCTGGGCGTAATATCCGTACGGTTGTAATTCGTCCAACTCTAGTCTATGGACGCGGAGGTGGGTTAGTTCAAGCAACAATTAAACTAACGAAGCAATTGCAATCTGCAAAATATATAAATGATGGACAAAATGCATGGTCAACAATCGACGTCGATGACTTGGCGAACCTTTATGTATGCGCTTTTTCGCAAGCACAACCTGGCTCATTATTTAATGCAACATCCAGAGAAATGATTACAACGAAAGAGCTCATGAATTCCATTGGAAAAATAGCCGGAGTAGAAAACAAAATTGAATCGTGGACGTATGAAGAAGCGGTTAAAGTAATCGGACCTGCTGCTTGGGGGTCCAGTATTAATCAAAGAATATCTGGATCAAGAGCTGAACAGCAACTACAATGGAAAGCCACTTCAAAATCGATTCTCAAAGAGATTGAAGAAGGATCTTATAAGGTTAACGCATGATAAAAGCATAGCCCGTGATTGGACTATGCTTTGGCCTCGTGAATATCCTGATAAGAGCTAAGGAATTGTACGGATTTAGCTAAAATCCGAATCAGCTGTTTGGTATCATCAATACCTAGATGTTCGCGTAACTGCTGAAAACGATCAAAAAGCTCTTGTTCTCTTGATTTGACAAACTTGTGTCCGGTTTCAGTGGCCGTAACGAGAACAGACCGTCGATCATTAGGAGCGATCGTGCGTGTAATGTACCCGGTCTGTTCAAGCTTGTGGATGACGTGTGTAACTGCTGCTGAGGTTATTTTTAACTGCTTACTTAGTTCGGAGACTTTTATACCGTTTGAGCCCGGAGGACATAGATAGGTCAGGTAAACAAGCAAGTTTGTTTCGCTTTGTCGGAGATCCTTTGAGGGAATGAATACATTTCCGACGCGTTTCAACTGCCCGAATACAAGAGCAAGTTCTTTCGTTACGTTATCATTATCCAGTTCTGTGTTATTGTCTGTGCTCATGAAACTCAAGCCCCTTTTAACTTATTATAAAAATAAATTATTTACTAAATTAATTATGTTGTCAAGTTGTATGTGCCAATATAATTTGAACGACTTTCAAAAAGGGAGTGGAAAGAAACATGTAGAGCTTTATTTTACTGTTGGGCTAACCAAAAGGAGGCATCTTTTGAAAGAAAATCACTCAGTTCAATCATTGTTTCACCCTCTTACAATAGGCAGACTTACTTTATCTAACCGAATTGTTATGGCGCCAAAGACACGAGCATTTTCACCAGACGGAGTGCCGGGCGAGGATGTCTTACATTACTACAGGCGACGGGCGGAAAAGGGAGTGGGCTTGATCGTTACCGAGGGCACGGTGATTAATCACCCAGCAGCATCGGCAGCTTCGATTTCATCTTCTTCTTTGATAGTGATACTGACTTGTTTACCATCAAATTCTTTAAGCAGATCATAGAGTTTATAATATAGAATCATAGTTTCTTTTGTGTCTATATTTTTTACTGCCTCTTCACTTAAACCAATCTCATGACTGAATTTCCCTTCTAAACTTAAAGAGTGAACACGTTTTGCCATAAAAATCCTCCTGTTATCCTAAAAATAAGTAAACACCGTTTGAGGGACGGTGTAACCCTTTACGAATTAGATGATATTTCCACAATTGTTCTGAAAACTTGCAGGGTGGGGCGGCGTATCCCACATCTCTTTCAACCACTAGGGCGTGACGGTAACCTTTCTGTCCTCTTGCAAAATCAAAATAGTCTCAAGGACAACTTTATATTTATTGAATAATAATATTTTTATTTTATTTAATAAGTTCTTTTAGTGGTTTAGATGCTTTAAATGCAGGAGCCTTGGTTTCAGGGATGTCAATTTCTTCGCCAGTTTGTTGGTTATGACCTTTACTTCTGCTGAATGGCGAGGATGGGTATAATGGTATTCTGATTGAAGAAGTGAGTAAATAAAATCTCGATTTTATTTACAAGGGAGGTAATGAAAAGTGCTTACATGTAAAAATTGCAGATGGGTTGCATGTAGAAATTATGGTTACGATAAAGAAATTTGCATTCAGTTCATTAAAGATGAATAAATATAAATCTATGTTGTTGAGAATGGGGCGATAGAATGTCGGAAAAAATTGATATGCAAAAACTCGGAGAGAATTGGGTTGGCTTCTTTGTGTTTGAAGCACTTGGGCAGAATCATAATATTATGGCAGCAAGTCAAGATTATGATCCTTTCCAAGTTGATGCGAAACTTACGTATATGATTTAAATAAAATAAATATATAATGTTTAAATTTAACAAAGGAAGAAAAGCTAATCTAGAATTCTAGTTAAGGAATCTAGATACAAGATAAGGAACTTAAACATCAACCATGTAGCCCTTGTAAAAATATAGTCGTTCCAGTTAACAAAAATTTAATTATAGTACCTTCTGATGATAAAAAAGATAATGTTTTTTAAGAGGGGAATTGGTGATGGGTTAAACCAGTAATAGACACACCTAACAGTGGAGTATGGATACAGATAATATCTGTTACCCATTCCCGCTGTATATGTAGTATTTGCTAGGTAAACTCTTTACCTTTGACCAGTATGATAAAATTCTAGGCAACTGCTCTCTTAAAAATTTCGTTAAATCTCTTGTTCGTAGAATTATATAACTGTACTTATCTCTTCCCATGTTCATTGTAAGAACTTAACTATGATGGGTCCTAGTAACTATACTAACCTCCAAAAAACCTTGATGAATAATACAATGATCTATATTGAGAATATTTTATTAACAACAAATTTTATGAATTTATGTTGCAATTAAATAAAATGGTTTTATAATTGGAAAAAAAAGAAAGGTGTGGAAAATATTGAATTTATTTAAAAGTTTATCAAAAAAGTTACTTATTGCTTTAACTGTCATTCTTGTATCAACGTCTATCTTACCGATGCAAAACACTTATGCTAGCGAAGAGGAACCTCCAAAAAATATTGAGCTTACCAACTATACTACTCCTGAAGAAAAAGAAATTGTTGATAAAATCGAAGAAGAGCTATCAGATTATGACTTTAATGCAGAAAGAAAAAATAATGATGAAATTCAACCAATGGTATGGGGTAAGATAATCAAATTAATCATTAATGGTATAACAGAGTCAATCGAACCTTATTTTGATGATAAGCAGATTCAAGCAAAATATAAACATGCAAAAGATTTTGGCGTGTATGGTTCATACAATAAAGAAAATGCAAAAAAATTTCTAGATGCAGTTGACTGGCATATTCAAACAGCAACTGAGATCTATGTATCTACATATCATGGACAGCAGGTTCTTGTTTGGATTAAACCAAACGACTTAATGGTATATACTGAAATGGATGGAGATTTTATTTCAGGATGGAAAGCTACTAAAGATCAGTTAAATTTTCATCGGGAAAATGGTGCGGCGATTAAAAGAGAAAGACATGCGTAAAAAGATTTAACATCAAAAATAGTCCTCTAAAAGGAAGAGTTTGAAACCTGATAATATTTAATCTTACACATTCCTTTTAGAGGACATTTTCTTAATAAGGAGGGCTTCTATGGGGGCTAATACTTCGATTGGTTTGGTGTACGACCCTAATAAACAAAATCTAAAGTCACAGTGCAGTAATCTTATTAATGCACTAAAAACCAAATATGATATAAAAGTTGATCGAATTCAATATAGTACCGAAAAGGAGACGGCTAATTGGATAACAGTAGATAATCCAGATAATGCTGCATTGAACAAATTTTACTCAGAAATTGAATCTATTTTTATGGTACAAATTAGCCTATCTTTTAAAAGCTTTAAAGATAATGCATTTTCAACCGTCCTTCGTATCATTCGAGAAAAAAACGTAGAAGGCTTTCTCCTTGACATTTCAGAGGAAGACATTATACCAGATTATAGTGAATCTTTGATTCTAGAAGCTGAAGATTTCATCTGCTCTATGGTTAGGCATATATATAAATATGTAAATTTTGAATATGGATTTTGTGATCAAGAAGCAGAAATAGAATACTCTCCTAAAGATTTTTTTAATCTTGGATATTCTGTCTATTCCCTTGAATTTATTCCTACAGACTTAAGTCTCAAGATTAAAAAAAGTGATTGGGATATTACTGGTCTTAATGAAAGAAAATAAATATACTAATCTAAACAATAATATTCCTTAACTCAGTGAGACTGAGAAAAGGAATATTATTGTTTAGATTAGTAAAAAAAGCACCAAAACCAAAATTAATCAGAGTCCAATATCAAAAGATGAACTAAAATAGTAGGTGCTTCACGCTTAATATTTTGTAAGATTTTTTTGAGCGACTATCATAAGGTGATACTTCATGCAAATTTAAAGACAAACAAATTTTCTCTACTATCCTGACAACAAGATTTAGTTTGTAAAAACGATAACCTGCCTACTTACCAAATAGTAAATAAACAGGTTATCACGTTCTATTAATAGTATATTCCTAGATAATAGATTTATACCAAACTAGCCAATAAAAGTGGAATTTCATTCTTTGAAGAGCTTTTCTTTGTTCTTGCAATCCACAAGAAGAAGGGGATTGGATAATGATTCTTGACATCAAGTTTCAAATTAAGAAAACTCCATATTACGTCAAAGTTTATAATACAGAGGAAGGATATAAGGTCTTTTTATACTATAAGAGGAGGGGAATTGAAACTAATAAAAAATCAGAGTTTTTCAATCGATTCTTGAAGGTCGTTTAACATAATCATGGTGTTAGTTTTGTAAGTGAGATGAGGTCAAATAAGTCTAAAGTATAAGATTATCCTGTGAATTAAATTGTTATTCAGTTGAATTAAACAATTTTAGGTTGTAAAGTAATATGAAGAAAAAAGGTGAGAATGGTGAGATTTTGTGTTTGGTAAAATTTTAGGAATTCCGAAAAAAATAATCTTATTTTTGCTCGCAGCAGTTATGATAATTGAAATAGCAATCATAGTATTCTTTGCAATGCAGTTAGCTAAAACGAATGAACAACTTTATTATTCTGACACAGTAGTGGTAAAGTATAATGATGGTACAGTAGTGAAAGTAAATGGCGAACCAAAATCAGACAATAGTATAGTTGTTCAACAAAAGGGATCATTCAACCCCAATTTTGTTACCATTTTCAGTGCCTCATTTGGATTTATTGGACTGGCAATCTCAATGGGTGTTTTCTTAAAAGACTTATTAAGCTATAAGAAAAAAGGAACTGAATAGCAGAACAATGAGAAACTTATACTATACGAGAAGGTAGATAAATTAGAAGCGGAAAATAGAACCTTGAAACAAGATTTAGCTAATCTAAAGAAAAAGTTAGATAAAAAGAAAAGAAATAAAAAATAGAGACAGTTGATTGAAATGTTCGGAGTTGGGAAGAAAGAATATCAGAGCCATGAAGTAAAGGATATGAATATTGAATAAATTGGTGTTTTTAAAACACTAGATGAAATTTATGAAGAAATTAAGAGACTGCAATTTTGAATTAAATAAAATACGCATTTCATTGCCATTTAGTGGATCAACAAATCATTCACTAAATGGCATGTTTGTTTTTCACTATTATTACTTTAAACTGTTGGCATTGGATGAGATGCAAACAATTACTTAGTTAGTAGGAATGTCAAAAAAAGAGAGAAAATGATATTACCCTCCAACAGGGAACCGAAGGAGGAGTGAATTTGGCGAATTCTTGGGCGGCTATAAAAAGGTTTTCTCGTTGTTGTAGGTATTGTTGAACCCATTTTTTATCGTTTGTCCTAAAGCGTGGATGTAAATTATTATAATACGAGCTTAAACCTTCTTCCCAATGTGGGTACCCAGTTTTAATTAAATTAATGAATTCCTGATTGCCACCTACGATTGCAAAATCATTCTGGCAGATAAATAACCCCCATTTCCCTTTAGGTGAATAAAACACGTTTTCATAAAGAATAAGAGGATCAGTCGAACAATATTCTTCGTAAGTAGTAGTAACAGGAATTTTTCAATGATTTTGTTCGGAAATTTGATCTATCGAATCTATTTCTACTTCAGAGATATAGAAATAGGTATCTCCCATGGAAATTGAAGTATTTTTTACAATGTGAAATAAATCTTCGTCGATATAAAAACTAGGTTGGGGGTAAATAATAAAAGAAAGAGAATCATTTTATTGGAACATTTCCTCATAAGCGTCATTTCCTTTGAAAACACTCCTATAAATCTTCTCTATTTGATTAATTTCATTCTCGTCCTTTATATGTGTGATCTTGTTTGACAAGAACATTTCCTCCCAACTAATATTCTTATTTTAAAAATATTCAGCTATGAATTTTAACTTTCTTAAACCTTTTATTCCTCCAAAGGATAACGTTGGTTCACCAGACTTTGACCAACCTCGATATGTAACTATAACCCCATCCCTTGTTTTACCAGTATAAGTTTCTTTTGGTCTTAATTCTATTGTGTCAGGATCTACTGAGTCTCTAAAAATCTTATATGCAGCATCATCAGCATCTTTATCAGTTCTACCAATTCTAATAACTCTGATATCTGGTTGGTTAGCTTCATATGAATACTGAATTAATTCGGCAAGATCTTCCCGAGACGTGATCAGTACAAGGTAGGCTACGTCCAGTGTTAGTAATACAAAATAATATTGGGAATAAGTTTTCTCCAACAACAATTGTTGCTTGCATTACAGGTAAGATTCAGAAGACAAATTTACCAACACATGTTGAGATTAACGCAAAAGAAAATGGGCTGGAGAAAGATAGAGTAGTATTGATGGAACAATTGAGATGTATTGATAAAACACGACTCATCGAAAAAGTGGCACACTTTGACGAAAAGACTATGGAACAGATTAACTATTCTATGATGGTTAATTTAGGGCTTATTGATAAAAAGGCTAT
The DNA here is from genome assembly GCF_021245735.1 of Brevibacillus daliensis. Taxonomy (GTDB): domain Bacteria; phylum Bacillota; class Bacilli; order Brevibacillales; family Brevibacillaceae; genus Brevibacillus_B; species Brevibacillus_B daliensis. Next base: position 37,207 of record NZ_JAJISB010000045.1, read on the forward strand.
GCATGGATTGCAGCCCTACCAAATTGCCACAAGTGGAGCAGAAAATATTATGGTCGTATAGGAGTGGTTTTTGTGGTAGGAATTCTATTTTTTACAATTACTCAATTATTCAATAAATAATAAAATCCTGGCTATCTTTTACGGGTGATATAATAGGACTATGGTGCCAAATAAAGTACGCACAGAATAAAACTATGATTTTATTGGAGGAGAAACCATGGAAATGAAACTGACAATACTTGTTGATAATAATACATTTATCGATCAATATTTTATTGCTGAACCTGCTTTTTCTGCATTTATTGAAGCTGATGGGAAAAGAATTCTATTTGATACGGGTTATTCGGATGCGGTTTTAAAAAATGCTCAAAAACTAGCCATTGATTTAAGAAATCTTGATTTTATTGCCTTGTCACACGGTCATGTGGATCATACATGGGGGTTATTCCATTTAGTACAACTTCATTTTGAAGCGAGGTTGGAAAATCTACCTGTTAATTCACCAACAATTATTGCACATAAGCAAGCTTTCCAAAGCAAACTAGAGCCGAATATAGGGGAGATAGGCAGTATTATTAGCGAAAAAAAACTATCACACCATTTTCGAATAAAGTTGTCGAGAGAACCTGTATGGATAACAGAAAATCTCGTGTTTTTAAGTACAATCCCTCGATACTTTGATTATGAAGGACATGATACAATTGGCTTTTTAGAAGATGGAACACCAGACAATTTAATAGATGATAGCGCATTAGTTTATAAAATGAAAGAGGGTCTTATCATTATCGTTGGTTGTGCACATGCCGGTATCTGTAATATTGTCGAATATGCTAAAAAGATATGTGGCGATGACCGTATTGTTGATATTATAGGTGGTTTCCATTTACTACAAACAGAGAAAAACCAATTAGATGAAACAGTAAATTATTTTAAGCAACTAAAACCTTTGACCATACATGCCTGTCATTGTACAGATTTACGAGCAAAAATAGCTCTTTCTAGGGTGACTTATTTACAGGAAGTTGGAGTAGGGTTAAAACTGAGCTATTGATATGATATTTGAGGAATGACCTTTAGGTAAACCACCTGTTATAGGCATGAAGCCAGCTTTATTCCCTGGACTTCTATAGAATTGGAGCACTCCAGCTTTAACGGCACTGCACAATATCTGAGTATCGGGAACCTGTTGTTCACTGAAAATAATGTTGTAGATTAAGAAAATAAAGATATGGGCTAACTGTAGTCATTACGCTAACGGGCAGAAATGCTCAATAAAACTATTTTGGTTAAAGAGTAAGCGTGGTAAAATACGTTAACTGACCGGGGGAGGGAGAAATATGGATATATCTATCCGAAACGCTCATCAAGATGACTACGGGTCTTTGTTGTCTTTGTTCAGGCAGGTTCATGATCTACACGTTTTTGAAAGACCAGATTTGTATATAGAAAACCCAACTCCAGTCGGGAAAGAAATCTTCGAAAGCCAGCTAATTGATGTCAAACAGCATATTTTTGTGGCTACCATAGGCTTAGAGATAATCGGAGTAGTTGTGACGAAGGAAGAAGACATAACTGAAAATTCATTTGTGAAAGCGAGAAAGATATTATTTGTAAATAGTTTGTGTGTTTCCGAAACGTACAGAAATAAGGGTGTTGGAAAGAGACTTATGCAATATGTTATTGATTTCGGGGAAAGTCTGAAGGTTGATAGTATTGAATTAGGGGTATCGGAGAAAAATGCTTCTGCAATTTTATTTTATGAATCAATCGGAATGACAACGAAGAGTAGAAGAATGGAGCTTAGATTGAACTAACGGAGATCGATAGCTTATAAAGGCAGCAGTAGTCCAGGAGTTTATTTTCATGTCTCTCTGGATGCAGATTTATTAGACTCCTTATTGCAAACTTATGACGAGGAACAAATGAAAAGATTTGAAAGGAAAATGATATATGGTAGCTATATATGCACGTACTGGAACACATGACACGGAGGCAATACAGCGACAAATTTCAAAATGTATATATGATGTTAAAGATGGTGATTTAATAATATTTTCAGATTGTGGAGTATCAGACTTGTCCGTTAATAAGCCTCGATTGAATCTTCTAATTGAGAAGGCAAAGTACGGAGAACTTAAGAAAGTAATTGTAGCTGACCATTCACATTTTTCTAGGAAACCACAAGAGGTTGCAAATATTGTGAGCCAACTACATGAGACTGGAGTTGAAGTGGTTTTCGTTGAAGGTAAATAAAACGGTGATTTAATTAGGGGGAAGATAATATGCAACTTATAAAAATTGGTCAAGGATATGAATTACCTGTTGGAGATTATTGTGGGATTAGAATTCAAGAAAATGGAATTCCTAAGTTTGAAGTGAGGTTATCTGGCACAGCAGCCGCCGTGATCAATGCGAATAAGAATATTTATGAAGAAGTATATGAATGGCTTGAGCAAATTGCTGAAAATATTTATAGTACTGGAGAAGTCACCAAATTCGAAGTAATTAAAATTGATTCAACGCACATTAATGATAAGCAATATATAATAAAAAACTGGAAAAATCTGATCAAAGGGTAATTTGATCGGAAGGACGGTCGAGAAAAACTTGAAAATTGATCTTCAGTGGAGGACTAAGTTAGAAGAACTAACTAAACTTTCTACACTAGAATTGGACAGGAAACCTGGTATTTAAATATGGATGCTAACAACGGTGAAATATACGTAGGGAGATTGTGTGGTAATGCCACACCCAAGAACGAAGAATGGAATAGACAAATTGCCTGTGTAGAAAAGTTACTAATTTATGCTCATGCACCAGCGTGTAACTCACAATTTATTAATAGGATTAATGAGAGCGACGTTGAAGATATACACGTTTATAACTGGGAAACTAATTGAAGTTTAATGCCAGAGGTGTCTGGGCGTAGGTGGTCAAGCATGATTGAGAATAATCCCTTTGTTTATTCGGGGTAAAATGGGGATTTCAATTGATTCAAATATTAATCATATAAGGGGTGGGTATAAGATGAAATTGAATCCGGAAGGAAAAGAACTATTTTGGGAGATTTGTAAACAACTCAATGATTTGAAATTTGTAGTGGATACAATGAAATTTGAAAGAGAGAGAGTTGAAAGTGTTCCTTTTTTATTTCCTTCCAAGATCCGAAGTGAGCATAGCACAAAAAATATACACCTTCAAGTTGCAGCAGTCCAATATATTGGTGGAAGGAGTAGTTATGAAAAGAATTTAATAGCTGGAATCACTTTAAGAATTTATCTTGCCCCTTTTAGAGAATTAGGAATTGAGGACATTTTTGGAGTTGAAAATAGATTTCGTTCAACTTTAAAAGGATCAAGTAGAACACCCTATTATGACTATGTTTTTGACTGCAATAACTACGATAAAGAAGATATTATTAAAGAATCTAGTAAGGCTTTAAGTAGCCTTAATGAAAAACTGTTAGACACTATCCCATATTATTCTACTTTACCAATAGAGAAAATTCCTGAGAGTATAATTACACTACCTAAGTATTAGTCATAATGAAATGAGGGTTTTATGAGGAGGCATTGCAATGTCAGATATGTGGGATAAAATTGTAGCCAGAAATATTTGCGATGAAACTAAGCTACATCGGTACAATTTGTATAGAGAATGGGATGGAAACAAACCAAAAGCAACTATAATAATGTATAATCCTGCTAGATTGAACCCACATGCATTTAGACTTGGCTCAACGTTATCAAAGGTGTTTGAACATATTGAAGATAAGTTCGGAAGCATTGAGGTAGTCAATTTGTATCCAATGGTTAGCCCAAAAAAGGACGATATAAAGCACGATCGTTATTTTGATGAGTATAATTTTACCTTCATTCATGATGCAGTAGTAAAAGCAGACGAGGTAATATTATTTTGGGGTAATGATTCTGTTACAACCAAGAATGAAGATTTTCTCAACCTATTGCGAGACAATAATCATAAGTTGAAATGCTTTAGATTAACAAAATCAAAGCAGCCAGATTACATATTATCTCCAAATAAAGTTCTTCACACATTAAAAAAGTGCTATTTAAACAAGAATGGGAAATTTGAGATATTCCAATAAAAGATTAGTTTTATAGTATGCAGTTCTACATTGCTATGTAATGAGTTAGTGATTTATAATCATTTCCATGAGGTGATTACATGTCATTAACTGTAAAGATTTCCATTAAAGATGATAAAGGTAAAGCAGCAGAAATTGAGCTTCAAGAAACTGAGAATCTATCCAAATTAGTCATTATACAAAATGTATTTAATCTTTTTGGGATTGAAAGAGACATTTTAGATACTATAAAAGAATTTGATAAGATTGGTAAAGCATATAGCAATTTTTTTGAAGCAATGAAACAAGAGGAAGATAAAACTAAAACCGAACCTATTCAGAATAGTGAAGATATACGAGAGAAAATGATTGAAGGATTAACAAAGTTAGAAGAATCGAAAGAAGAAACGAAAGAAGAAACGAAAGAAGAAACAGCAACAGATTACATAGAAACTGGCATAAAAATTGATAACAATGGTAAAAAAAGATTTAGATTGAGATATGAATGTCCTATCTGTATGAATAAAGGAAATCATTATGTTTATGAAGGTTCAACTGAGACATGGTGCCATTCATGTAGTAGTAGAATGCCTATTAAAGCTACTCACAAAGATGGATTTCCTAATAGAGATTCATTTGGGAACTTTTATAGGGCAGGAAACTACCATGATCATTTCTTAAAATAATGTAATGAAATACATTAACAATAAATAAGGGTGCTCATTTGAGCGCCCTATTATTCTTTCTACAGGCTTATTTTTGTGATTTATTGTAAATGGATATTATCTATTTTACTTATATAAGACACATATTTTTAATTGCTTCGGTCTCAGAAAAGATATAGAATATGAATATACAAACGTACGTTCCTGAAAAGTGGGAGAGTACATGATGATTTTCGATTTATGTGAATACAGAAATAACTTGGTTAGTATTTTCGGACAAATAAAAGTAGGGGTTGATGATTCAGAATTTAGTATTCTTTCTCCTATACTGAATAAAAATATATCAATACATTTAACTAATGGCGAAAAACTCAGTCTTGAAATTATGAATATTGAGAGTGAAAAAATTCAATCAGAATGCGATGATTACAACTTTTATAGTTTAAATATTCATGTCAAACTTATTTTGAGTAATAGAAGTGAGATAGAAGAGGAAGATCCCATTACATGTGCTTACTGGATGCTCTCAAATCTGAATATGGATTTAGCGTTTATTGACTTACATTTTGCTACGCATGAGCACAGTTTTAAAGTCTATTCTTCTTCGATAGAATATACTAAATAAAATTATATAATATTGTAATGATCGCCTTGCATGGTATACTAACAGTAGTGATACCTATAATTGTTTAATAAAGAATAATAGTAAGATATGTATATGGTAGGGAGTTGGAAAAATGCAAACAGGGATAACTAGAGAAATGATTGAGTCAGTTGTATCAGAAGCATTTTCTCTTGAAATACACTCAAATAGAAAAAAAGTAAACCAACTAAAAAAATTTATGTCAGAGTTTGGAATAGGTCTTGCAGATACTCAAAGAATTATTAGTAATAAGACTCCACTAGAAAACATTAGTGACAGTGTATTATGCTTGTTGCTCTTAGGTTTATCTAAAACTATTGATGATTATGATTTGAAAATTAAAAGTAATCCAATGAATTATTTTACTGAAAATGAAATTAAGGAAGCAAAATTACAAGACTTTTCATCTAGTGATCCAGATATATTGCCCTATACTTTTGAAAATGTTACACAATTTGAGTTAGACGATTATGATACTTCAATACATGCACAACAACTTCTTACATTAATAGAAGGGAATATTATTCAATATAACTTTGACACTCAACGTGAAGCTAAGATTCTTAAATCTAGCAAAACTCCAACCGGAATCATTAGAGTTCCTAAGCTAAACGAGAAATCAGTAAAAGAAATGACTGATTTAATTATAGAAGGAAAATTATTTAGAACAGTAATTACTTTTAATGCTCGTTTGAATTCGTCAGATACTGGACAGGAACTCATTTATGACACAAAGAATAGAACCCTAACTGTAACTGAAGGTACTAAATTGGATTGTTTAGATGGATTTCATCGATTAACCGCAACAATTAACGCCTTAAAGATTAATCCAGGAATTAAAATGACTTTTGGCTTAAGAGTAGTTAATTACAGTACGAAAAAAGCACAAAGTCTATTCTCGCAAATTAATACATTTACCAGTCAAAGTATATCTAGACTTGCTGAAATGCGTCAAAGTCAGTCTTCTTATGTTGTTAAACAACTGCGAGAAGAGTGTATTATTGGTGATAAAATATCATCAAGTGATGTTTTAGTTAATGATCAGCTAGTTAGTTTTAATGTGCTTGATTCGGTAATTGACGAAGTTTTTAATCCAGAAAATATTATTGAGGCAAAAAAAGCAGTAGAGTATTTGAAAGAAGCGTTTGATGCTATTGCACTAGGATATCCTGAAGAATTTGTTACGAATATACTTCAGACTAAGAAAAAAACATTGATTAATTCAAATCAGATGTTTTATGCGTATGTGATAATGGCAAAGCGCTTGAAAGATAAAGATCTTCCTGCTAATGATATTTTGAAGTTTGTAGAACAAGTAGATTTTTCTAGGGATAATCAACTATGGGAAGACTTGGGTATATTAGATGCGAAAAAGAATATTACCACTAATCCAAAGAACAAAATAAAAAAATATTTTAGAAATTTGATTTTCAAAGAGGAGATTGATCATGTCTAATATTAAATATGAGGATGGTTATTATAATGAACAATTAAAAATAGCCTTTTTGAGTCAATTTGTAGATACGATTAGAACTTATGAAACCTATGCAAGAATATTGAAAGCAAGCAGAGACATTGAGGAAGAGAAAAATAAAGATCTTGCCAGATTTAATATTAGTGAAATAGAAGATCTTTTTGATCATTTAAGTCCAACAACTTTAGCAGCAAGCAGGAATAATATCAGTATTGTAAATAGCTACATTGACTGGGCAATTGTTAATGGACATAGAGAAAACAACATTAATCCAATTAGTTTAGTAAAAAACACTCATGGTTTTGAGGAATCATTTATTGATAAGACTTTCAGACAATATTTTTCGAAGAAAGAGATTTACGATATCGTAGACTTTGGGGTAAATCCCCAAGATACAGTAATTCCACTAGCACTATTTGAGGGATTTGCGGGCAAAGAAAATTTTGAGATTAGGCATTTAAAATGGGAAGATGTTGATCAAGAGCTAAATAAAGTACTGGTAAGAAATGTTGATGGTTCAGCTAGAGAAATAGAAGTTTCGGATATGTTAATGAGATATATTAAGCTAGCTTATAACCAGAAGGATTATTACAAAAATAATGGTCATGAACTCCCAGATAGCTCAAGAAATCGAAAAGAAACGCTAGAACTTTTAGACACTGGATTTGTGTTAAAGAATGCAAATACTAGAGTTGCTAATATGGATTCGATTGGTAAGCATGTTATTTCAAGACGATTAACTAGCTTAGGGGAGTATTTTGGTATTAACAGCTTTACTGCGATTAAAATTATTCGCTCAGGAATGATTTATATGGGTTATGAATTGTTAAAGAGGGATGGGATATTAGATAAAGAGCAGCTAACTGAAATTTGTATTAGATTTAACATTCCTAAAGTCCAAAGCGGCAATAGCTTTGATTATAACTTTTCTAGATTGAAAGAATTAGTCAATAAAGACGCAATAAATGATTTGTATAGTATTTAAGTTTATCCCCTAGCCTCTAGGGGTTTTATTTTTTATTTTATCAAATAGATATTTACAACTGATGATGAATACATTAAGATAATAATATAAAAATATGTATACATATAATTTCAATAAAACCTGACTTTCATTGGATAGGAGAGAAGAACATTGTGACTGATGAAGAATAACAACGAGCAGTGGAGTTGAGGAAGCAATTGGGATTAGAAGTCACATTCGGCAATGAAGAACCATGAATCTTCAATAAAAAAAAAATGAGTTTTGAAGATTTCTTCAGGGAATGGTTTGATGATCTGAAAGATATGGAGGGATAGAGAGTGTTTGCGAGAGTTAGTTTCGATAGTGAAAATCGGTATTAAAATTAAAGAAAAGGAAGAGATTGAATTATTTATTTCAAATTCAATAGAATGTAATTCATTGGTGTTGGAAGATGGAGAGTTAAAAGAATTCTATAGCTGGTCGCATACATATGATCAAGAAGAAGCTGCTCGATCTGAAGGGAAAAAGAGATATGTAACCAAGTCCGATTATGTAGACTTGAAACCAAGCAAGGAGTATTTAATAGAGGTTGATTCTTTTATTCAAAAGTTTCCAACGATAAAAATAAAAATTAGAGGCACAGCTCAAACGTCAAATAGCTTACGGATGGGCTCGTAGCACCAACTTAAAACGACCTTCCTCTCCAGCCGTAGTAGAAGTATGGACCGATTCAAACCATTTTCATCATCTTTGGTGCAGCAGCGCTGCATGAGTGGCTAACGGGGCAGTTTAGTTGAACAAGGACTTCAAGGTTTTAACATTGAATTACATATGTACATATAAAAAGTGGGGGGAAATAATGAATAAAATTTATATTATATCTGGACCAGCAGGAGTAGGTAAATCCACAACTTCAAAGGGTCTTGCAGAACAGTTTGATCATAGTGCTTATATTGAAGGTGATTTAATAAATCATATGGTTGTTGGCGGATATCTTCCACCTTGGGAAAGTAAAGAATCACTATCGTTAGTTTGGGAAAATATAGCTGATTTAAGTATCAATTTTGTACAGGCAAATAAGGATGTAATCATTGATTATGTTGCTTTCCCAGAAGAAGTAGAAAAATTTTCTCAAAAGATTTATGCTGAGGTAAAAAACGTAGAAATTATATATGTTGTTTTATGGGTCGATAGTGGTGAACTGTTGAGAAGAGATGCTTTAAGGATTAAAGAACATCAGATGGGAGTAAGATGTTTAGAATTAGTGAATGAATTTGAAATTAAAGGAATAGATAAACGATTTTTCTATAATACAACCTACTTACAGCCATCGGATTTAGATGAAGTCTTTCTGAATATAAGAGAAAATCCTTCATTCAAATATTGATTTATTCTTCAACTAACGGGTGCATTAGTTCAACAAGAAGCTACAAATTTGTAAAAGGTCCTGCAATTGCAAGTAATTTGCGGAAAAAATTAGAAGGCGGAGGTGTTCCTCGCCCAAGCAGCAATCAGCCGAAGCCAAAGACTCAATTCGATTTTTCTAAGCTGCCCAAAGATCCTCAACAATTATTAAAAAATGGATGGAAGGATGTGACCCATCCAGAATTAAAACGCAATACTAGCTCTAGAGAATATTACGACCCCAAATCAGGACTCAGAGTCAGATTTGATAAAAAGCGAGAAGGCGCACCAGGTTTTGAGGGCAAAGATCATTATCACATCTTTAATCCAAATTCTACAAGCAACAGAGATTTATATTTGGATGTAAATGGAAATCCAGTTAGCAAAGGGTCAAACGCTTCTCATATACTTCCGGGAGGACAATAATATGGAAATAGAAAAACTGTTTTATATGTATGATTTTCACGATAGTTTAATCAATAAAATCGAGTATAAACCTGATGATAATATGGTGGTTATTAGCCTTGACTTGCTTAATTGGAGACAACGGGGGTATAAAGAAACTGAACCAGAAATTATTCCTAGACAATTAATTTTCAAACAGGTATCAAAATTTGAAATTAGCTCGAATAATATATCCACATTCTTTTTAAAGGAATATAACGGTGACGAAATACTAGAAGTTGACGTTAATTCAAATTTGGCGGTGATAAAATCATATGATTTAAAAGAGCTTAATTTAATATTAATAGAAGCTAAAGATGTTGAGATGCTAGAAGAGAGTATTGCAAATGATTAATTATCAAAGCTGAGCATGGCTGAAAATTATATTTAGCCATGCTCAAAATAACTATCTTTGTCAAAGAAGTTGTTTAGATGGGGTGTACCTTCTTCTCTTCCAAATAAAAGATTCATTTTATAAGATAGAAAAAATAAAATAAAAATATGTATATATAATTTATAATGGCATATTAGTCGTATAAGAGAGGTGATCAAGTGGGGTAGGGGTAAACAAGAGTCCTCCAGTACTAATCTGACTATAAAATTAAAAAGTAAAAATAATGGGAGGATTATTATTAATGAGTGAAAATCAAACAACTTTACGTGAAGCGACAAATGAAGTAGTGATTAAAGGGGTACTTCAAGAGCTTCGATTGGAAGAAAAAACAGTAGGAGATAGACTAGCAATTACTGGTGAAATCGATATTAAAACTGATGAAAATTCAGTACATACAGTGAATGTTTTCGCTTTTAAGTTTAACAAAGAGGGAAAAGAAAGTGGTATTTATTAAGGACCTAATACTGTAAAAACTGAATACAAATCAATCGCAAATAGTAATGAGGAAGAAGCAGATAAGGTAAGCATTACTGCTGGAAAAGTTGGGGTAAATGAATATTTTTCAAATGATGAATTAAAAACGTATCCTCAACTATCTGGATCTGAGTCAATATCTTGGACACAAAAATGTTAAGTGCTAGGATGCTTTTCTCAGCAAATCTTCTACTGC
>NZ_JAJISB010000046.1 GCF_021245735.1 Brevibacillus daliensis
AATTACTATCGATTGCATGAAGCACTACACTACATTGTTTACTTCTTATTGAACTAACGCCCCTGTTTGTTTAAGTGCATTCATTCACAAAACTAACTGATTTTACATACTAAAAACTCTTATCTCTCATTACAGGAATACTGCTCCTAATAATAAAAGCTATTAATAATTTTTTCTATGGGGACTTATAGTCTCACCATCCGTCGTTTGTACTTTGAGAGGTTCAACTATTGCATCTAACCCAATTGTAATGTAAGGTATTGCATCCACTTCTCCACCATTAACAATTTTAACAGTGACTTCCGTATTTCCTACGGTTTTAACCTTTTCTACTTCAATCGCCTTACCTACATACTTTTCATCTAATTGTAAGTGCAACTGTTTCGCACCTTCGGATATAGTGGATACCGTATAATAGCTATTAATGGATTGAGTATCTGCTATTGCACCTTTATCAATAATCCAATAGCCCTCATTTGAGCTGATAATCCATCCTATAGCTGCAAAAAGAACAAGTGGTGAGAGGACTAAAATGGCTTTATCAACTTTATTTAGCTGATTACTCGTCATTCGTTTTGAGATAAACGGAAGCAAAAGAACACCAACAAGTGTCACGACTAAAATACATACACCTAAAATGCCGTAAGCCATTCCTTCAAATCCGCCTACTTTAAATATGCCATAGGCTGTTACTAATATAGCTACGATAAATGGCACTAAAGGAGCATAATAGAATTTGCCATTTTTCTTCGTTAAAACAAGTGTAAAGAGAAAAATAGAAAGACCAAAAATAGCTCCAAGGAAAAGAATCTGTAACAATGGGCACACCTCCAAAATTCGTTAGATAAAAAATGTGATGATACGGTCGATAAACAAAATAATGGTCAAATCAAAAATGATAGAGAGCCATATCCACTTTTTGTTGAAAAATACAAGAGTAAAAATGGTTAAGAATAAAGAAGCCGGGAAATAAAATAAGAATGTGACGCTCTGAATATAACTGATTGCCGCCTGTGCTGAGGTTCCCCAATCATAAAATTGGATTCCTGAATAAATGATATATAATAATATGACAGCTCGAATAGCAATCAACAATAGTTTAAGACCTCGATTAAATTGAACTAATTTTTTCAATGGTTTAATATCTACTTCATTCGCAATAGGTGCTTGTGGGTAGTTTTCTTCCATTTCCATGACGTTCAAATATAAATGCTGGCATTCCGTACAATGATGAATATGTTCCAAAACAACCTTCACTGCATTTTCATCTAAATCATTGATCACTGGAATCAACTCTCGTGAAAGTAGATGAATCTTTTGTGCTGCATCCAATAATTCTCACCTCTCTTTAGCCATTTGTTTTCTCAACCTAAATATCTTGGACTTTAATGTTGGTACAGGGATATCCAGTAAATCGCTGATTTCTTGATAATCATAACCGTAATATACTTTTGCCAGAAGAATCGTCCTGTCTAAAGTAGATAGTTTACCTAGAACTGCTTCAAGCTGACTATTTATTAAAGTCTCTACTTCTGGTGACTGGTTGTTAATCAATAATGTTTCAATACTATTTTCATTCTTTAGAAGTTCTGGTTTTTTCTTTTTGTAATAATCTAAAAGGGTGTTTTTCGCTGCTTTCACTAGCCAGCTTTTCATGTAAGTCACTTCAAGAATCATAGATGGATTCATCAGAATCTTTGCGAATACTTCTTGAATAATATCATCTGCAATCTCAACATTTTTGGTTAATCCTATTAATATATTTTTCAAATATACGTAATGCTCTTTATATATCTCCTCAATTACTTCTAATGGATTGATTTTGGCCATTTTTTTCTCCCCACAATATCTCAGCACTAAAGAGACGACTCAAACTGAAAAAAGTTTTATCATTTTTTTTTATTTACAAAAAAATTTAAAGGAACTATTCACTTCTTATATCTTTTCTCCCCCCCATTCTTTATTTCGTACAAAGAATTTATATATTCTTATTAAGCTAATCTACCCCGTTAGAGACATAAGCATTGGTCTTCATTTTCAATCAACTTTATTATTTTTTAAACGACTTTATTGTAAATTCAATAACTTTATTATCATTTAACATCTATACAGAATAAGTCCCGATGATTCATTACTGGAGTTAGTATAGTTTTAATTCCATTTCACCTAGATTAGTTGATAATTAAACGTGCAGAGACCAACTATATTGTAAATGCACTAACCTTGATGTTAAGGTACCAACTATAATGTCTAGGCACAATCTTTTATGTTATTGGACAAACATGTAGCTTTAGAATAAAGATTGATCAAATTAATACTAATAGCCTTGATAAACAAGCAAAAAGAAAGAGCGTGTTTTGAAAAAAGATTAATCAAAACACGCTCTTAATATATTTTATTGAATCATTCTTTTATAAAAAAGTTTGATCATTTCTATGATATTTCCTCCATTAAAGCGCCCTTTAATGGAGGAACATGCCAGAGGGTGTCAAACAAAGAACTAAGGCTTTGGTCAACCTTTTTGTTTACTTAAATGAAACAGTCACAGTAGTAATTTTGTGACTTCCATTTTTAACTAAACGAAAATTTTGTGCGTGGTGGGTGGTACTTCCATTTTACCAATGGATGGTTTCTTTTTGTTTTTCTTGACATAAAAAGGGGCAATCCCTCAGCCAATTTTCCATGGCTTTTGGGACAGCCCCTCTAATCCTTTAACTGATAGAAAACCTGTTCAATTTTGCCTCGGTACCAAGCATGACAGTGTTAAGCTCATTCCCTCGGCTATCTTGTCCCCTTCTGAAATAGAGACTGCGTAAAAAATTTTTGCTGTTCACGCGAGCAATCACCTGACTGCGACTTCTCGGCAAATTGCAGCATTGCGCTAAGCCGCTAATCCAATCAGCGATTTCTTGATGTGGAAGTAACTCTTTGTCAATCATCGTATCCACGATGTTGACCAACCGCTCATCATCCTCATCGCTAAAAATGTGTCTACCATTATGAAGCATGCCAGAAATAGCGACAAGAACCTCACGCAGCATTGCGACGCTGCTCTCCTCGCACTGCACCAGCTCGACAAAAACATCCGCACCGTGAGACGCACTGTGAGCCCAGCCTCCTACTGAAAGGTAACCTCGCAGATCCTTCTCCTCTTTATAATAACGGAGCATTGCATGCATTAATTGCTCAATTTCCGCTTGATTGAAAAATGGATTCTGTCTGTGGCGTTGCACAATCAAAGCGATAGGCAAGGCAGAGAACGTCCTTGTAAAAACTGACTGATCATCCTCGCTGCCAATATTATAGAACAAATGGTTCTCATCAGTCAGAACAGTTAAGAGGCTACGCAACTCCTCTCCACTGAACCTATTCTCTTCCTTAATCCACATATAAAACATCGGATAAATCAGGTTATCCCGTAATTCTGGCTGAGGATCGCCAATATATTGAAGTAACAAAGGTAAGAAATCTTGATGCTGCTCACCTTCGCGTAACTGATACTCATCCTTCTCAATTCTTTGCAAATCCAGCATCAATTTGGTCCTTGTATCGCTCATTTTCCCATCCCTCTCATCATTCGTTCACTCGCCTCGCCGAGATCATGAGTCAGCGGAAATTCTGCTTATTCCTATTCCCATCCCTTGGATGCAATAAATTCAGACATCAATTTCATTGCACCGCGGAATTTGTCAGGGTGAAGCCCAAATCCAACCCTGAAATGTCCAGGACGCTCAAACACTTCACCAGGAAGAACAGATACTTCCGTACTCGCAATCAATTTCTCTGCAAAATGTTGGCTACTAAGTGTTTTATCTTTCAAAAACGGGAAGGCAACGATTCCGCCTTCTGGTTCAACCCAGTCGAGTACCGTAAATTGTATGAGTAGTATAATCTTTAAAATCACGAATTTGGTCGATCAACTCCTTGTCAGCGACCACCCACCCTACTCTCAGTCCAACACATGCGAGACATTTGATCATGGATCCCATAGCTACAACATGCTTGGATTTCCCATATAGGGACGGGATTAATTCCTCATCCCCATATGGGATAAACCGATAGTGTTCATCTGCCAATATTTCAAAACCGTACTGATCCGCCAACTTTATAATCTCTTCCATTTCAGCATCTGTCAGCGTTTGACCTGTAGGGTTATGCCACTGTCGCATCACTACTTCTCCAGCGTCCCTCTGGGTCATTATCAGGATTTTTATACTTCGAGTTAGTAGAATCTTCTCGTGGTAATAACCCTGTCTTAGCAATAGATTTATCTTTAGCATATACCAATACGTACTCTGCAGCCGTTGACACATGCTTACTATCATTTTTAGGAGAATAAGACTTTTGCCAATTAATAATCCCTATTCTATTTTCCTCACCAAATACTTCATTCATCATCATTCCTAAGTGAAATAGTTCATTATCATCAATACATATGGCTATTACACCAGTTGGTTTAAGCATTTTCCACATTATATGAAGACGTGGCATCATTGCTTTCATCCACCTTGTATGTTTAGAACCATCATCTTCAGAAACTAAAGTCCCAAGGTCTGGGTCATTTGGATCGCTATCCCACTTATCATTATACCGGAAATAATGCCCAGTATTATACGGTGGATCTGTCAAAATTAAATCTACTTGTTCTCTATATTTATACAAGGTGACCATCCCCTGAAGATTTTCGCCCTCAAGAATTATATTTCTAGACTGCTGTTCTTCAGTCCCTACACATAATTTTCTATTAACTCGAGTTACTCTGGCCTTACCTTTTTATAAATCTCTTCTGCTGTTCGCTTTCCATAAAAGCTTAGGGATACCCCTCCATTCACCATATTTTTAAGTATCTTCAATAAGTCTTATTTATCTAAAAAGTCTAAATTGTTGTCATTTAGATATTTGTATTCATTTGTCTATTCCTCCTACAAGAGTATTTGTTAATTTCAATTATAGAACATTCGTTCTATTCAGTCGATTGTTTTTTCAAATACTCTTAAACCTACGTTGTTATATTTAAAAATTTTTTGCAATCTTATTTTTACTCCCGATTCATGAGCTGTAATTAGCCTTTGACTCTGCTTTAAGTCATCAATAAGAATTATTTCCGATAATATCCAAAGTGAAATCATATAAATTATCATAGTGTAATAGTTCAATTGCTTTATCTCTTTTCATTTCACGCCTTACTGCATATGTAGTTTCTCTATTTTTTTCGAAATCTGTTCTGCGGCCAGCAACAACGACATAGTGACGCCTTGTAGAATCATTAGAAATAAATTCAGCCGGTAAATCTTTATCTTTACTTCTACATTTATCAAAGGTTTCTCGTAAACTTAAAAAGTGATTTTCACACCATCTTTTCCAATTAGCTATTTGGCGTAGGCCTTTGTTAAATGTTTCACCTAAATCACCACTTTGTATAAAAATTCTTTCATTAGATTTTTCTAACTCTATATAAACGAATTCATATCCACCTGATCCTTTTCCAATTAGAAGATAATCAACTTTATAAGAAGTACCTAAGGGAAACTCTTTAAAAAGATACGCATCATGGTGCCCAAAATTATAAAGTTTGAGTATAGAGGCTATTATTACATAGTGTTGATTATTATTAATAAAATTTAGAATTTACTGTTCATTAATGTTTGATTCGTTAAGTTTATTCAAAAATTCATTAGCAACTCCTCTTATGTATTTTTCATCTTTTAATTCTTCAATATCTAAATAATTGTTAGGAAAAAGTGATGAATAATGTCTTGCTGCCTTCCCGCTGTGGGCTACATCCCCTACACAAGACAAATATTTGTTCCCTTATATTATATACATATTAAACTATACTTTCGATATCTAAATAACAAATCTAATATGCATAAGAAAAGAGGATAAATGCTCATATATTGAACATAATATCCTCTTATTAGTTTAGTCTATTTAATTTATAAACGGTGCAACTTTATTTTAAATCTACAAAACAGGTGTAGCGTTATAAAAAAGTTTAATCATTTTATGCTGGGTTTCTTCGTAATTGCGCCAGATTGTTGAATTTTGCGAAATGCGAAAAAACTATAAAATGGTATTATTATACTTTTTCTTCTAACCCGTATTTTTTCATCTTATTGTATAAAGTTGCAACCGAAATTCCTAATAAATTTGCAGCTTTTTTCCTTCCTTTTAAAGTATTTTCCGTATTCTGTAATACATTTTTTATACTAATTATTTCTGTTTGTTCAACTAACTCTTTTAAGGTTTCTCCACCTATATTAGAACTTTTATTCATATATTCTCCAAGAAGATAATCAGGGAGATCCAGCTTAGTTATAGTAGAACTATCCGCCATCACTACTGCATAATCTATAGCATTTCGTAATTCACGAATATTACCAGACCAATAATAGTTCCTAAATATCTCTAGTACTTCTTTGTCAATAGAATATCCCTCGAATACGTTACCTAGTGCATGTTTCTTATTGTGTAAAAAGGAGTTAACAAGACTTTCCAAATCTTGTTGCCTAGAACGTAATGGAGGGAGTTGTAGCATAAAAGCATTAAGGCGGTAGTATAAATCTTGTCTAAATAGTTTTTTTTCTACTAATTGCCCTAAATCTTTATTAGCTGCGGCAATTATACGAATATTAACCGCTATCTCATTTATTCCACCGACTCTACGGATGGTTGACTCCTGTAAAAATCTTAATAACTTTGCTTGCATATCGTAAGGAAGTTCAGATATCTCATCTAAAAAAACAGTTCCTCCATTTGCAAGCTCAAACAATCCTGGTTTTCCACCCTTTTTTGCATTGGTAAAAGAACCTTCTTCATAACCAAATAATTCACTTTCAACAAGGGCTTCTGGAATGGCGGCGCAGTTAATTGCTATAAAAGGTTTGTCCTTTCTATCACTATAATTATGAATAGACTGAGCCAACAATTCTTTTCCTGTACCGCTTTCTCCACAAATAAAGAGAGATATTGAGGTTGAAGATACCTTCTTCGCTTTATCAATTATTCGCTTTAAAGATCCATCAGATCCAATTATATCTTCAAAATGGTATTTTGCTTTACTTAATGTGGACTTGCTTTGCTTTAATAATTTTATCTCTTGGCTGCTTTTTTCTAATTTTTTTATTAAGTCATGAACTTCTATAACTCCCTTAACTATAGACACCGCTCCTCGAACCTGTCCATCCATAATTATTGGAGCCATGTCTACGACATATTCTTTATTATTTTCTTTTCTTGGTAATCCTACTATTACTTTATTACTCTTCATTGCCGTTATTAATTGTGCATTTGGTCTTACGGATAAAAGTGGTTTACCGATTATTTCCTCTTCAGTAACTCCAGTAATTTTTGTATATTCTGGATTGATTAGTATTACAATACCTTCTTGATCTATAACTAGTACTCCATCTTGAATAGCATTTATTATGCTAGAAAATCTCTCTACTGATATATTAGATGGGAGCAGTAGTGATTCGTTTTTAATTGACATCAATATCCTCCCTGAAGCAGCGAAGTTTTTTAGTCAAATCTACCCTTCCTCTATAGAGAATACATTCTAGATGAAGAGGGAAAACACTTACATAAATAATAACATAAATTATTTTTATATAATAAAGGAAAAAAGTGAGAAACTACTTAAAGCAATCTCCCACTTTTTTTGAAAAATTATTTATCCAATTCTATTTCAAATTCTAAAAAAGCCGAAGATAAGCTTTTCCCATGCATATCTATAGCAAGTGAACGTGTAACTCCACCACCTAGCGCTTTTCCCATTACAAAATTTAAGGAATGTAGGTTTGGTAGCTCATAACGTACTACTTCCCCTTTTACAATATCTTTTAAAAATTCTTTTACTGCTTCAGCAGTTACTTGTTCCTTCACTAGTTCATAATGTTTTTCATCATAGACAATTAAAGATATATTTGAAATATCTCCTTTATCACCAGTTCTTGAATGAGCAATTTCATGTAATTTCATGATTAAACCTCCTCGTAAATAACTTCAATAGTAACATCTTCAGATGGAATAAGTACGGATAGAATAGAAACAATTTCTTTTACTCCTGATCTTGCACCACCGCCTCCAGCCGGTCCGTTTGTATATAGAGCCTCAACTTCATTTCCAATTAAAACAGCATCCTCACGTTTTTCTGTTCTACCAGCAACACGAAGGCGAACCTCATTTAATTCTTTTGGATCTATTTGGGAACCCAGTGTTTCTTTATATAAAGAATTAACACCAATATAATCAATTCTTAATTCCTGTATTGGCGCTTTTATCAATTCAAGACGTTTTTTAACGACTTCTCCAGCTAGTTTTGCTCTTTCATAAGCACCGCTACCACCATAGCTCATTTCACCTTCACCGATATAACAGTCTTTGTAACCAATACTTGTTTTAAAAAGTCCAGTCTTTTCTTTCCCTTTAGCACCTTTTACTAAAACTCTATCTTTACCAATTTCTTCAATAGTTAGTTCAGTAATATCACAAATTACATTTGGAGTAAGGTAGTTTGCCGGATCATGAATTTCATAAAGAATTTGCTCTTTAATAGTATCTTTTGAAACAACACCTCCAGCATCTAGTAGTTTTTCAATAATAACTTCTCCATTTTCATTTACTTCAGCAATTGGAAATCCTACATTCCATAGTTCTGGAACATCCTTATAGCCTGGATCAGCAAAATAGCCACCTGATACTTGTGCTCCACATTCTAATAAATGTCCCACAACTGTTCCTGCCCCTAATAAGGAATAATCCTCGAAGCTCCAGCCAAATTCATAAATAAGTGGAGCAATTGCTAAAGCAGGATCAGCCACACGGCCAGTAACGACCACATCCGCACCATTTCTGAGTGCTTCCACAATTCCTTCTGCTCCAATATAAGCATTAGCAGAAACAATAGAATCACGAATCGTACTTAGTTTTTCTCCAGTTTCTATTGTAGGAAGATCAAGATAATTTTCTATCTTGCTTGTTACATCATCTCCAATAACAGCTGCAATTTTTAACCCAGTAACACCAAGGTTTTGTGCTATTTCCTTTATTTTTTTAGCAGCAGATATTGGATTGGCAGCTCCCATATTTGTGATGACCTTTACATTGTTTTTCTTACTTAGAGGTAATACCTTTACCATTCGATGCTCTAGTAAATTGTTATATCCCTTTGTAGGATCTTTTAGCTTTTGTTGTTGAGCAATAGAAATAGTACGTTCAGCCAAACATTCAAACATAATATAATCTAAGTTACCTTTTTCCATTAAGTCTAAAGCTGGTTCTAAGCGATCACCTGCATAACCTGCTCCAGCGCCAATTCGTATTGTTCTCATTTTCATCATTCCTCCATCATTAAATTGATATAGTACCAGTTATTAGGGCAATAATGGTAAAAACAATGGTTGTTCCCCAAGCCCATTTAAATGTAAATTTTTGATGCTCTGCAAGATCTACTTCTGCAAGTCCCACTAGTAAGAAGGTTGAAGCTGTTAGTGGGCTCAATGGGAATCCTGTAGTCATCTGACCAAAGATGGCAGCACGCCCAATTTCAATAGGATCCATTCCAAAGCCCGCAGTTGCATTAGATAGGACCGGAAGCATTCCATAATAGAAAGCATCAGGTGTGAATACTAAACTAAGTGGCATACTTAGCACAGCAACAGTAACAGGTAAAAATCTTGCCATAGACTCAGGAACTATAGATACCAATGAATCTGCCATTGCTCCTATCATTCCTGTTCCATTTAAAACTCCCGAAAAAATTCCTGCGGCAAAAATCATACTTGTTACAAGTACAATACTTTTTGCATGAGAATTTATACGAGCAGTTTGATCCTTTAATTTTGGATAATTCACCAACAAAGCAATTGAAAAACCAATTATAAACAGAACAGGATGTGGGAGCATATGCAATACTAATGCAGCTATTAGTAGGATTGTTAATACTGCATTAAACCAAATCAATTTTGGACGTCTCATCGTTCTTTGGTCTTCCGTTAATTCCTCTTCTAGATTGTAATGAAAATCAATAACACCTAGACGTTTACGTTCTTTTAATCCAATGAAGAACGCAACACATAATACATAGATAATTCCAGCAATCATAGATGGGATGATTGGTGTAAATAATTGGCTGGCATCTGTTTGTAATGCTGACATTGCTCTTGCTTGTGGACCTGACCAAGGGACTAAGTGCATGGCTCCTGCCCCTAATGCAACAATGCATGGTAATATTAATTTATTTATTCCTAGACGTTTATAAATTGGGAGAAAAGCGGTAATAGTAATCATAAAAGTAGCAGTACCATCCCCATCTAGATGAACGAGCATAGTAACAGCAGCAGTTCCTACAATGACTTTTAGCGGATCTCCTTTTACTGCAGTTACAACTTTTTTAATAACAGGGTCAAACAAACCAACATCTGACATAAGACCAAAGTACAAAACAGCGAACATTAACATAATACCGGTTGGAGCAACTTGAATAATTCCTTCAAGCATTGCTGTGCCTATTCCTTCACCCTGACCACCAATTAAGGCAAAGACAACTGGTACAAGAACTAAAGCGATAATAACAGAAACCTTTTTAGTCATGATTAGATACAAAAACACGACTATCGTTAATAGTCCTAAAATAGCTAACATAAAAGACTCCCTTCATGCTCTATAATTTCTGTGTTGTTTCCTACTACACTACTTCTACGATAGTTGCAGTACCCATACCGCCGCCAATACAAAGAGTAGCTAAGCCGTAGCGACTGCTTTGACGTTGCATTTCATGTAATAAAGTTACAATAATACGCGCACCACTTGCCCCAATTGGGTGTCCTAAGGCAATCGCACCACCATTAACATTTAATTTTTCATTTGGAATTTCTAGATCGCGACCAACGGCTAGTGCTTGAGCAGCAAATGCTTCATTAGCTTCTACTAAATCCATATCTGTCATAGATAAGCCTGCTTTTTCTAGAGCTTTTTTAGTCGCTGGAACTGGCCCGATTCCCATAATGCTTGGATCCACACCCGCAGCACCAGTACCGCGTAGAACGGCCATTGGTTTAATGCCTAATTCTTCCGCTTTTTCACGGCTCATCAACACTAATGCAGCCGCTCCATCGTTGACACCAGAAGCATTACCAGCTGTTACTGTTCCATCTTTCTTAAATGCAGGTTTTAGTTTTGCTAGCGCTTCCGCTGTTACACCTACACGTGGGAATTCATCTGTATTAAATACAATTGGATCACCCTTACGTTGAGGAATGACAACGGGTACAATTTCATCCTTGAATTTTCCTTCTTTAATTGCATTCTCAGCCTTTTGTTGGCTCCATGCAGCAAACTCATCTTGCCCCTCGCGAGTTAAACCCCATTGTTCCGCAATATTTTCAGCAGTAATCCCCATGTGATAATTATTAATCGCACATTGTAAACCATCTTGAATCATGCTGTCGATGATTTTTCCATCACCCATACGGTAACCAGTACGAGCCTTTGGTAAAATGTATGGAGCCATGCTCATATTTTCCATACCGCCTGCTACGACGATATCAGCGTCACCTAATTGGATTGACTGTGCAGCTAAATGTACAGCCTTCATACCGGACCCACATAATTTGTTGATTGCGGTTGCACATACCTCGATTGGTAAACCCGCCTTTAATGCAGCTGTACGAGCAGGCCCTTGACCTAATCCCGCTTGAAGTACATTACCCATAATGACTTCGTCTACTTGCTCACCTTTCACTCCTGCACGATTTAATGCTTCTTTGATCACGATTGCACCCAATTCCGTTGCTGGTGTATTGCTTAAAGTACCTCCAAAACTACCTAATGCTGTACGAACGGCACTTACTATTACTACTTCACGCATACTATTATCCTCCTAATGATTACTATGAAACTTTAAAGCTATTTTCACACTAGATTTGGACTCACGATAAATGTAGCTTCTGTTTTTTCCTTAGCCTCTTCTAAAGTAACTCCTTCTTGAAGCTCTTCAAGAACTAATCCTTCTTTTGTTACACGGAAAACAGCTATTTCCGTTACGATTACATCGACAACACCTTTACCTGTTAAAGGTAATGTACATTGTTCTAATATTTTAGATCCGCCTTTTTTTGTACAATGTTCCATTGCCACAATCACTTTTTTTGCACCTGTTACTAAGTCCATTGCACCGCCCATACCTGGAACCATTTTTCCAGGAACCATCCAGTTGGCGATATTTCCATGTTCATCCACCTCTAGTCCGCCTAAAACTGTAACATCGACATGACCGCCACGGATCAATTCAAAGGAAAAGCCACTATCAAAAAATGCGGCACCTGGAATCACGCCTGCAGGTTGACCTCCAGCATTTACAAGATCCGGATCTTCTACAGTTACAGGCCCTAAACCGACATAACCATTTTCAGATTGAAGGATGACGTTAACGCCTTCTGGTAAATAATTTGGCACCATTGTTGGAAGGCCAATACCAAGATTGACAACATCTCCGTTTTTCAATTCTTTCGCAACACGAGCTGCAATAATTTGTTTAGCCGCCATTTGTGGGGGGACTAAAGTTACCATTAATGATTACCTCCTTGAACAATAATTTTATCTACTAATATTCCCGGAGTTATAACTTCATCTGGAGCAATTTCTCCCACTTCAACTATATGCTCAACTTCAACGATCACGGTATCAGCGGCCATTGCCATTAATGGGTTAAAATTGCGAGCTGATGAATGATAAACCAAGTTCCCTGCTTTATCCGCTTTAAAAGCTTTAAGAAGTGCAACATCTGCGCGAAGTGGTTTTTCTAGTAAATACTCACGACCATCAACTTTTATTTTTTCTTTGCCTTCCTCAACAGCTGTACCGACACCAGTTGGGGTTAAGATTCCACCTAGTCCAGAACCGCCTGCACGTATGCGTTCAGCTAATGTACCTTGGGGAACTAACTCAACATCCAGTTCACCTGCAATCATTTGTCTGCCTGTTTCAGGATTTGTACCAATGTGTGAAGTAATGACTTTCTTACACTTTTTATTTACAACTAATGGACCTACTCCTGTTTCTATGAAAGCAGTATCATTAGCGATCAAGGTTATATCCTTTACATCTGATTGGTCAACGGCACTTACAAGAGTTTCTGGTGTACCTACTCCCATAAATCCTCCTACCATAATAGTCATTTCGTCCTTAAAAATAGATAAAACTTCTTCCATAGTAATAGATTTATCCATTTATCTTCACCTCCATAAGTTTATTGCGAGAAAATTTATCAAACTCACAATTACTTATAAAGCAAGAACTGTGCCAAAAAAAACGAAGCACAAAACCCTCTTAAATAGCTATTTAAAGGAAATAAGAATAATCGCTCATTCTAAAAAGTTAGAATAAGTAGGGAAGGGAGGCAGAGGAAAGGACTGAATTGCAGCCATTCTAAAATTTAATAATTCATTCTAAAAAGCTAGAATACGAAATATTAGATTCATTTATCTCATAGCCTTTTGGTTCATTTGAAAATTGAATCTTTATTTTGCAATAAAAAGTACACCGGAATTTAAATTGAAACAAAACTAAAGAAAGACGCTCAATCTCATCTTTTTGTATCAGATCCTCTTTGGCAAGAAATTATCAACGCACCTGGATGGTTTCCAATTATAAATTAAAAAAGACAAATAACTCCCAAATCGAAATCTAGTATTTCACTTTGGGAGTTTCTCCTTTGTACACACTTAAGTGCCCTTAATATCTGTATAGGAATGTTTTTGAATTGAACTTCTTATTTCATTAAATGGCCCTAAAATGGAAATAAGTGTTGATTTATAATAAAGTTTGATTGGAAATAACTCTAAACTCTTGATTTCACTGCATATAAAAAGCCAACGTTTTGAATAAAGTTTGATCAAAACGTTGGCTTTCCTTTAATTTCAAGACCTGTTTTTTTATAAAAAAGATTGATTATTTTGATCCTCCTTATTCCACTAAAGCACCCGATAGTTGAAGAATGAAAGTAAAGCCTTTCCCCAGGTGATCCGTTCTCAAATTCAAATTTAGCTGTCTATGCAAAATTTAGACCCTTAGCGAGCCACGGAAGCCCCTTGCAGCATAGTAGGAATCTGCTCCATTGTGGTACACAAAGACAGTGTCGTAGCGACGATCACAAAAGATGGCCCCACCGAGTTTTCTAATATTAGCAGGTGTTTGCACCCAGCTCGACGTTTTTATATCGAAATTTTCAAGTTTCTGCAGCTCCCGGTATTGTTCTTCCGTTAAAAGTTCAGTGCCCATGGTAGTTGCCATATCAATAGCGTTATTTTCTGGTTTGTGTTTTTTCCTTGACTCCAGTGCTTCACGATCGTAACAAACGCTTCTGCGACCTTTAGGACTTTCCGCTGAACAATCATAAAAAATGTATTCGCCCGTCTTTTTATCATGGCCAACAACATCCGGTTCACCGCCAGTTCCTTCCATTTCATTGAGCGACCACAGTTTTTCAGTATTAGCTTCAAGCTTAGCTTGTACTTTAGCCCATTCAAGACCTTTATGGCGGTTCATTTTTTTCTCAAAACGGGCTTTCAAAGTTCTGAGTAGTTCCTCACGTTGTTCTAGTGACAACTCCTTATTTCTCTTTGTCATATTAGTTTCCCCCCTTATTTTTTTACTCATAATGGTTTAAGGACTAAACTGCTCCGTTAGTTCAATAAAAAATTCAATTTCTACTAAATAATGTAACCTACTTATGATAGGGTTAACCGTAATTGATACTATCCTGCACCGTTAATTTAAGAATTTCAACAAAAATAGCGATAAATTCTTGTTGTATCAATGCCCCTGGATAATTGAAGATCGTTCGCGATTCGAGGCTGATCTTACATACTTGCGTTTAAATCCAAGCTTTCCTTTATCGACTTCTTTTTGAATTCTTTCGTAAGCATTTAGGAAACTGCTTTTTTTCTTGTCCCGTTTGACTTCTACTGTTCCTATTGCCTTTGCGGTCTCGATTGCCTTTTCATGGAGTGGCAAATATGAAATCCCCACGGTGTATAGAAAATTATTCATAGCTGATTTCGTTCGTTCTGGCGAATCGTGAATCGTATTTTTCACAATGTCAGGCATATCGGAAATCTTGCTTTCTGAAAATTCAACGTCTAGTCGATTCCCTAAAAGCCAACAGTAGCAACTCCAGCCCGCCGGCATTCTCAGCTCATCACCGCTTGCGATCCATTTATCAGCAACTTCTTGTGCAATATCTGACTATGATAAAGTTACGGCTACTACAAAATCGGACAGCATATAAAAATACGCCGCATCCATCCAACGATCATAATCATACTCAGTCATGGCTTTTGGGTCTACAATAATGCCTGCAAAGTACATTGCATAGTAGTTCCCTGTGGCAAACCACACTAGTTCCTCCTAGCGCCCACGAAACAGCACAATACCTTTTATTGAGCTACCGATACGACTTCCTCATTAAAACAAGTTCACTTTCCCAAAAACCGACAATGCAACTCTCAACGGAACTCGTTAAGCTAATTTTATAACAATGATCTTTTAAAAAAATTGAACCATTTTTCACGATGGAGCCAATATAGGGTTGTATACAGTTTGGAGGGCCCTCAGATGAATGATAAAGAATTAAATCTATGGATAGATCGATTTATTGAAGGAGATCAGGCGGCATTTGAGGTCATATACGGTTTTACGAAGAAAAAAGTATATGCCACGGTGACGATGCTGATTCGCAATAAGGAAGACGTGAATGACATTGTGAGCGAAGTTTACTGCCAGATGTTCAAATCACTGCCGAGCTTTGACCGTTCACGTTCTTTCTCGTATTGGTTGAACGGAATCGTTATCAATCAAATCAACAATTGGCGAAGGCAAGTGTGGCGCAGGTTCCGCTTGTGGCAAAAGCACGACATGCTTCAAGAGCGTCGTCCTCCGGAGCTCCCCGATGAGTTTATGATCCAAAGCGAAGTACAGCAGCAGTTGATTGGTTTTATCGGTAAGCTTCCCTATAAATTGCGTGTTGTAGTCTTATACAAGTATTACTTCGACTACAGCAACGAAGAAATTGCTGAGTTACTACAAATTCCGGTCGGTACCGTCAAGTCACGAAATAGCCTGGCGTTGAAGCAACTTCGACAAAGATTCGGTACTCATTTGGTGATGGAGGTCACGTTAAAAAATGTCTAAACAAAATTTAAACGAAGTATTGACGAGATATGTAGAGGAGATTCAAGTTCCAGATGAGCTGGATCAACGGATTCGGCAAGACTTTATCCAATATTACGCCCAAAAGGAGAACTCTCAAATGACACTCAAGAAAAAAATATTAGCTTTCAGCTTAGCGGCTGCCATTCTGATCCCGACAGGTGTGTTCGCGCTTAACAACTCCTACTTTAGCCAAAGCAATGTAAATCTGAACGGCCTGGTGGACAACCAAGTCAAACAGGCCGCCGCGGAAGATCTCACTATGCCGATTGATTACAAAATTTCGGATCAAGGTGTGACTATTCATTTCACAGAGATGTATGCAGAAGATTCCAAGGTACTTCTGCATTACCGAGTCGAAAAGGATGATGGAAAGTTAGTACCGTATGAATTTGATACCCAAGGTTTGAATATACGTACTGACGGCAAGGAGAATGGCCAGTATAGTGTACCTGGACAGAAAGGCTTTAATGTACTGAATTTTTTCGGTACTCCTAACGTTGATAACCTGCCGTTCTACCTTACGGATTCTAAAGGCAATAGGCTGGATACAGGGATCGCGGACCAAGACAAGCCGGAGGGTCTTATCGCATTCGTGACGGTTGGTCATAAGTTGCCGCAGCAGATGATGTTGCACGTCAATGTGAATCGCATCGGTGGAACTAAGGGAAGCTGGGAAGGCCAACTCCTAATCGACAAACAGAAGGCACCAACCCCAAAGGATATGTGACGGATTGAGTAATGCGCCAAAACAGTATTAATATGCCGGTATCCTTAGCGTACAGGATTCCGGCGTTTTTTTCTGTCAATCAGGGCTTAGCGACAGCTTATTTTGTTATCTACTTTTCTTTTTGGATAAAACAGTTTACCTTCTCCTTCCCAATTTTTGTTATTCCAATTCACAGGAACCTCCAAGAATTTCTTTGACGTAAAATGACAATATTTGATAAAAGAAGTTATGATCGCTTTAACATAATATGTAATTTTCATCCATAAACTATGTAAAAACTTTTTGAAAGTTTAGATTAAAAAAATCCTGTTATGACAATGATTTGTCATAACAGGATTAATAATTTAGTGTCAAATATAATTAAAAGCTGGTGTCAAAATTCGTTATAATTGGTGTCAGTATTTATTATAACTCACAACTGTAGCCTTAAAATAAAGTTTGATCAAAAATACCCCACAAACCCGTATCTTACGTTAAATTAAAAGAACCCGTTTTGAAAAAAGATTGATCAAAACGATTCTTTCTTTGTGAAGTATTGTACAATTTTTATAAAAAAGTTTGATCATTTTCTAACTGCAATCTTCAACATTTGCGCCCTTAATTGAAGATTGTATGTATGATCAGACTTTATTAGTGTTCAAAAGATAGTACTGCAGCTAACCTTCTTTTTTTAAAAAAAGAGGAACTAACATGATAGCTCCGATGATTAGATAAACAACTACAAAAACACTATCGAATATTATTGGTTTATTTATTAGTAATTGATCTTCACCTTCCATATGCTCAATCACCTTAAACACAGGGGGAAATATCCATAAAATCCATTTGGAAAATGCCATCATTTTAATTATTGGTTTTGAAGAAAGTGAAACTACGATTATAAATACGGATGAAAGCCATGCGTATTTTTTTGTTGCAAGTTTAGTAGCTGAAAATAGCGTTCCGACTAATATCCCAAATGCCAAGAAGACAAAGTGGCTGTAAAATGTATAAATATATAACTTGATCGACATAAATCCTTTGAAGCTTCCCGTAATGATCGGGAAAAAGATAGCAAACAAGAGTAAAGGGATCATCACTATCAGGATAGTTATCCATTTACCAAATAAGTAATTCACTTTTCTTCTAAGATGAGAGATTAATATATGCTTTTCGCTTTCTTCATCCAATGTAAAAATGGACATCGTAATCCATGTCATGATCAAGTACATTGCAATAGACGTTACTGCATAACTACTGAGGATCGGCACACCTTTATAGGAATAAAAAATAAATACCCATGCCAAAAAAATAACAACAGGTGGGATAAACTTTAATGATCGAACAAAGCTTATTAATTGATAACGGACAAAAGCTGACAACTTACTACCTCTTCTCTGTTAATTCAAATATTGAACATCCCCGTTCAAGCAACATCTTCAAAATCTTATCAGACTCTTTAGCTGAAACAATTATTTCAACAGAATCTTCCCCTACAAATTCATGCCTAATACACGGAATATCTGCTACTATATCTCTATTGGGGGTTTTTGCTCTTATAATTCTTACTTTCTCCTTTTTGATTGTTGTAGAATCAGAGACAATTCTTCCACTCTCTACAGTTAAAATCCTATCGGCTAATCTTTCAATCAGTAGTGGATCATGTGCGGTAAAAATTATCGTTTTATCCCTTTGGAGTGAATTTAGCTGACTCAAAAGTTCAATTTTTGCCTTATCATCTAACCCAGTTAGCGGCTCGTCTAATAGTAATAAATCAGGGTTATTTAATAATGCCTGTATTATTCCGGCCTTTTGCTTTGTCCCTTTTGAACAATTTTTTAAAGGGGTAGTTAGGAATTCTGTAATTGCAAACAGTTCAGCATAATTCTCAATTCTTTTTAGAATTCCTTCATCCAAATTAGAAGACATTTTACCCACTAACATTAAATAATCATGTATTTTGAATCGGATATTTTCGGGAAAGTGTTCTGGGACATAGCCAATGTTAATTCGAGGTCGCTTCACTTGCCCTTCTGTTTCTGTAAAGATACCACCGATAAGTTTCAACAAGCTACTTTTTCCTGAACCATTTTTCCCAGTGATCGCCACCTTTTCCCCTTGTGATATACTTATAGAGACTTCATTAATAAGCACTCTTCCATCTATCCTCTTGCAAACTTTATTTGCCTCAAATATTTTCATGAATACCCTCTTCCATTTTCCTATATTTTACTTACGGAAATTCTCTGGCAAATTAGAGAGCTATTACCCTGAGTTCTGGACTCTCAATTTTATTCGAAAACAATTCCAGACTTTTTAAATTCAGGCTCCGTTATCTAAATAACGAACATTCGCATAGCCCTTTATCCTTCTAAAAATAAGCAAAATGACAGAAATGATAATAAGCAAAATTGAAATTGTTTGCGCCATTCTTAGATGCTCTGTAAGCATTAAGTTATCTGTCCGTAGATCCTCGATAAAAAAGCGACCGATTGAATACCAAATAACATAAGATAGAAAAAGCTCACCACGCCGCAGATTTACTTTTCCTAATACAAGCAAAATAGCAAATCCTATAAAATTCCAGATGGATTCATATAAGAAGGCAGGTTGATAGTAAGTACCATTAATATACATTTGATTAATAATAAAATCGGGCTGAAACAATCGAAAGGTGAATGGCCCAAAGCATTAAATCTGCAAATAAATCCTTATTTAATCCTCTTCTCTCCGCTTCTCTCATCATTACGATCCAAGAAAGGGCGATGCCAATTCCCATAATAATCCCGTACCACCGGACTTCAATAGGGCCAAGAGGATGTTCTTTTTCTTTTGGACATAAAAACACCCCTTTAGACAATAATATCCAAAGGGGAAAAACGGCGCATCTTTTTTATAAACGGTGTGACTTTATTTAAAATCTACAACAACATGTCAGGTGATAATAAACTCTGAAACCATTTTTGTTGGTTTTATTGAGTTTGCCACGGCACATGATAAACACAAAAAAAAGAAAGTGTGGAACTGCTAAAAACCCTCATGAAAAGAAAGTGAGAAACCGCAATAATTTTTAGTATACCTCTATCAAATGGGTATATTCCCAAATACGCCCTTCCTCTTCGTTTATTCCATAATCCACTGGTTCGCTTACATCATTATAAAGTTTAAAACCACAATTAGTGCAAATTGCCTTACCCGATTTAAAGCAATGCTCTCCTTTATTAAGTTCATGTGGAGCGGAATAATTTATATCTGGATAAAGAAAAAGAGTGTCGTAGCTACATACAAAACAAGTTTTGTTGGATTTATTCTGAATATCATAAAATTGCCTTATTAAATCTTCTTCATAAAATCGTTTTAGAAGATTGCCGACTGGTTTTTGATAAAGTGCTAATCCAACTGCTTTATAAAACGCAATTGCTTTATGATCTATTATCTTCTCTTCTGATATATTAATTAGTTCTTCAATTGGATCAATATCGGCATAATCGTTATCATATCTCCAATATTCTACTAATTCTTCACCATCCCAAAGCTCTTCACATTTATAAAGTAAATCTTGAACTAGCGGAAGAATCATTCTTACAATAAATTGATCCAGTTTCCTGTAGGGTAAAAAATATGCTCCTTGATGTATCAATTTGTTCCTTAGTATATTAATTTCTTCTATTGCGTCCTTATGCTTAATTATTATGTCTTTAAAGGAGCTCCTTGGTAATGCAAAAATTCTATTTACAGAAGCTTTGTATTCAACTGTCCTTTTAGTAAACTTTATTGTATCAATATCTTTTCCCTCACGTAGATACTGAAGTAATTCAGTTTCTGTTACAGTACCTGTTACAGTACTCTTTCGTAACTTGTTAGCTAAATTATCACTATGAAATCTTAGCGCATCCTTCATTAATAATTCTATGAAATGGTGAAAGTGTATTATAGTTTGCAGGTAATTCCCATGATATTCGCTAACTTCACATAATTGCTTTTCTTGCGATTCTGTGAAGTTATTTAAATTGTAATTAAAACTGTGAAGTGTATTATAGGTATTAAAAAAACCTTTTAACGCTAGAGTTAACGATGTTAACGCTGAAGGCGTAATATTTTTACAAGAATAATATTCATCGGGAAACACTTTTATTTCATACCCACCATCGGAATATCCTTTCACTGGAAGGCTCAATTGCAACACTCCTCACATACATCATAAAAAAAACACAATAATTTTACAGATTTGCAAATGAAAACATAAGGTTAGCGAGAAAAGGGCAATTTAAGAAAAAAACGGACATGGCATAGTATACCAATGAACTCACAGTGCTTACCCAAAAAAAGACTTTTCAATTTTAGACTTAATTAGAGCTTCATTTAATAAATCGAAGCGAAAATTCCGCATCTTGTTATTTTTGTTCCGCAACTCATCAAGCATTTGTTGAAGCGAGCGACCTCCCCTGTCCCTTGAAATAATCGTGTTGATTGCTTTAATTTGCCTAGGGAGTGGCTCACGTTTGTAATATCTCTCAATTTCGTCCTTAATTTTTTGCAGTACACCACCAGGAGCCTGTCCCCAACATATAACTATCAGGTTAATAGCATTAAACAGTTGCTTTGCAGCTGGATGCCATGTATCATTGAATCCTGCATTTCTATTGGTGCCTTCGCTTATTTCCGCTCCTGTAGTTTCGGATGCTAGTGGGTCAAAAAGTTTTAATTTGGGATGATGAATTAATTCAAGAAAATGATTTGCTGCATAGGTACCGCATAAAAAGGTTCCTGCAACATCACCATTTTTCGCTCTATAAGAGAAGCAATAATAGCTATCAGTAAGTAAGTCCTTAGTACAACTTCGACGTTCTTGCCCATTTAACAATCGAACATGAGCAATGGGTTTGATATCATATTCCTGAACCAGCTTCTCTCTGACCTCTGATGATCTACATAGAAATATCCCAAACACCTCATTTCCCTATATTCCTATACTTACAATAAATCAGATTCCTTTACTATACTGTTTGATTGGGAGCAAAATCTTGTTGAAGTTCTTTTTTATTTGCAACTCAACATCTTCATAAGAACAATTCCAAAGCGAACTCAAGTATTTCAGAACTATCGATATATCTTGAGATGTAATAATCTTACCTTCAATTTTGACAAACGGTCCGTCAGTTTCAGTTAATAGTCTGTCTTGCGGGATCTTTTCAATAATTTTACATCCATTTGACGATTGAATCATTGCAGGATTAATCGAGAAGTAATGACCTGCTTCAATAATTTCTTTTAGTAAGGACAATGAACCACTATACCAATGAAAAACAGCTCCCTTTATTGAAAACTCTTCTAGCATTTGCAGAACTGTAGATTCAGCCCTCCTTGAATGCAGCGTAATAAATCGAGGTCTATCACTGATATGACTTAACACATGACTGAAACTTTGGATTTGTTTTGTTTTTGTAGTAATACCTTCTCGTGAGAAGTCTAGTCCTATCTCGCCAATGTATGATGTCGTTTTCGCAAAATCAATGAATCTTTTCATTTCAGTGGGCGTATGTTTATTTGCATAAAGTGGGTGTAAGCCTAGGGCCACTCGAATATATTTGAAATTTTTGAGATGAGAATACCCCAATTCAAAGTGACTCGGTAAATTTGTAACTGCGATAGTTGAAATACCCCTGTTTTCATTTTCATTTGCTACCACATAGGGATTTTTGTACAAATCTATGTGACAATGAACATCTATCATTTTATTTCACATCCTTACGTAAGACCAATCAATCGTTTAATACCAGTCGTTCCTTTGTCATTAATAAGTTCCTTAACCTCGGTCATCGCTCGAAAAACAAGGTTTGAATATTCCTCAATTTCTTCGATAGACACGCCACTTGAAAGCAATAATCTTTTGATTTCCTCAATATTATAGTTATGCCCCAGAAATGCCAACACAGCCCTAAAATCATTAACAGAGGCTTTGTTGCTCGTCAAATCAATTTCATCACTACAAATATCAATCCCATAATTTTCAGTGTCTGCATTAATGACATGTAATGATGCTCTTCTAAAGATACAGGGAACGCATCTCCCACAACCTTTTGCATCTCTTCGAATCCAACTGGATTTATGTCCACTTTTTCCACAGGACACTGAATCAGGAATAGCATTTTGTAATACTTGTTGATTTTTGCACTGGCTAATTACCTCTCCTTTTGTTTTCATACCTAACGGATTTAATATTGGATTAGATATCCCGACACTTTGTAGAATATGACTAAGCATTCTCAGATAATTCGGATGAGCAGTTCTCGTGCTACAAGTTCCTCTTCGAGACGGTGTAAGAGGTATATTTAAAGCGATTGTCCCATTCTCCGGTATTAATAATGGTATATCCTCGCCAATACTCGCTGCTGCGTAGATGCCTATGGCGAGAAATAAAATGGAACGGCTTCTGAAAGTTGTTTCCTTACCTGAGGGGTTCTGACCTACCCTAACTTGTAAGGAATCGATTCTATTAGAGTATTGTTGCTGCAAATGTTTGAAAAGATTGCTTTGATCTGTCTTAGGTCCACTTACTTGCCCATCATAATGACCGACCAATAAAATACTTCCCTGTGTATTACTTTCCAAACAGTCAACAGCACCAACTAATGAATCTAATCCACCCGAGAATAAGCAAACCAAGTCTGCTTGCACACGTGGCAAGACTCGCCTTGGAGGACGTCTTCTTTCAGTTGGTCTATGTAAAGGTAAAGTATTAAGATAAAACTCAATATTCCAAATGTCTCCAGTCAAAAATGACATGCACTTATCCAAATTTTCTTTTACAGTTTGCCACCTCGGCAACTCATAAACAGGAATTTTAATCTTAATACTACGAGTCCATTTATCATCTGTTGTCTTTCTTCTAACAAATTTATCTGTGGCATAGAACACAGAAGCCATAAACAAGAAATCTAAGACAGTAAAGTTTGGAATCCCGCATCTTTGGTATACTGTTTTAAAATCAAAATCGAGATTACAGATTTCCTCAGTATCAGTATTATGAATAGATACTTTCGCTAGTTCGAGTTTGGTTTTCTCCACCGCACTTACCGTTACGTTTATCATGC
The DNA here is from genome assembly GCF_021245735.1 of Brevibacillus daliensis. Taxonomy (GTDB): domain Bacteria; phylum Bacillota; class Bacilli; order Brevibacillales; family Brevibacillaceae; genus Brevibacillus_B; species Brevibacillus_B daliensis. Next base: position 24,013 of record NZ_JAJISB010000046.1, read on the forward strand.
CTAACCTCCGAACACTTCTAGTGTTTTTTCTAACACTTGAACACAAATTGTTTCGCCTTCTTGTCCATTCCAATCGACCTGTGTAATGTCTCTGTCAAGGGCTAAAACTGTTATTTCGGATTTAATATAATCCAATATATCATTGAGAAAGGCATCAGCTTGAGAATTACCAACTTTAGAAGCCAATCTTTCGTAAAAGGACCGACAAAATTGTTGATAAACATAGTAACCAAAAAACCTTTCCAACATCTCGGTAAGGTTGTCAGGTTGAGCACACCCCTCTAATATTTGACCAATACCATCGATCCCTTCAGCCTCACTGAATACCTCATCCATAAGTTGAGAAAGGGCATTTCTAGCATCTACTTGATCAATAGTACTTGCATCTTCTCCGAAATAGTCAATAAGTGAAAGTACAATATCAGATGTGGTCTTACCTTTTAAATACTCTAGTCCCGTTTGCTTCAATGCTTCGTAGAGACCAACACGGTTAACTAATGAAAGAAAAGAACCTAAGTTTCTCGCTACGGCCTGTGCGCTTTTAGCACCCATGCCGCCGTTTCTTGCCACACCTTGTGACCCACCATTAGCACGAATAAACTGTCCCACTAATTGCTTGGAGTTATCAAAGCCTGGGCGACCTTCTTTAGCCAACCTCGAGACTTTCCCCTTCAAATCTCCCCATTGAGGAGTTGAAGGTGCATCATAACCTTTAGATGTGCCCATCCAGTCTCTACCTCTTTCTTTCAATAGGTTTTAAAGCTCGGCCGACTCTTGTCTCGGTCGATCTCAATTGTTTTAATACAGGTTCAAAATGCTCTCTCAGTTCCGATTTACTTATCAGTAAGGCTGTCAAATCATTACCAACAGCGGGTGGGATAGTATCCGCAGGCACATTTAATAATGTACGAGTGAGAACTTCAACACTTTCAACGATACCCTTTTCTATTAGTCCCCTTAATGCATCGTAACCAACTTTTTGGTCTGGATTCCTTTGGATATGCTTTTCAATCTGATTTAGCAGTAGAATGCGTTCGTCTGCGTTGAGCTTCAACGTAGAATCAACTGCGCGTCCCATTCTTCCAGCATTTGAAGAAAGTATGTCGTCAAGTATGGCCCTTACAAATGGTGGTATCATAGATACCCCGGATAAAGTTGAACTCAGCTTATCCCTCGCTACCCAGAAATAATCCCTCAAATCTATCTCACTCAGTAACGGTTCCATAGCGATCCAACGGCGCATAAAAGAAGAAGACCATTGTGAATCAATTTTTTTAACCTCTTCTTCAATATCGACATTACCATCAGGTGGTGCCAAAATCGCTTCAAACTGCTTTAACTCGCTAGACCTTCCTTCTTGTTTTGCCTGCCACTCGAATAAATCCATAAACTGCTTATAGTGTCCGTATTCAAGGACCATCAATTTTACCAGAACGTCATCCCGGATGCTTTGCAGTCCTGCAACTCTTGCTAATTCCTTTCTTAGAAAATAGGCATTTAAAAATCGCTTAACTTGCCTTGGATTTCCTTTAAGTCCTTCAGTAATGAGCGGAGCAATGCTGGAACTGAAAATCAAACTCTCACTTAGCGTAGCCGGAAGTTCGTTCTCGCCAAATGCTTCTTTCACGGCAGCGTATCCGAATACGGAATAACGATTCGCACACCTCTGATCCTCGCAAGCCTTGTGAACCTTACCAAGTAAAGTTTCATTTTCAATGTCCCTAGCACAGAACAATAGTGCCATATAGCTTTCCACCTCAGCCGGTGATAGCTTTGGCAGTCTATACGGAATTTGTATCAACTTTTCCAAGTAATCGGTTACAAGTCTCTCTGAAGCCTCGGTAGGGTCTCGCTCATCCTTGAATTTCATTTGCGAATACCTAACCTCGATTGCATGACGTACTATCCGAGGATCAGCTCCTATAACGAATGCTGTTCTTTCTACATTTAAAAATAATTTGATTGCTTCTAAATTTTCTATGATGCGTTCGTTCGAACACCTGTCTAAATCATCGATTAATACGACCAAGGATTCAATATTTGTTTCTTTAAGCAGCTTTTCGAAGTCCTGACGAAATGTTCGTACATCCATGGCGCTTGCTTCGCTTTTATCTTCCCTTATCATTTCCTCCCAATTAATCTCGGATTTTGATTTCCCTTCTTTTCCTGCCTCTTCATTGTCTTTTTTCGGCAGAATTGATTCAAATATTTTTTTACCAGAGCCCATTAAACTTGGTACAATACTTGCTCCGCCCGTTATATATGCTGCCAGTGCAGGCATACCAATTTCTTTTACACCAAACTTTGCTACACGCATCCAATTAACAGACTTTAGTAGTCCGGCAACTTTCTCTTTAATTATAGGTCCAAATCTCTTGTGCTCCCCAAGCTGTAATAAGATTGAGCTAAGCAACGCAGACTTTGCATCGTCATATCCTTCAAAAAGCCAACCATTGAAATATAAAACTGCGATTTTTTCATATTTCTCTTTTTCAGGTGAGTCTGGAGGATAATTTTCGGGATCTAAATCATGCTCTAACATTTTCATAATACTTGTTTTCCCACTACCCCAGTCCCCAAAAACTCCTAATGTAACAGGTAGTAACTTAGGATTGGTTACAACTGATCTTATTAAGTCGACATGGACTTTAAAACCCAATAAGTCCTGAGAAGTTTCATTATCTGACCACATTGCAGTGCACCTCTACATTTATTAGTATCGAGCGTCCTAATAGAGCTGAATAGTGTAACCCTTAATTCGTTAGTGAAACTCGTAACCACCAGGATGGTTATGGTAATCAATAAAAAACTGTATATTTGATTGAATGCTTACTATCCCAACATATTCATTTATGTAGGGACAGACATTTAATCAGTGATATTTATTTTATCTTCAGCTTGTTGCTGCCGTTCCAATTATTTGCGTCCGATTGAGCCATTATCTGATTGCCGATACCTTGCATTCTGATAAAATACTAAATAAGTTAATAGTCCCCCAATTATGGTACCGTAGAAACTGATCCAATTCATTATTAGTGGTTATGTAGATAATATGGATTGAAACAATAAATCCTACAATAAACGGTGATGAAATATTGGAATCCAGAAATAACGAAGCAATGTTTCGTTGCGATTGTTCAACAAATAATCCCCTACTTCACTATATATTAGGCAAAAGGTTGCCATCTGTATTTCTTTCTCCAATACAATACTCTAAGTCTTGTAGGGCTATATTCTGAACTTTAAAACTCTAACGTTATTACCATCTAAATTGATAATATCTTCAAAAAAATATCTGTTGGGTTTGAGCTTCTCAACCACAAAAGCCAAGCTATACTTTGCCCGCGTGACACCAACATAATATTTATCTGGAGCTTTCAATCGACTACTGGGATCTAACAAGAATGAATAAAGTGGTTTATTAGGGAATATTAAAACACGTTCCAAAGTCATCCCCTTGCTGACACCAAAATTTAGGGATGGATACCCTAAGGTTGGCGTCTTGATATCGTATTTTAAGATATTTGGTTTTAAGTGCTGAATATAAGCATGTACATCAGTTTGAAGAATCTGAAAAACCCCGATGTACGGTTCTTCGGCTTCTAATGCTCCAATAATCGGGTCCTCTGGGTATACCAAATTCGCAAAATTTGCTATATCAGAAACAAATCGTTTGGAGGTATTATTTTTAACAATGTTAATACGATGTGAATCTCTGCAAGTCTCAAGATAACTGAAAACATTCATACCACCTTTTTTTCTATCAGATTTCGGATTATGAGTCTTTAATGTCGCTTGTTTATAGTCACCAACACAATAAATTTTTATAGTTGAAAGGAATAGTAATTCGAGGAGTTCTATATCTTTCCCCACTAAATCCTGTAACTCATCGATATAGATGCATGCATATGTGTCCTCAAGTCTTTTTAATACAGCTCCATCGGATAATTTATTTAATAAAAGTGCAAACTCGGAAGCACGATTGGCTTTAACATCATTATTTCTATTTAAAAAATAAGATGTCGTATTTTTTTTCGCATAATCAACACCGTACATACTGGAAAAATCAAAAGATCTTATCTGGCTAATTTCCCCCAAAAAACTTCTCTGGTATGGTCTGATTAATTCTTTTAGAATGAATTGAAACCAGGTACTTATAACAACATTTTTATCGAGAACACCATTATTTTGTTTCGCATATTCTTTCTTTATAGAGTAAATACCTTTATGCGTGTAAGACAACATCAAAACTTTCTTAGTAGATTCCACAGTTAAAGACCTTGCATCATTACACATACCATATGTTTTACCAGAGCCGGCACAAGCAAGAACTAATGTATTATCGTATTGCATTTTTAATATACGTGGGATATTCGATACATTCATCTGAGTCAAATACCCTCAATCCCCATTCTGCTTTATTGTCAATCATGAAAGATTCTACTTCTACCACATTTTTATTAACCATCGAATTTCTTTTTGAAATAACCCTTTTAAACTTGTTGAAGACCTCTAATTCAGCCGAATTGACGGCTAAAATACTGGGTTCAATTGTGTGAAGCGATTCATTAGTTTCATAATGTATTTCTATCAAATCACTATGTTTCTCGGTGTACTCTTTATATTTATCAGAGATATTCCGCTGAACATTCCCATCATTGTCTGTAATAATTCGTAAGGGCTTCCTTACTAAAATGGCTAGGTCACAATATCTTTTAAATGCTAATGAATCCACTGTAATGACATCTATTCCATTTTCAATTGGCAACTTTCCATGAACATCCTTGTAAGCGCGTTGAACAATTAATTCATCAGTCGGCCCCTCAACCAATATCACCTTATCTGCCAATAAAAAACGGACAGTACCGTAACCAGGCAACTTTTTAAAAAAGTTCATAGTATCAGGGTCTACAGCATCTAATTGACTTATATTTCCTTTATACAGAAGGGTTATGTTTTTCAGTCCTAATTTGTTCGCTACATAACTACTGTGAGTTGAAATAAAGACCTGTTTATTCTCGTCTTGATTTATTTTTGATATTAGGCGTGACATATTCCCAAACGCTAAGTTATTTTCAGGCTCCTCAAACAGTATTACATTAGATTTCTCTGTATCTTGTTTGAATACTAATTCCATTTTAATTAAGTTCTGAGTACCAAACCCCATATCCTCAAAGGGAATATTCTCAACGTCAATTGAGACCTCATTCATCCAAGATTCCAGCGCTTCTTCACGCATACCAAACTTAATCGTTTTATCGTCAAGTTTTTCTTCTACTGCCAACCTTTCATTAAGGGCTAATACGTTTGGATTGTTATTGAATTCGTGTTTCATTTTCTTATACGCCCTAGCTAGATGTACTTTTTCATCCTCAGATAAATTGTTAGTAATTCGTGAATTGATAAACTTGTTTACTGCTGAGTCATAATCTTTTTGTGTAGTGTCGATCAGTGAAACCTTCACTGGAAACGTCCTAAAAACAATTGGGTTGTCACCAAAATCTCTCCAACTGATTTTATAAAATTCAACCGGTATATCATAAATTTCCCCGTTTTTTAACATGGCCTGAAATGCTTTTGCAAAATCGGGGTTAAACTCTACAGTCATACGAATGCCCGGGCAGTCTTCTCCAAGCTCGTTATTTGTTCCTTTATATTCAGTGTTATTACCATCATTCTCAAAATAGGCTTCTGCGATAATAGAAGGCAGTTCTTCGATTGGTTTAGAGGGATCGGCAATAGTTTCTTTAAAAATAGAACGAGTTGCATAGTTAAAATAGGAGGCTTTTAATTGGCGTTCAAACGATAAATTATTTATTCTTCCACTTAAAAGCACTTGAATTATCTCAAGCAGGGTACTTTTCCCAGAGTCATTATCGCCGACAAAAATATTGCAACCACTGTTCAGTTTTATCCACACACCTGTATACATTCGATAATTCTTAATATATAGTTTATTTATTTTCACAATACATTCTCCTCAAATTTGTCTGTACAACCATTTTTTATTTATATTAATCCTTCTACGAGTCACATGTTTATATCTTCAACAGACAGTTTATTGATATCAATTAATTGGGAAAAACAAGCCTTTCACTTCAGTTGGCATATTGTGAGGATTGAAAATCAAAGCTAGGTTATTTGGATGCCTCTATGTTACGGAGTCATCTATGTGTCCACAACTTATGCGAAATCCCTTTCAAATCCACAGGTTTAATATCAAATTTATTATATCATTTAAAATAGAATTCTAGAGAGATACAGCTTCATTTATAATTAACTGCATCCCATTGTTCATTAATTTCTTTCAATTTTTCCCTAAGTACATGTTTAAATTCATCCGTTATCCCTCGATAAGACCTTCGATATGCTTGAATTGATTCTATTGTTACCTCTCCATAATTATAGTAAGTTTTGAGTTGCCAGACTAATGCCGGTAAATGTCTTATTTGATACTGTTCCTTGGTTTCAGCACATTCTATAAGTGCCTGATTGCTATTTGGCAAATGTTGTATGTAATTTTTCAGTCTACCGTTTTCATTCTTGGAAAGAGCTGACATTATTGTATATCTTCTCACCTGCGTACTAGGATTTGATAGTTTCAATTGCTGGGCCACTTCCTTGACTCTTATTGCCAATGCTTCATCTACTTCTTTCCAGTCAAACCTTTTAATTGATTTAGAAGGAGGAAGATGCTGTTCGAACCAAATAGAATCATTACGCTTCAACCACATATATGCTGTCCTACACTTTAAACTAAGTTGATACCTATTAAGTTTTGGATAATCATTTAATACTTGCTGTAATGCCCTGCGATATATCTTTTTCTTAAAATTATCTTGGTTAATTTCAATGGTAGCAGCCACTTCATTGTAGGTACTTAACACTCCTGTTTTTTGTTGTTTTAAGTATTCTTTTCCCACTCTTTTAACATAGTCCACAGAACAATATAGTTTTTCAGCAATTTCTTTGTATGGTCTTCTTTCCTCTAAAAATTGGATCACTAGATCTTCTTTTTCATTTGAATATATAATTTTCTTATGCTTTTTTTCCTTTGCCACTGTTCTCAATTTCCACTCTATAACATAACCAACTTGACAGTCCTCACACATAAATGTACAACTCACTCTACCGAATCCTTTGTCTACACGATTGCATCTATGTATTGTCGTTTTCTTATAACTAGGACAATGTTTATTTTCACAACTCCATGGACCTGTTCCAAAAGGGATTTCACAGGAATACGGAATTCCTATTAAAATGAAATTCTCCAATGAGCCCGCTAAAAATCGAATGATCAGGAGAATCAGAGGGAGATTGATAACCATGAGATCACCCCAAAAGACCCTCTCTAACGTATTCCGTTGAGTAATATGTTCAACATCTATTCCTAATCGTGTAAACTGTTCAGGTGTATAGGCAACAGTAAAATCTCTAATGAATAATTTTCGTCTAATACGTTTACCTTCGAACTCCAGATATCCTCTTGAACTGAGGTATTCTAAATACCTTTGTTTAATTAACCAAACTCTTATACTATTTGAATTACTGATTAAAAAGTGTAGATCTTGATACAAGTTTTTCTCAAATACATCATCATCGTCATTATTATTTCTATACTCTATCCTGTGTCCATTTTTGCACTTACCAGTTACTGATGAATACTTTAGCTCCACACCACAGTCGTTACAATGTGAAATCAATTTTACTGAGTGCTTATTACAATAGTAAATAAATGCAATTTGATGCTCACGATGAATATACGAACAACCATAATTACTCATATCTTCTTTCATACAACTGGGACAGTATTTAATAAGATCAGAGACACTCTTCCCATATTTATTACCAACCAATTTTCCAACGCAACTTTCTGCTAACCCTCCACCATAATAAATATCATTTAGAACCTCTTCCTTACGTCTTTCAGAAATAAAAGGAAGAAGTAATGGTAGAAGCGTGTAATTGTTAATGATTGATTTAACAGTGAACTTGTAAGACAAAGGCAGTTTTCTTAACATTACTTCAAGCCCTCTAGGGAAGACTGTAAATTCTGTTTTTGAGTCAAACAACTCTTTATTCGTGTCTGTTAGCTCTGGATTAAGTGAACAAAGATGATAACGATATAGTATGCTTCTAAAGTCTTCATTAGGTAATGGTGTTGGAAAATACCCAATAGAAATCACACTATTATCCTCCTTCATTAACTTCTAAGAAACTGTCCTTACCATTAATTAACTTAAAGAACCTTATTTCCACTCGTTTTCGAAGTGGCTTATTAATTCCTGCAACCTTTAACAATCTCCACCCCTGAATCTTAAGATTATTACTACTGATTTCTTCAGCAGCCCATTCTAAACGACGTATTTGAAATTGTTCAGTGGTTTCAATCTGTGTATCTAAATACGACTTGGTTTCTGGTAATTTATTTAGACATTTATCCAGTGCTACAGGGACAACCCTGTTAATATTTCTTATCACTGCTGCCATTGTAACCCGTTGAGGTGGAATTACATTCTTAATCATAAAAACTGCCTGTTTAATATCATGTAGAAATCTTTTATCTCTCTCTTGCCAATCTATAATTGAACTTCGCTTAAAAGATTCTCTTCTGTTATCGGAAATAACCTGGAGTAACCATGTTCGATCATGACGATATAACCATAAGTAGTCTCTAGCGTTCAAATTCCGAATAGGAATATTATTAAGGTTTGCTTCCTTGACGGAGACCATAAACCGTTCCCGACGAGTTGATAACTCCTGCTTTGTGTCTATCTTTTCTTTATTGGTGGACATAAGTACCAGTTGATCGTACTTTCTTTTCACCGTACCTGGATCCACACCTAATAAAGAAGCCTTTGCCCGCAAAGACATATTCTGTCTATATAGCTGATTAAATTTTATATTCCATACATGTCCAAATTGTTTGATTCTACCAATTCTAACTATATCCTTATGCGTTTTATCTGGCCCACTTCTTGAATAAATAAACCCACAAGAACAGCTGAATGTCCCAATTGGCAGTCCCGTTTTCGAGCACCTCGTTACTGTGCAATGATCAATTATTAGCTCTCCATAATGCTCGGCTATTTTGTTCAAACAAGGCCATGGTCCTTTTCCGAAAGGTAGTTTAGCTTTAGGTAGCTGCTCAGTTATTTCTAAATCCAAAAATTTGTGCATAAGCAGATGCCTCAAAGGATGGAAGATCTCGTGTTGTCCTCGCAACATTTTATGGAACCATGAATCACTCGAATCTATCGTGCAGTTTAAATATTGCAGAAAGCCTTCAGTGTAAAATTCATAAAAACCATGAATGAGTTTTACAAACCGAAATCTCCCGCCGGGTGTAATATATCGCCTACTACTGAGCATTGTTGTATAACTTTTTAAGGGTTCCATACCTATTTTTTGTAAACTCATCAATCTTGCTGACTGTTCTGAGATCATCAGCAAATGATCCCAATAATTTAAGTTAATTTTTATATCCCTATATTGATCTATATCCAACTTTACTAAAGGAACAAACTCAAATTGTCGTTCCCGGGTAGTAAAAAATATCTCCGTTTCAGTTAGCGGGCATTTATGTATATGACAGATGTATACTCCTGGTAATTGATGTGAACGATGCCAATAAGGCTCGTTAAATTGTAAAATATTCTCTTTATAGCAAACTTTGCAGAACTTTAAGTATCTCGGTGACTTAATTAGGCTTGCAGACAATCCTAACGTAACATGAACTTCTCCACACAAGGAGCTTCCTGACATTAGGTTGTATATGTCTACAGCTTTTCTTTCCGTTAAAAAAGCAGTGTAATATGGGTAAATTGTATGTTTTCGGATTAATGTATCTATCGAGTAATGTTCTCTCAATCTTTGAGATAATTGTTTCAAACTACTTGGAAGATCTACTGTTGCACTTGAGGATTTATCACCAAATAAATCATTAATCGTTTGTTTCTGTGATGAATTACCGGATATCAAATGGTATCTAGCAATTCCGCTATACAGCAACTCATCTTGAAATAACACAGGAAAATGGGATAGCAATAGAATCTTTCCTTCCCAATAGTACTTTGCAATTTATTACGTGACCCTATATTTTTATTTGATTAATTTGTTCAGTTCATCTTCAGTAGGTATACTCCCCATTTCGACTAATTTTTTGTAGATAGTATCACCTTTATCTGTCTTGTTCTGAACTGCATTTCTTAAATCACCTTCATCTCGGACAGCAGAGGTTTTTTTCTTTCTCGTTTTACGTTCTGAGCTACTACTTTTTATTTCAGTTGAATAAGCTGCATTCGCTTCTCCAGTATTATTACTAATTTCACGTACTACCTGTTTTCGCAACTCTACAAAATCGCAATCCACCTCGTTATTTTGTAATATCCTTCGGGCAATCTCATCGGCTACGTCTGAATTGGCACCAAAGTCGATTGCCGTTTTGACCAATTCAATGTAATTTTTTTGGTCTAGTTCCACTTTTTCGTGGCGAATCATCTTTGTTCTGATTTCACCTTGCATATTGATCTTTTCAGTAGACTTTTGCAAGAACTGATCTAGCTCACCCCATTTCGGATAAAGATCGTCAACAAGGGCATAAATATTTGGATCTTTACGTTTCAATGCTTTAAGGAGTGGTTGAACTAACTGCATATGACGATCTGCTACATACTTTAGCAAACTTAAGGTTATTTTTTCTTCACCTTCCTCATTCCCTATTGCTTCCCATTGAACTAGCATATAAAGCTTAACTGCAATATCTATTATTCCTTGTGAAAGTTCATACATCATTTTTCTGATAGGTGGAGTTAAAGGAGTTTTTATCGCAGTCCATTGATAGCCCCATAGATTTTCAATAAAGTAATCCCATTCCTCTCCTTCTGTTAACCTGTCCATTATCAAATCACCTTGTCCAGTGCTTCTACGTGCTTGACTAAACGAACCTGAAAGTAGCTTCATAGCCTTAAATGTCCCAATTAAGACTACCGGTACCCCTATTGTATTAATCAATTGGGTGAAGTAATTGAGCATTTTCTCAGCTCCACCACTTTTCATAAAACTTAGATTTTGAATCTCATCGATTACTAGTGTCCCTAGTCCATGAAGTGTAGCTATATGGGCCATTACCGGAATTAATATATCTACAGAAGAGCCTTTAGAGACGAATTTTTGAAAATAATTTGTACCTAAATGGGAATCAACTGCTTGTAGGAAGTTTAAACATAGGCCTTTTAATGATCCGTCAAACGGACAGTTCAACTTGAGCCACACAAGTTGTTTTCGTAAGAACGGTTGATCATTATATGTTGTGTGGTGGATAACTTGTGGATACAAAAGTAGTGTACTTTCGATAGCGGTTGTTTTCCCTTGGCCACTGACTCCGAGAATAGCGAAACCAGCAGCTGTGGATCTGACACCAGCTAAATTTAATCCTTCCTCATCAATTCCAGCATGAAGGATATTCTTAAATCCAATGTGATACTGCCTTACACTTTCAGCGGCAAATGGATTTCTCGCCTTATAACCGTGGCGAATTAACCTGGATAAACGTTGCTCAACTAATAAATGTGCCTGTAGTGGCTCAACGTAATCTGAAATCTGTTGAACAAGATGCAATCTAGTTAGCTTCCCGAGTTTACGTTGCTCATCGTGGTAACTTGGATACTTTCCAATATTTGCAGCCACATAGACTTCTTCAAATATTGGAGGTAGCGCCTCAATAAATGGATTATCCTTATACCCTAGAATCTCTTGAGTTATATATTTTGCTTCAACTTGTCGCCCTATTAGACTCGGTGTATACTGATACATTGACTCAAACTGAACTCTCTTAGCCATTTTTATTCCTACCTTCTTTAACACTTGAGAGTAAGCCAAGTTTTGAAATAGGTTTATAGGTTTCTATAAGAGATATTGCATTGTCCGTTTCTTTTTGACTTTCTTCTGAAGAATATGCCATATTCCCAAGTTCATAGCTTTGTTTCTTACGTAACTGATCACGAGTTTCCCTTTTATTCTCTCGAATACCTTTTTTTCTTTCTGTTTTGGTCAATGAGAAATCACGTTGTTTCTCCATTCGTTGTTCTGCTCTTAGTTTGATATCCTCTAGCTTCGCACTCAACTCAACTTCCTTTTGAAGTTGAATGAAATCTTTATACATAGCTTGATTAAGTTTCGCCTCATGTCGAAGCTCTTTTACTTCTTCTAGGCTTAAATCGGTGTATCGAGAAGATTTATCAAGCAAATTACATTTGATATAACTTTTACTATCTTTTGACTTAACATATATATGGTTCATACAACGCCGATCATACGCAATCACGGTTTTAATAGATTTCCCTTGTACAAACCATCCCTGTTGAATAAGTTCATCACATCCGTAGTACATACCCTCAAAAAAAACACCTTCTCGACTAGCCTTTACCTTCGCTTCAGGTAAAACATTTAACCTCACTATATCCGGATGTACTTCTTTGAGGTAATGGTCATGTGCCATCCCCCAAAACCATAACTCTCTTGCAATCGGCTTAATATTATCCCGTACCATAGCTTTATCCAGAGGGTAATATTCCATGTAATGATAATTATTTCGGTGAAGAATCGTTTCGATAATCATTTTTGTAAAATCCTTAAGCGTCAATTTCGCATCGAGTACATAATCAGGACCGCCGCGTTTAATATACTCTTTTTTAACTGCACCTGGCATCCATGGTTGAACCGTTACATTCAGCGTACGAAATTGTTGTTCTACTATGCCTTTCAGATCGGCTCGATAAGGAGGTGCGTTTTTGAGTTTAACACCCAATGCTCTTCCTAAAGAGTCAGCATATTTACTCTCCATCTCACCTCGGTCTGCATAAAATGTTTCTGGCATATGATGGCATGGCCAATCTTCTTCCTCAATCGAAATACCATAATCTGCACAAAACTCAACTTTATTTACTACTGTATTTTCAATAGCCATCATCAAACCCTGCCAGGAAGGTCCTTCAAAACCTATATATAGACCGACTACCATATGCGTCCACACATCAACGACGATATAAACTACAGGTCTCCCAATAATTAGGTTGGGATTATCTGAATTAACAAGATAAACATCTGCAACAGTTGAGTCTACCTGAAATATTTGTCCTGGTCCGCTAGCCTTTCTCGTTTCTGAGCCAAGCAGCGGTCTAAAGTCACGCTCAAAGGTAACATCGCCCTCACGTGCAACTAGTGTTTCACGATTGGTGTATTGGGTTCGAATGTAGTATCTTAACTGAGCAATACTTGGAACCTTGTGTCCGGGAGGGATGATCGGAATCTCTTTCCCTGATTTTATTTCGACTCCTATATTGAAACGCTTCTTTAGCATCTCGATGTATGTAAATCTCACAGAATCCCTTCGATTTACTTTTAGATAGACCGACTGAATAAATTCATCAAATATTTTTCTTATCCCCTCGTTTACAGAAACTCCAGCATTCTCGGGATTAATTTCAACTGTGATCCTAGGCCTTCCCATTTTCTTTGTAGGATTTTTTCTCTTCCCTTTTCCCCCACACTTTCGAAACCTAGGGAGCAGAGCATTCTCTACCTTTCCCCCTTTCCAGTAATATCGGAGGTATTTGTAAATGTATTTTTTTGTTTTGCCTGTCTTAGCACATACCTCCTTTATTAATTGATATCTCTCTTTGGGATCATATATGTTTGGCTCCAACTCAACTATATCTTTGATGCATTTCCAAGCATTCTCTCTGATTTTAATCTCATTTACTGTCAGCTTGTCTTCAGGAACCATAAAGGTTGAGAAAGGTTCATACTCTAGTTTAAGTACTTTCCCTTCTTTTATTTCTTCTTCTAATACCGACAATTCTTTACGTGTTGGAAGAGCATTTTCATTGATTATTGAGATAGTAATGACTATGTCTTCCTTTCGATTTATCCAAAGTACCCTTTCACACTCTAACAATGTTTCATCCCTTTTATACTCAAAAAGATTATTAACAAATACATTCATAATCTCTCACCTTCCACTGAAAATAAGTTTCGTTCAATTTTGAGTGGCTCCAATGTAGGGTTAATTCTTTTAGTCATATCAACCAACCATATACGATTGGCAATTAAATACTTTACTATATGGATACACGTTCCAGGTTCTAACTCCAATTGTTGATCAAAATAATGTGTTGTTTTAGCAAGAGGTCTTTCTGCCTTCTTAATGTCTTCGAAAAGCAATGGAGTTACCAGATCAATCAATGCTGGAGTTATTTGTCTAAATCCTTCAATACTGCGTGCAGAATGAATCCATTTAACATTCCTAACTAGCTCATAATTTATCTGTTTCTCAGTAATTAATCTCCAAGTAACACCTGCATCCTTGAAAAAACATCTCTCAATCTCCAATTTTTCTAATACTCGCTTGTTAATTTTTGAAATCGGCTTAATCGAATGCGCGATATATTCTACACCACTCTCTCCTTTCACTGTTAACATCATATCGGTTGTCATAACTATCGGGTGTTTTGTCTTTGGATCAATCGGATGCTTTATTCCTAATTTTTCTGCTATGAACAGTGTCTTCTCTAATGGTAAAAGCGGAAATTGTTCTCGGATGTCTATAACACTGCTAGACCACTCTAACTGGTAATGATGGGCCAACTCAAAATGTTCAGATAAATAATGGTGTAGCCTACCACTCTTCCAACCAAAAATTCTTGTGACTACACCCTTAGAAGGGACATCATGAATAGTTAACCATGGTTTATATTCCGAGAAGTGTCCTGTCCCTCTACCTTCCTTAAGCCTTCTTTCAATTACCGACAATGTTGTCGAGCGAATTCTTTTAGCCATATCTGTACAATTCTTTCTATAAAATTTTTGAGTCCTTATTCATTGATGTAATTTTTTCAAGTTTATTAGTATACTCTTGCTTAATAACATTGATACCCAATATTTTTCTTAATATACAAAATAATATTGCTAAATCGATATTTTGTTTTGTACATCAAAGTTGCACTAACTTTAATTGTGTAATTTTTACTCCAACAAATTTGTTGTTATTCCAATAAGGTAGATTATGAGTTTTTCTTGGCTTGATTGTAAAAGATTTAAATTGAGGGTGTCTAAAAACATAATGTTGAAAATAATTTGCAGATTAAGAATATCATGTAGCTTTAAAATAAAGTTTGATAATTTAAAACAAATATTGATAATATCAAGAACTTTTAATGCTATAGGTGGGGCGATGTTAAGCTAACGAACAGGATAGTTTGAGATCATTTGCGTTGAACCCTATCATAAGTAACGGCGAAAAATAGGGAGTGTGCAGACACTCCCTTTGTGCTAACATTGTTTGTTATCAAATGTCTACTTCACAATAATCCAATAAGGCGAACGAACAAAATGCTTATTTTCGGAGCGAGGCATTATATCGGTGAGTGTATACAAACCATGTAATGCTTGCTGTTAATAATGCCGACGAAATCAAAGCTGTAAGAACACTATATGTTTGCCAAATAAGTATCGTTGACCAATCTAATGCATAGCACATTATACACAGGGCAATCGTAGCAATCAGCAAAATAGCTGTTACGATTATTCGCTTTTTTGTCATTGGCTGCCGCTCATTCGTTTTCCTTCTGCGTAATCCTAAGAGAAAGAACAGAACGGCCAATAGGCAAAGAATAATTGTGGTAGACGATAAAATGATGTCCAAAAGCTGTGTGCCGCTTATTTCATATGACTGCGTTAGATTGCCGTCTAATATATCTTTGACTTTTAGTACCATGCTTCTATTGATATTTGCGCCGTTGGTCAGCAAGCAGACGGCTGTTCGTTCAATTGGCATTATGACCACTTCGGTTCCGAAATTGGGATTGCCCCCTGGGTGCTCTATAATCGTTTGGTTGGCGTTTACCGACCAGCCCGCCGCATAATACATTTCGTTGACAGCCGGAACAGACATATCACCCTGATGTGATTTTTCGATAACCGTATGGAATATTTCGGGTATGTCCTGCACAATACCCATCTGTATGCCCATCCAACGCGCCATATCTTTTGTAGAAGAAATGATGTAGCCTGCGGGTTTATTCCCGGAATAATCCGGCGCGTTATATGGAGTTGTCATAAAAAAGGAAGAACGGTAGCCCTGTGCCAACTGTCCGGTGGCTTGAGCATCTTCTTTATAAACATACGTCTGGTGAAGACCTAACGGCTGAAATACTTGTTCCCTCATAAAGTCTTCATAGCTTTGTCCCGACACAATCTCAATAACCAAACCCAATACGTCATAATTAACGGTTCCATAGTTATACTGTTCACCGGGAGGGAACGCCAACTCAGCATCTACCAGCATTTCCACAGTCTTTTGCAGCATATCTGGCGTATTGCCTTGTGGAATATTTTGAGTATGCCTACCATTTGTTAGGCCGCTAGTATGGTGAAGAAAGTTATTTAGTGTAAGGCTTTGCACATCAACAGGTTTCCCTTGATACTTTAACGTAAACCAAGGTAAATATTTTTGGACAGTGTCAGTCGTTGACAGCAGCCCTTGCTCTTCCAAGAGCAGAATACCCATGCCGGTAAAAGCTTTACTGACCGAGGCCAACTCATATAGTGTATTTTCACTTGCAGACAACCCACTTTCACGGTCTGCATACCCGGAAGAAAAGTAGAACACTTCATCATCAGCAAGTATTGAGATTGACATTCCCGGCACACCTGATATACGACAGGCATCATCCAGCAACGCTTGTATTGCCGCAGATTGCGTATCTGACAACGACGCATAACTTTGTGTTGCGAATCCTGAGAATAATAAAAGTATCGTTAATACAAAAACAATAGTCTTTTTCATAAACTCTCCATTTCGAAAAAATTATGCGAGGATAATATAAACAACCCGTAGTACGCCTTATCCGCCAAATGTGTCATTTCACTATATTTAATACTAGATGTTCAATGATCAGATTACTATTGTAAACTTCACACTCTTATGGATATTATTTTTAGGAACACAAAAAGACCCATCTGCTTCATCAGCAGAAGGGTCAATTGTCTGAAAGTAATCCTCAACATATATACCTTGTTCATTAATTTATTATCCATCATCTAATCGATACATTCATTAGTATTGCTAAACTTGAGTAAATTTTGGTGCGATTTTGCAGAAAAAAACGCAGGTTGACCATTAGAATTGCACCGGTAATTAATTAAGCTAACGGGACACGTTAGAATTCCTGTAAAACGAATAATTTAGAGTTTGAACA
>NZ_JAJISB010000047.1 GCF_021245735.1 Brevibacillus daliensis
TTTTTATTTTTTGTACTGTCTACTTGACGGGGTGCAGTTCAATCTGCAGGTGGTCTTTTGCTCTAGTTCTTTTCAGTTTTCACCACATCATGAACTGGTATCCACCCAAAACCCTCATCGCTCTTGAGTTTAATCTGCTTGAATTCCAGCACCACCACTGCTGTCTGATCCTGTCACTTTCCTTATATTCCTTTGTTTTAAAAGTATATCCTCAGATTGTTATTATGTTAAGTATCCTCTCTCTTTTGTAAATGTGAAGTCCTCCTATGAACAATATAATTTTTCGTTCGGAATTGATTTTACATAGGAGATCCCACAGCATATAAAAATAGATTTTTTTGAAACTTTTTTATTATCCGATCGTATGTAGTATTATTCTGTTCGTTTTTTGTACATTCATCAAAAATGAGAAATAGGAGTGATAGCCATGAATGATGATAATTTTTGGAAATACGTCCTTGCTGGCGCTGCCATTTTCTACTTTTTGGCAATGATTCCGGCACAATATACATATCAAAAAGAGATGATTAAAAAACGTAAACAAACAGGAATTAATCCTAGCCAATTATATGAAAAGATGTCATTTCAAGAAGAACAACTTCATTTCCATATGCAGGGGAATCTCTTTAATTTACCTTCTGCTATTGTCGCCTATCTCTATATCCGTTTTGTTGAAAGATATAAGTAATTTCTTATTAAGAAAACCCTCCATACCTATATAAAAAAGTGATATTATCCCCTATAAGTAGACAGTAAGAAGAAAGCCCTTTTACTGTTTACTTATAGGGAAATAATCGATCCGTAGGATGGCATTTTATTACTCCTAACCACGACATGGTCAATTCATATGCTAGTTCTACTGCTATTTGAATAAAAAAGAGTGTAAGCTCAAAAAGCTACACTCTTTTTTTGTCCACTCAGCAGGATCCATTACACTACATTTGCATTGCGGTTTGCCAATTCCTACAGTGACATATATTGATTACGCTCCCACTCGTGAACACGTGTGCGGATTATAGACAAGCTTTTCATTATGATTTTTTGTATTGATAAATCTCCGTTAAATCAACATTTTGTGTAACCCAGATTTCATATCATTTATTAGCCGTTCATGAATTTGTGGGTGATTTGATATAACCTATACCCTAAAGTGGTATCACTCTATACGTTCAATAAGAATTATCCGATAGGAGACTATTATAATGGAAACAATAAAACTAATTGAGGTAATCGACAGTAAGTCTCGAATAATCTTCGGACATTATCTCTCCTGGGACCAGGTTAAAAAAGCTATCGAAGAGTCAGACCTTTTCTGGTGGGAAGGTGAACCGGTTTTCAAGGAACTTACAGGTGTAGGTTTCTCTATATAATATGCAAAAAGACCGCTCAAATAATGGTCAAGACCCCATTTTGTAGACAGTAAGGGCAAATGCTTTAGGCACTTATGTGACATATAAAGTTATAGATAAAATCCCGTATGTTGCTAGATTGCTTGACAAATACTGAAAAGAAAAACCATATTACTGGCAAGATTACTCGAAGACAGGTGCATCCGTTGTAGCCCAATACAATCTTCCTCTGTGGGGTTCAATAGTTTCAGCTCCCGTACCAAAAAGGGGAACTCAAACTATACTGGTATATTTGAGTAGAGATGATAAGAATTAGGAAAGAAGGATTAATATTTAAATGGCACTGTAACTTATAACAAATGGTGGGTAGATTAATAGTATAATAGAGATAAATAGTTCAAAATTCTGGCTAGGAGGTACATCATGGACAATTTGTTAACCATCTTCCTTGTAGTGTCGGGTTTCCAGTTGCTCCTGTATACTTCCAAAGGCAAGAAAAAAGAACCACTTAAATATATTATTATTGAAACCATAATTACTTCGTTATTGGTATGGGGCATTTTTAGCTTAGCAAAAACATTATTTTGAACTACTTACCGTTTGGTGAAACAGACCCACTGGTTTTTTGCTTGCGAATACCGTTTCTAACCATTGCATAGTTACCTGTTGAGACTGTTCATTCACGAGTACATAAATGAAATGACACGATTATTTATGGGTTACTTATGGTATGCATTGGGATTTGTTCATCGGTCACCCTAATAAAAAGTCCTAGCAACCGAAAAGCCGAAGGATGAAAGCAATGTGAATCTAGTAGAATGGGAAGTAACAGAAGGAAAAAAGCTATTGATAGCCTAGCGAAGAAAGGTTTAGTAAGAGATCCTGATAGCTGGAAAAAGAAACTCGAAACCGATTCATAAGCCATTGTAAATGAATTGCCTTGGCTAATGTTCTCTATGATTGATCGAATCGCTAAGTAATATAACAGCCCTTCTTCGGTTATCCGTTGGAGGGATTTTTAGTTTAATGAAGAATATCCAAAATAGATACTTTATTTCACATTAAGGAGGAACTGTTTTGATTAATTTAACAGGCGATCGGGGTTTGAAATTAGAAGGTGGACCGGGTTGGAATCATGGCCCTGGAATAAAACCACTCGGACCAGTAGAAGTTAATTGATCTTATGCTGAACATAGGTGAACACGGTGCAAAGATGGGACCAGGTGAAAATAATGTAGTATTAGGTCCCCCAGAAAGCAATGCTCCATCAACTCGAATATATAAAAGTTTTCCAGAATGGTAGTGCGCTAATACTTTGAATAAGGGATAGTTAAGGGGGGGCTGTTGCATGGTTGCAATTGTATATATATTGGAATATATTGTGTTTCCTCTAGCTATCGGGACTCTTGTTTATAGATTAAAAAAAGAGCAAAAATTACTTTCTGGAGTTATCATTATTGCAATTCTTGGATTTTTATTGATGTTTAATTTAAAACAACTCAATTTGTTTTATTTGCCAGTGATCGCCATTGGAATTCTCTTTATCTACCACTGGTTTAAAAAAAGTAAGTAATAATCGGGTCCTGATAGAGTGTAAGCCTAAAAAGCTTGCACTTTTATATTTGAATAGATATTTTTTACAAAATAAATTAGTGGACTGTTCGCATAAAATAAATGAGAACTAACGTTCTGGTTAGGGGTGAAAATATGGAAACAAAGTATGTCCCATCAAAGACACTATGCAATACGTTCCAGTAATCTCTTCAGCGCACCTAGCTGCTTACCAACAGATCATATCTGGTAAGAAGCCATATTGCGAAATACATATTCTCAATGACCTCTACAGATCGGATGGTTGAAAGGCGGTGCGATGAAATGGCTTCTAAGTTTGAAGATCAGTTCTCAATGAATTTCATGTTACCTGAACATGTTGAGGTTTTAATTCAAATGAAAGAGGACCAAAAGCATGTGGAAAAACCAGTCCTCGAAGATGACGAGCTTACAGAGTTTTGTTACCTCATCACTGATTCAAGACAATACGATTATGAAGTGAATGTTAGTTGGAGGAAATCAACGAAAGGCGACAGGGGAGTTATTGAAACAGCTTGGGGATGGGTAGATAAGTTTGACCAGGTATTACAGTAGACTGAAGAATGACGAGGACTTCTGGTGGATACCAGTTCATGACGTGGTATGCGTGGGACGTGTATTGGCATCCTTGATCGTTGTGTACGATTAGGCCAGTCACGTCTTTCTACGTTCAAATGCTTTCTGAAATATCTCCAACACAAGTACATTGTCATTCTGTGTACTGATATGATAGGAAACGATCTCGTGTGTAGTTAGATCTTTAATTGAAGAAAGATAAATTTGTTCATCACCAGCGCGAAAGTGGGTAACGTCAGTTACTCACTTTCTACGAAATCCGTTAATACCGTTTCGACTATTCTAAATCGCTATGATCTGTTCTTCTACTATCTGATCTGTGTGCTTAGTTTTACTACTCATAAATTTGTAATATCCACTTCTCGAAACCCCATGCATTTCACATATCTCTTTTAGAGGGTGGCTCTGCGATAATTCTTCTACAATTTGATATCTCTTCTTTACACCTCTCTCATCCAGATTCCCAAACACTTTTTTAGGATTTCGTTTTCACGTAGATACCAATCTTGGTCAATGTAAGTATTATGTCGTCCTCGCTGATCTAGAAATCCAAATTCTCCAAGAAGTCTATATTTTTTCATTCATTTTTTCAATTTCCTTCTCTAAGCCGTATAGAGTTGGGTCTTCTAGCTGCTCAAAGTAACTAGTAAAAATTTGGGGGAAGTATTCCTCGGCATATTTTTTTGCACCCTCAGGAATGTCGGATTCGTTTGCAATGACAAAAGTACATGTAATTAGGTAAAGGAATAATATAATCAGTGAGGTACCTAACTTTTTTATCATTTTAATTCTCCTTGGTTATTGTTAATACACCATTCCATACAACGTATGGGTCCACTCATATTTTTTGTTAGAAAGCATGTAGTCATAACTTGACATTTCATATGTGGACTTACTAGGAGCTTCTTTAAGATCAATCCAATATACACCTTGATAATCCAAATTTTATCTTCATCATAGCCATAAATTGGAGCTATATGGGCAAATTCAGTTTCTGACCAGGCTTTACCAATCAAAAATGATCTATCACCAGATAAATGCACAGCTCCTAAAAAGCATAGAACAGTAAGAACATTGATGGTTTTCTAATAAAAGATAGAAATCTCCTTTAAATGTTTTGATGAAATTATAAAAAATAAAAAATACCTCTTATTACCAATTTCAGAAACTTGTATTATTAATTAGTCCATATAGATGAAAACGGGATCACTAGGAAAAATGGATTCCTGGATATTATAAAGGTTAGCTATGAGTAATAAATGAAGCCTCGGAGTGTGAATTCCGAGGCTTTTATAACGTGTCTTTTGCCCACATTTGTGCCCCCACCTATCTACTATCTCAATAGCCTATGTATTGTATAGCTTCATCGAAAAGTAAGGAATACTAAGCGTAAGGATACTATCATTAACAATTATTACCATAAATCTATAAATTGTCAAAAATTGATTACTTTACTTGAGTAAAAAAATATATAACAATAATAACGTTAATAAATAAAAGCAAATAAAAGCAAATAAAGGGAAGGGTGCTGCATGTGATAAATGATTTATTTAGGAAAAAACCCGTCAAAGATTTACTGAAAAAAAATGGAGATTTACAACTGAAGAAAACGTTAGGAGCATTTGATTTAATCTTACTTGGCGTTGGTGCCATTGTTGGAACAGGTATATTCATCCTTCCTGGGACAGTAGCTGCAAATCATTCTGGACCAGCTATTATATTATCATTTATAGTCGCTGCTATTGTCTGTGCATTAGTAGCTATGTGTTTCTCAGAATTTTCTACAGCCGTTCCAGTAACGGGAGGGGCATATACGTATGGTTACATTGTATATGGTGAATTAATCGCTTGGTTAATTGGTTGGGTTTTACTGTTAGAATACGGTTTGGCAGTAGCTGCGGTTGCAACTGGTTGGTCTTCCTATTTAATTTCTTTGTTAGCAGGCTTTCATATAATTATTCCAAATGCAATTTCTGGACCTTTTGATCCGGCAAATGGAACGTATATAAATGTACCGGCAATAGCCATTGTATTAGGCGTTGCATATTTATTAACGCGTGGGATACAGGAGTCTGCGAAGTTTAATAAGCTCATGGTATTTATTAAAATTAGTGTTATTCTCCTATTTATTGGAGTAGGTGTTTTTTATGTTAAGCCTGTTAATTGGCACCCATTTATGCCGTTCGGGGTAGGTGGAGTTATGAGTGGAGCGGCCCTTGTTTTCTTTGCTTATTTAGGATTTGACGCTGTTTCAGCAGCAGCTGAAGAGGTAAAGAATCCACAACGCAATATGCCAATTGGAATTATTGGTTCATTATTAATTTGTACATTGCTTTATATTGTAGTTTCTCTTGTATTAACTGGAATTGTTCCATATACAAGCCTTGATGTAAGTGACCCAGTTAGTTATGCTATGGAGATTATTCAGCAGGATTGGGTGGCAGGAATTATTTCCCTCGGTGCAATTACTGGGATGACGACGGTTATACTTGTAATGGCATTTGGTGGGACAAGACTTCTTTATGCACTTAGTCGTGATGGATTGCTCCCGAAGAGTATGAGTCAACTTCATAAAAAATATAAAACACCCGTAAAGAATACATGGATGTTTGCAGTGGTTGTAGCTTTTTTTGCCGGCTTCATCCCATTAGCTAAACTGACAGAATTAGTGAACATGGGAACATTGCTAGCATTTACAGCGGTATCAATCGGAATTATTTACTTAAGAAAAGATAAAAATATACCATCTGGTGGTTTTAAAGTACCATTCTTTCCAACCTTACCGATTATTTCGTTCCTTTTATGTTTATTCTTAATTACTCAGCTTTCTATTCATACATGGATTGCATGCGGTATTTGGCTTGTAATTGGATTGGTCGTCTATTTTAGTTATGGCAAAAAACATAGCTTAATGAATAAGAATAAGGGCTAAGAGTAGTGAACTTACATTGTAATTCAAAAAGACAATGTAAGTTCACTTTTATTTTTTGGGGGAGGATTGAAAAAATAAAACTTTAATTTATAGAACGCTTGTACTTATTTTATTTGGATAGCAATGTGTGACAAAATAAAATAGTGGACTGTTCGTATTGTGTGTACATATGAAAATTACAAACCAATGTTCTGATTAGAGGTGAGTAAGAGGCCGTTAAAGTACATGGGAGGATAATCCGACTAAACTTGAATACATTTCTGATGATGAAACAACAAACTATGAAATGGAGGGAGAAATAAAGAAGATACAAAGGATATCCAACTCTACCTATGTTCAACAGAAATAAAAAAATGTAGTGATTATAGTATGCATGGTGGTAAAATACACAAGTGAATTGATATTTCTAATGGTAGCGAACACGTTTGATGATTCAACGGAAGTAAAATCTATCATGTTAAGAAACCAAAGAAATAGCAATACGTGATCCTAAGCAGCCATTTGAAGAGCTAGATATGACACAAACATAAAACTCAGCCGTTTCTTTGATGACAGCGAAAATGTGTTTTGGTACCGGGCAATAGAAAATGAACAGAAGTTATTTTTATACACAGTTTGGGCCAAATGTTTTGGTAGTAGTGAAAAAAGTCGGTCATTATAATAGATACAAGGATGTAAAGCTAACGAAATGTAGTGTAATTAATCCAGAAGACTTGGCCACAGCTAAGTGAAACAAACCCCATCGGTACCAAATAACTGGCAGATTCGCTATGTTCTACTCCTGCAATTCATCTTATGTCAAACTTCTTCGCTTCAAGAGCTATCATGTCAATAAGATTGTTCCATAAGAGGTCATCGCCAATTTTGCTTGATTTGCTTTCTTGTGGTATCAATTCGATTTATCCAGCCCCAATCAGTTTCAATAACATCTCTGTCTTTTTTTGTTGCTTTCCACCATGAGATATGAAGCGCATAGTCATATTGGTGAGCTTGTGGATCGATTACCATAAAGAAAGGATTTCTTATGAAAAAAATATTGCATGTATTAGTTCTTTTGTTTCTAGCAAAAGTGGTTTATGGAGTTTATGTATTGAATTTTCCTGAAGTAAAAATTGCTACATGGTTAGAACCGGTGATTGATATAATTAATCATCCATTCTTCTTTTTTGTAGTAGCTTTTATCGCTATTGCTTACTACATAAACAAATATATGAAAGCTTTGAATAGACGAATAAAAAGGTATTATAAAAAGTACTTGGTGCTGAGTTCTACTATTTCCAGTTTGTATTATGTCCTATCATTTTCTTTAGAATTAATTAATACATGGGTTTTATAAATAGCAATTTTTATTTACCTTGGTTGATAACGTAACGAAAGTGAAATCTATCATCGTACGCATTTTTAGATAACCTACATACTGGGCGAAGGAGATTGGACATGTTCCTTCGCTCCTTTATTATTAAGATGAAAAAAATGAAAGTAGATAATGGTTGACACTCCCATCCCTATAGGGGCAAGCAGACTAACGTCTGTGGTATTCTTGCTACCAAAGACCGAGTGCATTTCTGCTGCGGTTGATTATAAGCACAGTAAAACAACTGGAGCGAGGTGCTATTATGCAAAGAGCAATTCATATTTTTCCTGAATTTGAAAATATGAATGTAATAGAAGAAGTGAGGCAGAAGTATGATCCCCTACAAGGGATTGTACCTCCACATATTACACTTGTTTTTCCTTTCGAAAGCGAAATGACGTCAGCACAACTTGAACGACAAGTAAGAGAAACATTAGTTGGAGTTTCTTCATTTCCTATCCAACTGAAGGGAATCACTGCAACCTTGGACAACTACTTATTCTTAAACGTTAAGAAAGGAAACGATAATATAATTGATTTGCATGATAGGTTATATTCTGGTCCTTTGGCTGGATTGATGAGCCGCAGACATACATACACACCTCATGTAACCGTTGGAAAGGTAAAAAATGAGACTGAGCTTCAAACTGCACTAATCGAAACCAAGTCTTTTACCTTAAGTTTTGATACGATTGTTACCAAAGTAACCTCCGAAATTATTGAGAGTAACGGGAATTCAACTATTGAGTTTATCGTGTCTCTATCATGATTCTAGCTAGTAGCGACCTATTGTCTGAATAATGCATCAATTTTATCTTCATCAATCGTAGCCTTCGGATAACATTCACATTACAACGTTGTAAGAAAAATGAAAGATACATCAATTGTTCAACTTATGGCTCCCTCTCTATAATTGTTATGAATTTAGACGAAGGGAAGAACAACGATGAAATTACAACCAGTATCTAACAAGGAGCGGATCGTTTCATTAGATATTATTCGTGGAATAGCTTTGTTTGGAATTATGCTCATTAATGTGCCAGCCTATATTTTTTATACATCAGATATTCCGCCAATTGATTATAGTGGGTTAAACGGTGTACTACATACACTGTATCTCATCTTCGTGGAAAAGAAATTCTTTTCGATATTTTCCTTTTTATTCGGAGCAGGTTTTTACATTTTTATATCGCGCGCGGAAAAAAGGGGAGATCGATATTATGTCAGGTATATTCGTAGACTGCTAGCATTGTTGGTTTTCGGTATTATCCACATCATTCTCTGGTGGGGAGATATTTTGGCGTTCTACGCTATATTGGGCTTTTTCTTACTACCGTTTTACAAACGAAGACCACGAACCATTTTGATATGGAGTGGTATTCTTACTAGCCTTTGCGGGATATCTTTGCTAGGATCAATGGTACTGTATCAATCCAATGTCCAATTGCTCTCTATATTCAGCTTTTTTGGTAATGATGCATTTGTTATATTCATCATGTTCTTGCTTGGTCTGTATGCGGCAAAAACAAATCTTATTGCAGAAGTATCAACACGTATTCGTACGTTTAAGGTTACTCAGGCGATTACGCTAGTATTGTCTGTCATTTTTACTCTGGGAGTACTGTGGTTGAACGTAAAACCGGAAATAGAAGTTGTGGAATTCTACAAGAAATCACTAATTAGTCTAGGTGCTATTCCAATGGCCGTGTTTTATTTAACCACTCTTTTCCGCATGTTGGAAAACAAACGTGTGCAAAAAATGTTCCGCCCAGTTGGATTAGTTGGACAAATGGCTTTCACCAATTACATCGGACAGGATTTGATCGGGGGCAGAATCATTATTCCTCTTATCGGTTTACAAGTGATTTCCCCACTTTGGGCATTGATTATTGCAATTGTCATTTACATGATTCAGTTGATCTTTAGCATGATTTGGTTGAGCTACTTTTCTTACGGTCCACTTGAATGTGTTTGGCGCTTCCTGACTTACGGAAAAGTACGAATGAAAAAAAGCTAGAATGAAAATGGAAAAGATGAATACTGGTAAGAACGATGAGGTAGAATTACGATTAGATAAAGTCTACATTGACAGTTTCATGTGGGAGATTCAGTAATTTACCAATTCCTTCAATGAACCCTTAGGGAAATCCTAAGGGTTTTTTCTTTGAGGAGGCCAAACATATTCGAATAACAAGCCATTTTATATTCTATTAGAATATATTCAAATTGTATATTTTATAAAAATAAATAATTCATTAATATTTCAAATTATAGATCAAATTTCAATATTAATTTACTCATTATTATTATAATATTTATTGTTGTATGAATTTAATAATGTAAAACCAGTGTGTTACAGGAGGAGGCTTTTATGCGACTAAC
This sequence comes from Brevibacillus daliensis, assembly GCF_021245735.1. GTDB lineage: Bacteria > Bacillota > Bacilli > Brevibacillales > Brevibacillaceae > Brevibacillus_B > Brevibacillus_B daliensis. Next base: position 10,184 of record NZ_JAJISB010000047.1, read on the forward strand.
CATAAGAAAGAAATTATCTTTGTCATTTGCGGTAGTCGTCCTGTTTTTACTTGTAAGTGGGATATATTCTCTTTATTCGCTTAGTAATGTGAATGACAAATTACAAGATATAAGTATGGGACGTATACCAAAAATAAATATGGTACATACAATGAACACTGTTAACTCGGACATAAGAGATTTGGAATTTTTACATATCATTTCTCAGAAACCAGAAGAAAAAGCAAAATTTGAAAAGGAATTACAACAGAAAATTGTAGAAATGGAAACCCTAATGAATAAGTTTGACAAAGTAGCCCTTGATGTTTACAAAGAAAAATTTATTCACATCAAAAAAGATTGGGTTACTTTGAAGGAACGTTATACAAACTCGATCGCATTGAGTAATCAAAGTAAAACGGCTGAAGCTATTGCTTACAGCTCTGGAGAATCACTCGACATTTATAATGATATATCAGCGGATTTACTTTCTCTTGTCGATGAAGTGATTAAGATAGCTGAGAATGTAAGTCAAGAAAGCAATAGAGTATATACGATGACATTTATTACGTTAGCTGTATTAGTTACGGTTGCCATATTAGTTGCTATTGCTATCTCATTTTTCGTGAATCGAAATATTGGTCGCTCTATCAATGAGCTATTAACGGTTTCACAAAAAGTTTCACAAGGTGATTTGAGTAGCCTGGTATCCATCACGTCTAAGGATGAACTAGGAATGCTAGGAGAAGCAAATAATGAAATGATTCGTAGTCTAAAACAATTAATCATTAATATTCAGCAGACTTCAGAGCAAGTAGCAGCCTCATCAGAAGAATTAACAGCAAGTGTAGATCAATCAGCACAAGCAAACTCTGTCGTGGCGCTATCTATCTCTCAAGCAGCTGATTCATCTAACAGGCAGGTTGATGCCATAGATGATGCTTCCTCTATCGTGGAGCAAATTTCTGCAAGCATTGAACAGGTAGCTGCCACAGCAACGATGTCATCTGATCAAGCAAGTCAAGCAACCGATACTGCTAAAGAGGGGAACCGTTCAATAAAACAAGCAGTAGATCAGATGAGACATATCGAAGAAACAATAAAACTAACGGCAAAAGCGGTCGAAAAACTTGGGGAGCGTTCAAAAGAAATAGGACATATTGTAGATGCCATTTCCGATATCGCAGCCGAGACAAATATTTTATCCCTTAATGCGGCTATTGAAGCTGCAAGAGCAGGAGAAAACGGAAGAGGATTCTCCGTTGTAGCTGAGAAAGTAAAGGGGTTAGCAGAACAATCTCAAGAAGCTACAAAACAAATCGGAACATTGATCAATCAAATTCAGGAAGATACAGACAGAGCAGTAGAGGTAATGAAGCAAGGGAGCTTAGAAGTAAAACGAGGAGTAGACGTTGTCAATGTTGGAGGAGAGGCTTTTGTATCCATCGTTGATTTAGTCGAGCAGATGGCCTTGCAATCGAAAGAAATTGCATCCACTATCCAGGTAGTAGCTGTTGGTACTCAAAGAATTGTCACCACCGTTAATGATTTAAACGAAACGTCTAAAGTTATTGCGGGAGAAGCAGAGACGGTTTCAGCAGCTACGGAAGAGCAATCAGCTTCGATGCAGGAAATTGCAGCATCCAGCCAAAGTCTTGCAACGATGGCTCAAGGATTATCTGATGTTACAAATCGATTTACAACATAGCTAGATAGTTTCCATTCGTTTTATCCTAATAAAATCTCAAGGTTCGATAATGCCCACCTTTTACATGGAAAAAAGGTGGGCATTCACTAATGATTTTAGGGTTTGACAGCGGATAAGGAAGAGACATGTTTATTAATGTGAGTATACATTGTGGATACATTTGCATAAACCTCTTGTGTCATATTCATTTCTTTCAGTTTGTCATGATTCTTTACGATCTGTTCCATAGGATAAATGATATAGTTTCGTTTATTATTTTTTCTAAAGAAATGGACGTAGGTAGGCAGGAAATCTGCTTGAGTAATCTGGGTGCTCTCCCCTTTTTTAGTGATAACCACCTGCAATATGCCACCAACATCTTTATAATCCCAGCGTTGTGCCGAAATAAAATTTCCTAATGAATAAATAACGAACCCTTTTCTATCAGGTCCATCCTTTTTTTGTTCGATCAACCATTCATAAGGTTGGATGACATGAGGATGATGGCCGATTATTAAATCAGAACCAGCTTCAAACGTTTCTCTTGCCATACGTTTTTGCTCTTCATTAGGTAGTCGCTGATATTCAGCACCGAAATGCAAGGAGGTAATTACTAGATCGGCGCCCATACTTTTAGCTCGAGCAATATCTTGTTTTACCAATTGCGGTTGATATAGATTTACGGCAAAAGGCTTATTTTTTGGCAAAGGAATTCCGTTTGTTCCATAGGTATAAGAGAGAAAAGCGATTACGATATCATTTTGTTGAAGCAACAAAGGAGTATCTCGTTCTTCTTGAGATGTAAAAGTACCTGTTGATAAAATATTTTTTTGCTTTAACACCTCCCGTGTACGAATGACACCCTGATTTCGGCGATCCAGAGAATGATTGTTCGCGGTCGTTACTACAGTAAAACCAGCATCTTTCAAAGCTTCAACCAATGAATCAGGAGTATTAAATTCTGGATATCCACTGTAAGTTCGCTCAGAACCAGAAAGGGTTGTTTCCAGATTACCCATTACAATATCAGCTTGCATGAGAATCGGCTTAACCTGCGAAAAACTTGGGTTAAAATGATAGCTCCTCGTCTCTGGTTGATAAGCGGCGTCTAATTGTTCTTGATGTACCATGATGTCTCCAACAGAAAACAAAGTGATCGATGATTCAGCTTCTTCTATTAGTCTGTTTTTTTCTGGTAATTCTGTATAGGGAGCATTACGCAGATCCGTCGTTTCTGTATATTCATTCGCATCAAGAGGATCTGTTGACTGAACAGGATTAAGAGAGCCGACAGCATCCGTCTTCGCTACCTGCAAGCCTTCTTCTTGATTGTCTTCTTGCAATGAAAGATTATGTACATTAGTGGAACAGGATGTTACGAGTAAGATTGTAATGATTGCCAGAGTGATTCTATTCCAGAAATGTATCTTCATTTTTACATTCGCTCCTTTCGGTTTACCCCAAATATTTGAATGATTCGTAGATGTATGGATAGACTGCTGATTCCTCAACCAAGATGATAAAACCCTTTCGGAAGAAATGAGTAATTATCACGAGTTATGTAACAATGTATGAAGTCTATGCAGGGTTATCGACTAAATAGTACAGCAATATATAACATTCTGACTGAATGTGAAGAAAGATCCTATTGAAGTATATTCACTACGAACTTCTTCTATCGGGTTTTTATTCATATAGGATAGTGATAGTAAGGAGTACCTCCATTTATACAAAAAGTAAGCCCCCTAAATCAGGAGGCATTCACTCATTTATCTCAGTGGAAATATCTGCAAAATGATCACAATTCCATGCATTCTGAATAGCAACTACTCAAAAATAAACTCTAAATCAAAATTGACTGAGGTATTGGTAAGTTTTTTTAAACTATTAGTTTTTTCGTCGTATTCCACCACGACTATCTTAGTAATAGTAGCATCTTCTTTGTCAACAATAGCAAATCGATTGGTATCTAATTGAACAACATTTGATGTTTCAGGGAAAGGAGGAAAATTAATATCTGGTGATTGATAACTTGAGTTGTTACTTGGCACAGGATTAGATGCTATCCAAACGAGACAGATTAGAATTCCAACGAGAATGAATCTGTTGAAAGTATCAGATTTAGACACGATATCACCCAGCTTTCAATTTTGCTTGGATTATCATATCACATTACGATAATGGAAAGGGTAATTTTGGCTAATCGAGATGAGATGTACACAAACATTTGAGTAGAGAAAAGGATGTGAAATCATTTGGTAGTGTTTGAGACGGATCGTTTAAAGTTGAGACAAATGGATGAAAATGACGAAGATAATTTAATGAGAATCTTTTCTGACCCTATTGCTATGCAGTATTATCCTTCTACTAAGACGAAGGAGCAGGCTCAGAGTTGGATTAAGTGGAACCTCAAAAACTATGAAAATAATGACGTAGGTCTATGGATTTGTGAGCTGAAAGAAAATGGAGCATATGTGGGTCAATGTGGGATCGTGCCTCAAATTGTTAATGAGCAACAAGAGATGGAAGTTGGATATTTGTTTGTTCGTGAGTTTTGGGGGAGAGGTCTAGCAACAGAAGCTGCAAGGGCATCAAGAGATTTTGGTTTTACTAAACTGGGTTTACCCAGACTTATTTCGATGATTTATAAACCTAATTTGCCATCTATTAAAGTTGCTGAGCGGATTGGAATGACATTTGAAAAGGAGACACTAATTAAAAACAGAGAGACTCTGATTTATTCCATTTGTAAATAATGTAATAATTCCCGAACACGAGATCGGTTACAATCAATATTTTTGATCTTACAAAAAGGCAAGGAATGCGATCATCATCTGCTTCCTTTACCGTCTTGTAAAAAATTTCGCGGAATATAGTGAAACTTGAAGGAAAACTGAAACGTACAAAGAGAGTAGGGGTAATGATAAAAGAATGAGTAAATTGAAGGAGGTCCCAAATGGAGTTCTTATTGTGGTTCATAGTCATACTACTTTTTGCAGTTAGCATCGCAGGGATATTTTTTCCTGTTTTGCCCGATACAATATTATTATGGGCGGGATTCCTGCTATATCATTTCGTGATAGCAGATCCTGGTGCTGGGTTACCTGCTTCGTTTTGGTGGGGAATGGGAGTCTTAACCCTATTAATGTTTGCAGCCGATTTTTTTACAAATATGTATTTCGTCAAGAAAAATGGGGGTTCGAGAGCCTCAGCCCTTGGAGCGATGATTGGGATTATTCTGGGGGTAATCTTGTTTCCACCATTCGGAATGATTATCTTCCCGTTTGTCATCGTACTGGTAATTGAAATGTTGCTGCAAAAACAAGCATTGGATAAAGCTCTTAAAATTGCGTTAGGTACATTAATTGGCTTCTTTAGCAGTGTAGTAGTAAAAATTGCTGTACAAATCATTATGATTATCTGGTTCTTTGTGGTAGCATTATAGTCAGATCATCATGTGAAGATTAAAAGGCGAGTTAACCTATGATATGTAGGTCGACTCGCCTTATGTTTTGCACAGAATGTATTAGCTTTGTAGAAAAGCAGTCCAATAGGGTTCACTCTATTTGTTGTTTTATCGTATCAATTTACCAAAACAGTCCTAAAAAAGTACGCGTTTTTACGAGTGGACTTAAATCTCAAGCGAAGGTAGCCTTACAAAACACCCTACTTTAAGGAGCAAGTAATGGTAAAAGGTCTTGCATAGGTAAAACGGTAGCAAACTCATTGTGCAATGCTCCCAAGGTAACCTCATGCACCACATCTGGGTTAAGGTATTTTCCATTAAATCCTTGTAGGCCGAATGCAGCAGTAGCATCAGAAACAAGATAGGTGGTGAAGCCAAGATTTCCACTCATTCTTGTAGTGGTTGAAACACAGTGTGGAGTAGTCATTCCGACAATGACCACCTCTTGGATATCATTTGAGTGAAGATATTCCTCTAGATTCGTACCGATAAATGCGCTATTCACATTTTTCTGAATAACGATTTCGTGGGGTAATGGTTGAACGATCTCTTGAAACACAACACCTGGATGCGATGGATAAAAACATGATGACGGGTTTTGGGATAGGTGCTGGATATGAATAATAGGATATTCTTTTTGACGCCAGAGAGTAAGGAGTTCAAATATTTTTTGCTCTGCATCATGATTATTACGCTCACCCCATTTTTCATCCTCAAAACCTTTTTGCACATCGATGATAATGAGAGCAGGTTTCTTTAATGGTTGTGACATACAAAACCTCCTGTTCCTGTTAAATTTTTAGAATAAAGGTAATTTATTCATATCATACTCGATATGCAGCTGGTAAAGAAACAAAACGGTCATGACCGTTTTGATGGACCGCAAGCGGTCACATCCTATTTTATGAAAAACGTCGAGACGTTTTTAACAGAAAAAGACCTTCACATGATAGTAATTGTGAGGGTCTTTATACGTTGAATAAAAATGTTTAACTCATACAAAAACAGACAGCTTGTCTAATGGAACAAGCGGTATACACCTATGACTTTACCTAAGATAGTAACGCTCTCAAGGATAATAGGTTCAAGTTGTGAGTTTTCTGGTTGTAGCCGGAAATGTGTTTTTTCCTTAAAGAAGCGTTTCACCGTTGCCTCATCTTCTTCCGTCATGGCTACAACGATGTCACCGTTATTAGCCACGTTTTGCTGGCGGACAATTACATAATCGCCATCGAGGATACCGGCTTCTATCATACTCTCTCCAATTACGCGAAGCATAAATACATTGTCAGATGTGACGATGTTTTCTGGCAATGGAAAATATTCCTCCACCTGTTCAAAAGCAGAAATTGGTTGCCCAGCAGTAACCTTACCTACAACAGGAACACGAACAACGGATTCCTCAAATTCGTCATGTACGCGATTCTCATCGAGAAGTTCAATCGCACGTGGTTTGGTAGGGTCCCGACGAATTAAGCCCTTTTTCTCTAATCGAGCCAAGTGACCGTGAACAGTGGAACTGGAAGCAAGTCCGACTGCTTCACCAATTTCACGAACAGATGGTGGATAGCCTTTTTCTCTTACTTCCTTGCGAATAAAATCTATGATCGCTTGTTGGCGATTGGAGAGCTTCGACATAAAAACACCTCTTTTTCTCGAACGTTTATCTTTTCTACATTATACCATGGGAATTTGCGTTCGACAAACATTAGTTCGATTTTTTTCATTGACAGAATGTGTGTTCCCCTATATGATAGGTATCAGATAACGAGAACAAACGTTTGCAAGGGGGATTATCATGATTATTTCTGGACAAGCTCTAAACCGTAATTATGAACAGAACCGAAAATCCAACAGTCACTTTACATATCCAACAAGACTAGAATTGAAAAAAGAACATATTCATAATAGGAAACAACGAGGAATTACTAGATTACATGCAATCGTATTTATCATTCTTTTATCTACACTTTCTTTTTTAACTGGCAGCCTTGTATTTGCAGAGAAGAATACTGTAATAGCGAGTGGAGAATTATTGGAGATTACGATTCAACCAGGGGACACTCTTTGGACCATTGCTTCCGAGTACCATTCGCAAACCGACTTGACTACTCAGGAACTTGTTCAAGAAATTCAAGAGATTAATCAACTGGAGAGTCCATTGATTTATGCGGGTAACAATTTAATTATTCCTGTTCCAAATATAGAATGAAGCAGTGGATTAAAAGAGTTGTTTCATGAAAAGGCAATGGAACTACGTGCTGAAATTGTTGAAATGGAAATCATGTCTGATCATGTTATTTGCTCATCAAATGTGATCCGCAATTCGGAATTCACCGAGTCGTAGAACATTTGAAGGGCTATACATCCAGAGTGTTGCGGATAGAATGTAGGGCAACCCTGCTTGATAAGTAATACTTTGTAGTATGATCTATAAAAGTACCTATGATATAATGTTTCCTATGCGTTAATGAAGCAAGTTTTTTTGAAGGAGGGTTAACTTATGGTTACTGATGCAGAAGTAAAACGTATTAATGAACTGGCAAAGAAATCGAAGGAAACTGGGCTGACTGAAGAAGAACAGGCAGAACAAAAAGTACTTCGTCAAAAATATATTGATGCCATGAAAGCTTCTTTACAATCGAGTATCGAGTCGATTCGTTATGTAGAGGATGGGGAAGCTCCAAAGAGAAGACACTAGGTAATAATATGGAGAACTCCTGCCGATTGATTGTATGGCAGGGGTTTTTTCGATGGAGGAGTGTTTATGTCTTTTCTAATAGTTGGTCTGTTTGGAATGGCTGGAGCAGTTTCTCGCTATTTGCTCGGTTTATGGACGACAGGAATGTGGGTATATATATTCCCCTTAGGAACATTAATCTGCAATTATCTTGGTTGTTTTTCATTGGGATTACTCCAACAATATCTGGCAAATAGGTGTATAACCTCTAGCTGGTTACGTCTAGGTTTAGGTACAGGCTTCTTAGGCTCATTTACGACGTTTTCAGCTTTTAGTGTAGAGACGGTAACACTCTGGAATCAAGAGTATTATGATATTGCGATTATTTATTTGATCCTTAGTGCTTGGGGCGGACTAGCGCTGGTTTATGCTGGTTCGAAAGCAGGCGATTGGCTTGGGGCTAAGAAGGGAGAACCACATGGTAGTAAATAGTATCTTAGTTGCTCTAGGTGGTTTTTTTGGAGCCATTACCAGGTATGGGATTTCAATTTGGATGAAGAAAAAGAAAAATACAACACATTTTCCCTACGCAACCTACTTGGTTAATGTAAGTGGATCATTCTTGTTGGGACTTCTCTCAACAAGCGGTCTTTCACAGTCTGCAATTCTTTTTGCAGGAACAGGATTTTTAGGATCATACACGACGTTTTCCACGTTTAAATGGGAGAGCCTTCAGTTGTGGGAAAATCAGCAGGAAAAAGCATTTCTTTATCTCGGATTACATTACACCATCGGGATAATTTGCGCAGGAATTGGTATGTTTCTGGGTACTTTTCTTTTATCATTTGATTTGTTATGATTGATGTTCGTTTACATAAAGAAGGAGGGTGGAAGCTGTGACAATTCGACATCCTGCCTATGAAGAAGAGCAGCTGCATTTAGATAAAACCGTACGAATCATTCATAAGGAAATGGAACAGTTGCGGGATGATTTACGGGAAGCCACCGATGATTATATTAAACAGGTGGTCAATTCCAGTAAGGCAAAAGATTTGTTTTATCTGGAGAATTCCTATGAAAAACCGTATTTTGGCCGAGTCGACTTCATGAAGGATGAGACCTATGAACTGGACTCTGTCTACATCGGCAAAAGAGGCATTGTGGAAAGAGATACGATTGAAAGCATTGTTGTAGACTGGAGAGCGCCTATCGCCAGTCTTTATTACAGTGGGGAGAGCAAGGAAGCTTTTTATCGAACACCGAAAGGACTTGTTCGTGGCGAAGTACAATTAAAGCGTAACTTTGCGATTGAAAAAGGGAACATTACTGGAATTTATGATGGTGCATTAAAAGAGACGATTAGTAGAGAAATTGGCTCTCCGGATGATTTTTTGGAAGAGGGTTATATAGACGAATTCCTTGCGTCAAGTCTGAATGAAAGTAATGATAGCCGGTTGAAAGATATCGTGGCTACCATTCAATCTGAACAAAATGATATCATTCGTGCGGAAAAAGACAGAGCAATTGTCGTCCAAGGGGTTGCCGGTAGCGGAAAAACAACGATTGCCCTTCACCGTCTTTCCTATCTAATTTATAACTATCAGCACATTATTGCTTCAAGAAAATTTATGGTGTTTGCGCCCAATAAATTATTTCTCACATACATTTCAGACGTGCTTCCTGAGTTAGGTGTGGAAGACGTACAACAAGCTACGTTCGCAGAGTGGGCTGCAAAACAGATTAAACCTGATTTACCAAAAGGAACAAAAATTGTAGACCCATCAAAAGCGTTGCTCCTCTTTTTTGAAAATCAAGAAAGTAAACAGGCAGTACAAAAAAACACGTGGAATCGTATGTCTTTCAAAGGCTCCTTGTCGTTCATGCAAATCCTTTCAGCCTATCTCACATTTTTTGTTGAAGAAATGATTACCTATAAAGACTTGCGCTTTATTCATAGTCGTACGAAGCATGTATTTGAAATGAAGAAGACAGAGGTTAAGCGATTATTCACGGAAGAACTGGTTCATCTTCCTTACCATCGCCGACTAGAAGCGTTGAAAAAACATCTAAAGCAACAACTTACCCAAGAATTATACAGTCATTTACGTCAATCTAAAATTGACCTGGATAAGCATTCCCTCATTCGATTCGAAGCGAAAATGGAAGAGATGATTGAGATGTATGTATCCAAGTGGCCTCCCATGCAATTGTTTCCTGTATACAAGGAATTACTAACTACTCCTGACTTGCTTCGCAAACTAGCCCCACCTGATGTTATGGATGAGGTGCTTACTGATGTGGTAACTACATCTAAGAGCCTTTTTGAGGAACAAAGGGTAGAAGTAGAGGATTTGGCTGCCCTCATATATTTGAGACATTTAATCGAAGGTAGCGGAAAAGAGCCGCCTTTTGATCACACTGTTATTGACGAAGCACAAGACCTTAGCTTTTTGGAAATTGCTGTTCTTTCCTTGTTTACTAAGAATGAATCCATGACAATTGTTGGTGATTTAGCACAAGGTATTCATGCATATCGAGGATTGGATAGCTGGCAACCATTGTTGACGAGCATATTTAAACGAAAAACAGATTTTTATACATTGGAACAAAGTTATCGATCAACTGTAGAAATAATGAATTGGTCTAATCTCGTCTTAGCTAAGGCAGATATTCCGGAAGTAACTATAGCTAAGCCGGTTTTACGTCACGGTGACGAACCAACTATCGCAAGAATGGCTAGTCATCAAGAACTCTTGGCTGACATCCAGAAACGTATCAAACTGGAACAGGAAAAAGGACATAATTCGATTGCTGTGGTTACAAAAACGGTGCTAGCAAGCAAAAAACTTGCTAAAGAATTGAGAGATAAAGGTGTTACGCTAACTTTACTGGGCGTGAAGGACAAAGAATTCCCTGATGGAGTAACAGTTATGCCTGCATTCCTGACAAAAGGGTTGCAATTTGATGTTGTCATCGTACTAGATGTAGATGGGGAGCATTATCAGGAGACGGTTATGGACGCAAAGCTTCTATATGTAATCATGACACGTCCCGTTCATCAACTATTTCTTTATCTGGAAGGCGAAGCTTCTGTAACACCATGGTTGAAAGAAATTGAGGATCAGATAAAATAGGAAGAAGCAGGTGATAGTACCTGCTTTTTTTCTATATTTGATAGTGAAATGATAGAGCACCAGGGTAGGATTTTCTATTTGCTAGACAAAACATCCTGTAAGAAAGAACAGGTAATTCCGGAAATTGCTTGAATATTACTGCTACAGTTATTTATTTACACACATAAAACATATTAATAATGATGGTAGGAGGCAGATGATGAAACGTTACCGGTTACGAGAGTTAGGTATCCAGATTGGAAAGTATCAGACGGGACCAAATAATTCAATAACAGATGTGGAAGGGGTTCTTGTAGGACATCAAACCCTGCATTATGACACAGAGAATGGGGATGCTGTTCGTACAGGAGTAACTGCTATTTTACCCCATGCAGGTAACCTGTTTAAGGAAAAGGTAAGAGGTACTAGTCATGTCATCAATGGTTTCGGTAAGACAATTGGAACCATTCAACTTCAGGAAATAGGTGTAATAGAAAGCCCCATTATGCTAACCAATACATTGTCTGTTCCTGCTGTAGCTCAGGGGACCATTCGTTATTTGTTAGATCAGAATCCGGAGATAGGTGATACTACCGGAACTGTTAATGTGTTGGTTGGGGAATGTAATGATGGTTTTTTAAATGATATTAGAGGTATGCATGTTCAACCGAGTGATGCTGTCATAGCGATCCAAAACGCTAAGGGTGAAAAAATAGAAGAAGGTTCTGTTGGGGCAGGTACTGGAATGTCTTGCTTTGGTTATAAGGGGGGAATTGGAACCAGTTCACGGGTTATTTCTTATGATGAGAATTCATTTACAATTGGTGCCCTCGTGCTAAGTAATTATGGTGGACCAGAGGAACATCTTCCCCTGAGAAGGCCACGAATAACGAATATCACAGAGACGATGGCGAAAGATCATTCTCACATACAAACAGAAGAAGAAAAGGTCCCTGATGGTTCCATCATGATTATCTTGGCAACGAATGCACCTGTTCATAATGGGCAATTAGAAAGAATTGCGAAGCGAGCGACTTTTGGATTAGCACGTACTGGTTCTTATGCAGCCAATGGAAGTGGAGATATTGTTCTTGCGTTTACCACAGCTAATAAAGTATCCCATTTTGTTAATGAAACAGTAACAGCTACGAGCTATCTTGCAGAGAAAGGGGAAATCATGTCCGATCTCTTTGAAATGACGGCTGATGTGGTGGAAGAAGCTATTTGGAACTCACTATGCCAAGCGACAACTGTTAAGGGGAGATCAGGTAAGATTAAAGAGGCAATTCCATATGACTATTTGTAAAAATAGCATCATTCTTCTCTTTATCATTCGAGGCTTGTGAGTCTATGGTGATTTAGATTATATAGGGAATAAGTCTGACATTTTTTCTTAGAAGTTGAGAGAAGTGGTGTTACAGGCTTATTTTTTTGTAATTAACAGACTTTTCGAAAGGTTTATGTTAGATATATATAAGTACGATTCAGTATTAAAGAGAGCAACTAGAAATGGAGAGTGAAAGAGTGAGTTTTTCTAGTGTTATTCTAAGTTTTTTCTTATACGTTTCTATGGCTTTTTCAGGTGGAGAAGTGGCTAGCTTTGCTAGTGCAGATGTAAACGAAGTGGCTGAATTTCCAGTCGTATCAGGTGAAGTACAGCTAATAAATCATGAAGTCAAGGAAAAGGATGGGAAAAAAGTAGTTGAAGCACAGGTAACCAATGCAGGTGAAAGCAGGAAGGTAAGCGTAATCATTATTGGATATGACAAAGAGAATCAGGCAATTGAAACAAGAGGTCTTAATACTTTCATGGGTAGTGGGAAAAAAACAACTTTTACGTATCCTCTGCTATATGGTTCACAAGTTGTTGAAACGAAAGCATTTTTAGCTGATCCTACTAAAGAAGATGTCAAAATTGCTAGCTTAGCATATAAGCAAGATGGAGACAGTATGGTTATAACAGCTGTCGTAGAAAATGGCATTGAATCGGGAAAATACGGTATAGCCTTAATCGGATATGATGAATCGGGCAAAGCCATTCTTACAAAAGGCTTTAATGAATTCATCTCAAAAGGTGATATTGGCAATTTTGGAGTAAAAATTAAAGATGAAACAAGTGTTAAGTCGGTTGTGGCCAAATTAATTGATGTATCCCATGAAAACGTAAAGTTGGTTAGTCAAGCTGACCGAAAAGTTGGCAATCAAATTCAAGTTTCAGCGGTAGTCGAAAATATTTCACCCTCACGTAATATTGGTTTGTATGCAGTAGGATACGATGTTGCGGGAAATCCAATTGTGACACGGAGTGCAAACAATTTTGTACCAAAACAAGAACTAGGATCATACACAATACCACTTAGATATGGCGAGAATGTGGCTTCAATCAATGTGTTTATCTCTGAACTACCAAAGAATGGAGCAAGTCTCAACGGGCAAGCCTTTTATTTAAACGGAACCATTATGGAAGCAAGCGCGGTTGTTTCAAATGGTGAGAAATCTGATAAATATGAAGTTATCGCAACTGCTGTAAATGCAGAGGGTAAAGTAATCGAATCGCAAAAAAAAGATAAATTTGTATCCAAACATGATGCTTCAACATACGAATTTTCTTTCGAGAATGGAGGAGGCATAAAAGAAGTAAAGTTTGAGCTGAAAAAGGCAAAGTAATGTAGTAAAGTAGAAAAGGATTTCTTTGTTTAACATACGCATCAGATAATTTTGATATCTAATTTACGGAGTGAGCATCTTGGTGAATAATAATGATGAAATTCTAAAACTTTTACCATGCAGTCGAACAGATACGGATTCTCTTGTTGCTTTAACGCACAAAGTGAAGTGGGATTTCGATGAAAAACGAATAAACCGATTGCTCAGAGTTGGATCAATTGTTGGACATCGTACGTCACATGGTGAGCTTATCTCTAGTACAGCCGTTTTCCGTTATGGTCAAACACTAACTTCTCTTGGTCTAGTCATCGTTCATCCCGATTTTCAGGGCAGAGGATTAGGTAAAAAAGTACTTGAGGCATGCATTCAGATGATTCCAGAAGAAGAAGCAATTGTGTTAATTGCTACACCAGAAGGAAAGCCAGTGTATGAAAAGTTGGGTTTTACCACTGTTGATTCTGTACATAAATATATGTGTGAGTCAGTACAACATCATGAGGTAAAAGTAAGCAACCGATATCATATTGAAGATGTGAATAGGCATCAATCCAATGTACTTCATCGAATAATACAACTCGATGCAGATGCATTTGGAGCAGAGCGGAAGCTTTTGATACAAAATATGTTCGAATCGGATTCAGAATGTTTGGTATTATTTGATCAGAACGGTGAGATAGAGGGACTTTGTTTTGCAACAAAAAGTGAACCCTATACTGTTATTGGTCCACTAGTAGCACCAAACGATGAAACTGCTTTTGCGCTCCTTACCAAGCTTACATTCAGCATAGAGGGAAGAGTACGTATTGATATTCCTGATGGTAAAACAGATCTAATGAAAATGATTGAAAGCATTGGGTTTCATAAAATGGACAATCCGCCGGTTATGATATGTCGAACTGACCAACTGCCTAAAAGGAATGGTACATATTATGCCTTAGCTTCACAAGCATTAGGATAACCAGTGGATTTTGTTTCAAGCATGAAATGGTAAAATGAATTTCAAGAGGCTAATGAAAAAGGGCTATCGTTTACTAAAAAAACGATAGTCTTTTTCAATTCTATACATCTAAGATTTTACTTAATTGTTACGGTCTCAATCACTTCGATTGACGGATTAAGAGATTGCATAATGGTACAATTGCTTGGGACAAGTCGAAGCGCTTTTTCCAGTTTATCCTGATCGAGATTTTCCCCTGATAGTTCGTAAGCGAGGGATACCTTTGTAAGAGGATTGGAACCCCCACTACTTTGTTCAAAATCAACTTGTAAGCGTAGAGTGGTAAATGAAATTCGTTTCTTCTCGAGGATTCGAGTGAATACAATTTGACTACAGCCTGCAATGGAAGCTACTAATAAATCAATTGGTTTATAACCTTCTTCCCGATTTCTGGAAATCGTAAGTTTGCCAAAAGGCATAATAGTCTGCAAGGTGTTATGAAGACGGGTAAATTCCATAATGAGTAACTCCTTTTAAATGACGATTGAAGTGGTGAAGGAGAAAACATTAGACAAAAAAGGTTTCGTCTCCAAGGTGACGAAACCTCTAATGGTAGTATGTATAGCTAGTTTAATGATCTCCATGGTTGCCTTTGTTTGGATTGGTAATGACAAAACCTTCTTCAGGAATGTATAAATAATCTACTACTACACCATCTAGCAATTCTTCATCTGTTTGCAACAATACATCGATATCCTTGTCAGTAGAGATAACTACATCTTTATCGGTAGCTTTGTCCAAAGTCATGCCATAATGTGCATGGCTTCCATGTTTATGAGTAACATATACACGTAGTTTCAATTCTTTATCTTCCTCTTGAGCTAGTACTTCATTAATTTTTTTTGCTGCATTTCTTGTGATTTTTACTTTCATAGTCCAAGTCTCCCCATCTGATTGAGATGAGTTCATCATAACAAAAACTCAGGTTACGTGGCAAACGACATTCGCACTTAAATAGGGAAACGAGAAGGAACATATGTAAAAAAAGGGGTGCTCTCTAGAGTAAAGAAATGAGCAACCCCTTCAGAACGTATACTAGTAAAACACACCTGGCCAGCTATACCAGCCAAGAGATGCTAAGTAAGCATCCGTATAAGTGTCATCTTCAACAAAAGGATCAAATAAGCCCATTTCATTACGAATAAGCAACTCGCTAGGCTCCAGCACGCGATCAGGATCAACTGTCATGATTGACACCTCCTTTTTACTATGTTTTTCAATGAGTAACCAAGATATACAGGTGAAAAGTGAGATCCCAGGTAATCAACTATTATCAAAATAGGATTAGGAATAAAAACATATTGAATTAGATGGAAAAAGGTAAAAAAATATTGAATTCAATAAATTAAGATGGTATACTCAAATTCGTTGCTTCGCTAAGTGACAACAGTATAACCTTGCCGGTGTAGCTCAATTGGTAGAGCACCTGACTTGTAATCAGGGGGTTGTGGGTTCAAGTCCTATCGCCGGCACCATTTTTCCTAACTATGGGGAGATAGTGAAGTGGCTAAACACGGCAGACTGTAAATCTGCTCCCTCCGGGTTCGGCGGTTCGAATCCGTCTCTCCCCACCATATAAAACAGATAACACTCAGACTTTGATAAGTCTTGAGTGTTTTTTTATGTTCAAATTTGACGAAAAAATGAAATGTGAGAATGTAACAAGTCTTTTTTCTTATGAAA
>NZ_JAJISB010000048.1 GCF_021245735.1 Brevibacillus daliensis
ATAAAACAGATAACACTCAGACTTTGATAAGTCTTGAGTGTTTTTTTATGTTCAAATTTGACGAAAAAATGAAATGTGAGAATGTAACAAGTCTTTTTTCTTATGAAAGAGAGTCGTTCATTCCTAATACAGGTAAATAACAAGATATGGGTGTGTGAAAACAGTCAAATCACCAACAAACTGTTTAATTTGAGGGGTAAAAAGAAATAATAGCAGGGAGAATAATTTTTACTACGAGGTGATCCGTGTGATTTCCAATGAATCGATAGTCCAACTGAGAGAGCATATACAACGTGAGGGGAGCAAAATTGTTACGGTAGTATTGGCGGACAGGCAGATTGCTGGAGAAATCGAAGAAGTAACAGCTAATGGAATCGTCATGACAGACGGACGTACATACAATTACGAAGATATTAAGGAAATTAATGGATGAAAGTCGGTACCTGTGCAAGTACGAAATGATAAGACAGGGGAAATACATCCCCTGTTTATGAAATTTACGTGCTTTTCTATTGGTTTGTTGGGAAAAAGTGTCTCATTGCGTCTGGTAGTACACCTTGCCAAAATCCCCACGTATGACCACCGTGTGCTTCCTGATAGGAAAGGGACACGGTTCTTTCCTCCAGGACCTTTTTCATACGACGGTTGTAGGAAAGGAAATCGTATGTACCAATATGTGTTTCAACATCGGTTTCTTCCAGACCAACAATCATCCACATTTCTAACCATGACAAATCTTGACGGCTAGTAGCTTCCTCGATAGACGCGTCAAAGAATGCGCCTGAAAAGGAAATAACTTTGGAAAACAAATCAGGGCGGTCCAGAGCTAAATGAAATGAGACTGTACTACTAAGTGAATCCCCGCAGAGAATACGATTTTCTTTATCAGTGCGGACTGGATATTTATTTTCTATAAATGGGACCAGATCTTCTATGAAGAATTTTTTATAATCCTTATTACGACTGCCTGTTGCTGAGTATTCACTTGTTCGTTTGCCGAGATCGTTAGAGACTCCCACAATGATCATTGGCTCCATGCTTTCGTCGAGAATCAGTCGGTTCGCTGTTGTTGCTATTCGCATCATCGTGAAAAATTCATTTCCATCTTGGCAATAAATAACAGGGTACGAGACCATTTCATTGTAACCGGGTGGAAGATATACTTTGATTCTTCGAGGTGACTCCAGGTACTGGCTTTCTAGTAGTTCTTTGTTAATCGTTCGTTTGAGATAGTCTGACATCCTGTTAATAATCCCTCCACTAAAAAGATAGTTTTAAAACTTTTATGTTAGGTATTGCAAAAAAGTGATACAGCACGTATAGTTAATGATAACAGCGATCAACAAAACCTTGTTATAACTATAATATAACACATTAAACAGAAGGTTAAACTGAATTATAACAGTTTGTGTGTTTCTATTATCTGTTAGCTAACAGGTTCTAAATCTTAGAATATTTTTCTATTACAACACTTTTAATGAGGTGAGTATAATGACTGTTTCACTTGCTGCTGAGCATATTGGTCAAAACGAGCCATTACAAATTTTGGCTCTAGATGGAACTGTAGTTAACCCAGAAATGATGCCTAAATTATCCGATGATGAACTAAAAGAAGTAATGCGTAGAATGGTATTTACTCGTGTGTGGGACCAACGTGCAATTAGTTTGCAACGTCAAGGACGTCTTGGTTTCGTTGCTCCTGTATCAGGACAAGAGGCTACTATGGTCGGTTCAGAATTTGCTCTATCTAAAGAAGATTTCATTTTACCAAGTTATCGTGACCTACCTCAAATGGTATGGCATGGTCTTCCCATGTATCAAGCTTTCCTATGGTCCCGTGGACATATTGAAGGTGGACGCATTCCAGAAAACGTTAATGTATTGATGCCACAAATTATCATTGCTGCTCAATGTACACAAGCTACTGGTGTTGCAATGGGTTACAAGCTTCGTGGTGAAAAGCGTGTAGCAATCAACTACTTCGGTGATGGTGCAACGTCTCAAGGTGATTTCTACGAAGCAATGAACTATGCAGGTGTTTACAACTTGCCAGTTATTTTCTTCAACCAAAACAATGGTTATGCGATTTCCCTGCCGTTTGCTAAACAAACGAAATCAGAGAACATCGCTGTCAAATCTGTTGCAGCTGGTATTTCCAGTGCACGTGTTGATGGTATGGATGTACTTGCAGTAATCAAGGCAACACAAGTTGCTAGAGAGCGCGGTATTGAAGGTAAAGGTGCAACTCTGATCGAAGCGCTTACATATCGCTACGGTCCTCACTCCATGTCTGGTGACGATCCAACTCGCTACCGTACAGGTGAAGAGCAAACAGAATGGGAACAAAGAGATCCATTGATTCGTTTCCGTAAATTCATGGAAGCAAAAGGTCTATGGAACGAACAAGAAGAAGAAAAAGTAATTGAAGAAGCAAAAGAACATGTTGCTGAACATATCAAAAAAGCGGATGAGACAGCAAAAATGAAAGTAACTGATCTTATCGATGTAATGTTTGATACTTTGCCTCCATATCTGGAAGAGCAAAAAGCTGAATATCTGGCAAAGGAGTCGAAATAAGTCATGGCAAATTTGACAATGATCCAAGCCATAAATGATGCAATGCGCGTTGAATTAGCTCGCGATCCGAAAGTATTGGTTTTCGGTGAAGACGTAGGTAATAACGGCGGTGTATTCCGTGCAACAGAAAACCTGCAAAAAGAATTCGGTGAAGATCGCGTTTTCGATACACCACTAGCTGAATCCGGTTTTGGCGGTATGGCAGTTGGTCTTGGAATTAACGGTTTCCGACCAGTCGTAGAAATTCAATTCTTCGGCTTCGTATTTGAAACAATTGACGCACTAGTTACTCAAGCTGCTCGTATGCGTTACCGTTCCGGTGGTCGCTATACTAGCCCAATCGTTTTCCGTTCACCATTTGGTGGCGGTGTTAAAACACCAGAATTGCACTCTGACTCCTTAGAGGGCCTTATGATCCAATCTCCAGGGGTTAAAGTAGTTATTCCTTCTAACCCTTATGATGCAAAAGGTCTGTTAATCTCTGCAATCCGTGATAACGATCCAGTTATCTTCTTGGAGCACATGAAACTATATCGTTCTTTCCGTCAAGAAGTACCGGAAGGCGAATACACCATTCCACTAGGAAAAGCAAACATTGTAAAAGAGGGTTCTCACGTAACCATTATAACTTACGGAGCTATGGTTCAAACTAGCTTGAAAGCTGCTGAAGAGCTGGAGAAAAACGGTGTGAAAGCAGAAGTAATTGACTTGCGTACCTTGAGTCCACTTGATATGGATACAATCCTTGCATCTGTTAAGAAAACGAATCGTGCTATCATCGTTCAAGAAGCACAACGTACGGGTGGAGTAGCGGCGGAATTGATCGCTCAAATCACAGAAAAAGCAATTTTACATCTAGAAGCGCCTGTTCTTCGTGTAGCACCTCCAGATACAATATTCCCGTTTGCACAAGCAGAAGATGTATGGCTGCCTGATACTAAAGCAGTTATCGAAGGTGTAAACAACGTATTGGAGTTCTAAGATTTGAAAGTAATTATGGCGGAAAGGAGCACTTTCCGCCATCTTTCTCGATAATGATAGGAGGGAATGTAAAGTGGCACGATATGAATTTTTACTGCCTGAGACCGGTGAGGGAATTCACGAAGGTGAAATTGCTAAGTGGCATATTGCAGTAGGAGATACAGTAGAAGAAGATCAAGTAATCCTAGAAGTTCAAAACGATAAATCAATGGTAGAACTACCTTCACCTGTAGCAGGTAAAGTAGTTGAAATTAAAGTGAGTGAAGGAACACTCTCCGTTGTAGGCGATGTACTTGCTGTATTTGAGGTAGAGGGAGCATTGCCAGAAGGCGCTACTCCAGCAGCTAGTCATGCGGAACCACCTGCGAAAGAAGAAGCTCCTGCAGCTCCTGCTAAGGAAGAAGCAAAAGCACCTGCTGCTGTGCAACCTACAGGTGAACCTATTGAACGTAAGCAAATTCTTGCTACGCCATCAGTACGTAAATACGCTCGTGAAAAGGGAGCAGATCTTGCTTACGTACAAGGAACTGGTGGTAAAGTAGGACGCATTACAAAAGCGGATGTAGATCAGTATCTGGCTGGTGGCGCTACACAAACTTCAGCAGCTCCTGCGCAAGTGGAAGCAACAGAAGCAGCACCACAAAAAGCAGCGGCAGCTACACCAACTGCTCACTACGCAGCTCAAGCTTTTGAACTAGAAGAACGCGTACCGATGAAAGGTATCCGTAAAGCAATTTCTAAAGCAATGGTCAAATCCAAGTACACAGCTCCACATGTTACATTGTTCGATGAAGTAGATGTAACAGCGTTGGTAGAACTGCGTAAAGAAGGAAAACCACTTGCAGAAGCACAAGGCATTAAGCTTACGTATCTGCCATTCATCGCAAAAGCAGTTGTAGCTGGACTGAAAAAATTCCCAATGCTTAATGCTTCTATTGATGATGAAAAAGAAGAAATCATCTACAAAAAATACTATAACCTTGGTATCGCAACATCTACTGATGATGGCTTGTTAGTACCGGTTGTAAAAGCAGCTGATCGCAAATCCATTTTCGAAATCTCTGCTGAGATCAACGAATTGGCAGCAAAAGCTCGTGATCGCAAAGCATCTGCTGATGAAATGAAAGGTTCTACTTTCAGCATCACCAATATCGGTTCTGCTGGCGGTATGTTCTTTACACCAGTTATCAATCACCCTGAAGTTGCAATCCTGGGTGTTGGTCGCATCGAGCAAAAACCTGTTGTGAAAAATGGTGAAATCGTAGTAGCACACGTGCTGTCGCTTTCTCTAAGCTTTGACCACCGTCTGATTGATGGTGATCCTGCACAACGTTTCATGAATTACCTGAAGAAGCTTCTTGAGAACCCAACATTATTGGTCATGGAGGGATAATACATCATGGTAGTAGGAGAATTCGTAGAAGAAATTGACGTAGTAGTCATTGGGGCAGGTCCAGGTGGATACACAGCAGCGATCCGTGCAGCTCAAATGGGTAAACAAGTTCTGGTTGTAGAACGTGAAAACGTGGGTGGTGTCTGCCTAAACGTTGGTTGTATCCCATCTAAAGCGTTGATCCATGCAGCACATGTGTATGAAAATGCACAACATGGCGCTGAAATGGGTATCACAATGGAAAACGTAAAAATTGATTTTAATAAAGTACAAGAGTGGAAAAACGGCGTAGTAAGCAAGTTGACTGGCGGTATCTCTCAATTGTTCAAGGGAAACAAGATCCAAACCGTTCAAGGGGAAGCATTCTTCTTGAGTGAAAATGAGATCAGTGTTTACAACGAAAATGAGTCCCACAAATATAAATTTAACAACGCAATTATTGCAACAGGCTCACGTCCAGTGGAACTGCCTGCCTTCAAATTTAGCAAGCGTGTCCTTTCTTCTACAGGCGTTCTAGCTTTGGATGAACTTCCAAAACGTATGGTAGTTATTGGTGGCGGATATATCGGGGTTGAGCTAGGTACGGTTCTAGCTAAATTCGGTACAGAGCTTGTTATCCTTGAAGGTGCAGACCAAATCCTGCCGGGCTTTGAAGCTGATATGGTTCGTTTGGTTGAACGTGGATTGAAGAATAATAATGTGAAAATCCACACCAAATCAGTAGCAAAAGGCGTTGAAGAAACAGAAACAGGCGTAATTGTTAAAGCTGAGGTAAAAGGTGAAGAAGCTTCCTTCGAAGCTGATTACGTACTAGTTACTGTAGGACGTAAACCTAACACAAATGATATTGGTCTTGAATCAGTCGGTATCAAGATGAACGAACGCGGTTTGATCGAAGTTGACAAACAAGGTCGTACAAGTATTTCTCACATCTTCGCGATCGGTGACATCGTTCCAGGTCTTGCTCTAGCGCATAAAGCTTCTTATGAAGGAAAAGTTGCTGCTGAAGTAATTGCGGGACACAATGCAGAAATAGACTACAAATGTATTCCATCTGTTGTCTTCTCTAGCCCTGAAATGTCTAGCGTAGGATTGTCTGAAAAAGAAGCAAAAGCACAAGGATATGATGTAGTAGTAGGTCGCTTCCCATATGCAGCAAATGGTCGCGCGTTGTCAGTAAATGCTGGTGAAGGTTTTGCCAGAGTAATTGCTGAGAAAGAATCAGGAATAGTTCTAGGTGCGCAGTTTGTTGGGGAAGATGCATCTAACATCATTTCTGAGGTTGCCCTAGCTATTGAAATGGGAGCTACGCTTGAAGATATCGAGCTTACCATCCATGCTCACCCTACATTAGGTGAAGTGACATTAGAAGCTGCAGAAATGGCTCTAGGTCGTCCTATCCACGTAGTTGTTAAATAAGTAAAAGATGTAAAAAGGTTGTCGGGACATTGGTCCGGCAACCTTTTCTTTTTTTATCTACACATGGGTGTGATTCCCTCTATTGGTGGTATTACTTAGAAGGATGTCGAAACAACAAGGAAGGAAAAGAGACCACCAGGCTGTTTGTGTGATGCAAAGAAAAACAAAATAAGGGCTGTCGTAGATACCAACTAATATAAAACCGTAATCTAAGAACGGAATCTTGATGGGCAACAGGGGTGTATAAAGATGGAAGTAGAAGTGTCTCGTTCTCCCCATTCGTTTTACAGTCAGGGACCAGGGCATGAAGAAAATGGCTAACGTTATCAGAGGATTGGCTCAAATAATTTCGTAATTGTTCCTTCATTGTCATGAGAACCGGATACTGATTATTCCAAGCTGACCAGAAAACAAGACGCATATATGAACTCATGAACAACAAAAACCGATTGAAAAGATGCTCGGGATCAAAAAGATAATCTTCCTCCAGCGAGCAAAAAATGCCAGGTCTTCTATCCGTATAGTGAATGAATGCTCTATTACATGATGAGATAAACAAATCGAGATCGATTTGGTAAAGATATTCAAACTGATCTTCCCATTCCAGCACGCCATCTGAATAGTTTGGTAAAAACAGATCAGGTATCCCATCAGAAAATAACGGAGAAAAATATAGGAATTCCTGATATAATTCCTCTTGTTTTACCATCTGTAAAAGCTCCGTCTGACACGCTTGGTGCAGATGATGGACAAATTGTTGCGTTAACAGATGCAGGCCACCTGCTAGCTCTAACATCGGGGAAATCGATAACTCCATATTGTTCGGGGTTAGATCCTTCATTTGAATTGTAATCATAATCATCCTCCTTACGCATCTGCATTCATCATAAGCAAAGTGGGAGGGACAATATTACTCCTGCTATTGTACAGTTTATCCTGCGTCGGAATTACAATGAAAATCGACGTACACATCGTTCAAAGTCCGGTAGAAAGGCTGTTGAGAGATATCAGCAGTCTTTTTTTCGTTGCGATCATGAATTTTCTAAAGGAAACACCTCATCTTTGATATAAACGATAGGCATATGTTGGGATAGAGTCATTATATTTCATGGGAAAATATAGGAGTAACAATCCTTGTTAAATAACAAAAAATTCAAAATAATAATTATAGGAAAAAGATACAGGAGGATTATGAAATGCCGACCGTACATGACGAAGAAATACGTTACGAGCTAACGGATAAAGAACTGTTCTTTCTAGCGGAAATGGTGAAGCAAAGAAAGATTGCCGGCTTTGCTGACCCTCTGCGCGGTTACCTGGTAGTATTGAAAATGCTAGAGCAATTAAGAAAAGTATCTCTACCAATCAATCGCACCGAAGAGTCTTCCAGGAAGGAATGCTCATGCCAAAAATGTCTACCGCTTCCATCCTTTCAATTAAATCAACCTTCTCAAAACGATTCAAGAAAGGATCTTGTTAAACCAAGAATCACTAACATTGAGTTGGTAATACAAGAAGAGAAAACCTCATCAAATATTCAAATCAGTATGTTTGATATATTAGAGCAATCTTTTACTATTGATGTAAGTAAGAATAGAGAGGAACGAATAAAAATCCAAAAAACAGGTCAGTTAGTATTTGAGTTATTTTGACAACTGACTACTAGGGTGATTCTTATGATCCAAGGCCATAGAAACAAGTTAGCATCAGAATCTAGTAATCGTATAGATGACTAGTGGTGGGTACAGCTATTTATCTATTGGCTATGTTAAATAACATTGTTGATTTTAAAAAATAAAAGCAGAAATTTAATTATAAGTGTCTGCTTTTTACTAATTCGACTAACATACTTGTTCAATAAACAATCAATTAAAACCAGTATAGGAACTCCTTACACCTTCTGCCTCACATCGCAATTTATAAAAATACTGGATAATTTCCTTTTCGTCTAGTATTGATTCTTTCATTCCTTGTAAAGTTCTCTTTCCCACTCTTCTATCTATCAAAGATAGAATTTTTATAACCATATCATCTGATTTCAATGCCTTTTCTACTGGTAAATTAAAATATTCTTCAACTGCATCGAAAAAGTCATACTGTGCAAAAATCCCTTCTGCTTTAATCATTTCATGAGCATGTTTCCCTATCTCATAGTTTTGATTTCTATTAGAGACATCGTATTCAATATTTTGAGTATGTTTTATTTCCCATTCTTTTCTGTACATTTCTATATTAGAAGTTAACGTACACATATTTAGGATTTCCTTTTTATCAACAGTAATAAAAGCTCTTCCTCTTTGGTCATGAGCCTTTCGGTAATTCGTGACATGGAACTGTACTCTATTTTTCAGAGAGTCACAAATAAAACGATCTAACTTTTTCTTTACTTTACTCCACTGTAGATTACGCAAGTTTTTATCCTCCTTTATACACTTCTAAACAAAAGTAAATTTCATCTGCTATTCTAATTTGCTTGTTAATTGAATTTAATGTTTCTTATCTACATTATTGAATATTTGTTTGCTTCAATCAAATATCAACAGAGTTATTTAACATAGCCTAACAATTAAAATAGACGATTATATGAAAAAAAAGATAGAATCACACTTGAAAAGGAATTCACTAAATCCGGGGGATGCAGAGAGTGTTATTACATCGCATTATTGAAAAATTCGAAACTGCTACCGATGAAATGCAAATAGAGTTCACTGATGAAAATGAAACTCCGAGCTTTGAAGACTTGGAACTGATAGAATTGGATCGCAGAATGGTAAGAAAAGTTCGTACCAATGCCTCTCGCTAAAAATATACGTACATTAGCCATGTTTAGAAGGGGGGAATATGAAAAGGTAATTCTACTACTTAAAGAGCTGGTAAAGGAAGCCACAGATAACCAACGAGTACACAGAGTCAACCGATTATAAGAAGCATTGATAGCAGGTAACGATATGTCTTCTCTAAAAGAAATCTTAGATCAAGAAGATAGAAATACGTTCATTAGCAAATACACTCCATATAAATATGCGGAGCAAGGTAAGTACTATAAATATACCGAGCTAGGTAATTATTTTAAGTATAAAGCTAAGTATCTTGTTGCTAACGATCAATTTGAGGAAGGAATTAATGCTTGTTTCAAAGCAATGAATTACTTTGCTGAAATTAATTCTGCAAATGGGATAATAGAAATTTCAGATGATATATTTCTTGAATACGATCCTAATTTACCGATGATGGGTCGTGGTACTCCTGGTTGTTTTCCGGACCGATAGCCTCTTGCACTCAACCGTTTGCAAAAAAATAAGAAGAGAACCGAACCTTTTTCCGATAGAGAGACAATATAGTGTGTAAGCTGCTTACTCAGGAGGGCCCTCTGAATGCAAAATGAAGATATGTACCAATTACTCATAAAAATGAAAGATGGTGATCAACAGGCGTTTCATACGATGTATGATGCCACCTATCAGGACATCTACCGGACAGTCTCCTTTCTGGTGGATCATCAGCAGGATCGGGAAGATGTCATGAATGAGATCTATATGCAAATGTGGACCTCACTTGCTAACTACAATACGAACCGTCCTTTTCACTTCTGGCTACACGGCTTGGTAATCCGTCAAGTGCAGAGATTTCGGGTCAAGAGCTGGAGGAGATTCCGAATTTTTGAACGCATCCGTGCCTTCTCTCGGGAAGAGTCTTATTGGGATCAACATACTGCGTTGATGGATGGGACGAACCAAATGATATCGCAGTCAATACGAAAACTGACCGACAAACAGCGGCCAGTGATTATCTTCCGCTTTTTTCACGACTATACTCTTGAGGAAATTGCGACTTTGCTCGATATTCCGCTGGGTACAGTCAAGTCCAGATATCATGCTGGCCTCCAGGCGCTTCGAAAAAACTTATGGAATCTCCCCCCGGAAAGGATGGAAGAGATCAATGACTATTGAACGCAAAATCCGTGAACATCTGCACAAAGAGGCAGAAACTATGGAGTGCCATCCGGCCATTTCCAAACGAATAGAACAATCCTATTCTCAATATTTGCAACAAAAAAGGAGCAAAATAACCATGAAAAAACGATTAATTGGTGGAATAGTTGTTGCTGCGATTTTGATTCCAACCGCAGCATTTGCGGGCCCTGCCCTGATTGAAATGCTTTCTAGAACACCAATGACTGCTGAACAGGTCAAGGTGGATGAGGTTGGCAAAGCAACACTTGAGAAGCTGTATAGCGCATTTCCAGAAACTAAATCGTTTGAGATAATCGATGCAAGCTACCTTGGAGACCCCACTAATTCAACCAATATGAAAACGATCCAACAAAGCATCGTGCTGCAGGAAAAAGGAGGAACCGGCAAAAAGTTTACCATTCATACAAACGGTATTACGGGTGAGATTGAAGACCTGACTCAAGAGAATTGGGAGCCTAAGGAGAAGCCACTCATTACTTTAACCAATCAGGAAATCAGGGCGAAGGTAGATTATCTCATTGATAAAATGTATGGCAACATCGAAGAGTACGAGGTTGCTATGGAGCAAATGGAGAACCCAAATCAAAAAACATTTATCTTGAATTACACCAAAAAGGGAACAGAAGGAGAGGGCTACCAAGTATTTGTTCATGGTAATACAATTAGTCTTTCTCCGTTAGATCCTACACCTGTAAACATTAAAGTAGAAGGTTTATTCTCTTTAAATGGTAAGCCTGATTATACTGCTGATAACTTTTTAAACGATGAAAAACTGTTTTCTTTACTAAAAATTAGCCCGACAGAATTAAAACAAGAATTAGCAAAAGGTAAATCTGTTGTGGAGATTGCAGCATCTAGAAATGTCTCTAAACAACAAGTGATTGATGTGATTGCAAAAACACAGGTTGAAAGCCAATTTAAAGCTGAACAAAATGGAGTAACTATCAGCGATCGTTTAATGGAACAAATGTTAAAAGAAGTTGAACCAAAAGTATTAAAAGTCATTGAACATAAAACAGAAACTGAATGGTAGAAATAACAAGTCAAGGTGGATGAGGTTGGCAAATCAACACTTGAGAAGCTGTATAGCGCATTTCCCGAAACAAACTCGTTTGAGATTATCGATGCAAGCAACGTTCAAAGTGATGTATCCGTTGATTTATCAGAAATAGCGAGGATGTACGCGTCTTATCGAGATTGGTAAAAAGTAATAAGAGGCCGGTATCCTTAGCGTACAGGAAACCGGCCATTTTTAGATCAAACGGGGCTTAGCGTACAAAATATGCGGTTATCTTAACCAGTCATAATGGATGACTTTACAGTATTAAATGTAAAATTATCCATTTTTTGTTTCTTTAAAGTCTATTTAACCACACTAATTTTTATAGTATTTATAGTAAATAAAGAAAGGAGGAAAATTATCTAAGATTAAGAGATTGAACGCTTTCTAAATTGAATAAAAGAATAAATTTCAACAGGAGTGATAATTATGAGAGTTATTACCCTTCTTACAAAAGAAGCAAAGACAAGATACATGTTAGTAACGGTCAATCTCTTTTCATTTAAAACTATTCTTTGGATTCTTAGAACAAATTAACAGGGATTATCGTGATATTGGAATAGATGAAATGGCTGAATTCATGCGATGGTTACAAAACCCACATCAAGACGTAAAGGTGACCCCTATATTCCCTAAACAGCCAATTAGAAAAGCTAAGACGGTAAATATCATCATTAATACAGTTCTCGGATTTTATGACTATCTAATGAGGCATCAAGACTACAGTATTATCAAAACGAAAGCTAAAATCAACTTTAATCAGGTTGCCATTGAATCCGGTGTTTCTAAGGCATTCCTTTATAACAATCAAGAAATAAGAAGTCGAGTAGAAGGATTACGAAAGCAACAAGAAGGGTTAAATTCACCACAAACCATAAAACAAAATATGACGGATGCCAGTAAAGATTCGCTTATCGCAGCTAAGAATAACCGAATAGAAAAACTTGAAGAAGAAAATAAACGTCTAAAGGATGAATTATTGAAATTACGTGGTATGATCTACGATAAATTTTGAAACTTTTTATTGTGTTAGTGAAATAAGAGATATAATTAGCATAGCTGTACTCGTAGACAAATGATAAAGGAGAAATCCCATCTTATGTTTGGTTTCTTAAATAGAGCAAAATTAAAAAAAGACGATTTAAAAGGCATTGCAAAATTAATGTATCAGGATGTTTCGAATGATTCCTGGGATAAAGAGAACCTTACTAAAAGAAATTTAGACTTCACTATTGAAAGCATTCATTATATTGATATGTATACAAAAAGATTAATGAATACAGAGTTTGGTATTGAACTTTTAAATAAGCATTTTGATAATTTAGTGACTCGTATAGGTGCATATATTGGTGAGGTTATCAAAAATAATATTAGACAAGACTTTTACTGGTATGAGTCTGATTCTGTATACAATTATTCTCCCAATTTTGATGGAGCGTATATTAATACCAAACCACAAAGTGTTCTTTATTCTAAAAAGAGAGATATAGTGATATTACCTTTGAATGTGGTATCGCAATTTTTGAAAGGGAACTCCCCATACAGTAATTTTCTTACTTATGTAGAAGAAACGATTGAGCAAAATTCTTTATAATATTGCTTTATTTTTTCATTGAAATAATTTAAAAATGTCACTCAACTAACGGATGCATTACTTGAGCAAGACATCAAAAAATGATCATACCTTTGTAAACTAATACTTACATTGAATACATGTAAATGATGTGAGAACCATTGATATTACAATAGTTCTCACATCGAAGTTAAGATAAGCGAAATTTGTTGGCGGTACCCCTAGAAACAGAGGTTAAGAGAAATATACGATAATACACAGGATAGTAAGAGTACTTTAAATATCTGATTCTAAGATATCCATCCTATTCAATTCTTGTAACGAAGTTGTTGTCATTTATGAACCTAAGTTGTTGTCATTCGGCATTCATTTTATCGGTTTAGAATAAAGTTTGATTAATTTAATACTCCTTATTCCACTAACGCACCTGTTTGTTCAATAAGGATTACTCATTTGAGTTTTTATTGTTAACTTTCCAATCATCGTATTCTCCCCAAGCTATATATGCTATACCTATTAATAAAGCTAAAAGACTAAACGTGCTTAAAGTATTCCCAACATAACTTAACATTGCATCATATAACGAGTTATCCCAACTAACAACACCCGAACCAAAGATTGAAGCACTAATATATTTTGCCGATATTAAAAAGGCTGATATTGCTATAAAAGCAACTCCAGTTCCCCGTTTATTCATTGCAAACCCCTCCGTTCCTTAAAAAAATATTTTACCACAAAATCCCATTTTTTAATTAAACTATTCTGCTCCGTTAGTGAAATAAGAAATCCTAGCTCACAGGATTTCTTATCAAACTTTTGGATCTGAGTCAATATCTTGGACACAAAAAAGTTAAG
>NZ_JAJISB010000049.1 GCF_021245735.1 Brevibacillus daliensis
ACTTAACCAAGATGTGTCCATGAAACTATACTAACTCCAATCTACAAATTTTATTAATCGTTTAAAACCGAATGATGAATTAAAGCCACGAGCAGAGTTTGAAGTGGAAGTGTTTATTCGAAGTGTAAAAGACGAGATTAAAAATGGTGAAGAAACAGGTAGAGTACTTATTGATACATTTATTCCAGTGTACGGTGGAAAAGTTATTCCCTTCAAATTTGTAGTTAGCGAACCTTATGTTGTGCAGTACATTCGTTTTGATGACGAGTAAAGAGTCTAATGTCTCCATTGTCATATGACATGATACAGCGAAAACCATCAAATTTGAGCTGATGAATTAAATTACCTTCAGGTGGTGCGTCAGACTTATGCAACAACATAGGTTTTTTAGGTTTGTTTAACATGGCAGCATTCCTCCAAGATTATAGTAGCACTTAGAGGAATGAGAATTTATATAAAAATATTGGGAAACAACTGATGAAAGATTGAAATTAACACATATAAAACAAATATTTAAAAAAGCGAACATTTCAAAGTAATAGTGTTATAATTAAAGTTACGCTATATTACAGGAATGGGCTGATTAGTTGTTTAGAATTGTAAATGCTTTTGCTTATGATAAGAACGGTGAACCGATTGATAATATCAAGTATGTTATTGTGAAACCAAACAACAATGATTCAGGAGCTAAAGTAAAAGTGGTTATTAAAGCTAACTCTGAAATTCGAAATATTATTAATAATAGTCTGAGTGAAAACAAAACACCTGTATTAAACCGAATTATCGGCAAATTGGAAGGATTAAATAAAAGAGTTATGCTAAGAAATGTGCACCTATTAATCGACCGTCAACTTCCCTCTGAGCCAGGCTTGTCTGATGAATTAATAATGCTTAGGGGGGAGATGGCAGATAGCCATTCATTCGTAGATTAATCTATGAATGTCATATAAAATAAAAATATATACTATATTAGTAATAAAATTTAGGAGGAAAAATGAACTCAATTGCAAGTAAAGAGATAGCCATAGAACTTTTAAATACAATAGAAGTAATGTATTCAGAGAATGGAGAAAGACCAGACGTTTTTTGTAAAAGATGATCAACAATTTATAACCGTGGGGAAACCTTATTTAGAAAAACTGATTTAAAAGCTTATTAAATAAAAATTAAGGAGGTTAAGGAATTGAAAGTAGAAGTGTTTTACACTGATCATACTGAAGAATATCTAAAAATAGCATACGAAGGTTATGTAGAAGTTGATGAATTTCCAGAGGAAATTGAACATAGAACAGTTATTCACTTATATCTAGTAGTAGAAATAAGCTAAGAAGAGGTACACACAGCGACCAAAAAAGTAAATACATATTAACGGTACGACATTAGTGGGAAAGAAAGGTCAAGTAGTTTATAAATTACAAGCTAGATGCAGGACATGTACAAAGCAAATCAGTAATGCTCATGGAAATGCTAATAAAGAGCAGCGAAAGAGAAAATAGGCGAAAATGGTATTTAGAAAATAAAGATTATGATAAATATTAGAGTAGAAAGTGGCAAAAAGAAAATCGGGAGAGGAAAAAAGAGTACGATAGACTGTATTATCAGCTCAATAAAGAAAAGTTCATTGGATACAACAACATTAGAAAAGAGATAAACCATAATATTACAGAAACAGAATGGTTGGCATGCAAAGAATACTTCTCCTTTCAAGGTGCTTATTGTGGACTTTCTGAAGAAGACCATAAGGTTTTTGTTGCAGCAGTTCCATAAAGAACATGTGATACTGAATGGTCGAAATGATTTAAAGAATTGTGTTCCTTCTTGAAGAAATTGTAATTGTCAGAAGTGGGAATTCTCATTTAACAACTGGTACAACACAAATAACCCAAACTATACATATGATAGATATTTAAAAATATATAAATGGTTGTGGTTTGAATGTTACAAATACATTGATAGAAAAACCAAATAAAAAATAACTTTCATTGGAAGTGAGGCAATACAAATGCTATTCAAAGATGACTTAAAAATTCTAAAAGAAGTAGTTGAAGATAAAATAAAAATTTGTAGAGAAGTAAGTGCAAGACTTTCTGGCTTTAACTTTGGAGGAGTATTAGGCGAAAGAAGAAAAAATAAATATTAAAATATGAAAAATTTAAGATTGAACTTATTGACATGATTGAAGATTATGATGAACGACGATGAATTAAGAGATAAAACTAGAAAGTTGGAATTGATTTTTTAGAGAGCTTTTTGGTATTTGATTATTGGTGGCTGCACAGCCACGTCCATTTGGGGGCATTAAAGTAGAGAATTCAATTGGAGATTATATTAGAGTGGGAATGTGAGCAAATAAAATCCCCTGAGTTAAACTCCAGGGGAGAGGGGGGAATTGAATTTAGTATTGATAGTATACCCAACCAGAATATGTCCACTCACAATAACTTGGAAAGCAATTGCCAGTGCCTCTTGTTAAAGTACCAATATAACCTTTTCCGTCATCATAAGTAATAGTATCTGGGGGGTTACTTGAAAATTTTTTTGTGATTACTGCCCAATACTTGTCGGCTGCTGCTTGAGTATTACTTGATTGCACTTCATTGGCAAATGCTCCTGTAACGGAAAATAGAGAAACTACAACTAGAGCGATGGCAATTAAGGATTTTCTTAACATGAATACACCTCCAAAAATGTTAAATTTTTCATAATTAAATAATAGAATATTTTGGAAATAATGTCAATTAATTAATCGAAAAAAGAACAGCGAGGTCTGATAATTGGTTAATGAGGATAATTACTATTTGCTCAAAAAAAACAAGAACTTATCGAAGAGGACATGAATTAACCATGTGTCTACTGATATAAATTGATAAACTATATTGGTTTTTTCAAAGAAATAAAAATAGATGCTTTAATAGCATCTATTTACTTAAATGTGATATCTGTCTCTGTTTTAATAGCGGTAAATTTTTGAATTTCAATTTGACGATGACCTGTGATTTTATTTCTGCTCAGGAAACTACCGAATCATAATATCCAAATAAAAGATAAGTTTTTCCATATGCAGGTATATATTGCTATGTAATGAGTTAGTGATTTATAATCAACTCTACGAGGTGATTTCATGTCATTAACTGTAAAAATTTCCATTAAAGATGATAAAGGTAAGGAAGCAGATATTCAGCTTCAAGAAACAGATGAATTATCCAAA
Organism: Brevibacillus daliensis; assembly: GCF_021245735.1. GTDB lineage: Bacteria > Bacillota > Bacilli > Brevibacillales > Brevibacillaceae > Brevibacillus_B > Brevibacillus_B daliensis. The sequence goes on from NZ_JAJISB010000049.1 coordinate 3,209, forward strand.
TTAGTCATTATCCAAAATGTTTTTAATCTCTTTGGGATTGAAAGAGACATTTTAGATACTATAAAAGAATTTGATAAGATTGGTAAAGCCTATAGCAATTTTTTTGAATCAATGAATCAAGAGGAAGATAAAACTATAACAGATCCTATCCAGAGTAGTGAAGATATACGAGAGAAAATGATTGAAGGATTAACAAAGTTAGAAGGATCAAAAGAAGAATCAAAAGAAGAATCGAAAGAAGAATCGAAAGAAGAAGCAACAACAGATTATATAGCAACTGGTATTAAAATTGATAACAATGGTAAAAAAAGATTTAGATTGAGATATGAATGTCCTATCTGTATGAATAAAGGAAATCATTATGTTTATGAAGGTTCAACTGAGACATGGTGTCATTCATGTAGTGGTAGAATGCCTATTAAAGCTGCTCACAAAGATGGGTTTCCTAATAGAGATTCATATGGGAACTTTTATAGGGCAGGAAGCTACCATAATCATCCATTAAAGTAAAGTAATGAATTATTTCATTTATAAAAAAGGGCGCCCATGTGAGCGCCCTAAACTATTACAAGTAGATTAAACATCATATAACGGGAGATCAACAAGCTGCTATCAGCCTTCACATTATGTTTTTGATACATTCCCCATGCAATTATCAAAGTAATCAGTAATATACAGACTGTAAGGTAGCTTCCTTCAGCACCGAAAGCTCCACCAGAGAGTATGGTATCCCCAATCGGTTGAACTTTTACAATAGAAGGCGCCTCAATATCACCACCGAACACTGCAAACCCAAGAGCAGATTGAAGGAAGTTCCATATGAAATGAGAACCAATAGGAATCCATAGCGTGCCTGTCATCTCCTTAACGATAGCAAAAAACAAAAAACAAACCGTCAAGAAAAAGGCATATCATCGGGAGAAGTGACTCGGTAGAACCTATGTTGAACAAATGAATCGATGCAAACAACAGAGAAGGGAAAAAAATCGAAACGTTTGGGCCGAATGACTCCTTCATGACTCCCTGCACATATCCTCTGATTAGCCCTTCTTCAACGACGGCAACCATCATCCACTTGGGAATGGTATAAAGAATAGCTACCAGTAAATATATATCTATTTGGACGCTTTTGATTTGTACACCACCTAAAAGCCAGACGAGTACACATGAAAGAATTATAGTACAAGCTCCTATTCCTATACCGATAACGAACTGCTTCCAACTTCCCTTTGCTCCAAATCCTAGGCCAAAGCCGTTTTCGTTCAAATAGCCAGTAGATGATCCATACTCCGATAAGAATTGCAATTTAGGAAAAATCTTTGAGCGAAGCAGGGAAAATCGCATGAAGAAAAAGCGAAATGAGGAATCCCACCATGATTGTGAGTACTATTTTTGCGATGACTTGAAGGGGTAAAATTGTGTTTTTCATAAGAGAAGCTCCTATACTTGTTCTTAATCGATTGAATAGCATATATGACGGGTAAGAAAAATAGTAGGTTACCAGTAAAACGGGATGTTAAAAAGAAATAAGAATTTTGTCATATCAAATTAAGATTAATTACGCCATGCTTGTATCTTAGTTGACATCATTGTGGAATTATTAGGAAAGTTATATTGTGGAAATATTAAAAAGGATGCAAAGAGGTATCAATATGAAAAATAATTTAGTTGCACTATCAATTTTTTGTTTTGCGGTGTGTTTCGTAATAGGTAGTTGGCTAATATCAGATGGTTTAAGAGAAAAACAAACTAATCCAATAAAGCAAACTTCACAACATCAATTATTAACGCAATCAGAGTTAGCTGATTATTTAGGAATAAGTATTGAAGAAGTTCAAAAATTAAATAGATTCGACAATGGTACAAACAGTTACAGAAGTTTATTACCTCATATAAAAATAGAAAATGCCGTTTATTATCCTAAGGTGGCAATAGATAAATGGATACAAAACGTGGAACGGTTAGTCATTCAGTAACAAATGACTAAAAACAAAAAATAATATTTACTTTTTTGGACAGATAGTTAGAACTGTAAAAAATGGTGATGAACCAATAAATTTATTTAGAAATACCAGTTTTAGATTGTTTGAAAACAATATGTTTGATCAAATCTTCTCTGGATTGAGTGATCCATGTTAGTTTTACCGATCAATACATTCAATAAAGAAGCGATCTTAAGATAAAAGGGGAAGTGACATGAACAGTAAAGCTGTAGGACTATTGTTAATTGGATTGACAATGCTAACTGCTGTCATTGCATATGGATTTGACCAATTTACGAATGCTGTAAAAGAGTCAGCTGCCTTTATATAGTTGGAGGTTTTATAGGAACAAGTGACCCAGGAATTCCGGAGCTCTCCATAATACTGTTAACAATCCCAAGATAATAGGAACATATCTTGCATCAAAAAACTGAATAAAAATGTAGATTTAATGGGGAAAGGACGATTTTCAATGGTGAAATTTTCATATGTTCTAAATGGTATTGGATGGGCCGATTCTTTTCTTCAAATAGATGATAAGATTTGTTATTTCTCTCCAAGTTATTTAACTGAACCTCTCATTGATTTAGTAGAGGGACTGTTAAACCTAATGTATGAAATAGTCCCTAGTGATGAAGTGAGACAAGAAGTCAGTTTTGACTGGGATTTTGAACCAGCGGGTAAAAACTGGCTTATTAGAAGAGTAGATAATGATACGATAAGAATAAAAATCACTACATATCAAGATATTGACAATAAGAGCATAGGAACTTCAGAAATCGAACTTGAAGCAAACTGCGAATTAAACTTATTTATTTCCGAATTGATTAATGTGCTTGAGTTAATTTTAAAGAAGTGCGGAATTGTAGGATATAAGGATACTTGGTACAATTATGACTTTCCTATTAGTGGATATCTGAAATTGAAGTATTACTACTTACATCGTAAAGAGTTTCCAAAAGAAAAAATTAAAGAGGATGGATGCATTGAATATTCTAAAAGTAATCTAAGGGATGAAATAGCTATACTAATGGATATTTTACGCCCATCTTAATTATACAAGTCGATCAAACTGGAAAATAAACACCTGTTATGCTTGGTTAAAACATAATTTCGCTAACACTTGGTGATGATGATGAAAAGGATGGAAAAATCCATAAAAAGAAGGTATAGTGGTAACGAGTCACGTTATGATAGATCCAGTTGAGTAATAATATACAAATGAGGCAGGTGGCATCCTGTATCGCATGTTGTGGCGATCGGATGCCCTTTATTTTCGTCAAGGTGAAGAGATAAAGAACGGAGTGAGCCGATGAACGATATAAATAAGCAACAAACAGCATTGCTTGTAGGGTGCTTACTAGATCAACGCAATGAAGAAAGAATGCGCCTGTCACTGGAAGAACTGGGTGAACTGGCTCGTACAGCGGGTGTGGATGTATTAGACGTGATTACTCAAAATCGGGATCGTGTTGACTCCGCTTGGTATTTAGGGAGTGGTAAGATCCAAGAAATAGCTCAGCAAGCGGAAGAGCTTGATGTGGATGTCATTATTTTTAATGATGAATTGTCTCCCAGCCAGAATCGTAATTTGGAGGCAACATTTGATTGCAGAGTAATCGACCGAACCCAATTGATCCTTGATATTTTTGCCGGACGCGCTCATTCCAGAGAAGGTAAAATTCAAGTGGAATTAGCACAATACAATTACTTGTTGCCGCGACTTGCAGGTCAAGGGAATCAGTTATCACGACTAGGTGGAGGTATCGGAACACGCGGACCAGGTGAAACGAAGCTGGAAACAGACCGTCGTCATATTCGCCGCCGAATCGGTGAATTAAAGCAACAGATGGACGAAGTAGTACGCACGCGTAACCTGCATCGGGAGAGACGAAAAAAAAATCAGACCTACCAGATTGCACTTGTTGGCTATACCAACGCTGGTAAATCAACGCTTCTCAACCGTTTAACCGAGGCAGATATTTTAGAAGAAGATAAATTGTTTGCGACTCTTGATCCTACGACTAGACAACTGGAACTCCCAAGTGGCAAAGAAGTACTGTTAACAGATACGGTTGGTTTTATTCAGGATTTACCTACAGCATTAATTGCAGCATTTCGTTCTACATTGGAGGGTGTCCAAGAGGCAGATTTAATCCTTCATGTCGTTGATGTTCATCATCCCGATTTTGAAGTTCATATGGAAGTGGTCGACAAGGTTTTGAAGGATTTAAAAGCGGAGGACATTCCTCAATTGGTCGTGTATAACAAGGCTGATTTACTGGAGGGAAGTCGTTATTTACCACGTGCGGAAAACTCCATTCAGATGTCAGCGTTACATGACCAAGATCTCAAAAACCTGTTGGACCAGATCGAAGGCATTGTATTGACCGGGTATAATATGGTTGAACTGATCATTCCTATGGAGCGTGGAGATGTTCTTTCTATGTTGCATCGAGCTGGTCTTGAGATGGAACAAGAATACTCAGAAGATGGCACTGCTTATCTTGTAAATGTCCGTATTCGACCTGATGAACCGATATTTGGAAAATTAATTCCGTTTATGGTACATCCACCTGTCCAAAACGAAGAAGAATGGTAAGAGAAAGGTGAGAGAAGTAACATGTTTCAATTGTTTTCCCATGGCGAGCGATTACGTCCGCTCGTAGAAGAAGTAGAAGAAATGATTACAGGACGTAAGCAAGAGATTGCGAAAATGGTTGATTATAATCAGCTAAAAGTTTTGCGTTCCTTCCAAAAGCACGAGGTAAATGAGTTTCATTTTTCACCATCAACTGGATATGGATATGATGACTCAGGGCGAGATACATTGGAATCTATTTATGCAGATGTGTTCGGTGGTGAAGCAGCACTGGTTCGCCCGCATATTATTTCTGGAACCCATGCAATTGCGATTTCACTGTTCGGGATTCTACGTCCAGGTGACCACCTTCTATATATCACGGGAAAACCATATGATACGTTAGAAGAAGTAGTTGGAGTACGTGGGGAAGGGCAAGGGTCTCTTCGCGATTATGGTATCGGTTATGACTATGTTCCATTAACGGCTGATGGACAAATTGATCAGGAAGCGGTACGAGCAGCTATCCGTCCGGAAACAAAAATGATTGGTATTCAGCGTTCACGGGGATACGCAGATCGTCCTTCCTTCACAATCAAGAAGATTGAAAAAATGATCAGCTTTGTAAAAGGGATTCGTCCAGACTTAATCGTTTTTGTAGACAATTGCTATGGAGAATTCACCGAAGAAAAAGAACCTCTGCAAGTAGGTGCCGATATTATGGCAGGTTCTTTAATTAAAAATCCAGGTGGCGGACTAGTAAAAACGGGTGGGTATATTGTTGGAAAAGAATCGCTCGTTCAGCTGGCATCTTACCGAATGGCTGCACCAGGAATTGGGGCAGAAGGCGGCGCATCGTTGTACTCTTTACTAGAAATGTTCCAGGGATTTTTCCTTGCGCCACATGTAGTTGGTGAAGCGCTTAAAGGTGCGGTTTTTTCCTCAGCAGTGCTGGAAAAACTAGGATTTCGAACTGATCCACTCTGGCACGAACCTCGCACAGATTTAATCCAATCTGTTGAATTTGGTACGGCACAGAGACTTATTACGTTTTGCCAAGGCATTCAAAAAGCAGCACCCGTTGACTCGCATGTTACTCCTTACCCAAGTGAGATGCCAGGGTATGCTGATGAGGTAATAATGGCAGCAGGTACGTTTATTCAAGGAGCAAGTATCGAGTTTTCAGCTGACGGCCCAATTCGTCCACCGTACCTCGGTTTTGTTCAAGGTGGCTTAACCTACTCACATGTTAAAATAGGGATCTTGACTGCCTTAGATAGAATGATGAGTCAGGATTTACTTTAGTTCCTCTTACATGAATAGGTAGTTGATAATCAGGACAGGTAGAACCGTTACGTAATCGTATCGGTCTGCCTGTTTTTTTATTAGGTCAGAGTAATAAGTAGCAATGAACAAGTGAAAAGTAACAAGTAACGAATATAAGTAATCAAGTATATTAACAATGTAATTAGGGTTAATCTAAGCTAACTGAAGGTGAGTTCACAATTTAATAATTCCAAATGGAGAAAGGATGTTGATCCTACCGTTCATACTGGTATAAGGACGATTCTTTTTGGAAAAAATTATTTATGTCAGCTTATCTAACATGTATTGACAGCTTAATTGCAGCGCTATATAATCATGATATCGAAATTAAGAATATCTTTCTAGGAGAGGGAAGCCTAATGACTGATGCGATTCGGCGTAACATGGCCCTTTTTCCCATCGGTATTGTGATGAAATTAACAGACCTTACAGCACGACAGATTCGCTACTACGAGCATCATGGTTTGATTACACCTGCACGTACAGAAGGGAAGCAGCGTCTATTTTCCTTTAATGATGTAGATCGCTTGCTGGAGGTCAAGGAACTTATTGACAAAGGACTTAATATTGCTGGAATCAAGCAAGTGATTCAACTGAAAGCACCTGTAATTGAAGCAACGACGCTTCCTGAGAAAACAGAGAAGCGCCCGGAGCTATCCAAGAAAGAATTGTTGCAGATGATGAAGCACCAGATTATGAACCCCAATGCAAGTCGCCTCGGTGATGCAGCATTGACACGTGGAGAGCTTTCTAGGTTTTTCCACTAAATAAATTGGGTAGAAAATTGTTAGGGATATGGATGAGGAGGAAGAGAAATGAGCCGTTATACCAAGGAAGACATTATGCGTTTAGCAGATGAAGAGAATGTGAAGTTCATCCGATTACAATTTACTGACCTGATGGGTATCAGTAAAAACGTGGAGATTCCTGTTTCACAATTGCCAAAAGCACTGGATAACAAAATGATGTTTGACGGATCTTCCATTGAAGGTTTTGTGCGCATTGAAGAGTCTGACATGTACCTGTACCCAGATCTAGATACATGGGTAGTATTCCCATGGGGCACTGAGTTTGGTAAAGTAGCTCGTCTGATTTGTGATGTATATATGACAGATGGAACTCCGTTCGAAGGTGACCCTCGCTATATCTTGAAAAAAGTAATGAAAGAAGCAGAAGAAATGGGTTACACCAACTTCTACGTGGGCCCAGAACCAGAATTCTTCTTGTTCAAAAATGATGCCAAAGGCGAACCTACTCTCGATCTGAATGACCAAGGTGGATATTTTGACTTCGCTCCACTAGATTTGGGTGAAAATTGCCGTCGTGATATCGTATTAACTTTGGAAAAAATGGGCTTTGAAATCGAAGCTTCTCATCATGAAGTAGCACCTGGTCAACATGAAATCGACTTCAAATATGCCAATGCTCTAAAAGCTGCAGACCAAATTCTTACTTTCAAACTGGTAGTAAAAACAATTGCTCGTCAACATGGATTGCACGCTACCTTTATGCCAAAACCATTGTTCGGTGTAAGTGGTTCCGGAATGCATGCTCACCAATCCTTGTTTAAAGGTAAAGAAAATGCATTCTACGATGAGTCAGACGAATTAGGTCTAAGCCAAGATGCTAAGCATTATTTGGCTGGTGTTCTGAAGCATTCTAGAGCTTTTACAGCAATTACGAACCCATTGGTTAACTCTTACAAGCGTCTGGTTCCTGGCTATGAAGCTCCTTGCTATGTAGCTTGGTCAGCTAAAAACCGTTCTCCACTTATCCGTATCCCAGCTTCTCGTGGAATGGGAACTCGTATCGAAGTTCGTAACCCAGACCCAGCAGCTAACCCTTACCTAGCTCTTGCTGTTATGCTAAAAGCAGGTTTGGATGGTATCAAAAATAAAATTGAAGTACCAGCTGCAGTCGATCGCAACATCTATATTATGTCTGAAGAAGATCGTGAAGAAAACGGAATTGAAAGCTTGCCAGCAACTCTGAAAGAAGCAATTGAGTTACTAAAAGCTGATCCAGTTATTTGCGATGCATTAGGCGAGCATGCACTTATGCACTTCGTCGAAGCAAAAGAAATTGAATGGGATATGTTCCGCACACGTGTTCACGAGTGGGAGCGTAATCAATATATGTCACTGTAAGATGTGTCAAACCCCTTGCGCCTGTAAGTGTGAGGGGTTTTTAGTTGTTGTGGGTGATTTAATCTTTTTAGCGCACCCACAATTTCACCCACAAAACACCCACAATTAATTTTACTTCTCATAAATCTGGCTGATATAGTTTTCAAATTTCCCCATCGAATCTGCCTCGATTTTTTTAGAAATATGTGCGTACACATCAGATGTAATTTGTATGCTGCCATGCCCGAGTCTCTCTTGGATGTATTTCATTTCGGTACCTGTTTCTAAAAGGAGAACCGCATGGGTATGTCTTAAAGAGTGTATCGGCATTGCTGGGATTTCGGCACGATTTAATATCCGTGAAAACGCATTGAATAGGGAAGACTTAGGTATGAAATTACCATCTTTTTTACACAGTACCAGATTTAAATCATGTTGATATAAATCATTCAGAGCTAATTTGTTTTGATTTTGGAATTTAATATGATTTTTCAAATCATTGGTTAAAGTGTTGCTAATTCGGATGGTTCTTATTGAGTGGTAGGTTTTTGTGTCACCAAAAAGTTCATTTTGATTTTTAGCAGAGAAGTCCAATGTCTTGTTAATGGAAATGCTCTTTTGTTTTAGATCGATGTCTGTCCATTGTAATGCAGCTGCTTCTCCTTTTCTCATACCGGTTTCAATTAACAACTTGAAATAGATCCAGTATATATAGTCGTAGTGGTAGGCTGCTTGTAAGAAACGCGGAATGCTACTTGATTCGATAAATTTAATTTTCTGAACCTTAACCTGTCCTTTAATTGTTACTCCAGAGCAAGGGTTTTTAGTAATTTTATCTAAAGTTAATGCTTTGTTAAGAGCATTATTCATAGTTGTATGGACCATCTCTACAGTCCTTTTGCTATAGCCTTTCTCAGAGAGCTCATTGAGAAACTTTTGGTACATAATTGGCTTTAAATCTTTCAAATAGATGTTTTTGAAATAGGGTATTATCTGGTTATCAATATTTCTTTGGTGTAGTGTATAAGTGTTTTTTCTAATCGTTCCTTGTTTGTACTCATTTAACCAAGTGTACAGAAAATCTGCTAACTTAATGTCTTCTTGTTCAAAACCCTCCATAATCTTCTTCTCAAATTCAGAAGCGGCTAACTGAGCTTCTTTTTTTGTTGAAAATCCTCGCTGTGATTTCTCTTTGAATTTTTGAGTGAAAGGGTCCCTATACCGAATTCGGTACTCCCATTTTGAACCGCACTTACATTTCTTGGGGTTTTCACAAGTGCAAGTAGGTCTTCTAAAACTAGCCAAAAAGATTCCTCCTTTAAGTGGGAATGTATGTTCTGTTTCAATCTATAATAAACAGCCTTACAGCTGGAAAGCATAAACTTCCTTAAACAACTCTAAGACCCCTAATGGTTCAAATATGACAGTGTAATCACCAACTGGAGCTCGCAAACCGTATTTTTCTTGAAAGTGTCTAATCGCTGAATCAAGAAAATCCTCTGTGACGCCCAGGTGATCAGCAAGCTCGTGGCGATTTCGAATTCCTTGTAAGTGTGCTTGTACAAAAGTTGAAATCGGGATGAGTTTTTCATACGCCCAATTCCTTGCCCTTTTCTCTTGTTTACGGTTCTTGATAGATTCTTGCTTAAGTATGTCACCACTCGAAGTATAGTGGTGTCCGTTTTCTTCGGCAAGAATGCAAGCTTTCTCTGTTCTCGACTGTATCCTTTTGTTAATCCAAATTACATTGTCACCATACAGACCTTTAATGGACAGAGGTATGTCCTTTTCAAAAACTTTAGCTTCTGTCTCACTCAGAAGTTGGTCATATAGCATTTAATCACTCCTGTTATATACGTTGTGATTTTATAAACTCTTTAAATTTCCTAATGGTCTCCAGCTCTTCTTCTGTCCATTCTTCGCCATCGTGGTGGGCAGCTATAGTTTCAGGTTCATAGCTTGAATTCTCTTCTGTATTTCTTGGTTCTGACATTGCATCTTCAGATTCAGCTTCCCTAAATCTTGTATAAGCTATCACCATTTCAGTTTCAGACATGCCCTGCTCTTGGTAGTGATGCAATAATTCTAGGGGAATGTCCTCCAATAAATCGTCACACATTTCTTCCAGATCGTATCCCGCAGCTTTGAAAAGAGATTTGGCGTCAACCAGCCAATCGTTTTCATTATGAACAGCTATCTTCAAAACGGTGTCAATAGATGGCTGCTTATACTCGACACCCGAACATAGCCTGTTTAAATAAAATTCATCCAAGCCTGTATCTAAGGCAAACTCCTTTATCGATCTTCTGTACCTAACCAAATTGATAAACGATGTGAACTCGCTTTTATCGAATCCGTAAAGCAAATAGTCAGTGGAGACACCAAAGTATTCGGCCACCTTTGTACTTTGTCGACAGAAGGGGAGTTTTTATCCCAATTACGGATAGTGCCTCTTCCAAGCCCAATCTCCCTTTCTAATCCTATCAAAGTGGTATTTTTGCTACCGCATAAATCTTGGATACGCTCTACTAAAGACATAGATAAGTCCTCCCGCAAACTTATCCGAAATGCTACAATCTTTTTCTATATGGCTAATGAATTACTTTCTATTCTAGAGAATGCTGGTCGTATAGGGCTACCTGTACCTGATGTAATCCGCAAGGCGGTTGAAGTATTGAAAGATAAAGGTGGTGCAAAGTAATGTTTCGTGAGGAAAAGTACTTCACAGTCTTCGAGGTATCAACAGGACAAGAGATCGATCTTCAGATTGAACCGGGCATGTCAGTATCCGAGATCGCCACCAGTGATAGGAATGTGGTTTACCGCCAGAATGGTCCATTCGCTTCTATGAAAAATGGGAAATACGAACCGATTGGCTACCTAGTTAGAGATGGGAAAATAATACGAGATACAGTCAGCGCTGCCAAGTGGGGCGCTTTTATTGTGCCTAAAAGTGGTCGTCCCTTTATCGAGAAGATTGATCGAAATAACGTTGGGGCTATTAAGCTTGCCTTCCAAGGCACACCGCAGATTATAGCAGATGGTAAAAAAGATATTCGAACAAGCACGGAAGGAACACCTGCAGATGTGCGCAATTATGCTAAACGAAGCGCAATTGGTGTTAAGGCTGACGGTACTGTATTGCTTGTAACAACAAAGACTAACTATTCTTTGGGACAACTTGCAAGCCTAATGCTCGAATTGGGATGTATTGAAGCACTTAATTTAGATGGCGGTGGCAGTGTTACCTACAACCTTGGTCATTCTCCAAAACAGGGATATGAGCGTCCAATCAGCTCTGCCATTGTAGTCAGAAAGGGAGTTTTACCTGAGAAACCATCAACAGGAGGTGTGGATACTGTGAAAAAACCGATTCTAGTATTGGATTTCGGACATGGCGGAAGTGATCCTGGTGCAGTTAATGGTGAGATGAAAGAGAAAGATTATGTGCTCAAGATTGGTAGTGAAGTACACAAAATCTTGTCAGCTGAGTACAACGTAAATGTACCTCTTACTAGAGCAGATGACACATTTGTTTCATTGGGAGATAGGGCAAAGTTAGCTAACCGATTAGGAGCCAAGCTGTTTGTAAGCTTGCATCTTAACTCTTTTAATTCAGAGTCAAACGGATTTGAGTCATTCGTATACCCAAATCAATCAGCTAAAAAAACTGGTCAGATTCGAGATATCATTCATGACCAGGTAGCTAGTTTATTAAAGGAATACAACATAAGAGATCGAGGCAAGAAAGAGAAAGACCTGCAGGTATTACGTGATACCCACATGGATGCTGTTCTGCTAGAGTACTTGTTTATTTCAAATCCAACAGAGTCTGCACTATTGCGTGACGACCAATTCATAAACAAAGTGGCTCGTGCCACAGCAGAGGGGATTGCTAAAGCCATGAATCTATCAGAAAAACAAACCAATGAACACTGGGCAAAGAAAGATCATGATGAGCTTTTACAGGCAGGATTAATCAACTCTGACCACTCTCACGAATTGGACAAGCCGATTAGTTGGGGAGCAGCTCTATCAATGATAAATCGTATTAGAAAAGGAGAGAAGTAATATGAAAACATGGTTTAAGAAAAATAAAACGGCAGTAATTACAATCGCATCTGGATTGTTTGCAATTGCAATTGGGTATGGAATTTTTAATCAGGAACAAGTTGACGCTTTGCTTAAAGCTATAGAATCGTTGCTGTAATGACGAAACCCTCTAATACTGTGCCAGTTCTCTTATCTAAAGAGGCTGGCTTATTTTTATTTAATAGACGAAAATTATTAAAAAAGTTAGAATATAATTATTGTTAAAGTTAAGTTGCCATCTGAATCGCTAGATTGAATTGCTCGGAATACATCTGAATAAAATGAATTTAATGGTGGAGGAATGAATTTGAAAGTGAAAAAATATGCGCTCATAGTTGGAGTTATGGTGTTGTCATTCGTTCTTGGGGGGTGCGGCAATGCAGACGAAGTGAATAAGGAAAAGGTGCAAGAATATATGAATAGCCTTGCCGAACTTTACAATAGCGAGATGCAAATAAAGATTGAATTTGGACCCATCGATATTGACGATCCAGAGGGTGTAAAAAAAGTTGAAGAATTGTTTAATCGTTCGCAAAAAGTATATAACGATTTTCAACTCATCGAGCCACCGAGCGAAGAGTTCAAGCCATCACATGAGAAATTTGGTGAAGCGATCAGTGCATACGCAAAGACCGTTGAGGTTGCGTATGATACAATTGTAAAAGACAAATTTGTACTAGACTCAAATGAGAATACGATAAAACATCATGAAGCAAAGAAAGACTTTAGAGTCCAAATTGAACCCCTACTCGAAAAATATTCTGTGAATTTTCCGATCGACCAAACGCTTGAACAACAATTAAAATAAAGCGGAAGAAGGGTTGTCAAACAGACCAGTTTGGGTATGTCAACGTTTTATACCCCAGGATGTTACTTTGGACAGCTCCACATAAAAAAGAGTTGGTGGTGGAACCGCTCTACTTGGCTTAGTAGGGTTTGAAATTAATCAAGCTATTACAATATAGCTAAAATAATTAAAGATTAAAATAGTATGTTATTGGTCACCCTCCAACGGATAACCGAAGGAGGGATTTTTTTTCGCTTCGTATTCAACTTACTTTCTCGGTTGTTTCATTGTATCCATTCAAGATTTTCTTCTTTAATTATCTTTAATGTTGGTGTTATTAGATCTATGCCATTTACTATATGATAATATTGACGATTATTTTTAGGTTTGTTATGTTTGTTATATATAGTAATGGAGTTATCTCTGTGATAGGTAGAAATAGCAACCTTTCCATCTTGAATGATTTCTATTATTATTTCATAACCTTCTCTTTTAGACAATGGAACATCGCTTTCACTTACTTTTTTTAATTCTACGCCTGAGAAGTTTTTCAATATTTTATCTATAACAACCCTATCTCTTATGGATACCATTGTGTTTTCAGAATGGTTTTCGATAGTAAACCAAATTAGATCATCTTCATTTATCTTATCAAATACAACTTTGTCAAATGTTGTATATTCATCTTTATCCATAAAATAAAAAACCGCATAAAAAGCTACGATTATAGTAACCGATAGCATGACTATTTTTTTCAACATATAAACCTCCCAAATTTAATAATAGAGTTATTAACAGTTTATTTATCTAAACAGCTTTCTTATGATCTTAAAGATATCAAATGACGTTTTGTTATAAACCTTGTTATAGGCAGCCTTTTTAGGGTTTTTCAACCAGCCCCAACCTTTCGGCATTTTCAATCCAGCTCGATGGACAACCTGGCGTTTAATACTTGTTCGTGCTGATATTCGTTTCTTTAAACTTGGTTTTCGCATGCCAAATTTCATATCTATCTACCTCATTCCAGATCAGTTTTGGGTTTACGTCCACGAGTTCTTGGAGTATCAATCCAATTCTGAATCTGCTCCCGCAGCCACAATGGGCCGCAGGAGAGACGTTTGATAGGTTCAGGAAAGTTACCTCTTCGCATGTATTCTTGAATATATCCCTTTGTCTTACCAGTCATTTCGCATACTTCACCAAATCCCATGAGGTCATCTAAGTTGACTTGCATTTAATCTCTCCTTCCTAGTAATGCTGTGATTAGAAAGTATCCAACTGTCACGATTAGTATTCCTTGTTGCCACCAGGCATCGGATGGGGAGTAAGTAATTGCTAATGCAATTCCAAGAATTCCTCGAGCTGACAACAGGTTCCGTACGTCTATTCTCTTTGATTTCATGGTATACTTGAAGTAAGATTGGTTATTAGAAGGAGGGTAAAACCTCCTTCTTTCGAGCTATTTGCGACGTTTACCTTGCCGGGAGCGTCGCTTTTTCTTTTTTAATCGCCTTTTTAGTTTCGGCTCTATACGATCTTTGAAGATCACGTAGAGGAAGGCGATTAATGCTAACCAATCCTTAAACTCCAAGTTGTTCACCTCCTTATGATTTAATTATACAATAATGTTGTACAAAGTACAATAAATATTTTTAATATTTTGAAAGTTTTTTGATAGAAAACCTTGTACTCTTTTTAATCAGATTGGGGTATTTGTCAAAATAAAACAATGGACTGTTCGCGTTGTGTTCGCATATAATAAACACAAACAAATGTTCTGGTAGGAGTGAGTAGGATGCCAACAAAGTACATAGGTCGAAAACTGGAAATCATCTATATGTCACGTGAAGGGAAGCTCTCGCAAAGGCGAATATGTGTAAAAAGTATTGCTGATGGGCTTGTTTGGGGGACATCTGAAAGCACAGGAGAATGGCGATCGTTTTATGTAGACAACATACTATCATGGCAACCAGTAAGGGGATGACAGCATGCTTTCAGATATTGAACGGAAAGTGCTGAGGGTAATCGGAAACTATTCAGCGGGTAGACGTAGATTCCCCACGATCGATGAATTATGTACAAAAACAGGAAGAAATCGCAAGGGAATAATGGAGGTGCTGGAAGTTCTGCATAAGGAAACATATATTATCTGGACCAAGGAAAAACCTAACGAGATGGCACTATTAGAAGCATGGGAACGACAAGGCTTATGGAAAAATAATAACTTATAGGGGGATATCGGAATGGCTTCTAAGCTAGATAATCCTACAATGGGACGTTTCATGATGTCTGAGCATGTTGAAGCTCTTCAACGCATGCATGAGGATAAAAAACTTATTGAAAAGCCTATCTTGGAAGAGGATGAGCTGACAGAGTTTTGTTACCGGATCACTGATTCACGCCAGTTCGATTACGCCTTAACAGTGAGCTGGTGGGAATCAAGAAAAGGGAACCGTGGAGTCATAGAAACTTTCTGGGGCTGGGTTGTTGATTTTGATTCTGCTTATAAACGGATTAAGCTTAAAAATGACGAAGGCTATAAATTGATTCCTGTGGATGACATTGTCTATATTGTAGATAAGAGAAAGCCCCGATGCTAAGATCAGGGCTTTAAAAATTACTTACTGTATTCTTTTATTTCAAAGCTCTCAATATGACTATAACTAATAAATTCTTTTCTACTTGCAAACGGACCCACATTAAAATCTTTAGCAATCATGTAAGCCTCATTACCACTTCTTGAAATTCTTCCTTCATACCACTCAACAAACTTAACTACTTCATTAGCAGACATATCGTATTCCTTAGTTGCACCACTGACCATATTAATTACAACCAATGCTCTATCTCCTGTTGGTTTTGGTTCAGGATCTGGTTTTGGGTTAGGATCTGGTGTCGATGAAATTTTATTCATCATCTCCATTTCTCCAATTCCAACATAATAAGGAGCCGCACCATTTGAATTGTTTTCAGTTATGTTAATTCGATAATTTTTATATGAATTATTGTTTGTAAATGTAAATTCTTTTTTAATATCCTCTTGCCAATCTGAAACATTGCTTTGTTGATCTAATACAACCCATGCTGTTCCATCCCATCCTTCAAATGTCCATGTCTTTGGACTTTCCTTATGTTTATTAGATGATACACTATTGGGTATTGCACGAATAGTATATTTATTCACAATGGTTTCATTAGGAAATTCATATGCTAACCAGCCATTTGGATAGCCTGCTGCGGTAACCCAACCAACATTGCTGTTCACATAATCAAATGCTTTATACGGTTGATGACCGCTACTCCACACACTGCTAGAAGAAGCTGTTCCCTCAGTAGAAGAATTGCTAGACATCATAGGGATTAGATTTTCCGAATATTCATCTTCTGCAAATGCGAAACTTTGACCTGAAATAACAAGTGCGAACATAAATACAGTTAATACGAGTTTTTTACATTTTGATAAGAACATTACTTCCTCCAATAATATGTATTATATCGGCCGACACAGTTGCAGTATACGAAAATAAAATTAATTAAACAAAACATTAATTGATAAATATGCAAATAATTATGGTTTATTTTGTATATTTTTAAAAATTTTATTTTATTTAAGATAAGCAAAAATTATTTATTTCATAATATATGAATCAGACGTGTTTGGGGATGGGTGGAAAGATTTGACCATGAATTCCAGTAAATCAAACTAAAGAATGACGAGGATTTCTGGTGGATACCAGTTATGACGTGGTGAAAATTGAAAAGACTTAGAAAGAGAAGACCGCCCAAATTATCTGAGCGGTCTTTGACATAACATCAAATACAAAAACATGGAATACCGACAACTTGCTTGCTTTAAATTAATATACCCTATACAGTATTTAAAATCACCCACAATTTCACCCACAAAACACCCACAAATTCATGAACGGTTATTAAACCATATGAAATCCAGATTACACAAAATGTTGATTTAATGGGGATTTATCAATACAAAAAATCATAATGAAAAGCTTGTCTATAATCCGTACACGTGTTCACGAGTGGGAGCGTAATCAATATATGTCACTGTAAGAAGTGGCAAACCCCTTGCGCAATAGCTGCAAGGGGTTTTTGCTATGAGGGGGCAAAATCGAGGTTTATCATGATTAGTCTTTTTGCCCCCTTAGAAAAAATGTTTTGAGTGTG
>NZ_JAJISB010000005.1 GCF_021245735.1 Brevibacillus daliensis
AATAGACCTCAATGATAAGCGTTTACCAGTTATGTTACAAAAAAAGGAGAACACATAATGGAAGATGAATGGTTAGCCATCTTTGATGAAGATGGAACACGAACAGGCGTAGCAACCCGTGAAGAGATTCATAGACTAGGGATTTGGCATGAAACAATCCATTGCTGGTTTATTACGCATGAAGCGGGAGTGGACTATATTTATCTTCAACTACGAAGTGATGATAAAAAGGATTATCCTAATCTACTGGATATTACTGTGGCTGGACATATTATGGCTCATGAAACTGTGGAGGATGGAATCAGGGAAATTCAGGAAGAGGTTGGGATTGAAGTTACATTTGACGAGCTAGTTCCATTGGGAATCATCAAGTACACCAACACAAAAGAAGAATTTATTGATAATGAGCTAGCTCATTCGTTTATCTATGCCAGTAGCAAGACATTTGATGAATACACCTTACAACGAGAAGAAGTGTCAGGAATAGTGAGGGCTACGTTCCAAGATTTTTATGATCTGTGGCTCGGAATTAACGAAGAGATCAGAGTGGAAGGATTTATCATCGATGAAAATGGAGAGAGACTGCCGGTAGATAAGAACGTAACGAAGGATAGCTTCGTCCCTCATGAGGATGCCTACTACGAAAGCGTAGTGAGAAAAATTGAAGTATACATACGATCAGCTCTAAAAAAGAAGAATAGCTCCTCACAAAGCAATTTGGCGAAATCCCACCAAGCGTAGCGTGGAGCTATTTTCTTGATCAAGCCAATTGTTTATAAAAAAACCTGGAGTAAATACTCCAGGTTTTTCTTCAGTTTATGCCTCTATTTCACGATATCAGTAAATTTAAAGTAAGAACCACCAAGCGGATAAATGACAAAGCCTTTAACCTTATCCGTTTTTACAAAAGGATTGCCACGGAAATGAATAGGTGCAATAGGCATTTCTTCCATCAAGATAGTTTCTGCCTGTAAGAATAATTGTTTGCGTTTTTCATTATCTGTTTCATTGTAGCTCTTGTCTAAGAGAGAAGCGAATTCTTTGTTCTCCCATTTTGCTATGTTGTTACCACCTTCCTTGTCCTTGAAGATTTCTAAGAAGTTGATTGGGTCGTTGAAGTCTGCTCCCCATCTGTAGTAAGCAAAATCGTAGTTTCCATTCTTTCTATCAGCATAGAATACTTTATATTCGTTATATTTCAGTTTAACATCAACGCCTAGGGTCTTTTTCCATTGGTCTTGCAGGGCTTGAGCTATTTTTAAGTTAATCGCATCGTTATCAAAGTAGTAGGTGACCTCAGGGAACGTGCTTAGTCCTGCTTCTTTCATACCTTCTTCTAAAAGTTGTTTTGCTTTTGCAGCATCTTCTTTAAAGTAACCATCAGGGTTGACACCCATTGAAGTTGGTACCCAACCATATGCTGGTGGGACATCTACTTGAACCACATTATCAATAAGAGATTGACGTTCGATAGCATATCCAAATGCCTTTCTGATTTTCGCATTGTTAAAAGGTGCTTTTGACGTATTAAAGGTAACTGCCATAGAACCAGGATTGAAGGCAACTTCCAGTTTGTTATCCTTTTTGTATTGTGGAATAGCGTCACCAGGAAGAGTGAAGGCAGGATAGCCAGCCCAATCTGTTTCACCTTGTTCAAACATGGAAAGTGCAGTATTACTGTCTTCAATGATAGTCATTTCAATGCGATCAAGAGGTACATTTGCTTTATCCCAGTAAGTTTCGTTTTTCACGAAAGTAATTTTGCTTTTATGTTCCCATGTTTCCATATTAAATGGACCATTACTTACTATTGTTTTTGGTTCGTTTGCCCAGTTAGGATTTCCTTCCACTGATGCTTTGTGAAGTGGGAAGAGGGTTGGGAAGAATACTAGCTCAAGGAAAAAGGGTGTTGGTGCTTTCAGTTGGAATTCTAGTGTGTGCTCGTCAATCGCTTTTACCCCCACTTGATCCACGGAGCCTTTACCTGTATTAAATTCTTCGCCACCTTTTATGTAATACAACTGGTACGCATAGCCGGAAGCTGTCTTCGGATCAAGATTACGCTTAATCGCATATTCAAAATCGTGTGCAGTTACAGGATCACCGTTATTCCACTTCATACCTTGGCGAAGTGTAAATGTGTACGTTTTTCCATCTTCTGAGATTTTATAATTTTCTGCTGCTGTATTGATGAGATTACCCTTGGTGTCATAGTTGGTCAATCCTTCGAACATGGCATAAATAATATCAAAAGAATTTGAATCTGTAGCAATACCTGGGTCAGCAGTTGGTGGTTCTGCATTAATGGTGTAGCGAAGTACTTTTTCGCCACCTTTTGCCGTTTCTGCTGGTGCCGTCTCTTCTTTTTTTCCTTCTACTTGTGGAGAAGCAGGTGTAGAACAAGCAGAAATACTAATTGAGAGGAGACAGAGACTTGCTAAACTGCTAATTACTTTTTTCATTCATTAATCCCCCTGGTTAGCGAATCTGAAACAGATAGGCCAATTTTTATATAATGATAAATAATTTTACATATATTTAAATAAAAAAATATAAAGTAAAGATAGTATAAAGAAACGATACTGTCAATCAAAATTGTATGACAAATCGAAAGTATCAAAATAAAGCAGGATTTGACAAATCCATTGTAGAATCGTAAGGGCTGGAAGAGTATTATGTAAAAAAGGGTAACAATATGTAGAGAGTTTTGTCGTTTATTTTAGTTGAAATAGAAGAAAAATGATGGATAATATTAAAGAACTTCAAGGGATTACTTCCTGATAGGCATGACAAAACAACCGCTAAAGAAGAATCATCTTCTTCGAATGGACTTCGCATAGAAGTTTTTCTTAAGGAGGAAACATCGTGGCGAAATTTGCCGATAAAAAAATATATTCCCCATACCGTACTTTATCACGGGATGAGTGGAGAAGGTTACGTAATGAGACGCCTAAGTACCTCATAGAACAAGACCTACAAAAGTTGCAGAGCTTAAATGAAAAATTATCCTTGCAGGAAATTAAAGAAATATATTTGCCACTCTCTCGTCTATTGAATATATATGTGGGGGCATCCCAGGAGCTGTTCAAGGCAACGGACACTTTTTTGGGAAGCAAGACAGAAAAGGTTCCCTTTATCATAGGGATCGCAGGCAGTGTAGCTGTTGGAAAAAGCACGACTGCGCGCGTACTTCAGTCCTTGTTAGCAAATTGGCCTAACCATCCAAAGGTAGCCTTGATTACTACGGACGGTTTCCTTTACCCGAACGAATTTCTGGAACAGCGTGGTTTGATGCAAAAGAAAGGGTTCCCCGAGAGCTATGATATCGGGAGGCTGATTCAATTTCTGGCGGATATCAAGTCAGGAGTAAAAGAAGTATCCTGTCCTTTGTACTCTCATCTTTCCTATAATATCGTTCCCGATCAAAAACAGCTTGTCTCACATGCTGATATTCTGATTGTAGAGGGATTAAATGTGCTTCAGATAGGAACAGAATCTGAGGTGAAACCACCATTGTTCGTCTCTGATTTCTTTGACTTTTCTATTTATGTGGATGCAGAAGAAAAAGATATTGAACAGTGGTATTTGGATCGTTTTTTACTCTTGAGAGAAACTGCTTTTCGCAATTCTGCTTCCTATTTCCATCGATATGCTACATTAACGGATGAAGAAGCGGTGCATGTAGCGAGAGGTATCTGGAGAGAAATTAATGCGGTTAATTTACAGCAAAACATTTTACCTACCCGATATCGGGCGGATCTAGTTCTCTTAAAAGGTGGAAACCATGCGGTTAAACAGGTGAAATTACGCAAATTATGAGGTTTCGGTGATATACTGAAACTGTTTAGTGGCATTGTCTTTTAGCAGGGCTACCAGTAAGATGAGAAGGACAAGCATAATCTCTACATATTGAGGTAAAGGAG
This sequence comes from Brevibacillus daliensis, assembly GCF_021245735.1. GTDB lineage: Bacteria > Bacillota > Bacilli > Brevibacillales > Brevibacillaceae > Brevibacillus_B > Brevibacillus_B daliensis. The sequence continues at coordinate 3,924 of NZ_JAJISB010000005.1, forward strand.
CTGGGTTAGATGAGCGCGAATGAAGCTTTGCTAACACTGGAGGGTTGGTTTTCCTACCATGATTTTCGTAAGATTGACTGGGGTAAGTGGAAAGCCGCTTCCGAAGAAGAACGCACAGCTGCTATCGATGAATTGCAGACGTTAATGAATACCTGGCAGGATGATGAATCAGCGACAGACGGAAGTACTTCTGTTTATTCCGTACTTGGTCATAAGGCAGATCTTAGCTTTATCTTTTTGCGTCCAACAATAAATGAGCTAGAGGCATTGAAGACCGCTTTTAATAAATCGCGATTTGCCGATTATACAACTACAGACTACTCTTACATTTCAGTTGTAGAATTGAGTAACTATGTGAATAATCCTGGAGAAGATCCGAAAGCGAATCCGCATGTTCGAGAGCGTCTCTATCCGGTCATGCCTAAATGGAATCATTTCTGCTTCTATCCAATGAACAAAAAACGTGGAGAAAAAGAAAACTGGTACTCCATGTCGATGGAAGAACGTCGTGATTTAATGCGCGTTCATGGTTTAACTGGTCGTAAATATGCCGGGAAAATCAAACAAATCATTGGTGGTTCTGTAGGCTATGATGACTGGGAATGGGGTGTTACCTTGTTCGCTCACGATCCACTTGATTTGAAGCACATCGTATATGAGATGAGATTCGACGAGGTAAGCGCTAGATTCGGTGAATTCGGTGATTTCCTAGTTGGTAACTATGTAGATACCGACTCTGTTAAGAAAATGCTTCAGGTTTAAATTAGACTACGATTCATAACTATATAGAATGGCGTGATAATCGATATCGGTTTTTTCACGCCTTTTTTTACGTATAAGAAAGTGTAAGCTCCTAGACTACGCTTCCTTATAAGCATGAAAAACATCCGCTAAAGAAGAACTAGCAGAAGTTTTCTTATTATATGGGAATACTTAGATTCATGTGTGTAGTAGGAAAGCAGGAAGTGTAACTCTTCTTACTCATTTAACAATCAAGTTACTGCGTTATAATGTCATGAATGTAAGAAGATAAATGATAATGAAAAGTAAAAAAATATGTCAACCATGGATAAGTCGATGCTATCTGTTAAAGACGGGGGATCATAATGAGTAATAATCTAAACATTCGAATGGAAAAAGACTTTTTAGGTGAAAAAGAAGTTCCCAAGGATGCCTATTACGGTATTCAAACGTTACGAGCTGTAGAAAATTTTCCGATAACAGGTTATAAATTGCACGTAGAATTAATTAAAGCATTAGGATATGTGAAAAAATCAGCAGCTCTTGCCAACATGGAGACTTCGCAACTTCATTCGACATTGGGCGAACCAATCGTACAGGCTTCCCAGGAAATTATCGATGGCATGTGGTACGAACAATTTATTGTAGACCCAATTCAGGGCGGTGCAGGTACATCAATCAATATGAACGCCAATGAAGTAATTGCCAACCGTGCTTTGGAGCTTATGGGTAAGGAAAAGGGAGATTATTTCTCTCTAAGCCCCAACACGCATGTCAATAAAGCACAATCGACAAATGATGCGATTCCAACAGCAATTCATATAGCAGTATTGCGTCTAATTGACCAGTTGTTGGTGACGATGGAGTCACTTAAAAACGAATTTACACGTAAATCCGAACAATTCGACCATGTAATTAAAATGGGACGAACTCATCTACAAGATGCTGTACCAATTCGATTGGGTCAAGAGTTCCAAGCCTACAGTCGTGTACTAGGACGCGACATCAAGCGAATCAGTCAGACACGTGAGCATCTGTATGAGGTTAACATGGGGGCAACAGCAGTCGGTACGGGATTGAACGCCGACCCACAATATATTGTGCGTGTTGTAGAGATTTTGGCTGAACTGACACAGCTTCCACTAGTTAGTGCAGAGAATCTGGTAGATGCAACACAAAACACAGATGCTTATACAGAAGTATCTGCTTCCTTGAAAGTATGTATGATCAATATGTCTAAAATAGCTAATGATCTTCGTTTCTTGGCATCAGGACCACGTGCAGGTATTGGCGAGATTAGTTTGCCAGCCCGTCAACCAGGTTCATCTATCATGCCAGGTAAGGTAAACCCAGTAATGCCGGAATTGATTAATCAAGTGGCATTCCAGGTTATCGGGAACGATCACACGATCTGCCTTGCTTCAGAAGCAGGTCAGTTAGAGTTGAATGTAATGGGACCAGTCCTCGTATTCAATTTGATTCAGTCTCTTAGCATCATGAACAATGCGTTTAAAGCTTTCCAAGAGTTCTGTCTGGAAGGTATCGTAGCGAATGAAGAGCATTGCCGTGAATATGTAGAGAAAAGCGTTGGCATCATTACTGCACTTAACCCACACTTGGGTTACGAACCAGCAGCTCGTATTGCACGAGAGGCAACGCTGACAGGACGCTCTGTTCGTGAACTATGCCTAGCGTATAACGTTTTAACAGAAGAAGAATTGGATATCATTCTGGACCCGTATGAAATGACGCATCCAGGGATTGCTGGTAAAGTATTACTAGATCGGGAATAAGATAGTAAATATAGTAGCAGTCTGACTGAAAATAGTCAGGCTGCTTTTCCATATGAATTTGGGTATAAGGAGGTTTAGCTATGATTGGAATATTAGGGGGAATGGGACCAAAATCTACTGGTCCATTTATTGATAAAGTAGTTGAACAATGTCAAAAGATTTACGGTGCCAAATATGACATCGATTTTCCTCATATGATGATTTACTCATGTCCAACGCGGTAAACAAGTATTTATCATTTTCAAGTAATGAATAGTGGTATAGAATTCCGCTCTTTTCAAAATGTATGAATCTGTGATATTATTTATAATAATTATTATATGAAAATAAATACATATTTTTCTTCACTAATTCCTAGGAGGTTTGCACGATGTCTATCTATGATTTTTCAGCTCAAACCACAGCAGGTCGTGATATTCCATTAGATAAATACAAGGGAAAAGTTATGTTACTTGTAAATACCGCAAGTAAATGCGGATTGACGCCTCAATATAGCGATTTGCAAAAGCTATACGAACGCTATCAAGAAGAGGGGTTAGAAATTCTCGGTTTTCCATGCAATCAATTTGCTGAACAAGAACCAGGTACGAGTGAAGAAGCGGTATCCTTCTGTCAGCTAAACTACGGAGTTACCTTCCGTGTATTTGCTAAAATTGATGTGCGTGGTCTACAGGCGCATCCTCTTTATCAATATCTGATTGAGGAAGCTCCTTTCCAAGGTTTTGATCAAACAAATTCAAGCGGACGTTTACTTCAAGCAGTCCTTGAAAGCAAGCACCCAGAATTATTGCCGGGTGACGGAATCAAATGGAACTTTACAAAATTCTTGGTGGATCGTAACGGTAATGTTGTACAGCGCTTTGAGCCTGCTGTAGATCCACTTGATATGGAAGAAGCTATTAAACAACTGTTATAAGCTGACATGAAAAGGAGGGCGAGTCCCTTCTTTTTTTATTTGAAGATTTCTTTTAATGACTACTGTAGTGGTTAGCAGAAGAAGCACATTTTTTGTCTGTGAACTCGGTAAGGTCTCGCGAGGGAGCGAAGACTCTTAGCGAGGGGTGAAAAGAGAAGCTGGTTTTCTTCCCGACAGTTGGAAGAAAACGATCTTTTATTATCGGTTGTTGCAAATGGTTAACAAATTCCGAAAAGACTGATAACATTAGGGTTAGGTCTTCCTTTCACCAACTGTATACAACCATGCAATGATTTCATCAAGTAAGTAGGACATTTCATTCCCTACAGGAGGTTTATTGTTCATGAAAGAATTCCAGTTGATACGACCACCTGAAATTATCCGTAGAAGCAACTGGCGAGATCGCTATGAAACAAAAGTGGTACAATGGCTTGTTCCTTGGGATGGAGAAGAAGAGATCGAGATTGGCTTGGTCGGTGTTCCTCTATCCAAAACCTCGATTAGTGTTTCCGGGGCTTCTCAGACACCAAATGCACTGCGTGAACTATTTACTGCCGCAACAACCTACAACATAGACTACGAAATAGATCTGGCGCATCTAATCGCCCGTGATTTGGGTGACATCCAGATGCATGTCACAGATCTTGCCCGCTGCCACTCCAATATCGAGGCGGGAATGACTGAGCTTTATTCGCATTTTCCTAAGATTTTCCCCATCATAGTCGGTGGAGATCACTCCATTACCTGCCCATCTGTTAAGGCATTTTCCAAGCGTTATGAAGGAAATATTGGCATCGTTCAGCTCGACTCCCATATGGATGTCCGCAATCTTCAGGATGGTGGCCCGTCAAACGGAACTCCAATAAGAGGACTGCTTGAGTCTGGTACGGTTAACGGAAGACATATCGCTCAGATCGGGTTACATAGCTTTGCCAACTCCAAGCCATACCGTGAATATGCCAAAGAACAAGGAATCTCTCAGTTTACTGCCAGACAAGTAGCAAAAGAAGGAATTGAGCCTTTGATTCACCAAGCTTTGGAGATTGCCGGAAACGGTACGGAAGCCATATATGTCACGATTGATATGGATGTACTGGACCAATCGTTTGCACCGGGAGTTCCAGCGATGGTACCTGCGGGAATGACCTCATGGCAGTTGCTTGATGCTGCCTATCTATTAGGTAAACATCCTATGGTTAAAGGAGTAGACATTGTTTGCGTTGATCCGGTACAAGACTCACGTCGCGCCACTGTGCGGACAGCTCTCTACACCATGCTAACCTTTTTAACTGGATATACCTCACGCCCCTCATCATAGATGTATACACACTCTTTTTTCATTTTGTGACCAAAATACAAGGAAAGAGAAGTGACCCTCCCATGACTACAACCAATAAAAGAGAAATTCGTGCTCCACGCGGAACAACCTTACATGCTCAAGGCTGGCAACAAGAAGCGGCTTTACGTATGTTAATGAATAATTTGGACCCTGATGTAGCTGAACGCCCGGAAGATCTAGTCGTTTATGGCGGTATCGGGAAGGCAGCCCGTAATTGGGAGAGCTTTGATAAGATTGTTGAATGTCTCAAAAACCTGAAAAACGATGAAACTTTGTTAATTCAATCTGGTAAACCTGTAGGAATTTTCCGTACCCATGAGATGGCTCCTCGTGTGTTGCTATCCAATTCCGTGTTAGTCCCAGCCTTTGCGAATTGGGAGACCTTCCGTGAATTGGATAAGAAGGGCTTGATGATGTATGGACAAATGACTGCAGGAAGCTGGATTTATATCGGAACACAGGGAATCTTGCAAGGAACTTACGAAACCTTTGCCGAAGCAGCAAGACAGCATGCTAGCGGAACATTAAAAGGTACCATAACCTTGACTGCCGGAATGGGAGGAATGGGAGGAGCACAACCGCTAGCTGTTACGATGAATGATGGCGTAGCGATTGTAGTTGATGTAGATGCGTCACGTATACAACGACGGATCGATACCAGATATTGCGATGTGATGGTTGATACGCTCGACGAGGCATGGAAACTGGCAACAGAAGCCAAGCACGAAGGTAAAGCTCTTTCTATTGGTCTAATAGGAAACGCCGCAGATATTTTCCCTGAGATGGTGAAGCAAGGGCTTATTCCTGGGTTCGTAACAGACCAAACATCAGCCCACGATCCATTAAACGGCTATGTTCCAGTGGGATATACATTGACTGAAGCTGTGCATCTAAGAGAGACAGACCCTGATCAATATATTCGCTTTGCCAGGCAATCGATGGCGACACATGTACAGGCGATGCTGGACTTGCAAAAGGCTGGCTCTGTCGTCTTCGATTATGGGAATAACATTCGTCAGGTAGCTTTTGATGAAGGAGTTAAGGATGCATTTTCATTCCCAGGCTTTGTACCAGCTTATATTCGACCTCTCTTCTGTGAAGGAAAAGGGCCTTTCCGCTGGGCTGCATTATCGGGTGATCCTGAAGATATCCGTAAAACGGATGAGCTTGTGTTAAAGCTTTTTCCTGAAAATGAACATCTTCGCCGCTGGATTACGATGGCACAAGAGAAGGTAGCCTTTCAGGGATTGCCAGCTCGCATCTGCTGGCTAGGCTATGGAGAACGGGTAAAAATGGGTCTTGCTATCAATGAACTGGTGCGAAGCGGTGAAATCTCTGCCCCGATTGTAATTGGACGTGATCATCTGGATTGCGGTTCTGTTGCTTCACCTAACAGGGAGACAGAAGATATGAAGGATGGAAGCGACGCAGTAGCGGACTGGGCCATTCTGAATGCACTCGTTAATACATCAGCAGGAGCTACCTGGGTATCTGTCCATCATGGCGGAGGTGTAGGTATGGGCTATTCTCTGCATGCCGGAATGGTTGTGGTGGCAGATGGAACGAAGGAAGCGGAGGAGCGCCTGACGAGAGTCCTCACGACTGATCCGGGAATGGGTATTATTCGTCATGCAGATGCCGGATATGAAGAAGCAATCGAAGCTGCCAAAGAGAGAGACGTGCGAGTGCCAATGCTAGACATATAGAACATCTTTTCTTACATCATGTTTCATGAAGCTGAACATCAAGGCAAGGAGGTTTACATCCATGCAAAAAATTGACCTACTTATTCATAATATTGGCACGTTGCTTACCATGGCGGGAAAGAACGGTCCTCGAACAGGTGCAGACATGTCTCAAGTATCCCCGGTTGAACAAGCAGCTATTGCTATTGCTGATGGGCGTATTTATGCTTGCGGCCCTGAGGAAGAGGTCTGGTCACGAATCAGTGATCTTGTAATCATGGAGCAACTGGATGCAAAGGGACGTTTGGTCACCCCCGGTCTTATTGAGCCACATACCCATTTGGTACATGCAGGTTCAAGAGAGAATGAACTTTCTATGAAGCTAAAGGGTGTTTCCTATCTGCAAATACTGGAGCAAGGTGGAGGCATTTTGTCCACTGTTAGGGCAACCAGGTTAGCTACGGAAGATGAGTTGTACGAAAAGGCGAAAACGAGTCTGGATCGTCTGCTTTTATGCGGCGCTACTACAGTAGAGGCAAAGAGTGGATACGGATTAACGCTCGAGGATGAATTGAAACAATTACGGGTAACTAAGCGCTTACACGATACCCATCCTGTAGATCTTGTTTCTACTTTTATGGGTGCACATGCTGTACCCCTCGAATATAAGGGAAGAGCTGATGAATTTACCGAGTTGATTATTAACGAAATGCTTCCCGAGGTAAAAAGGCTTGCGCTGGCAGAGTATTGTGATGTGTTTTGTGAGCACGGAGTATTTAGCGTAGAGCAAACACGCAGAATCTTGCAAGCTGCAAAGGATTTAGGCTTCGGGTTAAAAGTGCATGCAGACGAAATCGAACCGCTTGGCGGAGCAGAGCTGGCAGCGGAGATGGGATGTATCTCTGCAGAGCATTTATTGGCAGCAACGGATGCTGGATTGGAAGCGATGGCTAAGGCAGGAGTGATCGGTGTCTGCCTGCCAGCCACTTCTTTTAATCTAAGACTAACCAAACATGCAAGGGCTCGTAGCATGATTGAAAAAGGAGTCCCTGTAGCGTTGTCTACCGACTATAATCCGGGCAGTTCTCCTACTGAATCTCTTCCGTTAGTGATGACATTGGGATGCCTTCATTTAGGGCTGACACCTGAAGAAGTTCTGACCGCAATGACCGTCAATGCAGCGTGGGCAATCGGAAAAGGGGAAGAGGTAGGCACGCTTGAGGTAGGGAAGAGGGCTGATCTGGTCATGTATCAAAAAGAGGCAAAAACCCTCGCCTATTTGCCGTATCATTTTGGGATTAACCATGTCGATACGGTCATAAAAAATGGCCAAATCGTGGTAAAACATGGCTCATTATTATATGGATAGTAGAGTGGAAAGAGAATATCAGGTACCATGAACTTTCTCACATTCATATTTTCCAAGGAAAGTACTAATGATATTGACTTTTATCAACAATGTAGTAGAATGAAAATGAAGCGAATAAAGTAGTAGCAGGCGTGTTACTGTTATTCAATATGACAGGCATGAGCCCACAAAGGAAGTTAGCTCTGACACTAACAGTGAAGGGTTAAGATTTTCCATTGTTGGCTCTTTTTTTCATTAAAATTACTACAGTACACGTATTAATCACTTTTTTAGCACCGGCTTCACACTTTATCTAATAAATTGGTGGTGTCTGCGTGAGTAAAAACCAAGATTATAACATTATTAGAATCCTTAGTAACAACGTTATCTTGGTAAATGATTCTGCGACAAACGCGGAGCTAATTTTACTAGGTAAAGGACTGGGGTTCGGTCAAAAGACAGGACATTCCGTACCACGAAACGATGTACGGATTGAGAAACGATTCCGAATGGATAACGAGGATCATTTGGAGCAATATCAATCGTTGGTTTCTCAAATTGATCAAACTGTCATTGAACTGGCAGCAGAGATCATATCATGGATTAGTGAAGAGATTACCTCGGATATTAACCAATCGATTCATGTGGCATTACCCGATCATATCCAGTTTGCGCTACAACGCATAGAGAATAACATGGAGATTGTAAATCCATTTTTGTTCGAGATTCAAGCGTTATACCAAAAAGAGTATTTGTTAGCGGAAAGAGCAGGAAATCTGATAGAAGATACTTTTAAGATTCATATTCCTGAAAGTGAAATCGGTTTTCTAGCTCTGCATATCCATTCAGCAATCAGTAATATACCGGTTGCCCAGACAGTTAAGCATACTACTTTAATTCGAGAAATGGTTGACGCGGTAGAGAAGAGACTCAACCTGAAGTTAGCACAAGATAGCTTGTCTCACTCCAGAACGATCACACATTTTCGTTTTGTCCTGGAACGATTGGTCGAAGGTAAGACGATTACGAACCCGTTGCTTGATCGAGTAAAAAGTATGTTGCCTGAGGCATATCAGCTAGCAGAAGAATTGGCGGAGCTGATTACAGAGAAGCTGGGAGTCACTGTTTCTGAGGATGAAATTGGATACATGGCGATGCATTTATTCCGTTTGTTCCAATTAGTAAAAGATTAATTACATTAATAACCTAAATAAATCGCGTGTTACTAGTACGACTAGGCATGAGCGAATGAAGATGGTGCATTCTATATCTAATGATATAGGTACATGCCCATTCCATTTTGCTCGTGCTTTTTTCTGTGAAAAACGTCTAGACGTTTTTCACAAAATTGGATGTGACCGCTTGCGGTCCAACCAAACGGTCATGACCGTTTGGTTAGAAAACAACAAATGATATAACTTCCTGAGGAGGACTAACTATGTTTGGTAAATTATTTTCTCGTAATAAAGATAAAGGTGCAGTTACCTTCGTAGCTCCCTTAACTGGTAAAGCAGTTCAGTTAGAAGCAGTTCCTGACCCTGTATTTTCACAAAAAATCGCTGGTGACGGTATAGCAATCGAACCAACTGAAGGCTTGTTGGTAGCACCTGTTGATGCCAAAGTTATCCATTTATTTAACACTGGTCATGCGATCGGACTTCAGACAGCAGATGGTTTGGAAATTTTGATGCACCTAGGTATCGATACCGTTAACTTGGGAGGAAAAGGGTTCAAAGCCTTGGTAGAAATCGGTTCAGAAGTAAAAGCTGGGGATGCTTTGATTGAATTTGATATTGAGGTTATTAAAAACGCAGGATATCCACTGATTACACCAATTATTATCACAAATGGTGATGTTGTTGAAAAAATGGAGAAACATTTAGGTGAAGTTACCCACGGTCAAGGGAACGTATTAGAGATTACTGTAAAAGCCTAACTGACCAAAATACCTACTGGATAATGAGGGATAAAAATGAGAGTAATCGTATCTGGAAGTTATCAAGATCTGAGTAAAAAAGCAGCGGAGATTATGGCAGAACAAATCAACAAAAAGCCTGAATCCGTACTTGGTTTAGCTACTGGCAGCACACCGATTGGCATGTATAAAGAACTAATTGCCATGAATAAGGATGGGAAAGTGGACTTTAGCAAAGTAACTACCTTTAATCTGGATGAGTATGTGGGACTAACTCCTGATCACGACCAAAGCTATGACTACTTTATGTGGGATAACCTATTCTCTCATGTAAATATTATGAAAGAGCAAACAAACATTCCATCAGGAATAGCCGCTGATTTACCTACGGAGTGTGCTTCCTATGAGAAGCTAGTAGCCAAAAAGGGTGGTATCGACATTCAAATTCTGGGTGTTGGTCATAATGGGCATATTGGTTTTAATGAGCCAAGTGATTCATTCACCATTTCTACACATGTAATCGAGTTAGCATCACAAACAATTGAAGCTAATGCTCGTTTCTTCGAAGAGAAATCTCAGGTTCCTAAGAAAGCCGTAACAATGGGAATTGGAGCAATCATGAAAGCACGTCATGTGTTGCTGATTGTGAACGATAAGAGTAAGGCAGAAGCAGTTCGTCAATTGTTTAGTGGCAAAGTAGATCCTCAAGTACCTGTTTCTATTCTACAGCTTCATCCGAATCTGACCATTCTGGTTGATCGTGAAACAGCAGACTTACTACCATTAAATGAGGATTCTCGCGAGGTTGTATTACAAGGATAGTCCTGTAAAGCAGGAACAGTAATATACTTAATACTGACGTATGAGCACACGTGGTAAGGTGATTCGTGAAGCCTTATGTGAATATCATATGAGGCTTCACTGTTACAATATAAAAATTCATTAAAAGGAGGTTACTGCATGTTAGCATTCTTGCAAAAAATCGGTAAGTCACTCATGCTACCAGTTGCATCATTGCCAGCAGCTTCAATATTACTTCGTTTTGGTAACATCGACTACGTAAAAGATTTTGGCATGGGTACGAGCGGGGAATTCATTAACACGTATGTGGCACCATTCCTAGCAGCAGGTGGTTCAGCAATTTTTGATAATTTACCTTTAATCTTTGCTGTTGGGGTTGCCATAGGATTAGCAGGAGATGCCGTAGCTGCACTTGCTGCTGTTATCGCTCAGCTTGTTTTACTTAACGTTTTGAAAGCGGTTCCGGGTGCATTCTCATTTATTGACGATGCCTTGGTACTGAACATGGGCGTACTTGGAGGTATCTTATCCGGGGGTCTCGCAGCCTACTTCTTCAACAAGTATCATAATATCAAGCTCCCGGATTGGTTAGGCTTCTTCTCTGGAAAACGATTTGTTCCGATTGTCACATCATCAGCCATGGTTATCGTGGGTCTGTTGTGCGGTCTTGTATGGGGTCCTGTACAAGAAGCGCTTAACACGTTTGGTAACTACATTGTAAGCTTGGGTGCAGTAGGTTCTGGTGTGTTCGGTTTTGTTAACCGTCTCTTGATTCCATTTGGTCTTCACCATGTTATCAACACGATTGCTTGGTTTGAAATTGGTACATTTACAAATGCAGCAGGAGAACTGATAAAAGGTGACTTGCACCGTTTCTTCGCTGGTGATACAAGCGCTGGCCTATTCATGACAGGTTTCTTCCCAATCATGATGTTCGCAATGCCAGGTATCGCCCTTGCCATCGTGCATTCTGCAAAACCTGAAAACCGCAAAACGGTTGCTTCTATCTTCATGAGCACAGCAATCGCTGCGTTCTTGACAGGTATCACAGAGCCAGTTGAATTTGCTTTCATGTTCGCAGCTCCAGTATTGTATGGTATCCATGCAGTATTAACCGGGGTTATCAGCTTCATCATTGTAGAGATGGGTGTAAGACTAGGTTTTGGTTTCTCTGCTGGTCTTATCGACTATGGGATTAACTTCAAATGGTCGACCAAACCGCTTCTTTTATGGCCAATTGGTCTTGCAACATTCGTATTGTACTACTTCTTGTTCCGGTTGGTTATCAAGAAGTTTAACCTGAAAACACCAGGTCGTGAGGATGACTTCATGGCAGATCCATCTGGAGAAGAAGGTGCAGTAACTAGTGCTTCTCCAATGAAGGATAAAGCGGAAAAAGTTCTTGTTAACCTTGGCGGTAAAGAAAATGTGAAGAGCGTTGATGCGTGTATTACTCGTCTTCGTCTGGTAGTAAACGATGATAAAAAAGTTAACGATGCGGCACTGAAACAACTAGGTGCTGCAGGTGTTATGCGTCTTGGTGGAGGTAGCGTTCAGGTGGTATTCGGTACACAATCTGAAGCTCTAAAAGACGAGATTAACAAGCTGTAAGAAAGAGTAGCTACCGTCAGGTGCTTCTCAACCATGTGAGAGGGTAAGGCCGTTCATTACGGTCTTGCCCTTTTTCTCTCTCAAGTTGAGCATGCTAGTTAACACATGCTAAAGTAAAAACAGATAATGTACCAGAATCATAAAGGAGTGGGGCAGAGTATGTTACTGGAAGTTATCGCAACAACACTGGATGATGCAAAAAGAGCAGAAGCAGGCGGCGCAGATCGTCTTGAATTGATTACAGGCATCCTAGAAGGCGGAGTCACGCCAAGCTACGGCTTAATCGAACAAGTAGTGAAGCAGGTCTCCATCCCTGTAAACGTGATGGTACGACCACATAGTCAATCTTTTTGTTATACAAGTGATGATGTAGCTGTCATGAAGAGAGATGTACAAGTCATTCGTGAATTGGGTGCCACAGGGATAGTTATGGGTATGCTGACACCAGCAGGTGAGATCGATATACCTGCGCTGGAAGAACTTCTGAGAGAGTCGGGGAACATGGATGTAACATTCCATCGGGCATTTGATGAAGCACGAAATCAAATGGAGACGCTTAAGAAACTGCTTACGTATCAACAAATCAATCGTATTCTTACCTCTGGCGGAAAGCCAAGTGCGCTCAATGCTAAGGATGAGATTAAGCAGATGGTAGAATGTACGAAAGAAACCCATTTGAACATTCTAGCTGGAAGCGGTTTGAAAATGGACTCCATTTCTTCTTTTGTGGAGGAAACAGGAGTAGTAGAAATTCATTTTGGGACAGGTGTGCGTGAAGAGGGGCTAGCATTGAAGCCAGTTGACCCACAAAAAGTAGCAGAGCTAAAACGATTAATTACTTCATAAGCAGGTGAAGACAGGTGAAGCGTGCGTTTGACATCGAGATTAGACGTTTGGAAATGGGAAGGGACTTGGTCTACCTGATTGGTGGTGGCGTTACTCATATTGGCGCCTCTGCAACTGCCTACTGGCATGAAAATGAGGTACAGGTTACATTGTGTACGGTTCCTGGGCACAAGGAAGATCAATTGGCTGTAGAATGTGCCAGACTTGCCTGTGAACAATACAAGCGGACAGTAACGACCGTAGTAGGTATACATATTCCAGATGCATCCAAGGAGCAGATTATGCTTGCGGTAAAAACCGTGCATGAGGCGATGCAAGAGGAGTTAGAAAAGGAATAACGAGTAAAACATAACATGTGTAACATAGATAGAAAACAGGAGACGATCAAGCCATTTAGGTTTGATCATCTCCTGTTTTTTTGTGTGGTACTGAACGTGTAACGATATTCATTGAAATATTGTAAAATAATGTTATTATTGATAAGGTTTTGGAAAACGGTGTAACTATCAATTATTTGAGTATATCATTAGATAATTGATCGACTGGTTAAAAAATAGGGAATAAGGAGGATGAAATGAACAATGGTATTCAAAAACTGACCTATCTGGATGGGTTACGTGGTGTAGCTGCTTTGATTGTGGTCGTATCTCATTTTGTTCAGCTATTCTATCCGGCACTCTTTAGCCTGCGAGAGGATCAGTCACATTATGAGTGGGAGCTTTTGATCGGCAGTACGCCTTTAAATATTTTTTATAATGGTAATTTTGCTGTTTGCATCTTTTTTGTCCTAAGTGGATTTGTACTTAGCTATCAATATTTTCAGCAAAAAAAACGAACAACTCTGATATCAGGTGCAAGTAAAAGGTATCTACGGCTAGCTATCCCTGTGTTTGTATCTGTTCTGTTGGTGTATGGATTGATGATGGCTAATGCTTTTCATGTCCAGCATTTAAGCTCATATACATTCTCTACGATTGGGAATTATACTGATTCAGATCAACTAGACGTGTTTACGATGATAAAAACAGCGCTGATCGATCTTTTTTTCCTTTATGATTCTAGCTATAATCCTGTTCTTTGGACGATGACTTATGAATTACTGGGATCATTTATGGTATTTCTTTTCCTAGCTTTTTTTGGTAACGCCAAGCAGGAGTATCGGTTTATTATGTATGTAATACTGACACTGGTATTTATTGAGTCGTATTATCTTGCATTTATTTTAGGTATGTTTTTGTGCGATCTGTATCATCATGCAAGAGGGCGTTTTAACCTGCGTATCCATGTCATTCTCTGGTTGTTGGCGGTGGGTCTATATTTGGGGTCGTATCCTTATAGCAATGCTAATTTGACCATTCATCAGTTTATTACGTTTTCTGGCGCTCCGTTTAATCAATTTCAGTTTTATCATATCATTGCGGCTTTTATTTTGATGTATGTGATGGTGGCATCTCCCGGATTACAAAGCTTCTTTTCAAAACGGATGCCGCTATTTTTAGGGGAAATCTCTTTTTCCCTTTATCTGCTACACTTTACCATTCTAACTAGCTTGTCAAGTTATGTGTTCGAAGTGCTGATTTTGCAATTCCCGTATCATATCAGCTTTGTTATTACCGTGTTGATTTCTATGCCTGTTATGATTCTTGGTTCTTCCATTATGAGTAGATACGTTGATCAAAAAGCAATGAGGTGGTCCTCCCAGCTCTATCACGAGTTGTTGGGCCAAAAACTAGAAGCAAAACAACAGAAAAATCAGCGAGTTCGTGTCAAAATGTACGAGCTGTGAAGAAGCAGGCAAAAAGAATTTGAATAGGTTAGTAAAATTGTCAAAATGAACATAGTTGATAATACCCTCTTTCGCGTTATAATAGTAAATCGCGTAAGAGGGTTTTATTATGTTTCTACTTTGCATGAATATTATTTAAAGGAGGCGCTTACTTCTACGAAAGATTTTTCAGTAGAAATATATTATGAACAGAAAAGGTAGTTTGATTGAGAGTGGCACTAAGAAAAGGGAATGGAATGTTTTTGTATTATTGATGGGGATATTAGTAATTGCGACTCTTTTCACCTATCTGATACCAGCAGGTGAATATGCTCGCTTGGAAGTAAATGGTCGCAGTGTGGTGGATGCTGACAGTTTCCATTTTGTCGAGTCGTCTCCTGTTCATCCGTTTGACCTATTGACCAGCATCCACAGAGGGTTGGAGGAATCAGCAGGGATTATTTTTTTCGTCTTAATGGTTGGCGGTACATATGGAATTCTAAACAAAACTGGGGCAATGGAAAGTTTGGTTGCTCAAATGGCTCTCCGACTTCGCAACCAGGAAAAATGGCTCATTCCAATTATGATGCTTTTCTTCGGGATATGTGGTTCACTCATGGCGATGGCTGAAGAGACCTTGCCATATCTTGCCTTGATGATCCCACTTGCTATGGCACTTGGATTTGATGTTATTACAGGGACAGCCATTGTACTTATCGGGGCACAAATTGGTTTTAGCACAGCACTTATTAATCCTTTTACCATTGGAGTGGCTCAGCAGATTGCAGAACTTCCCATGTTTTCGGGCGTAGTGTTTCGTATCTGTCTATTTGTCGTACTTTATATCGTGAGTGTATGGTTTGTATATCGATACGCGATGAAGGTGAAAAAGAATCCAGAACGAGGTTTCTTTGTAGATAGTGGTTTATATCAGATCGATATGGAAGAGATTAAGAAAAATAAGGTAACACTGCAACATAAACTGGTTTTACTTAGCTTTCTAATGGCACTGGGGATGATTGCGTTTGGCGTGATGAAAAATGGTTGGTTTATCACAGAAATTGCATCCATCTTCTTGCTGTTGGGATTGATTGCAGGTATCGTCTGTCGTTTTAGCGGTAAAGAGATTGTAACGTCCTTCATGCAAGGGGCAAGCACCTTGATCGAGGGAGCACTTGTCATCGGGTTTGCAAGAGGGATTTTGATCATTTTACAGGATGGAATGATCATGGATACGATCTTGTATTACTCTGCACTGGCGATACAAAATATACCCGCCGCTTTCACCGCAGTAGGAATGTTTATTCTGCAGTGCTTTTTAAGTATTATAGTCCCATCAGGAAGCGGTCAAGCAGCTCTTACGATGCCGATTATGACTCCACTTGCTGATCTGGTCGGGATTACTCGTCAAACAGCAGTACTTGCCTTTCAATTTGGTGATGGCTTAACCAATATTGTTACGCCTACATCGGGATACTTTATGGCTGGACTTGCTCTTGCAAGAATTCCTTGGGGACGCTGGATAAAGTGGATTTGGCCATTGATTTGTATCCAGTTCATCATTGGAGCATGTGCTGTGGTCATTGCTCAATTAATTAGGTATGGTCCGTTTTAAATGAGGACGGGATAAATAAAGACTAATTGTTTTAGGGCAATAGTAGGAACGAAAATGTAAGCGAAAATGAAACAAACAGGCGTCGGATTAAATACCGACGCCTGTTTGTTTACAACTACTCTTATTATGCGTTTTGTTTCTTTTTCAAAGCTACAGCAATTTTCGCAGCTACTTCTGCATTGTGCTTCACTAGTGCAATGTTTGTTTCCAAGCTCTTGCCCGCTGTCATTTCTTTTACTTTGCTAAGAAGGAATGGTGTCACTTTTTTACCAGCGATATCATTTTCTTTTGCTTCTGCTAGCGCTCCATTGATAACTTTCTCCATCTCTTCATAAGGAAGTTCTGATTCTGCTGGAACCGGGTTAGCGATGATCATTCCGCCGTCTAATCCCAATTTCCACTTGCTGTCCATTACGGCAGCTACCTCTTCAGGTGATTCCAGACGGTAATCTACACCGAATTCGCTCTCGCGGGAGAAGAAGGATGGGAACTTGTCACAATTGTATCCTACTACGGGTACCCCTTGTGTCTCAAGGTATTCCAATGTACGTCCGATATCCAGGATGGACTTCGCGCCTGCGCATACAACAGCTACATTTGTATGAGCCAATTCAGTCAGGTCAGCGGAAACATCCCACGTTACTTCACCCTCACGATGCACACCACCGATTCCACCAGTAGCAAACATCTCAATGCCAGCCAACTGAGCAGCAATCATCGTACCAGCAACCGTAGTCGCACCCATTTTGCCTGTTGCCATCGCATAAGGGAAGTCGCGACGACTCACTTTTAATACAGATTTATTCGTTGCGAACTCAAGCAGCTCTTCTTCGTTCAGACCAATCTTGATTTTGCCGTCCATAATACCGATTGTTGCAGGTACTGCACCGTTATCGCGAATAATTTGTTCTACTTCTTTTGCCATCTCAATGTTTTGCGGATATGGCATACCGTGAGAGATGATTGTTGTTTCCAAAGCGACGATCGGCATTTTATTTTCCAGTGCGTGTTTCACTTCATCTGTAAAAGTAAGGTATTGTTTCATTGTTCATTCTCCTTTACGAGTTGGTATAGTTTATCAGGCTGTAGTTCAGGGGAAACTGAGCTTTCCGATACAAGGGTAAGGGCGGAGGCGGCTAGTCCGAGACGGCAAGCATCCAGTAAGGATTCACCTTGCAACACACCGTACAGTAGTCCGGAAGCGAAGGCATCGCCTGCGCCGGTTACATCGATTACTTCAACCGGATAAGGCAAAAGGTGCTCCTCATGCCCAGGAGTAGAAAGGTAAATACCTTGTTCTCCCATTGTGACAATGACGTTGGTAACCCCACGTGCTCTAATGCGTTCACAAGCTAGTGGTACATCTTCCAAATCTGTTATTTTCATGCCAGACAGCAATTCAGCCTCTTCCAGATTAGGAAGAATGGTTGTAATTCCTTGTAGAGATTCTGGCAATTTTTTCGCCTTGGCGGATGAGACAGGATCAACGTAGAGAGAGATACCTTCTTCGTTACAGCGATCCATTACATAAGAAATCACATCTTTACTCAAATTGGTATCCAGAAGGACAATCTCTGAGGAGGCGATGTGCGTCCATTTTTCAGCAATCATTTCAACCGTTACTTTTTCATAAATGTCCATATTGGCGAGCGAGACAAACATTTCGCCATCTACATCCAGAAGGGCAGTATACGTACCCGTCTGTTCGGCAGGCAGCTTCCAAACCTGGCTGACATTGACGCCATGACGCCTTGTTTCAGACAGGACCCATTCGCCTTCCTTATCTTCTCCTACAGAAGTAATCAAAGAAGTTGGACAGCCAAGCCTTGCCACATTTTCAGCAATGTTACGTCCAACACCGCCACATGACTGGGTGAGGGTAACAGGATTGGAGGAGTGAAGAACCACGCGCTCCTTGCTATGTGCTTTGCGATCCAGATTAGCACCACCTATGCAGGTGATTGAGGCTTCATCTTTCAGTACATAGGCTCTCCCTTTTATTTGACCTTGTTTCGTCAGATTAGCGATATAGCCAGCTACAGCAGAACGAGATATCCCTACTTTGTTGGCTAATTCTTGCTGACTAACAAAGGGATTGGAGCGGATGTGATGTAAGATCAAAGTCTCCTTATCCATATATGAAACCCCTCCTTTCAACAAAAGTTTATCACGCAAACAAAAGTTTGTAAAGTAGATAATACTTTTTCCTGTTTTCTACATACCCAACTTCTCCTAACACATACTAACGGGAGTACATACGCGGAAGGAGCAAAAAAATACATGTGGTATTCCATCTTGTTAGTTGCTAGTATGCTCACAAGTCAAGCAGAAGCTGTGCTACCTAACATGCAGCCCATTGTGATACCTGTACAAACAGGCATTCATACTTCACAGGATCTAGCCAAAAATTCAGACCAAATTATCTTGGCTACTCCAATCGAGCCCCTTGAGCGAGAACCCCAAAACCAGTTGATTGAAGGAAAGCGAGTTGTTAAGTTCAGGCAGATCTTCCAGGTGAAACAGACAATAAAAGGTGTGCCTATTACCCAAATAAAAATAGAGTTAATTGGATTGGTACCTGAACCGCGAATCCAAGACCCGCTTAATGAAAAGTATCCAGGACCTTTAGGCTCAGGTGATTACTTTTTGTTTCTTAAAAAAGGTGAAGCCGACCACTATAACGTGATCGGCTCATGGAAAGGAATATATCCAGTTTTTGATGGAAGAACGGTTACAATCACAGGACTTGGTTTTCCTGAATTAGGACGGCTTACCCCACAGGAAATGATTAAAAAAATCAGGCAGCTATTACAGTAATCTATATCGGCGCAGGTGTTTTGTTATTGCCGAGCTCTAATCAGTTAAATAAGACCAACCAATTGCAGTCCGTTATGAATGCCATCTTCATCACAGGAGGAGGTGACATAACGGGCTGTTTTTTTTGCTTCAGCAACTGCATTTCCCATTGCGACACCATGACCTACGGTTGCCAACATTTGTAAATCATTATGCCCGTCTCCGAATGCATAAGTATTTTCAAGGGCAAAATGGCCTCGCTTGACGAGTTGTTCAATTCCCACCGCTTTGGAGCATCCGACAGGCAATATATCATACGCATATGGGTGCCAACGAACCAGCTCTAAATGAGGAAATCGCTCGGAATAAGAAGCAGCCTGTTCAGGTGCACAAAAAATGATTCCCTGGTAAATAGGATTGTGCTGATAAAACTCAGGAAGGTGGGCTGGCATGTCTAGTTTTAATTCCTGATAAATTTCTTCCACCTGTGTATCATCAGCTCGGTTAACACAGAGACTGTTATGATGTACATAAGCAAGTGTATGTCCATTTTTATCTGCGAGGGAGGTTACTTCCTGTAAGATGGGAAGTGGAATCGGGTTATCGTAAATGACCTCCCCTTCGAATACGACAAATTGTCCGTTTATTGATACATAAGAGCGTATATTTAATTCCTGACAGAGATCTTCAATCTGGCTCGGCTGACGACCGCTTGCGATTGCTACATAGATGTTTTGATCGTGTAATCGTTTGATAGCTGTTCGCGTGCTATCCAGAATCTTTTTTTGTTCCGTAAGCAAAGTACCATCTACATCAAAAAAAACAATTTTTTTCAATGATTTATCCCCCATAAGCTAGTATCATCAGTTGCAACCTCTCTTCTACACGTCACGCCCTTCCGGTTACGCCGAATAGAAGGAGGTCTTACAAGAGTAGAATAATTTATGAAAAGCATTTCAGGTCAAGAGGATAATTAAAAATATGTTGAAAATAGTTTGCGAATTCTTTAGACAAAAGGTGAAACGTTAACCAGATCGTAACGTCAAAAAAACAGAAGGAGTAGTAGTAAATACTGGTTCCTTATTATACATTTAAGCTATTTAGAGAAAGGGCGGCAATCATTATGAATAAAAATGGAAACACACTCAAACTACTTTCATCGGTTCTTGTAGTAGGTACGCTGGTATTTGGGTCAGTTGGTAGTTTTGCTCCAACAGCATATGCAGCAGTTGAGGCGAATAGTGTTCGCAATATCACTGTCTCAGGTCTGGGCAGCATGTTTATTACTCCTGATGTGGCATATTTGAACATCGGAGTGCAAACAGAGGCAAAGACTGCACTGGAATCGCAAACCCAGAATAGCAAGCAATTTGCAGCAGTGGAACAAGCTCTGAAAGCGGAAGGAATTCCTGCAAAAGATATCATTACTCAGCAGTATAGTACGAATCCTCAGTACACTTATGATGAAAAAGAGGGTCGCAAAGTAATCGGTTATGAGACTACTAATATGGTACGTGTTACTTATCGTGACCTAGACAAAGTAGGGGTACTGCTAGACAACGTTGCGAAGGCAGGAGCTAACCGAATTGATGGCGTCCAGCTTAGCACAGAAAAACAGGCAGTATATGAGCAACAGGCATTGGAGCTGGCTGTGAAAAATGCAAACACAAAAGCGGATACACTAGCAAAAGCTGCTGGGGTAAAAGTGAATAAGGTATTGACCATTACGGAGAGTAATGTCACCAATCGACCATTTATGATGATGGAGTCTCTAATGATGGACAATGCAGCTGCGAAAAGTGCTGAGCCAACTGCGTCTATCTCCAAAGGACAGATTGAGCTGGAAGCACGTATAACGATCCAGTATGAAATTGAATAGCGCAAATTCTACTTACTAAAAACGGCGTACACGTCAAAGCTAAATTCCCTGCAAGAGAAGGAATTTGGCTTGACGGTGCGCCGTTTTTCCATGTTAAATGAAAGTTGTGAGGTTTTCCCTAGATATAGTACTCATATTATAATGAGTTGGAGAGGAAGGGAGAAAAGAATGTCAATTGGTTATCGCACAATTAAAACAGCTATTGGAGCTGGACTGGCTATTTTCATCGCAGAACTGATGGGATTGGAGTTCTATGCGTCTGCGGGAACGCTTGCTATTCTATCTATTCAAGTGACCAGAAAAACCTCCCTAACTGCAGCAGCGTCACGTCTAATCTCCTGTATTGGTGCTATTCTGTTTAGCTTTGTTTTTTTCAGCATCATTGGATTTACTCCAATAACCATCACGATCATTATACTTTTGTTCATTCCAGTACTTGTTCGTTTAAAGGCAATAGAGGGGTTTGTCACCAGCTGCGTCATAATGTTGCATATTTATCTGACACAAGATTTGAGCTTACCTTTTATCTGGAACGAGGTTCAATTGGTAATTGTGGGTATTGGTGTAGGATTAATCATGAATCTTTACATGCCGAACAGAGACCGAGAATTGTGGGAGATTCAGCAAAAAGTGGAACAGAATTTTTCTAATATTTTACGAGAACTGGCTCAGTACATTCGTAATGGAGAAGGCGATTGGACTGGTCAAGAGATGGTAGACACCCCTGTCATGATCCAAACTGCAAAGGATATTGCGCTGACAATCGTGGAAAATAATTTACTGCGAAAGGAACCAACCATCTATCGCTATTTCGAAGTGAGGGAGAAGCAGTTTGAGATATTGGAACGCATGTTACCAGTAGTATCTTCTCTATCCTTGCAAGTTCCTCAGGCTAAGCAGATTGCAGATTTTATGGATGAGTTAAGTACTCATATTCATCCCGGAAATACCTCTTATGTGTATCTAGATGGTATTCGGGAAATCAGGAATATGGTTCGGCTAGAAGAGTTACCTAAAACACGGGAAGAGTTCGAGGTGCGAGCATCCTTGTTTTTCCTGTTAAGTGAAATAGAACAATACCTTCTATTAAAACATAACTACATCAAATCAGAACGAGAAGAGGCTAAAATATTGCAACGCCATCGGAAAGGCTCCTCTTCGTAACCAGGACCAAAAAAACAAGCGTTTTTTTAAGCCCAATTAAACGACCGATATGCAAGGTGCAGCGTATGATGAAGAAGAATCAAAGGATTGGAAGTGATTCTTTTGGATCTACAGCTCTTGCGAGAAGTGGAGGATACGTATTCATTTACGATTCATGATACGGAAATTCTGCACGATACAGGTCGAACGATTGTGATACAACTAGAAACAAACGCAGGTGAGTATGTTTGTAAGCGTATTATTCTGGATGAGGTACGATTGCAATTTATTTTGGCAGTAGAGAATCATTTGCGAGCTAAGGGGATAAGGATCCCCACCATATTGCCAACCAGAGATAATAAAAGTTATTTCACGTGGGATGGACAATATTATCTGCTTCAAGAATATATTCCGGAAGAACCTGGTCTGGATACTGACAAGGGGAAGACAGATCTGCGTGATTTGCTGGATAGAGCAGCGCTTCTTGGAGATATCCATACAGCCTCATATGGTTTTTCTACTCCAATGAGTGGATTATATAATGGGGTACTAAAGTGGGATGATCAATACGAGTCATGGGTGCGATATCTAAAAAAATGGATGGAACAGAATAGTAAGAGTTCTTCAGAGCAAAAACAAATAATATGTGAGTACTTGCCTTATTTTCAAGGCGTAGGCAAACTGGTCCAAAAGGTATTGAACGCTTCAAGCTATTATCAAAGCTGGAAATACAGACCGCTTTCAGAGCAATGGGTTTGTCATGGGGATTATCACCGGGGAAATGTGTGGAAACGTAACTCTCAATATTGGGTGATCGATTGGGAGTTTACTAGACATGACTTTCCATCCCGTGATGTGGAGCGTCTGGTTAACCTGATGGTAAAAAAGCTGAATACCTGGAACAATAAGGCCTTTGATCAGTTAATTCACTCCTATTTAAATCATAATCCACTAAAGGGTGAAGAACGCTGGTTACTTTATCAAGACCTGACATTTCCACATGGGGTGCGACGCTTGCTAAAGCACAATTTATATCGAAAAATGTCTGCTTCACAGATTGAAAAATTATTGGAACGAGAGTACGAACGAAGTGAACAGCTACTTCATATGTAGGTAGAGGGAATGGAAGAACAGATCGCTATGAAAAGTATCTGGAAAATATAAAATAGCGTACAGGAACTGAATGGAGCTTCCTGCACGCTATTTTATTCCCATCACTTTTCTACATATCCTTGTTCCTATAGATTTTATACGAAATAAGATAAGAGAGAACGATGCAAAGTACAAGGAATAGAGGTGATAGTTTTACCAAAAGAAAGAACTGTTCTTCTGTAGGCATCGGAACCCCAAACCGATTTAGGACAAATGCGATAAAAGTAGGAATGGCAAATATGGCAATCATCATGACTCTACTTCTCTCAACTCCGAACTTATAAACCAATGGGAGCATGATACAAACAAAGAGAATCGCTATTCCAAATAAGACGTAGGAGACAAGGAGCTGTTCACTGATGGAGCTGGTATCTTTGAAGAGTACCATAAGAGCACCAAATACCACAGAGAAAAGCGTACCCATAACAGCTAAGAGTATGGATAACAAATATTTGCTTACGACCATCTCTTTCTTGGTAACAGGCATGGATAGGGCAAAGGTATCCCATTTTGCCAAATCGTCGTAGGAGAATGAGGTAATGCTCACCATAGTAAAGAGTAAAACAACCATACCACTGAGAAAACTGGGATCCACCATGCTGTATGCCAGCAATCCATAAAAGACTAAAATAAATAGGGTCGTGCGAAACGTCTTACGCAAGTTTAAAATGTCCTTGATCAAAAGACCTTTCATTGTTCCTCACCTCTTACATGAAATAATATAATTTCCTCGATGTTTGTGTGGTCAATGACAAAGCCACGGTATTTCTTTTCCATCTCTTTCTTGTCTCTCACAAGAACCTCGTAACCAAACTGACCCTTTCGGTATCCGACTATATCTGACTTGCTAATCTTTTTGAAATCCTCAATGCCGCACTTCATAATCCCATACTCATAGATCAGCTCATCCTTAGACTCACTGAATACAATCTTTCCGTCATGAATGAAAGTAATATAATCTGCAATCTTTTCCAGATCGCTCGTTATATGGGACGAAAGAAGAATGGACCGTTCTTCATCTTGAATAAAATCAAGGAGAATATCCAGGATTTCATTTCGAACAATAGGATCGAGCCCACTCGTTGCCTCATCTAATAGTAATAACTTGGGATGATGGGAGAGGGCAGTAGCAATGGATAACTTCATTTTCATGCCCTTTGAATATTCTTTTACTGTTTTATTAAGTGGTAGCTTAAATGTTTTGAGATAGTTGGTAAAGAGAGCATCGTCCCAATTTTGAAAGATGTTACGCATGATTTTTGCGATATCATCAGGACGCAAATGATCATGGAAATGGCTATTATCAAAAACGACACCGATTTGTTCTTTGATCTGTTTTTCATCTTTCATGTGGTCAAGCCCAAACATTTTAACTTGCCCACTATTCTTATTAATGAGGTTCAATATTAACTTAATTGTGGTTGTTTTTCCTGCTCCATTTTCCCCTACGAATCCCATAATGCTTCCTTTGGGCAATTGAAAGCTAACATCTTCAAGAGAAAAGGTATCAAATTGTTTAGATAGGTGGTTTACTTCCAGGACTGTTTCCATTTTTACTCCTCCTCATAAAGCATCGATAACATCTCGTGTAGATCCAAAAGGGTAATGCCGCTACTTTTTGCAACATGGACAGCCTTTTGCAGATGTTCTTCTGTTATTCGCAGCTGTTCTTCCTTGATCAATTCCATGTTTCTATTAGCTACGAAGCTTCCTTTTCCCATTACGGTTTCAATAAAGCCATCTCTTTCTAAATCTTCATAGGCACGCTTCGTGGTTATTACGCTTACCCGCAGTTCTTTTGCTAACAGGCGCATGGAGGGAAGAGCAGCTCCTTCCAGGAGTGTTCCAGAGATAATATGATTTTTTATTTGAGATGATATTTGTTCATATATTGGTTTACCGCTTGAATTACTGATAATGATATCCATGGAAATACCTCTCAGGTCATTATATTGTATATATACTATATATACAATATATCAGGTTGATAATTTCTAGTCAATGTAACACAAGGAGAAAAAACATTTCCCCTTTTTATTCAGATTATTTACAATATACTTTTAATTCTGGTAATATGGAATCAATCGTAAACGAGCCTACGATCATAAAAAGCTTCCCTTTTTATATCTCGTGTAGCTCGGTCTATTACGCAAGTGAAGTGAGGTTAGACATTTGTTTAACACAGATACCGTTTATATCATTGGTGATGCCCAGGCGTCCAACAATAATCCTATCACGCAACAATTCAATTCATTCTTCATCGGCTTGGTGATCGATACCACTAACCATAAGATCATCGATGCCGGATGTTCAGCCACAATTTTGATAACCTCTGATTTTGTAAAGAGTTTATTCCTCAATCACAACATGTTCGACAACGAGACCATTGAGAATGAAATACGGTTACGTTATTTTGGTTCATCCCAAAAAGCCTTAGTGGTTGCATTTAAAGATGCCCAAAAAAAATATAAGGGGGCTCTACAAACAAGAGGACAACTACAAAATTGAGCTTTGAGAAGCTGCTTTATTTATTCGTATGGTTACCATACACGTAAGTAAAATCCAGCAAATGAACTATGGAGAATCCTTAGGGTCATTTACTGGTTTTTTTCGTATAAAGAAAAAATTTGAAAGATACAACGAGAGGGGGCAAAAATATTGGGAGTTTATATTTTAAAACGTTTTTTATCGATGATCATTACACTTTGGGTCATTACTACGGTTACGTTTTTTCTCATGCATGCTGTTCCAGGTTCACCTTTTGACCGAGATGGGACGAAGATGAGTGAAGCGGTCTTGCATAATCTGAATGCTTTGTATCATCTGGACGAACCCATACATATTCAATATTTTTCATATTTAACTTCCTTAGTTCAGTTTGATTTGGGCCCATCCATTTTTTATTCGCCTCAAACGGTGAACACGATGATTGAGCGAGCATTCCCTGTATCTGCTCAGCTTGGATTCGTTGCCATTTTTATTTCTATAATTTGCGGTATCGGACTTGGGGTCGTAGCTGCCCTTCGCCACAATAAAGCGATTGATTATTTTGCGATGTTTTTTGCCGTATTGGGTTTAGCTGTTCCCAACTTTGTTATGGCAACAGTTTTGATCAAGTACGTAGCTGTTGAATGGCAGTTGTTGCCTCCAGCAACATGGGGAACATGGAAGCACATAATACTTCCAGCATTAGCACTCTCCTTTGGACCAACTGCTATTATTGCACGTCTTACCCGTTCCAATATGCTGGAGGTACTGACGCAGGATTATATTGAGACAGCGAGGGCAAAAGGGTTATCGCCATTTGTTATCGTGGTCAAACATGCTTTGCGCAATGCGTTGTTACCTGTCATCACCTTGATTGGAGCGTTGGTAGCTAACGTTCTAACAGGTAGTTTTGTTATCGAGAAGATTTTTGCCATACCAGGTATGGGGAAATATTTCGTTGATAGCATTAATAATCGTGACTATACCGTAATCATGGGAACAACCGTTTTTTACAGCATGCTCTTGATCTTTATGATGTTCGTGGTTGATGTCTTATATGGCATCGTCGACCCGCGGATCAAGCTGCACAAGAAGGAGGGATAAGGGTGGCGGTTGCAAATGATTTATTTGTCCCAATGAAAAAAGAGGGCGTACATACGGATGAAATCGTTCGTCCTAAACTTTCTTTTGGTCAGGAAGCATGGAGAAGATTGAAGAAAAACAAGTTAGCAATGGCCGGTTTGATCATTATTCTTTTGATGGCTCTAGGCTCTATGGTTGGGCCTTTTATGACCGATTATTCCTATTCTAAACAAGCGCTCATAAACTCCAATCAGGCACCTAGTGCCGAGCATTGGTTCGGTACGGATGATTTGGGGAGAGATATGTTCGCCCGGATTTGGGCAGGAGCGAAGATCTCATTATTTATCGGCTTGGTGGCAACGTTAATTGACGTAGTAATTGGCATCATTTATGGCGGTTTTGCCGGTTATCTGGGAGGACGCATCGATAATTTCATGATGAGGATTGTTGAGATTCTGTATGGAATTCCTTATCTATTAATGGTCATTCTACTGATGGTTGTAATGGGGCCAGGTCTTCTTACGATTATCGTTGCCTTAAGTGCTACAGGTTGGATTGGTATGGCGAGGACTGTTCGCGGACAGGTGTTATCGCTTAAAACCTCAGAATACGTTCTGGCAGCTCGTACAATGGGAGCAAAAGCGGGCTATATTATCTGGCGTCATCTTCTTCCTAACACGCTAGGTATTATCATCGTACATCTTACGTTCTCTGTTCCGTCAGCAATTTTTGCTGAAGCATTCCTCAGTTTTCTAGGTCTAGGTGTACAACCACCGTTGGCAAGTTGGGGTGTAATGGCAAATGATGGCTTGTCTACGATCCTTTCGGGGCATTGGTGGCGACTGTTTTATCCTGCCTTCTTTATTTCAATAACGATGCTTGCCTTTAATATGCTGGGCGATGGGTTGCGTGATGCACTCGATCCAAAGCAGAGGAGGTAGAGAAAAATGGACCCATTATTACAACTTCAAAATGTGCACGTTACGTTTCAAACGACTGGTGGCACGGTACAGGCAGTGCGTGGGGTTGATTTTACGCTGAATAAAGGGGAGACGCTGGCAATCGTAGGTGAATCCGGTTGTGGAAAAAGCGTAACTGCTCGCAGTATCATGCGACTAATTCCAGAACATTCAGGTAAAATCTCGCAAGGTAGCATCAAGCTAGAAGGAAAAGAACTACTAAACCTAACGGAAAAGCAGATGAGGGAGATACGTGGATCACGCATTGCCATGATATTTCAGGATGCGATGACTGCACTTAACCCTACCATCTCCATAGGGGAGCAGATAAAAGAAGGAATCATAAGACACCGTAAGATTTCTAGAAGTGAAGCCAAAAAACAGGCGATTGAGATGCTTACTCTCGTGGGAATCTCTAATCCGGAAAGACGATTAAAGCAGTATTTACATGAATTTAGTGGTGGAATGAGACAACGGATTATGATTGCCATTGCATTGGTATGTCAGCCTTCCGTTATTGTGGCAGATGAACCAACAACTGCTCTCGATGTAACGATTCAGGCTCAGATTATCCAGTTGTTTAAAGATATCCAGTGGAAGACAGGCGTATCTATCATCATCATCACCCATGATCTGGGTGTGGTTGCCAAGATTGCAGACAAAATTGCTGTCATGTACGCGGGAAAAGTAGTGGAATCTGGTCCTGTCCGAGATATTTTTTATCGACCACAACACCCCTATACCAAGGGTTTACTAGCATCTATGCCTCGACTGGATGGTGACCGTAGCATTCCGCTTACTCCAATACCAGGCACACCGCCAGATTTATTTGCTCCGCCGGCAGGCTGTGCTTTTGCAGCCCGTTGTCCATACGCATTGGAGGTTTGTCGAGAACATCAGCCTGAAGAAACGGTAGTTGATTCACAACATATCGTAGCTTGTTGGCTGCAAGATCCGCGTGCCAAGCAGGTTTATCCTGATCTTGCTGAAGCTACAGGAACATAATTGGTATCCGGCATTCATTCTGCATTTGTACAATAGCTGTGCAAATGGCAGATGGATCAATAGATAAATACTTGTAAGGGGGAGAAGTAATGAAAAAGGCAAGTACGATTGTTGGCAGTGCCGTATTATCCTTAGCGTTATTGCTTGCTGGCTGTTCATCTGGTGGGGCACCTACAGCAGAACCTGGAAAAGATACACCACCGCCTACAGTAGAAGCCAAAATGTTTAATGTTAACAACGGTGTGGAACCAACTTCTTTAGATCCACCTATTGGATTTGATCAGGTTTCGTATGACATCCTGAACAATATCATGGAAGGGATGACACGCTTAAGCAATGATCAGCAACCGGAAGCAGCGATGGCGGAAAAATGGGAAATCTCCGATGATAAACTGACTTATAAATTTACACTGCGGGATGCAAAATGGACGAATGGTGATCCGGTAAAAGCATCTGATTTCGAATATGCCTGGAAGCGTCTTATTGATCCAGCAACAGCTTCACCAGCAGGACAATTGGCTGTAGCGATTGAAGGAGCAGAAGATTTTCTCAATGGAAAAGGATCTAAAGACAAGGTAGCAATCAAGGCACTTGATGAGAAAACCCTGGAAGTAAAGCTACGTGCTCCGGCGCCATACTTCCTGCTCATGATTTCCAACCCTGCTTACTTCCCGGTTCATCAGGCAACAGTTGAGAAAGATGCAAACTGGGCAAAAGAGGCAACAACATTTGTAGGGAATGGTCCGTTCAAAATTTCTGAATGGAAACATGACAACCAATTGACGGTTGTGAAGAATGAAGATTATTGGGATGCTGCCAATATTAAACTAGCTGGTGCTACGTTCAAGATGGTAGATGATGCAAATACTATGTACCAATTGTATCAGACAGGGGAATTAGACTTGATTGGAATGCCTCCTGCTGACATGCTTGACCAGCTTTTTGCTGAGAACAAATTGAAAGTTTCTGATGGTGCAGGAACTTATTTCTATCGTTTCAATGTTACGAAAGAGCCATTTAACAATAAGAAAATTCGTCAGGCATTCGGGCTTGCAATCGATCGTCAAAAGATCGTAGACTTCGTTAACAAGCGCAAAGAAAAACCGGCTACCGGTTATGTAAATCCCGGTTTCAAAGATCCTAGCGGAAAAGATTTCCGTGAAGCTTCTGGTGAACTAGTGAAATTCGATGCTGCAAAAGCAAAAGAATTGCTGGCGGAAGGTATGAAAGAAGCAGGATATACGACACTTCCTGAAGTAACGCTCAGCTATAGCACAAGTACATCTCATCAAAAAATTGCACAAGCGCTTCAAGAAATGTTGAAAGAAAATCTGGGTGTAGAAGTGAAACTAGAGGTTATGGATAGCAAGGTGTTTGGTGCCAAACAAAAAGGGCTGGAGCTACAACTATCCCGTTCTTCCTTCTTGCCAGACTTCGGAGATCCCATTAACTATCTGGATGGATTCTTGTCAAACAACACATTTAACCGTACAGGTTGGAAAAATGCTGATTATGATAAGCTGATTCAGGATATCTACAAAGAAACAGACGAAACAAAACGTTATGATCTGATGTACCAAGCTGAAAAATTGTTGATGGATGAAGCTCCATTCACACCGCTTTATTTCTATAACAACATTTTTATGACCCAAGATAATATTGAGGGCTATTCGGTTCGCCCGCTTGGATATCTTGAATTGAAGGGTGTTAACAAGAAATAAACGATTCATCTAGTTGATGAGTAAAGTAGTACGAAAATGGATAAGGGGAGAGCTCGCAGGCAGTCGCGTGCCTCCCCCTTTTTTCAAAATCAATAAAGCATTTGGGGGAGCAGCCAGAAGGAGGAGTAGAGGTTGATGAGAAAGAAACTACTTGAAGTAAAGAGGCTGAAAAAGCATTTTCGCATTGGAGGTAAAACCTACCTGAAGGCGACAGATGATGTGTCCTTCGAAATATATCAGGGAGAAACACTAGGTCTAGTGGGCGAATCAGGCTGTGGAAAGTCCACTACAGGTCGCACCATCATTGGTTTGTATCAGCCATCAGAAGGAGAAGTAGTTTTTGATGGGACCAATGTGCATACTGCTAAAGGAAAACAAAAACAAGAGTTAACCAAGCGGATGCAAATGATTTTTCAGGACCCATATGCTTCTCTCAATCCGCGCATGACCGTTGGTGAAATCATTGCGGAGGGTTTGTACTTAAATAGCATGGGATCAGCTAAGGAACGGTATGAAAAGGTGATAGAACTGCTAGAAACCGTAGGGCTGAGGCGAGAACATGCCGAACGCTTTCCGCATGAATTCAGCGGTGGTCAACGGCAACGAATCGGAATTGCACGTGCACTTGCAGTTGAGCCAGAGTTTATTATTGCGGATGAACCAATCTCTGCCCTGGATGTCTCCGTACAGGCACAAGTCGTTAATCTGATGAAAAAACTCCAACGGGAAAAACAATTAACCTACTTATTTATCGCGCACGATTTAGCAATGGTCAAGCATATCAGTGATCGTATTGGTGTCATGTATTTGGGCAATCTGGTAGAGCTAACCTCCAGTGAACAGCTATACGCTAACCCAAAACACCCCTATACCCAAGCGCTTCTGTCTGCTATTCCTGTTCCAGATCCGGATGTGGAACATACCCGTGAGAGAATTATATTGGAAGGGGAAGTACCAAGCCCGATGAATCCACCTAGTGGCTGTGTTTTTCGTACACGCTGTCCAGCAGCTATGCAAAAATGTGCCGAAGAAGTTCCTATATGGCAAGAAATAGAGTCAAATCACTACACAGCCTGTCATTTATATAAGCAATAAGTTGCATTTCCTCTACGTCTAAGCCCTTTTGGCTTGGTAGGGGTTTTTCTTTTTTTATAATAATGGAATCGATTATGTCGACCGATCGGTCAACATAATTATCAGTTAGTTAAAAGGAGAATCTTTGATGGAGCAAATAAATACCAAAGACAAGCTGCTAAACGCAGCTTCTAAATTATTTAGTACGCAAGGCTATTATTCGACAAGTTTAAGTCAGATCACAAAGGAGAGTAACGCGCCACGTGGTTCTATTTATTATTACTTTCCAGAGGGGAAGGAGCAATTAGCGAGAGAGGCAATTAAAAAAACAGGTGAAAAAATAAAAAGTTATATGGAAGAATCGTTAGCATTAAAAGAAGATGCTGCTTTAGCTATTCATAATCATATTAAAACAGCAGCTATCAAAATGGAGAGCAAAATGCTGAATGGCAATACAGATAATACAGATATCTCATTAGCAGCAATGTCTAGTGAAGTGTGGTCTTCAAACGAGTTATTGCGACAAGCTTGTGAGGAAGTTTATGAAGAATGGGAACAAGTATACGCTGATAAATTAGTGAGTTCTGGATACGACCCAGAAGAGGCGAAACGATTAGGAGTAGCTATTCAAGCCTGGACTGAAGGGGCTTATGTCCTTTCTCTGTCTAAAAAAGACATTTCACCTATACTCGCAGTCAGTGAACAAATTTTAAAATTACTTACTAAAAACGATTAACAGAAAGATAAGGAGTAACTTTATGAGACAACTAGAAGAAAAGATAAGCAGCCAGAATAAGTTAATTCTTATGATTTTAATTTTAGGAAATTTTGTATCCTTAATTAGCGAAACGGTCATGAATGTGGCCTTGCCAAGTATTATTTCAGAATTTAGTGTAAGCACAAGTACAGCCCAATAGTTAACTTCCGGTTATATGCTTGTTATTGGAATATCCATTCCAGTTTCAGCTTTCTTAATACAAAGATTTACATTACGACAACTTTTTATCACAGGAATAAGTTTTTTTAGTATAGGCTCATTGATTGCATTTATTACTCCAGCTTTTTCATTACTCCTTATTGGACGAATCATCCAAGCGTTAGGAACAGGGATGATTATGCCTCTAATAATGAATGTGGTTTTATTAGTAGTACCTGTTAGTAAACGTGGAACAATGATGGGTCTTGTAACTGTTGTAATTATGCTCGCGCCAGCTTTAGGACCCGTAGTTTCCGGTTTTATTCTTCAATATTATTCATGGAGAACCATCTTCCTTATCCTTTTAGCATTAGGATTAATTGTTTTATTAATTGCATCCTTTAAACTGCGCAATATTACTGAAACGAAGAAAGTTAAAATTCATATTCCATCTATTATCCTTTCTACGATTGGTTTTGGTGGACTTGTCTATGGTTTTAGTACAGCTGGTAAAGAAGCAGGATGGGGAAATCCAATCGTATGGGTTTCACTTGCTATAGGGATCGTTGCTCTTATTCTATTTGTAAGACAACAGAATAAGATGGATTCACCGATGCTGAATATGAAGCCATTTACGTTACCTGTATTTTCTAAATCTACTTTATTAATGTTTTTCACTATGATGATCCTATTTGCTATGATGCTAATTTTGCCACTTTACTTTCAAATGGCATTAAATATGTCTCCTATGGAAACAGGATTATTGATGCTTCCTGGGAGCTTAATACTCGCTTTTATGGGTCTAGTAGCAGGAAAATTATTTGATAAAATAGGGTTTAAACCATTAGTTTTATCAGGGTTAGTTATTGTAACCATTGTTGTATGTTTATTCACAACAATTTCAACTGAAACAACAATTACAACAGCAATGATCTTATATGCAATTTTCACTATCGGAGCGGGACTTGCTCTAGGGCCAATCATGACCCTTGCATTAAATCAACTTCCCAAACCACTATATGCTCATGGGTCTGCTATTTTTAATACATTTAATCAAATAGCAGGTGCAATTGGTCCAGCTCTATATACAAGTATTATGACAATGGCATCACAACGTTTTATTCAGGCATCTAACGAATGAAGCGCTATTACAAACAGAAGCCTTAACGCAAGGTGTCCAGACTGCATTCTATGTAGCATTAGCATTTGCTATAATTTCTTTTGTACTGGCGTTAACTTTAAAGAAAAAGGATCAATATGTTGAAGGAGAATAAGTTACATTATGACTTATCATTAGACTCACTT
This sequence comes from Brevibacillus daliensis, assembly GCF_021245735.1. Classification (GTDB taxonomy): domain Bacteria; phylum Bacillota; class Bacilli; order Brevibacillales; family Brevibacillaceae; genus Brevibacillus_B; species Brevibacillus_B daliensis. The sequence goes on from NZ_JAJISB010000005.1 coordinate 37,819, forward strand.
CGACTACTACAAACAAATTACTAGCAAAAAGCCGATTATCTCTTGGTTGGACCGCTACTGGGTAAAGAGTGCGGAAAGTGCAAAAGGAGGAGAATGCTACGGAGTATCTCATAGGTTGCACTTTTTAATCCGCACTCTTTTCCCAGAAGCTAGGTAGGACCTTAAATAGTTCTGGACAAAAAATGTGCTTCTTCTGCAAAGAGCTTCAGTGGAAAAATAAAATCAAAAACACAAACAAAACCAAAAACATGAAAAACCAGATTCTCTTTTCACATAGAGCGACTTGGCGAAGCCTGACCCAGCGGAGCGCTATTCATCGGGAGAAAGAAGCGAGAAGAAAGCAAGTCTTACAGTGAATACGTCGTTTTGAGCTTCCCCGGTGAATAGTGCGGAGCGGACAGTTTAACCTCTTGGGGGCGAAGACTTTTAGCGAAATGTGAAAAAAGAAGCTGGTTTTCTCCACTATGGTAGGAAGAAGATCTTTTTTTCACTAAAAGTAGCGAAAAAATTCACTTCCACAAAGTAGAGGGATGAAAGCCATATATTTGTACGATTTCGAACAAGGGGCTATTGGCAATATCTCTAGGAGTAACGATATTACCTCCTGTTGAATCAATATCATATCCATAAGCCATAAATGGATACCAGACTAGCTGGGAACAGTGTGTCGATTGTAGTCGATCGATAGGTGGGAACTTTTTGATAAGCCCAGTAAAAAGATTGTAAGGGAGATTCATGAGATTCTCTTTTGCGTAAGTAGCAATTTGTCGTGCAGCCTGAACGGAAGTATCTTTTAACTTTAGCATCATAAAACTATCGTATTGGGTCCAATTGTTTATATGGTTCATTCCGGAGTTTTCTCCCATCGAAAAGGCTTCTAGTATTAGTCCTTTTTCCTTATCGACAACAATTGCGGCATGTCCGTGACGATAGGTTAAGGTATATGTAGATTTCGTTAGCAAAATGTAGCCTTCTTCAATAGGAGCTAGAGTAAACCCAAAAACCGTATTTTCGTCTTTGTCTACAAATACATCCTGTTTCGTGATCGGGTTTAATTTTTTACTTATACTTTTTGGGGGATGGAAGAAATTCTTCTGATATTGATACATGGCTTGATCTGCATTTTCTTGCTTACGTATCGTATCAATTGCACTTTTACCTAAGCCAGTCTGATAAAACAATGTTGTGTAGTCATCCTCTTGTAATATCTCTTTTTGTAATAGTGGGCTTATATCTATTTTTTCATAGTGTAGATCGCTACTTTTATTGTTTTGTATGATAAATATTGAAAGAATGAGGCAACAAATAAGTAATAAGGCTATTCGCAAACCTTTTATTTTTTTTGTCTTGCTGTTTCGTATGATCAATTCACAAACATCCTTTGTGCGTCTGTCCATATTTTTTAGTATATCCAGATAAAATCCTTGGACGCAAAAAACGAAAAAGTAATGCTATTTTGATTGCAACCCATACGTCGAGGTATAGAATGATGGAAACTATCATATATTGTGAAAGAGAACGCTAGAAACCAGGTAAAACTCTCAAACCGAGGAAATATACTGCTTGCATTTAGCAAAAAAAACGGAGAATCAACTCGATTGAACTACCGACAAACCTCCCTATAATGCTACATGATAAGTCGAAACATTTTACTAGTAAAAAACGACAAATCTTCCTATACTAAGGGAAGAATTACATGTGGAGGTTGTTATGGAAGAAGTAATATTGCATTCGAAGATTGAGCATTTAAGAGCGGATATGGAGAGAACTTATAAGGAAAAAGGGAATTTTGTAGATTCCCGGGTTGTAGCATTAAGTCAAAAATTGGATACTTACATTCTGCAATCACAGCTCCTGTTAAAACAGAAAAAAACAGGTGTGTGCCTGTAAACGTAAAGAATATAAGAGGAACAACCTGAAATAAGAGGTTGTTCTTCTTTTTCAGTATCTAATAAAAGGAGAGCACGCTATGAAAAAATTCGATCTCTCAATGCTGACTATTTCGATTTTGTTGCTAGCGATTGTGATATTGGGAGTTGTAGAGAAAGAAGAAGCAGAGAAAGAAGAAGCTAATGAGAAGGCAATTGCTACTGTAAATGGACAAGCTATCACTACCTCACAATTACTTGGGGAGATCCAATCACCCATTCAGCAAAAAGTCATGTTGTCTTTGATCGAACAAATTGCTATTGAACAGGAAGCAGAAAAAAGGGGAATTCGCATTGATGCAGCTGTAGTGAGTGAACAATTGGAAATCCGTAAAAATAGTATGGGTGGTCAGCATTTTTTTGATCAGTATTTGAAAAGACAAAAGACTACTGAGGAAGAGATTAAAAAAAGAATATATTTTGAATTACTTGCTAATGAGACTTTTTTACAAGCAATTCCTATCAAGGAAGAGGAATATCAAGCTTATTTCAACAAGCACAGGGATGAGTTCCCCTCTGGCAAGTCCTATGATGAAGTAAAAGAAAGTGTTAAAACAAAAGCAACGATTCAGCACAGAGAACAGTATTATAAGGACTGGCTACAAACCTTGATAAATAATGCGGACATACATTTCACTAATCAATTAGAATACAAAGAGACAGTATCACGAGGTACGTAATAATCCAAAAACAAAAGACCCTATCTTTTGAGAAAGCGAGGGCCTTTGTCATTTTTAGTTTCTTAATCTTTTTGCCTATCAAACTACGGAAGCCGGCAAAATAATCTCTACAATGGTTCCTTTTCCAGGGGCACTAGATAGCGTAAGGGAACCACTATGTTCACGGATAATCTTGGTACTAATCATTAATCCAAGACCGGTACCTGTTTCCTTGGTAGTATAAAACGGTTTGCCCACTTGTTCCAGTAATTTTGCATCCATTCCATTTCCCTCATCTGTAAAGCGCAGCAAGATCGTATTGTTTTCTAGCTGTTTTCCTTCTATATAAATTGTGCCTCCATTAGGCATTGCTTCTACACTGTTTTTCATAATATTGATAAAGACCTGTTTTAACTGGCGCTCTTCACAAAGAATCGGGAACATGTGTTGATCCCAATTGCTAGAAATGGATACATTGGCTAATAGAGCCTGGGATTCTAATAAGGTAATAACATCTTGAAGTAAGCTAACGATATCTCTTCGATTTAATTGATATGATTGTGGCTTGGCTAGCATTAACAGTTCATTAACAATAAAATGTATTCGATCAAGTTCATTTAGCATGATGCTTGCATATTTTTGACTGACATCCGACTGCGATTGTAATAACTGGGTAAAGCCACGAAGAGCTGTAAGCGGGTTCCGAATCTCATGAGCTATTCCGGCTGCTAATTCTCCCAGAACAGACAATGTTTCAGATCTGCGCAGGAGCTCTTCTGCTAGACGCTGGTCATTTATATTTTGACCAATAACAATATACCCAAGCAGTACTCCATCCTTCCCATGCATAGGTACGCAGGTGAGTCGAATATAAAGATATCGTCCATCTGCGTGTAAGGCACGAAACTCCACAGCTTCCGATGCAGTCACCTCACCGTATGCAGAGAAAAACCATTTTTCCATACGAGGAATATCTTCAGGATGTATGAACCCAAGAATATTCTTTTTATAAAAAGTGTCAACGGGGTACCCTAAAGCATCTTCATGAGATGGAGAGACAAACACGATTTTTCCACGGGCATCTAAAAAAACAATAAGATCAGATGAATGTTTGGCGAGAATATCATATTTCACCTGTGCTTCCCACAGTTCATCTTCCAATTGTTGCTCTGTTATCTGTTCGCGAGCTATACCGTATAAACCAATTACTTTGTTATGAGATAACAACGGACATAGCATGATATGTAATAACAAGGGGGTTCCATCTTGATGAAAGACAGTAAGAGAAGCAGAACAAGGTTCTTTTTTCTTGATTTGTTCATAGAAGAGTGCTACATCACAGCGTTGGTCAGATCCAATCAGATCGAAAATGTTTTTTTGTAAGAGTTCTACTTTGGTGTAACCTAGCAGTGTGGTACAGACGTGATTTGTTGTACGAAAATATCCGTTCAAATCTAGGCAAAAAAAGGCGTCTGGTGTGTTAGCTAGTAGAGGAGCATGTTCACGGCGGAATTGTTCAAAGACTCGTCTCCATCGCTTCTTTTTTCCTGTGGGAGAGAGTGTAAGTAGAAAGTAGGTTTTCTCCTTACGCGTGTATGGCGTAATGACTGCCTTTACATAGAGATAGTGATGATCTTTTGTCCATGTGTAGAGATACTGTTCCCCTCGACTTTTCTCTTTCATAAGTGAATGGGAGTCGAGGCATTCTTGTAAAGAGAAGGATGGGAATAATCGATAAAGCGGTTTTCCAAGTAAATCCTCAGCAGACATGGATAGCAAATTTTCGCAAGAACTATTTACATAACCAATTGTCCCATTTTCATCAATCTGGATGATTTCAGTAGGCAGATGATTTAATATTTCATGGTCCGATACCGAGCGAAAAACGGAAAGTGATTTTATTTTTTTCATTAACACCACCCCTGCCTTTTTAGCTAGCTTTAGAATGTTATTAATACAAATCACAAAATGGAAAAGTTTATCTTAATGGTAAAACATTGCTAAGTGGAAAACAATCCTCTTTTTCATGAAATATAGTGTATGAGAATAGGTTAACGTTTGTAACGATAACAAAAGCAGCCTGCTTCCCGTGAAAATTCAGGATACAGGCTTTTATTCAATTATAAGGGAAGATCCATTAGCGACAGGAAGTTGAATCGTAATTGTAGTACCTTTTCCTACCTGGCTCTCGATGATCATATTGCCATGATGTTCTTTTATTATTTTGTAGGTGATCATGAGACCAAGTCCTGTTCCTTTATTCTTTGTTGTTACAAAAGGTTGGCCTAATTGAGGGATTAGCTCTTCTGATATTCCACACCCCTGGTCAATCACTTGAATCACGACATGCTCCTTAAGCAGCTTCACCTCGATACAAATAGTTCCGCCATCTTCCATTGCTTCCAATGCGTTTTTTAATAAATTGATAAAAACTTGTTTAAGCTGGTTTTCTTCACAATTTATGTAGATATCATGCTCTGGAAAAGAGAGCGTAACCTGTAAGTTTTTAATGATTGCCTGTGTTTGGAGCAACATGACGACACTGTCTAACAGGTGTTCCAGGTTTCTGGGTTGAAGACTAAGTGCTTGTGGTTTGGACAGAACTAATAATTCACTTACGATTAGGTTGATTCGATCCAATTCAGTTAGCATGATTTGAAAATAAGGCTGGTAATCATTAATGGAAGAACGAAGTAATTGGACAAAACCACGTAAGGCAGCAAGGGGGTTACGAATTTCATGAGCGACCCCAGCAGCTAGTTGACCGATAGCTGATAATTTTTCTGAATTAAGTAATAATTGTTCTGTTTCTTTTCTTTCCGTTATATCCCTGGCGATTGTGGCTAGTCCCACGATATTTCCTATTGCATCATGAATATGTGAAATACTGATGCTGACATAGATTTTACTACCATCTTTTCTTTCCTGGATCGTTTCATATGAGGTAATCAGATCCTTAATTTGTCTGTCGTGATTAACATGAATCATCTGTTGAAAAGCATTCGAGAAAAATTCATACAGGGGTCGTCCAATTACTTCTTCCTCTGACCATCCATATATCGATTTAAATGCTTTATTTATTCGGAGAATTGTTCCCTTCAAGTCAATAACATATATGGCATCATTTGTGTTAGTAAACAAGGATTCTAAGAGGTCTTTGGTAGCACGTAATTCTTCTTCTGCTTTCTTTCGCTCTGTAATATCTACGCAAGAACCGACAACTTCCACGACCTCATTATGCTTGGTGATTGGTCGTAGTGATGCGACGTAGCAAACCCCCATGGCATTTGCTTCGTACGTGACGTTTTCTCCTTGCCATGCTTTTTCGTAATACTGGCGTTTGTTCGACATGTAGGGGAGTAAATCGTGACTTCGTCTTCCTATCATGTATTCTGGAGTTAACCCAAGTCGATACAGTAATTCACCGCTTGCCATTGTGTAGATAAATTCATCTTTGATCTTCTTAAACTTGAAGGTCATTCCTTCTTGTTCTTGCAAGGTGATCTTGAGATCTTGTTGTGCCAATAAGAGTGCATGTTCTGTCTGCTTTTGTTCAGTATTGTCATCACCGAGAAAGTAAGCGCCCATAATCTGATTGTCGAAGATTTTTGGGAATACAGCTAAATAAAGCTGAATTTTCCGACTATCTTTAGGGCAAAAAGACGTTTCTAATCGATAATGGCCTCCGTGTAAGATTCTTCGAAATCGCAGTTTTTCAGCTTCTGCCTCATCTTTTTCTTCAAGGTGAAGGAGTGAGGTATAAGGGCGGCCTATTAATTCTTCTTTCGTATATCCGAGTACAAGCTCGGCAGATGGATTTACATTGTTGATACGACCATGCAAGTCAGTTGAAAACACAACAAATGGATTTTGTTCAAATAAGGATTGATAAGCATCATTTGCTTTCCCCTGCTTATTCTCAATATATAAATATAGAAGCTGGGGATTACAACCCAAAAGAGAAATGGTTTGAATCTGCACAGGAAAGCTTTTACCATCTCGATGTAACCCAATCCATTCCACATTCTTGATTTGAGCATGACCATATTCAATTGGTGTCGCAGAACTGTGGAATAAAGCTTCAAAGGATGAGCCATGGATGGCTGGGAATAGCAGCGGGATATCCTTACCTATAATCTCATCTTCCGAATAGCCAAACATGTTACAAGCTGCTTGGTTAGAGCTGACTATATGGCCAGAGACAGTGGCGCTTAGAATTCCCAGCGGTGCTTGATTTACAAGCGATTGAAATACAGAAGAATCATTAGAAAAAGAAAAATTTCTCATAGGATGAATGACCTGCCTCGCTTTAGGTATTCATGTCATCTGTAATTTCTGGATGGTGCATTATAAAAAATTTTTATGTAGATACATAAAAAAAAGTTATAAGTTAGATATTTCGAGAGGAAGTGAAAATTCTCCTTTATTATCAGCAAGAAAGGGGACTTTTTTTATAACAGCGTTTAGGTTCAATGGTCCGTAAATATGAGGGTAGAGCTGTCCATTTTTTGCAGGTTCATATTTTAGTTCTGCCTCTAGTTTGTCTGGGTCAATAACAAGGAGTAATAACTCTTTATGCCCTTTGTACAGACGATTAGCTACTGCTGTTACTTGTTCAATAGTAGAACAATGAATAAACCCTTCTTCTACCAAGGAAGGATGGAGAAGTACGCCTGCTTTTTCTGCTTCATTCCACATATCATTTGTGGAGATTTTTACAATGGTAGTCATCTGATTTATCCCCTTGTTGTTGTAATTAGAAAAAAGCTTCTATATTGGGAAGCTACTCTATTGCTGAGGTGATCGAAAAGTATTCTCATTTAATAAAATGATAGGTGTATTCATATTACCATACTTACTTATAAAAAGTGACTATTATTAATTGCATGTAAAATGGAATTATCCAGTTGGTTAGAAAAGGAGAAGAGATCATATATATAGAAATAATAGAGATCAAGAAAGCGTTTTCGAAAAGGCGGTATGGTCAGCATGAACAACTCCGGTCCGAGATTGAAATATATTTCGCAGGAGGAATGTACCATGATGAACACTCAGTTAACGCTAAGACCAATGATGGAGCGAGCAGAAAGATTATTTAGTAAGAAACAAGTAATCTCACGGACTGCAACAGGCATCTATCGCTTCACCTATCAGGAAATCGGTAATCGGACACGTCGATTGGCCAGTGCACTGGATAAGCTTGGAGTCAAGCGAGGAGATAGGGTAGGAACACTTGCCTGGAACGATCATCGTCATTTGGAAGCTTACTTTGCTATACCAAGCATAGGTGCTGTACTTCATACGATTAATATCCGTCTATCACCTGAGCATCTTCTCTATATCATTAACCATGCGGAGGATCAGGTTCTGCTGTTTGATGAAGAATTTTTACCTTTTGTCGAAAAATTGAAAGCTCATCTTCCCACCGTTCGTGCTTTTGTCATGATGACAGACCATGAAGAATTACCCCCAACCTCTGTAGAGAACCTCCACTCTTATGAAAAACTACTTCAAGAAGCAGACCCAAATTTCCAGTATCCTGATGACATTTTAGAAACAGATCCGGCAGGTATGTGCTATACGTCTGCAACTACAGGAAATCCAAAAGGCGTTGTGTACACGCATAGAGGCATTGTTCTTCATTCAATGGCAGCAGGACTTGCAGATACATTGGGCCTGTCTGAAAAAGATACAGCATTACCTGTTGTACCCATGTTTCATGTAAATGCCTGGGGATTTCCTTTTGCTGCGACATGGTTTGGATGCACACAGGTATTACCGGGGCCTCGATTTACTCCGCAGATTTTGGCTGAACTAATTGAAACTGAAAAAGTTACGATAACAGCAGGAGTTCCTACGATTTGGTTAGGACTGCTTCAAGAACTGAATAAAGGTCGATATAACACCTCCAGCCTGCGAGCTGTCGTTAGTGGAGGTTCTCCATCCCCTCGCAGTTTGATTGCTGCTTATCGTCAAAAACATAACATTCCGTTTTATGTTGCTTACGGTATGACGGAAACAAGCCCACTTGTCACTTGCTCGAAATTGAAAGGTCATATGGAAGAGACGCTTTCTGATGAAGAGCAATTACATTACTTAGAAAAGCAGGGCTGGGTCGTACCAGGTTTGGAAATTAAAATTCTTGGGCCGAATGGTGAAGTAAAAGCAGATGGAGAAGAAATGGGCGAACTGCTAATTCGAGGTCCTTGGATTGCTGATAGTTACTATAAGGATGAACGAACGGAAGAAGCATTTAAGGATGGATGGTTATATACAGGAGACGTAGTTACGATTGATGAAGAAGGGTATGTCAAACTAGTGGACCGAACGAAAGATCTAATCAAGAGTGGTGGGGAGTGGATCTCTTCTGTTGATCTGGAAAACGCCTTGATGGGTCACGAAGCTATTTTAGAAGCTTCTTGTGTAGCTGTTCCACATCCTGAATGGGGTGAGAGACCTGTAGCTTGCGTGGTTGTTAAAGAGGGGTATGATGGCATAGTTACGAAAGAAGAGTTACTAGCTTTTCTTGAACCGCAATTTGCAAAATGGTGGTTACCCGATGATGTCTTGTTTATGGAGGAAATTCCGAAGACATCAGTGGGTAAGTTCTTAAAACGGGCATTACGAGATCAAGTGACCGAATATTATGCAAAAAAACCTCAAGGTACAAAGGAGTAATTAGAATGTTCACGTACAAAAGAATGCACCAGATACCACTAGAAGAGGTCGTACAAATCTGGAACGAGTGTTTTAGTGGATATATAGTGAATATAAAAATGGATGTAGAGATTTTTGTTAAGAGGCTTGCAAGAGAAGATATGTCGCTTCCACATTCAATAGTTGCTTATGCGAATGATGAGCCGATTGGTTTTGTTGCTACAGGGATTCGTACTATCCAAGGTAAGACAAATGTCTGGAATGCAGGAACAGCAATCAAGCCTGAGTGGAGAGGCAAAGGGGTAGGAAAAGAATTAATTAAAGAAATGGTTGCAATCTATAAGAAATTGGAAGCGGATCATGCTACACTTGAGGCAATAGTGGGAAATGATGCTGCGATTCGTCTTTATGAAAAAATGGGATATAAGCATTTCGGAAGGATGGTAATCTACGAGCATAAAGAGTGGCAAGATCTATCTGAAGAAGCTAGCTTGACCGATTTTATCTGTAGACGAGGTCTTGCAAAAGAGGTGCTTCACCTAAATGGATATCAAGAATGCTCTCCATGGCAGTTGCAATCTGTGGGGTTAACTGATGGTGAATCAATTATTCTTGAATCCCCTGAAGGAAAATGGATCGGATACGCTTTGTTCCGTAGAAGATTCGATGGAACAGGAAAAACAGTCGGGATAACGTTACTACAATGTCGGACCAATTCCGAGTGTGACAAAGAGACTGCACTACTAGCAGGGAAGGAACTGTTTCAACAAGTTTTCATGTGGAGTGAAAAGGATATAGAGAGAGGCATTCTCTCCTTTGTTGAGGAAGAAGCGATTGCAAATGAGTTGGCAAGGCAATCAGGGTTTCGGATACGGCTAGAACAAGTATGTATGGAGTATCCTATAACCAAATAAATGGATTGGGGAGATGAGGGATTTTTCTGCATCTCCCCAAATGAGTTAAATGGAAAATTTTTCAGGTTGCATCTAGTTTGCGTGGCGTGGTAAGATGCTTAAGTCGCCTCAAAACGGGCGGTGAAAGTTAAAAATGTTAAAGAGTTTCTAACTAACTTTTTCAAAAAAAGATGTTGACTCTGAAAACGAAATCTGCTAGAATTAATTCTTGTCGGCAGCGAACGAAGCTGACTGAGAGTGAAAGAAATTCAAGATTTGTACTTTGAAAACTGAACAGTGAAATGTTTGAATGAATCAATAG
>NZ_JAJISB010000050.1 GCF_021245735.1 Brevibacillus daliensis
AGTGGCAAACCCCTTGCGCAATAGCTGCAAGGGGTTTTTGCTATGAGGGGGCAAAATCGAGGTTTATCATGATTAGTCTTTTTGCCCCCTTAGAAAAAATGTTTTGAGTGTGTTTTTCAAAGCGGTTTATGGAATCTGTTTCAATTGTTTTACTTACATGGGAATAGACATCTGATGTAACTTGCATTGAACTATGCCCCAAAGCCTCTTGAATAAATTTCATTTCTACTTTTGACTCTAACATTAGAACTGCATGAGTATGACGTTTACTTCTCATAAATCAGGCTGATATAGTTTTCAAATTTCTCCATTGAATCTTCTTCGATTTTTTTAGAGATGTGGCGTATACATCTGAGTTTACCAAACATGAGGTGAGCTTGTTTGTGTGATCGAGAATATCCCGTTTGACGAGTGCAGGTATTGTTCTCATTTCAAAGGTGAAGACAAGAACAGGGGGGAGGTCATTATAAATGCAGTCTTGCTTTGCGGGTAGCTGCTTAACACATCGGTAACTGAAAAAAAGAGATGCTCCTGATAAGGAGCAAACATCTTATCTCACCAATATTCATTACGATTCACAAGAAGTTCAACTAGATCGATGAGTGTGTTTCCAACAGTAACGGGGTCTTCTAACATGTGAAAGTAGCCCCCCGTAATAGAGGAGGTGATCCATCCATTTTCTTGTGCTTCTTTTCGAAATGGATCATATTTCTCGGAGAATGAGAAGTGCAGTAAGGCACAAGGAGCTTCTGGCCAGCTAGGTGAGAAGGGTATTTTTTCTTCTTATACTGCAAGTGGCATTGGTACCAAATCATTTACGAATTGTTTATGAGTGTTCTGATCTGAAATAAAGTCCTGAAACTGATCTTCTTTCCATAACGGCATGAAACCCTCGATAGCTGCACTGCGAAACTCTTCTGCTTCATAGGGAGTAGAGAATTGATCAAGTCTGCTACCGTTGTTCTTCGGAATGATTGCATCTACAAAAATATAACCAACCACATTATGGAGGAGAAAGTGAGTAGGCGATGTAAGAAGTGAACCTGTGGAATATTATAGCACGTATGTTTCTCAGAGTGCTTTTGTCAAAGCAGTAAAGGGAAAAGTAATAAATGAAACTGCAACTAAGACAGGACTTATTAAAGGATTAGAATATTTCGGATTATCTGCAAGTAAAAAGAATTCTTCTTTAACATTTGGAGAAATTAAATCACAATTATATAATAAGGATAGTTGATTTACTAATTGGCTTTACAAGAATTATTCTAGACTATACAAATAAAAGAGGCACGTTCAAAAATAAATAAGGTTTGATAGAATAACTTGCTTCGATATTGCACCCGAGTGATGCTTTTTCTTATTAAATTTCCTTTAATATAGTACTTTATATGCCAATTTATGGTAATGTAATTCTAAATTGTAAAGGAGGTTTTGATATGAAGATTAAAAAGATTCTACTATCAGCGTTTGCTGTAGTAAGTTTGTTGTCCGTTTCTCAGTCAGCTTTCGCAATGCAGGAGGCTGAAGCCTATATTCCTCGCGAGTTCCATGATCCACTGAGTGATTGCTAAAGAAAGAGCGTTTTCTCCTAAATGTTAATAAATTATTTTAATACTTTAGAAAATGCACCTTAACCGGTGCTTTTTTCTTTTGCAAAACAAACACAAACAATCGGAGGCGAGGTGAATGTAGTGTCAATCAACTGAGGAGCAATTAGGCAGGAGTATGAAACAACCGATACAACACTGTCGGAACTTGCTGATAAGCATGGTGTAAACTATCCGACAATCAAGAGTAGGAAGCAGAGACAAAGGTGGGGAAAGGATGTATGCAACACATTACAAAAAGATGCATCCAATCAAAAAAGAGCTGGAGCATCAGAAGGAAACCAAAACGTTGTTGGGAATGGAGCGCCAAAAAATGTTGATTTAACGAGGATTTATCAATCTAAATAATCTTAATAAAACGGTTGTATATTATTCGTACACGTGTTCACGAGTGGGAGCGTAACCAATATATGTCATTGTAAGAAGTGGCAAACCCCTTCGCCTTGAACTGTGAGCCGTTAGATGGACAATTTGAAAAAAAGTGCCACTCTCGCGGGTCACAGTTCAGTTCATCCGTTGGAGGGATTTTTATTAATTGATTCTGAATGCTAGAAAGTTGAACATCGCTCATAGATATTCATCATTTAGCATTCTTTGGTCTATCTAATATTTCTTCCAGATGATATTTGTTCGTTTAATTTCTTTTTGTATTTCTCAATTAGATTATTTTTTCCAAATGTAACCGATGAAAGAAAGTTAAAAAGGAGATAGCGACTATACGGGATGTTTTTACTCTCGTTATAGAAATTTTCAATCAAAAGATTCACCTATCTTTGGAGGGGGTTTTTTATGTTAATGTATTATATGATAAAACCATTTATGAGACGATGTTTTCATTATGTGAGAAACTATGAATGGAGATCAAGAACCTACAGTACATGGTGAAAAGGAACAATTTTTAGGGTAAGAATTGTTTCTAGGGAGTATCTTTAATTTAAACAATTTTTTGATTAGTGGGAAGGTATCGATGGTTGTCTTTTTATTAACCTAGCTAAAATTATACTTCTATGTGCTAAGTAACTCTAAGCAACTTTATATGAGATCGTTGAACCACTTTTCTTGTTAAGATGGATTTTTTAGAGTCGGATTCCTCATCCTAATTTTCAGTGACGATACTCCGCTTAATTTCAAAAATTGTCTATTTTCAATGATCCAATCAGTTGAAAGTATTAAATACTATGAAAATTTGGTGAAGTAAACCACAATTATTACTGCTATAAAGTTTGGTAGTCCGAAAAGTGCGAACCGAAGCATCCATTTACTTCTATTTCGCCTGTCTTCATTTGTTTCTATTGCATAGTTAGCTCGTAAATTATCACCACTGACTAATAATCCAGAAAAAATCATTGATAATAATATACTTAAAGCACCGATTCCTCCAGAAATATTAACGATAAGATAGATGTCATTAAATATTGTAGCAAGTAAGACGGTGAAAAGTAAAAGTGCGAAGCCCGTATATAATGAACGTAGCACTTAATTTAACCTCCTTAGAAAATGCAAATCATGTCAGTTAACTACCGTGATATTGTTATACTTCTAATTTATTTGATTTACAAAGGTAAAGTCCCAAGTTGAACTAAAAGTATTTCTTTTAATCGTTTCTTTCATTGTTGCTCCTATATAACCAGGAACGGCAGGTATCCAATTTGTTGGGGCTGGGTAATCAAAGGAATTTGATGTTAGATTCCAAGATTTATTTTGTGTGACATATTGTCCAATAGAGCTCTAAATCCAGTTGTTTCTAAAGTTACTTTGCGATCAGAAATACTGTATTGAGAACCTTGAATATTCCATTGTCCACTAGCACTTACGAGAAGGTAATGGAGTTTACCATTTTTATCATTATACTTATCCAAGTAAATTGTCGATTATGCTTCAACTCCTTTGGTGCTGTCCCAATTAGAGTCGCTCTTTGAAGTATCTTAGGAAACTACAAATTTGGTAGTGCATATGATTCAATTCTATTTCGTGCACCATCCTCTGCAACTTGCAGAAGCTGGGAAACATCAATTCCTTAAAGGAAAGTTTTTCTATGTTGAGGTTTTTTGATTGACTGGAAGGAGTTGCAATTAACATATCACTTTTATTAACTTTTGCCATTTCATATAAAATAATAAGGTTTGTAATTTCTTCGTTCGACTCAATTATTTTTCTTTCATTAACATTGTGAATATCAATGGACGTTTGTGCAAAAGAACTACCAACTAAAAGAGATGATACTAATGTAAAGATAGAGAAGAGTGAAAGGTTTCTTTCTTCATACAGTAACCCATTTCAATCTTATTGTCGTAAAAATTATATAACTTAAAATTACAATATAAAATACTTATTTGTCAACAAATGTAAATTATAAAGGAATTATTTATAATATTTATATAAAAAATAGTCTGAACGTGACATGTACGTATCCAGTGTACAATAATGACCATTCAACTTGAATGGCATATTGTATAGTGGATATGTAGAGAAGAAACTGACATCTTGGAGTGCGGTTCACTGTGGTATCACTGTAGAACTCCATTTCCTTAAGTCATCCATATATAGGTGTAGTTGATCTGGATCGATATATAAAACTAGGAAGAGAGTATAACCCGAAGAAACGATGATTTACTATAACCAGAAATTTCAACAGATCAAACTGAAGAACGACGATGAGGATTTCTGGTGGATACCAGTTTATGACAAGGTGAAAATTGAAAAGAACTAATAAAAGATCGCCTTGGAAATTGGAGGTCTTTTGCATATAATTGAATGCTAAAGCATAGTGTGCTACCGTTTTCTGATATACCCTACACAGTATTTCAAATCACCAAATAAACACCTACAAATTCATGAACTCTTATTAAATGATATGAAAAGCGGATTGATCAAAATGTTGATTTAACGGGGGATTTACCAATAAAATAATATTATTTCAATATTTAAAAATCTTTACATTTTTATCTGAAAAGCACTCGTTTTCATTTTCCTGTAAATCAAAACCGTTATATATAAAGATCGACTATTATTTAAAATCTAACATTAAGATATTAATTGATAACTTTTATAAAATATAATACTATATTATAAAATGAAATAGTCGAAATCTGTCTTGTTTTGTCTAATGATATATTAATATAAGGAGTATTATGCAATTGAATAATAAAAGTAATAAACACACCAAAAAAAGTAAATTTTTCAAGATAACCATGATTGTAATCACTGTCTTGATTGCAGGAACATTTCTTTTTACGAGTTTAATAAAGCCTCCAAGTATTCCACAAGACGATGTAAATATTAATTTAAATGAAATTGCATTTCTACCGCCGGATGGTAATGCAGATGATATGTTTATAGGCAATGGTTTGCGAGCTCCTGAGGGCTTTACAACTGAAGACAGAAAAGAACAATTTTATACTTTTCTATTAGTTGGCTTGGACGGAGGTATTAATACAGATACTATAATGGTAGCTTCTTATGATGGAATTAACAAAGAATCAAACATTATAAGTATTCCGCGTGACAGTAAGGTAAATGTTAAGCGTAAAGTTAAGAAAATAAACGCCGCATATCCAGCTGGTACTCTATATGGAGGTGGAAAAGAGGGAGGTATTGAGCAGTTAAAAAGGGAGGCTAAAACAATAATAGGGTTTGTTCCAGATTTTTATGTTAGCGTTGATCTTGATGCGTTTGTTAGAATAGTGGACGCTGTTGGTGGAGTAGAGGTTGACGTACCATTAGATATGAAGTATGACGACCCAACACAGGATCTACATATTAATCTAAAGCAAGGAAAACAACACCTAGATGGTGAAGAGGCCTTATTATTTGCACGCTACAGAAAAGGTAATAATGGTCATAATATTATCAGTGATTATCAGCGTATTGAAAATCAACAGGTGGTCATCAAGGCAATACTTGATAAATTGATAAAACCGGAAAATATATTAAAGATTCCTGAATTTATTGAAATATTTACTGATAGTGTAGATAGCGATATTAAACCAGAAAATATGTTATGGTTTGCAAGTCAGCTTAATAAAATTAAAGGAACAGAAGCGCTATCAACCTATACTCTACCTACCGCCGGTACAAGTGGTCTACCTATGTACTATGAATATTTGGACAAGGACGCAATTGTTGAACTTGTTAAAAAAACAATAAACCCTTATAAAAAGGATATTGAAGCACATGATTTAGACATTATTGCTGGAGATTAAAAATCCATTATAATTATATTGAACTGTGACCCTCTTGCGGGTCACAGTTCAGAGGGCACTGGCTATATTCACTGTAAACTTAAAAAGAATATTGAAATTAACGGATTAAAAACAAAATAATAAACCGATGAAAATGGTAAAAAAGACGACTCTTACATTCAAGAAATGAATTTGAGCCGTCTTTTTTGATGCAGCTATTTAATTCCTTCGGAAAATCGTAAGATTTTCAGTGCCCCCATATTAAAAGGTGGTCTTTTGTATATTATAGGAACCCTAGGCGTATGAGCTAATTGCCCCCATTCCTGCCCCCATATATATGAAGAAACATGTAATGGTACGAAAAAAACCACAGTACAGATTACTGATTTAACTGGGTTTTAACGTAGTCGTGATAAGCAATGAAATACGGGCGCTTGTTCCGCACACGCGTCCACGAGTGGGAGCGTAATCAATATATGTCACGGTAAGATGTGTCAAACCCCTTGCGCCTGTAGGTGTGAGGGGTTTTTAGTTGTTGTGGGTGATTGATTCTTTTTAGCGCACCCACAATATCATCCACAAAACACCCACAAATTTTTTGCTTCTCATAAATTTTGCTAATATAGTTTTCAAATTTCTTCATTGAGTCCACTTCGATTTTTTTAGAGATATGTGCGTACACATCAGAAGTGATTCGTAGGCTACCGTGCCCAAGTCGCTCCTTCTGTGGATAAACCGATCTTAGTTTTGGATTTCGGTCATGGCGGAAGCGATCCTGGGGCGCACAACGGCAGTCTAAAAGAGAAAGATTATGTACTCAAGATCGGTATGGAAGTACACAAAATCTTGTCAGCTGAGTACAACGTAAATGTACATCTTACCCTTCTGATGACACTTTCGTTTCTTTAGGAGATCGTGCAAAGTTAACTAACCGACTAGGAGAAAAACTGCCTTTAAGCTTACACCTAATTTCATTGAAGCCTGATTCTAACGGCTTTGATTCATATGTTTACCCAGGTCATTCAACTAGAAAAACGGGGAAAATTCGAGATATCATCCATGACCAGATAACCAGTGTGGTAAAGGAATACGGCATTCGTGATAGAGGCAAGCAAGAGAAAGACTTGCAAGTCCTACGTGATACTCACATGGATGCTGTTTTGCTAGAGTACCTGTTTATTTCAAATCCAACAGAGTCTGCACTATTGCGTGACGATCAATTCATAAACAAAGTGGCTCGTGCCACAGCAGAGGGGATTGCTAAAGCCATGAATCTATCAGAAAAACAAACCAATGATCACTGGGCAAAGCCAGACCATGACGAGCTTATGGCTGCTGGCATTATTAATTCAGATCATTCACACGAGTTGGACAAGCCAATCAGCTGGGGAGCAACTTTATCAATCTTAAATCGCATTAGAAAAGGGGAGAAGTAGTATGAAAAAATAAGGTAATGTTGTAGTTTTTGTTGCAGGGTTGTTGGGTGCTGCTAAATTGCTGGCCGAGACACTTGGATACAGCGTTATCTCAGATGACCAGATCAATGCAATTGCAAATGGTGTAGCTGCATGTGCAGCAGTGTTGGCAGCTACACTGAATAATTTTAAAAACAAAACCGAGTAAAGCAAATCCCTCCTTCGGATAAAACCGTTGGAGGGATTCTCCTAAATAATATAGTATTAATATTCGAATCCTATTTGTTCTTACTAGAGACAATCTCCATTAATTCTTCTTCATTTATCGATGGGATGTTTTTTTGTTCCCATACGTCATTAAAAATATTTGAATTACTTAAAGATCTTTTATTTTCAGCTTTAAACAATTGATTTGATGTTATTGAGGTTACGGTGTTTTTTTGGAAATTTTCATCATATTCGCTGTGCAAAAACAATAGATAATTTCCTTGCGAAATTTCCACATTTTTTTCATCAAAGAGATAGGCAATATTTTCACCAATAGGAGTAGTGACTCCAACTAATTGGAAAAGTTCAAGTGTATCCCCTTCTGATATTTCTTGTTCTGACGAATTCGAATAAAGTTTATTTATTTTGATCTTATAGACGTGGAAAACTGTTCTATTAAATTTTTCTACAGTGTAGTTATTATCAATCTCAGCGTTAACAATTAAATTCGCATCTTCTACAATTTCTTCAGTTGATTTAAAAGATTTAGCAAGTGCGTGTCCATGTGAAGATGTAGCACTATTAATTTCGCTATATATGAAAGAAGAACTTAATCCTACTGCTAATGCTAATACAGTGATTACAGTATAAACTTTTTTCATTTTTTTAAGCTCCTTTTCAATTAATATTTTGGATATAAATCTCTTAAGTCATCTTTATCATAATTTGTTGGACCATACATATTACTACTCCAAATATCGTCATAATCCATAATAGAATCAGTCCACCAATCATCATTATGTGCTAGACCAAGTGTATGCCCAAATTCATGAATTTATAGTTTTACTCTATCATGTTTAGCAAAATCTTCCGTAGTCCCTCTAATTATTGCGATTTCACCATAAACATATGTACCAGTAGTTGGTTTCCCTTTATTATTATACGAATATCCATAACCATAAATGTTTCGTTTAATATAGTATTGATCAAGTAGAGGAAAGCGATTAATGCTAACCAATCCTAAAACTCCAAGCTGTTCAACTCCTTATGACTTATTTATATTAAAGTTGTACAAAGTACAATGATTATTTTTAATATTTTGAAAGTTTTTTTATGTAATAAACTCGCACCTTTTTTATTTGGATAGTGATGTGTGACAAAATAAAATAGTTCGATACAAATAATTTAGCATTCTCTGAATTGACTATCAGTATAGAATGAAAAGTAGTATTATTTTAGTAGTCCTATTTTACTATATCTAAAGAAGGGAGAACGAAACAATGAAAATACTAAAATTCTTTGGATGGATTTTTATACCATACATAATGATTATTTTTCAATGGAATAAGATCGGTAAAACTGGAAAAACGTTCGGTTCAGCGTGGGCAGTCATCGCACTGATCGTAGTAATTACAAATGCTAATGATGATAAAACTAAGCCTGTTGCTTCAGTGGATAGCGCAAAAACAACAACTGCAACTGCGGCGGAATCTCAGCCCGCACCTGCACCAAAACCAGTGGAACCATCCATAGAGGACCGTATCAATAATAGTATTATTGAAGCTGTGAAAGACAAAACGAATATGGATAAAGATCGTATTGTCGAGCTACAGGTAAACGATCATGCAGGGACTGCAAAAGAAGGAGATAAAATTGTCATTGCTAAGATGAACGCTGACGAAAATCTCACAAACAGCATGGTCAGACATGGGATACTAATGCAAAGTGATGACGTATTCAAAGTGCTTTTCAGTATACCGGAAGTAGAGGAAGCAGCGCTATTTTGGCAGCTACCAATAACAGATGCATATTGAAAAACAGAGGATGGAGTTGTTCTAAAAATCACCTTAACAAGGGAAATATTTGAGAAAATAAATTGGGAAAACTTT
Source organism: Brevibacillus daliensis (assembly GCF_021245735.1). Classification (GTDB taxonomy): domain Bacteria; phylum Bacillota; class Bacilli; order Brevibacillales; family Brevibacillaceae; genus Brevibacillus_B; species Brevibacillus_B daliensis. Next base: position 9,300 of record NZ_JAJISB010000050.1, read on the forward strand.
ATTCGGGAAAACTACCCGAAAATTGCTGATACTTATTGGGAGCATCCTGCATTTAAACAATAACAATATTCATAATTTGGAAAGAGAAAGCCCTGACACTCAGTCAAGGCCGAATCTACCGATCTATAAAACCTTAAGAAGGATTTGACAAAATTTTTTGAAAGAAGTAATGGGAACGAATTTAGATTCAGAGGTTAGAAGCGAATTAGCATTTAATATGTGGGGGATATGGTAGTATTTATTGAATTCATTTAATTCTTGGAGGAAGATTAGATGTTCAAGGGAAAATGGTTGGTAATGGCAATATTCATCATGTTTGCATTTCTAGTGAGTGCTTGTTCCGGAAAGGAGGCTGCATTGACCAGCGGTATTTTGGGTCATTGGGTGCAAGAATCAGATGATCCTAAGTATCCTGACATCCATTACTATATTAGCCAAGACAAGATTATCGTGCTGCAAGAAGGTGAGGCGACGGAACACAAGTATAAAGTGCAGGAGAAAGATCTCGATTTCAATCGAATCAAAATCCTTTTAGATGACAAGTCGACAAGGGAAATTACGATTGACGACCCAAACCAAAAAAAGACGCTGCAAGTCGTAAAAGAATTTGAAGACATCATCCTAATAAATGTGCGTGTCGATCAAATTTGGACATACGTGGATGAAGTTCAAACGATTGGGGATCCGAAAGCAACGGCTATCTCTCTGGTGGACGACATGTACAACAAGAAAGATGCGTTGAATGTGCCACGTGATGAGTTTAAAAACAAGATGACAAGCGAAATCTTTGCGTTTACATGGAAAGCTGAAAAGATTACCGCTAGAACCGAGATTTTCAAAGGAAAAGAAAAAGATAATCTGCTCACATTTGAAGCTGTCATCCACGATGAAAAGGTAAAAATGGCTTCCCTCCATCTTAAAGAGACGAATGATGTTGAAAGTCATATGAAAAATTCAATCGCCCTGTTAGGGTTTTTGAAAATGACAATGCCTGATGTGGAGATTGAGGAGGCGACAAAATGGTCCAGCGATGCCTTGAAAAAACTAAGAGAGGAAGAAGATCAAGCGCTTCATCTTTCTCATAAAGGAAAACATTACGATTATTATTATGATAAAAATAATAAGGAAATTGTTCTCAAAGTAGTAGACGATAAGACAAAAACAGCGAAGGATGAACCAAAGGATTCAACTCAGAAAATTTATGCGATTCCGCCTTATGAAGGAGTGGGAATGTCGCTGAGTGATTTCAAGTTCTATTTTGTTGATGAAGAACCTATCAACATAAATGGAAAGGAAGTAAAAATCGCTCTTGATTTTACAGAAGAACGCGATCAAAGTGGGAAGGCAATCAACGTGGGCAGAAACAAACGCAACGATATCGTGCTCACGCTGGTAGGCCGATCGGAAAATGTGAAGATCGCAGAATTGAAGATACACGCAAACGTCCCGTATGAAGAAAGAGTTGAGTACATGTTACAGTTTGCGTCGATCAGCACGGAACACGGTCTGAACAAAACAATGAAAGCCGCCATGACTGATAAGGAAGTAATTGACTGGTTAAACAAAGCAATCCCGCTGCTGTTTGAGAAGGGAGAAGTCTCGCATATAGTGGTAGGTGAAGACGTGCTGGCAACAGAGCTGCGGGATTCATATTATGTGATATCCTTACGCAAAAATCTGCCGATGAAATGAAAACGATGGTCAAACCTAAACCCTGTCTCTTTTGCGGAGGACAGGGTTTTTTTATACCCTGTTTTCACGGTCCGGTCCGCCGTTCTCTGAAAGCTATAGAAGGGAGTCGCAGAACATAAACGTTTTTTTTGCTAATGGAGAGCGCTCCCTTATTCCTGGCTTTCAAAAGGCAGCCTCTGTTCATGCAAGGGATAATGTGTCAGCGGTAGCCCTTCTTTATAGTACAGAAAGGGGAGTTAGGTCACCCGTTCCAGCTGATCAAATAAAAGAATGATGAGAATTTCTGATGGATACCAGTTCTTAAGGAAGACCGCTCAGATAATGATATGCTCCCCTTTAAGTAGACAGGTTTAATAAATAAA
>NZ_JAJISB010000051.1 GCF_021245735.1 Brevibacillus daliensis
GAGTACATTCTTGTCTTTAAGTACTACAGAAACTTTATTATCTCTATATATTATGAATTGCTTTTCTTCCAAACAGGTCAAAGTCTATGATTCAATTGTTATAATGATTACTATAGAATAAAGAAGTTTAGTTTGGGGGAGTTAATATGGACATTCGGATACATAGTGATTTTTCCAATGCAAATCTCGATGAAATGAAGGAAGTTTATGCTTCTGTTAAGTGGACAAAGCATACAAACGAGATTATTAAACAAGTTTTTGAAGCCAGTAATGTCATAGCATTAGTTACAGTTAATGGCCGAATTATTGGGTTTGGCAGGGCGATGACGGATGGTGTTTTTAATGCAGCGATTTATGACGTTGTGGTCCATCGAGATTTTCAAAGGCAAGGAATAGCTAAAAAAATTATGGGGTTTTTACTTGATAAGCTAAGTAATGTTTCTTGCGTACATTTATTATCAACAACTGGGAATGAAGATTTTTATCGAAAACTTGGCTTAAAAAGACTTAAAACAGGAATGGCAAGGTATCTAAATCCTAATCTAAGTGATGAGTATTTAGAGTAACTTCTTCAACAAACGGATGATTTTGTTGGTATTCAAGCTTCTAATATAAAAATAAAGCATAAATTTACCGTTGCGGCAAAGTTATGCTTCAAATCACACAGATATGGAGGTCTTTTTGTGACTATTCGTTTGGAAAGAGTGAGTTTCGAAGAACAGCCCATTCTACATAACATTATGCAATATTATGTTTACGAGTTCAGTAAATATGTGAAAAGCATCAAATTAAACGATAATGGAATGTATGAGCCTTTTAATCTTACTATGTATTGGGAAAGTTCAAATCATCACCCGTTCTTTATTAAAGTGGATGATGAATTAGCAGGATTTGTTCTGGTTAAAAGCAAAACATATACAGAACCCAGCACTATTGAAGAGTTTTTTGTGATGAGGAAGTTTAAAGGTAAGGGAATAGGGAAAGTAGCTGCAATGAAAATATTTGATATGTTTACAGGGAGATGGAAAATTACACAAATACAAAAAAACTATCCGGCACAAGCATTCTGGCGAGGTGTCATTTCCGAATATACAAATGGAAAATATTACGAAGAGTATGATGAACATAGAAGATCAGTTCAGGAATTTGATACGAATGGGTTAATGAAGTAGAGATTATATCTAATTAGAAGGAGGAAATAGACTTGTCCATACCAGTAAAGGATAGTTATGTTCTTGTAGCAGGATTTGCCCAACTTCCAAAAGGAACTCCCATCTATGAGATACAAAAAATGATAGGCTGTGTGCTAATTATCGATAAAGATACGGAAACAATTATAGATGCATCTTTTACTTTTCTCATGTCGATAACAAATGACTTCATCTCTTCTTTCTTTCGAGGTAAATCTGTAGGGAATGGTATTGAACCACTCCTAGAAGAAGTGGAGACCAAATTCCTGGTTCCCCCTCAACGGGCCGTGATTCAATCTATCCGGTTTGCATATGAAAGATATTTAGAAATAAAAGGAGAATAAAATATTTGAAAATTAAAATGTTTGAAAATTAAAATTATTCAATATATAATAGGATGTAAACCAATACATTCTGGCTTATCTACCGGAACGGGACAGTGAACCCAGTTCCCAACTAAGTAGATAAAACACCAGTAGACTAAGAGAAGCATAGCGATTTTTTCGTGTGCATTTTCTTTGACTACTGGTTTTTTTACATATAAGAATTTATAAAATTCTTATATGCATAAGTGCAACTAAGGCTTTGCCCGCGCCAAAGGCTTGGTAGAGCCAAGTTTTCTACTATTCCACTTTCATTTCAGGGAGGTTACGACCATGCAATTTGGATTATTTACTGTTTTTGACAATTACAAAGGAAAATGTAATCGTACTCCAGAAGAATTACTTCACGAGGTACTAGAGCAGACAAAGGCGGCAGATAAGTGGGGGTATGACTCAGTTTGGTATGCTGAACATCATTTTAGTGAATACGGTATTCTTACATCTCCACAATTATTATTAACGGCGGCAGCTCAGCACACCCAAAACATTCGATTAGGGGTATCTATTGTTTCGCTTCCTTTTCATAATCCTATCCAAGTTGCAGAAGATTACGCACTTCTGGATGTTTTAAGCAATGGGAGGCTCAATCTGGGACTAGGTAGTGGATATTTACCACATGAATTCGCAGGCTTTAATGTAGAAGGAAAGGACAAAGCATTCCGTTTTAACGATGCGCTTGCTGTTATAGAAAAGGCATGGACAGGAGAAAAATTCTCTCATCAAGGTGAATACTTCCAATACACAAACATTCAACTTCAGGTTATTCCCAAGCAAAAACAAGTACCACTTTGGATTGGTGCTCTTCGTTCGCAAGGTGCTCAATATGTAGGGAAGATGGGCTATAACATCATGGGTGTTCCTTATGTATCCAGCAATTCTATTGCTGAACTGGATCAAGTCATTTCCGATTATAAAGCGGCTTATCGTGAAGCAGGTCATGATGAGAGCAAAATCAAGATCCCGCTCGCGCTGCATACCTTTGTTGCCGAGACAAGAGAAGAGGCAATTCGTATTGCCAAGCCTCATCTTAACCTATACCTTGATACCCGTCAGTATGGCAAAGGTGCACAGTATGAGGATCTAGAGCAACGTGAACAGTTACTTATTGGTACGCCAGAAGATGTGATCACCATGCTGAAGAAATACCAACAAGCGGGCTTAGACCACATTATGATGCTGATGAATTTTGGAGGACTGCCTCATGAACAGGTATTGAAATCTATGGAGCTAGTGGCTAAACAAGTTATGCCTGTTATGAAAGAAGCCACAAGTCAACAACTCATGACTAAAGTCACAAGCTTGTAACTACCCGATAGTACAAGCGTCTTTCGACTCCTATCTTTTTTCGCTTTTACAAGCGTAGTGTTACATCAGGGCAGGTTGACATCTACCCTACATAGTAGGTCATGCCTACTATGTACCGTTAAGACGGTTTGTTTAATCTTCAAAGTTTTACGGTTGTAACGACTTTCTACAACCAATCCTATACTTTGAGTTTTCAAAGAACTATACAAGTGCCTTTAGTAGCAAGTGCTACCCAACGGTTTTCTTGTACCTAAATAATACCATAAAGGAGGTAGCGGTGGAGTGAGTCGGCTATAAACCACGCCTGAAACGACTCAGTTTCCTCACACGAATAAAGTCGCGTGTCTCCACTGAGAAAATATGAAACTAATAGGAATTTCAGGAACAATTTTGGGGGCGAAAACCTGTTTGCTAGTAAATAAAGTATTGGATGAAGTGAAAAAATTTCATCCTCAGGTAGAGACCTCCATACTAGACCTGCGAGATTATAATATGCAATTTTGTGATGGTCGTCCACTTGCTTCCTACAATGAAGATACACAACGAATAATTAACCAGATCCAAGAAGCAGATTTTTATTTGATTGGCCTTCCCATCTTCAATGGTTCTATGCCTGCGCCACTAAAAAATATTTTTGATTTGGTTCCACCTACTGCTTTTCGCCATAAAGTAATGGGATTTGTTGCAAATGGTGGAACGTATCAACATTATCTGGTTATTGAAAATCAAATGAAACCAATAGCTGGCTATTTACGCTCCTTTGTAGCGCCTAGCTATATCTACGTAACGAATGATCATTTCAACGAAGCTAATGAGATAATTGATACACAGGTACTAACCAGAATCGAAATATTAGCGAATGAGCTAGTCTACATGCAAAAAGGATTAAAAGAGGACATGCAATACGGATTGAAATGGGAGAAACAAATAAAGGAGGGCTGAAACGAATATGAGCCAAATATCCTTGAATCAACTTCCTGAGAATGTAAATGGAAAATCTACAAATCCTGGTATCCCGCGACGTTTAACATTTTTAGTTGTAGCCGCCTGTTGGTTTGCCATGCTGGCAGATGGCTACGACTTGGGAATCTATGGAGCAGTATTGCCAAAATTATTAGAGTACGAGGCATGGTCTCTTACTTCAGCTCAGGCAGGTGCAATTGGTAGCTATGCTTTGGCTGGTATGTTAGTAGGAGCAGTATGTGTAGGAACAATCACCGATATTATCGGGCGTAAATGGACTCTTATTAGTTGTATTATCTTATTCTCCATCACAATGGGACTAGCTGCTATGGCAGCCACGCCAGGGATGTTTGGTTTTTATCGCTTTATAGGCGGTATTGGTCTAGGTGGAGTAATCCCTACCGCTTCAGCTCTTACCATTGAATATTCTCCCACTCATCGCCGTTCTCTCACTTACGCCCTCATGTTTACAGGTTACTCGCTAGGAACTGTACTAGGAGCCATATTCGCAATTCTATTTTTAGAGCAAATGGGTTGGCAGTTTATGTTTTGGATTGGCGCAATTCCCTTATTGTTTGTTCCGTTTTTGATGTATTATTTACCTGAGTCTGTCAGCTTTTTAGTAATGCGCAAACGAATGAAAGAAGCTGAAGCGATTTGTAAACGTTATCACACAAAAATCACGGATATTCTAGATCCAAATGTTGAAGGGAAGAAGCCAGAAAAGGTGAAAATTTTGGAGGGTCTTTCTGCCGTTTTTTCGCCATCATATCGAAGAGCAACGATATTTTTATGGATTACCTATATTATGGGTTTCTATTTGGTATACGGATTGAACACATGGCTTCCTCAAATGATGAGGCAATCAGGATATCCCCTCGGATCAAGCCTTTCTTTTTTACTAACGCTAAACCTTAGTGCCACAATAGGGGCTTTGCTTGCCGGGACTTTGGCGGATCGTTTTGGTTCCAAGCACATCATTAGCATATCGTACTTAATGGCCGCCATTTGTATTGCTCTTCTTACTGTTAAGTCCTCAATGTTTGTGGTATATCTTTTGGTGGGAATAGCAGGCTTTGGAACCGTAGGAATTACGCAAGTGCTTAATGCTTACGTAACCAAATACTATCCTTCCAATGCCCGGGCAACAGGTATTGGACTCGGATTAGGATGTGGACGGATAGGCGCCATTTCTGGTCCTATTGTAATAGGTATCCTAATTGCGATGCAGGTTGACCAAATGTGGAGCTTCTATACCTTTGTTATTACTGCTTTTCTTGCTTGTGTCGCTATTATGTTTGTTCCAGATAAAAAGAATGAAATTGTATAAAAAGCTAAAAGGCATGTTACCCGATTATTTCTTGGGCACATGCCTTTTTCTATAACCTTATGATCGATACCGATAGATACAAATCATGGAATATCTTTACGTAGACGGACGATCTGGACCCTCCAGTTTTTTATCTCCATACCCTGGTCGATCATCTTGTACTTTTTTTGGCTGATTATTTGCCTCTTCTCGTACCTTGGAATTATCGGAGTAACGTTGTTTATCCATACTCATCGCTTATTCCCTCCTTTATAATCTGATAGATATTATTCCCAATACAAAAATCTGTACGCAGCACCAGCATGTTTCTCTTGCGCTTGTAGCCTATTTTTTTCTGCTTCATCCTCAATAAAAACCAGTAATGAGGAAAATGGAGCCGCATTATCTGGGTGTGAAGCAGCTGGATCATCTTGATAGAAATAGTTCTTCATACAGTATCCTCCTCAATCTTTCGAATTTCAGTACAGCTAGTATGAGCAAAAGGCGTGGTGACCTATTCCCTGTTTTTTTTTCTGTGAAAAACGTCTCGACGTTTTTCATAAAACTGGATGTGACCGCTTGCGGTCCAACAAAACGGTCATGACCGTTTTGTTCCTAGGAAACAAGTAAATAGCCTATCTTTCGTAAAACAGGCATTTGTCCAGCGCGGTAAGTGCTGACAAGACATATAA
>NZ_JAJISB010000052.1 GCF_021245735.1 Brevibacillus daliensis
CTAGGAAACAAGTAAATAGCCTATCTTTCGTAAAACAGGCATTTGTCCAGCGCGGTAAGTGCTGACAAGACATATAACTATTACAAAGACAATGATAGGAGGGAGAGAATGGGAAGATTCTTTGGTGGATTTGAAATCATTATCGGCATTCTAATTGTGATTTTCCTAATCTCCATCTTCTTTGACGATGGATTCTAATAGGAGCTGATCCAATTACAATGGAATACGTATCAAAACGTAAAGATGAGGGGGAGACCAGAGTGGATTCCTCCTTTTTCCATTTGCTGATTTTCTATACAACCTATCATAAATGGAATGAGACATGCGTAGGGTAAAACATGGCAAAAGACTACGGACAAGTCAGAAAAGGAGTGAGAAAGAATGGCTCAGGTTATTCTGACATTTTGCGTTGCGTACGGCATAGTTATTGGAGGGACGTTACTTGGGGGGATTGGAGCTTTTTTGACGGCTTTTATAACAGCAAAACCTCCGTTTGATGTCATGTACGATTTAGCTACCCAACTGAAAATCATGGGGCTGGTTGGGGCATTAGGAGGAACCTTTGATTCCTTTTTACAGATAGAAAAGCTGTTTGTGGGTAATTTTACTCCTGTAATCTTGCAGCTGATCTATATCTTCGCAGCATTTTTAGGTGCCCATCTTGGAACGATCTCCATGCAATGGTTAACGCAGGGGAGTGGAGTATGAAAGGTGCATCGGGAATAAAAAAAACACGTCGTTACTTGCGATATACCATCCTCTTAATCTTGGGTGGTATTGCAGGCGGCGTGCTATTTCTAATTATGTTTACCTATCAAATAGAAGAATTGATGCTTGAAAACCGGAATTTGTATTTGTTAACCGATCGTCTACAGCGAGATATTAAAGGGATGCAGGATAATAAAAAAAATACTCGTCAACGACAACAGTGGATCATTGAGGAGATAGAAATTACCTTTCTTGAACCTAGACCGAATAAGTTTCTTGAGGCTGATATTAAGCAGGCGATGATCAAGGATCTTTCCAATTTAAAAGGGAAAAAGGGAGAGCAGATGACGGAAGTACAAGACCTTATTCACCAAATGCTGGAACGACGTGAATATATCATAGATGGAAAAGTAGTAGAGGTCCGGATAAAGACACTAGCGATCTATCATGTACTTCATTTATTTGTTACGGTTAAAGAACAACCACAAACGATTGGATTAGAAAGCTGATCAGAAAATCATGGGAGAAACTGCAACGCTTTTCTCATCAATACGTATAAGTAAACAAGACTAATATCAGGGGGATGTAACATGTCTATTTTTAAAAAGATGTTAGCTAGTGTTGGAGTTGGATCTGCCTCGGTTGATACCAGACTATATCATGACTCTTTTATACCTGGAGATATGGCAGGTGGAGAAGTAGTAGTAGTGGGTGGAGATATCGAACAGGAAGTAGACGAAATTTACATCTATGTAGTAACTCATTATGAACGAGAATCAAACGATAAAAAAATAAAAGAAGAAAGCATACTGCTAAAATATAGAGTAACAGCAAAGTTTATCATTGGGCCTAAAGAACAGAAGGTCTTTCCATTTACGTTTCAATTGCCATACAATACTCCACTAACGATTGGCAGACAACCTGTATATTTGCGTACGGGACTTGATATCAAAAATGCGATTGATCCGGGCGATTCTGATTATATTGAAGTAGGAGCACATCCTTTAGTAGGAAAAGTATTAGATGCAATTAAATCATTAGGCTTTCAACTGTACAAGGTGGATTGTGAATATAATCCTCGTTTGGGTGCACCACTTCAGTTTGTGCAAGAATTCGAATATCGTTCCAACCAAAAATATCGTAGAGAATTAGAAGAGTTGGAAGTTGTATTTTCTTTGCGTGAGGATGAATTGGATATTTATTTGGAATTGGATAAGCGGGCGAGAGGGTTATTTGGAGCTCTAATGGAAGCAGCTGATTTGAATGATCGCTATGTTCGTATTACCCTCCATAAACAGGATAAACAGCGCACGAATAGTGAAATTATGCAGCTTATAGAGAATGCAATCGATAATGCAATCGATAATGCGTTACGAAGAAGATAGGCTCAATCATCCATAATTATTTTACTGATTTAGTAAAAAATATTTGGAAAAAATGGTATGAAGCGGGATTTTTCAGACAATACTGGGAGCTATAAACCAAGTTGAGGAGGAATTACCCGCTATGAATTTGTTAGACAAAACTAGACGAATTAATACCATGCTTCAAAAAACGATGGGAGGAAATGGTGTATCCTATCAGGATATCGCTAAATTACTTTCTGACATCATCCATGCCAATATTTATATTATTACGGCTGATGGGCATATACTGGGTAGTGGATTTGCACAGGAAATTTCTGTTCAGGAGACAGGGCGTTTTGCCAGCTTCTTACCAGAGAATTATAAGGAAAAATTGATGGAAGTTCATTTTTCCATAGCAAATGAAGGTGTGCAAAGCACATACAGCATGGTTCCAAATGATTGGAAAGGTCTTTTCCCGCAAATGATGACGACAATTGTTCCTATTAATGCAGGGGGAAGCCGCTTAGGTACGCTGGTCTTGTCTCGTGCATACGGTCCATTTGAGACGGAGGATTTAATCTTGTCTGAAATTGGTGCAACCGTAGTAGGAATGAAAATTGTTCGCCAACGTACGGAGCAGATTGAGAATGAAGTGCGCGATAAAACATTTGCCAAAATTGCACTCTCTTCCCTCTCCTATAGCGAGCAAATCGCTATTGAAAAAATCATGGAACAATTGGATGCCAAAGAAGGATTACTGGTTGCGAGTCAATTGGCAGATCAAGCTGGTCTAACACGTTCTGTTATTGTTAACGCATTGCGTAAATTGGCAAGTGCGGGTGTACTTGAATCTCGTTCATTGGGTATGAAAGGTACGTACATTAAGGTTCTGAATAATAAATTCCATTCTGAACTGGAAAAGTGGAAAACCTCTTAATCAAAGGTGAAAAATAGCAAGACGAAGTGGTAGTAACGAAAGAGTCACGCCAAATGTCTTATCATCAAACGAAGAAAAACATCCTGTTTCCCAATTGTGGGGGACGGGATGTTTATTTTTACAGATAGGAATTAATAAAAATTCTATCTGCGTTTTGGCGAAGCCCGACCCAGCGGAGCACTATTCATCGGGAAAAGAAGCGAAACGAGAGCAACTTTCAGTGAATACTTCGTTTTGAGCTTCCCCGATGAATAGTGTGGAGCGGACAGTCTAATCCACAGTGGGAAGAAGACTCTAAGCGAAATGTGAAAAGAGAAGCTGTTTTTCTCCACTATGGTAGGAAGAAAACAATTTTTTTCTTTGTCGAAAACTACTTGTTAAAATGACGAAATTTGTGTATGATAATATGTTTATGTTTCATGTGAAACATAGGAATGTTTCTATTTTCTATTTAACAAGGGAGCGATTCGTTTTAGGAAGAAAGCTGGCAGCAAAGGGTATAGTAAAGACATGAGATGCAAGCGTTTGGGTAAAGCAACCTCAAAACGTTTTTTTTCCACTGCTTTACTGATAATTTTTGCTGTCTTCTCTGGAGATAAAAGATATTGTTTTACCTTTTGGCGGTACATTCCTGTATTATCAGCGTAATCGAGGAACATTGTATCAATCGGACCAGGCAATGCACAGGTCACGGATACGGAAGTATGGCTAACCTCGTGGCGCAACGCTTCGCTAAACCGAATGACAGCGGCTTTTGTTGCAGCGTAAACAGCAGTTTTGGAAGTGGCGACACGTCCTGCAAGAGAAGCTATATTTACTAGTCTTGCTTCTCGCTGTTCCATCATCATTGGTAAAAAGGCTCGTGACATATATAGTGTTCCGAGCAAGTTAGATTCGATTGTCTGATGAATCTCGGTTAAGTCGTGCTCAAGAAATGGTTTAAATATTGCAGACCCCGCATTGTTATATAAAATATCGCAACGCCCATATTTTACCTTCACCCATGCAGCAAAAGCACGCACTGCTTCATTTTCAGCAAGATCAAGCTGATAGACAGCAAGTGACTCATGACGATTCCAGTCGATCTGGATTCGCTTCAGCTTCATGCTATCTCTGCCAGTTAAAATGACTTGATAACCTTGACGAAGGTAAATCTTGGCTAACTCTTTGCCTAATCCACCAGTACCACCTGTAATAATGACCACCTGTTTCCACATAGCTTCTACACGTACCTCCTATTTAACATTCTCTATATCTCCCATCATGTTCGTAAATGGTTGTAAAAATAACCTCATTTTTTTAAGGATAGGAAACCACTACAGGGAGAAGCCTAGCTGTAGGAGGTGACCCAAATGCCAGAAGTAAAATGCAGTGTTTCTAATTGCACGTATTGGGGGCAAGGCAATAATTGCGTTGCTAAAGCAATTATGGTCGAGATTGATGCACATGCAAAGGCGAAATATAACGCAGAATTTGCAGGTGAAATCGCATATGATACCTCTCACCAAGACCAAGCAACGACTTCACGTGAAACCTGTTGCCACACGTTTAAACCGAAAGTATAAAACGAATGAAGGAAGAGACGCACCTCGCATAGGGTGCGTCTCTTCCATTTTAACACGAACGGAAAGAATCATAACGAGAGTATTACTCCCCGCAAATATCAATCCCTACAGATTATGTTACTTTCTTTCCAGACTGATTTGATGCACAAGACTGGCTGCTTCATCCCAATGATGTACACGATGTACCAATTCAGGCAAAGTGGCTTGATTATAAGGAGTATTAAACAGGATGACTGGGATATACAGCTCTTCTGCTAGCTGAAGGGCATTTTCCAGACGATCTTCCATAAACAACTGAACCTGGCGATTACGTGCAGCTTCTAGCTTGTTATGACAGCCAATCAGATCAATTTGGTGAAAGGGGATCTGATTATCTGTAAACCATTGTGTTGTTACTTCCATATCAGATTGTTGACGTGCGCTGATATAAATAAGTTCATGTACCGATGACCAATTACGTAAGATATCACCAGCTGTCCCATGAACACCTGAATTGCTGTATACCTCACGACTATTGCCAAGTAACCATTGATCGAATTCCTCGTCGGATATCTCATAAATGGTAGCGAGATTATATTGATAGCAATCGGACAAGGCTAAATTTTTGCCAAAAGCCTTGTTAAGAAAAGGCACCAAGCTAGCCGGATGCGTAACTGTTCCATCTATATCAATACCAATTTTTAGAGAATTTTTATTGAACATCTAATTGCCTCCTGACTAAATTGTACGCTGCTAACAGAAAATAAGGTTGCTTCCTTCATTTCATCCTGAACAAAAGGGGTTGGAGCGCAACATGCATAACGATCATAATCGACGTTTACGTGGTGAGCAGAAGGAAGTGGGGACTTCCACTTTTGAAAAGGCAAACAGGATCGACGAGTCGATCGCTGATACAGAGTTTGCTGATGAAACCTGGATGCGGTCTGTAATGGATACTGATTCCACAGAAAACAAGGGGAATCTGGAATACAATCCCAGGACGCAAACGGAGCGGTATCTCGGTGGAGAGCCTGTAAGAAGTGAGTTATTGGCATCCCCAACTGACAACAACGGAGCATCTCGAACAGATGTAAGCACGGAGGCATCAGCGGAAATCGCACCACCAATGCGCGGTGTATCCCGTAGTAATGCTTCAGGTACTCAAAATCCAGATGATGACGGCAACCTCGTAAAAGGAAGTGGATTAGGGATTCTTGGATTAGGCTCTTCCATCCTGTCTCTATTCTTCTTACCTTATTTACTAGCGCCGTTAGGAATATTATTTGGGTATATGGCATACCGAGGTGGAGCGAAGTCCATGGGTAGTTGGTCCATGGTCATAGGTGCCATTGCCATCATCGGAGCATTACTCATCTATCCTCTAATGGGTGCCCGGTAGTTGTCAGAAAAAAGTAGAAATCGAAAACCTCTCCATTAACAGGGGGGGTTTTCGGCTTATTTTTGTCTCATAGTTATTTCCTATAGTATCGGGATTGGAAGGGAGTTAAGGCAGCAGTCACAGCCAGCTCAAAAATTTGTGACCGTGTTATACGCCCATTTGTAAAAAAGGAATATGCTCCCCCTTGATGATTGCTCCCCGTTGTACCAGATAATTCGTCAATTACGTTACGCAGCTCTCTGCCTGGTGTACGCATAGCCTCACCAATCTTGTTAGGAATGGGGAAGGACAATCCTTTTCCTATATATAAATCTTTGCCATTCCAGGCTGCGCAGACGGAAATGAGGTACCATTGTTGTGTAAATTGACTGTCAAATGCTAGTCCACCTTCAAGTCCTAATCCTATTTCAGAATCGGGTACAGCAGCAAAAGCATTTTTTGCCCGTTGAATGGCACCATGAATCGTCTCTTCTTCAAATAAGGGTTGCTCAGAAACTCCTGAGGGTACTTGTACGCAAATAGGTTCCACACCGGTTGCGCTTCTGACGGATTCAAGTTTCGCTTTGTTTTTACTACCGAGCACAATGGATGAGAACAACTTTGCCACCTCTGATTCATATAGATTTTATTCCTATATCAGGATGATTCTACTACATAAGATCTCATACTAATATGCATGAAAAATGTCCATTAAAGAAGAACCAGCTGTCTATTCTATAGAAATTTTTCTTACTAGTATATCAAAATGTTAGGATAAAGGTAGAGAGAAGCATACAGATATTCCTCTAAAGGTGCCTGTGGTACAATTGAGAAAAAACGGAGCAAGGCGGAGGAATAATGAAATTTACGAAGATGCATGGCTTAGGAAACGACTATGTATATGTAAACTGTTTCGAAGAGAAGCTTGATGGGGTTGATTTGCCCGAACTTTCCCGAAGAATAAGTGATCGACATTTTGGGGTTGGGGGAGACGGTCTCATATTAATTATGCCATCTGATCAAGCAGATTTCCGAATGCGTGTTTTTAATAATGATGGTTCAGAAGCGTTAAATTGTGGAAATGGTTTGCGCTGTGTTAGCAAATATGTATTTGACCACGGATTAACTACGGAAACCAATTTTACAATCGAGACAAAAGGTGGGATTGTGACACCGATCGTGAAAGCGAACGAGAGTGGTAAAGTTGAGTCCATTACAGTAGATATGGGAGAGCCACGACTACTCCGAAAAGAAATTCCTATGCAGGGGAATCCTGATGAACAAGTAATTGGTGAAATTCTTCAGGCCGGAGAACGAAGCTATTCCGTAACTGCTGTCTCGATGGGGAATCCTCATGCTGTCATTATTCAAGATCAGCTATCGGTTGAAGAGCTTCATACTTATGGTCCATTGCTGGAATCTCACGCTGCCTTTCCAGAGCGTGCGAACATTGAATTTGTTTCAGTGGTAAACCGTGGAGAGATTGACTTTCAGGTATGGGAGCGTGGCTCTGGAGTTACTCTTGCATGTGGAACGGGGGCATGTGCGGCTGTGGTAGCTACTTCCTTACATAACAAGACTGATCGTGAAGTATTTGTTCACCTAGATGGCGGGGATTTGCTAATTGAATGGCGCAAGTCAGATAACCATGTATATATGACCGGGCCAGCGGTTGAGGTATTCCAAGGTATCTATCATGGAGTGTTACCAATAATCTAGAATACTATGGTTAGGTATCAATACGGAAAAAGAAAAAGTGGTTATCTCCTAATCTGTGAGAAAACCACTTTATTTTGGTTGGATCATGCTTTGTCTTAAGTCCCATCGGTTCAGTTATACACTTCTGTCAACGTGTTGGTGGACGATTCTTCATCCATCCAATCTTGATTGCCTACATTCATTTTTTCTACTTCCTGTTTCAATCGGTTCAATTCATCTTCCATTTGTTTGATTTTTTCCAGCATGGTCATGATAATTCCTCTCCTTATAATTTTTTGATAATTCTAACAAGTAAAAGGAGTGCTGTAAAGGGAGGAATAAAAATGTAATCGCTTACATCGTAAAAAATGTCGATTTGTCGTAAATCTGTTCACTTTTCATCAAATAAATGGATGGTGTTGGGTGTAGAACTGGGGATGAAGGTAGTTGAAAAAACAAACAATATGGTATGATGTAAGACAGTTCGATCAAGGTTTAACTTCAGCTCGATCATGCTCTAACGATGATGTCATCATGCATAATTAGAGTTTTTTAACAGACAAGAATTATAAAAATTCTCATCTGCATAAGTGCAACTAAGGCTTTACTACGCCAAAGGTTTGGCAAAGCCAAGTTTTCTAATACAGGAAGGGTGTCTTTCACGTGATTTACCTGGATAACAGTGCCACTACCCAGCCGGACCCACAAGTCATTGAAACGATGAAGAGAACAATGGAGACCTTTTATGGAAATCCTTCGTCTTTGCATCGCATGGGTGTTGAAGCGGAAAATGTTCTGAAACAGGCTCGCCAAATAGCTGCACAAGCCCTTGGGAAAAAGCCTTCAGAAATCTATTTTACCTCCGGTGGTACGGAAAGCAATAATACTGCAATCAAAGGGGTAGCCATGCGCTACAAAGATCGAGGGCGCCACATTATCACCACGCAGGTGGAACATGCCTCCGTTATAGACGTTTGCAGACAATTAGAAGAATTTGGATTTGAGGTTACTTATCTCCCTGTTGATAATCAAGGTCGTGTATCGATTGATAGCTTGAAGCAAGCCATGCGTCCTGATACTATACTCGTGTCCATTATGCATGTTAATAATGAAGTAGGAACAATACAGCCTATTAATCAGATTGGTACGTACCTGAAGTTGTTTCCAAAAGTGATTTTTCATGTGGATGCGGTACAAAGCTTTGGAAAGGTTCCCTTACGTATAAATGAATGGGGTATTGATCTCCTTAGCTTATCTGCTCATAAATTTCATGGTCCACGTGGAATTGGGATATTGGTAAAACGAGAAAATCTGCAGATTGAACCCCTTTTAAAAGGTGGGGGACAAGAAGGAGGTCTTCGTTCGGGTACAGAAAATATACCTGGAATTGCTGGAATGGCAAAGGCAATGAGGCTTGCAGATGAGGCAGCAAGCAAGGAGATTATACGTTTGCAAAAGTTAAAACAACAGCTAATCTCAGGTTTAGAAGAGATAAATGGCTGTGAAATTAACACACCAACAGAAAACTCCGCACCACATATCATTAATTTTTCTATACCTGGAATGAAAGCGGAAGTGCTCTTGCATGCATTAGAAGCTGAAGGATTTTATGTTTCAACACGCTCAGCCTGTTCTGCTAAATCTGATGAACCTAGTCCAGTGTTACTTGCTTCAGGTATCCCTGTTGAGAGAGCCAAAGCAGCTCTACGCATCAGCCTAGGAAAAAGCAATACCGAAGAAGAGATTGATCAGTTCCTGCAAGCGTTACAAAGATGTGTAAAACGCATCTTACCATACAGAAAAGTGTAGAGGATGACAGCAATGAATTATGACGTTATTTTGATTCGCTATGGTGAATTAGCCTTGAAAGGTAAAAATCGAGATCAGTTTGAAGAAACCCTATTGCGCAATGTACGCAATATTTTAGAGGATCATAAGCAGGTAGAAATATACCGTCGTTATGGCCGTATGTATGTGCAGTTAAATGGAGAAAACGCCGAAGAGGTAATGACAAAATTACAACGCGTATTCGGTATTACTTCTCTTAGTCCTACTATTGAAGTGGAGCAAACGGAAGAAGCAATTAAGGAAGGCGCATTGCGCTTGTTCCAGTCGCTAGAACCACAGCCCCGTACATTCCGAGTAGATACACGCAGAGCAGATAAACGTTTTCCAAAGTCCTCTATGGATGTTAGCCGTATGGTGGGAACGTATTTACTGCGCAGTATAGAAGGTATAAAAGTAGATTTACATCAACCTGATGTTAATGTGCATGTCGAAATTCGGACGGAAGGTACTTTCATCAGCTGTCAAACATTGCCGGGAGCAGGTGGCCTACCAGTTGGTGCTAGTGGAAAAGTGCTATTACTGTTATCAGGTGGTATTGATAGTCCTGTTGCTGGTTGGATGACATTGAAACGTGGAGTAAGGCTAGAAGCCATTCATTACCACAGTTACCCGTATACGAGTGAACGTGCTCTGCAAAAGGTAAAAGATCTTGCTGAACAGTTAACAAAATGGGGTGGAACGGTTCGTCTTCACGTCGTACCATTTACCGAAGTACAGACAGCAATCAGAGAACACTGTCCGGAAGAGTACAACATCACCATCATGCGCCGTTTTATGATGCGTATTGCTGAAAAGGTTGCTCAAAAACGAAAAGCGCTTGCCCTAGCAACCGGTGAAAGCTTGGGACAAGTTGCTTCGCAAACACTGGAAAGCATGTACACGATCGAAAATGTGGTGAAAATCCCGATTTTACGCCCGTTAGTTGGTATGGATAAGTCAGAGATCACTGATATCTCTCGTAAGATTGATACATTTGAGTTATCCATTCTTCCTTATGAAGATTGCTGTACGATTTTCACTCCGAAAAATCCTGCTACAAGACCACGTGTAGAACTGGCAGAGCGCTATGAAGAAAAACTGGATATAGATGCTTTGGTTATTGATGCGGTTATGCGTACGGAGATGGTTGAAATAACAGGAAAAACCAAGAAGGACGACATTGCTGATCTGTTTTAAGCCGGTAATATAGAGAAGATAGATAATCTGAAATCCCTGGGAGGATGAAACGGATGATTGTACGCTTTGAGCGTAATGGGAAGCAGAAGCACGGTTGGTTAGTTGCGGATGAGAATAAAGTCCGCGTCATTGAAGGGGATATTTATAAACAACTGTCCGCTAAACCGATCATGACGGGACTTGAAGTAGCAGCGAATGAAGTGAAAATGTTGACACCTTGCAGTCCGACCAAAATCGTGTGTATCGGAGTTAATTATTTGGACCATGCCTTGGAAATGGGAAAAGAGCTCCCTAAAGAACCTCTTATGTTCCTGAAACCTTCCACGACTGTCATTGGTCCCGGTGATTCAATTGTCTATCCGAAAGAAACCAAGAATCTTCATTATGAAGGTGAACTTGGTATTGTAATTAAAAAACTTGCACGCCGTGTAAAAGCAGCGGATGCTGATGATTATATTCTGGGCTTTACATGTGCTATTGATGTTACAGCGCGCGATCTTCAGAACAGCGATGGTCAGTGGACACGTGCCAAAGGGTTCGATACCTTTTGTCCGCTTGGTCCTGTGATTGCTCCAAAAGTGAACTATAGTCAGCTACGGATCAAAACAACGGTAAATGGAGAAGTAAGACAAGACTCCAATACCAACCAACTGATTTTTAAGGTTCCAGAGATTATTGAGGCTGTTACAGCTGTCATGACGTTATTGCCAGGAGATGTGATTTTAACTGGAACACCAAGCGGCGTGGGAGAAATTCATCCCGGTGATGAAATAGCTGTAGAGATTGAGGGAATTGGAACGCTCCAATGCAACGTTATTGCTGAAGCGTAGGAGCATGTTTTTCTTCAGATAGTAATAGAAGGAAAGAGGTCTTCATGAAATGTATGAAGAACCTCCTTCCTTCTTTTTAATCTATTTCAGTATAAATGGTATATTTTCAATCTGATTGAACAATTTTATCCCTTGGGTTATAAGATCCCCTGTGCCCGCATCTTTCTCCCGGCAGCAAGAGCAATTTCTGCATGCCCTTTAGTATATCCATTGCCAATCAGCATGCGCACATCTTTACCCGCGCCTTCTGCGCCCAATGCTGCTGCCGTAAAGCTGGTTGCCATGCTGAAAAAGTAGACCGTTCCATTCTCTTTCGTACACAAGATCGAGCTCATCTCAGTACCGGGAGCGTCCACACAATTGATGGTCAGATCCGCAAGGGCACCATTGGTCACTTCCTTCACCTTTTGCAAAATCGCAAGCGTCTGGCGAGCATCCCCTTGCAAAATCACGTCTGCAAGATTAGAGCGAGAGATTCGCTCATAATCACGTTCATCATAGGCCAGCGCGATCACATTTCCTGTAACCCCCACGCGTTGTTTCGCTTCATAGAGGCAGAGCAAGCCAGATTTGCCACCAGCGCCGATGATCAGCACCGTATTGCCTGCTTGGACGAGCTTTGCAGTTTGGGCAGGGGCACCTGCCACATCCAGTATAGCGAGAGCAAAGTCCTGTGGCAGATCAGCAGGGAGTACAGCAAAAAGCCCACTTTCAAAGAGGATAGCCTGACCGCTGACGTGTACTTGGCAGCTTGTCAGATCAATCGAGTAAATTTGTTCCAACTTCAATGGCGTCAATGAGAGTGAAACAAGAGTAGCGATTTTGCTACCAACTTCCACATCTCCTTTATACTCTTTCCCGATTTCCCGCACGGTTCCGATCAGCATCCCCCCTGAGCCTGTCACCCGATTGTGCTGCTTGCCCCGATCCCGGATGGTTTGCATGATTACCTCTGCGATGCCATTCTCGTTTCCAGCTTGTTCACGCATTTGCCGAAAGCTCGCTGCATCAATATTTAACATCTCGACGTCAATCAACAGCTCATTATCATAGATTTGCATCGAATGATCCAGCTTCCATGCGGCTTGAGGAAGAACACCTCTCGGCTCCAAAACTCTATGACTCCCATACGGACAACCTATTCTCAACATACACGCCTCCTATTTTCTTTTTAATATGAAAATTGCAAATTATATGCCATATTAATAGTTAATTATAGTGTACATGATTTAGAGGAGAGTGAAAGCGATGTACCAGTGGGATTGGGAAAAAATCATGGATACTCTTCATAATGACATTACAATCGTGGACAAGCATGGGGTAATCGTCTATATAAATGGCGCATTGGAAGAGGTCTATTCGGTTTCCAAGTCGTTTCTGCTCGGAAAAACGGTGGACGAAATGGAGAAAGGGCGCATCTTCTTTCCTTCTGCAGCCAAAGCGGTCTTTCGCTCAGGAAAAAAAGAGACGTTAATTCAGGAATCGAGTACGGGAAACAAGGTGTTTGTGACTGCTACCCCGTTTTTTGATGAAGCGGGAGAGCTGATGTACGTCGTCTGTTGCGCGAATGATATTACGGAACTGCTGCAACTCAGAGAGCATCTGCAAACGATTGAAAGAGAAATGGAATCAATGAAAGAAGAGCTGGATAAATTACGGAACAATCAATCGCTAACCGAAATTCCATGGAGCAGTCAGGCGATGGCCAAAGTGGAGAATATGATCCGAAAAGTGGCGGAAATAGATGTGTCTGTCTTGCTCACCGGGGAATCGGGCGTCGGCAAAACAACCTTTGCCCGCCAATTGCACCGCTTGAGCTCTCGCAAAGGGAAGCCGTTCGTAGAAATCAATTGCGGCAGTATACCGGAAAGCCTGTTGGAATCAGAGTTATTTGGTTTTGAACCGGGTGCATTCAGCGGGGCGAGTCAAAAAGGAAAGAAAGGTCTCGTCGAACAAGCAGAGGGAGGCACTTTGTTTCTTGATGAAATTGGCGAGCTTCCCTTGAAGCTGCAGGTCAAGCTGCTGATGTTGATTCAGGAAAAGACCTTTTATCGCGTAGGGGGAACGACACCCAAAAAAGTAGATTTTCGCCTCGTTGCCGCTACCAATGTGGATTTGCTAGAAAAAGTGGACAGAGGAGAGTTTCGCCAAGACCTGTACTTTCGCTTGATTGTGTTTCCAATCAACATACCCCCGTTACGGGAGCGGTCGGAAGACATTTTGGGAATGCTGCTCAGCTATTTGGAACGTTTCAACCAGCTATATAAAAAGAAGCTTGTCATCCATCAACATGCAATCGACAAGCTGTTGGCTTATGCGTGGCCAGGCAATGTGCGTGAATTGGAGAACATGGTGCAACGACTGGTGTTGACGGTCGATGACGGAGTGATTATGGCAGATGATTTACCGGAAAGCATTCTCGGAAAACAGCAGGCACCCCTCTTAGAACAGACGAATCAGACCTTGCCACAAAAACTGCGAGAAGTAGAGCGCTGTATGCTCCACCAAGCGTATAAGGAGTGTAAAAGCACAACAGAGATGGCTAAAGTTTTGGGAATCAGCCAGCCTAGTGTTGTGAGGAAGCTGAAGCAGTACAAACACTTATTTGAAAGTGAATAGTTCCTATCCATTTAAAAATAGGTCGGATAAATGCACGGAAATATAGCAGAAATGATGATATTATCGTATTTCACTTATCCGAAAATGAATAAGTGAAGCGTTGTTCCATGCCAATTTTTCCGTTAGATGGTTGGCATACTTTGTGCCTGTACAAAGATGTATCATCTCATTTCCACAGCAGGAAATGAAAAAAAGGGGAATTGCCTATGAATACTGCAATGATTCGTATACGTATCAGCGCACATGAAAGCCATTATGGCGGAAATCTGGTGGATGGAGCAAAAATGCTGCAATTGTTTGGAGATGTGGCAACAGAGCTGTTGATTCGCTCGGATGGGGACGAAGGTCTCTTTGTTGCTTATGACAATGTAGAGTTTATCAGCGCGGTCTACGCAGGCGATTATATCGAAGCGACCGGTGAAATCACAAAAGTAGGGAACACATCTCGCAAAATGACCTTTTCGGCTTACAAAGTCATTCGTTCCCGCACCGATTGGGGGGAGTCTGCAGCTGAGGTATTGGGAGAGCCACAGCTAGTTTGCAGAGCTTCTGGGACTTGCGTAGTGCCAAAGGAAAAGCAACGATTGAAACAGGAAGCGCAGGGAGGAGAATAATGTGGAGAAGCTGATCATCACGGCGGCCTTGACAGGTGCAGAAACCACCAAGGAACAGCAGCCCAATCTTCCCGTTACACCAGATGAAATCGCGCAAGCCGCATACGAGTGTTATCAGGCTGGTGCAGCAATCGTGCACATCCATGCGCGAGATGATCAAGGAACAGCAACGCAAGATATAGAGGTATATCGCGATATTTTTTCGAAAATTGCAAAAAAATGCGATGTTATCATCCAGCCATCGACTGGTGGTGGAACGTGGCATACGTTAGAAGAAAGATTACAGCCCGTTTTTCTCAAACCAGAAATGGCTACGCTTACAACGGGCACTTGCAATTTTGGCGGTGACGTCTTCATGAACAGTCGGGAGTATATCGAAAAATACGCCGAGGAAATGAAGCGATTATATGTCAAACCGGAATTTGAAATTTTTGAACGAGGGATGATCGCAAACGCTCTGGATTTGCTGCGAAAAGGACTGGTTACCGAACCGCTTCATTTTGACTTCGTTATGGGGGTATCGGGGGCGATTACAGCCGAGCCGCGTGACTTGGTCTATCTGGTGGAAAGCATTCCGAAAAAATCGACGTGGAGTGTCGCGGGCATCGGTCGAAATCAACTCCCACTCGCGCTTATGGCTATTGCAATGGGTGGGCATGTCAGAGTGGGGTTTGAGGACAATATCTACTTTTCGAGAGGCGTTCTGGCTACGAGCAACGCTCAACTGGTCGAGAGGATCGTAAATATATCCAAGGAATTTGGACGAGAAGTTGCCACACCTGAGGAAGCCAGACAGATTCTCGGTCTCAAGAAAAGAGGGGACAACATAACTTCGTAATAGGCTGTAAACACTCATACCAATCAAGGGGGTATTATTCATGAAAAAAAGAAAATACGTAGCGCTACCATTGATGATTGCATCCCTACTGATGCTGTTGGTCGCAGGCTGTGGCAAGGAACCGACAGGAGCTAATTCAAGTGAAATTGTAGGGAGTACCGGGGTAGCGACATTAAAAATTGCGGTAACCGAAGCAAGCCCGCCCTTTAGCTTTGTGGACAAGCAGGGCAAGCTGGTGGGTTTTGATGTGGATTACGCCAATGAGATCGGGAAGCGGTTGAACCAAAAGGTAGAAGTTATCAGCACCGCTTGGGAAGGACTCATTCCTGGCTTGCTGGCGAACAAATACGATCTGATTATCGGAAGCATGGCGATTACAGAGAAACGAAAGGAATCGGTTGCCTTTAGCTCGCCTTACTACATATCGGGTGCGGCTATTGTCGTGCACAAGGATAACCAAGAGATCAAAGCGCCAGCGGATTTGAAAGGAAAAAACGTGGGTGTAACCTTGGGTACCACTTACGAGGAAGAAGCGAAAAAACTGGGGGCAAACGTCAATACCTACAATTCCGAAGTAGATCAATTGACCGATTTGGAAAACAAACGAATTGATGCAATGGTAACGGACAAGTTTATCGGCGCATTTACGATCAATGAGACCAAGCGTCCTCTGCTGCTTTTGGATGGCTTGTTGTATGAGGAACAAATTGGCGTTGCTATGCGCAAAGAGGATACGGACCTGCTGACTAAAGTTAACAAGGCTGTTGAAGAGATTAGTAAGGACGGCACATATGAAAAGATGGCGATGCAACACTTTGGTACAAAGTAAGAGGCCTTTTCGTAGCTTGGCAACATGAGGGGAGTGATCGGACGTGGATTTTCAATTAATGATTGATTCCATTCCCATTTTGTTAAAAGGGGCTTGGATTACGGTAACGGTAACGATTATTTCCATGGCGTTAGGGCTGGTCCTGGGGATGGGAGCTGCTCTAGCCAAGCTGTCCAAGGTAAAAATCGTTCGTTGGGTGGCTACTCAATACATTGACATTGTTCGTGGAACACCACTGTTGGTGCAATTATTCCTAATCTATTACGGACTGCCGCAGATCGGCATCACGATTGATCCGTTCCCCTCGGCTGTGCTGGGGCTTGGCATCAATACCGGTGCTTACGTGGCAGAAGTGATCAGAAGTGGTATTCAGGCCGTGGAAAAGGGGCAGCGTGAAGCGGCGTTTGCCCTTGGTCTCTCCCCTTCACAAACAATGCGTCTGGTTATTCTACCACAAGCTTTCAAAATCATTATCCCGCCACTTGGCAATCAATTTATTTTGCTGATTAAGGATTCTTCGCTGGTTTCCACGATTACGCTGGTTGAATTGACGCGAACAGCACAACGCATCATCAGTACGACCTACAAACCGATCGAGCTGTACATCGCGGCGGCAGCCTTGTACTATATTGCTTCTCTGCTTGCGACGAAGCTGATTAACAGACTGGAAAAGAAATTACGAGCAAGTGAGTAGGAAAGGGAGAAGGCAAGGAGGGGTATATCTACATGACTGATCATCAAATGGTAGAAATCAAAAATTTGTACAAAAGTTTCGGGGAGATAGAAGTATTAAAAGGAGTGAGCCTGTCCGTTACCAAAGGAGAGGTCGTCGTTATTATCGGTGGGAGCGGCTCGGGAAAAAGCACGCTGCTGCGATGTATCAATCGGCTTGAGGATTTTACCAGTGGCTCGATTAGCTACAATGAGCAAGACATTTTGACCAGTGAAACAGCTCGTCAAGAAATCGGGATGGTTTTTCAACAGTTTAATCTGTTTTCGCATATGACAGTGATGGATAATATTACGCTGGCCCCCATCCAGGTTTTGAAAAAAGCGAAGAAAGAAGCGTTGCTCGAAGCAAAGGCCTTGCTTGGCAAAGTAGGTTTGGAAGAAAAAGCGAATGTGTTTCCCTCTAAGCTCTCGGGCGGGCAAAAGCAGCGAGTGGCGATCGCTCGCGCTTTGGCAATGAAACCGCAAGTTATGTTGTTTGATGAACCTACATCTGCCCTCGATCCCGAGCTGGTGGGTGAAGTGTTGCGCGTGATGAAGCAGCTCGCGGAAGAAGGGATGACCATGCTGATCGTAACGCATGAGATGGGGTTTGCACGTGAGGTGGCAGATCGTGTGGTTTTTGTTGATCAAGGGGTAATCGTGGAAGAAGGATCGCCAGAGGAACTATTTAAAAAACCGCAGACTGAGCGGTTGAGGCTTTTCCTCAGGCACATGGCTGAGACCGTGGAGTAAAAGAAAAACATTGAATCTCGAAAGTAAGGCAAGACAGCTCTTCTTCGCAGGCCATGCGCAGGATGGCTGTTTTTTTGTTTGAGAAGAATCTACTCTCTCTTTACTGAGTAATTTATACCCAATCAAGAAAAGTGCAGAGGAGAGAAACCATGAATCCCATCCACTACTAGTGCAGACAACACACTTGGGCATACGTTAATCGAAAAGCTGGCGCGTCTATCCAAGTTGTTGGGATGACAACCATTTCGATCAAACGCGATGACCTCTTGGGGTTGACAGCAGGAGGCAATAAGACGCGAAAATTGGAGTACCTGATCGCTGATGGTTGTGGATCATTTGAATTTTCACGAACTGGCTTTTTATAGAGGTTGAAGCATACGATCCTTTTAGAACTCTTTTTATGGTTCTATTTCACAATCAGATTCTATTGAAGATATGTCGTCATACTCTGTGATCTTATGAGGCTTTTTCTTGTAATAAAACTGGTATCCTCCTTTCATGATTAACTTAGGTTTACCTTTTTTAACGAGCAATTAACAGCAGAACATGCTGGTAATAGTAAACTGGAAATAATTCTTGACTGCGTACTAATAAGAATGTATAGTAAATAACTGTCGTCAAAAGAGCTATTTATAGTTATCCATTTTTATTAAAAGTGAAAATAATCCCTATTATATTGGATTAAACAGTTGAATTTTAATTCAACTAAAAAAACTCTTGAATAACTGTTGACTTTAGACGAATGAATATGGTATATTAATTCTTGCGAACGAGAGAGCGAGAGGTTGAGTGGTTAATAACTCTTTAAAAAACTTCTTGTAAAACGATCGGAAGTGTGATATACTAATAAAGCTTGTCTGATGAGGCGAGCCACTATGTTCTTTGAAAACTGAACAGTGAAATGTTTGAATGTAACTTTTAGCCATGCAAATGTTTTGAAGCTAGATCAACAAACTT
>NZ_JAJISB010000053.1 GCF_021245735.1 Brevibacillus daliensis
CGGAGGTCGCGGGTTCGAGTCCCGTCAGCTCCGCCATTTTATTCAACGAAGTTGACGTCCCTCTCACCCATTCCGGGTTTACCCTCGGAGATTGGTCGAGGAAGTGATGCTCGCGCACAATGATTTGGCTTGCCTAGGAAGTTTATGCGACGTAGGCGCGCCAATAAGAAGCGAGTCCCGTCAGCTCCGCCATTTTAATTCTCATTAACTTGGCTATATGAAAAATTATGCCGGTGTAGCTCAATTGGTAGAGCACCTGACTTGTAATCAGGGGGTTGAGGGTTCAAGTCCTTTCGCCGGCACCATTTTTTTGTTGGGGTATAGCCAAGCGGTAAGGCAACGGACTTTGACTCCGTCACTCCCAGGTTCAAATCCTGGTACCCCAGCCACTTTGGGAGCCATTAGCTCAGTTGGTAGAGCATCTGACTTTTAATCAGAGGGTCGAAGGTTCGAGTCCTTCATGGCTCACCATTTTTTTTTTGTTTTCGGATTGATACTAGACGGTCATCTCATGCGGTCATGGCGGAATTGGCAGACGCGCTAGATTCAGGTTCTAGTGGTGGCAACACCATGGAGGTTCAAGTCCTCTTGACCGCACCATATATGATTTGTGCGGACGTAGCTCAATTGGTAGAGCGTCGCCTTGCCAAGGCGAAGGTCGAGGGTTCGAGACCCTTCGTCCGCTCCACTTATTTATTCAATTATGTGCCCTTAGCTCAGCTGGATAGAGCGTTTGACTACGAATCAAAAGGTCGGGAGTTCGAATCTCTCAGGGCACGCATATATGCGGGTGTAGTTCAATGGTAGAACTCCAGCCTTCCAAGCTGGTCGCGTGGGTTCGATTCCCATCACCCGCTTCATACATGAACGATAAAATGGAGGTTACCTCATATTGAGGTGGCCTCCATTTTTGTTTGGAGTCTCATTACTAGCTTTGAATAGCCTGGATAAAATAAACTTTTTGGAGCGTACGAAACTGTTTTCAAGGATAGTCATTCGATTGGAACCGTCCCTCTGGAAGAGGTAGTTGGTAGAACCAAGATTGTCTACTGGCCACTTACGCATGTCCGTCTGACTCAATAACTCATCATCATTTGTTTCAAAGCAGCGAGCTCCGTGTACATACACGGGGTTTTTATTTTTTCAAGACTCATAATTCTTCATGAATTTGCCTTTAACCCTGATAGGAAAGACATTTATAATAAATAGAAAGAGAAAAGGAATAAATTATAGCATCTAACACAGGATGCCAATATGATGGGAGAAATGTTAGGAGGGTTACATTGAATTATCGTTGGTTAAAAATTTTGACAGTCCTTCTACCTACCATCACAATTGGTGGTTTTGAGTATGCAAGGCATGAGTTTTTATTGCCCTATTTTACAATGGACCAAGGAAACGTGATGATTACCATCATGACATTCATTTTAGCTTTTATTTTTTCAGTATGGGTCTTTCGTAAAATTGAGCGAATGAGCGCCCAATTGGCAAAGGAAGAAGCCAAACATGCGGTGTATCAGGAACGGGAAAGATTGGCGCGGGAGCTGCATGACAATATTGCCCAAGCTATTTTCTTTTTACATGTAAAAGTGAACCAAGGTAAGCTGGATGAAGCTAAATCGGCTGTCTCAGAAATAGATGGTCAATTGCGTCAAGCTATCTTTAATCTTCGCTCTAATCCGGAAGAAGGCGTTTTATTATCAGAACGGCTAGGAAAATGGCTACATGAGTGGAGCTTACTCACAGGCATTGAAGTAAAACAGAATTTACAAGGGATTGATAAATATTTTAGAGAAAATGAACAAGTTGCTTTTTTTAGCATTGTTCAAGAAGCTTTTACGAATATACGGAAGCATGCAGATGCCAGCCACGCTGAAGTGAGCTGGGAAATGATCGGCACAGGATGGCATTTACTAATCAGAGATAATGGGGTCGGGATCGATTTGGATCATACTACTAGTAGTAAGCAGCATTGGGGTCAATCGATGATGAGGGAACGCGCTCTTTCTTTAGGTGCTACATTTGAAATTAAGCCTAGTGAGCTTGGAGGAACAGAGATCCTGGTCAAGTCGTTTAAAGGAGAGAGTGGAAAATGAATAAACACCGGGTAGTAATCGTAGACGATCATGTATTGGCGAGAACTGCCATCAGAAGCATGCTGGATGAAGATGATTCTTTTCAGATTGTAGGGGAAGCCGAAAATGGTGAGGAAGGTGTGAAGCTGTGCCAGGAATTGCAGCCTGACGTGGTACTAATGGATATTAACATGCCGGGGTGCAATGGTTTAGAAGCAACTAGGCGCATCAAGCAGTTAGAACCTCATATCAAGGTTGTGATCCTAAGTGTCTCGGATGACGTAGCCGATCTCTTTACCGCCATTCAATTTGGGGCGCAGGGCTATTTGCTCAAAAATATGAATCCGACTGACTGGCTCTCCTATCTACGAGCATTACTAGAGGAAAAAAGTGATATCTCTCGTGAGATGGCGAACAAGCTATTTTATAAATTTCGCACAGGACAACTCCCAGATGAGCCTGATCCAAGTGTGCTAACACCACGAGAGACAGAAATATTGGCATATGTGGCAAAGGGAGAGACCAATAAACAAATTGCCCAACGATTGGTTATTACAGAGCATACGGTAAAGAATCACATGAAAAACCTGTTGGAAAAATTATATTTGGATAATCGTGTACAGTTAGCTGCATATGCGCTCCGTCACGGTTTAACAACTGAATAGTAAAGGGAAAAATACAGCTTATCTGAATGAAGCCACTGTTAGGCAGTGGCTACCCTCATCGTGGGCTATAAGGTATTTATTCGGCGAGATGTTACGTCATAGTAAATTTTTGTCACTTTATTTTAACTAGATCGTACTTATTATAGATAAACAATCTATAGTGGAGAGGAGTGCGATTATGGGAGAGCTGGTATCTTGGGCTACTGTCGTTGGAATGGGAATGCTGGAGCTGTGGGCGGCTATTCCGTTTGGTTTTATGCTTCAGCTAAGTCCAGTAACGACAGCCATTTTGAGTGCTGTAGGAGCGATCTTGAGTGCAGGAATCGTTATTTTTCTAGGTGGATCGTTCAGACAGTGGTTATTAAAGCGTCTGGAAAAACAATCAAAACGGCAGAGTCGGATAACCCGTATTTGGCAAAAGTATGGGGTCATCGGTCTTGGTCTGATTTCTCCGTTGCTGTTGGGTGCACCACTGGGGGCGGCCATCGGAATTTCATTAGGCTCACCTTCTGATAAACTGATGTTCTGGATGACAGTGGGGATTGTAATTTGGAGTGCCATCTTGACCAGTGCTGTTGCGCTTGGTGTGCTGACGTTAACAGGCCTGTAGTTCTTAACAGAATGACAAGAAAGCGAAAAAGAAGGAGACGAATCTGTCAAAGCAGATCGTCTCCTTTCTTTTCTATGCAGCTATTATCGCCAAGTCATCTGCTTGGTCGTTTCGATCAACTGGTTTAGGCTGACACCTTTAGCAGTCACGACAACATACACAAAAGTGAGTGGAATCTGCTTGACTTAAGTATTAAATTTTTTGTGCGAGGAAACATTTGACATTAGGCTCATTCACGTAATAAAATGTTTTTACGTAATAATACTATTGTACGAAAGGGGGAATCATACGATCATGAAACCGATGGAACAAGTAGATACCTATCTGGTGACGATGCCGGAACAAGCAGTGGTGTTATTACATCCATTACGAGCAACCATGCTGAACCATTTACTTACACCAGCCTCAGCAACCGAAGTAGCCAAGGCAATGAACGAGACCCCTCAGAAAATGAATTATCATTTGAAGACGCTAGAAAAATCGGGACTGGTAAAAAGAGTGGGAACAAGGCAGGTACGTAACCTGGTGGAAGTCATGTACCAGGCGATTGCCAAATCATTTATGCTGGCAGAGACACTGGGAATGAGAGATGAGACTGTACAGAAGCTAAAGGACCAAGGATCTCTGGCATTTGTCGTGGCAACGGCAGATCAAATGAAGCGTGAAGCTATGCAACTGTTGGAGCAAGCCGATTCGGAACACGTACCTAGTGCGACCTTATCGGGCGAAGTTACGCTAGCAACGGAAGAGGAGCGAGCTCGTTTTGTAGAAGAGTATGTGCAATTACTTCAAGGTCTGATGAAGAAATATGACGTTCAAACACCAGATAAAAACAAGCAGGATTTCAACCATAGTAAGCCAGCCGAGAATCAGCAAGCTTACCAAGTGCGGATAGCGATTTATCCGAAACCTGAAATGGGAGGCGAGTAATTCATGAACACTCAGGAAAAAAAGAATGATAATATGGTAGAAGTCACTAGCATAAACGAAGAAAAACATACAGAACAGCCACTACCAGTATTGCAATGGGAAAATAAAAATGAGCAGGAAGCGACGGTTGTTATGTGGACGTTATCGGGAAGAACTGATGCAGTAGGCAAAATGATTATGGTTTCATCTGGATTTACTCGTACGAGCACGTATGTGAAAGCAATGAACCGTTCGACTATGCTGATGGGCAGAGTAGCTTAGAGCAGCTTAGTTTTCCAGTATTCTTTTACGCAAAAAATAAATGAAAAGACTTCCCCATCCACCATTTTCTCTTACAGGGGAAGTGCCAACTAAAGGAGGAAGTAATATGGGTCTTATCCCTGTTGTTATTGAACAAACGCAATATGGCGAACGCTCCTACGATATTTACTCCAGGCTGCTAAAGGACCGAATTATTTTTATTGGTAGTGAAATAGACGATCAGCTAGCAAATGCGGTCATTGCACAGTTATTATTCCTGGCAGCAGAGGACTCAAAAAGGGACATTCATCTCTATATTAATAGTCCAGGCGGGTCCACGACGGCAGGTATGGCCATCTATGACACCATGCAGCATGTTGCTCCGGATGTTTCCACCATATGTGTGGGAATGGCAGCTTCGATGGGTGCGATTTTACTTGTGGGTGGTGCCATTGGAAAACGATTTGTATTGCCGAATGCAGAAGTGATGATCCATCAGCCTTGGGGAGGAACGCAGGGGCAGGCATCAGATATCCAAATTAGGGCTGAATGGATGCTCAAAACGAAGCGATTGCTCTGTTCCATCATTGCGGAGAGGTCCAACCAACCGCTGGAAAAAGTAGCAAAGGATTTTGATCGAGATTACTTCATGTCAGGAGAAGAAGCTGTGCAGTACGGGATCGTGGACAAAATCATTGAAAAGAACTAGGAGGAGTTTTCAGCTATCTCTTGAATACCTTGTAAAGCAGATAGAATTCACAAAGGTGGCATCTGACCCCTGAACTAATGAGGTGTAACAAGGTGAAATCAATTCAAATTGGAAAAATCATGATTTTACTTGCGATCCTGACTCATTTAGTAGGAATCAGTGGACTGTTCAGTAGTGACGTATCGATGACCAGTCAAATGCTAACCCTTGTGCTATTAGTCCTTGCATATCTTACCATCGATAAAAAGAAAGCAAAGCGAAAACGAAAAAAACCGGCTGCTGTTCGCACGTTACTGGATCGTGCTAAACAAGAAAGCAATGAATCAGCTCAATAGTGAAACAAAAGTTGGATAAATTTTTCGTTAGGATGAGTTCTCTCATTATTTCTTTGTGCATAGACTAATAAGGAATCTGTATGGGAGGATAGGGGAAGCAATGACATATCGTTCAAAACGCACAGTGAAAGAACACGTCTATGAGGACACCCTTGTATGGCAGTGTACCGCTTGCAACTGTTGGTCACGGAAAGAATTCGTGCTCGTTGACGACCCATGTTGTCCGTTATGTAGCAGCAAGATGGAAGAGGAAATGAAGAATATTCGGATAGAGTAAGGGAAGAAAAGCTGGCTATTTTAAAAGCCAGCTTTTTTTCTTATAAGATTAGAAAGTATAAAATTTTTAGGTGTGAAAGACTTTATAATGACAATTGTAGTAGGCATGCAGAAGAAGCACATTTTTTGACAGATAGGAATTTAAAAAATTCCTATCTGCATAAGTGCAACTAAGGCTTTACCTGCGCCAAAGGCTTGGTAAAACCAAGTTTTCTAATCTGCGAACTCGTTAAGGTCCAACAAGGAAGCGAAGACTGTCCGCTACTGGGCAAAGAGTGCGGAAAGTGCAAAAGGCTGAGAATGCTACGCAGTATCTCAAGGGTTGCACTTTTTAATCCGCACTCTTTACCCAGAAGCTAGGTTGGACCTTAAATAGTTCTGGACAAAAAATGTGCTTCTTCTGCAAAGGGCTGCAGTGAAACGAAAAAATTCAAAGTCAAACATTTGCATGAAAAACCAGCTTCTCTTTTCACACGGAGCGTCTTGGCGAAGCCCGACCCAACGGAGCATTATTCATCGGGAAAAAGAAGCGAGACCAGCAAGTCTTACAGTGAAGACATCGTTTTGAGCTTCCCCGATGGATAATGAGGAGCGGACAGTCAATCCTCTTGCGGGGCGAAGACTTTTAGCGAAGGGTGAAAAGAGAAGCTGGTTTTCTCCACTATGGTAGGAAGAAGACGATCTCTTTTTCACTGCCTGTCTTCTGTAATGGTAACAGGAGATCACGGCAAGTAAGCAGAATAAGGTAAAAAGGAATGAAAAACAGCATAAACTTGCAGTACAGGAAAGACTGACTACCTATCAAAAATAAGGAGAAGAGCAAATATGAGCATTTCCTTACAAACGAGTTTTTGTCGGAATTTTCAACTAAATAAACCGATTATTTTAGCAGGAATGGCAGGTAACATTAATTCAGCAGAGCTAGTCGCTGCCGTTTGTGAAGCAGGTGGATTAGGCACGATTGCTGCCGCCTATGTAACTCCAGAAGCATTGCGTGAGAGAATTCGTAAAGTGAGAGAGCTGACGGACCGTCCGTTTGCTGTTAATCTATTATTGTTTGATAAACCAGCTGATGGAGTAATAAGCCCTGAGTGTATGAATTGGATAAATCAAGTACGTGAGCGGTTTGGTCTACCGAGATGGAACGGTGAATGGCCGGTATTAGAAGAGGAGATAGAAGCGTGTTTCCAAGTGATTATTGAAGAAAAGCCAGCCGTTTTCTCATGCGCTATGGGATTGCCAGGGTCATACGGAAAACGTGCAAAAGAGGCAGGCATGAAAGTAATTGGTATGGCTACAACGCTTGAGGAAGCGAGGCTTCTGGTAGAAGAAGGTGTAGATGCAATTGTCGCTCAAGGTGGAGAGGCAGGAGGGCATCGAGGTACATTTGCACCGGGAGAAACTGGACCAGGCGAATGTATCGGAACACTACCTCTAGTATCATTACTTTGCTCGTCCATACAGGAAGTCCCGATTATTGCAGCAGGTGGAATCATGAATGGTCAGGGTATCGTAGCAGCGCTCGCATTGGGAGCAGATGCGGTGCAGGTAGGAACTCGTTTTCTTGGTTGTGCAGAGAGTACGGCTCATATGGCTTATAAGTCCAGACTCTATGAAGCGAAGGAGACTGATACGGCCATCACTCGTTCATTTTCTGGTAGACCTGCACGAGGAATTCGCAATACCTTTATGGAGCAGTTTCAGGAGAGCGGCTTAGATGTTCTTCCTTACCCAATACAAAATGAGATCACAAAAGAAATCAGACAGGCTGCTGGGAAAGTGAATGACTCCCATTTCATGTCCCTTTGGGCAGGACAGGGTGTTGCCCTTTTAAAACGAGAAGAAAGTGCTAGTGATATAATAGAACAATTGATGAATGAGGCAAGTCAAGGAATGGAGCGATTGACTGGTTTATGTACAGTAGCTAGTAGAAATACTGATCAATAAGCATGTGCAGATGAATGAACGGGATGGAGATGTCAGTGGATGGATATAAAGCTTTTACAAACATTTCAGGTGGCGGCTACTTGTGAGAATTTTAACCAGACAGCGGAAATGCTTTACATCGCGCAACCTACTGTTACACAACATATTCGGCAGTTGGAACGTGAAATAGGTGTTGAGTTATTTGAGAGAGTGGGAAAAAGAGTAAAGCTGACCACTGCCGGACAGCGATTTCTAAACCATGCTCAAATGATTCTTGCCAATTGGAATGCTGGACTGGAAGATATGGTGGCTTGGAAACAGGGATACAAAGAGACACTGCAAATAGCGGTATCACCAATCATTGCCCGTACTTCGCTTCCTTCCCTGATCCACCGTTATACAGCAGAAAATCCAGAAGTTGATATTACGATCAAAATTGCTGATTCCATTAATATAGGTGCAATGGTACAAAGTGGCCAGGCTGATCTAGGATTGTCACGAATGATTCCAGCAGAGTGGCAATTATCTGCTTATCTCATGCAAACAGACCCTATTGTCTTTGCGGTTCCCCATTACGGTGGGGATATGGAGTCGCCTTTGCCTGATTGGGAGCAGGAGCTAACCAGCAAGCGGCTGCTTACACACAATCATCCGGTATACTGGGAACCATTGCTAGCTAACCTAAGACAGCGCGGTTTTGAAATTCATACGATGGTTGTTACTCACGTAGATATAACAAAACGTTTTATTGAAGAAGGGTTGGGCATCTCCTTCCTGCCCCGTTCCTCGATTCGTAGAGAGTTGTTTGAAAATCGCTTTATGGAACTACCAACACCAGGTTTGGACTTACCAAAAGTAGCGTCCTATCTTATTACCCCTGAACAACCGGTGACAGGACCGAGAGAAAGATTCGTCGAAATTTTAGCTTCTTTGTACGCTCCACTACCCAAAGTTCAATAATTAATAGCAAATCGTAATTAATTACTCGGTTTTCTTTTATTACAACTTATTAAAGCAAGTTGTTATACTAGTAAAAAAGAGAGGGTGGAAGCGAATGGAAAAGGTACTCGCCATTGGATTAGAGGGAATTGCTGTTGCGAAGACATCGTTAAGTTTAGTTGATGGCATAAATGGGCTATTAGTGTACCGAGGACATTGGGCACGTGATTTAGCCGTTCACCATACGTTTGAAGAAGTTGCGTATCTCATGTGGTTTGGAAAATTGCCAACTTCTGAAGAATTGACTGTATTCCAAACTTCTCTAGCTAACGAGCGGGCATTACCAGAGCATGTTACACAAATTATTGATGCTACACCTTTAGATAGAGACATGATGTCGGTGTTGCGCACAGCGGTATCCGCACTCGGGTGTACAAGTCAAAGCTGGCCGCCTACTATCCAACAAGTAATCGGGGTAACAGCAAGAATCCCAACCATTATTGCTCATCGACAAGCAAGGATAGAGGGAAAAGCGCCAGTTGGACCGCGGAGAGATCTTGGACATACCGCCAACTATTTGTACATGCTAAAAGGGGACGTACCAAAGGCGGCACACGTAAGAGCACTTGATGCTTATCTGATTCTGACACAAGAACATGGCATGAATGCTTCTACCTTTGCTGGGCGTGTCGTGGCTTCTACACAATCTGATATTTATTCAGCACTGACCGCTTCCATTGGGGCGTTAAAAGGACCGTTACATGGTGGTGCTCCATCAGAAGTAACAGAGATGATTGAAGCTATTGGAACAAAAGAAAATGCGGAATCATGGATCCGTAATAAATTGGAAAAAGGCGATAGATTAATGGGATTCGGTCATCGCATTTACAAAACAATCGATCCGAGAGCTACTGCCCTACAAAAGGTTGCCTCACAGTTGTCGGCTGACGATCCTTGGTTTGATCTAGCTACACACGTGGAAAAGGTAGGAATGGAGCTACTTGCAGAATATAAACCAAATCGCAAATTGCACACGAATGTAGAGTTTTTTGCAGCTGCTGTCATGCGGGCAGTAGGCTTGGACGACCAATTGTTTACCCCAACCTTTGCTTTAAGCCGGACAGTCGGTTGGTGTGCTCATATTATGGAGCAGGCGGAGAATAACCGCATCATTCGTCCTGAGTCGGAATATTCGGGAAAAATGCCAGATTAATAATCTTTAAATTTTGAATAAACTGTAATATCGTGATAAAAGAAGAGCTTTTCCTGTGCCTTATGGCAGGGAAAAGCTCTTTTTGTTGCGGTATAAGCTAGTCAGTCGTTGCAGATTCGTCCACATGTACCATAAACATTCTAAGCTGATCCGACCACTGTATCACATGTGATATTTCTTCTTCAGCTAAGACTGTGCCACTATAACGATACTGTTCATAGGAGCCAGTCAGTTTTTGGGCCAAATCAACCAAGGCTGGATCAGGATAGGAGGCGCGTAATCTACGCATATACTCACTGCTCGTTTCCTCGGTTTTAATAGAATAGCCAAGTGTATTCATATGAACGAGGAACTTGTAGTAAGCATAACGAACTGTGTCATTTTCAGGTACCTCCCATTTTCTTAGTTGGATAGAGGAGGCTTCCTCTGTCATTCCATGCATAGGAGGTAGAGATGAAACAGTAGATGGAGTGCCTTCCAGTTTCTCCTCTTGTTTTAACTGGTCTTTCATTCTTGAATGGAGCCACATTCGTCTCGCGATCAAATAGATAATGGCGACTGTCAAGAACGTAAGAATATAAGGTGCCAGTATATCAATAAGGGTTTCTTCCGTTTGTGTAACAGGCGGTAATTTTTCGTCTTTAGTCGGTGGTTCTGACTGAAGAGCTTGATTGGGAGCTAACATTCTTTTAATAAAAGCTATCAGGTCACCAGCTCCGCTTAGCAAATAGGCGATCAGGAAGAAGAAAACTTTTGCCAATGGATGCAATATGAGCTGAAGCAAGCTGGAAATGATGTAATAACTAAGAGATGCTATAAGAATAAAAGTACCAATCAATCCGGCTTGCACGCCCAGTCTTTGCCCTGTCAGTTTAAACATTGGACGACTTGTGAATGTAGTGGATGGAGGGCGAGTCAAATATTCTCCATAACAACAGACGATCAGAAACCATAGGGCAGAATAAAACATAAGCGTATAAGTTACAGGCAAGGTTGGGTCGTTCGCAAAAAATAATAGGACAAGCTTTACAAAGTAAAGCGCCATAAGAGTTGCAAAGGTGCGAGTAAAATCATAGAGGCTAAGCGATTCAAAAGAATTAGCATGTATGCGCCAATAAAACACCGCCGCGCCAATCAGGGCAATAGCAATGGAATCGAAATAAACATAGGCAAGTAAGCCAATTCCAAAGGTAAGTACATATAAAAGTAAAAGCATATCCATGCGCATTTTACTTTTTTGATAGAAGAGCGCTCCCGCAGCAAAGAGTAAGGTAAGCGTTCCGAAAAAAAGCAGAACGGTAGTTACTTGTAAGGTCAAAGCCGTGGAAATCAACAATAATATCGTGCATATTTGTGCCTCCATGGAAAGAAACAGGGAGTAACGAAGTGAAAAATTATCCTTCATAAACGAAATCCAGCTCCCTTCCAGCTTTTGATGATGTAGTAGTTGAGCTAGAGTGAATGGTAGCCAGTTCCTTGCTGTCAAATGCACGATATACAGGTTGGTCTCCTGATAAATCAAGGAGTACTAGTTGATGCCCATTTACATAAAGGCGCGTTAGCATTCTTTTTGTCTCGTCTGTAAACTGATGAGATATGACCAGAACAGAAAGGCGGTTCGTGCTTCTCTCCAGTCTACGCAGTAGTGGAATTAAGGAAGTTGGCACGAATTGATGCAATTTCGCTAAATGAGTCATGACATGAACATAATGATTTTTACCGCTTCCTTCCGGGATTTGTAGGTATTCCTTCCCGCGCTGTTTCACAGAAAGGTGTAACGTATACGGAATATTTAGATGGCGAAAGCGAGTAATGGTAGTAGCGATCATCGAAATTGTTTGTTCATTCAAATTATCGTTAAAACGATGATGCTTTGAATCATATGCAGGCAAAATATGGCCAAGTACTACCCATTTTTCCTGAGCAGTAAATTCGAATAATCGTGTTTGTAAGGAGCTTGTTTTTGCGGTTGCCTTCCAGTCGATATGCTTTACTCGATCACCAGCCATATAGTTACGAGCCCCGCGAATAAATACCGGATCGTCTTGCATACGCTGTACGGAGAGTCTATTGCCAACAGGCTCAAGTGCCCCACCTTTATAAGCTGATAAAGGAAGAAGTGTTGGGTATACCAGTAATGAATAACGAATAGGTCGATCTAGCGTGATGTTATCTGTAGCAAAAGGAGTGATCATCGTAAGCTTTAATTCACGTAGCCAGAGAACACCCCTGGCATTAGGAACAATCTGAACACTTCTGGATATTTGGGACCGTGCAGGGATATCCAGGCTAAGCGAAATGCTGTTAATATTGTTGATCTCTGTAATGAAATCTGCCCCTTCTACTTGAACGGAAAGAGGTAGCTGAAATGTCAGCATGCTTTTTGGTAAAGGAAGATAGGAGCGATTTATGATTGAGAGTTGCAAGGAAACAGCAGACCCGGGCATGACGCGACTTTGATTGCTTGTGCATGTGACTTGAATCCAGGAATCGACTCGCTTACTCCACCACTGATGAAAATAAGGTAGAGCGAGGAAAAATGCTCCTAATATAAACAGAAACCAGGTGAAAGTGAATAATCCAATAGTAAAAAACAAACCGCCAAGCAAACGGTATAGATCACTCGTACCCATGAGTTATCGCACACTCTCTTCTACAGGAGAAGGTACTGATTGAATAATTTCCATAACCACATCGCTCTCCGTCAAGATTAATTCAGCTTCCATTGTTAAACGAATTCTGTGGGTTAAGATAGGTGGAACTACTTTCTTCACATCATCAGGCAGTACATAATTTCTACCTTGCACATAGGCAATAGCCTGGGAAGCCCGAACCAGAGCTAACATAGCGCGTGGGCTAATTCCGATTTCTACGGACGCATGATGACGAGATGCTTCAGTTAGGTCAATAATATACTGTTCCACTGCTTCACTTACATGAATGTGTCGAACCTCTTCCTGCATAGTAGCGAGATCTTCCAGTTGAAGGACTGGTTCAATTTTGTCCAATGGTGAATCAATTCGAAAACGTCGCATCATCGCAAGAGAGTCTTCTCTTGTACCGTATCCCAGGGATATTCGGAATAAAAAGCGGTCAAGCTGAGCTTCTGGAAGTGGGTATGTACCCTCTGATTCTATCGGATTTTGTGTTGCGATAACAAAGAATTGAGGGGATAGAGAAAGACTTATCCCTTCAATTGTTGCTTGGCGCTCTTCCATGCACTCAAGTAAACCTGATTGCGTGCGAGGGGTGGCTCGGTTAATCTCGTCAGCCAGCAATACATCGGCAAAAACAGGCCCTTTTCTTAACTCGAACTCACTTAGCTTCGGATTAAAATAATGAAGCCCTACCACATCAGAGGGAAGAAGATCGGCAGTAAATTGAAGGCGGTTAAACTCTCCGCCAATCGCTTGTGATAACGTTCGGGCAAGGACGGTTTTCCCCATTCCTGGTAAATCTTCTAAGAGAATGTGACCTCTTGCAAGCATGCCAGCTACTACCAGTTGTACTTGTTCTTCTTTTCCAACGATTACGGAATTAATAGTGTTTAGAAGCTTTTGAATCTTTTCAACGTGCATAGGAGCCTCCTGTATATTTCTAGTTTTTTTAATATGTTCCTAAAATTTAACATAATTGTATTTTAACAAAGGAAATCAATGGTGAACATAGAATAACACGATAGAATTTATACAGACTCTTGAATGGTGGCTGAAATAAATCGCTATTTTGATGGCGGATTATGTTTATTTACTATGTATTGAACTATTTTACCAGATTTGGGGTAGTCCATCTGTCTGGTTTTACTATACGAAAGTAATGGAACCAATTGAATTAAGTATGATCACGTAGACCTTCTTGCTAGTAGCAATGAAGGTTTTTTTGTGTTCAGTATTGGTTAAGGTATGAAGCAGATAAGAATAAATTGCTAAGGAGAGAAGTATTTTAGAAGAATGGTACAAAGATTCCTGTTTTGTGTATAAATGAGTATGTTCCTTCTCAAATGGAAAATATTATCTATATACGTGTACCGAAGATAAAGGAGGATTTACGTTGGAACTGGATAGCACAATGCTTGCTCGCATACTAACGGGAATTACACTTGGCTTTCATATCATCTTTGCTGCATTGGGCGTCGGTATACCGCTAGTCATTTCAATTGCTGAGTTTATTGGAATACGAAAAAAAGATAAGCAATATACCTTAATGGCTCGTCGCTGGACGAGGGGATATGTTGTGACTGTAGCAGTAGGGGTAGTTACGGGAACCTGTATTGGACTGCAACTTAACCTGTTATGGCCATCTTTTATGCAGCTGGCTGGAGAAGTAATTGCTCTACCACTCTTTCTAGAAACCTTTGCTTTTTTCTTTGAGGCGATCTTCTTAGGAATATATATCTATACATGGGATCGTTTCAAAAATCCATATATACACTGGCTAATTTCTATTCCAGTCGTAGTTGGTTCGACTGCTTCGGCATTTTTTATTATGACAGTAAATGCTTTTATGAACACACCACAAGGTTTCACGATGGTAGATGGGGTACTACGTGATATTCAACCGCTTGGGGCCATGTTTAATCCAGCTACACATTCAAAAGTGGGGCATATGGTTTTCTCTACCTATTCCACAGCTGCATTCACGCTCGCAGCGATTGCAGCCATGAGTCTGATAAAGGGGAAGAAACATAGTTATCATAAGAAAGCATTACATTTCACTTTGACTTTGGCATTCATTTTCTCTATGGGAACTGCGTTATATGGTGACATCGCGGGTAAATTCCTGGCTAAATACCAGCCTGCAAAATTAGCAGCTGCTGAATGGCATTTTGATACAAAAGGAGAGGCAGAACTAATTCTAGGTGGTGTGTTAAATAAGGAGACACAAGAGGTAAAATATGCGATAGAGATCCCGTATGCATTAAGTATTTTAGCAACAAATAAACCGAGTGGAGAAGTGATCGGGCTTAATGACATACCAAAAAGTGAATGGCCACCATTATTCATTCACTACTTATTTGACAGTATGGTAGCAATCGGGAGCTACATGATTCTTGTACCGGTTCTCTATTTTGCCATCGTAAAAATTCGAAAGCGAAAACCTAAAAAGTGGATATTGTGGGCGACAGTTGCAGGTTCGCCACTCGCATTTTTAGCTATCGAGCTAGGGTGGGTCTTTGCGGAGATTGGCAGACAACCTTGGATACTGGTCGGTTATATGAAAACATCACATGCTGCCACAACGGCGGATAATGTAGGTCAAATGC
This sequence comes from Brevibacillus daliensis, assembly GCF_021245735.1. GTDB lineage: Bacteria > Bacillota > Bacilli > Brevibacillales > Brevibacillaceae > Brevibacillus_B > Brevibacillus_B daliensis. The sequence continues at coordinate 15,182 of NZ_JAJISB010000053.1, forward strand.
TAATCCTCTTCCTACTATTATATGCTTTCCTGGGAATCTTCTGTTCAGGGGTGTTACTGAAGATGTTCAGGGATAAGCCTGTGGAGATCGAGCTTGAGAAGTATGGGAAGGAGGAATAAACATGTCCTTGGAAATTTTGGGTATCACGGTCTTGTGGTTTTTCCTCTATGGTTATCTGATTGTAGCTTCTATTGATTTTGGTGCTGGTTTCTTTGCCTACTATTCCAGACGTACAAAAACGGATCATTTGGTAAATAACATTATTCAGCGCTACTTATCACCCGTATGGGAAGTAACCAATGTCTTTCTTGTCTTTTTTCTGGTTGGGCTGATCGGATTTTTCCCTTCGAGCGCCTATTATTACGGGACTGCGCTTTTAGTACCGGGAAGTATTGCTCTTGTGTTACTTTCCTTACGGGGAGCTTTTTATGCTTTTGCCCATTATGGTGCACGAGATAGTATTTCCTACTATGGCATATACGGAATTACTGGTTTATTACTACCTGCTACATTATCCCTGGTTCTGGTCGTATCGGAGGGTGGATTTATTGTTGAGGAAGGGAACAAGGTTATCCTGCTAATGGGCAAGCTCTTATCTACTCCTTACACATACGCGGTTATTTTTCTGGCGCTGGTTAGCGTACTATTTATTAGTGCAACTTTCCTCACTTTTTATGCGAACAAGGCAAATGATAAAGGGGCAACCACACTATTACATTCCTACGCCATGATTTGGGCATTGCCTACTATATTGGCTAGCCTGCTTGTGTTTTGGACAATTAGAGGGCATAATCCTGATCATTTTGCAAAAATGGTTGATAACAGCTGGTTTTTCATAGCATCCTTTTTGTTTTTTGCTGTTGCAGCCTTCCTTCTATATAAAAGGAAAGGATATGGATGGGCTTTTGTCTGCGTCATGCTACAATTTTTCTTTGCCTTTTTCGGGTACGGGAAAGCGCATCTCCCCTTTATCCTTTATCCGTATATCACAGTAACGGAAGGAATTAACAGTCCACAAATGATGAAAGCTTTGTTGATTGGGTTTATAGCTGGATTATGTCTGCTAATCCCATCTTTAATTTTATTGATGAGACTATTCTTGTTTGACGCGAAGTATGTCCAGGGCAAAAAATAATCAGGAACCAAACCTTCAAGAGAAGTGCTCGTTAAGAGTACTTCTCTTGATTCCATATGGTATACATATGATATATTTGAATTATCGCAATTATTAGGAGGAAGTAAGATGGCTGATAGCATTAAAGAAGTGGCACCTGAAGTAGTATTAGATAAATTAACCAAGGAAGAAAATATTTTGATTGTTGATGTGCGCGAACATGATGAGTGGGACGCTGGTCATATTGCAGAAGCCATTCTGATTCCGTTGGGAAGCGTACCATACTCGCTTGAACAATTTGATACATCAAAAGAAATTTATATCGTGTGTCGCAGTGGTGTTCGTAGTTATCATGCTTGTGAATTCCTGCAACAAAATGGAATCGAGGCAGCGAATATGATTGGTGGCATGTTAGCATGGCCAGGAGATATTGCTAGATAAAAGGCAAAATGGGGTAGAAGGAGGGGGGAGGAGAGTGGTAAACATTCGTGTCCTCAAAATAGGTGTCCTGCTAGCTATTTTACTCGTGGGAGTGGTGGGATGCGGTACAAATGAAACAACCGCTACTAGTACAGTAAAGCTACAGTCCATCCAAGAGCAGTATAAGGCCGATTTTGAAGTGACTCCCGCTGTTCCCGGCGTTAATACATATAAGGTGACGATTACGGACGGAAAGAATCAGATATCTTCTGGAAAAGAAGCCGTCCTTACATTTGAGATGCTTAACATGAAGCATGGAAAAAGTGAAAAAGTCCTTACATTAAAGAAGGACGGCACATGGGAAGCGGAAGGTCCACATATCATGATGCCAGGGAGTTGGCAAGCATCGTTGCACTGGACGGAAAATGAAGGGCAAGCCCATGTATTTACATATAACTTCGAGATAGAGAACTAGGGGAGGACAAAGTGGATCAACATAATCTCAATGCTCTGTACCTTAAGTGGATTCCACTAGCCAGTATATTAATCATTGTTCTTGTACTGGGGATGTGGGGATATCGCTATTATTATTCCACAGCTGACATACCTGTCATTAAACAGATGCAGGATTTCACTCTGGAGCGTATGGATGGTCAAGAGATAAAACTAAGTGATAGTAATGGAAAGGTACGACTTGTTTCCTTTATTTTTACGCGCTGCCCGGATGTATGTCCATTAACGACTCAAATCATGGTGGATATGCAGGAAGAGTTCAAAGAGAAGGGGCTTTATGGTAAAGATGTGGAATTTATTTCGATAACATTTGATTATGAGAACGATACTCCAGAGGTTCTACAGCAATATGCTACAGCTGTTGGCGCTGATGCAACTGGTTGGCAGTTTTTACGTGGTCCAGATGATGTGATGAAGCCGGTATTGGAAGATTTCTGGATAGGTGCAGAGAAACAGAAAGATGGTATGTATGTCCATACTATGAAAACCTTCTTAATTGATAAAGAGATGAACATGCGTCAGGTATATGGTATGGCGGAAAGCATGCAGGAGGAAAAAGATAAAATCATGCATGAAATTCGCAAACTTTCCCGTGAATAGGTAACAATTTAAAGAGTCTGAAGCTTTTCTTCCATGTGAAGAAAAGCTTTTTTAGTGGGCATGCAGAAGAAGCACATTTTTTGTCTGCGAACTCGTTAAGGTCCAGCAAGGGTGTTATGACTGCCCGCTACTGGGCAAAGAGTGCGGAAAGTGCAAAAGGTAGAGAATGCTACGCAGTATCTCACAGGTTGCACTTTTTATTCCACACTCTTTGCCCAGTAGCTAGGTAGGACCTAAAATACTTCTGGACAAAAAATGTGCTTCTTCTGCAAACGGCTTCAGTGAAAAAACAATAACAACACCAAAAGCATGAAAAACCAGCTTCTCTTTTCACACGGAGCGACTTGGCGAAGCCCAACTCAGCGGAGCAGTATTCATCAGGATAAAGAGGCGAAACCCAGCAAGTCTTACAGTGAATACATCGTTTTGAGCTTCCCTGATGAATAATGCGGAGCGGACAGTCAATCTCCTTGTGGGGCGAAGACTCTAGCGAAGGTGTGAAAAGAGAAGCTGGTTTTCTCCACTATGGTAGGAAGAAGACAATTTTTTCATCCTCAATCTATACAAAAACTTTACATTCATTAACACTACTTTTACGATTCATTCATTCTGGCTTTATGAGGAGAGTTTAGGATTGTAAATGTAATAAGAAGAACAGGTAAAGAAACAA
>NZ_JAJISB010000054.1 GCF_021245735.1 Brevibacillus daliensis
TTTTTCATCCTCAATCTATACAAAAACTTTACATTCATTAACACTACTTTTACGATTCATTCATTCTGGCTTTATGAGGAGAGTTTAGGATTGTAAATGTAATAAGAAGAACAGGTAAAGAAACAAGGAGGATTACCCTTTGAAAAAAATAGCATCCATTTTTATCGCAGGTGTATTATCACTCGGTATGATGTTGACAGGTTGCAGTAATGATTCGGGAGATAATGCTGATGGTGATTTAAGCGGATTGATAACAACGGTTGGTTCTACTGCCATGCAGCCGTTGATAGAGCAAGCTTCTAAAAAGTTTATTGAAGAGAACCCGAAAGTACAAATCCAGGTTCAAGGCGGCGGTAGTGGTACAGGACTTAGTCAAGTGACTACAGGAGCTGCAACAATCGGTAATTCAGATATTTTTGCCGAAGAGAAAAAAGGAGTTCCTGCTAAGGAACTTGTTGGACACAAGATTGCCGTTGTAGGAATGGCACCTGTTGTAAATGCCGAAGTTGGTGTTACTAATCTGACAAAGCAGCAATTAATTGATATCTTTACAGGAAAAATAACCAACTGGAAAGACGTTGGAGGAATAGATCAGGAAGTTGTGTTGGTCAACAGGCCGAAAAACTCAGGTACTCGTGCCACATTTGTTCAATATGCTTTGGATGGAAATACAGAAGCAGACGGGATCACAGAAGAATCCTCAGGTACTGTGCGTAAAATTATCTCTGAAACACCTGGGGCAATCGGTTATTTGGGGACCTCTTATCTGAATGACATGGTACAAACAATTAAGCTTGATGGTGTAGAACCAACGAATGAAAATATTATCACGAATGAATATCCGGTATGGGCTTATCAGCACATGTACACCAAAGGTGAACCAGACCCGGCTACAAAAGCATTTTTGGACTATATGATGACAGAAGATATACAGATTGGCGTTATTGAATCGATGAAGTATATTCCAGCATCTGCTATGTTGATTGATCGTGATGCTGATGGGAAAGTAACACCGAAAGCGTAGGACAATGATAACTAGTAAAGGAGGGGCGTTACGTGAATGCAGATCAAAGATCAGCCCTGTTACAGCAGGGTAGCAAGGTAAAAGCAGGGAAAGCTACTCTTCCCGCACCTACCGGAAAACTTTCTGGATCACTAGCCTTGAGTAAAAAGCGGGTTTGGGAAGAAAAAGCAGGAAAAATTGTTACGGCTGCCTGTGCAGGGCTTCTTGGATTATTAACGCTCTCCATCCTATATTTTATCGCTTCAAAAGGTATCGCAACTTTTGCGGTGGACGGAGTAAGCATTACAGAATTTTTTACAGGATCAAAATGGGACCCGGAAGCTGATCCAGGACAATTCGGTGCCATTGCCTTTATTCTAGGTTCATTCAGTGTTACGTTGATTGCTACGTTGATTGCGGCTCCACTTGGTGTGGGAGCAGCCTTATTCATGACAGAAATTAGACCGAAATTCGGTCAAAAAGTATTGAAGCCAGTCATGGAGCTTTTGGTTGGGATTCCTTCTGTTGTTTATGGTTATGTTGGTTTAACAGTACTTGTACCATTTTTACGGGGGCAGTTTGATATTCTTGGTTTCAGCTTACTGGCAGGGGGAATCGTGCTTGCAGTCATGATTCTGCCTACGGTAACAAGTGTGGCATCTGATGCAATTGCGACAGTACCTCAGGAACTTCGTCAAGCTTCCTTGGCATTAGGGGCTACTCGCTGGCAAACATGTAAGCATGTTGTTTTATACACGGCTCGCTCAGGAGTTTTGACAGGAGTCGTACTTGGTATGGCTCGTGCGTTCGGGGAAGCGTTAGCGGTACAAATGGTTATCGGTAATACACTGAAATTACCTGGTGGCTTATTTGATCCTTCCATCACGCTGACAAGTGGAATCACCCTTAACATGGGTAACACAATTCCGGGAACACCATATAACAATGCACTATGGACAATGTGTTTAGTACTACTTGCGATGTCACTTCTTTTTATTCTTGTGATTCGTATGATTGGTAGAAAGGGGAGTCAGTAGAGCATGAGTGCTAAGGTAAGAGATAGAATTGCTACTGGTGTACTGACAGGTATTGCTGTTCTGCTGATTATTTTGTTAACAGGACTGCTTGGATATGTAATTAGTAAAGGGGCAGCTCATTTATCTTGGGAGTTCCTTACCTCTCCGCCTGATATGCTTAATCCTGGTGGGGGGATTGGTCCACAATTATTTAACTCGTTTTATTTATTACTATTAACCATGCTAATGGCTGTTCCGATCAGTTTGGGAGCAGGTATTTATTTGGCGGAATATGCACCGGATCGTAAATGGGTGCGCGCGATTCGCTTATGTATTGAAGTATTATCATCGTTACCATCTATCGTAGTAGGTATGTTTGGTCTATTGCTTTTCGTTACGATTACAGGTTGGGGTTACTCTTTGATTTCAGGTGCCTTGGCGTTAACAGTATTTAACCTGCCACTTCTGGTTCGGATTACAGAAGATGCATTCCGTTCTGTATCTAAGGAACAAAAAGAAGCAAGTTATGCACTTGGTATTACGAAATGGAAAACGATTGTTTCGGTGTTATTACCAGCAGCTTTGCCAGGTCTAGTAACAGGTATCGTTCTTGCTTCTGGTCGTGTATTCGGGGAGGCAGCAGCCCTATTATTTACAGCAGGTATGACATCTCCAGATTTACATCTGTTAAATTTTGATGTGACCAGCACTACTTCTCCATGGAACATTTTCCGTCCGGCAGAATCACTTGCCGTTCATATCTGGAAAATCAATGCGGAAGGTCTGGTTTCGGATGCAAGACAGATTGCAGACGGTGCAGCAGCTGTACTTGTTATCGCAGTACTAATCTTTAACGGTAGTGCTCGTTGGTTCGGACGTTGGTTATACAGACGTATGACCAAGTTGACAGCCTAATAGAGGAAGAGGGAATAAATGATGCAAGCAATCGCACAGCGAACAGCCATGATTGAAGCGGAAGACCTCTCAGTCTACTACGGAGAGAAGCATGCCGTTCGTCATATTAATATGGAAATTAAAAGAAATGCAGTTACTGCGTTCATTGGTCCTTCTGGTTGCGGGAAATCGACTTTTCTACGCACGATTAACCGGATGAATGATGAAATAAGTGGTTGCCGTGTTACAGGTAATCTTTATCTAGATGGAATTGACATTTATCAGCCAGATATTAAAAAAGAAGGATTGCGTCAAATGGTTGGCATGTTGTTTCAAAAGGCTAATCCATTTCAAAAATCCATCTATGAAAATATCGCATTCGCCCCTCGTTTTCACGGGATGACAAAAAAACAGGATCTCGATCAATTAGTGGAAGAAAGCCTGCAAAAAGCAGCGCTATGGAACGAAGTGAAAGATAGATTAGGTTCTTCTGCCTTAGCGTTATCAGGTGGTCAACAGCAGCGTCTTTGTCTAGCTCGTGCTATTGCAATGAGACCTGACATATTGCTTCTGGATGAACCATGTTCGGCTCTTGATCCATTGTCTACAGCTAAGATCGAGGAACTGATTGTTCAATTAAAAGATGAGTATACCATTGTTATCGTTACACACAATATGCACCAAGCGATGCGTGTAGCCGATGATACAGCTTTCTTCTTAATGGGAGAATTGATTGAAAAAAATAGAACCGAAACCTTGTTTAACTCTCCTGCACATAAGGAAACAGGAGATTACTTGAACGGACGATTCGGATAATGATGAGGAACCAGCAAGTATAAGCTTATCAAGACCTAAACTAAAAGAAGATTTATAAATTAAGGACATAACATATTATATATGACTAATATGTTATGTCCT
>NZ_JAJISB010000055.1 GCF_021245735.1 Brevibacillus daliensis
TTTATTTATTAAACCTGTCTACTTAAAGGGGAGCATATCATAATTTGGGAGGTCTTCCTTATTCCAGCTCTTTTCAATTTTCACCACGTCAAGGACTGGCATCCACCAGAAATCCTCGTCATTCGTGAGTTTAATCTGTTGGAATGCCTGCTCAAACTTATCTATCCATCCCCAGCCTGTTTCATTTACGCTTCTATAACCTATTTTTTAAACTTTACAATACCTTTTTAAATTTATATTCCATTTCTCCAGCTAAAGCTTCAACAGTATCACCGTTTTCTCTGAAATCATGTGTATAGATTTTTTCAAATGGGCCAAAATCGATTTGCTTATAAAATTCAAAGCAGGGAAATCCATCATGTGCCCCAATTACATTTAAAATACCATCTCTTTTCGCATTTACAGATAATAAATAGTCAACTGAAGGTGCATGTAAATTTAAAGGATTGCTTGCACTTGCACTCATTTCAAAGTTAACCTCATCAGAACTCCATACAATGTTCGTGCACAAAATGCCTTCTGTACTAGCTTTTCCTTTTCTTTGGTTAATAGAACCATTTGGGTTTGTAACCTTTTCTGTTGTTATACCTGTGTTCTGATAGGAAAAAATCTCTTTTTTATAAAAATCTACAACGATCTCTTGTTCCACTCTAGAACGCATGGTGTTTACTGCATAGGGTGTAAACTCACGCGAATCCCCTTCATATTGAATTACTTTTCCTGTTTGAATATCTTTTTTAGGCTCAGTCCAAGACATGGGAATAAATACACTCGCTCTAATTTTGATAACGTTTATCATATAGAACCTCCATAAACTAAATTTGTTTGAGTTATCTAAACAAAATATAGGTTATTCAACAGTGCTTTCATATGATCCCCGAACAATTCCATCAGTTTTCTAGAACATATTCGGCGCTGTTAGGGCTTCCCTTCATGTGATAGATAGATGATTTCTAGCTTGTGACCTATGTACTTTTCCGGCATCATACTCACCCCGAAAAAAGAACGTTTGTTTGCGCTTATTATATGCAAACAGGAGTAGAACATCATCTCGGTAACACGGTCTATAATCCCATGTTCCGGTGGCGCCGCAACTGGTAAACACACTGTGCCTTCTCCTAAAATATTTTTTACAAATTAATTTTTATCAGGTTTTATTAAATTTTCTAAAAATTACAAACAGGAAATCTACAAAATGTATGCAGATTTCGATGTTGGTCATAATACGCAATTGAAATACAGAGGAATCATTACCAAATATAAGGAGATTTCGAGTCAAATATGTTAATACATGTAAATTAATATAAAACATTTTATCCAAATATTGCAATTAATAGAATGTAATGGTTAAATTAAATTGTAAACAAAGGAATGATCAAAAGACCATTCCAACGGAAATGCTGGCCCAGTATTTTGTTTACAAACAAATAAAACAGGAGATGAAAAAGTTATGAGAAAGCTGATGAATAAAACTCTCATAAGTGTTTTGAGCATTGCTTCTATGTTTTCTTTATCCCTGTCGTCTGTTCATGCCGAACAAAAAGTGCCAGAAGTGGCAGGACAATCTTTACCCGCTCATTCAAAAGTAGTACAAATGGATTCTTCCAAAGTAGTTTCCGAAGAATCATTAAGTCAAAAAGAAAAGGCATTTCTTAATGAAATGAAACAAACAAAGGGAATTCACCAAATGGGTGATTTGTTCGTCATTGCCCGAGGGGAAATGCCGAATAATGGTTACAACTTAAAGGTAACCCGCACAGTACAAAGTTGGGAGCAACTATTTGTTTACATCGAGTTGTCTGAACCAGATCCAGATCAAGTATACGTACAACAAATCACCTATCCGTATGTGCTCGTGCGTGCCCAACTACCCCCATATACAACTATTAGCTTCCTTGATGATCACACACAAAAGCCATTGTTTCAGTAAGGTATCAAACTTAAATACGCATACAAATACAAGCCCTCTACCGGAGTAATGAGCTGTGACCGTGTTTGTAGACAGTTTGAAAAAGAAACCTTTGCACTAAGCAACCAACAGATGACCCCTGAATTCGTCAGGGGTCATCTTCTTTAATGTCCACTGATATCGACTTGAGTTGTAATACGCAATGTAATCATCAATTCGTGCTCGTAATTCTTTAATAGATGTACAATTCTTGTATTCCAGTTCATATATGGGGGCAATTAGGTCATACGCCTCAAGGTACATTTTGATACTCAAAAACCGCCAATTTCAGGGCGGTCTTCTTTATTCTATTTTTTTCAATTTTCACCAAGTAATACAACCGGTGCACTTCAGAGACCCTCATCATTCTTTTGTTTGATCTAATGATATGGGTCGCCAAACTTCCCATTCTGTATAATTAGGTTTCTTCCATTCATCTCTTCTTTCCCAAGCTTCTAATAATTCTATTTCATTAGGCTTTTCCTTAGTCCAGATAATGTATGTTTCCTTATGTAGAACTTCCAACACCTCAATTATTCCCTTGCGAGACCTACCTGTCTTTATGCACAGCTCATCGATAGTTGGAAATCTACGTCTACCCGCTGAATAGTTTCCGATTACCCTCAGCACTTTCCGTTCAATATCTGAAAGCATGCTGTCATCCCCTTACTGGTTGCCAGGATAAAATATTGCCTACATAAAACGAGCGCCATTCTCCAGTGCTTTCGGATGTTCCCCGAACAAGACCATCAGTGATACTTTTAACGTGTATACGGCGCTGTGAAAGCTTCCCACTAACCGAAATATAGATGATTTCTAGCTTACGACCTATTTACTTCTCCGGCATCCTACTCACCTCAGATAAGAACGTTTGTTTGCGCTTATTATATGCGAACATATTGCGAACAGTCCATAGTTTTATTTTGACAAATGCCCCAATCTAATTTAAATAAGTACAAGGTATTCTATCAAAGAAACTTTCGAATATTAAAAATATTTATTGTACTTTGTACAACATTTTTGTATATTTAAATCATAAGGAGGTGAACAACTTGGAGTTTAAAGATTGGTTAGCTTTAATCGCCTTCCTCTACGTGATCTACAAAGATCGTATAGAGCCTAAACTAAAAAGGCGGTTAAAAAAGAAAAAGCGACGCCCCGGCAAAGAAAAACGTCGCAAATAGCTCGAAAGAAGGAGGGTAAAACCTCCTTCTAATAACCGATCTTACTTCAAGTATACCATGAAAGCAAAGAGAATAGACGTGACAAACTTATTGTCAGCTAGGGGAGTTCTTGGTATCGCATTGGCAATTACTTACTCCCCGTCTGATACCTGGTGGCAACAAGGAATACTAATTGTGGCAGTTGGATACCTTCTAATCACAGCTTTACTAGGAAGGAGAGACTAACAGATGCAAGTCAACTTAGATGACCTCATGGGATTTGGTGAAGTATGCGAAATGACAGGTAAAACAAAGGGATACATCCAAGAGTACATGCGAAGAGGTACCTTTCCAGAACCAATTAAACGACTCTCCTGCAGCCCCTTATGGCTGCGGGAGCAGATTCAAGATTGGATTGATACACCTAGACCTCGTGGACGAAAACCAAAAACCGATTTGGAATGAGGTAGATTGTAATGAAATTTGGCATGCGAAAATCGGCTGAAACCGATGAAAAATGTTGGATATGATGGTTCTGAAATAATAGGAGGGAATTATGTCTTTTGATTATTTAAGACCCGTTTTTATTATCTTTATTGTTGTATTGTTGATTTTTTTGTTAGTAGTAATACTTCAGAATGGCGAACTCAAACTAATAAATGGTTTTTCTGTAATCTGTGTATCCATTATATGTTCATTGGTATCTGCAATAAATCTATGGCAAATTGGGATTATTGCTGATGAATTGGGTTTAGGAGGAGACCCTGTATCTTTTTATATGTTTCTAGCTATTGCAGGATTATCTATACTAAACCCAATAATTTATACACTTAGAAAATAAATTTGTTTCACTAAATTGGACAAAAAGAATGTTGTAAACCCTAATATATGGAAGTTTCCCGCATTCTTGTTCAATTATCAACATTAATATTTAACAGAGCTAAACAAAAAATACCCTCTAACGGATAACCGAAGGAGAGCTACTGCTTTTATCTTCTACAAGCGATTTCATAGTAAGTTTCATCTATTTCAAAACATATAAAATTTCAATTCAACTTTCTAGAAGCTTCAACTACGGGACCTGATCCCATAAAGAAATCGACCACCGTCTCCCCTTCTTCTGAACTGTTGAGGATGATTTTCTCCATTAAGGCAACAGGCTTTTCGGTCGGATGTACCGTTTTGTTTCCAAGTATTCGTGGTAGTCTCCAAATATCTGTAACATTACGGAATGGTACTCTCCTGACTCTCTGCTTCCCTTTCACTGCAAAAATAATAAACTCATGTTGAAAACGATATTGCCATCCTATGCCCATATTGACCTTATCCCACACAATACAGTTTTTGATAGTAAAGCCTACCTTTTGCATCCATAGACTCATAAATGGATACATTCGCCAATCAACACAAACATAAATTTGTATTTAAAACGACGAAAACTTATGATAGTTTACACCTGTCTAAATTCAATGTGTAATCCTTGTTCAGCGGTGGTGGTTAGTTACATAAGTATACTTGTAAAAAAAAGGAAGTTTAGGTTGGTTTGCAGAAGAGGTAAGAAGCAAAATAAAATTTGGGAGGGTTTTTATGATTAAGGATCTATGGTTTACAGTGCAACCGATTGATAATAATACATATGCAATTAGTGAATATGGGCATTGGGAGAAAGTGCATTCATTTTTACTATTGGGTGAAGAAAAAGCAGTATTAATTGATACAGGGCTTGGAATTGACAATATAAAAAGAATTACAGACCAATTGACTACTTTACCGATTGATGTTTTCACTACCCATGTTCACGCTGACCATATCGGAAGTCATGGAGAATTTGAAAGAATTTATGTCCATGATGGAGATAAAGATTGGTTAGTAAATGGAATTAAAGGCTTATCAATAGAACAAATAAGAAAAGATATTGGTAGAGATATAACCTTGCAAACGCCAGAAACGTTTAACCCCGATACATATGAACCCTTTCAAGGAGAACCTACAGGCTTATTGAAAGATGGGGATATATTTGAGTTGGGGAATAGAAGATTAATTATCTATCATACTCCAGGGCATTCTCCAGGTCATATATCTATTTTTGATGAAACAAATGGATATTTATTCACGGGTGATTTGTTTTATGACCAAACCCCTATTTATGCATTCTATCCTTCAAGCAATCCTGTTGATTTAGTTAATTCATTAGAGAAAATAACTGAAATATCAAACGTTTCAATGGTTTACGGCTCACATAATACATTAGGACTCACGCCCCGAATTTTTGAGGAAGTAAAAATGGCTGTTACGTTTCTAAGAGAAAAAGAACTTACTAAATTCGGTACAGGAATTCATAAATTTAATGGATTTAGCGTACGATTTTAACCATTTTTGTTTAACTAATGGGGGTATTTGTTTAACAATATTGAGGAAACCCATAAAAATGAGGTTCCCTCAAATTTAATAAATTTTCAGCATAAAAATTTAACAGAGCCTAAACAAAAAACAAAACGTGCCAGATTTAACTGACACGTTCAAAAGTTACTCTGTTTTGTTTTTAAAATTATTCAGTGTAGCTGCCAACACTGCTGCGCCTACTGCAACACCATTTGCAATAGTATTGATTTGATCATCA
>NZ_JAJISB010000056.1 GCF_021245735.1 Brevibacillus daliensis
TTTTGTTTTTAAAATTATTCAGTGTAGCTGCCAACACTGCTGCGCCTACTGCAACACCATTTGCAATAGTATTGATTTGATCATCAGAAATGACGCTGTAGCCCAATGTCTCTATAAAAAGTTTAACCAGCTCCAAGCATACCAACAACGAACACTACAATATTCCCTTGTTTATTCATATTACTTCTCTCCTTTTCTGATTCTATTAGCAATTGATATTACTTCTGCCCTGCTGATTGGCTCGTCCAACTCGTGTGAATGATCAGTATTAATAACACCTGAGTTTAGCAGCTCATCATGAGCTTTCTTTGCCCAGTGTCCATCGGTTTGTTTCTTTGATAGGTCCATAGCTTTTGCAATCCCCTCTGATGTGCATTTTGCCACTCGGTTTATAAACGCACTATCTTTTAATAACGTCATTTCTGTTGGGTTTGAGATAAACAAGTATTCTAGTAAAACTGTATGTATCCCCCTTGTTGATAAAAGAAAAAAGCACCGGTTAAGGTGCTTTTTTAGCTACTCTTTGATAAATCTCAAGCTTTAGCATCCATCAGTATTTGCTGGATCTGGACACTGCACTATTTCTTTACCATCAATCCCAGCTGCGAAAGCTGATGAAGAAATAGACAATAGACTTACTACTGCGCATGATGAAAGAAGAATCTTTTTAATCTTCATACCAAAACCTCCATATAAAATTTATACTAATATTACCATAAATTTACAAAATAAATACTTATTTGTTTATTTTTCTACTACTCTTCCCTCTTAATAATCATGAAAATCAGCCCAACAATAAAAATAGGTAGCCAGAACACCAAGGCTACCACTTTCTCACGTATATTGTATAACTCTATGTCTTTACCTTCTAACGTCCAATACCACACTACACAGCCTACAAGCAGGTATATAGCGAATAAGACTATCCCAGTCATCATAGCGAACACCTCTTACAAAGAATTCGTGTTCTTACCCTCTCACTTATAGTGGGCTTTCGTATGACAAAAATGTACAATTTTTATGTTATTGTAATTCTTTCTTTATTACGATTAAATTAGGTTGCTTGGATATAGTTGATATTTTAATTATTAGTTACCTAATTAGATATTTCATTAAGTGTAGCTATAAGCGATTCTTTAAATGTTACTATTGATCTATATTTTATTTTGAAATATACACTATAAATACCGAATAAAATCAGAATAAAACAAATAGCAGAATAAGAACTTAATATCATCTTTCCCCCTCTATTTAGGTCCAAAAGATAATCAATAATTTCTATCATCGTAGAATGTTTTGGTAAATCATCTTTAATAATATTCATTCCGTTAATAAGAGATGGAATACTAAGTCCACCAATTATCGATATTAACATTGAAAAATATATGGTAAATGTGTGACGTTCCTTAAATACTGTTTCTTTAATTGATACTTGTTTTAATAAAAATTTTAAATCAGATTCATCTAAATTTTCTATTTTTATTTGCTCTAAATAAAAAGCATATAATTTCCATTCACCTTTTGAAAATGCAATTCTCCAACTTGTATATTTTTTAAATATTTTTTTTAACTTTTTGGATCTATTGATTCTACTCATAAATCGCTCCTAAATAAGAATTCTTAAACAAATTATATCAAATCAATATATATTCAACAAAAAACCTATCCCACAAGAAATAGGCTTGTAGCTACACAATTTGCAATTTTATTTTGTGCTCGTGTTACAAGCGTCTGTATACTACTTTTCGAAATACACAAAAATCTAGCCGTTTCCTCAAATGAAAATCCTTCACCATGCGTAAGAATATAACATTCTCTTTCTCTTGCAGTAAGACAAGCTAATGCATCTTCTAACTGAAATTTCTCCCACTCGGTAAGGTTACAAGGACTTCCGGCTGTTCCTCTATACACAAACGCTTGCATCCTTACTAGATCGATAGAAATTTCTCTTTCATATGCTGCTCTTCTTTCAATTCCACGTTTACTACCTGGTCTACGCCCTGTCTCCAACCATTCAATAACATACTCTACATCGCTAATCATTTCAGATAGATATTTTCTTTCTGATAATGCCACTTCATCTAGCACTTTTACTGATTCGCTCAAATCAGCATATACTCTTCTTAAGTGCTTTCTTGTCTCTTTATACTCTTGAAGAAGGTCCTGCATTGTGTTCATCATTCATTCCCCCTCACCATCTGCTCATGGTATAATAGTTTTGACGAACATATATTCCAGAACTTCCGATGAGGAGGCTTTTTTATTTTCTTATATTCCCAAATATTTACAATTATGATATATTATTGTCAGAACATTCTATAATCTTTTATATTTGGAGGTGAGAATATGAAAAAGTTTCTAGTAGTAGCTTTGCTGGCTTTATCCGTTGCTTCTATTTCTAGTGCTGCTTTTGCTGCTGGACCTGATTGTGGCGGCGGTAGCGGATGGCGTGGTGGGATCAAATTACCCCTTCTTCAACAATGTGAAGCCTATTAATTTGAAAGCCTCCTAACGGGGGCTATTCTAAAAACTGGAGGTGAGATTATGAAAAAGTTTTTAGCTATCACTTTTGCAGTTGCAATGATTATGTCTGTTGCTGGTGCTTCTTTTGCTGCTGAACCACAAGGGTGTGGTAAACCACCCAAGTATTGCAAAAGACCACCAGATTAAAGGATGATTTTCTGAAAAACTGGAGGTGAGATTATGAAAAAGTTTCTAGCTATCACTTTTTCAGTTGCAATGATTATGTCTGTTGCTGGTGTTGCAAGTGCTGCTCAACCAGATGGTATAATTGGTCCTTGGTTTGATATGTTGCGTTAATTTTTGAAGGGTACTTTATGTACCCTTTTTATATTGAATCTTCAATCTCTCTGCTCATTGGCTTCCTCCTCATCTTCTTCAAAGGCAAGTTTGAAAGCAGACATCATTAGTTTTAAACGAAACGCTTTATCTTGATCGCTCATTTCTTTAGGTTTCTGAATCGCTCTTATTTCAGTTTCATTACATTCTTTACAACTTGGTTGTCCATATCTTGTAGTCGTAGCTTCGATAGATTCACAGTAGTAGCAGATCACCCTGTAGCCTCCTCTATTTTCTCCACGTCTTCATTTACTTGCTCAGGTGTTATATAGACCTCTCCGCTAGGAAATTCAAATTCAAAACGTTCACTACCATCCCAATATTCCCAGATGAATTTCCTTTTAAAGATGCCTATATCTCCTGCTTTGATAGTGTAAATAAATTGATCATCTTCAATGTCCGTTACTTTGATATCTTTAATTGCACGAACTTCATCTCCCTCAACGAAATTCATTCCGCACTCTCCTTATCACAAGTAATGTTTTGAACTCTCTTTCTCCTAATCTCCAGTAGTATTCCAACTACAAAAGTAACATTTTGACTTATCCCTATCTGACCTGGTATAGAAATGATTTTCTGCATCCTTATTAAGTGAAAGATTCGTGATACTATAATTAATAAATCGTTTATGGTGACAACTAGGAGGTTTGATTTTAAAATGGCTGAAAAAACAAACAAACACATCATGCTTGACATCGCTCCGCTAAGAGCAGAGGATCGCAAACGTTGGGACGTATTGGCTCGAAGCTACAAAGCCTTTTACGAGACAGAGCTCCCAGATTCCAAATACGACGAGATCTGGAACCGCCTGCTCATTGGTGATAGAATATTCGGTTTCGGTGCGCATCTTCATGGAAACTTGATCGGTATCACCCACTACGTTTTTCAGCCTAACATCTGGAAAGAAGATGTGTGCTACCTTCAAGACCTCTTCGTTGACGAAACTGCTCGCGGACATGGGGTGGCTCGCGCCCTTATAGAACGAGTCGCTCAAGCTGCACGAGAACAAAATGCTTCTGGACTGTACTGGCAAACCCGCCAGGACAATTTCACTGCACGTGCTCTTTATGACAAAATTGCTCATCATAAAGGCTTCATTCGCTACGACTATACACTTGAATAGAAGTTGATGCCGGTATCTATTCCGTACGGGATACCGGCATTTTTTCAAGCTTACCTGCCGATCTAAACCTCCCCATTTACAAATCGTGTGTTCACTGTAACGAAAAAGGTAATTTCATATCTGCTGGTAATAACCAGATGTGATACATATTTGCTTCATCTACTAACTCGCTTTGAGCAGGAAATACCTCTACCGCCACCCGTTCAGTTCCAAATAACTCATTTTTTATCCGTTGCTTTTCTGCCCAAGGAATATCTGTATTTTCTACGTTCCGAATACAAGCGTGAGTAATTTCTCCCTACTCTGTTTGCACCTTTCGAGTCATAACTGCATACTCGCCATCTGTGTAAGCTCTATTTAATTCTCCGAACCATCCAGTACCTATTCTCTTACTTTTAGGAGACGGTTTTTCAATCCATTTTTTCACCGTTCATTCCTCCCTAACTAATAAGTTAACGTCCGCTTTTTTATGGTAATATACTTAGACTGACCAAATTTTGAGGTGAATCAATTGATTTATGCTAAAGTAAAAAACATTATTGATCGATGGGACCCTATTGGGTTAGTTGGTATAGATCCCGAACACGATCATTACCGAATTGAAATTAATGAGATTATTAAACTCCTTCAAACTAACTACAACACCCCTGAAGAGTTGGCCAAACATATAGAAGGCATTTTCATCGAATACTTCGATGACGAAATTTATAATCGTCCGTTCGCAGAATGCCTAGATGTCGCTCGAATTCTAGTTACAATCGATAGCGATTAACAATGCCCATTTTAAGTGCTGCATTTACCTTTTCCCTCCATTCTCTTAATACACAATGTGTAAAATCTCTTTATTCCTTCAACTCCGTGATGAGTTGTCTCATTTCTTTGATCCTAATTTCATAATCAGCGATCTCGCTTTCTAATCTATAATTTAGATGCTTTTTCTTTACCGTTGCATACTTCCATACCCAACTACTTCCGTCTACATAGAGCCGTGGAAAGTCCTGAATATTTTGTCCTTCCTCACTAACATATCTACCTTGTTCAAGTGGAAGGGATGGCATATCTACTTCCCAAGAAAAGCCACTCTTTATATGAGTTTTAAGCTCGAATAAGTATCTGCCGTCATCATTCGGCTGGAATCTTCCTCTGTTGATGTACAACGGGATTTCACTATCCTCAATAAATGATAAAAGCTTGTTGGAATCCACTATCTTCAGTGGCTTGCGTTCCTTGATTGATGAATATTCCCATACTCTCATCCAGCGTTTCAAATCTATCACTGTTCATACTTGCTTTCCTCCCTAACTATTGTGTTAATACAGCTTAAACAGCTTCTTATCGCAACTAGCACAGTACGCCACTTTACCGCCCTTATAAATTAAGCCTTCGTACATATCGCCATTTTCACGCTCTGACCCGTCAAAACCGACATAGCACTTAACTGATCCAGAAGTATACATTTTCGTGTAATAGCCCTCATCTGAGCCACAGTATGGACATTCTTTCATTGTTGTTTGTAAATTTTCCATGTCCAAAGTTAGGTAGCCTGAAACTCAGTCAGTTAACTCCAACCCATATTCAAAAATTCTATAATGAACTATCAGCTGAAGGATTGTCACCTGATTATATTCGCTACATGCATTCAATTTTAAGAAAATCGATTGGACAAGCTGTAAAGTGGCAGTTAGTAGCAAGAAATGTTGTTGAATTAGTTGAACCACCAAGATTAGCTGATAAGGATATTGTTACCTGGTCTTTAGAAGAATCAAGCAATGAATGAAACAAAGTCAAAAAAATCACTTTAGTTAAGTAAAGGTGGTTTAAACTACATAGATATTTAACATTGAGGGAACCTTTAAAGATTCCCAAATTTTGTAAATAGATACTGTGTCTTATTTGTACCATCACTTGTATCGTAGTTGCTCCCAATGGGAGCTTTTTTATTTCGATGTATTCCCAAATAATTACAAATATGATATATTATTGTCAAAATATTCTATTATCCTTTGTGTTTGGAGGTGAGACTATGAAAAAGTTTCTGGCTATCGCCTTTACAGTCATGATGGTTATGTCCATTTCTGGTGCTGCTTCTGCTACTAGCCCAGATGATAATCTTATCTGCCCAAATCCAAAATATCCAAATCTTTGCTTGATTAATTAATTTATTAATTAATAGAATTATCTCCTAACGGGGACTTTTCTAAGAAACTGGAGGTGATATTATGAAAAAATTTCTAGCTATCACTTTTGCTGTTGCAATGATCATGTCTATATCAGGTGCTGCTTTTGCGGCACAGCCAGAATGTGGAGGTGGACCCCCGATACGTTGCTATGAGCCATATTAATAGAATCGCCTCCTAACGGGGGCTTTTCTAAGAAACTGGAGGTGAGACTATGAAAAAGTTTCTAGCTATCACTTTTGCAGTTGCAATGATTATGTCTATTTCTGGTGCTGTAGGTGCTGCTGAACCTATGTGCAACATAGAACATATTTGGTGCACCTAGATGCATTATCGCCTCCTAACGGGGGCTTTTCTTATGACTTAGCATCAATCTCTCTGCTCATTGGCTGCCTCCTTCGATAGTTTCAACTACATAAAAGACAAGGTTTGTTGCCTGATCATAAACAAACTCGTCTTGAAGAGTAACGAACAGCCCTGTTTGTCCTACCTTCATCCCAAAAAAGAATCCGATGTTATCTTCATCCTCTATTTCTTCTACTAGGTACAATGGTACTTCGAACCCCTCAATTTCGTGCGTCATGATGATAGTACTTCTGACTTTCCGAACTCTTTTGATATGTCTATATCCATCCTTGAAAACCTATATTCATTTCCTTAAAACGATACGGTCAAATCATCTTTGTTGATTATGCTCATTTGCTTCATCCCTCATTTTTATTAGAAAATCATGCATTTAAATGAATCCATAGAAAGTATGTTTTTCTCTTTGCTACCTTTTATACAGTTGGTCTAACTGGACTTGTAATTAGACTAGCCTTACAAAAAGCTCAAATGAGTGAGTAATTGATAATACTTACAAATTTGACTTTTTTAATACCTAAAACAAGAACATACATTCTGTATTAGATTAGGAACAATGAAGAATTCCTTCAGATGAATGTATTTAGGAAGTAGATAGCGTAAATTTACCATCTTACCCATTTTGGGCTTTTCTTTTAACTATAAACCAGAACGTATATTCCTATATTTATAACCATTCTCTTCAATAAAGTTCGTTATCTTAAAAGAAAGTAGCCATTAATGTAGGAGGTTGTACTATGAAAGGTCACGTAAGAAAAAGGAGTGACAAGTGGTGTTTTGTTCTAGATCTTGGCAAGGATGAAACTACAGGCAAACGACAACAGAAATGGTTCTCCGGTTTCACAACTAAAAAGGAAGCCGAGAAAGCTATGGCTGAAAAAATAGTCTTGGTTAGAAAACAAAAAAATGAGTGTACGTAGTTCTACATATCGCAACTATGAATGGCTCGTTAACACTCATATTCTTCCACAGCTTGGAAAATATGAACTATCAAAGTTGAATCCTATGCACATTGAAGCATTCTATAGAAAGCTTAAGAATGATGAGTCTCCTTTATCGGACGAAGTTATATCTAAGATCCATACAATCATAAATTCTGTTCTGACTCGTGCCCACGAACGAGGTTTTGTTGCAAAAAACGTTACAAAATTGGTTGATAAACCACGATACAGCAAAAAGAAAATGGAGGTTTGGAACGAGAAAGAAGTTATACAGTTTCTAGATGTGGCAAGGGAAGATAGACTTTACATTGCTTTTTTTCTTGGATGAGACGCGGGGAGATTCTTGGACTCCGATGGAAAGACATAGACTTTGAAAACGGTGAGCTATCAGTTCAGCAGACCCTTTTCAATAAAGGCGATGAGTTACAGGAACCGAAAACCAAAAGTGCCCAGCGGTCAATAGCTTTTCCCGAACAAACCGTTGTTGAACTGAAGCAACACAAAAGAAGAATTGCTCAAGAGAAAATGATGGCCCGATCGATTTACCAAGATAACGATTTAGTCGTATGTACTTCGATTGGGACAAAGGTTTTACCAAGAAACCTGATTCGCACATATTACCGCTTGTTGGAAAAGGCTGACGTTCCAAAAATACGTTTCCATGACATTAGACATTCCCACGCAACTTTATTACTTAAAAAAGGAGTGCATCCTAAGATTGCTCAAGAACGCCTTGGACATACAAACATCCGAATTACATTAGACACCTATTCACACGTTCTTCCTAACATGCAGAGCGAAGCAGCTAAGCAATTTGGAGACTCACTTTTCAATAAAGATAATGACAAAGAAAACGACAAAAAAGCACTTTAGTAGGATAAAGGTTTGCAATTTGTTTGCAAACCTCTTTTTTTCATGCAAAAAGCGCGATCTCTCTTTTTGAGATACCGCGCCGTTATAAGCGTTTATATGGTGATCCGGACTGGGTTCGAACCAGCGACCCCCACCCTGTCAAGATGGTGCTCTCCCAACTGAGCTTGTAGATCGTTGATATATCAAGGTTTTTTTTGGTTAACCACTTTCCTATTGTTGTTTCATTCACAATTATATGGTGGTCTGAATCATATTGTCAAATTAATAAATTAAGCAAATAATACAATAGTAATGACTCCACAAGCAATCCTTTAAAAAGCTAGTTCTGATAAGTATATCAGCTATTAGCCTAACATTTAATTAGTAGAATCTCCAATAATCTCGTATTTATTGACTACATAGTTTGATTAAACATTACGTATAATATCATAAAAATCTAGTGACCTTATATTTGTATAAAAGCAAGTCCAATTAATAGACTTGCTTTTTTTCTATCTAAGCCTCCCCTGCATAATGAGCGGCAAGAACTATAAGATCATTTTCGTTAATCAGCTTCACTTACTCAATAATTTTAATAACATTTTCTAGCTCAATTTTAATTCCTAACTTCTGTGTTTCCGATATTACATTTTCGATATATCCTTTATATCTGTCCATGAAGCTATTTTGAGCAATTATTAATAACCTTTCTTCTGGTCTAGAAATTGCAACGTAATGTAAAAAATTAATACCATCTCTTGTCATGTTAAAATCTCGAGCATTTATTATTACTTGCTCAAACTCAAGTCCTTTAGATGAATGAATTGTACCAGAAGTTAATTTGTATCGGTCTTGATTGTAGGTTGCGATGTATTTCTCATCATTTACTACTTTATATAATATACCTATCTCATTCTTGGTTGTATCTAAATCTTCACTGTAACCGAGGTATTCATACAATTTAATACAGTTCTCTTCATGGAAGCAACAGTCATTCTGCGAATCCTTAATTTCTTTTAGCAGCCTCTTAATGTCAAAAAATCTGTAAGCTTCTGGCATCGGAATTTCATCCCAAAAATCATACTCACTAAATCTATATTGTAATAAATAGTGAGCAATAGCTCTTGCTACCCAAATATGCTCACTTTCAAGATTAGAATTATCCAATGGAGAACTAGGAATAAAAACGAATGGAATACCAACGCTACTTAAACGTTCACTCCAGATCTCTGAATTATCATTGCTAAAGTTTAAAAAGGCACATTTCTTACTAACATCAATCCATTCTTTTATATAGTCAATAGCTTCACTATCAATAGTGTACTTAAAAGCAATTACCTCATCCTTAAATTCTGTCTGCTGATAATGCTTTCTCACACTCTTCATGAATATATTTGAGTAATTTTGAATTACTTTGTTTGACCTGAAGTTATGCCATAATTCAAATGTCTTGAAGGATTGTTTATTAAATAGCCCAGTAAATCCATCACTATAAGCTCCTCGCCAGCCATATATAGACTGCTTAGAATCCCCGACAATAAACAATGGAATATCGAGCTCATCGCATAAATACATAAAGAAGTTGTGCATATCTACGTCACTGTCTTGGTACTCATCAACGTAAATCCGATAATACTTTGCTTTCAAAAATCGTCTAGAAGATTGAGAACCCTTTAAAATTTTTAACGCCAACTGGAATGCAAAGTTTTCCTTTTTATTACGATACTTACACATCAATTGCGTCTTCCTAATCTTCTCTATACCTTCATCAAAAGTATTAATTTGATTTTCGTCATTGAAGTCAGGTTTGATTTTTTTCTTGAAATCCATACCGTATACATCATACATGAATGGTTGAATTATCTCTAACCAAATAAAATTATCATTTGTTCCGACATAACCTTCACCCTTATTGGGACCAAGTCTATTTATTATCTCCTTCGCTGCTTTTCGTGTAAAAGTAACAGCTGCGAATGTTTGATAGCTATTATTCTTCTCTGCATCTTGGATAATTCGTTGTATAGTAGTGTATGTTTTCCCTGTTCCCGCACTAGCACTTATTACAATATTACCTTCTGTTGTGAGGATTTCTTCCCTAATATCTCTATCTACCGGCAACATAAGTCCACCAACACTTTCAAACACTCAAATCTCTCATGTTTATAAATCTTGTCTATTCCATGATTACTAATACTCGTACTTAATTCAATCATGTTAATTAGTTTTGCACTTTGCAAATAATCCACACCACTTTTTGCACTATTATTTTTCTTAGCTAATCTATCCATAATCCTAGGAATAACTTCATACAAATCATTTTCTAAATCAACCCTCGATAAATAAATATTGTTGTCTTTTAATCTCTCAATTGTTTTAGGATATCTACTAAAGACAAACTTCTTTTTTTCAACTATGTAATTAGAATCTTTCTCATAACTTTTTGGGTCAATGCCTGTTAGATTCTTTTTTTCACCTCCATCAATCAGCCTTTGACATCTGTTAATTCCTAAAAGATTACACTCTGGTTTTCCTTTTACTTTCTTAAGGTCATTATCAGTTTTAACTATCACTTTAATACCAAGTGCAGTTAATACGGTATAGTATTCTTTAAAGTTGATACCATCTACTTCAAGAATATAACCGCCTAAACTCTCATACCGTTCACACTTATCTTTTAGTATTCGTTCGAACAGTATCTTCTCTGATGGTCCCTCAACAAGCAAAACCACATCTGCATATATTGCTTCTGCCAAGTTCTGATTTAGTTTTTGTTTTAAAGTTTTATAATCTTCAGGAACTTTATAGATGAAAGATTTCCCTACCACTGTATTTTCCTTAAATAGCTTGATTAGGTTAACGTCATCCATTTGACTTACAATTAGCGATGAATGTGTTGTCATAAATAGATACTTAAATATCTCATCAGAAAAAATCTGATAGGACAATGCAATCTGCATTGACCTATGTAAATGATTCTCTAGTTCTTCAATCAGAAAAATATTAATTTTCCTTTCTTCTAATCTACGATTCTCAAGTGTAAGAAGCGTATACGCAAGAATTTTCTTTCTACCATCACCAGAAGTTGGGTAGTTTTCTAATTTTTCATCTAGTATATATGGTGTGAGTTTACTATGAATATTACTTAATTCAATTTCAGATTGAATAGAAACATTGAAGTTCTTATCATCTTTAAATTTCTTATACTCGTCTACCAATTCCTTTTCAAATGCCTTAATCGTACTCAACTTACCTACACTCGTATTAAGATTTTTAATATGTGTGCTAAGTACTTTTCTTTCTGTTTCACTTAAACTTGACTCATCCTTCAGAATCTCTTTTGAATATCTCTTGAATGTATTCTCTAGTTGAATTGATGAGTCTATGTATACTATATTTAAGTATTTATCTAATTCATAATACGACTGACTACTTGGGATTTCCTCTAAATCATCTAAATCAATACCCCAAAAGAGATTTGGTTCTCCTAAAAGAGATTCTCCATTATATACTGATTTAAGTTGAATGTAGATTTCTTTAGCACCTGAAGGAATAGCACCACTCATCATCGTATAAATTTTCTTGTTATCATCATTTTCTTCATCGGCAATCTCAATTTTAAGAGTAATAACAATTTGTCTATTTGTATCTTTATTGTAGAAATCTGAATCCATGAAACCATTTCTTCTGAAGTTTCTATCTAGTAAGAACCTTATAGCAGATAGGAAATTACTCTTACCAATATCATTTAACCCGAAAACAATATTGCGATTAGTTAAATCTATATTCACATTTTCAAAGTTCCTAAAATTTTCAATAGTCAAATGTTTAAGAATCATAATATCCCCCCCTTTATTTGGTCAGTTTTTGATGACCCTCACCTTTGTAATAACAACTCTTCAATTTCAATTGCTATTTCTGCTATTGCCTTTACCCAAGCCATTTTGTATTTATTATCATACATTTGTCTAGGAATTTATATTTTACTCCACTACAATTAAGTTATTTTTCCAGAGAGAATAAACAACGTCAATTTGAGAATTGTGTGACATTTCCACTCCATTCACAACTACTCTCACAATCCTAGCTTATCTTCAGCTAACACCGGTCTCTCTCTTAATATCTGAACTACTTGAATAGCATATTTCTTATTTTTATATAGCTTACTTCTATTAGTATATTTCCCTTGTTCGACACCACAAATTAATCCAGCTTCACACAAGCCAAGAAAAGCATTCTTTGGACACGCCTTTCTTTGTGCCCGAGTTCCTTCACCAAAAACTTCTGTTGCCGCTGTATTCCATGCAGAAAGTGATTCTAAAATCTACTTTTCATATATTAAATTTACAGCCCTGATAGCAACATCTCCGTATTTGTTCATATTTAAACACCTTCTTATTGACTAGTTAAATACTCTTATCTATAAATGATTCTAAAATGACATTATGTAAACCTAACCACCCCTAGTTATATTTACCTATGTACATAGTAACATATTGTAATTAAATATAAGGTTAGCAATATGGCTAATACACGAAATAAAGAGCCTCTCGAACTGGAGTTTGAAATGCAGAATGTAATAACCTGAATATTTCTACTCCCCTTCAATTTAATTACTTATTAACTTTACTAATATATCAACCTTCTCGCCCTATCAGATAATATTGTAGTTCTCTGCTTTCTTGTACATAAATAAACCTTAATCCCATGCTTTTATCAAGAACATGAATAAAAAAGAAAAGAGAATTCGACGCTCCGCCGAATGAAACTTCATAATTTTGATAGTTTTTTCTTATATGTACAACACACATTAGATTATCTATTTTGGAGTTAGTATAGTTTCATGGACACATCTTGGTTAAG
>NZ_JAJISB010000057.1 GCF_021245735.1 Brevibacillus daliensis
CACCGCCACCAGTGTTACCATCACCGCCACCAGTGTTACCACCACTACTTGGTTGAAAATGAACAATAGGGATATCTGGATGACTAGTACGAGCACTAACAGCCCATACAACTCCACCATTTTCAACAACAATCCGAAAGGCGCTAGGTTCTGCAAAATTTCTAAGCCAGAAATAATAATGTTTCTCTTTTCCATCAGAAGGAGTAGTTACTTTCCATTCAAAAGGATATTTCAAAATTCCCCTAGGTGTTTTAAACTCAACATAACCGGAAGGTCTTAAATTGACATTGTACTCAGTCCAAACAGTCAATTCTGTCAAATGATATTCACCAAAATCAAAGTAACCCATCGTACTGTCATGCCTTCCTTCATTAGCTGAAAAAGCAAATGAAATACTAGGCATAATCAATAGAAAAACTACAAAAAATATCAGGACTCTCCTACTCATCTTGTAAACACCCTCTTTAATACTGCTAGAATGATCAAGCCAAAAAAGACAACTGCAAATAGCCAAAGATAAGGTGAAGCTACCTTAATTAAATCGGATGCATACTGACCTATTACCGGCATATTGACCGGGACATGAAAGAACTTACCATCTGTTTTTTCAAATCCACCTGTAGGAGATTCACCAACATCAATACTTGGTTCCTCTGGTGGAGGATCAACAGGTGGTGGATCAACTGGTGGAGGATCAACAGGTGGTGGATCAACTGGTAGATCAATATTTTCATGCTTAACAACTCTTACCTCGTTCCTATAAATAGTACGATCGGCAGGCAATTCCGCAGTTTGACCTGCGAGTAAATAATAATATCCCGGTGTACTAGGGTCATCATGATAATCAACATGAACACTTACAGCAAATCTATCTTCTTTGACAGATGTATTAGATACAATTAGTTTTGAAATACGCCCCCATCTCTGCGATGCAACAACTTGTATTTTCAACCGACCATATTCTAAATGAGATTTGTCATAAAAAAGGTTTTCACCAGAAGGATCAGGTACAAACCATTTACTTGCTCCACTCCAGTTATAATCTCCATCAGACCAAGGACCAAAATTAGTCACGATATCTGTCATAGTTTGAGCAAAAGAAACAGATGTAAAAGAGAAAAACATAATAAACAGTGTTATTAAAATCTTTTTCATTCTGTCATCAACCTTTTAATTGCACGACCAACGAAGAATGAAATAATGATACCTGCTGTAAAGGCGATAATAGGCCATAGAACATTAAAATGTGATCGCTGTGAGTCGGCCACATCTTGAAGTGAAATTCCTAGTAATACTTTAGGAGTCTCTGAAAGTGTGTAGTGTGCAGATTCAACAGGCGAAAAGTTACCTACACTATTTTCAGCTTTTGCATATAAAGTCTTTGGCTCTTTAATCCGCAAAGGCGATTTATAGGGCAGCCATTCTTCATCATCAAAAGAATAGTAAAGCTTTGCATCTCCATCATCTGAAAATAGTCTAACGTCTACAAAATCAATAAAACCTACACTATTAGGTGATATGGTTACTTTCGGATAGTCATTCTTGGGAGGTATTAAGGTTTTAACAGTTAATTCTTCACTTTTCGTTTGTCCTAAACGATTTATTGCATAAAGCTCGTACTTATATTCCGTATCAGGTTTTACCTGTACATCTGCAAAAGATCGGTAATTACCCGGCATAGTTGATAAAAGGGAACCATTTCGAAAAAGCTTATAGGTATCAGTAAACTTTGAAGTAAAGTTTAAATTCACTCGATCAACATAAGCAGAGCCTAAAGATAACTCTAAATTGCTTGGTACAGTGAATAACTCCTGAGTTTTAATCGTTATAATCTTGCTCGCTGTACGTCCATATGGACTGACTGCAACTATATGAAGTTCATAACTACTCTCAGGCTCAGTAGTTACAACGTAATAAACAGAATTAGAAGGAACTTCTGATATTTTTTCACCACTGCGATATATTTCTATCTTTTCTGCACCTGTTACACTAAAGTTCATTCTTGCAGAAACATCTTTTATATCACTAATATCAAAAGATAAAATTTTTGGAGGTGGTGGTGGATCAGAAGTGACTATTCTACTAATAGAACTTGCTGTTCTACCTACCTTATTTTCAGCAACAATTGATACGTCGTATGAGGTTTTCGGTTTTAAATTATCGATTTTATACGATCTTGTCTTTCCATCCAATTCAGCAACTTCATTTCCATCAACATTCACATAAATCTTACTTGCATTAACAGCCGAAAACTGTAAATCTATAGAATCATGTGAAGCTACAAAAGAATTAATATATACACCTTCAGGGACTGTAGGAGATTTCGCTAATAAAGAAATTTCCCCAAACTTATTTTTATATTGACCATGTCTACCAAGCTTAATTTCAAATTTTTTAGCTCTACTTATATTCAAACTGCCAGTAATAGAACCCGAAGCAATTGACTTTTCCCAAATAACATTATCGTTTTCATCATATAATTTGGCACTATATGGGTTATGAATCGACCCATAAAAAGCAAAATAAACAATCTCATACACATCATCAAATATATAAATTAAAGTAGCCCCACTAGGTAGTTCCTTATTATCACTTAAATTTCCATTAGTAAGATGAGTTGCATCAAAATTTGAAGGAGAAGAAATATCAGGTAATTTCCCCTCTAAAATATTAAAGTTACTTGCTTCAGCATCATCTAAAAAAGAAAAAAAAGAAAACATCATAAGTAATAAACACATAAGATGTCTGAATCTCAAAACCTATCCCCCCTATTAAAAAGGGGATAGAGTGATTCTATCCCCAACACTAGATATTTTTACTCAAACAAAGATTTGATCTGGTGACCGAATTTAAACGCCAAAGGAATACCTACAGCAAACGCCACAATCAACCAAATAGCATTGAAATTTGACCCGATTGCACTAGCGACGTCGGCTAAGTTATAAGAAAATGAAATCGTTGGGATTGATGTTTCCATTTGTAAAAACCACCTTTATTTTTGTTTTTTATAATCATCTGAATATGTTCAGAAGACCGCGAGCGATAAGAAAACCTACACTGATACCAATTAACAGATAAACAAGTATATCAATCTGTTGCCATACATAAGATGCCCACTGTAGAACTGGATCAATAGTAATGTTTAGGTTCATTCCCGGCATATCCTACACCTCAATTCCTGAATATTCGTAGGATGCCTGCAAGCATGAAAAGACCGAAAACACCACCGACAAACAACCAAAGTATTGGTGCAGCACTAGCAAAAATGTTATAAGCAAATTGAAGTATCTTATTAATTTCTACGTCAAAACTCAAAGATCACCGCCCCCCCATCTTGCCTATAAAGTAAAGAACAGCGATAGTCGTTGCGAGGACACATACAAATGTCGAGATCATCAGGGCTACCTCTGATCTGGAAAAGAACCATAAAATCACCTCTTCTATTTCAATTTTTGTTTCTGTCATTTTGCGTTACCCACCTATCCAATAAAAAAAGTATCAAAACAAACATCACCCCTACTGGTATCAAAAACGGATAATCATTAAGGAGATTAATACCCCAGTAATAAAGCACCTCTAAAGGCTCAGTAAAATACATATAGATCAATCATCCTTATTCACCTTCAGCCTAGAAAACAACAAACAAATGACATAAAAAAGACCTGATAATACAGTAATTAAATAGAAAACTAATCCAAACCTATAAATGAGTTCTAGTACATCTGATGTATTAGTCATTTTTTTATCACCCATTCCAATGCAAAAACAAAGGCACAAGCAAAAATTGCAATCACTATGAGATTGAAAAGCAATTCAATACTAGTCATCTTTATTCACCTTTAGTCTAGAAAACATCGTGATAACCAGTGCTGGTAATAACGCATATACAAACACTTTCCAGTTTTGAGCTACATCGAGAATATCCATCTACTCACCTACCGTCTTCATAAACCGTTACCCCTGCAAAAATAGTTAAGTAAGCTTACTTACTAAAAACATTCAAAACAAGCACTAGTACACCGAAAAAAGCAAAAATTAAACCCATATGAAAAAAAGCTTCTCTATCACTCACTTAGTAGCCCCCCATGATTCCTGAATGTAGGCTCCTATAAACGTTAAACAAAATAGAGTAGAAATCAGAGAAATAAAATACATTTTCATTCCCTCATAACCCTTTAATATCAAGGCTTCTATTTAGATTTAGTTGGAATTTGAACCCTGCATGTTATATGGGTGCAGGGCAAGCTAAATTAAGAAAATAAGAAGAAGAGAAGTTACAGTACCGACAATTATTCCTGCAAAAACAGTTAAATAATAATCTCTTTTACTCACTTAGTAGCCCCCCAAACCCATTTCGCAATCTTTACAGCTACTAAAAGCAAAATTGAAAATGCAATGATTAAATCACCAAAAGTCACCTGATGCACTAGGAAAAATTCGCCACTTTGTACCGTTTCTTTCTGGTATGTAGGTGTATTCGTTTTTAAGTACTCAAGCAAAGGTGCTAGATCAACTGTAGGCTCGGTTACATCTATATCAGTATCAGAACTGGCTCCCGGATCGGCAACCTCACCGGGAAATTGTTCAGAAGGTTTGGAAGATTCTGGAGAATCATTTGGTGTTTCGTTTTCCATAGCCTATTTAACTAAACTTAAAACAGGTTCAGACATATATGTTTTATAATTCCTTTGTGCAATATCAAACTGAACATCTACACGAGATCGTGGCGCAGGTAAAGATGAAATCTTGTCTGCATCAATAGTCATTTCTAAAGTTTCATAGCTACCTTTGTCATCAACAAATTTCAGTCTCCACATAATTGATGCTTGTCCTGTTTGTTTGTTTGTAAAATTGACTTGTTCTGGAGCCACATACAGAACATCTTTTAACATTGCTTTCATTTGACTCTCTCCTTTGATTTTTAAAATAAAAAAAGCCCGCACTTTGGCGGACTTCTCTTTTAAAAATAGTAAAAATAGACCATTGATTTTATTAACAAAAATCAATAAACTTAATGTGAGGACGTGTGTAACATATGAGTACACGTCCTCAAAGGTACAGATCGGGTCCCGCCAAGTTCACGATCTGTACTTTATTTTTTTGTAAAAATAGGAACAAATATTCGCGGTAATGAACCACACATCAATCATAAGTAAAAAAGCGAAAATTGACAAGACCTATTTCTTTTTTTGTTGAAAATATTCTTTTAAAAGCCTTTCTATTAATCCTGTTGCACCCTCTGGATGAGATTTTACTTTTTCCCTTAACCAACCCGGAAGTCTAATTTTTAGATCTTTCTTTAATTCATCATCAGGTTTCCTTGGTCTGCCCAAATTAATACTCCTTTTTTTCAAATATCATTATAAAAAGGATAGCACAAATAGACCTTTTAAATTCCTATTTTTAGAAGGTCTATTATGCTTAAATATGTGGTATAATATGGGCAACTAATATTCTGTGCCCTGATCGCTCCCTATAGCGTATCGGGCATTTTTATTTTCTCTACGTTCATTAAATTTTTCTAGTCTCATTTTAGCTAATTCGCTCGTAAAACTTAAAGAATCTCCATCATATTCCTTAACAAAGTCCTCATACTGTTTTCTACATGTCATATCAACATAGTCCTGTTCCATCCGACCAACTTCATCTAAATAACCCTTTTTATGTAAAGCTTCAAGTTTCCCTGTTCTAAACTTATCAAATTCAACAATTTTTCTTGCTTGTATTAACTTGTTGTAATCCTCGTAATCTCTTGAAATAACCATATAATCACTATCTTTAAGTTTCTCTACTCCTTTTCTTATATCAGCAATCAGTGCCTCCTCGCCCTTGGCAATATACATCTTAGCAGCAGTAGTTAGTAATTGTTCATTCCAATACTTATCAGTTCTCATTAAAGTTTTATCAGGTGCAGACGTAGCAAGTTGTATCTTCTCAACATCGCCTAAAAAATTTTTCCAAAAACGTGATACTTTCCATCTAGATTTATTTGAATCTTTTTCATCTCGATCACGATAAGTTACATAATTCTTAATCGTACCTGCAATAATTTCCCCTACAGGTTTACCAGAACTTATAATCTGTTCTACAAACTGATCTGCCCTTTCGTCTCTATAGCGAACCTCAAAACGATTCCATTTCTCTATACCATCTTCCAGATCGTAACCCTTAGTAAGTCTCTCCCAATACTTTTCATAACAGACCATGTGTATACGGCTTGAAGGTGATCCGTAATAGATTGATTGTCCTTGTTCTTCCCCAGTAGCTATCTTTATTTTCTCAATAGCCTTTGCATATTCAAATTTTGATGAACAAACACCATCTTTTGCTTTTCTAATTAAAGTACCTACAGTAAATCTAGGTTTTCTTGATGCACCACCTCTTTTACGTTTTGGAGATACCCCAAAATCATCAATTGCTCCATCCACACGAGAAAAACTAGTACCTAAACGTTTCAAATCTTTTAATATATCTATCCAAGGTCTATTTGTATGTTGCTCCAAATCTCTACAAGCTTGTCCAGGAAAGTAAATATGAAAACCGCGTTGTTTTGTTCCACCGAAATATATCCTCATATTATCCAACCAAAGCGATTCATCCCAACCATAAGCACCTTTAAATTCGTGTCGAAATGACCCAAAAGGTATACCTAAAATATCAATGATTTCCCGCAAAGAATTTGCGTGAATGCAAGTACCTTGAAGCCAATCAATTAAAGCCCTCATCCCACTTTCATCTGTATTTTGTGCCCCCCTGTTAGTGGTGGGGGGCACTACGTTTCTTTCGATTATTTCCCGAACTTCTGTTGTCATCACATTTCCCCCAAATAACTAAGAAACTTTCACCACACGCTCTATAATCTCTCTCAACAATGATGATTGATTTGCATCTTCCTTCTTATCAACCATTTCATAAAAAGCCTTCCAAGTTTCCTCTGTCAAAGTAATAGAAACCTTTTTAGTTATGCCAAATCCTTTCCTTCCTCTTTTTCCCAAAACCATCACCTCCTAAATTAAGTTACCTTATTAAATGATAGTTGTAAAGAGAGAACATTAAAAATTATTTCATTGATATTTTTCTAAAAAATCTTGTATAGCCATATTCCAAATATCAGTTTTTTCGATCTTACATGACTCTGCTAGAGCATCAAGTTTCTTTCCTAGACTCTTATAGACCAGGACTGTTCTTCTCTCCTTCTCTTCCGTTTCTGGAAGGTCGAAGGTACGTTCATAAATAGACAGCTTAACGTCTAAATCCCCTGTTGTTCTGCGTTTTATGTACTGTTTGATAATCGAAATTTCACCATCTGTGAATTGCGTGTGAATCGCTTGTGAACTCCTTTTTTTGTTAGTGTGAACTGTAGGTGAAACGTCCTTCACATCAGTGTGAACTGTAGATGAAATGCTTTTAACATCTATGTGAATCGGCTGTGAACTGTACTTCACTTCTTCGTGAATTGTAGGTGAATCGGTTTTCACATCAGTTAATAAATCATAATCTAAAGGCTCATTTCCTTCTCTTTTATACACCCAAACCTTCTCTGAATTATCGAACTCATAACCTAACGATTTTAATTTTCTCTGTACCCAACTCACAGATTTGTTCAGATTAGATGCTAATTCCTTCATCTTACTTCCAGATTCTAAACCCTTTAATATTTCATCCACCGTCATACTGTAGTTCCCTCCCATAAAAGTTTAGCCATCGACATTGGCTAGGCTATTTTCTGCTAATAGGGCGCAGACGACTTTTTGTGCTGCACGTAATTTTACACCTGCGTTCAAACTACACAAATCGTCTTATATAAGACGTAATATATCACCGAGGACAAAGCCCTCTATGGCACAATCCGGGCGCATAGCGACCCTCCTGCACCTCAACATTGCATTACTTTCGTTTTGGATTACAAAATTCATTATATTTATCTGGAAACCATATAAAAAATAGATAATAAGAAGACCAAACAAGTACAACAAAAGCAATAATTTGCAATAAATCATTCATTCTCTATCACCTCAACATAACATTACTTTCAATACAGAAATAAATAGAAAAAAATCCCGAAAATATTAAATAATAAAGCATAAAAAGAAATATATATAGAACGCTTTTTTTTCAAATCTTTAATCAAAACAATTAACACAATTAAGGCTAATACGATATGAAATAAAACACCAATTTCTGGATTCATATTTCCACACCTCTACACTCATTTAAAAACGTCCAGATCAGCCATACAAAACCAATCTGGACATATTATTAAAATTCAATTTCAATATCCATTACATCAGCCTTATACTCTCCACCATCTGGATATATATCTATAACCAATTTAGTGATTTCTTCGCCAGATTCATTCGTAATTGAAACTAAAGCTTTTTTAAAAAGATGATCGTTATCAAAATGCTCAACATGGTATTTTTTTGATCCTTCAACTCTTGCAAACACTGCTTCAATAGCGTCATTAAAGATATCTTCTTGTGTACCAAGTAACGAAAATTCCATTTCAAACATCTCCTCTTCATTAGGTTACTTTTATTATATCATTTAGGTTACCAAAACACAATACTTTTAGTAACCTTTATTATAATAAATTATCACTTGATTCAATTACTTCTCGTAATACAGCAGATTGTTTTTCCCCTTGAGCAACTCTAGCGTCAATTAAAGCCCATACTTCATCTTGTAGCGTTAATGATACTTTCCTAGTAGTCCCTATAGATGGTCGTCCCGTCTTCTTTTTAGGTTTCGGTAATTGATTCATTCTATTTTTAGTAACCCTTATAATTCTCATTATAAACACCTCACTTTTAGTTACCTTTATTCTAAAACTATAAGTAACCAAAAGTCAAGTTTTTATATGTAACGATATCAATTAACGAGAAGCCCGGACGCCCCAAGGTTCGTCCG
This sequence comes from Brevibacillus daliensis, assembly GCF_021245735.1. GTDB lineage: Bacteria > Bacillota > Bacilli > Brevibacillales > Brevibacillaceae > Brevibacillus_B > Brevibacillus_B daliensis. The sequence goes on from NZ_JAJISB010000057.1 coordinate 8,911, forward strand.
GGTCTTCTTCAGTTCTCTTTAATTCACTATTCTCATTGAATCCATATCTTCATAACCCGAATACATTTCAGGTTGATGAACTTTATAATAGTTGTCGTTATACGCTACTAATTGTTTGTGAAATTCAGGAAAAGTATCTTTATTAGGCTGTTGAATAGGAATAACAGGTCTCCAAGTCTTGAATAACTTCATTTCATTAAGTACACGTTTCATAAGATCACGTTTCACCATAGAACGCTTCAAAAGTCTTCCATTTCTAAAGTCATAAAATTCATATTCAGTATATTGACCACGCACTCTAGCAAAAACATATACATCTATTTCTTCTCGTACACGAGAATCAAGAGTAGACATACTAACAGCAGTTAACATCACTGTTGCTCTAAACTTCCTTAGAAGGTTAAAGACTTGAGTCAAATACATCTGACCCTTATTACTAGACGCATTACGACTATCTAAATCAATATAAGATTCATCCCAAACGACAAGATTATTATCTAACTTAGCCATTTCCAAAAAATCAGTATAACTTGTAAATAATCTTGATCCTCTCAGCTCATAATTAGACCAAAGCGTCAAATCAGGAAAACGCATCTTCATGTCATAAGCGAACAGACTCATAAAACTTGTTTTTCCGGCTCCTTTTTCCCCATCGATAACATATATGTATGACATTATTTTTTCTTCTCCTGAGCCATTACAGAGACCATTTGAGGGTTAGAAGATGCCGCCTGAGCCTTAAAACCTTGCTCAACAACTTTCATATATTTTTGTGTAGGCATTGATAATTTGCGTAATGCCAAAACTGAATCAATAATATAATCAAAACCACCTTTATAACGTAAAAGTGTTATTGCCTTCACTTGGTCTTGAGTAAGAGTAACAGCATCGTCTTTCAAAAATTTAAGAGTCTCATTTAACTCAGAAGGTGCTGAACTAAAAAGACCATCAGTTAAAAAGTCTTGTAAATTTGATTGTGCTTGTTGCATATAAAAATCCTCCAATCGTTCGGATATAGATTCTGTTTATGAGATCCTGGCTTAATTTATCGTTCGTGTTTAGATACTGTTTTGGAGATCCTGGCTTAATTAATCATTCGTGGTTTACTCTGAACATCAAAAGCCTTTTGAAGAGTTTCTAAATGCCTAATCGTAATAAAAATACCGTCCCTTTCTCTACCAGTGAACGAATGATTATCACGCAGCCATTCCATGAATTGAATAACCTCTAAATTTGTTTTAACAACTCTCTTTAATCCCTTATTCATCCTAATACCTCCTAAAAAATAATTGCAATCAAGGCAATCAAATACGGTAGCATATTTTTAAATTCTGTTGCACCTTTTTTCGTATCAAATTCAAAAATCTTACCAAGTACAACCTGCTGAGATAAATGTTTTAATTGCTCTGCTTCTGTAAATGCTTCACTGGTAAGGTTGAATGTATAAACTAATCCACCATTAACTTCATCATAGTAAGTTTTTGCTTCTTCCTTCGGGAACATAGCTACAGCCGTTTCAAGCATTCCATCTTGATCACTATAAACAGGAAGAATTCGTATATGTCCTAAATCAGTAGCAACAACTACCGTATGTGGCGTTCTACTTTTGGTAAACATTTTTTTCAACATTCTTTTTACCACCTCGTTTTAGTTTCATTAGAGCCTTTGACAACTGCCAAGGGAGGTACCCAAAAATCATGGCTGCTAACGTTATTCCTGCACCTGCTTGAAAAAAGAAATTAAATACATCGTTTGATTGTCCTACCACCATTTCACACCTTCCTTAAAATAGAGATATAGATTCCTAATGAGTACAGCTACAAGTAAACCTGTAACGGTCATGAGAGAGAGTACAACAGCTTTTATCAAGAAAACCCAATTGTCGCCAAGTACCGTAAATGGAGCAAAGAAGGTATCAAGTTCTATCGGTCTATTACGTTCTATAGCAAACTTGGAAAGAGATTCTAAAGCAGAACTTATAAAGCGATCAACAGGACCAAATATCGTATCTATCAAATTCCTCATTTATTCTGACCCCCCACGATTCGGATGATCAGATAACCAGTTAAAAATACATCAAGGGCAAGCAATAGATAGGGAAGTATCTGTAACACCCCCAAGGGTCTTAAAGCTTCAATAAAAATATCAATACCATCATTACCAAGCTTGTTTGTAAACGTCCCACCATTCCAAGCCAAGAGCGTCTGAATAGTCCTGAATAGTCCTGCTACAACAGCTAAAACAGCTTGTAACAAAGCAAGGAAAAGATGTAACAAGTCAGCTATGACAGTAAATAGCTTATAGATGAAATAAAATACACCATCTAATAGTTGTAGAAACCAAGAAATTGGTTTTGCTAGGAACTTAAAAAAAGAAGTAAGTAAGTCAGCTAGCCCGGTAATCAAATAGCCGACTAGATCGGCAAAGCTCATGACGATCTAACCATTGATATAATCTTTGTAATGACCGCAAAGGCTAACATTATTGCGAATCCGTACTCTAAAGGCTCCGAAAAAACACCAACTACATCAGTAACATAACTTGTTAAATCGCTCATACTAATCACCCCATCTGGTCAAAAGTTCCTTGATCTTCTGTGCATATTCAAAAGTTAAAATTAAGCCCATGACAAACGCTGTAGGTAACCAGAACTCCTTGAATATTTCAGATACATAATTAGCGATATTCCCCATATCTATCATTTTGGAGTTTGCTCCTTTTCAAATTTAAATGTCCGGTTAGGAACCGGATCTTTTGTATACCAATCTCTATCCAAAACTGGATCACGTTTCATAGTGTCCTTTTCTAGTACTGGATCACGTATCATGGAGTCCTTTTCTTGAACTGGATCACGTTTAGGTACTGCATCTATTTTTGTAGGAGATTCTTTGATAAGTGTTTGTTCTTTCGTTAATGATTTTTCTTTTGTAAGTGAAGGTTCAGCTTGTAAAACTGACTCTCTTCCTAAAGATTCACCTATCGGAACCGGGTAAAAAATGTTTGGCTGCGTCGGCATTTTTGGAGATTGTTGAGACTCACCCGGATCACTGAAATAAACATTGTTATCTGTTATTTTTTCAATCTTATCTATGTAAGGTGCAGGGTGCTTTCCTGCTTCTGATTCCCAGTCGACTTGAGGTATTTCATAATTTCCTGTAGGAGTTACCTGATATAAAATTTCATCTAATGTTCTATTTGCTTCATGAAGTTCGTCATTTGTAATATCTAACCGATCGTTTACACCGTCTAATCTATCGTTTGTACCGTCAACCCGGTCGTTTAACCCGGTTAATTCATCAATTACTGATCCCAAATGTTCATTCACCATATCCATAAAATCATCAAGCTTTAATCCTGATTCTTGAATACTATCGTTCATTTGAGACATGATACCTTTCATTTCATCACAACAAGCTCCACAGAGAGATCCTCCACCTGTACCGTTACCATCTCCACCGCCAGTGTTACCGTCTCCTCCGCCAGTGTTACCGTCTCCTCCACCTGTGTTACCATCACCGCCACCAGTGTTACCATCACCGCCACC
>NZ_JAJISB010000058.1 GCF_021245735.1 Brevibacillus daliensis
TGAGCTTGAGTGAGGAAACGGAATCATTTCGAGGGAGTTTAATTGTTATACATAATAGATTGCATAGTATCAGACTTTATTTAAAAATTTTCTATACCAATAGGTTCATACATGATTCTTATCAAACATTATTATAAAAGCCCTTGTTTCTTTTAGTAAATCAAGGGCTTTTAGCAACTTATTTATCAAGCTTTATTATAAAGTTACATATCAAGTATCAATTTTCTGTTGGGATCCTCTAATTAGTGGCAGCTTGGTTTTAAGTAAAAATCGGAAGAGGTAGCATTGAGGCAAATATTAAGATTTATACCTCTGAATTTTCAATCGAATAATTCCCAAAATCTCTTCTTGATCGAAAATCTTAAGTCTTCTAAACTCTGATAGTAAAACCCCTTCCATTTCATTAATTCTGTGTACATCGAACATTTCAGAAGGAATATAGCTAGTACCCATTATCAACCACTCGATATTTACTTCATAATTTGTAACCAATGCTATTATCGTTTCAACTGATGGTTTGTATTTATCCTGCTCCAATTCACTTAAAGTAGCTTGGGAAACTCCGATTTGACTTGAAAAATTGACCTGACTCACTTTATTCGTCTTTCGGATTAATTTAATTCTGTTACCTATTGTAGAAATTTGAATCACCCTCTATACAGAATAAGTCCCGATGATTAATTACAATATCATCGGGACTTAGCTTAGTGGTTTCTCACTTTTTTAATTGGTTTCCTAGTTTTTTTACTAGTTTCATACTTTTTTTACTGGTTGCACAGTTTTTTATCACCAGACACAACAACAACCATCTAAAACCCACCTACTCCACCGTCACACTCTTAGCCAAATTCCGTGGTTTATCCACATCTAGCCCTCTAGCCGTAGACGCAAAGTAAGCAAGCAATTGCATAGGAATGACAGTTAATACTGGAGACAGAATGGGAAGAGTACGTGGTACATACACCACTTCATCTACCGTTTTCGCGAGTTCTGTATCTCCTTCAAAAGCGAAGCCGAGTGTGTAAGCACCACGAGCTTTTACCTCTACAATGTTGGATACGGTTTTATCGAACAACTCGGGTTGAGTTGCTAGTGCAATGACTGGAACATTATCCTCAATCAGTGCCAAGGTACCGTGCTTGAGTTCACCTGCAGCATACGCTTCAGAATGGATATAGGAGATTTCTTTTAGCTTGAGTGAGCCTTCTAAAGTTACTGCATAGTCAAGTCCACGTCCGATGAAGAACAGGTTTTGTACGCCTTCTGTTACTTTAGCTGCTACTTCACGCAGGCTTGCTTCGTTCTCCAGAATTGTCGCTGTTTGTGCTGGAATTTCCAACAGATGATCCACCATTTCAGCGATTTGTTCTTTTGTTTGAGTGCCTTTGATCTGTGACAGGTACATAGCAAACAGGTATAGCGCTAAGCTTTGGCATGTGTAAGCTTTAGTAGAAGCAACCGCTACTTCTGGACCTGCCCATGTGTAGATAACCTCATCTGCCTCACGGGCTACAGAGCTTCCTACTACATTGCTGATTGCCAGTACGGTTACACCGTGTTTCTTCGCTTCACGCAAAGCTGCCAGTGTATCTGCTGTTTCACCTGATTGGCTAATAACGATAACAAGCGTTTTCTCTGTGAAAATCGGATCGCGGTAACGGAATTCAGAAGCGATCGCTACCTCTACTGGAATACGTGTCAGCTTCTCAATGACTTCTTTCGCTACAAGACCAGCATGCATAGAAGTACCGCACGCCACGATGTACATACGATCAAAAGCAGCTAATTGTTCTGCTGACATTTTCAGCTCAGGCAGTACAACACTTTTATGCTCTAGATCAATACGAGATCCGATGGTATCGTGCATCGCTTGTGGTTGCTCATGAATTTCTTTCAGCATGAAAGAATCATAGCCACCTTTTTCAGCCTGAACCAAATCCCAATCCACGTGGAAAATGTCTCGCTCAACAGGCTCTCCGCTCTCTGCTACTGTAATCTCGATGCCATCACGAGTAAGTACAGCCATTTCACCCTCATTCAGGATATACATATCACGAGTATGTTCCAAAATAGCAGGAATATCGGAGCCAATGTAGGCTTCTCCTTCACCAATACCAACGATTAGTGGACTTGCCAGACGAACCGCAATCAATTTATTCGGCTCATACTCAGTCATGATTCCTAGTGCATAAGCACCGCGCATCATCGTAATCGCCTTACGCACCGTTGCCTCAATGTCGCCATTATATAAATCTGCAATCAAATGAGCAATTACTTCTGTATCCGTTTCGGAGACGAATTCGTACCCTTTCTTTTGCAGATCTTCTTTAATTGTTAAATAGTTTTCGATAATCCCGTTATGGACTACCGCGAATTTGCGAGTAGCATCCAGGTGTGGGTGAGAGTTCTCATTGGATGGTTTTCCGTGTGTTGCCCAACGAGTATGACCAATCCCTACAGTCCCTTGCAATGCTTTACCTTCCAAATGCTCTTCTAACATAGCAATCCGCCCCTTGGTCTTTGCATGATCCAAGCCGTGCTCCGTCATAACAGCTACACCCGCAGAGTCATATCCGCGATATTCAAGCTTGCGCAAACCTCCGATTACTACGTCTTGCGCTGCTTTATGTCCAATATATCCTACGATTCCGCACATGGTTAATAAAACCCCTCTCTTAAGACGACAGGGGTACAACCCAACTGTTTTTGCCAAACGGGGTGTACCCCCGTCATTCCCTAGCAAAATTTATATTTTTTATTTGTCTATGTATCATCACTCAGCTTTTGTCCAACAGGTTACCCTATTGTTTTGTTGCATGAGCTTTCGGTATTGATACAGTACCGGGAGGCACCCGCCGAAATCTTCGATAAACCTCCACCTCGTCCACTATGCTCCATTTCGGACAGTCACAGCGCTGGCGCTTTGTATTGCTTTTCTATTGTCTTTGTAACATCTCCTCCTCTGGCGTTAATTAAGATACTGCTCTACTGTAGCATAGCTCTTGATTCGAGACAATACCCGTTTTTCACTAGGAATGACAATGAGATGTAACCTGTACTTCTCTCATGCGAAACAAACTGATTTTTTCTTTTAAACAAACTGGGTTAACCCTATATGTTATGCAGATTGAAGCCATTTTGCGCCACCGTATTTACCTCTTTATTCTATAAAAAAAACCGCTAACCTTATCAGCAAAGTGTTAGCGATTTATCATCCAATTATTCTACTTTTTTATACAAATAATAGTGGGTACATCCCTCTGGAAAGTCCTCAAGTGTTCCATAAATCGTATAGCCCTGCTTCTGATAAAAATCTGGAGCCTGGAAGCTAAGCGTATCTAGTTTAATCAGCCTACACTTTTTCTCTCTCGCTAGATCTTCAGCCATTTGAAGCATTTTCTTACCATAACCTTGTCCTCGCACGTTCTCATCTATCCAAAAAATATCTACGTTAAGGCATTGCCAATGGGTATAGCCAGTCAGACCACCAAAGATCTTCCCGTCCTCATCCTTCAAAATCAAACTTACATCTTCTACTTCAAACTCTTTATCAGCAACAGAAACCTTCAGCTTATTAAACTGAATTAACTGTTTTCTGACATGAATTGCATCTTCTTTGTTCCATTCACTCGCAATATGTAACGCTTCTCCCATTTTTCTTCCCCCTTGTTCTTTTTCAAAGCTCATAGCAAATTACATGTAACCCGATCAATAGAATCGTACACATGGAGTATTACTGCCTTCACTGTCTTTTCCGAGTCTTTGATACGGGGGAAATCTAAGCTGCACCTATGCGGATACAATTTATCCTATAAGAAACTTCTATCACAGTCCATTCTTATCTTATAAAAAAAAGGAGCAACATCATCTGCTGCTCCTTTTCATTCATCTACCTAACATCTTGTTTGCCTTCTGTTATGCTAGTTCACTTTTGACCACTTCAACAATTTTTTCCACCAATATCTCAAGTTCTGCTTCTTCTGGACCTTCTGCCATTACACGTACGATTGGCTCTGTACCAGAAGGACGAACCAGAACACGACCATTGCCATGCAAGCTCTCTTCCACTTCTTTAATCGCCTGCTCAATCACTTCATTGCCTTTTAGTTTGGATTTATCTTCTACACGAACATTTACCAGTAGTTGCGGGAACTTTTGCATGATCTCCTTCAACTCAGAGAGCGGTTTACCACTTTCTTTAATAATGTTCAGAAGTTGTAATCCTGTTAGCAATCCATCGCCTGTTGTATTGTAATCAAGGAAAATGATATGTCCAGACTGTTCGCCACCCAGATTGTAGCCGCCACGTACCATTTCTTCCATCACGTAGCGATCTCCAACAGCTGTGCGAGTTGTATTGATACCGTTCTCTTCCATTGCCTTGAAAAAGCCTAGGTTAGCCATCACGGTGGTTACAACCGTATTGTTGTTCAGTCTTCCGTTTTGTTTCAAAGCACGAGCACATACTGCCATGATGTAATCGCCATCCACAAGGTTTCCCTTTTCATCAACAGCAATACAACGATCGGCATCTCCATCAAAGGAAAGACCCAGTACAGCATTATGCTTCACAACTTCTTCTTGCAAACGTTCAGGATGGGTAGAACCACAATTGTCATTGATGTTTATGCCATTTGGACTAGCTCCGATTGTAATTACATCCGCTTCTACGTCAGCAAATAGACGTGCTGCAAGAGAGGCTACCGAACCATTCGCACAATCCAGAACTACCTTCATCCCCTCAAAACGCTCGTTTACTGAGCCTTTTAAGTGTGACAAATACTTCTGGCTACCCTCTAGGTAATCAATGACCGTACCAATATCTTCTCCAGTTGGACGCGGCAAGTCATCTTCTCCTGCATCCAGATATTGTTCGATTTCATTTTCATCTTCATCAGATAGCTTGAAACCGTCGCTGCCAAAAAACTTGATTCCATTATCCTCAAACGGATTGTGTGAGGCTGAAATCATAACTCCAGCATCTGCCCCCATAGCACGGGTTAAATAGGCTACTCCGGATGTTGAAATAACTCCCAAACGCATCACTTCTGCACCTACAGATAGAAGACCTGCGATCAAGGCACTCTCTAACATTTGTCCAGAGATACGAGTATCACGACCAATCACTACTTTTGGTTTGCTTTCTTCCTTATGTCTTGTTAGCACGTACCCACCGACTCGACCAATCTTATACGCTAATTCCGGTGTGAGCTGCGTATTTGCAACACCACGTACGCCGTCTGTTCCGAAATACTTCCCCATCCTTGTCCCTCATTTCTTTCCTATACACGTAATAGGCTATGTTACTCTGGTTTTTTTGTGATTTCAACTGTCACTTTTTCAATCGTTCCTTTTGCAATTTTAACGAAATCTGGTTGATTGTTGTTGTAGATCAACGGGACTTCGTGTACTCCAGCAGGTAAGGTACTAATGTCTGCCACGATTTGTATATCATTAGCCGTCATTTTTTCCAAAATGCTAGGTGCACCCACTACGTTCACATCTAGCGTAGTTAATTTTTCTCCGTTCGCACCTAATATCTCAGCTGTATGATTCTCTTCTAACCCTGTAATACGAAGTGGGATGCCTGTCATTTGTTTCGTCTCCGAAGGAACCACCGTTAACGTAACATTTAACATGTCTGGTTCAACTTTTACGATCTTCGGAGCTAACGGCATTTTCACCTGTAAACGGCTATCTGAGGTAATTGTACTTAGATCTATCGTAGGCCCTGGATAGGTTTCTAGTTTACCAATCACATCAATAGGACCAAATATCTTTACCACATCCGAATCCATGCCGATGCTAGACAAGCTATAGCCATCTGGCAATTCATTCGTCAAGTTTAATTTGATCGGTACGACTTCATTCGGGCTTGTAATTGGGACGTTAACCTCTACCACCATCGGTGAAATCTCAACATCCGTCATCTCTTTACCCATGGTATCATACACTTTTAATTTTGCATTGGTAACAACAGTTTCATCGGCACCATTTACATCAACCTTAGCTTTTACCGAGCCAATTTTACTTATCTGACTCTCTGGTACTTTCACGTATACACGGAATGGCTTCAAAATCGGATCACTTACTTTATACCCTTCAGCTACCGTACCAACGATATCCACCTCTACATCAACCTCAACGGTCTGCAGCTTCTCTAACGTAATATCGACGTACTCGGGCATCACGGTTACCTTGGCTCCGTCAGGAAAACCTCGTGTTTTCACCTGTAATCGATGAGGGCCACTTGGCAATCCTCTGGCATCTACATATACTTCATGGGAGCTGGACGACAAAAAATTACTATATCTGAAAAACGGATCTTCTGTTTCAACCGCAACTGTCACTTTTGAAATCTTATTCACGATTTCGTAGTTCTCAGCATCATAATATGGCTTAACATCGACTTGTTCAAAAACTCTAGGTGGTGTGCCACTCTGACTTGAATTACTCTTTTCTGGTTCCAGATTTACGATCATCCAGACCATAATGGCAAGTAATAGAGCTATTCCACGGACTATCCAATGATTGTTTAACCATTTATCCATTTTTTCTCCTCCATTGCCATGCCGCTGACTTGTTCTTCGATTGTGTAGAGAGGCGTTCGAGCATTCTTTGCGTCAATTGTTCTTCATTAATACTACGTGTAACGATTCCATTGGAGGCTATGGATATTGCTCCTGTTTCCTCCGAAACGATTATAGAAATACCATCTGATACCTCACTCATACCAATTGCGGCTCTGTGGCGGGTACCTAACTCCTTGGAAATGGACGGATTTTCAGACAGGGGTAAATAACAACCCGAAGCTAGTACGGTCTCTTTCCGAATAATAACAGCCCCGTCATGCATTGGAGTATTAGGAATGAAGATGTTAATGAGCAACTCGGACGTTACTTGTCCATTGATCGGTATGCCCGTTTCCACATAATCATTTAATCCCGTTTCTCTCTCTACAACAATAAGAGCCCCTATGCGCCGCTTCGCCATATAATTGACCGCTTTTACCACTTCCTGAACCATTCGTTTTACACTTTCCTCTTCATCACTAGAATAGGAGCGCGAAAACAATTTACCCCGTCCCAATTGTTCAAGCGCACGGCGTAATTCTGGCTGAAAGATGATAACAATAGCCAATACCCCGTAGTAAAAAGCCTGGGACATTAAGGTGTGTAACGTATGGAACCCAAAATACTTACTTAGGAACCATGCCACTATGACAATCATAATACCCTTCAATAGCTGAACAGCACGAGTTCCCCTCATTAAAATAATCAGCTTATAAATCAGGTACGTGACGCAAAGGATGTCAGCCCCGTCACGCAATATATTAACGTAATTTAGGTCACCCATACAGCCGCCTCACATTCCTACTCCAATACTATCTAAGATCTCTGATTGGATTGTTGCGGAAAAAAGCACGGCCTATTTGCCGTGCCACCTTCTCATCACCTTCTATTTTCTCTTATGGAGCCGAAGGAAGCAAGTAGTTTCCCATATTTTTAAACTCATACCAAACCCAATCCAAAATCTCCTCTACCGACTCAATATTTCCAGCCACCTGTGCTGTAGAAGCTAAAAAGACACTTCCATCAATAGCGACTACATTTCCATTTACTTCGCCTTCTACCTCGACGCTTCCGTTCTTGACGATTAAATCACCAGTCAGAGTCGTACCTGCAGGAACCACGACCATATTACGATCCCGATCAATTTTTAGTTGGTCCATATTTGTTGAGGTAACCTGTAACGTATTATCATCAAACCAGGATGTAAATAGGTTTCCCGTCATAAGGAAAAAGAAAACAGCAGCTGCCGTCAAAAAGGGATGTTTCCTTAAGAAATTACCAAACGTTTTACGTTTCGGTACTGCGGGTAGTTGCGCCATAACACGTGCGGTAAAGTCACTTGGTGCATGTACATGGGAAGCACTTTCCACAAAAGCCACTACAGTTTGTAACTCTACTAAGTGGTTTCGGCAAGCTTCACATACAACCAAATGCTGTTGAAGACGTTGATTCGACAACTGGTCTATGTCTTTATCCAGGAAAACATGAGTAAGTACTCTCGCTTCTTTGCAATCGATTTCCATTTGAATACGTCTCCTTTCGTTATAGTTTCAGCTTTTTCCGTAAAGCTTCACGCCCACGATGAATTCTTGTTTTAATTGTGGTTACCGGTAACTGAAGAGCATCACTTATTTCTTGTAACGACAAATCCTCAATATAACGAAGTACCATGATAGAGCGGTACTTTGGGTTAAGTTGATTTAAGGCAGCCTGAACCGTTTCCTGCAGTTCTTGTACAACCACCTTTTCTTCTGGAGTCTTGTCATTCGAAGGTAATCGGGAGTACCAGTCCAATCCCTCCAATTCGCCCCCTTGCTCCTCGTCCAGGGAAAATTGAGGCTTTTTCTTTCTTCCCCTATCTATACATAAGTTGGTAGCTATGCGATAAATCCATGTTGAAAAGCGGTAGCTTTCATCATAAGATTGTAAATTCGCAAACACCCGCAAAAATGTCTCTTGGGCAATATCCTCTGCTTCTTGTCGATTCCCTACCATGCGAAAAGCCAGTTGAAAGATCTTGTCCTTGTACATTTCGACCAGTTCTGCGAATGCTTCGCGGTCATCTTGCCGCGCACGCTCCACCAAACGTCGTTCTACATATTCCATGCTTTCCTCCCTAGAATGTAACCAGTTTTCTATACGAATTAGAAACGAATCAGTTTCATTTCAAGTTATTTTTTTTATTAAAAACAGGTTTATGTCTCGTTTTCTTCATTTTTTTCTAATTCTTCCTTTTGTTTCTGTTTATCCATGTAAAAAAAAGGGTGTTTATCCGATATAAATGATAAGCGTTGTATAAGAGTTAAAGCAAAGGAGCGTGTGATTCTTGACAAAAAAATGTGCTCTTAGCAATCGTATTGAGTCTTTGCGAAAAGAATTAAATGATAAATACAAACGATACCCTGCCATAACTCCTGAAATGATGGAATTAAGCGTTAAGCTGGATCAATTACTTAATGAATGGCAAAATACAACCTATACTACCTATGATCGCCACCTTATATCACACTCAAAAAATCAATAGCCTTCCTCTCTAATACGGAAAATCTAGCTTAACATATGTATTATATTGTACCACGATTAATCGAAAACCTATTGGACAACCTTACAAACAGGCGAATGGAGTTATCTCCTTCGCCTGTTTTCTTACTGTATCCAAATGTATCTACTTTGCGCTGCATTACTTCCTAATACATCCTCTAATGAAGTAACAGCTTCTCTAATTGAATTTCGATTGAAAATTTTTTATATGCTATAAGAGCTTATCCCCAAATGCAGAGCTAATTAACGCTACCGTTACTTTTGCTGTCACATTCTCTCGATCCAATATCGGATTAACTTCTACAAATTCTGCAGATGTTAACACATCAGCTTCTGCAAGTATTTCCATAGCCAAATGACCTTCTCGATATGATATGCCCCCAATAACTGGAGTTCCTACCCCTGGTGCGTACAAAGGATCTAAGCCATCCAGATCAAGGCTTAAATGAACTCCATCTGTACCCTTCGTCACATGAGTAAGTGTTTCTTCCATAACACGTGTCATTCCTAGTCTATCAACTTCATGCATGGTATACACTTTGACGCCAATCTCTTTAATTAGCTTTCTTTCACCAGGATCTAAATCACGTGCTCCAATAATAACTGTATTTTCCGGTTTGATTTTTGGTGAGAATCCCCCAAACTGAACCAACTTATCATGACCATAGCCGAGTAGAGCAGCAAGAGGCATACCATGTATATTTCCTGACGGTGAGGTTGCTCCTGTATTCAAGTCTCCATGAGCATCAAACCAGATAACCCCCATATTTTTTTTAGATTTAGCTACTCCTGTAATCGTACCAAGAGCAATGCTATGATCGCCTCCTAATACAAGCGGAAACTGTCCCATCTCCATCTCTTGGGAAATCATATCAGCTAGCTGCTCATTCGTATCTAGTACATGGGACAAATATTTATGGTTATCGACCTCTTCGAAATATTCAGGCCTTATCACTTGAATGTTATCAAGATCCTTAACTGTATATCCCAAACCTTCAAGGCGTTTTACAACACCTGCATAACGAATTGCACTCGGTCCCATGTCTACGCCTCTACGATCAGCTCCTAGATCGAGTGGTACACCTATAATAGATATATTTTTGTTCATAATCCATATCATCCTCCTCTGGAAAATCTAGAACTCGTTTTGTTTCATTGTAGACGCCAGAAAAAAATGACTCAACTTGACAATTTCTTGCATAGTTATGAATTAACAAAAAATATGAGAGATAAGAAAAGCCTCTATCGAAGTCTTACGAAGAAGCTGGTACTTCTTTAGAAGAAGTTTTTCATGCGTATAAGGAAGTGATACCCAGAAGTTTATACTTTCTTAGACAGTAACAAAAAAGCAACTCATATGACTGAGTTGCTTCCTTATTATGTATGGAGCGGGTGATGGGAATCGAACCCACGCGACCAGCTTGGAAGGCTGGAGTTCTACCATTGAACTACACCCGCATAATCATGGTCGGGAAGACAGGATTCGAACCTGCGACACCTTGGTCCCAAACCAAGTACTCTACCAAGCTGAGCTACTTCCCGACAATATGGCGTGCCCTGAGAGATTCGAACTCCCGGCCTTTTGATTCGTAGTCAAACGCTCTATCCAGCTGAGCTAAGGGCACATATATGGAGCGGACGAAGGGTCTCGAACCCTCGACCTTCGCCTTGGCAAGGCGACGCTCTACCAATTGAGCTACGTCCGCACTTGGTTAAAATAAAAAATGGTGAGCCATGAAGGACTCGAACCTTCGACCCTCTGATTAAAAGTCAGATGCTCTACCAACTGAGCTAATGGCTCCCAATGGCTGGGGTACCAGGATTTGAACCTGGGAGTGACGGAGTCAAAGTCCGTTGCCTTACCGCTTGGCTATACCCCAATATTAGTGGTGGGGAGAGACGGATTCGAACCGCCGAACCCGGAGGGAGCAGATTTACAGTCTGCCGTGTTTAGCCACTTCACTATCTCCCCACGATAAAGGCATAAAATAAATGGTGGAGGCTGACGGGATCGAACCGCCGACCCTCTGCTTGTAAGGCAGATGCTCTCCCAGCTGAGCTAAGCCTCCAGATATACTCGCAATCTAGCGAGAGACTAATAAGAAAAATGGTGACCCGTAGGGGATTCGAACCCCTGAATGACAGCGTGAAAGGCTGCTGTGTTAAACCGCTTCACCAACGGGCCAATTTCGAAAGGAATGGCTCCTCAGGACGGACTCGAACCGCCAGCCTACCGGTTAACAGCCGGTTGCTCCACCATTGAGCTACTGAGGAACAATTGTATTGGTAATTTATTCCCTGAAAACTGGATAATGAATCAGCATAATTGG
>NZ_JAJISB010000059.1 GCF_021245735.1 Brevibacillus daliensis
GGTTTTGGGTGTTCTTGTTTTTGTTCATGCTGCCTTGTTCGTTAGTGGTAGCCAATACGATCAAGGAGGAAAAAGGTGCATTCTGTAACTATAGAACGCCTTCCGGAGAAACGAGTTGCTTTGGTAAATATGAGTTATCGAAAAAATATGAGTTTGAAACAGTAGCCGTATCTGGAAAAGGTGACGGATTCATACGGGCAGGAGTTTCGAAAGACTTGGGGGGCAGGGTTGTAACTGAGTATGTTGATATTCCTTTCAATTTAGGAGGTGGATCGTCTACAGTTATCAATTTACCTGATAAAACGACATATATCGGTCTATGGCGAGCCTTTAAAGGTCCTAATGATCCTGTTTTAAGAATTCCCTATGCTACAACAACAAAGCCAGATGCACAGATAATAAAGTATTTAGACCCACCACCACCGCCAGTTATAGAGATACCAGGAGAGTACACGCCAGAACAAGGGTGGAGTAATGTCCAATTACCTGAAAAACCAAGTAAACCAGATCCCGAAATACCAGGGGGCGGCAATAGTGGAGATGGTGATGGTTCTGGAGAAAACGGAAGTGGGAGAGTAGATTCTAAGATTTCATATAAGCCTGACCCTGACGATGTTTACGAAATGAAATATTCTGGATTTCCGAAAAATACATCCTACTACAAGCTGCATTTCGAAGATCATACAGGTACATATGAATCAGAAGCTTATAACAAGAAGCCTACAGGCGTTCACTATCTTACCTGCAACGGTACCTATCAATTACGTTTTTATGATTCTTCTGGAAACGTTATCGCTAAAACGGACGAGGTTCGAACAACCGATATACAAAACCCATCGTGTAGTAGCTTTTCTGGAGACCCGACTGGGGGAGATGACGAAAACGGGGGAGATGGTGGTGGAATGTGCGGGGAAATGTGCGACTTTCTAGCTTGCCCTGGTTGGGAAGATATTGCTGATCTAATCGGTGAAGCTGTTGCGGACAATCTACCACCACCGCCAGATTGGGAGGAAGTTGCAGAGATATTTGCAGACGAATTCGTACCAAGGCTTGGAGATGAAATGTACTATCAATTCGATAAATTGCTAGGCAGACCTGATAGACCAGATAAACTTGATCGACCTGATCGACCTAGTTTTGACGGTGGTCCTGATCCTATCTTGCCAGAAGCTAAAGATTCAGTAACGAATGTTAAGCATTACGACTTTAATAACATTCCAAGCGTACAGGTAAACCCTGATAGAACGGGCGGTATTGACTTAAAACAATCTGACCCTATCGACAAAATACCTCATACATCAGATAGCTATAAGCCGAAGCCAGGGCAAGAGAAAGGCGGGATTTTGCCAAAACCACGACAAGACCCGGTTCCTGTCCCGGAAGATGGATTTTCAAGCCCTAAACCACCGCCGGAACCCGCACCGAAGCCGGAGACAGAAACAAATATTCCAATTCCAGAAAAAGAGTTCGGAATACCAAAACCAGAAATGCCAATGCCAGGAAAGGGGGATTGACTATGAGGAATTGGTTTTTATTCTTCTTTGTTTTTTTAATAGTGTTTACTTTAAATCCAACCAATTCGTATGCACAAATACAATTAACAAATGATAGTAACCATAAACAGGGGAGCCCAGTGCATGTTAAAAAAGGTATAGGTTATGAATTTTATTATATGGCAGCAACCATTTATGAATTTTCAAAACCTGTTGTTATTAGTGAAATCGCTTTTACTCAAACAGGGAAAACTTATGGTGGTATGAAACTTATTGTGTACTCTACCGATGGTAAACAGATTTTTTATGGAAAACCTGAAGATTTCAAAGATAATACTTCTGAAGTAAAAAAAATAGAGTTAAAGAATGTTTTACAAAATCGAGAATATGTTGTTTTTTTTAGTGCTTATGGTTATGAAGTTTCGACACCAACAGATACAGTGATTACTTCTTTTACAACACATCATGATTCTATTGATTTACGGTTTTCTGCAACTAATGCAGAAAAAATATTTGTTTACCTCGATGGTGAACAAAAGATAGGACTTTCAGGTAGTGAAAATAAGTACCTCATACAGGGACTTAGCCCAAATACAACTTATAAAGTTTGGATAGTAGCTGAAAACACTTGGGGTCGAACTGAAAGTGAAATAAAAACTATTACTACATCAAAAAAGCTAGAAAGCATAAAAAATCTCAAGGTTACTGACAAAGGTAAAAACTTTGTTTCTCTCACCTGGGACGAATTAAAAGGTATTAATAAATATTTGGTGAGATATGATGTGATCTCTAAAGATGGCGTTGCTTCAACCCAAAAAGAATTAGAAGTAATTAAACCGTCTGTAACTCTATCTAACTTGTCACCTGGAGACCGTGTACAGATAACCGTATACGCTTTTGATCTTAGCGTTGGGTGGTACGGTGAAATGAATACTTCTGTTACCCTTCCGACATACGATCCACTACCACCACCACCACAAGAATTAGGACCACCGAAAGTAAGTGACTTGTTTGGCAGCGTATGGTCTTTTGCATCAAATTTTTGGACATGGTTTTTAATCGGTTCCAGTTTATTGCTAGTCCCTTACTTCTTCCAGGTCGCTCGTTCTTCATCAAAGCAGCCGGATGCAAGCGACTCACAGCGTAGAGCTGTAAGAATGCAGCAAAGAAATATACGTATGCAAACCAGGGACGGTGATAAGTGATGGATGAGGTATTCCTGGAGTCTTTTGAATACGCAATGATCTTAGCAGTTCCAATTACACTACTTACTGTGGCAGCGTTAGCAGATGAACTGATTTTGTTAGTAAGAAGATCAGTAATTCCTTACGTGAGAAAAAGACGATGATAGCTGATTTTGCAGAGTATCTATTCGACTTTTTAGCAGATTTTTTCGACAAGGGAATGAGCTTCCTTGCGGATGCCTTTTCGGGGCTGTTCACAGCGATAAAAACGCTGTTAGTTACACTGTTTAAGCCTTTGTTTATCTTGATTGCTACGATCTTTTATTTCTTGTACAAGCTAGGTTTGTTGATCGTAGCAGTGTTTAACTTCCTTTACTCCCTTGTAGTGTTACTTATCAGCGTTGTAAAAGGGTTATTTACTAGCTTGATCGGACTTAGCTACAACGGAGCCAGGGCAAATTTACCGAGCAGATACCAGGAAGTAGCTGACAACATGCAGCCTGCGTTTGAGCTGCTACAACTGAACAAGATAAGTGTGTTGTGTCTATGGGCCATATGGATACTCGTTGCAATTGCAATCGTCAATATCATCGGTGCTAGGGGGTCGGATTGATGTTTGATACGCCTTTTAAGAATCTAATTGACCAGATATTCGACTTTCCTACCGGCATGATCGACCAGGCAGCACAACGCATATCCAGTGCGAGTTCGGTGATCGGGCAAGGGATAGATGTAAGCAGTTGGCTTGCTCCTATTTCACTCCTGGGAGAAAGCTGGGTTCGAGTGGTCAATTCGCTTCTGGCAGGGGTAACGTTCGTTATGATTGTTTGGATATCTAAGAAGCTATTCAACGTGTATCTGAACGCTAAGAATGGGGTGAAGTGGTGGTAAGCATATATGCGGTGGGGGCTATAGACCCTAACGGAGAACTTTTCAAAAAAATAATTGAGCTACAAGTAAATCATCCGTGGATTACTGTTTTATCTGTAGTCATATTGTTAGCTATTTTATTTGTAAGGTTTGCATTGTACTGGTACCATAGATGATTTTTTGTGAAATTAGTTAAGAAGGTAAGGAGTGTTTAATTTGAATACATCAGCAGTCTTTCAATACTTTTTCGCCATAGGTTCAGGAGTGGCAGCAGGGGTTTCAATGATACTTGCTGTGTGTTGGATGGTTTACTCTTTTGTAACGAAAAAACGAGTAAATAAGAAGAAAGGGGCGCACTAAGATGTTTTCATTTTTACGAAGAAATGAAGAAACAGAAGATGAACCAATACTAGTTCGTGATCGTGTTGTCCTTTTTGACGATGAAAAACGAACTTGTGAGATATACCAGGTCGAAGCGATCAACGAAGAACGGATAAGGGCAGGGGAGAAATCAATTCCTTTAGCAGATCTGGAACTACGATTGAGCAGCCAGGGAAGAGTGTTTGTTATGAATGCACCTACAAGAATAATGGAAGCGACTGAAAACCTTGCAAGAGTAGAGATGAACACGATTATTCGGCAAATTGCACAGTACAAAAAGCCGGAAGATTTGCTCGCAACGAAAGGGATTGACTTCATGAAAATAGGGCTTCTTGTCGCCCTGGTTATTACAACATTTATTGCAGTATCGAAGTAGGGGAGGGGAGAGCATGGCACAACAGGCACATGATAATGCACATGCACTGCAAAGCGTAATCAATGACACACTGTTTCCAACGGTGCAGAACATAGCAGATGTAAAACAAGTTCTGGACTTTATGAAACCTGTCACGCAGCCGTTGCGTGAGGAACAGGTGAGAGCGATTTTATATTTGGAACAGTTAGGTAATAACAAGCTTTTACACCCGAACGAAAACCCTTATAAACCGATGATTGATGCAATTAAGAAGTTTCGCCAAGATGTGGCAGATCCTGAATTCTACCTTGACGCAATCGAGGCACTTGTTCCAAAACCACCGAAGCCAATACTTTTGAAAGATGATGGCAAATATACGAAACTACAGCAGTCGAAAGGGTGATAAGAAATGCACTTTATGGGCATTCAAGGTTATTTAGGAGCCGGAAAGACAACAGCAGCGTCTACACTCGCTCACCTTTTCCGCAATAAGGTTATAGCGAAAGGACATGACGTTGAAATTTTTAGCAACTATGGGTTAAGGGGTTCAAAACGCATGAATAAGCCGGATGACTGGCTTTCTGTTGCCCAGGCACACGGTTCTATTATTGTGTGGGATGAATCCCAGGAGCAATTTGACGGTCGGGAGTTTTCCTCAGGAGAAAGAGCTTTCAGCACAAGGTTATTGAACTACGGCAGAAAGATGGCTACCGTTCAAATTTTTATTGCCCCGAATTACTCCGACTTAGATACCAGGCTACGTAGGTTGACTGAAGTACTGGTAAATGTGTCAGAGGTTGGCAACAAGGGAATACGTTTAGAATTTTTTGATTACACAGCAGGAAACAAACAAAATAACCTGGGGAGATTTCTTCATCAGCAATTCATTCCTGCCAGGAAGGTAAAACAAATACATAATCTCAACCTTTTCAATACATTTCGACTAGTTTCCGGCTTTCCAATGCCAAAAACGCCCAGGGCGCAAGATGAGTTTATGAAAAGGCTCGAAGAGGTTCATAATGCAAAACTGCGTGAGTTAGGTCTGCCTGTTGATGATGATTACTCTCTTGATTTCGATATAAGCGACATAACCGAGGGGGAAACGGCATGATTTCAACGATTTACAAGGCAGGAAGAGAAGTAAATGACCCCAGGCAACTACTGTATCACTATCCTTCTCTCTCGGCTCAACGCTATGCACAGTTGGTAGCAGACTTCCATCATGACGAGAAATTGCGTATGGCTGAACGTCTAGCGAGGGGTTTCGGGGGAATCCTGGTTCCTTCCTCATGCGTTCACTGGCGAATCAAGAAGGAAATACCCGAGGAACGCAAGGTAAAGATAGGTTATGAGGTATATATTGCTTTAAAACAAGAGGAAATGACCGAGAGAACACAAGAAAAATACACGTCTTACCTGGAAGAACTTCGGGCAAAAGGAGCGTGAAAGGGTGAAAACAGCGTCTAAATATGTTGACTTAGCGATTAGCTACATAGAGAAGGGGAACTCTAAGGCTGCGCTTGAGTATATGAAAGAAGCACAAAAGAGATTGAAAGGTAGAACGGGTGCTTACTTATCATCCAGGAGACATTGAAATAAAATAAAACATCTTTGAGGTGTTTACAAAACATCTAAAAGATGTTATTTTTGTATCAGAAAGAGGTGATAAGAAATGAAAGATCAAAACAGTAGATTAGCAATCCCGTTTCCGAAAGGAATCAAAAAAAACTCACTCAAATGTCAGATGAGACAGGTATTTCACAGACTCAACTGGTTTTACTTGCAACGAATAGTCTCCTGGCGAACTACCAGGAAAAAGGCTCGTTTATCTTTGTTGATTTGCTCAATCCAGACCACAAAAAGTAGGTGAATAAGTATGCAAGAGACTATACAAGAAATCGTTTTATTTTTGCTTGTTGGGCTTTCTTTTTACCTGTTTTTCGTTTTGATTCCAAATGTGGTTAGAAAATTGGAAGAGCTTGAGAAAGGAGAATAACTGTTGGGTTGGGAAAAGACAATGTATTGCTATCGTTGTAAGAGAGAAACGGAATGGAAACGTGGTAGAACTGATATAAGAAAACTGTGCTGCCAGTCTTGTGGTACTTACGAGTTTAAGAATAAAGAGTTGCGAGATGAAAAATTATTGCTTGACTTGAAAGATTGATAGATTCCCGGAAAGTGTGGTAAAGTTTAGGAAAATGAAGAACGGAAAAATAAATAGAGCCACAGGTCGAAACCGGAATCCCCATCCCTTTTCGACTCTGAACACCGAGTGAGGTCGGTGAACAGGTTTACTGTAGCCCTGATCAAGCCTTGTTATCAAATTTTGATATACACATTTTACTCGAAATGTATGTATATATCAACCGTCCAAGGCTCAAAATGGCTATTTTTAAGACCTTTCACCCAAAAAAACGGTGAGAGGTCTTTTTAATTTTCCAGAAAGGAGCGAAAGAAAATCTATGTTGAGGTGCGAGAGGGTCGCAAAGCGCACGGATCGTGCATAAGAGGGCTTTGCCCTCGGAGAACATTGAACAAGAACCAGGGTTAAAATCTAAACCTAGAACATGGGTTCTATCGTTCGATGAAAACAAAAAGTTGATCATGCCCTATTAGCCAAATTGATCAAGGGTTTGTCGATGGCGAAAACATTAAACGAGAGAAAATAAAAAGATGGTTGGGGTATCTTTTAGGGAGAGGGTTTGTATGTCACTTGATGATCGTAAAAAGATGGTTCAAAACGAAACGCCCCACAGCACTAACAGTGGGGCAGTAAATACCGATCATGATGAGATGAGGGCGCTTGTAGACTGGGTTCAGGGCACTTTGAAGACTTCCCAAAATGTGTGGGATGTAATCAAAATAATGGGCTTAAATCCAGAAGATTTTACAGAGATTCCGACAGGTTACAGATCGTGGAAAAAGCAATTGCGTTTGGGTTCAATGCAATTATATTACGAGTCAACTTCTGAGCCTGGAATACATATTATTTTACCTGGACAAGCTTGCAGGGAATTTGAGGTACTTTCATCTTTAGATTGGGTTGAACTTTTTAGACGTTTTATTACAGACGCTTTTACTTTTTCACGCCTGGATCTTGCTGTAGATGACTTTGGAGTACGGACAAAAAGAACTGATAGAAAACTAAAATCTCATTTTTCTGTAGGGTCACTGATTAAAAGAGCTGAACAGGGGCTTTGTCGTTCTAAATTTGAATTTGCTCGATCTATTGGAAAAATAAAACTTGATAGTGGAGATTATCAAGGGAAAACCATATATTTCGGGTCTGAAAAATCAAGAATACAGGTCCGTATCTATGAGAAACATTGGGAGAGAACAAACAAAGGCTTTAAGTTAGAAGAAGGCGTAGAAGTTTGGAATCGTACGGAGATACAAATGAGAAAAGAGCGTGCAAAAGAAGCAGCACGTTTAATTGCTCATGGAGAAAAGCCTGTCGGGGAAATCGTAACAGGTGTTATAAAAAACTACGTGAATTTTGTAGATCGTGATGAAAATGATTCGAACAAGGCTCGTTGGAAGGTATCCAGATTTTGGAACAAATTTTTAGGTGATGTTGAAAAGCTAAGACTTACAAACGTAGCACCTGACAAGACTATTGAAAAATTGGTGAGATGGGTTGGTCATCAGGTTCAACCTTCTTTGTCCCTGATTTGGATGGCGAATGATGGGAAATTGGATTGGTTAATCCAGTTGCTTGAAGATGGAGTAGATCGTTTGAAAGAAAAAGATATTGAGATGCTAGAAAGAACGAAAGAAGCATACCAAAAGAGCGTAGAAAAGCGTGAACAGGCGAAGCGTTTGGAAGTTTTGAAAGGTGCAAAAGGGAAATTTAGTAGTGATAGCAACGCTGTTTCGTTCCGTTCTGCTTCGGAAATGGAAGAAGATACCAAATTTTTAAAAAAGTATGTAGAAAATAAAAATGCCCGATTTGCTTTAGAGAGCGCATCAGGCGACAAGTAAAATAACCACCCTTATTATACTACGAATAGATATAAGGCTAAACCCTATGAAAAGCCCTAGTATAAGAATAAATAAAATTACGGGCAAATGTACACTTAATACAAAAAAGGGCTACAAAGGAAGCTAGGGGCGTTTAAAACCTGATTCATCCAGTGAAAGGGGGTGATGAAGTTGAACGATATAGCTTGGGCATACTTTAAGCAACTTGAGAAGAAATTAAAATCTAGCAGTAAGTTGCTTGAGGAAACGATAGCATTAAAAGAAAAGAGAGCCTACGAGGGTAACACAATCTATCAATATCGCGCATTATTTAAGTGTCAGAAGACATTTAAACTGCGGATAGTTTGGATAGATCACCTTGGTCGGGTTGTTAACCTGTAGACTCTCACAGAACATTCTATTTCATTTTTGGAGATATAAGCAACCTGATACCAAATTTATGTATTTTTGTCGAATGACAACAATTTGGAAAATGTCGGGTAAAAAAAGCTTGTTCTTTAGTCCAAAAGTAGTTATTTTAATATTAGGACTTACGAAATAGGAACATTAGTTCTACTTTTAAATATTAAAATGACCAGGAAGGCTCCTACCCCAGTCCTGGTCGATAGGCTGCAAACTAAAATGCGCTCAGTTTGCAGCCTGTAATTCAATATGCAATAAACTTTGTATTCATGTCAATTACAAGGTTTAGTTTTTGTTGTAAAAAAATGGGGGCGCTTATAGCGTCCCTTTTATATTTTAGGAGGAAAGAACTATGAAAAAACCCTTTATTATTCCAACAGACAGACCAGTATTACAAAAAGTGATCAATAAGAAATCTGTAAAACTACCTAATAATTACCAAATTAATGTTTCTCGTGAAAGAATTTCACATTGCGGAAGATCAATTTTTAGAGAATTTGACGAAACACAAATTGTCCTTGAAATTGTTGATCCATATCACAAAGTAACAAAGAGACTACCGATCCCTGCCAGTTTTGCGAAAGATGTTGCGGAACTAATAAACACAAAAAAATAGTGGGCGCGCGGGTAAAAGAAATAGATTATTACATAATCTTTAAACTACTGCACCGTGTATCGTGATTGATTATTTATTTTTCCAGAAATGTATTGACAGATATTTTAGCCTTTCGTACTTTAGGCGTGCCTGAAAAGGAGTGATAGGTAGTGGATGAAGGAAGCAGCGTAGCAACTGATCCGGTTGAACAACCAGGGGAAACAGAGGAAATTCCTCAGGAAGATTTCAATAGTGGTGGTGGAAGTAGTGGTGATGATGTAGGAAGCGACTACGTGGAGCCTGATTGGAACAAAGTTTCTGATACATTCGCAAACAAATTCCAATCCAAGCAAGCGACATTTGAGGTCGTACACTTTGATTCTTATGATCTGCGAATTGAAAAGTCGGCTACCACTGGTGATCTACTAGTAACCTTTTCAATACTGGCAGCCATTTCTGTTTTCTTGTTGAAATGGGTATTCCAGATCATTTGGAGGAGAAGATAATGGACGGTTTCGATATTGCTAAAGATTACGCTGTGGCTGCCACTGTTCCGACTCTGATCGTTGCTTTCGGTTTCTTCTTGAAAAGGGTACTGATTTCTTGGAGGAATCACCTATGATTAGGGATTTATTGATCTATCTACTCGCTAATGACGGTGTTTTAAAAGCAGGAACCACTTTTATAGTGTGCTGCGCTATTATTTTCACTTTGCTTTATTACTGGAGGTCTCCAGGATGAATTTTTCAAGTTTGATAGATTGGTCGTTTTTTTGGAATGTATTCAATAATTTTCTATTCTCTCTTTCTCCTTTTGCATTAATCGTTGTGGCTGCCATTGGTGTTGGACTTGTTATCAGGGTACTCATATCAGCGATAGCAGGAGCAGTTAAGAAATGATGAAAAGGATTGTCCTTTTACTTTTGTGCTTTCTTTCTCTTTCATCTGTTGCTTTTGCTCAACCCATGGTTGATATTGTAACGAATTTTATTAACTCTTCTGATGGCCGTTATAACTGGAGTGGTGCAGAAAAGAATTTTGTTAAAGATAAATCAGGAGAAAATTTATGGGTAGATGTGGCACACCT
The DNA here is from genome assembly GCF_021245735.1 of Brevibacillus daliensis. Lineage (GTDB taxonomy): Bacteria > Bacillota > Bacilli > Brevibacillales > Brevibacillaceae > Brevibacillus_B > Brevibacillus_B daliensis. The sequence goes on from NZ_JAJISB010000059.1 coordinate 10,348, forward strand.
TGAGGGTGGGCGACTAAAAATACAGGTTGTTGCTCCACAATGGGGTGATGCGTTGTGGAAACTCATCGTCACTAATACTTCTGTTCCTGAAGATAAGTTCCTGGTTAAACTCTATGTCGGTGCATCAAATGTGACTGAAGAGTATTACGAGTTGAATCCAGGTCAGTCTAAAGAACTTAATCCGAAAAGCATAGGTAAGGGAGTCCGAGTCATTAAAGTTGAAAATGCTAACATTCAACCTGACCCTGATCCAGAACCCGAAACACCTACAGAACCTAAACCAAAGCCACAACCTGAAAAGCCAGGTGATACACCCTTGTATAACGTTTTTGATGTAGTCCCTATAAGCGAATTTTGGGGCTATCTCATGTCAATTCTTTCGATAGGTATGCCTTTCTTCTTGATTTTTGCAGTCATTGCTATTCTTGGTTGGATTCTTCCAATGTTCTCAGATGCTTTTCAAGAAGCTACGAGGAAAAGGGATGACGAAGACGATGACGATGATGACTGGTAAAAATATATAACATAACGAAAAGGTGGAATTTTATATGAATTCTGTAATTGAACATGCAGCAGCACTAGATTTAAAAGCACCGGCAGATTCCGGATTGCCGACTGCAGCCGATGTATTGTCTTCTGCGTGGTCATTCGCATCAAATTTTTGGCCATTCGTTTTGCTAGGTCTTGCAATCCTTTTGACTCCTGCGCTTTTCTCTGTAGCGAGAGCAGCACTGGCAAAAAGAAAATCTAGCTAAAAGGTGCTATCATAGCACCTTTTTTT
>NZ_JAJISB010000006.1 GCF_021245735.1 Brevibacillus daliensis
AATATGTGGAAGGAAAAGGACCTATCGTTTGGGATATTTTACAGAAAGCTCATATTTGGTCGCAAGAAGTAGGTTGGAAACCAGGTGTATCTGATATATAGGGAATTACTTACTTATATCTTGAACTAACGGGTTCGTTAGTTCAATGAAACAGTGACAGTCTAGGACTTTATTTTCACGTCCATGGCTGTCGCTGTTTCAATTTCTGGGGTTAGTCTAAAACTTAATTTACGGAGTCTGACGGTTTGTGGTTGAAAAAGCCACGTGAACTAAACACATTCGGTCTAATACTTTATTTTCAATGTACAGCCGCGGCTTCGGATTAGATTTCTTCACTAGTTGGTTTCAACTTTGAGGCTATACCTGTTGGACTTTCACCAAACCAGCACTTAACGGTCTGAAAGCACACACAAATTAAAAAACAGTCCCAAAACACTAATATCGTGTTTTTGACTGTTTTTTGTTGTATAAGGTGTAAGAGTCAATTAATACTGATTATATCATTGAATACATGAATATAAAGAATTAGCACTAATTAATACGCTATTGTGAAAAAATAAGTCTTGATAACCTGCTTTGAACTATCGAACCAGTTAGCGTAACAAAAGGCTTCCACGTGGAAACTTTCTTGTTAATTTTTAAATTTAAAACTGGTTTTAACCGTATTTATGTGGTCCCACATGGATTTATATTCTGCCGTTAATTTGTCATCGTTTGGATCGTATTGTACATCTGAAGGAGTGTTTATTGTGAAAATTTCGTCTCCCCTTTCTCCAATCTTTGATATTTGAATTAGCCCTTTCACTTCTTCCTCGTCTTTACTCCATTTTTCTTTAGACCATATATGGATAGTAAATAACAGTCCCATAAACCCTTTTTCTTTTGGTATGTTATTATTTGCTTTGCTAATAAAATGAATAGTATCAGTATCTTCAATTACTTCATATTTCCCTTCCCAACTTTTAGGTAGCTTAAGTGTGAAATTGTAATTCATGTTTTCATAAAGTATGCTTGGGGCTTCACTAATAATATGATTATTAACAGCGCCAATGTGAAGGTTGACCGTTGAATATTCTCTAAAATCACCTGAACCCTCTGTCACAAATGTTTGAGAATCGACTCCAAAATCATTTCCATTTATTGCAACATCTCCGATTTTTTCGCTTTTATCATTGTAAAAAGTCAAGTTTGCTCCAATCATATTTTTTGAGCTTCCTACTCCTTCCATTTTCAATTGACCAGTAACTTTTGTGCCATTACTTATTTTAGTTAATATGATATTGCCTACAGATATGCCTTTGTAATCCGGATCTGTTAAGTCTAGTTTTTTATTTTTGATAAAAATTTTTTTTGATTCTGCATCATAGTCGATGGTTGCTCCCAAATTTTCAGCTACAAAACGAATGGGTACATAAGCATTTCCATCTACATTCAGTACCTGGTAGTTATTGTTTAATGCAATATGACTACCATTGATTTCAATACTTGCTGGGAATAACAAGGCTTGAATAGAGCCAGAAGCCAAAGCAACAGATGAACAGGCAATAGCTAAACCGAAACTTAATCCCAATATAAATTTTTTCAAAACTACACCTCTTTTTTTATTGTTTCTTGGTATAGACGTTAAACATTTCGATTAGTTGTTAAAAAATGGGTAATTTACCAAAAATATTTTCCTGTTATCAGCTTTTCTTACTCAGCTATACTGCCCATTAGTTCAATATTTAAAATGGACCTCATACGAGGCCCATTGATATTATCTAATAACTGTTTCGGCAGGAGTAAACGCCTCGTATTCATTAAACTTTGTAGTAATTTCAGTTATAAACCAGTTCTTTCTCAATGGTTCAGGGTTCTTTTTTACCGTAACTACTTTTTGTCCTTTACCGTAGTTTGCTTCAGAAGTTAGTAACTCGTATTCTATCGTATATTGTACCTCGGTATCACTTATCTTTTCTTCTTTTACGAAACGGACATTTTCAACCCACGGACTTGATTGACCTGTACCCCAAGACCTTTTCTCAAATTGATTCCTTGTCTTTTGTTGTAGATTTGGCGATAGCGTAGCATATTGGACGGCACCACTACGATTTTTAACACCTAGAACCCATAATTCAACAGCTTGTTTTGGTGTCTCTGCTTGTAACCCAGCCAAAAATGAATCAATTATTGTCGCTTGTTCTCGTTTTGGGGAAGTTTCAGGTCCAGCATAAACATTGCTTCCAGAAAACCAACATGAAACCAAAAGTAAGATGCAAATAGAGAACCGGAACATACGCTATCCTCCGTTGTATTTATCTTTTGAGGATAATATTCCCAAGACCAAATTAAATGAATCGTATGTTGCGTTAATCCTACCCGTTAGTGGAGCGAAGGCCGGATAATTAGATGAACATAGAAAAAGACCTGTGTTACGGCCTTCTAATAAAACCCTGCTAATGCGGGGGAAGTTTATGTGTTTCTAGGTGTTCAAACTTAACCAATTCTACTTCATCTGGAATTGTCGGAGCTATTTCAAATGTCACCGATGGTATCGAAAGCGCTACGTGACATAATTGTAAGGATCGGAGCATGAAACTGTAAGGGAAATCGATGGGTTCGGCACTTCCTTCATTCTAAACTAACGTTATTGAAGAAATTACAGGCCAGCTAAGGAAAGCCCGTTGTGTATACATTAATGATTGGAAGCTTTATTCCCAATATATGAGTAACCACATATTCAAGCCGTTAGAAATGAGCCATAGCTACACTTCGCCCAAAGGCCAAAGAGAACGGTATGGCAATCAGATAGCTAACCAGGTGTTAAATTGAATAATTTGACCACGGAGAATTTCATAAAAAATCATCGATGAAAACATGAATAAATACGTATTCATATAAATGTAAGAAGGGAGTTACTTCTGATGAATGAAAACAAAGATTTATTATTTACTCAAACGATTGTTATTTCTTGTGCAGCCAGTTTTGTATTACTATGTGGTATAGGTATGATTACAGAAATAGTTCAACACTTTCGAATGTAAAAGGATTGTATCAGTAAATGGTAGAAATAGGAGGAGGATTGGTGGTGTTCATTTTCCAAAATGAATTGCTAAAAGTAAGGACACTACGTGATTCGGATAAGCACAACCTCGTAAAATGGCTCTCCAATCCAATTGTCTTAGAGTATTATGAAGGAAGAGACAACCCTCATGATCTGGATAAAGTTATGGAGAATTTTTATGTACAAGATGATGCTGAGAGCCGCTGCATCATTGAATACGAAGGGCAAGAAATCGGTTATGTCCAGTTTTATGAGGTAGAGAATCAAACCAAAATAGAGTATGGGTACGATGAAAACGAAGTGATCTATGGAACAGATCAGTTTATAGGTGAGAGTACATACTGGAATCGTGGCATTGGCAAACTTTTTGTGGCAGCGATGATCGAGTATCTAATAAATATAATGGGAGCACACAAGATAATTATGGACCCACAGACCTGGAATGAGAGAGCAATTCGTTGTTATGAAAGCTGTGGTTTTCAAAAGATAAAGCTTTTACCTAAGCATGAAATTCATGAGGGGGAAGCAAGAGATTGCTGGCTAATCGAATACAGAAAGAAATAATTCAAGTACTGCTAGTCTTTTCGAAAATCAACCTGTATGGAAAAAGCTGATGCGATGCCGGATGCATGAGAATGTGCGCCTTTTTCTCTTGGAAATGGGTATAGTATAATAACAGTAAGTAGCCAATAGGCCTACATTTGAATGAAATCGGGAGTGAGCGGAGTATGACAAAACAAGAGATTCTAGATGCATTAAAAGAAAAAAGAATGACTGAAATCATAGAGCTGATTGAAGATGCTGAAAGCAAAGATCTGGAAGAACTAGAACTCGTAGAAAGTCTTGGCCTGTTAGCTGATGAGCAATTAAATGCGGAAGTAATTAACCTACTTAAAGATTTAGGAGTTGAAATCATTTATTTAACAGGCGATGAAGAAGATGAAGATGATGAGGAAGAAGAAGATTAATACTGAATCCCCGGAGTTTATACTTCCGGGGATTTTTTTAGGTAGTTCATAATTTCCTAATAGGCCAATAAAGTAGGGAGTACTTATTTTTGCGTCCACACACGATTTTTATTTCGAGTAGCCGGAAACTTTTCATCTTTCTTCAATTCCACAATCATCGGGTCCTCAACATTTGAACCAGATTCGCCTATTTCCATGTAAACCTGATTTTTTGGAGATTTTTGACCTTCCCGAAAACGACTCTGTTCACCCATTATCGTCACCTCATTTTCTTATTGGTTGTTATTATTTTCGATTTCAAGGTGGCACATGTCAGGAAAAGTTTGTGAATCGTGACAAATGAATCAGGACAATCGCTTATTTTCTATGAACTAGGTGTTTTCATCAGTCACCGGGTGGGATTTTTACATACGTTGTAACGTATCAAACAAAGAAAGGATGATTGTCATGGGATTCTGTTGTAGAAGACGAAGAAGAAAAAATAATTGTTGCAACTCTTATGGAGGTTATGGTGGAGGTCATGGCGGAGGTCATGGCGGAGGTCATGGCGGAGGTCATGATGGAGGGCATGACGGAGGTAGAGTCAGACCAAAACTGTATGAAAAGCACATGAAAAAAGTTTGCACTTGCGTACCATACTTCAAACCGGTTTATTGTCCAATAGAAAAAGACTATGATTCCTGCCATCACAGTATGAAAAAACATTGGGACTACTAAACTGATGAACAAAGAGGAGGCGTTTTCTGAAGACGCCTCCTTTTTGTTATTTTTGAAAATATACTGAGATTTTGAAAGGGATTGAGTCTCTCTCTAACCTGTGTTAGAATAACGATAAGAACAAAAGAGATATTAATTCCTGCGATGTGCGTTAAGCTACTATGTTTTTAACCTTAAGTGTTTCTAGGGAGACAGAGAGATTGGGTCTATGCCACGCCCACCTCCATTTGGACGTATGGGAAGGCAAAAGCACAACAGAGTCACCCACCTGGTATATTCAGGTTAAAAGAAACATCTGAAGCAAGACGGCAGAGCGGGGTACATATTATCAAACAAGCTTGGGGCATTTATGCTTCAGGTTTTTTTTATGTGTAAGAATGTATAAACTTCTGTGCTTCTTCTGCAAAGGGTTACAGTGGAAAAAAGCAAGTAAAACCAACAGCTTGAAAAACCAGATTCTTTTTTCATACTGAGCGACTTTGCGAAGCCCATCTAAGCGGAGCATTATTCATCGGGAAAAAGAAGCGAAACGAGAGCAACTTACAGTGAGGACATCGTTTTGAGCTTCCCCGATGAATAGTGCGGAGCGGACATCCCAACTCCTTGTAGGGCGAAGACTCTAGCGAAGGATGAAAAGAGAAGCTGGTTTTCTCCACGATCGCAGGATGAAGATGAACCTCAAAAATCCTGGAGAGTAATACCATTGTTATGAACACCCAAGAAATAAGGGTTTCTCAGAACCTTTTACTGTTATACTTTATTGGAAGATAATGAAATGGTGTGTTATTTTCTGTTAAGATAAAACCAATTTGTATACTAAATGTCATAGATAAAAATTGCTCCATGGATTGTGCAATCATTAGGGAGGGTGTTGGATGGCAAATATTAAACAGATTGCCCAACTATCAGGTGTCTCTGTTACGACCGTTTCTCGTGTGCTTAATCATCATCCTTATGTAAGTGATGAAAAGCGTCAGGCGGTCTGGAAAGCGGTTGAAAAGCTAAGTTATACACCTAACAGTAATGCTGTTCATCTTGTCAAAGGAAAGACAGGAATGATTGCGATCATCTTACCTTTTGTTAATCACCCTTGCTTCGCTCTTATGCTGGAGGGAATTGCCGAGCAGGCTTTACAGTATAATTATCGACTAATCGTTTGTCAGAGTAATTATGATACTGATGAAGAGATACGTGTTCTGGAGATGTTGAAAACAAAACAGATTGATGGAGTTATTATCGTCTCTAAAAAAGGGGAATGGGATGCAATTACTCCATATACCGCTTTCGGTCCAATCGTTGCCTGTCAAAAGGTTGATCATAAAGAGATCTCATACGTTCATATAGACCGTTATGCAGGTACAAAGCAAAGCTTTGATTATCTGGTCCAAAAAGGTTACCAGAACATCGCCTTTTGCATGGGAGTAAGTGATACAAGAAACGGGAAAAAGCGTAAGGAAGCTTATGTACGAGGCGTGAAGGCATTGGGGAAAGACGTGAAGCCAGAGTGGATTTTTGAGAACTGTTACCAGATTGAGGATGGCGTTTTTGTCGCCCGCAAACTTGCTGAAATGAAGGATCGTCCGGAAGCAATTCTTGTTGCTGGAGATTTGCCAGCAGCGGGTATCATAACGGAAGCAAAGCGACTACACTGGCGCGTACCGGAAGATCTCGCGGTTATTGGTTTTGATAACCTTCCTATTGCCAGCCTGTTGGACTTAACGACGATGGAATTACCCAGCTTTACAATGGGGCAAACTTCTTTTCAACTGTTAATGGAGCGACTGGAGCAAGGAGAGAGTGCTGTTCCAATAAAACAAGTGGAGTTGCCACTCCGATTCTTTGAAAGAGGTAGTGCTTGATGTGTAATAATTTCCCCGGATCAACCTGATTTGTATGGAAAACAAACGCTCAAAGAAGAATCAGCTTCTTTTTTCACACAGTGCAAGCAGTCCAGCGCCTTTGTGGGGCAAGGAACTTAGCGAAGGGTGAAAAGAGAAGCTGGTTTTATCCCAAAATGGTAGGAAGGAAAGAAAACGATTCTATACAATCCTGGCTAGTAATCTAATAAATGTTTTTCTTAAGAGAATTGGTCTTGCTGGTTACTTGAACACTGCTGATTGCTACTGCTGTTCTGCTGGTTTTGACTTGAACCCTGTTTATTTGAACCTTGTGACTGCTGACTGTTTTGGTTACAGGACTGACTATTTGATTGACCACTAGATTGATTATTTTGTTGGCTATTATTCGAGTGAACGGCTACAACTGTTACTCGTTGTTCCAGATCAGATACCTGCTTCGCATCCTTCAAGATTTGATACATTTGTATGAAGGTTGCTTTCTCGCCTTCAGGGATTCCTTTTATTCTCACAGTCATTTCCTGTGGCTGGTTCTGTTGCTGTTGACCTGAGGATTTGTTGCTTCCAGCAGACTTGTTTTTTTCACGGATGTCCTCTGATTCTAAGATATCTCCTCCAAGAAATCCGAAAAATCCCTGCTCTTCTGAGTTGTCCTTTTTCTTGGAACTCTGCCCCGAATTATTTTCGTTATTTCCTCCATTATTGTTCTTGCCTTTTCCTTCTTCATCAAATAAAATGCTAAATTCATTTATATCAGTCTGCACCATCCCGATTACTTCCATTTAGATAACTCTCCTTCTTTAAAGGCGCTCTTTTTCACTAGGGTGGTCAGAATCAGCCTTTTTATTCCTGATAACTTACTTAGCTATTCAATGAGCAACAACTAGTAAATATGCTTAGTTTTATGGAAATGAAAAGGAGAGAGTTTTCTTTTTTTGTGATTCAGATTGCCATGCTAGGAGTTGCTCATAACTAACATGTTTGAGATCAGGAATTGTAACTTCGACGGTAGAAGAATCAATCCATGTTGATTTATATAAGGGAAGTGTGAATGATTGGCCAAAAATGGTTTCATAATAGAAGCCTCTATTTGTTGAAGGAGAAGAGAGGAGAGCAAGATCGTCTGTACGTAATACAGCTAGTGAGCTTCTAAGCACCAGATTACCTTCATTGCGACCAAATTGAATGAGCAATTTGGAGTGATCGGGTGAAAGGAGAAAATTTGTGACGATACTTGATTCTATTAAGAAAGTGGACTGCAATGAATCGCCTTTCTGTTTCAAAAGCAGATTATCACATCGTTTATTTCCACAATTATACGAAATGATAAAGAAGATCGAATGGTCTTTTGTTTCGAAAGATTCAGCATGAATTCTTTTCAGTTCAACCGCTTTTTCTGAAGAAGAATAGGATGAAAAATAGTTATTCAGATCGGGTATTTGTTGAATGGGGACGCTAAGTTTATGTGTATCGCTTGCAATGGTAAAGGTCTTCGAATATTGCTCAAACGCATAGTCATGTGAGACAGGAAATAATAGAATTAGTAGCAGAGTGATTAGCAAATGACTCAATCCTTTCAGTGATTATTCGAAACATTTTTTATTATAAAGAATGATCGAATTTACATGAAGATCACAAATAAATCAAGGAACATAACCATAATAAAAGCCTGAGAAAATTACTTCTCAGACTTTTTTTAGCTGCTGAACCAATGACACGTCTGGCGTTACAAATAATGTTTTTTGCTGTTCATAAATGACGTAGCCGGGCTTAGCTCCATTTGGTTTCTTCACATGACGGATCAGGGTGTAATCAACAGGAACCTTGCTGCCTTGCTGTGCTTTGCTAAAATAAGCTGCGATCATGGCCGCTTCATGCAAAGTTTGGTCGCTAAACTGACGAGAGCGGATCACAACATGTGAACCGGGAATATCCTTGGTATGAAGCCATGTATCAGAACTTGCTGCTAATTTGTTGGTTAAATATTCATTTTGTTTGTTATTTTTTCCTACCAATAAGGGGATTCCTTCTGAAGAATAATAGGTTTCAAGTGAAGGGACGAGCTCTTTTTTCTTTTTATTGCCTCGTTTATTACGATTACGTAAATACCCTTGCTCTACCATCTCTTCTCTAATTTCCTCTGCTTCAGCCAGAGAGGCATGAGATAGCTGAACTAGTAAACCATCCAGATACTCGATATCTTGTTTTGCAAGATCGATTTGTTCCTTACTATATTGCAAGCTAGTTTTAGCTTTGTTGTATTTCTTGTAGTAAGACTGTAAATTCTCAGATGGTGTTTTCTGAAGGTCGAGGGGAATCGTTACGGTTTCTCCTGTCTCGCTATACCAGTTTACCGTTGTGAGTTCCGTATCTCCCTTTTTCATCTGGTGCATGTTCGCTGTCATTAATTCACCATACAGGCGGAATCGATCAGCCTCGTGTGCATCCACAATAGATTGTTCCAGTTTATCAATCTTCTTTACATTCTTATTTCTTTCATTGGTCACGATTCGAATAAGATCTTGTGCTCGTTGTTTTACAATGTCTCGCATTGCCTTATCTTGATAAAAATGCTGTAGGCAAGCATTGATTGTATCGAATGTTTTACTTTCACCCTCACCTAAATGAGTGAGTGTAGTAATAGAGAAAGCCGATTTCGCAGGAGTAATGATGAGAGTAGGCAGGTATCGATGTTCCTTAACCTCTGTCATTAATTCATGGAATGCTTGCCAGAGAGCATCTCGTGTGGATAACTTGGCACGATACACGATCTCTTTAGCAATCAGAGGGCTTAAACCGCTAAAGCAATCGACCAATTGCTTATCAATTTTTCCTGCATTCCAGTCAATTGCCATGAGAAATTCCTGCTCGCTGACCGTTAGTGGGTTACGTTTGTTTTGGACAGGCGGGACGATATATGGACGACCTGGTAATACCTGACGATACTGACTGATACCGTGCGATACATGGTGGATACCGTCTAAAATCATATTGGTTGCAGGATCAATCAATATGATATTGCTGTGACGTCCCATTATCTCCATCATGATTCGTTTGATTGTCACATCACCCAGTTCATCTCTACTTCTGACATCAATCGTGATGACACGTTCCAGATGATCCTGATTAATCGCCTCAATGACACCACCCTCGCAATGTTTACGCAATAGCATACAAAACATTGGGGCTTCCTGTGGATTGGTAAAGTCCTCGGTAGTCACATGCATCCTTGGATAGGTAGGATTGGCTGACATAAGAACTTTGTGTGAATCTTTTTGCGCACGTATAGTAAGGACAATATCGCTAGCGTGCGGCTGATGTATACGAGTAATGCGGGCACCAACGAGAAAAGATAGCTCATGTGTAACCGCTCTAGTAACAATTCCGTCAAAAGCCACTATTATTTCACCTCATGCTTCCTTCCCATTCAAAATCTATTCCACAAGTTTACCATATACCGGGGGTGAACCCAAGTAGTGGTGGGAATTATGGCCTAACCATAAGTTGACACTACCCTTTGTTCTCTCCTATAATAAATTAACGATTTTATGTCTGTGAGTGTGAGCCATGATTACTTCAATGACTGGCTTCGGCCGAAAAGAGATAGAGCGTGACGGTATTCGTTTGACGGTGGAAATACGCGCCGTTAATCATCGTTTTTGTGAGATACACGTTCGATTACCTAAGAATTGGATGATGTTTGAAGATCGCATGAAGAAGCAGGTTTCTGCTTGTGTTCAACGTGGACGTGTTGATGTGTCAATTAATGTGGAGCAACTGGTAGAAAAAGGAGCTTCGCTAACAGTCGATTGGCAGACAGCTGAATTTTATGTGATGGCTTCTAGGCAATTAAACGAGCGTTTTAGTTTGCCTGAGCCTTTGCATGTCAAAGACCTTTTGCACATGCCAGGAGTCATTACAGAAGCTACATCTCCAGTCTTAACAGAGGAACAGATCGAGGGAATTTTAACGACCTGCACAAGCTATGCATTGGAAGATCTCCTCTTGATGAAAAATAGAGAGGGAATTGCTTTACAGGCTGATCTGGAGAGCCGACTTCAACTGATCAAAGAATGCTCAGGAAAAATGCAAGTCTACACTCCAGAGGTAAAAGACTTGTATCGCAAGCGAATTATAAGTAAAATAGAAGAGTTTATGCATGAACAAAGCTATGATGAAGCAAGATTGCTTCAGGAAGTGGCTATGATGGCAGAGAGAGCTGATATATCGGAAGAAATTATCCGTTTACAGAGCCACTGTGACCAACTTGCAGAACAGCTACAACAAGAAGGCGCGGTGGGTAAAAAACTTGATTTCCTGTTGCAAGAAATGAACCGGGAAGCAAACACCGTAGCGTCCAAAGCTAATCATTTGGAGATTCAGCGTCTTGCCGTTGAGGTAAAAACTGAACTGGAAAAGATGAGAGAGCAAGTGCAAAACGTTGAGTGAGGGGTGCCATTTCTATGGGAATCAAGCTGATTAATATCGGATTTGGAAATATTGTAAATGCGAATCGCATTGTTTCAATCGTTAGCCCTGAATCTGCACCAATCAAGCGGATCATTCAAGAAGCTCGTGATCGAAATATGCTTGTAGATGCTACATATGGACGTAGAACCCGCGCTGTAATCATTGCTGACAGCGATCATGTTATTTTGTCTGCTGTCCAACCCGAGACGGTTGCACAGCGTCTCACGAATAAAGATGACGATTCTGATGAATAAGAGTAGGAGTTGAATCAACAGATATGGACAACGACCATGGCTTGCTGTTAGTGTTGTCAGGGCCTTCTGGAGTGGGGAAAGGCACAGTATGCGCAGCTCTTCGCGAATACATGCCAGAGATTATTTACTCCGTATCGGCAACGACAAGACAGCCACGCGTCAATGAAGTGGACGGAGTAAACTACTTCTTTAAAGAACAGGAAGAGTTCCAGCGAATGATTCGTGAAGATGAGCTCTTGGAATGGGCAGAATATGTAGGTAACTATTATGGAACACCTCGACGATTTGTGGAGGAGATGTTAGCTACAGGTCGAGATGTCATCCTTGAGATCGAGGTCCAAGGTGCTATGCAGGTAAAAGAAAAGTTTCCGGAAGGGATCTTTTTGTTCCTGGCTCCTCCAGATCTGGAAGAATTACAGAGCCGCATTGTTGGTCGCGGTACGGAAACAGAGGAATCTATCCGTAATCGCATGGCGGTAGCCCGTACAGAGATTGAGATGATGGAACACTACGATTACGTGGTGGTAAATGATCAAATCTCAACAGCTTGTGAAAAGATCAAGGCGATCGTAACAGCAGAACATTTAAAAAAGGATCGCCAGGTTCATAAATTTATGAAAATGCTCAAGGGGGTTTAATCCATGCTATATCCATCCATTGATATCTTGGTAGACAAAGTAGAAAGCAAATACACATTGGTTACACTTGCTTCTAAGCGTGCTCGTATGTTGCGTGAAGTGAATGATCTGAATGTAGAAAAACCATTCTCCAAAAAATTTGTTGGTCAAGCTTTGGAAGAAATCGTATCAGATAGTCTGGAGTACGAATTACCATCTACAAAATAACATCAGGCGTAAAACAACCTTTCGAGGTTGTTTTTTTGCGTAAACAGATAAGAATGGTATACATTCTTATCCGCATATGTGTAACTAAGGCTTTACGAACACCAAGGCTTGGCAGAACCAAGTTTTCTAACTATATCGGAAAGAATAAACGTCAGAGCGTTACTTCCCGAAATGCATGAAAAACATCCACTAAAGAAGAACCAGCTTCTTCGAAATGGACTTCCATTAACGTTTTTCTTACACGAAAGAGAGGTCATCGATATGCACAACTTGCAGGGAAAACAGATTGTACTAGGTGTTTCAGGCGGAATTGCTGCTTACAAGGCGGCAGCGTTGACCAGTAAACTGACACAGGCAGGTGCAGACGTTCATGTTGTAATGACAGGTAATGCCACAAAATTTGTACAACCGCTTACATTTGAAGCTCTCTCCCATCAGCCGGTTTACACCGATACGTTTACGGAACCTGTACCAGGGAAAATATCTCATATAGACGTAGCCGACAAGGCAGATCTAGTTGTTTTAGCACCGGCAACGGCAAATATAATCGGCAAGTTTGCCAATGGAATAGCAGATGACATGCTTTCAACTATGCTTTTAGCTACCAAAGCACCGGTAATGGTTGCTCCGGCCATGAATGTGAATATGTACCATCATCCTGCTGTTCAACAAAATATGGAACGAATTCGCTCCTATGGAGCCATGCTGGTAGAGCCTGGTGAAGGTATGCTAGCCTGTGGTTGGATAGGGAAGGGGCGTCTGGCTGAGCCTGAGGAGATTCTAGCAGCGATATCTCGTTTTTTTGAACCAAACGGTCATGACCGTTTTGCTGGACCGCAAGCCACGAAGAACCAAGACTGGTCTGGCAAAAAAATCTTGATAACGGCAGGACCAACTCGTGAAAAAATTGATCCAATCCGATATATCTCCAACTTCTCCAGTGGGAAAATGGGCTATGCCATTGCTGAAGCAGCACGTGATCGTGGGGCTGATGTCATTTTGATTAGCGGACCGACTGCTCTTACGAAACCATCAGGAGTAACCTTTATTCCCATTGAGTCTGTTCAGGAGATGCTAGATGCTTCACTACTTAATTATGATCTGGCTGATGTAGTAATTAAGTCAGCAGCAGTTTCCGATTATCGCCCAGAAAAAGTATTTGCACATAAAATGAAAAAAACAAATAAAGATGATTGGCACTTGTCGCTGGTCAAGAGTCCTGACATTCTACAAACACTGGGAGAGCGGAAACAGAACCAGTTTGTAGTGGGATTCGCAGCCGAAACACAAGATGTGGAAAAACATGCAATCGATAAAATGAACCGTAAAAATACGGACATGATCGTAGCGAACGACGTATCACAAGACGGTGCGGGGATGGGAGTCGATACGAATATCGTAACGATTTATCGTAAAAACGGAGCCCCGATTCCTTTTGAAAAAATGAGTAAGCGGGAAGTAGCTGATAAGCTATTGGATGTAATCCTACAGGAAATCACTTCAGTGACACCAGCGAAACAGGAGTAATGCATGATGTTAATCGCCAAGGTTATCGTAGATATTCCCGTTTCACGTACCAACCGTCCGTTTGATTATCTAATACCAGCTTGGCTAGAACCACTGCTCGCTGTTGGGGGACGTGTCATTGTACCTTTTGGTCCAAGAAAAGTTCAGGGGTATGTGGTCTCTATAACAGAAGAAGCAAATGATTCAGATAGCAAGATGCTGCGGGAGATTGAACAGGTGTTGGATGATGTTCCTCCACTGACGCTGGAGTTGATCCAACTGGCTGAATGGATGAGCACTCGTTACCTCTGCCCTCACACGATGGCAATTGCAGCTATGTTACCTGCTGTATTAAAAGGTAAAACAGAAAAGTGGTATTCACTAGTGGACGAGCCTGACCGAGAGCTGCTTACGCAATCTGGATTTCTTACGTATTTATTTAATCAAGGTAGCATGAAACAAACGGAAGTGGAAAAGCAGTTTCCTGATGAAGGTAAAGCAATACCCGGTTATATCAGGCAAGGAATCGTGGAGAGCGAGTACACGGTGAAAGACAGGATTACTCGGAAAAAAGTAGCGCATGTTGCACTCTCCTTGGGTGAGATGCAGGCGATGGAATTGATGGATAGCCTGCCTGCGCGTTCTGCGCGAATGAAAGAAGTAATCGCTTTTCTTCTCGATAAAACAGAGCCCGTTCCAATGAAGGATTTATTAATGGAACTAGGGCTGACACGCTCTACCTTAACGAGTATGGAGAAGAAAAACTGGATCACGCTTACGCAAAAAGAAGTGTACCGAGATCCTTATGCAGACCGTACCTTTGCCATGCCTACGAAGCATATATTAACAGCGGAACAAGAAAAATGCCTGAAAGCGATGGAAAAAGCGATAAAAGCAGAAGAATATCAAGCCTTTTTATTGCATGGTGTAACAGGTAGCGGCAAGACAGAAATCTACATGGAAGTAATTGAACAGACACTTGCCAAAGATCGAGAGGCAATTTTTCTCGTGCCGGAAATCTCGCTGACACCCCAAATGGTAGAACGGATCAAGGGGCGATTTGGAGATCAGGTCGCTGTGACGCACAGCGCCCTATCTCAAGGTGAACGTTATGATGAGTGGAGAAAAATTCTTCGCGGTCAGGTAAAAGTGGTTGTCGGAGCTCGATCAGCCGTGTTTGCGCCCTTTCGTAATCTTGGCCTCATTATTATTGATGAGGAGCATGAGGGTTCCTATAAACAGGAAGAGACGCCGCGCTACCATGCTCGTGATGTTGCTATATGGCGAGCGCAACAGAATCAGGCAGTCTTACTTATGGGTAGTGCGACACCTGCACTGGAGACCTATGCCCTGGCTACTAGAGGGCGATATCAGCTCCTTACCATGAAAGAGCGGGTGAATAACCGTCCCTTACCGCGAGTACAGGTTGTGGATATGCGTGAAGAGATGCGTCAGCAGAATCGATCGATGTTTAGTCGGGATCTGCACAATATGATTGAAGATCGGTTGAAAAAGCAGGAGCAAATCGTTCTCTTTTTAAATCGACGTGGATTTTCTACATTTGTGATGTGTCGCTCTTGTGGGTTCACATTAGCATGTCCGCATTGTGATATCTCGCTCACTTATCACCGGACGAATCATACGGCAAGGTGCCATTATTGTGGGTACACGATCGTACAGCCAAAAAACTGTCCAGAATGTCAGAGTGATCATATCCGCTTTTTCGGAACGGGTACGCAGAAGGTTGAGGAGGAGCTGTCTAAGCTTTTCCCAGGGGTTAGAGTGATCCGAATGGATGTGGATACCACCTCGAAAAAAGGGGCGCATGAAGCTTTACTTACCAAGTTCCGTACCGGGCAAGGGGATATTCTTCTTGGAACACAGATGATTGCTAAGGGGCTTGATTTTCCAAAAGTAACGCTAGTTGGAGTAATTGCAGCAGATACATCGTTATATCTGCCAGATTTCCGAGCAGCCGAAAAAACGTTCCAGCTGTTGACCCAAGTAGGTGGAAGGGCTGGTCGGCATGAATTAACAGGTGATGTAGTTATTCAAACCTACACACCAGAGCATTACAGTATCACACATGCAACCAACCATGATTACGAGGCATTTTATTATGATGAGATGGTACTCCGTAAACAGAACGGTTATCCACCATTTTTTAGGCTGGTATTAATTACGTTTGCTCACGAGGATGTACCTATGGTGATTAAAGCAGCGGAGCAATTTGCCGATTACTTGCGTCCCCGATTGGCAGATAGTACTATTTTACTTGGTCCGGTAACCTCGCCAATCTCACGCATCAAAGATAGATTTCGTTTTCAGCTCATGTTAAAATATCGGGATGAACCGAAAATTTTTGACTTGCTAGCGCAGGTGTCCATGCATTTTGATTCGTGGCTGAAACAGAACAAGGTAATACTCTCAATTGACCTTGATCCACAGATGCTCTTATAAATCTGGATGTAATACACGAAGAACAGAAAAAATAGATGAATGGAAATAGAAGGAGGCCTTTTTCATGGCTATTCGTAACATTGTTAAGCACCCAGACCCGATTTTACGAGAGAAAGCAATGAAAGTAACAAAGTTTAATTCCAATCTGCACAAATTGCTAGATGACATGAAAGATACGATGTACCCTGCAAATGGTGTAGGGCTGGCTGCTCCACAAATTGGTATTTCCAAACGAGTTTTCATTATGGACTGTGGTGATGAGTATATTGAAGCGGTAAATCCAGAAATTATTGAGTTCCGTGGCGAACAATTCGATAATTATCCGGAAGGCTGCCTAAGCATTCCTGGATTACAAGGAAACGTGCGTCGTCATGATTGGGTAAAAATGCGTGCGCAAGATCGTGATGGCAACTTTTATGAGTTGGAAGTAGATGATCTGGAATCTCGTTGCATTCAACATGAATTGGATCATTTGAACGGCGTGCTCTTTATTGACATTGCGGATAAGGTCTTCCCTGCAAAAGAGGAAGAGGAAGGGGTATAAGCGTTGAAAGAGACCAGAATATTATTTATGGGGACTCCTGATTTCGCTACCCAGAGTCTGGAAGCATTACTTGCAGACGGCTACAATGTGGTTGGTGTAGTCAGTCAGCCAGATCGTCCGGTGGGGCGTAAGCGTATCCTTGCGCCTACTCCTGTGAAAGAGGTGGCACTACGCCATAACCTCCCTGTCTATCAACCAGAAAAAATCAGGGAGCCACAAGCACTGGAAGCAATTCTGGAGGCAACCAAACCAGAGTTGATTGTTACAGCAGCTTATGGTCAGATCTTGCCTAAAGTATTGCTTGATGCTCCGAAATTTGGCTGTATCAATGTCCATGCTTCGCTCTTGCCTAAGTATCGTGGGGGAGCGCCTATTCATGCGAGTATTATTAATGGAGAGCAAGAGTCTGGAGTCACCATTATGTACATGGTAGAAGCGCTTGATGCAGGAGATATGATCTCGAAAGTGGTTGTACCGATCGAAGAAACGGATACCGAAGGGACTCTGTTTGAAAAACTAGCGTCAGCAGGAGCTCGGTTATTGATGGAAACCGTTCCGAAGTTGATTGCGGGTAATATCGACCCACAACCACAGAATCACGAGGAGGCTACGTTTGCTCCGAATATTAAACGTGAAGCGGAACGTTTAGATTGGAATATGACAGCTGTTCAAATATATAACCAGGTTCGAGGGATGAATCCTCGGCCGGTAGCGTTCACTACGTTTGAAGGGAAGATATGGAAGGTTTGGTGGACGGAAAAAGACCAGATTACAGGAATTCTCGGAGAACCAGGTACCATTATTGAACGTCGTCAGGACGGCTTGGTTGTTGCTTGCAAGGAAGGCAGCATCGTTATCAAGGAAATTCAACCGGAAGGCAAAAAGCGCATGAGCATGCTAGATTTTTTACGTGGTGCAGGTGCTTCTATTGCCCTTGGTTCGAAAGTAGGAGAATAATTACGTGTCAAACATGAAGAAAATGACAGCTCGTGAAGTGGCTTTGGACGTTTTAATACGAATTGAAGAGCACCAGTCTTATAGTAATCTGGAATTGAAACATGCTTTGGAACGTGCGGATCTTTCCAAGGCAGATACAGGTCTTGTAACGGAGCTGGTATATGGAACGACTCAACGCCGCAATACACTGGATGAAGTGATTAACCAATTTGTGAAAGGCGGCACAAAAAAACTGCAAGGTTGGGTTTTGCAACTATTGCGTATGAGTCTTTATCAGATTCGCTACCTAGATCGAGTACCAGAGCGTGCAGCCGTTCATGAAGCTGTAGAGATCGCCAAAAAACGTGGTCACAAGGGAATATCCTCCCTAGTCAACGGTGTTCTTCGCAATGTCCTACGTACACCAGAAGCTTGGGACAAGCTCCCTAAAGGGAAGGCTAAGCAGATTGCCATTACCACTTCTCATCCGGAATGGTTAGTTTCCCGCTGGTTAAAACAATATGGTGAAGAGACTACGATTGCAATCTGTGAGAGCAATAACCAACCCCCGATGCCTACCGTACGTGTAAACCGGCTTCATACTTCTCCAGATAACTTATTGGAGGAGATGAAGGAGTCATTTCCGGAAGCGGAAATTTCAGCGGTCACTGATGACGCTATTCTATTGAAGCAAGGTTATGCGGCAGGTTCAATTTGGTTTAAAAATGGGGATTGCACGATCCAGGATGAAAGCTCGATGCTAGTTGCCCCTGCCCTTCAACTTAAACCGGGACTGCGCGTTTTGGACGCATGTGCAGCTCCTGGTGGGAAAACTACACATATCGCTGAGCGCATGCAAAATGAGGGTGAAATCGTGGCTTGCGATATTCATCCTCATAAGCGAGAGCTGATTGAACAGACTGCCAAACGTTTGGGAGTTACGATGATTAATACAATGGTTGCAGATGCTGGTGATCTTACACAGGAACAAGTTGGTTTATTTGATCGTGTGTTACTGGATGCTCCATGCAGTGGATTTGGGGTTATCAGACGTAAACCAGATCTGAAATGGAACAAAAAAAGTAGTGACGTCGAGGCAATTTCAGAAATTCAGTATGAATTGCTCACACAAGTAGCCAAGTTTGTAAAAGCGGGTGGTTATCTTGTCTACAGTACATGTACCATAGATGTAGAAGAGAATCAGAACATTGTAGAACGTTTTGCTCGGGAAAATGATTCGTTTGAAATGGATAAAGAGCTGTACCAGGACATGCCACAACTTGTTGTAGAGAAGATGGACAAGGAAAAAGGATATGTACAAATTCTTCCACATCATTTTGGAAGTGACGGCTTCTTTATCGCGCGTTTAAAGAAAAAAAGCTAAATAAATTAGCAGGAAAATCAAAGTGGAGCCTACTACTGTCGGCATTCCACTTTTCCTTTTTGGTGACAAAGGGTAAAATGAAGAAATGGAGGTTTTTTAGCTGAGGAAAAGTAACGGTTTTATTTCAGCTACCTTCCATCATAATCTTATTAAAAGGTGAAATTACATTGATAAACATACCAACCTTTACTGAACATAAACCTTTAATTTACAGCCTACGTCTTGAGCAATTGAAACAATGGCTAGAAGAAAACGGAGAAAAATCATTCCGTGCAGCGCAAATCTTTGACTGGCTCTATGTTAAGAGAGTGACCAATTTTGAAGAAATGAGCAATTTATCAAAATCGATGCGTGAAAAACTTGCGGAGCACTTTCGAATGAATGCTCTGTCTGAGATAACGCGTCAAGAATCCTCAGATGGAACGATTAAAATTTTGTTCCAATTGATTGATGGACATGCAATCGAGACAGTAATTATGCGTCATAACTATGGAAACAGCATTTGTGTAACAACTCAGGTAGGATGCCGTATTGGCTGTACGTTTTGTGCCTCCACGTTGGGTGGTTTGAAGCGCAATCTGGAAGCTGGGGAGATTGTTGCACAGGTTCTTCAGGCGCAACGTGTGCTTGATCAAGACGAACAACGTGCTAGCCATGTAGTCGTAATGGGAATTGGAGAGCCATTTGAGAACTTTGAGCCATTACTCTCCTTTTTGAATGTTATTAACGATAATCTTGGTCTTAACATCGGACAACGCCACATTACTGTTTCAACAAGTGGAATTGTTCCTAAGATCTATGAATTTACTGAACGTGGCGGGCAGGTTAACCTGGCAATCTCCCTACATGCTCCTAACACGGAGCTGCGTACCAAGCTGATGCCGATTAACCGAGGCTTTCCACTGCCTAAGCTGATGGAAGCATGCCGCCACTATGTAGCCAAGACAGGTAGACGTATTTCATTTGAGTACGGATTGTTTGGAGGACAGAACGATCAGCCTGAACATGCGGAAGAACTGGCTGATTTAGTAGGAGATTTAATGTGCCACATCAATTTGATTCCGGTTAACTATGTGCCGGAACGTGATTATGTGCGTACCCCGAAAAAGGATATTTTTGCCTTTAAACGAATTCTGGAAGATCGCGGTTTGAACGTAACGATTCGTAGAGAGCATGGTAGCGACATTGCTGCTGCTTGTGGACAGTTGCGTGCCAAACACGCTGAAGAAACGGCAAGGTGATTATTTGATGGAAATAGCGATGAAATCGCATGTTGGATGCGTTCGCCAAGTTAACGAAGATTTTTATGCATGTGCGGTTGATTTGGCTGGACGAGTATTCGCGGTTGTCGCAGACGGTATGGGTGGTCACAAAGCGGGCGACGTAGCGAGTAAAATGGCAGTAGAAAGTATTTTGGAAGAGATGAAAAAATTGGAAGACGATATGACAGAAGAAGATGAACGAGAGCTATTGATGAATGCGCTAATCAAGGCGAATCGGGAAGTGTTTGAATATGCCGAGAGTCACCCGGAATGCAGTGGTATGGGTACAACAGTTGTCGCCACGTTAGTAAAGGAAGAGCGCGGGGTTACAGCTCACATTGGAGACAGCAGAATCTATTTATATAAAGAAGATGGCTTGACCCAGCATACGGAAGATCATACCCTGGTTCAGGAATTACTGAAAACAGGGCAGATCAATTCCTTTGAAGCATCCGTTCATCCCCAAAAAAATGTGATCATGCGTGCTCTTGGGACCGAGGGAAATGTGAGAATTGATCTGGGGCAGTATAGCTGGAGTGAAGGCGACATTGTGATGCTTTGTTCCGATGGGCTCTCTAATAAAGTGCCAAATGAGATGATCCAAAAAATGTTATCTCAGCCAGGGCCGCTACAGGAAAGTGTAGATGTCATGGTGCAGTATGCACTTGATTCAGGTGGAGAAGATAACATTACTTGTGTGGCACTTCGCAACAAAACTAAGCCTTTGCAAGTCTGTGAGAAAGAGGGGGGAGCAGAATGCAAGGTCAACGACTAGGTGGAAGGTATCAACTAGAGGAAGTGGTCGGTGGCGGAGGAATGGCCATTGTCTACAAGGCAAAGGATCTTGTCTTGAACAGACAGGTTGCCGTCAAATTGCTGAGACCCCAATTTGGCACAGATGAAGACTTTGTTCAGAGATTTAGAAGAGAGGCGCAAGCAGTAGCTAGCCTTTCTCATCCTAATATCGTTAGTGTGTATGACGTAGGACAGGATGAAGATATTCATTTCATGGTCATGGAGTTCATTGAGGGCTCCACTTTAAAAGAACTGATCACAGCTCATGGCGGATTGTTACCCGCAGAGGCTGTTCGAATTGCGATTCAGGTATGTGATGCACTAGAACATGCACACCAGAATCAAATTATTCACCGGGATATTAAACCGCACAATATTATGATTGGAAAAAATGGACGGGTTAAAGTAGCAGATTTTGGGATTGCACGAGCAGTTACGTCACAGACGATTACGCAAACAGGCTCTGTGCTTGGCTCGGTACACTATTTTTCTCCAGAACAAGCACGTGGCGGTCATACTGCTGAGAAGTCTGATATCTATTCGGTTGGGATTGTCCTGTATGAGATGGTAACGGGGGAATTGCCTTTCTCTGGAGATTCACCAATTACTGTAGCGTTAAAACATTTGCAGGACCCGCTACCGGAACCACGTAAGATCAATCCTGCAATTCCGCAAAGTCTGGAAAATGTGATGATTAAAGCTCTGGCAAAAGATCCATTCATGCGCTATAAATCAGCTAAAGCTATGATGGAAGACCTGGAGACGTGCTTGTCTGTGGAACGACGCAATGAGTCTAAATTATCGCTGATGAGTGACATTGATGATGAAGAGACAAGAGTAATTGCGGCAATCACACCAGAGATGCTGGAGAAGTCTAAGCAAGATAGTTATACGCTGTATCGGAATGAGCCTGCGACACCACCGAAAGTGATGACAAAGGATTACGAAGATGATGATGAAGCGTACGACGATGAAGAGGATGGCGAGAAGATGTCTGTTTGGTGGAAAAAGGCTTTACTCTGGTCTGGAATTGGCGGACTGTTCATCGTACTTGCCTTTTTCGGTTTTAATCTGGCAATGAACTTGTTTACAGTGCCAGAGGTATCCGTTCCACCTGTTGTAGGAGTGACCCTACAGGAAGCAGAAACCGCTCTGAAGAATGTAAACCTGAAGACGGTTCCTGTTGAGGAATTTAACGAGGCGAAAAAAGGAACGGTTTATAAGCAAGACCCTGTCGCTGAGGTGAATGTGAAAGAAGGCTCTACCGTTACCGTCTATGTAAGTAAGGGTTTAGAAGAGATTCCGATGCCTGACTATACAGGTAAGAAGCAAGAAGAAGCTATTGAGCAGATGAAACTCGACAAGTTCAAGGCTGCACCTAAAATCGTTACGGAAGAACATAATGAGATTCCAGCTGGCGAGGTTATTTCCCAGGATCCATTGCCAGGAACCAAGGTGGTACCTATGAATGCGTCAGTCACCTTGAAGGTAAGCGCAGGTAAGAAAAAGACAACTGTACCTACTAACCTTGTGAATAAAAAATGGACACTTGCTGAAATAGAATTGAGAAATCGTGGATTGGATTTAGGTAGTATTACCCCTGAAGGCTCCTATGAAGTCGCTGAAGAAGGAATTGTACTGCGGACGGATCCTGCAGAAGGTGCTTCCGTCGTGGAAGGCACAAAAGTAAACCTGGTCGTTAGTAATGGCAAATACCCAGCTGATACGAAAATAAAACCGTATCCGATCAGGGTAGATGTGGAAGAAGGAATACCAGCTGAAGTTAAAATTGTCGTCAAGGACGCACGCAATAAAGAGATGGAAGTAGTAGCGGAAACGATCGCAGAAAGTAAGATCTATAATGTAGAAGTTATTCTCTCACCAAAAGCGAATGCAAGAATTCTATTGTATGTTAATGGCCATGAATCACTGGATCAAACCGTGTATTATAATGAGTAGTTGGAGGTGTATGCATGCCGGAAGGGCGTATAGTAAAAGCATTAAGCGGTTTTTATTACGTAGCAGATCAAGAAAATCCGGACCGGATTGTGCAGTGCCGGGCGAGGGGTCTATTTAAGAAAAAAGGGGCGAAGATAACGCCACTTGTAGGAGATTGGGTTGCGTACGAAGCGGAAAATGATCGGGAAGGATATGTAATGGGGGTGGGTGAACGGACTACAGAGTTAGTTCGCCCTTCCATTGCTAATGTAGAGTTGGCAATCCTGGCCTTTTCAGCAGTGCAACCTGCTTTTAGTCCACTTCTCTTGAATAAATTTTTAGTTCATACCGAGAACGCAGGGCTTGATGCCATCATCGCATTAACAAAAGCTGATTTAATGGATCAAACGGAATGCGCAGAAATTGTGCGACGCTATGAACAGGTAGGCTACAAAATTGTGCCTACCTCGATTCATGATCAGAGAGGAATAGACCAGCTACGTTCTGAGCTGAGTGGCAAGCTTTCTGTATTTGCAGGGCAGTCAGGTGTAGGAAAATCCTCCTTGTTGAATGCCATGTTCTCTGATATCAGCTTACAGACGGGGGAAGTTAGTCAAAAGCTGGGACGAGGTAGACATACAACACGCCATGTTGAGCTAATCCCACTTGGAGATGGTGGATATGTAGCGGATACGCCTGGATTTAGTTCACTTGAATTTATGAATCTGAGCGAACTGGATCTTGCTCAATCATTTCGAGATTTTGAACGTTACAGTGATCAATGCAAATTTAGAGGCTGTCTTCATCTGAAAGAGCCTGGATGTGCCGTTCAAGAAGCGGTTGAATCAGGGGAAATCCTGTTGGAGCGTTATCGGCATTACCAGCAGTTTATGGAGGAACTTAGAGAATACTTGAGGAGGAACAAACCATGGTAAAAATTGCACCATCTATTCTATCCGCTGATTTTGCTCGTTTAGGGGAAGAAATTAAGGATGTAGAACGTGGCGGAGCTGACTGGATTCACGTAGATGTGATGGATGGTCATTTTGTCCCTAATATTACAATTGGACCATTAATCGTTGATGCGATCCGTCCGGTAACTGAATTACCGCTTGATGTACATCTGATGATTGAAAATCCGGATAAATATATCCCGGAATTTATCAAAAGTGGTGCTGATATTATTACTGTTCACCAGGAAGCTTGTCCACATCTACATAGAACCATCCATTTGATTAAGGAACAAGGCGCAAAAGCTGGTGTAGTTCTAAATCCGTCTACACCTATCGTGACGATTGACGAGATTTTGGATGATTTGGATCTGGTTCTTTTGATGACCGTAAATCCAGGTTTTGGTGGACAAAAATTTATTCATGGTGTGTTAAATAAAGTTCGTCAGCTGCGTACTAATCTTGATGCTCGTGGTTTGTCCCATGTGGATATCGAGATTGATGGTGGTGTGAATACGGAGACTGCCCGTCTATGTGAAGAAGCAGGAGCAACTGTACTTGTTGCTGGTTCCGCCGTTTTTAACAAAGAAGATCGTGCTCAGGCTATTGCTGCTATTCGCGGATAAAAAGGCTTGTTATAAGTAAACAGCCACATACAATTAAAAAAGGTTACTTCAATCGAGTGAGCCAGTCACCCTTGTCTCTTCGATGAAGTAACCTTTTTTGTATGAGAAAGATTAAACTTTGTAGAGGTACATGGATAGAATTTCGTATATCTACACTGTAGTGGGCTAGCAGAGGATTACCAAAACCAAAAATAAAACTAACAGCCAAAAACCAGATTTTCTTTCCACAAGGAGTAGATAGTCCATTTCCTTACAAGTATTCTTATTGTTACTGGGCTTCTAAAATGCTTTTACTGTATACTTTAACAGTTTAGTTATAGATAAAACCTATAAATATAATAATTTATATATATTTTTCCTATCGTTGAGGTTGTGACATAATGAATCAAAGAGAAAGGGGTGGCAACATGAGTTCAGTGAACGAATGGAATGCACAAATGTATGATCATCAACTTGGTTTTGTTTCTGAATATGGTAAGGGGTTGCTTGAATTGTTACAGCCTCAGGCGGGAGAGCGTATTTTAGACCTGGGGTGTGGGACTGGTGATTTAAGTAAGCAAATTGCAGAGTCTGGTGCTGTTGTCATCGGCATGGATTACTCAGAAGATATGGTAAGAGAGGCTAGGAATAAATACCCGACTATTTCATTTATTCAAGGAGATGGGGCGGAATTTAGCCTGGATCAAAAGGTAGATGCTATTTTTTCGAATGCTGCCCTCCATTGGATTAAGCGCGCACCAGAAGTAGCAACATGCATGTATGATTGCCTACGTCCTGGCGGAAGGCTCGTCGCAGAGTTCGGAGGGAAGGGAAATGTGGGAAGCATCGTCTCAGCATTAACCACAGTTCTTAAAGAGGAGTTAGCAATAGATGCAACCAAGCGTAATCCATGGTATTTCCCAAGTGTAGGAGAGTATTCCAGCCTACTTGAGCAGAAAGGTTTTCAAGTTACATATGCATGTCTCTTTTCGCGCCCTACCCAGTTAACGAATGGCGTGGAAGGACTAAATGATTGGCTATCACACTTTACAGATGATTTTCTGTTTGATTTATCA
This sequence comes from Brevibacillus daliensis, assembly GCF_021245735.1. Classification (GTDB taxonomy): domain Bacteria; phylum Bacillota; class Bacilli; order Brevibacillales; family Brevibacillaceae; genus Brevibacillus_B; species Brevibacillus_B daliensis. The sequence continues at coordinate 25,610 of NZ_JAJISB010000006.1, forward strand.
GTGGCACAACGAACTCACATACAGCAAAAGGTCTCTGATATACTAAAAGATCAACTATTTTCAGAAGGGGCATATTATGCTGATTATAAGAGATTACGTGTGATTGCCAGGAAGCCTAGTACCTAAGCACACTACAAATCAGAAGTAGAACCTTCATTTATACATGAATATACAGTAAATATACGTTTTTTTGTATAAAAGTAGAGTTTTTTGTATAGTAGAGAAGAACGGAAGAGGAGTACTGAAGTCCGCTATTAATATCAATGGATAGTGGAGTAAGTAGTAGTGAATATACAAAAAAAGGTGGCTTGCGGCTGAGCCATCTTTTTTCATGTGTAATCAAAATGTATAGTTATCACTTTATTACTTTATATAGGAAGCAGAGTTCGTACATGGAAGTGGAGTTTCGTCGGGGATTCCTGTTTGGCTTTCATGTGTTTAGTAAATGTTTACTAAATAACAATTTATTGCAAGGTAATTCAGCTAGTGTTCCCTATTTCCTGTGGATATTTATATGAAATAGACTATTTTTATCCACTATAACAAAAATTTAGCGATATAATTAATAATTCATTAAAAAATATTATTTTATTTTACTTTCTTATTTTTATTCATATGATATTATATTTATAAGTTATCTGTGTTTCATAAATACTTTCAAACGACCAACATTATAGAAGAGACACAATGTTGTTGTTCATACAGGAGGAAACCATTATGCAAAAGAAAAAATCATTCATGACTTTAGCCCTTACATCACTTCTCTCTATTTCATTGTTAACTGCTTGCGGTACGGGTGGAAATGATGCAGCTACTACTGGAGCGCCTGGCTCTACTGATAAACCGGAAGGAACGGAAGCTCAGAAAAAACTAACGATGTATACGTCAGCAGACTACTTTCCGTATGAGTTCCATGAGATGAAGGATGGTAAAGACCAAATCGTTGGTTTTGATATCGACGTAGCTAATTATATTGCAAAAGAACTTAACTACAAATTGGAAGTTGTAGACACTGATTTTAATGGCCTAATTCCAGCACTTCAATCCAAACGTGCCGATATGGTACTGGCCGGGATGTCAACTTCTCCAGAACGTAGAGAAAACGTAGATTTCTCTGATAACTACTATGAAGCGAAAAATACGCTCGTCTATCTAAAAGATACGCCTGTTTCTTCCCAGGAAGAATTGGCTGGCAAAAGAGTATCAGCACAATTAGGTTCTATGCAGGAAAAAGCAGCACAAGAGGCAGCTAAAACAGTGCAAGGTGTTGAAGTGGTCTCTCTAAACAAAATGGGTGAAGTAATCCAAGAGGTTAAGACTAAGAGATCGGCTGCTGCTATCGTGGAAAATACAATTGCAAAAGGCTATCTGGAACAACATCCTGACCTAGCGATGACAGAAATGACTACACAAAATACAGAAGGTTACGCAATTGCATTCCCTAAAGGATCTGAATTGACTCCACAGATTAATGAGGTCTTGAAAAAGATGAAAGAGAACGGGGAAATGGACAAGCTGATCCAAAAGTGGTTGGGGCAATAATCCCCACCGCTTTTTCATTTCAGATGAAAGATATTCCCATGCAAGTAAAGAAAGTGAGTTGACATGAATGCAGATAGATTTTTCTAAAATAGAACCCCATATTCCCTACATGTTAGAGGGGATTGGGATTACACTACAGTTTACCAGCCTGTCCGTTTTCTTTGGTTTCATTCTGGCTGTACTGCTAACCCTGTGCAAAATCTCAAATTTTAAGCCACTTAACTGGTTCGCTGTGTTTTATACTTCGATTTTCCGCGGAACTCCACTTTTGGTTCAGTTGCTTCTTATTTATTACGCTACACCGCAATTGTTTGATTACCAAATTGAACCGCTCGCGGCTGGGGTACTTGCTTTTAGTTTGAACTCAGGGGCTTACTTGTCTGAAACGATGCGTGCTGGTATCCTTGCCGTTGATAAAGGACAATGGGAAGCAGCGAAAGCATTGGGTATCTCTTATCCTCGCATGATGAAAGACATTATTTTTCCGCAGGCAATCCGCAATATTCTTCCAGCTATTATGAACGAATTTATTACTTTGTTGAAAGACTCGTCCCTGGTTTCCATGATCGGGGTAGCGGAAATTCTGCGTCGTGCAGATGTTGTGAAAGGGCAGTTGTTCATCTATTTTGAACCCCTAATTTTTGCAGCCCTGATTTACTATATCCTGGTTATGATTCTAACTCTCTTGTCTACATGGCTGGAACGGAGGTTGCGTCGCAATGGTTAAAGTTGAGAACTTGCATAAATCATTTGGAAAACTGGAAGTGTTGAAAGGAATTAGCACAGAAATTAAAAAAGGGGACGTCGTGGCAATTATCGGTCCGTCCGGCTCAGGTAAATCTACTTTTTTGCGTTGTCTTAATCTGTTGGAGGAACCAACAGCTGGCAGTGTACAAATTGATGGTCAGGATATTACTCAAAAGGGTGCTGATATTCAAAAGATCAGACAAAAGGTTGGAATGGTATTTCAGCATTTTCACTTGTTCCCACATATGACTGTTTTACAAAACCTAGTCTATGCACCTATGAAGGTAAAAGGCATGGCGAAAAATCAGGCAGAGAAAAAGGCATTGGAGCTACTTATGCGTGTCGGACTCTCTGATAAGGCAGGCGTATATCCTGCTAAACTGTCTGGCGGTCAGAAGCAACGTGTAGCAATCGCGCGTGCTCTTGCTATGGAACCGGAAATTATGCTTTTTGATGAGCCTACATCTGCTCTTGATCCTGAGATGGTAAAAGAGGTACTGGAGGTAATGAAAACACTGGCCAACTCCGGTATGACAATGGCCATCGTTACGCATGAGATGGGCTTTGCCAGAGAAGTAGCAGATCGTGTTCTCTTTTTGGATGAAGGAAAGCTTGTGGAAGACACAGTACCAAGCCAGTTCTTCCTGAAACCAGATAGCGAGCGTGCTCGCCAGTTCCTGAAAAAAGTGCTGTAACTCTAAAATAAAGAATTTCTTCATTAAAAGCGGGGATATTTGCAAAAGGAAGTGTAGAGATAGTTTCTATCGACTCACCTTGATGCGATATTCTCGCTTATTTCTTTTCCGTTTTACATCTTCTTATTGCTTCCGTACAATATAAAAGGATGAAATTAGGATAATAGAGTAACATGCAGGAATTTCTAGAAGGAGTTGTAAGGGATGATTGATGTAACAATACATATTGTGACAGGCGGAGACTTGGACATGTTTCCACAAATGGAGCGACCTGACCTGTTAATTGGAGTAGATGGAGGTGCTATCGCTTTATTAGAAGCGGGCATGATACCTCATTATGCGGTTGGAGATTTTGATACCGTCCAGGATGAAGGGATTCGTCAACTGGAGGCGGCTGGTATCAGGTTACGAAAAGTATCCGCGATGAAAAATGCAACCGATACGGAATTAGCAATTGAAGTGGCTGTTGAAGCTGCACGTGAACATCTGCGCCAACTCGGAAGCCAGCTGGAGGATGAGAATGATGTCGTCCATCTCTACCCGCCACATAAACTAAAGTTTATCTTATACGGGGCTACTGGAAGCCGTATGGATCATACTCTGGCTAACCTCGGCTTGCTTAAGCGTGCTCATCAATTAGGAGTATGGATGGAGATCGTCAATCTGCAGAATCGGATTATGCTTCTCTCCGATTATTTTCCTCATGTAGAGTTGCGCAGACGAAAAAATGAGTTCCTCTCTCTTCTACCAGCATCCGTTGAGGTAACAGGCGTTACTCTGAATGGTTTTCTTTATCCCTTAGATGATGCCACAATTACTTTTGGCCAATCGATCGGGATTAGTAATGAGTGGGCCGAGGAGGTAGGCAGAGTGGAGCGTAGGTCAGGAGATCTGTATGTAATCGTTTCAAAGGATTAATAAGGCTTTTTACTTTGACAAACAAGGTTTTATTTATATGAAAGACATATGAATAGTAAAAAAAAGATAGTAAGGATTGAATATCCCTACTATCTTTTTTTACCAAAGCCAGCCTTTGATAGTCCAAGATTATTGAGTGTAATGATTTCATCATCTGGAGTATGGTAAGGCGATTGGGTTACACCGACATAATTTTTACCAAGAGTTTGTACGGCATTAACTAAATAAGTTTGGTCAAATTTCTGAAATGAACCTGATACAATGGCACTGCCTGTTACACGTAAAGGATTTGCAACGTTCAGATAATCATGACAAGTAAAGGGACCAGGTATGTATCCTTGGTTTTCAATCAATGGAAATTGAGGGTTTTGTAATTTTTCCCCTGTATGATCTCTGGTATCGCTTATTCAATAGGCCTTATATAGTACCATAAGCTGAAAAAGAGCAGTATCGTACTAACTTTTTACTTCAACACGTGAATGAGTATTTTTCAGTCAACAAACAGAACAAGGGTGCATATATTTATCAGGTAGGCAGATACCTTTTCGAAACTTTTTCTTCTTTCCCGGCATACTGGACACATGTTTGACCCTCTTCGGAATATGATGGTAATAGCAACGTTTCGGACTAAGCCCAGAGGGGGTGCCGTGTGGGATGAGATTTCGCTCGTTTCATATCAAGCAGGGAATGGCTGTGAAGCGCATACTTGGTATCGTGATTGGAGTGGGTGGGCTTACCCTTATTTTGAATGCGACACCCCTGTGGGTGTGGTATGCCATGTTAGGGACAGCATTAATTGCGGCAGGCTGGTTTTTATTTCATTATAAGTAATTCCGGAGTAAGGAGGGGTCAACATGCGTTTTTATACGATCAAATTGCCAAAATTTCTAGGTGGTATGGTCCGTGCCGTCATTGAAGCCTTCAACAAAAAAACGAAGTAACAATTAGGGTGTGGACATAAATGGCAAAACCATTTCAACTGCATACACCACCGGAAAAAAGAAAAAAGGCATTCACCTTCCAGTCATGTTAGTCATGTCCTGTTTAGTGTGGGTGCCTTTTTTCATTATGTGTAAATCTCTATCAAGATTATTTATACAAGTGCACTAATACGGATACATTATAGAAAAAAAGCACCTAAGATCGGTGCTTTTTTTGCAGTACATAATCCGTCCAAGCATGACGAGGGCTTAGTCCACTATAGAGCGGAACCAAGCCGAACGATTGTATAAGCGAGTCGTTGCCGAATCGCTAATCACTCAGCTTTGCCGAGATTATACGCGAGTTACTAGACCAGATTTCAAAGCTCTAGTGCTGACATAAACGCGTTTTGGTTTCCCGTTTACAAGGATGCGCACCTTTTGAACGTTAACTCCCCAAGTACGGCGAGTTGCACGCATAGAGTGGGAACGAGCGTTACCCGCTTTAGCTGATTTTCCAGTTACGAAACATTTACGTGACATTTACATCCACCTCCCTTGAAGCAACTTAAAACAAGCCCAATTAGGGCGTAGGAACAACTTGAATAATAGTATCATAGGGTGCTGTCAATTGCAATACTTGACAGTAAATTCATCAATCATCCAGATCAATCCATTGAAAATCCTTCAAATCAGTCCATACTTATAGTAGAATGAGTGAAAGTACGAGTCATACCAATATGCGGTTTTGCTGCAAAGGAGGAACCATAAATGCCAGTAGAAATTAACTCACCTCTTGGAAAAATAGACGTAGCCGAAGAAGTAATTGCACGCATTGCAGGCGCGGCTGCTATGGAAGTTTTTGGTCTCGTGGGGATGGCTTCGCGCAAAGCGTTAAAAGACGGCTTTGCTGAGTTACTAAAAAAAGACAATTTGAGTAAGGGCGTCGTTGTTCGTAACGAAAACAACGAAGTTAATCTTGATTTGCATATCATTGTAAGCTATGGTACAAAGATTTCTGAAGTAGCTGGCAATGTGCAAAGTCGCGTTCGATATACGCTACAACAACAATTGGGTATCGAAGTAACGACGATTAACATATATGTCCAAGGGGTCAGAACAGACCTTGAACTGTAAGGAGGAACTGTAGTGGTACAACAGCGTCTTGATGGCGTTCAATTTAGTCAGATGGTTTATCTAGGCGCCAATAACCTGCAAACAAACTACAAAATCGTAGATGCATTAAACGTATTTCCTGTACCTGATGGTGACACAGGAACAAATATGAATTTAACGTTTACGGCTGGTGTAGAAGAGCTTTCTCGTAGGGAGTCTGCCAATATTGGAGATTCATCGCAGGCTTTGGCAAAAGGTCTGTTGATGGGAGCAAGAGGAAACTCCGGTGTTATCCTTTCTCAGTTATTCCGTGGGATGAGCAAGGTAATGGCTGGAAAAGCCTCTGTTGATGCGAAAACGTTTGCAGATGCATTGAAAATGGGTGTAGATACAGCGTATCAAGCCGTAATGAAACCTGTTGAGGGTACGGTATTAACCGTTGCTCGTGAATCTGCTGAAATGGCTGTAAAGACAGCTCGTATCACAGATAACATAGTTACGGTAATGGAAAAAACGTATGAACAGGCTAAGCTCTCTTTGAGTAAAACGCCTGATCTGCTTCCTGTATTAAAAGAAGTGGGTGTAGTGGATTCTGGTGGTCAAGGTCTTGTCTATATTTATGAAGGCTTTGTACGTTCTCTGCATGGGGAAAAAGCTGTTGAGAAAAAAGACATGCCTGGAGCCCTTAGCAATCCATCAAAAATGGATGAGCTTGTAGAAGAAAAGCATAGCGCTCAAGCTCTTATGAAGACGGAAGACATTACGTTTGGATATTGTACAGAATTCATGGTACATGTATCACACAGTACGGAAAGTAACAAAAAGCCATTTGTAGAAGCTGGATTCCGCAGTTATCTGGACACGATGGGTGATTCCTTGTTGGTTGTTTCTGATGACGAAGTAGTAAAAGTACATATCCATGCTGAAAATCCGGGGAATGTGCTTAACTATGCACAGCAATTCGGTAGCTTACATCGCATCAAGATAGATAATATGCGTGAGCAGCACTCCAATATCCTAAAGGATGAGAATGTGCAAGAACAGCCTAAAGCTGAAGAAAAAGCACTTCTGCCATATGGAATTATTGCGGTGGCAGCAGGTGAGGGCATCGCAGAAATTTTCCAAAGCTTAGGTGTTCATGTGGTTGTTCAAGGTGGACAAACCATGAATCCAAGTACGGAAGATTTTATGAAAGCTATTGAAGGTATTAACGCTGAAAAAATCATTATTTTACCAAATAATAAAAACATCATTATGGCAGCGCAGCAAGCTGCTGTCTTGGCTAGCGTACCAATTGCCGTGATTCCTACCAAGAGTGTGCCACAGGGCATGAGTGCCTTGGTTGCCTTTAACGGCGGAGAAGAATTAGAAGCCAATAAAGAAGCTATGACGGAAGCAATTGAGAACGTGAAAACTGGTCAGGTTACACATGCAGTCCGCGACACCAAAATGGGTGATGTTGATATTACAGAAGGTGACTTTATCGGGATTGATGAAGGTACGATTGTTACGGCACAACCAGATCTGATGGAGTGTGCGAAGGAATTGATTTCAGCAATGGTAGATGATGAGACTGGTCTTGTAACCGTGATTTATGGAGAAGATGTCTCAGTTGATCAAACAGCCCTGCTTGAAGAAATGTTGACTGATGCATTCCCGGATGTGGAAGTCGAGATTCTTTCAGGTAGACAACCATTATATCCTTTTATTTTTGCGATTGAATAAGCAAAGGGGAAATGTAAGTTGTCAGCGATTGTAATTCTTACAGATAGTTCAACGGATGTTGAGCTTTCGCTTGCCAACGAGTGGGGAATTGAAGTGGTACCATTAAAAATCAGTTTCGGAGAAGAGACGTTCATTGATGGTGTTACTATCAACCCTCGAGAGTTTACAAGACGATTGGAAAATGGTGAGACTCCAGTAACCTCACAGCCATCTCCGGGTGAGTTCGCTGACAGGTTTAAGGAGATTGTGGAGAAACACGGGAATGACGTAACTATCATTGGTGTGATGATGTCCAGTCAGCTCTCAGGTACCTATCAGTCAGCTGTCATCGGAAAATCAGTGATGGATGAAAATCTTGATATTACCATTATTGATTCCAAAAAGGGGTCAATGTTTGCAGGAATTATTGCAGTCGAAGCTGCCAAAATGGCGCGAGCAGGTGCTTCTAAGCAACAAATTCTGGATAAAGTTGAGTATATGATGGTAAATCAGGTCAACTTTATTGTGTTAGATACTCTTGATTACCTGTATAAGGGTGGTCGAATAGGTAGAGCTTCTGCTTTGTTCGGTTCTCTGATTAATATCAAACCGATCTTGGGTGTGGATGAGAATGGCTCTGTTTTTCCTATTGCCAAGGTGCGTGGGCATAAAAAAGCTGTCTCTCGCATGATGGAGGAAATCCATAAGTTCGCTCACGGAGCAAAAGTGAAAATTGCTGTTTTACACATCAATGCTTTAGAAGAAGCAAAAGTAATTAAAGAACAACTTTGCAGAGAGTACAATGTACTGGAAGCATATCTGAGTGAGATTGGGCCTGTTGTTAGCGCCCATGTTGGACCTGGTGGGGTTGGATGTGTTGTGGTAAAAGAGTAGCACAGGACTCTTCTGCATGCTACATATACACATAGTAGAAAGAAACCTCTGGAATCCTAGGTGAAACAGCCAGACTGTTTTACTTGATCCCAGAGGGTTTTTTACTGTATAAGACAATAAAAGTCTTTCATTATCACTTTCTGATACGCATGAAAACATCCACTTGTGAAGATCCAACTTCTTCGCGAATGACTTCCAGTAAGAATTGCTTTGATGTTTCTTCCACTTTATCCTTATATGTTCGCAATTGAATAAGCAAAGGAGACTTGTATGACATCATCCATTGTGATTGTAACGGATAGTGCATCTGATATTAACACTAGCATTGCAACTGAACAAGGCATAGAAATCGTTCCATTGAAAGTAAGCTTTGGAGAAGAAGCCTTTATTGATGGAGTGACGATGCTACCTGAAGAATTTTTTAAACGGATACAAACAGCTGAAGAGATGCCAAAAACGTCTCAGCCTTCGCCAGCTGAATTCGCGGCCAAGTTTAAAGAGATTATTGATAAGCATGGTTCTGATGTATGTATCATTGCTATTATGTTATCCAGCAAATTGTCAGGCACCTATCAATCTGCTGTGATTGGCAAATCCTTGTTGGAAGAGGAAGCTGACATTACCATTATTGACTCCAAAAAAGGTTCGTATTTTCAAGCCTTGTTTGTGATGGAAGCAGTAAAAATGGTACGGAATGGATTTACCAAGCACCAAATTCTGGATGAGATTGATCGAATGATACACACGATGAGAGAGTTTATGATTCTCGACTCACTGGAATATTTACATAAAGGGGGACGGCTTGGTAAGGCGTCTGCCATGATTGGTTCATTGCTAAATATAAAGCTGGTACTCTCTCTTGATGAAACTGGAGCGGTATATGCATTCGATAAAGTGAGAGGTAAGAAAAAAGCCTTGGCACGTATGATGGATGAATTCAGGGAATATGCACAGGATGCGAAAATTAAGGTAACCATTATGCACGCAAATGCTTTGGACGAAGCGAAAGCACTAAAAGAGCGTTTGCAAGAGGAGTTCCATGTTATCGAAACATACGTATCTGAAATTGGTTCTGTTATCGGAACATATAGCGGCCCTGGGGCTATTTGTTGTGGAATGGTGAGAGCGGAGTAAGCGCGCTATCTTAAGAGAAAAGCTTTGCAGGTAAGCTGTCGTCTGTATGTAACAGGCGACAGCTTTTTTGGCTTTGTGAGGTTCTAAGTGTACTACAGAGATACTAACTTTACTAAATGGTATTTAAATTCAAAAAATTATAGTCTATTATGTTTATATTTCAGGGAATAAATGTAATTAAAGTATTCAAATTACAATTAATTAATTTTATTACATAAAGGAGATGCTAAATGAAAAGACTATATCAGTTATGTGTAATTTTGTTTCTCATAGGCCTAATTGGTTGTAGTAACACGGTACAGACCTCGAAAGAAGAAGTAGAAGTTATAGCAGAAACAGAAGCAAAAGTAGAAATTGTAGCAGCAACCAAACCGGAAATAGATGTTGATTGGCAGCTTTACAAAGTGAAGAAGGATGATAAGTATCTGTATTTACTAGGTACGCTGCATTACGGAAGAAAAGAAATGTATCCATTTCCAGATAAGATTAAGGATGCTTTAAAGGAATCTAAATATCTTGTAACAGAATTAGATGTTGACGGTATGTATTATAGGAATGAAGGTAAAGAGTTGGATTATATGTTTTTGCTGGAAGAAGAGGAATCCTTAGAAGAGTATTTGACAGATAAATCCGAAAAACACCTTAAAGAGATGTCAAACAAATTTCAAATAGATTATAACACTTTGCTCACCCTCAAGCCGTTTTTAGTTAGGACTACCTTTGAAGCCACTGCCGGAATCAAAGAATATAGTTTTTCTTACGGAGTTGATTTACAAATTACCGCATTGGCTAATCTTTATAAAATGGAAAAAAAGTTCTTAGAGACCATACGTTATCAATTTGAAATGCTTGAACTGGCTTATCCATTAGATAAAACTGATGAAATTATTTTAGCTATACCTGAAAAAAGCGTATTACAGGAACAAAACATGCAGACGATTGAAAGCTATTTTAAGGGAGATACAAAAGTTCTAATGGAACTGTTTATGAAGGATAAACGAATGAAAGAGGTACTGATAGATAAAAGAAATCGAGAGTGGGTACCAAAACTTAAGTCATATCTGGAAAGTGGAGATATTCATTTTGTTGCTGTTGGCTTAGGGCACTTTGATGGAGAAAATGGTTTACTGTCCTTGTTAGAAAAAGAGGGATATTCCATAGAGAAAAAATAATAGGTAAGAGTATGACTCGTACATGTAACGTACAAGATAACTAAGTCCCTCATCTTTTATAGATGGGGGATTTTTCACTGTTGTGCTTCTTTTCCGCCCTGGTAGGAATATTCACTTTAACTTATATTTTGTTTGAATGTTACTTAAATGCATGTTAAAATACTTTTGAGTAACATCAACGAGTGTTATTCTCTACGTATTAATCTGAATTTCAATCTAATTTTGAGGTATGACCTTACTTAGACGTTTATCAGATTTCACGGTTTAACCAAACCACTTGCGCCAGACTCATTTCTGACCTTATATTAGTAAGATTGTGTACTAAGAACAAAGGGGAGCAGGAAGATGGAATGCGTAGAAGCATTAAAAGATATTGAACAAATTAATTCGATGAAACGCTTTTTAAAGGACCACTCAGAACGTGATTATCTGCTTTTTGTATTTGGAATTAATACAGGCTTAAATATAACCGAAATATTGGAGATCAAGGTTCAAGACGTCCTGGAATCTGAAGGGATCGTGAAAGATTTTTATCTCTTTCCTGAGACCGATTCCAAAGGGGAGAAGATCGAGATATTCCTGAACCGAAAAGTTAAGACTGCTATCTTGGACTTTTTATCATCTAGTCAGCTAAGCGGTGATGATTATTTGTTCCAGTCTTCCAAAACCAAAAAAGCAATTACTCGTCAACAAGCGTACCGAATTATCCATCATGCAGCAGAGGAAGTAGGAATCGAAGGTAAAATTGGCACGAACTCCATGCGCAAAACGTTTGGTTACCATGCCTATAAACGAGGAGTTTCCATTGCTCTTATCCAAAAGTATTTTCACCACGCTACTCCTTCTGAAACGCTTAAATTTCTTGGTTTATCCAAGTCTGAGTCGATCAGAAGTGAAATAGATGTAGATCTTTAAGATCTATTAATAAGCAACAATTTGGTAATAATAACATCAGGAACTAATCACGCATATCACTGTGATTCGTTTCAACGATACTTTTCAAAGGGGGAATAATCGTGAACATTAGGGAAAGTGAACTGCCAGGTATTGGGTGTAAGTTCGAACTGATAACGCGTAATAATGAAAAGCTGGTCATTGTCATTCACGATGACGGTCGAAGGGAGCTATATCACTTTGATTCTGAAAACGAGGAGAGCATTTCCAGCATCTCTTTTAACGATTCCGAAGCGAGGAAAATTGCAGCCATCATTGGTGGCATGGTTTATAAACCACAGGCTTTGGAAAAAATCGAAATGGCATTTGAGGGCTTAGTAATTGAATGGTTTAAGGTTGAGGCAGGTTCTGCAGCGATCAATAATACGATTGTAGATTTAGAAATTAGAAATAAATACAATGTCACCGTTATTGCGATCTTAAAAAAGAACATGAAAAAGTTCTTCAATCCAGGTCCAGATACCATTATCGAAGCAGGGGATAAGCTTGTTCTTTCAGGGGAAAGACATGAATTATCTCAACTTATTAAAAGCGTGCTATCTTACGGAGGTGATTGATAGAAGATGGATCATTTAATTTTTGAAGTTGGAACTGCCTTAGTCTTAGTTTCTATCGCTGCGATTCTTGCCGGAAAATTTAAGTTTTCCATTATTCCTTTTCTAATCGTACTTGGTATGATCGTGGGTCCCCATGCTCCTCAAATTGGTATCATTGACTTGAGGTTTATTCAAAGTGAAGATATCATCTCCTTTTTGGGGAGAATCGGGGTTCTTTTCCTGCTCTTTTACTTAGGGCTAGAATTCTCCATTAAAAAGTTGATCAAATCTGGTCGCAACATCGTCGTCGGTGGAACCATCTATATTCTGATCAATTTCGGGCTTGGATTGATTTATGGATTTTCAATGGGCTATCCGCTATTAGAGGTACTGATTATGGCTGGAGTTATTTCATTCTCCTCCAGTGCTATTGTAGCTAAGGTAATCGTTGATTTACGACGAACGGGTAATACGGAAACAGAGCTAATACTTGGTATTATCATGTTTGAGGATATTTTCCTCGCTGTGTATTTATCTGTTGTGTCTGGTCTAATACTGGGCGACAATACTTCCGTCTGGGGGATGCTTGCCTCATCGGGAATAGCTCTTGGGTATATGCTACTGTTTTTTGTTATCGCCCGTAAAGCTACTCCGCTGTTAAATAAGTTGTTAAATATTTCTTCTGATGAAATCTTTATTATCGTTGTTTTCTCTGCTTTATTCTTCGTGTCAGGCTTTTCTGAAACTATTCATGTTGCTGAAGCGATTGGTGCCCTATTATTGGGACTTGTCTTCTCAGAAACAGAGCATAGTGATCGAATTGAGCATCTTGTCGTTCCATTTCGAGATTTTTTTGGAGCCCTATTCTTCTTCAGTTTTGGTCTTTCGATCGATCCGTTCACACTTGGTGGGGCAGTATGGCTTACATTAGGCGCTGTTCTCATAACCATCTTGGGTAACTTCATTGCTGGTATGATTGCTGGACTAAAGGCTGGCTTATCATATAAGGCTTCAACCAATATTGGTTTGACGATTGTATCTAGAGGTGAATTCTCGATTATTATGGCGAATCTAGGAATAGCAGGAGGATTAATGCCGATGCTAAAACCCTTCTCTGCGCTCTATGTTCTCATATTAGCCATATTAGGACCTATCATGACCAAGGAATCAAAAACCATTTATTTATGGCTAGATAAAATCTTTAAATGGAGCAATAAGAATCAAAATCAAAAGTCTGGCATGTAAGTCCCAATAAATAATAAAACCCTCTGGAACAAGTGCGTAAACAGTGTTGCTGTTAGGACTTTTCCCAGAGGGTTTCATTTATTACTAATGACTGAGTAAGTGGCTAGCAGAAGAAGCACATTTTTTGTCTGTGAACTCGGTTAAGGTCCCGCAATGGAGTGAAGACTGTCCGCTACACAGCAAAGAGTGAGGAAAGTGCAAAAAGTCGTAGATGCTACGCAGTGTCTCATGGGTTGCACTTTTTAATCCGCACTCTTTGCTGTGTAGCTAGGTAGGACCTTAAATAGTTCTGGACAAAAAATGTGCGTCTTCTACTAACGGCCTCAGTGGAAAGACAGAATCAAAACCAACAGCTTGAAAAACCAGATTCTCTTTTCACACAGAGCGTCTTGGCGAAGCCCGACCTAGCGGAGCACTGTTCATCGGGATTAAAAAGCGAGACCAAGCAAGTCTTACAGTGAATCCATCGTTTTGAGCTTTCCCGATGAAGAGTACGGAGCGGACAGTCAATCCTCATAGGGGCGAAGACTTTTAGCAAAGTGTGAAAAGAGAATCTGGTTTTCTCCACTAAAGTAGGATCAAGACAAATACGCATTATGTAGTTTGGTTTTCCTGCTCCTTCTTTTGCTTCCGTAATAAAGGGAGTAAAGCAAATGCGAGACAAGAAGAAAGAAGAACACCTACACCACTAAACAGATATACCATCCTTACTCCGTACCAGTCGCTGATTACTCCTATGATGAGAATCGACAAGCTGGTAGTGGATGAGAGAACAATGCTGTGTGCAGAGTAAACCTTGGGTAGTTGGGCAATCCCAACACTGGTTTGCAGAATGGTTTGTTGGGAAATATCCCGAATCTGATAAGCAGGTCCCATTACTACACAAATGAGTAATGCAATCCATGGTGTACTATTTACCCCATAGAGCAGAGTGAGTATTCCAAACAGGAACGAACCGACAGCCATACTGATAACCAGATTCTTTTTTATATAACGGGAGATGGTAAAAGCAAGTAGCCCTCCCAAGATCGTACCTATGTAGTAACTTGCATTGATGTACCCCCACCAAGCTTCATTTTGCAAGAGAATTTCTTTGACAAATACTAGTGTAATTGCTCCAATCCATACACCGCCTGCTATACTTTCAACGATATCCATAATCGTCACAATGCGAACGGCTCGGTTTTTCCATAAGATGACCCAGCCTTCTTTCATGGCTTTCCAACTTGTTTTTTTCGTTTGCACCTTCTCTTCTGGCTCTATTTTTTTAATTGTAACTGCTAGGAACAACACGCTAATTAACAAAATGGCGCTAGTGAGGATTAGCATGATTGTGCTTCCCCAGAGGACAACGAGCACGCCCGTGAAGGCAAAACCAAGTACCGATATGGACTGATTAAACATAGAAAGCATACTATTTGCTTTAACCAGCTCATCATTCTCCACTAGTCGAGGAGTAACCGTACTCAAAATAGGATTGGTCCAGCCATCAACAATTGAGATGAGTACAACAAAGAGAAAGAGTAGACCGATATACTGTGAAATAGGGTCAAACAAGGCTGTGAAAATGAGTAGTACGACTAGTTTACTAACAGGTAAAACGGATAATAGACGAGTGAAACGTACTCTATCCACTAGAACTGGACTTGTAAAACCAGATGACATACTGGCTACCATCCGTAGCACTGGTAACATGGCGGCATAGGTGGCAGAGGATGTTTGTTGATAAACAAACGTAGTTAGAATCATGATATACATGACATCCGCTAAGGTCATTAGACTACGGGCAGTAAGAAATGGGTAAAATCTCGAAAGTGGCATACTGGTGTCTCCTTTGAAGTTAATGGAAAGCGTTGTTTACTTTATATACAAAAATATATCATAATTATGAAAAGTGTAAAGATATGTTTTATTAATCGTGAATAAAATGCTAGTATTTATAAAGATGACTACCATTTCTTAGGATGGTTTTGCCTATACAAATGTTCTGAATCTGCGATACAATACTATACAGTGTACGAGATTTTTTGGGTGAAAGCGAGGGACTGCTTTGAAGTTTAAAAGTGTGTTCGATATTATTGGTCCCATCATGGTGGGTCCGTCCAGTTCACATACAGCGGGAGCAGCCCGCATTGGCCGTGTGGCTAGGACTTTGTTTGGTAGACAGCCAGAGAGAGCGGAGATTATGTTCTATGGGTCTTTTGCTAAAACATATCAGGGGCACGGCTCCGACGTTGCTACGGTGGCTGGTATATTGGATTTCGATACGTCCGACCTTCGCTTAAAGGATTCATTACAAATAGCTAAGGATGTTGGGATTGACATTAACTTGTCCACCTCAGATGAACAAAGAGAGCATCCCAATACGTCCCGCATAAAGCTAAGCGATCAGAAGGGAAGCTTGGGAGTAGTGGGTATTTCAATTGGTGGTGGAAAAATGCTGATCACCGAGATTAACGGGTATCAGCTTACGTTATCAGCAAGTGCACCTACTTTGCTCGTTTATCATGAAGATCGGTTCGGGATGATTGCCAAGGTATCTGAGATTTTGGCGAAACATCGGGTTAACATAGGGTATATGGAAGTATCCAGGCAAGAAAAAGGGGCATTGGCTCTGATGCTGATTGAACTGGATACAGGGATTGATGAAAGTACTATGAAAGAAATGATGGAACTCGATTATGTAGGGCAGGTACTTCTTTTACCTACAATGTAAATACGAAGAAAGGGGGAGTATCTGGTGTTTCGTAATGTTAAAGAGTTAGTGGAACTGGCTAACACAGAAAAAAAACCAATATCCGAAATAATGATTGAAGCGGAAATGAACTTCTCCGAGCGTTCTCGCGAGGCTATTTTAGAGGAGATGTATCGTAATCTGGATGTTATGGAAAAAGCGGTACAGCGCGGTCTGACTGAAGACATTCGTTCACATAGCGGACTTACTGGCGGAGATGCCAAAAAGCTACAAACTTATATGAAAGAAAAACCATTTCTCTCCGGCAATACTCTGCTTAATGCCGTAAGCATGTCAGT
Source organism: Brevibacillus daliensis (assembly GCF_021245735.1). Classification (GTDB taxonomy): domain Bacteria; phylum Bacillota; class Bacilli; order Brevibacillales; family Brevibacillaceae; genus Brevibacillus_B; species Brevibacillus_B daliensis. The sequence continues at coordinate 42,220 of NZ_JAJISB010000006.1, forward strand.
TGCTGTGAATGAGGTTAATGCGGCAATGGGGACGATTGTTGCGACTCCGACTGCTGGTGCCTGTGGTATTGTACCTGGAACGCTGTTCGCTGTATCTGAAAAGCTGAATCCAACGCGGGAACAGATGGTCAACTATCTGTTTACGGCTGGTGCGATTGGGTATTGCATCGCTAACAATGCCTTTATTTCAGGGGCAGCAGGAGGTTGTCAGGCAGAGGTTGGTTCTGCTACGGCAATGGCTGCCGCAGCGATTGTAGAGATGGCTGGCGGAACTCCTGAAGAGTCTTCCCAAGCCGTGGCGATTGCCCTAAAAAATATGCTAGGTCTTGTGTGTGATCCGGTTGCTGGCTTAGTTGAGGTACCATGTGTCAAGCGAAATGCCATGGGAGCTGCTATAGCCACGGTAGCTGCTGATATGGCGATGGCGGGTATTACCAGCGTCATTCCAACAGACGAAGTGATTCTCGCAATGTACCGGATTGGTTGCAGTATGCCAAACACGTTGAAGGAAACAGCGTTAGGGGGTCTCGCTGCAACTGACACGGGCAAGCAGATCGAAGCCAAGATTTTTGGAGTACGGGTGAAGGGTGTATGATTGACTTGCTAGCCTCACCGATCACGGAACTGTACGGAATTGGGGAAGAGAGAGCCAGAGACATGGCGGCGCTTGGTATTGTCAGCATTCGTGATTTGTTGGAGCACTTCCCCTCTCGCTATGAGGATTACCGAGTTCGGGATTTAACTGAAGTGAAGCATGATGAGAGGGTTACTCTCGTAGGTACAGTCTACGGCGAACCCTCTGTTCGTTTTTATGGAAAACGCAAATCGCGTATCTCCATTAAGCTGGTGATTGATCGGGTAGTTGTATCGGCGGTCTGGTTTAACCAGATGTATGTGAAAAATCAGTTGTCCCCAGGTAAAGAAGTTGTCGTTACTGGCAAGTGGGACAAGCATAAGCTACAAATTACGGTAAGCGAGATGACGGAGAAGGATTCTCCGCGTGAAAAAAAACGGACGGATCTGGTTCCTGTGTATCCGCTTGGTGCTGGAGTCAATTTACTGTTTTTACGTAAAACGATTCAGCGTGCTTTGGATAAGTATAAATCACAGATTCCAGAAATCTTGCCTGAAGAACTTGTGCAAAAGTATCGTCTGTTGCCACGAAGAGAAGCAATTGAAGCGATTCATTTTCCACAGGATGCAGAAGAAGGGAAGCAAGCGCGAAGAAGGCTGATGTTTGAGGAATTATTTTTATTCCAATTAAAAATGCAAGCCTTCCGTCGTATGACTCGTCAGCAGACGGAAGGGGTATCCCAACAGCTCCCGATGGAAGAAGTACGGGAATTTGTACGTCAGCTTCCCTTCCCGCTCACAGGTGCACAAAAGCGAGTGGTAAAAGAAATTCTGGATGATATGCAGGCTCCTTATGCGATGAATCGCCTGTTACAGGGGGATGTAGGATCAGGTAAAACTGTGGTTGCCGCCATTGGTTTATACGCAACGGTAAAAGCAGGCTTTCAGGGTGCACTGATGGTTCCTACTGAAATTCTTGCTGAACAGCACATGGATTCGTTACAGGCGATGCTTGAGCCTCAAGGCTTGCAGGTAGCACTTTTAACTGGGTCTGTGACAGGGAAAAGACGCCGTGAAATCCTGGATGCCCTTCAAATGGGGCAAATTGATATCCTTGTGGGAACGCATGCCTTGATCCAGGATGATGTCTTCTTTAAAAATCTAGGGCTGGTCATTACGGATGAGCAGCATCGCTTCGGAGTAGAGCAACGTCGGGTTCTTCGAAATAAAGGGCTGTCACCTGATGTATTGTTCATGACTGCTACACCGATTCCAAGAACGCTTGCCATTACAGCATTTGGTGATATGGATGTCTCCACGATTGATGAAATGCCTGCTGGACGTAAGCCTATTGAGACCAGTTGGGCAAAGCATGAACAGTTCCATACTGTTTTGGAGCGGTTGCGCGTGGAGCTGAAACATGGTAGACAAGCTTACGTGATTTGTCCGTTGATTGAAGAGTCGGAGAAGCTGGATGTTCAGAATGCGATCGATGTACATGCACAGCTAAGTGTATATTTTAAAGAGTATCAGGTTGGTTTGATGCACGGTCGCCTTCCGTCCAAAGAGAAGGATGCTGTCATGCAGGACTTTGCCAGCGCCAAGACCAACATTCTAGTCTCCACTACGGTTGTAGAAGTTGGGGTTAACGTGCCAAATGCTACCTATATGGTGATCTATGATGCCGAACGCTTTGGGCTTGCCCAGTTGCACCAGCTTCGCGGACGTGTAGGACGGGGAGCGGATCAATCGTACTGCGTGTTGATTGCTGACCCTAAGTCAGAGGTGGGAAAAGAGCGCATGCGAGTCATGTGTGAAACTAACGATGGCTTCGAGCTGTCCCAGCGTGATTTGGAGCTACGTGGTCCGGGTGACTTCTTTGGAACGAAGCAGAGTGGTTTGCCTGACTTTAAGGTGGCTGACCTGTTAAGTGATTATAAGGCACTGGAAGTAGCTCGACAGGAAGCTGCTGTCATGGTGAATTCCGATGTATTCTGGAAAGAGGAAAAGTACGGCTGGTTGCGCCAGTATTTGCGTACACAGGGGATTTTGGAAGGAACTGTGCTGGATTAAAAGCATTTGTAAGTAAGCAAAAGGAGCCCTAGCTATTGAACTGGACGGGCTCCTTTTTTACTATATTGTGTCAACTACCCGCCACTTAAATTCTAAGAATTTTGAAGTGGGGGCTTGTAACTCTACTACACGTCATGCAAACGACCTTCGGTCTCTGACCTCAAACGTAGGTTACTATAGGCAGGCTGACAACTGCCCAACAAAAGAAGTCATGCTTCTAATGTCATTTGGTGATGGTACTCAATTCCCATTTGTCTTAGATTCATTGCTCCGATCCTATCGTCATTCGATTTATATTGGCATGTTGTACAACAAAATGTATGTATCTTCTTATTACGATTATTTTTGTTTGTATTTCCACACTTTGGGCATTTTTGGCTTGTATAAGCAGGATCAAATGCAGTTACTTTTATATTGTTCATATTTCCTTTATATTCAAGCATTTGTCTGAGTTGGTAAAACGCCCACGTTAGACGATAGTATCTGTCACGTTTCCGAACGGTAGTTGTTAGATTCATTCCCGTTAAGTCTTCAATCGCAATCAGTGAATGTTCTCCTGCAAACTGGATAAGTGCCTTCGACAATACATGATTTGTATGTGTCATGAAACGGTTTTCTTTTCCACTTACTTTTTGGAGTTTTCGTTTAGCTGATTTTGTACCACAGGCTTGTAATCCTTTTCGTAAACGGACATATCTAGCTTTTGTTTCTTTTATCGCTGCTCCATTTTTAAAGAAGTGACTGTCGTTACTATCAATAGCCGTAGCTAAAAAACGCATTCCAAAATCAACACCAACAATATTTTTAATGGTGGAAGTGGCTTCAAATATTTTTTTTACAGCAAAATGCAAAAAGAATTTACCTTTTTTATATACAAGTGTGGCAGTACCAAATTCCCAAGAACCATCAAAATATTGCTCTATTCCTTTTGTGATAAAGGGAATTTTAATACGTCCTTGTAAAGTACCAATACTGACTAGACCATCTTTTGCAAAAGAGTAATCACGCCCATAGGAGTATTGCAATTTAGGGCGTTCATATTCTACAAGTGTGATTTTGCCTTGTTCTTTCACAGTAGCATAACTTCCTGCAACAACCGTACAGACATTACAAGCCATTTGTGATTTCAAACCAAACTGTTCTCGTAGTTCTGTATATACCAATTGTTGTAGCGACTTAAACTTAGATAACAAGTTGTTTTTATACGCTACTTGCGATGCATAATTTAATGCTTTTCGATTAGCATGTAAGGCGTCTTGTAGTAATATGGCTTGTTTACTCGTCGGTAATACTTTTGCTTTTGCGGTAATGATTAGTTCCACTTTCACACCTCCTTTCTCAGTATGTGTACATTATATTGTCATTTACTGAAAAAGGAAATGTTTCGCTACGCAAAAAGGCAATTCCTCCCTGACCTACTCACTGGTGCTATCGCACCTTCACGTTCCTTGAGGAAGGGGACTCCTTGCCTAAAAATGTTGAAACATGATCTCCTTATAAGATAAATACATGTAAACGAAAAGAGGTGCGAAAATTTTGAACATTAGAGTGGCGAATGAATTAGATTTTCCTGAATTAAGACGGATATACATTGAAACACGACGTAATAGCTTTGTGTGGGAGAATAAAAATGAAATGTCATTAGAAGATTTTGATAAACATACAGAAGATGAGTATATCATTTTAGCTGAGGATGATAATCAGATTATGGGGTTTACCTCTTTATATTTGCCAGAAAATTTTATTCATCTTTTATTTGTTCTTCCTGATTGTTCAGGCAAAGGTGTAGGTAGGAAGTTATTACATGCAGCCAGCGAAAAAATGAGTAAACCGTTGAGATTGAAATGCGTGTCCCAAAATCAACTTGCATTGAAATTCTATGAGAACAATGGTTGGAAGAAGGTTGTTGAAGAGGGTAGCCCCGGTGAAGAAAAATATTGGGTTATGGTGTATGAATAAGAAGCCGTGTAAAAGTTGATATTGCTTGGATGGAAAAAAAGGAGCCCCAGTCAAAGTGCTGATAAGGCTCCTTTTTTCGAATCTATGCTCCAGTCTGCTTCATTTTTTTCCATTGCCTGATCAGGTTGATTACACCAATAAGCATTACACCCCAGAAGCTGATGCTATCCAAGGTAAGGCCGACATATGACGTACCGCCCAGCATTGTCAACACCAGCATTAATCCGGGAAAGTACAGTAAAATGAACAAGGAGTATCTGAATCGCTGTACGTTCGTAGCCGGAGTGCATATTTGATAATAGAGTATGCTACCTATCAAGATACTAATTTGGAGTAAAAGCAGAAGATTTTCGTTGATAAAAGCGGACCAGCTTCTTGCAAGGAAATAATCATAGGCAAAAATCAAGGTTATTACTAGTAGAAAAAAGGCATTTGCTGCTTTTTCCGATTTCAAAGCATCACACCCCTTATTTCCATCCTACCACAAATAACCAATTTCCATCGGGTGTTGCTCCAATTATTTTTGAATCATTAGATTGCAAACGAATGGTCTTTTCTTTTTTCTGATCGGCATCATAGAGATGTAAGGTATCTGCCGTACCCCCGTTACTTGTGGCCGATTTTACATAAGCCAGCTTATGTGTACCTGGAATCCATACTCCATCATGCCCTTGGTTATTAACTACTTGGTGCAGTTTGTTCCCTTTATATACTTTTCCTTCCGTAAATCCAAAGTAACGATAGATACCATCTGTCGATTGTTTAAAGCCTAGGTAAGTTACTTGCTCTGGAGATTTCCAAGGAGCCACCTTTTTGGTTTTCCAATCATAGCTGTAGGTGATTAAGGTATCGGTTCCTGTATAGTCCTCAAGTCGAATATAGGCATATTGGCCTTCATCCTGGAAGTAAACAGGGTAGTTTTGATCGGACACCTGATTGATTGGTGCATGCCCTTTCAATGCTTTTTTATGACGTTCTAGCTTGCCAGTCTTCAGATGATAGATTCCTAAATCAAAATCTGTCTTCTGCTCCTTCGTTCCTAATGCTACAAATAGGTAATTACGGTCCTTACTGAATCCTGAGCCATGCACATAATCCTTCAAAGCGATACGGTAGGCTGTGTTACTTTTTGGAATAGAAGGTGCAACCTTGGCGTCAGGAGCTGGATAAAAGAACCCTCGGGTATCCGCTACAAATGTACCTGCTCCCATATAGTTGGTTTTCAGTTCAACTGGGTATTTGATCTCGGCTTTTGTTAGTAAATCGTACAGCGAAGAAAAGCGGAGTAATGGTCCATCACATTCACAATATTGTGCATAGCGTTGTACAAGCAGGTAGCGTTGTGCAGGGTCTGACAGGATCAAACTCTCATTTGACTTTTTGAATGAGGTTAGTTTGATTTGTTTTGATCCATCCGTAGTAACCTTGTATAGCTGTTTTGGTTCTTTTACATATAGTGTCAGACCATTTTCTGAGCTTATTGTTTTACCGGTTTTTGTTTTTGCTCCTTTTAGATTTAATTTGTAATAGCCGAGAAAATAATACTCATTTTTTGCCGGCAATCTTTTCTGATCAGCTGTCACCACTACCTGGCTGTCGCTTTTCCAATGGAAGGAAAAGCAGGTATCCCCAATCACAACTTCTCTTTCTCCCACATTTGCTTTTAGCGTTTTTTCGACTGAGGTGCGATCCATAGGTTCTTTAAAGTAAATGGTAAACTGCTGTTCGTCAGGTGTAATAAGTTGGGCGCCAAAGGTGTCGAGTTGACTGGCAGAATTCATGCGTGGTTCAGAGTCTACCTGCATCCAGTATTCATTATTCTTCACATCTGGTTTCGGCACAAATGGAGTAGTTCCGGGCACTGCCTTACTTCCTGATAAAATAGTTGGATCTACAGGTTTATCGGGTGTACATCCTATGTTGGAAGTGGGTGGCTTGGGTTTCGCAATAACTTTAGCTTCCGAAGCAGGCATTGAAAAGGCAGTGCTCATCGAGAGAGCTACCACTAGTAACAGAATCAGTCGTTTTACCATGAAGTTTCTCCTTTCCAAATAACAAAATATTTCTATAAGTATGACGATAGAAAACTCGTTTCGTTTCGTGATCGATGGAAAATATTTCACAATTATTTTCGGTATAAATAAGAACATTTGTTTGCTATACTGCATATATAAGAATATATGTTCGTTTTTGGGAGGGTTCATGGTGAGCAAAAAGCGGGTGATTTTCCTCATCGATATGCAAAGTTTTTATGCGAGTGTGGAAAAAGCAGCTAATCCAGACTTGCGTGACAAACCGATTGTCGTAGCAGGTGATCCCAAAATAAGAAGTGGGGTCGTATTAGCTGCTTGTCCACTGGCTAAAGCATATGGGGTAGCTACACCAGAACCTTTGTGGCAAGCAGAGCAGAAATGCCGTCATCTGGTTGTGGTTCGTCCGCGCATGGAACGATATTTGGAAGTGGCTGTGCAGATTTCGATGATTTTTGAGTCTTATACAGACTTGGTGGAGCCTTTTTCGATTGACGAACAATTCCTCGATATTACAGGAAGCTTACGATTGTTCGGGAATGATCCAGAAGCAATTGCGGCTACTATTCGCAAGCGAGTATTTCTGGAGACAGGGGTGGTCTGTCGTGTAGGTATTGGAGAGAACAAGGTATTGGCAAAACTGGCTTGCGATATGGCAAAAAAGCGAGAGGGCGGGTGTTTTTGGCTAAAAAAAGAAGAGCTGGATCAGTCTTTGTGGAAATTGCCGATTGAGAAACTGTTTGGTGTAGGCTCACGCATGAAGAGCCATTTTCATCGAATGGGGATATACAAGATTAGGCAGCTGGCAGAGACGTCCGTTGATGTACTGATTAAACGGTTTGGTGTAAATGGAGAGGTGTTGTGGCGTACGGCGCATGGAATTGATGAATCGCCTGTTTCTGCTAAGGCACATGATGTACAGAAAGGAATTGGACATCATATGACGCTGCCGCGCGATTATCATACTGCAGAAGAGATCAAAATCATTATCCTGGAGCTATGCGAAGAGGTGTGCCGGCGAGCACGTAAGAAGGAATTAATGGGGGCTGTTGTTTCGCTAGGCTGTCGGGGTGCTGATTTTGACTTGCCTACAGGTTTTTCTAGGCAGGTGAAGATGATAGAGCCAACTAACGATGCAATGACACTTTACAAGTATGCCTGTCAGCTGTTTGCGGAGCATTGGGAGCATTCGCCTATACGTAGTGTCGGCATCCAGCTAAGTCAGCTTGTTTCTGACCAGGTATGCCAATTGAATCTATTTGAGGACAAAATGAAGCAACGATCGCTTGCCTATACGATGGATGGCATTCGTTCTAAATATGGCAATGATTCAATTGTGCGCGCCACATCACTGCTCTCGGCCGGGCAGGCCAAAGAGCGAGCGAATAAAATTGGGGGGCACTACAAATGAGTGAGACGACGGCAGTGCCTGAAGAATGGCAGGATCATGTGCGAGAATGCATCCTGTATGACCTCTTGTTTAAAGCAGCAATGGTTGACCATCAGGCACTGTATGGTCTGTCCCTCTCTTTGTCCTACCATAGCTTATTGGAGAGCCTCTCACGTTTTGCGGAGCGAAGGCATCATGAACTTCGTCGGGCTTTGCTTGACCGAAATTGCCGAATACTTGAGGCAAAAAGTAAAAAAGGTGTGTATCTGGTTATGATCAGAAAAAACGGGTACCTGCATGAGCTAATCTATTCGCCAGAGCTGCTGCGCGCTGAATGTGAAGTTCGCATTCAGGAGTGGCTTATGACGACTCGGAATTTTGTTTCCGATCCATTCGTTCAGTCCAGAGAAACAGGAGATAAGCAATCAGGAATAAAACCATGAACAGTGCTGAAACGCCATACATCACGGAATAGGAATAAAGGGTAGCGACGAGTCCTAACAGCATAGAGCCGACTGCAACGCCCAAATCAGTAGCACTTAAGAAAACAGCATTCGCCATTCCGCGCTTTTCAATAGCGACTTCCTTAATCAGCCAGGCTTGAATGGAAGGTTGAATCATTCCAAAGCCTGCACCATACAATAAAGCAGAAATAATCAGTCCTCCCACACTTGTGGTAAAGGCAAGAAATAGCATGCTGATCATTACGAACAACGCGCCGGGAATGAGTACAGCTTGATGTCCCTTACGATCAAAAACTCGTCCGGAAACAGGGCGAACCAGAAAAATCATGAGTGCATTATATAAGTAAAATTGTCCCACATTGGCAAGTTGCATTTCCTTACCAAATAGGGCAAGGAAGCTAAGCAATCCACCATAGGTAATGGCGAGGAACATGTTAAGCATGCAGGGAAGCCAGATTTTTTTATCCAGAAAAAAGTGACCTGATTTCTGAGTGTTTTCCGTTACATCTGCATCACTCGACGCTTGGCTGGCTGGCGATGCCTGAACGGATTCCTGCGGGAGAGAAGCGGAACGCGAAGATACTTTTCTGATACGACGCATGATAAAGAGCAAGGGGAAAATCAGAATAAGCAGGATCGTAGAGATTACAGATAACGTGGTGAAACCCAAATCTGCTAAAATCCACAACCCGATCATTGGCCCCAGTGCCATAGCGAGACTTCCTGACAACCCGAAATACCCCATGCCTTCTCCGATCCGTCTGATGGGAACCGCATAAGATGCCATCGTAGGGAATGTAATGCTAGCCATTCCGAAGCCGAATCCATAAGCAACACGCATAACAAGTAAAAAGAGGATGCTTCCGGCAAACGGATAGCTGATTGTGGCGACGGCAGAAGCGAGTAGCCCTACTATCATTACAAATGGAAGCTTGCCCCGTCTGAGCATTTCTCCTGCAAATAAGCGTGTTACGATTGCCGTCAATGCAAACAAACTGGTTACAAGACTAACCATAAAATCGTTTGCTAAAAATGTCTCTTTTACATAGAGGGGAAAGGCAGAGAGTACCATTTGTAAATTAAGAGCTAAGAGCAAATTACAGATGATCAAAATAATAAAACGTTTGGTCCAAAGCTGTTCTTGATGACTTTCCAAAAAACTCACTCCTAAATTTGTAACTGTTTGATCTGTTGCTGTACATTTGCTGAAACCTGAAGCAAGAGCTCAATGATCAGCTTTTGTTTTTCTTCATCCATACCAGTAAGAGCATCACGTATGGTTTCCTGTTCAATGGGAATTGTTCTTGCTGCTGTTTCTTGCCCTGCATGGGTAAGAAAGATGAGAAAAGCACGCCGATCTGTTTTACACATGCGTTTTTCTACCAATCCTTTTTTTATTAGGGCATCAAGTATACGAGTGGTAGTCGGCTGATCTTTACCAGTGCGCAGGGCAATCTCCTTCTGATTGATGCCATCTTCGAAATGTAACTGATAAAGGATAGCAAACTGCTCAGTAGTAAGATCGTATTCACGTAAGCGATAGCTAAGCAAATGGACCAGTTTGCGGTAGGTATGACCTAAAAGGAATCCAAACGAATCGCTAGCGGCTTGAGGTGGTTGCAATGTAGATTCTCCTTTGTATGTGAAAATTACAGCTATATAAATAGTTGTTACAACAATTATATGTACAACAAGTTTGTTTTGTAAACAAATGGAGTGTAATTGAGAAAAGAAGGAGCCAGAATATGAATCGAAACAAAACAACATCTAAGAAGGAAAATCTCTTCGCAGCAAGTCGGTTCGTGCTTCCCGAACATAGGGAAGTATATCTGCGAATGAAGGAGGCACAGACAAGATATCTACCTCCTGCTCTGGATGAAGAAGAGCGTGCCCAGATAAGTGAGATCATGTATCAAGGATTTATAGAAAAAAAACCAGTACTCATTCGTTACTATGATCGAGATGGTGAGCACGATCTAAAAGGAAAGCCTGTTCATTTTGATCCTGTAAGCCAACGCTTTAAGTTACAAGTAGCAGAGGGGAACACATGGCTAGATTGTACTGTTTTATTACGTGCAGAATTGCAAGACGAGTGAATAATGGAGAGAATCTCACTATAGATAAAAGAAAAAAGGGAAAAAGTAGTTGATTTGGACAATATAACAGCGATAAAAATCATTACGAAAACGAAAAAGTAAGCAGGGATGAAAAAAAAGCAGTGCAATAGAGATTCAGTGATCTATTTTCATGTAGCAAATGAAAATAAGTGATTTTCCGCATGAATTTGCCGTAAAATCAATTTTGCTTTGTGTACCAGTTTGGTTGTATTGTAAGTAGCGTGAGGTTTTGAAAGAAACCAAAGTGCACAAAGGGGATTGGAAATGTTAGCACAAGAAATGGGCGTATTGCTTAATAAGCACGCAGAAATAATGGATGCCAAGCGTTGGGCAGATTTAATTGAGCAAATGGAGAAAAAAGGCTTGTATGTGGTGATTGAGACAGATACGAATTGCCGTATCCTTAGTCCACTAGGTGGATTGATGCCCATGCCGTCTAAGAATCAGAAGGTAAGCATCATGACAGAAGAAGAATTGATGGAAAGAGGTCTTGATAGAGGACACCACATTGTAACGAAACCAAAAAATGAGATGAGAATTGGATAAAGAATGGGGTATACGACAAGAAGCATGAGAATTGCTTACGTATACCTCTTTTTGTTCATAATCATAATTATCCTGCCTACCATAGTAAAAATCCCTCTTTGCTTATTATGCAAAGAGGAATTACGCACAAATATAAACAGCTTTATTATGTGTATCGGTTGCGCAGCCACTCACTTTCAGATGGGAACATTTATGAAGATAAAGCTCCTATCGTCTGTTTACGTCGAAGAAACTCATCGGAGAGCGTGGATTCCTCACGGCTAAGAATTTCTTCCCGAAGTTTGAGCATTTTTTGATCGAGCTGGTTAGCAGCCTGGGCAGCTTCCGTTAATTCTTGCAAAATGGAAGAAGGGACATGCTTGTCATACTTGTAAAACAAAATATGCTCTAGACTAGCCCAGAAATCCATAGCTAACGTACGGATTTGAATCTCGGCATTAATCCACGTGACACCTTCATGAAGAACAAGAGGGACCTGAACAATAAGATGTAAGCTTTGGTAACCATTTGGCTTCGGATTAGCAATGTAGTCTTTCACCTCAATAATTCGTAAATCCTCACGATCTTTGAAATGAGAGGCAATTCGATAAATGTCTTCAACAAATGCGCAAACAATCCGCACACCTGCCACGTCAAAAAGTTTGTCCCGAATGCTTTCAAGTGAAAGTGGAAACCCTTTTCGCTCTAGCTTAGCCAAAATGCTAGCGGGATCTTTGATTCTGGTCTTAACATGTTCAATTGGAGTATATCCATCATCCATAGTCCACTCAGTGTTTAAAATCATGATTTTGGTTTCTAATTCTCGCAAGGCAAATTGATAGCGATAAGCCATGCTTTTCCACTGTTCCATATTGTTTAGCATTAGGTACGCTCCTCATAGGTCAGTTTCCTATACTTTTCTCTCTTCCTAAATTGTAAAAGAAAAATATAGGAGAAATGTGGAATGAAGATGAAAGTTCACACAGATCATTCATAAACATCCATTTACACTTGGATTAGCTGTAAAAGGAAATGGTTTCCTGGATACGGTAAAAAGGAACGTCGCCAGTAAAAAGCAACGTTCAAAATAAGTGAAGATCGATTTGTGGTGATACTGGGAAGAAATAGGATAGGAACGGAGGGGTCACCTTTAATGGATCTCCCTACATATGTATAAACCAAAAGACTTATAAGCAAATCAAATTGATAAAAAGTCGAAATAGTAAAATTAGAATCAATAATCATATCTAAATCTAATTAGTTATTGGTTAACAATCTTTACTTCATTAGGGGAATTGCCGATACTAATAGAAGGAAGTTACTTCCTTGGAAGGGAAATGGTAAAATGAGGGTGCCTCTGCGGTGATGATGTTTTAGTAAAAAAGAGACCTAACTTACGTAAGTGATACTATACTGGGAGGAGAGTGATACTTTGTTGAACAAGGAACAGCATAAGCTGACTGTAGTAATGTGGGTAAGTATACTGTGTTACGCTGTACTTCGTTTACTTGTTTCGACTGGCGCCCCATTCATTCAAAGTACCTTTCAAAAGCTGAACATTCCCGTGTCGTATCTTACGTACATCCCCGATTATTTAATGGATGGAATCTTTCTAACTTTTTTTCTATTCATGATTATGCTTGTTCTCATAAGGCGAGATGGAATGAAACAGCCGCATATCAGAGTCAGTTTCATTACTCCCATTGTTATATCTGTTACCCTACTGATACTCCAAACGTGTATGGCTACTGGAGTTTATGCTCTTGATTACATTAGTGGACGTAGCCACTGTAATTACAAATCAACCGTCGATGGCATGATTAATGGAAGCTGTCAGCTTTACATAAAGAATAATGGAAATAAGGTCATTCAATTTGCTGTAGACGTGCCTACTTTGCAGGGCATGGAGCAAGAAAAAGTAAATGATGAGCCGATACGGGCAGAATACATTATTCAGCCTCATTCCGAAGAGATATTTGAACTACCTTTTCAGGTTGGTCATCCAGTAGAAGGAAAAAAGAAGGGTATAAAGCAGTCTGAAGGTTCAGGCAAGATCCAGGTACCCCATATACTAATTGAGGCGGATGGGGAAGAACGATCTTTTTAGTTGGATTAGAATGTATAAACTTCGCAAAGTAACTTCATGATACGCAAGAAAAACACGGATGACAATAATAAAGGAATTGAAAAAACAGCCCTTCCGCGCGCGTGGTAAAGGGCTGTTTCATGTGTTTGGGTGTAACAAGGTTGTACATTCATAGGGCATTTTTAAAATTCTCTCCTTCTAGTTGTAGTTGGTGTAAATAAAGTACTGATTGGAAATTGGAAGCTGACTATTGTACTGCGTTGTAAACATTTACACGACCATTTAGGTAATCAGTACCCGTATCAGGTGTTTGATCAGCCGTAGACAGGACACGGTTTACAACTTGTTGGTTTGTGTAAGCAGTGTTTTTACCCCATGTGAGAGCAAGAACAGCAGAAACAATTGGTGTTGCCATGGAAGTACCATTTAGATTTTTGTATGAACTGCCAGTATAGGTAGAGTAAATGTTTGTTCCAGGTGCAGCGATATCAACCCATGTTCCATAGTTGGAGAAGTAGGCAGTACCATCCGTTTCATTAGTAGCAGCTACAGCAACTACGTTATTGTAAGCGGCTGGATAGCTGTAGGCAGAAGTACTGGAATTACCCGCAGCAGCTACAATGATTTTATTTTTGTTCCAAGCGTAGTTAATCGCATCTTGGAAGGACTGTTGATAAGATCCACCACCAAGTGACATGGATAAAACGTCTGCTCCATTATCCGTCGCCCAGATAACACCATTAATAATATCTGAGGTGTATCCAGAGCCTTGTTTGTTTAAGACTTTTACTGGAATGATTTTGGCAGTGGCATCTATGCCGCTAATTCCTATGCCGTTATCCCCGATTGCAGCAGAGATACCCGCGCAATGTGTACCGTGACCGTGATCATCATTTGCGCTTGTTACACCAGCGACAAAGCTTTTTCCAGGAAGCAAGCTATTTTGGAGATCGGGGTGATTGAGCTGCACTCCTGTATCGATAATGGCAATCTTTTTGGAGGAACCTTTAATGGTATCCCATGCTCCATAGGAATTAATCGTTTGGTGGTGCCATTGTTGGCTAAGTGAAGGATCATTTGGCGTGTAATCTACCGTGTAGATAAGGTTTAACTCTGCAGATTCAACGCTAGGATCATTTGCATACTTTTCTTTAAAATCTTTAGCCTTACCTTTTGGAACTTTTACCAATTGCCACTCTGACTTACCATTACCCAGTTGTTGAACCTGAGTTCCACCAAGTAGGGAATGAACTTCTGCTGTGTTAGAGATTCGGTACTCATCGTTTTTGAACTTGACCAAAATTTCATCCGGTTTGTACGAGCCCTCCTTCACCTCAAATTGTTCATCGGGTTGAGCCACGTCTTGATTCATTGTTGCAAAGACATTGGTTGGTAAAATGGTACCTAACATGAAGCTGGCGGACAAGATGGAAATGATCTTCTTCATTTTTAACACCTTCCTCTTAATAAGTTTATTTGGTGCATGTTTAAATTATACAAAATTTACAAAAAATTACAATAATTATTTTATCGACATTTTATTTACCTTTTCATTAATTAATGTCGAAATGCGTATATTGGTAATAAAAGTAATAGCTTTCCAAGCACCTAGTTTTCAAAAGGTAGGAGAAGAGGCGCAGTAAAAATGCGTATTTATTCCAATTTAAATATTTACATAGCTTATCTTGGTAGGTAAAATGCAATATAGATAGGGTAGTATGTGAATTCTTGTTACAAATAAAGAAAAGATCAGGGGAAGACCCTAGATCGGTCCGCAGACGATTATATATAAAAAAATGTCTGCATACATATTTAAGAGACCTCCCTCAGTCATAGCACTACAGGGAGGTCTCCTTGTGCGTAGGGAAAGAATCCTTTACAACAATACCCAAATGGGAGAGTAGCGTGAGGAGTGGACCAAAAGATATGGCTAACATATTAATTGCAGATGATGAAGTGGCATTACGTTTCTTACTGAGAGAAACCTTGGTAGATGAAGGATATGATGTAAGGGAAGCAAGCGATGGGCAAGAAGCAATAGAAAAACTGACTAACCACCAGTTTGACATTGTTATTCTCGATTATATGATGCCAGAAAAGACAGGAATCGAAGTATGTGAGTGGCTCAGAAAAAGTGATTCTATTAACCAGAATGCTCCTGTTATTCTGCTTACAGCAAAAACACAGATGAAGGATCGTGAAAAAGCTAGCGAAGCGGGCATATCTACTTATATGGCGAAACCATTCAGTCCTTTTCAGCTATTAGATGAGATTGAACTATTATTGAATAGACAGAAATGAAGAGTAGGTGTGCAGCATGACGAAGAGAAGAGGCTTAGCAAGTCGGATAGCACTTTTGATTTTTGTAAGTTTACTGTTTTATTCTATCGTTGCTGCGTCAGCATATTTAGTCATTAATCAGCTGCAAAATACGCAGGACCAAGAGATTATTACATATGGCAAAACGTTAAAAGAGATCGACCAACTGGAAAGTATCTATGATGAGCTAGTACTAAGTTTTCGTGGCTACATTGCGTTTGGTACAACTCATCAGCTAACGATTATTGAGCAGGCGAAAATGGATTTTATCAATCAATTGAAAGAGCAAAAAGCGAAGACATCTCAGATACAGGAGTTTCAAAAGGAAAAACAGCAAGCGATAGCTGAGATTGAAGATTCCTGGAAAGCATATATGAAATGGGTTGAAGCTTGTATTCAGCTTAAAAAAGAAGGCAAGACGGAAGAGATCGAAACACTGCGAGTACAAGTTGGCACAGAAGCATTAGGAAATATGAATGAGGATCTTGCTCGCTTATATCGATATTATGAAATACAGATGGATCAAGCTTATCAGGAGAGAGAAACATATAATACTTGGGAATATGTTGTACCTGTATTTATCCTGTTGGGGCTTTTGATAACAGGGATCTTTTTAGTTCGATTCTTGCGTAGGGACGTCGTGACCCCCATAGAAGAAATTGACAAAACAATGAAACAGATCAGTGCAGGTGAGTTTGCCTGGATTCCTGAAAACAAACGGGATGATGAGCTAGGAACATTGGTAAAAGGCATTAATCAAATGAGCAGTGAGTTAGAATTACGCCAACGGGAGCTAGAAGACAGCAACATTGAGTTGATTGCACAACGAGATATGTTGGAGACACAGAACGAAGAGATCATGGCTCAGCAAATAGAGCAGGAGGAAACACTCTATAAGCTGACAAATCGTGAGCAAGAATTGGAATACATTACGAACTATCAGGAGAAGCTAGCTAGTTACTCTGATCTTGATAGCTTTCTTCATCAATCAGTAAGCTCTTTGTTGCGCGTCTTGCATTATGATGCAGCCATCGTTGGGCTTCGAAATACTGACGATGAAGACTTGGGGAATGTAGTATTTACGACGGGGTATAACAATTCACATTATCCACGTAGCGAACAAATACCAGGACTTGCAAAGCGAGCTATGACCGAAGGAGTAGAGCTAGTAAGAGTTCGGGCAGTAACAGAGGATGAAAAAGCCATTCATATGGAACTCTCCAAGGCATGTGATCGATATAATCCATTGCAAAATGACAATAAGGAAGTTTTTGGATTCATGATCCTGACCAGCTATCACCAAGCGGAATATCAGGAGAGTAGAGATAGACTGGTCCGAGGCTTGGTAAAACAGTTTTCACTCGCCATGTATACGCAACTATTAAACGATGAACGGCGTAAACAGGCAGATGAATTGGTCAGATTAAATGAGACATTGAAAAAAGAACAGCAACATATTGAAGAACAACGTGACTTGATCAAACAAATTTTAAATGCTAATCATGAGGGAATGTTACTGTGTAATTCAGAAGGAATCATTATGTATGCCAATCCACGCATGGAAAAGAATCTTAATGAATGCAATTTGATTGGTAGACATGTTACAGAGCTTTGGGTACAATTTTTTGACACGCCGAATCGAACTGAATCTGGTGCTCTTACCCAGCTTACCGAATACTTGCAGGGTGATAATGAGAATTTCATACAGCGGTTTACCTGGCAAGATGAAAATCAACAGAAGATTTATTTTGAGGTATATGCAACGGTAGCAAGTAACGAAGGAGAAGAAAAAAGCGGCTATCTGTTTGTGTTCCGTGACCGAACGGAAGAAGAGAAGGTAGATGAAATGAAGAACGAAGTCATAAGCGTAGTCTCCCATGAGTTACGTACGCCACTCGCTACTGTACTTGGTTTTATGGAAATTTTATTGCACAGAGAGCTATCTCCTGAAAAACAGCAAAAGTATCTGGAAACGATTTATAAAGAGGGAAAGCGACTTTCCCAATTGCTAAACGATTTCCTTGACCTTCAGCGGATGCAGGTTGGTAAACAAGAATACCAGTTTTCAAAGGTGAATCTGCTAGAAATCCTTCATGATATCAGTGAACAATGGGAAACAGGTCATTCTCACAAGATTAAACTGACTTACGATGAAGAATCGATATTTGTGGAAGCAGATGAAGGGCAATTATCTCAGGTATTTCATAATTTAATTAGCAATGCCGTGAAGTATTCTCCAGAAGCTGATCATATTGATGTGAATATAACGGCAGATGAAAAGATGGTACGCGTGGAGATTAAAGATTACGGACTAGGGATTCCAGCGGACATCGGTGAAAAGCTATTTGATAAATTTTATCGGGTAGATAACAGTGACCGCAGACAGATTGGAGGAACGGGTCTGGGGCTTGCCATTGTAAAGGAGATTGTAGAAAGCCATAACGGTAGCATTTCATATCGTTCTATATTAGGACAAGGAAGCAGTTTTTATGTTATAGTACCAAGGATTAATTCATAAGTAAGATGCAAATATCCTTTTGATAATAATAGATAATAATAGATAAGAATAGTTACCTAATGTACATCAAGGCAATAGTTACGGTGTGGTTAGGAGTGAGGATGGAAGTGATATGACTCCATGACAATAACAAGGAAACAAAAACACCTGCATGAAGCGCGAAAACTGTTCTTGCAAGAGTTACACCGTCATATCAAGCACATGGAAGAACAGTTGCTCATTCATGAATCTGTGGGCAACAGAGAATCAGCCTATGAATGTTATCGCATCGCCCACACGCTAAAGGGAAGCGCTCCTTTGTTCGGGCTCAACCGAATCGGTAAAATGGCTGAAACGCTGGCTCACGAATTCGAGTGGACGCAGAACGATGAAAAAGGACTAGCAACAATAGAACAAATAGCCCTTGCCAAAAATTTGATTGAACAATTTAAAATTGAACACAATTTCAGCCAGAATGAGCTCCTGCATGAGGAAAAACAGATGCAGGAAGAAAATATGATGATGCTAGAAAAACAGACGTATCGTCTTCTTTTAATTGATGATGATCAGGTTTTGAGCTCTTATCTGAAAACGAGACTACAGGAAGTTGGCTATCAGGTAGAAACAGCTGTAACTGTAGGAGAAGCTAAGCTGAAATTGCGTGAGCAGACCTTTGATCTGATTACGCTTGAATTGATGATGCACCCTGAATCGGGTTATGAGATATTTGAATTTGTCCGAAATGACCTGTTGTTAAAATGGGTACCACTTATTGTGTTGTCCAGCAGAAAAAATAGCAAGGACAAGCTACGGTGTTTCCGGATGGGGGCAGATCAATACCTGACTAAACCTTTCCATTTTGAAGAATTGGAAGCAATTATTTTCCGATTGTTAACCAGGATGCAGCATTACGAACAAATGGCATTCCATGATCCTTTGACTGGGGTAGCCAACCGACGCTACTTCGATCATCAGTTACAAATAATATTACAAGACTGTGAGCAACGTAAACTACCTGTAACGCTCGCTTTTATTGATATTGATAATTTCAAAAAGATAAATGATCAGCATGGACATCAGTTTGGTGATCTTGTTCTGCAAGGCTTAAGTTATAAAATACAGCAAAACTTGCGAGCGAGCGATTTATTGGCACGTTACGGAGGGGAAGAATTTGTTATCGCATTCCCTTTTACCTCCATCACGAAAGCAACAGAGCTATTAGAGCAAGTGCTAGACCATGTTCAGCATGAACCTGTTGTTCAAGCAGAGGGAGAAGACTTTTTTATCACTTTCTCAGCGGGATTAGCTGAGTGGAATGGGAATATGACCAAGCAGAGCTGGATTGAAAATGCTGATCATGCTATGTATGAAGCGAAGCGTGCTGGTCGAAATCGAATTTGTGTCTCACATCTTACAGATCAAGAGAAGGGTAAGCAAGTGGTCGTGCGTAAGAAAAAGCTATTGTTAGCTGATGATGATGCGATTATCAGGTCCATGCTTACAGCGAAACTGGCCCATCCAGCTCTGACGATTTTAGAGGCAGGGGATGGAGAAACAGCTTGGGAAATGATGAAGCGTGAACGCCCACACCTCTGCATTTTGGATGGTATTATGCCAAAATTAGATGGATTTACTCTTCTTGAGCAGATTCGTCAGGATGAGGATCTACAAAAAATGAAAGTGTTAATGCTCTCGGGAAGAAATCGGGAGGTAGACATCGTTCAGGGACTCACGCTTGGTGCTGATGATTATATGTCTAAACCTTTTTCCATGATTGAATTGGAGCTACGTGTAAAACGAATGTTACAATTGGAATAGATGAAGGCTAAAGAAGCTTGGAGGATACTCCAAGCTTTTTCTGACGAATTCGAATATTTGTAGGTATAAAAAACTATTCAAAGTTGAAAATATATATTCATATAGGTAGAATTAACTAAAGGAATACAAAAAGCTAGTCTAGCTGCCTCTCTATAAAGGAGGAAACGGAGATGAGAATAAGGTACATTGGTGTTGGCATCGGTATCCTGTTAACAAGTTGCTGGTGGTTTGTTATTCAAAGCTTTACTCCCTATCCTATCCTGATAGGTAGTCTGGTTATTTTTCAGATAGGACTTGGTTATTATGTTGGAAAAAAATTCGAAGAGCTTCAATGGTTAGCTTTTCATGATTCGTTAACAGATGTTTTTGCAAACAAATACTTTTTCAATAAGATGGAGGAAGAAATTGTTCAAGCAAAAAAGTATCAATATGAAGTAACCCTGATTGTTTTTGATCTGGATCACTTCAAAAAATATAACGATACATGCGGACATGTGGCTGGCGATCAACTTCTACAAGATTTTGCCCGATTACTTAAGAAAAATATTCGCCGTGGGGACGTAATTGGAAGATGGGGAGGAGAAGAGTTTGTTATTTTGCTTCCCCAAACAAATACAGAGGATGGCGTGGAGGTTGCATCTCGTATTCAACAAAACTTTCGTCAACAATTTAATGGAATTACAGCCAGCATTGGAATAGCTTCGTTTCCTACACATGCCCAAACTGCAAAGGAACTAGCTACATATGCGGATGAAGCAATGTACGAGGCTAAAAAGAAACGAGATAGTCTGCACATAGCAAAATCAATAGCGAACTACACTTCAAGTGGCTAAGGTTGCGAACATGTAGTGTTACCATTCTTATAAAAAAAGCAGTAGCCTAAAAAATAAACAGCTTCGTCGAGAGTAACCGGGATAATTTTCCAGGTTATTTTTTTTAGATTTTCATTAACAAGATTTGGATACCATAAAGATCAAGTTACAAAATATGAAACTCTTGCAAAAAATAATGGAGTTTTTCTTTTGGAAAATGGGCATAAATAACGGTAAAAGCCTTATTCCTAGCGGTTTATTAAATCTTATCGAAATCTTTACAAAAACTTTACATTGTTTTTGGGAAAAAATATGTTTTAAAAGATTTACGTATTAAAAATCCTCTGCTATATTCGGAAAGGTGATAAATCAGAAGGAGTGAGATTTCTTTCATGCTAAAATCTAATAAAACAGCTTTTTTCGATCTTTTTGAACAACTTGCAGGAACTGTTCATAAAGGAACCCATCTCTTCTTTGAAATGGTGAATAATTATGAAAACCTCGAAGTAAAAGCTGCTGAAATTAAAAAGGTTGAAAAAGAAGGCGATGAGGTGGTTCGCACAATCATGAACCACTTAAATTCTACATTTATTACTCCGCTAGATCGTGAAGATATTCATCAGTTGGCTCATACGCTGGATTCTGTAATCGATTTGGTAGACGGGACAGCAGAATGTCTTTACCTGTATCAAATCAAGAAAGCAGATAGTGGTGTAGTGGCACAAGCAAATATTTTGCAACAAATGACTCAAAAATTAATTGAGCTAACTCGCACACTACGTAAACTAGATCATGGTGCAGTTCTGTCCATTGCTCGCGAAATCAAGCGTTTAGAACAAGAATCTGATAAAAATTACCGTACGATGGTATCCGAACTATTGAATACTCCAGGTCAGGACCCAATTGAAGCAATCAAATTGAAAGAGATTTATGAGAAACTAGAAGATTGTGCTGACTTTGCAGAAGACGTTTCCAATTTGGTTGAAGGGATTGTGCTGAAGAATGCTTAATTTTTCGCCAGAAATGATTATCCTCATTGTTGTGGTAATCATGGCATTAAGCTTTGATTTTATCAACGGATTCCATGATACAGCTAACGCGATTGCTACTTCTGTTTCGACTCGTGCTTTGGCACCTCGTACTGCTGTATTATTAGCTGCGTGTTTTAACTTGGCTGGTGCGCTTACTTATACCGGAGTAGCTAAAACAATTGGTGGAGATATCGCAAACCCATTTGCTTTAGAAAATGGTCTGGTTGTAGTTGCTTCTGCGTTGCTCGCCGCAATTCTCTGGAATCTAATTACCTGGTGGTTCGGAATTCCCAGTTCATCTTCTCACGCACTAATCGGTGGTATCGCGGGCGCTGTTGTGGGTGCAGAAGGTTTTGGAGCGATTAACTACGGTGGGTTTACCAACATTATTCTTGCTCTTATCATTTCACCTATCGTCGCATTTGCTGTTGGTTTTGTTATCATAAAAATTGTTTCGAAGATCGTATCAAACATGCCGTATCACAAGACGAATCAAAAATTCCGTTATTTGCAGGTACTATCTGCTTCCTGGCAATCTTTTAGCCACGGTGCCAATGATGCGCAAAAAACAATGGGTATCATTACGTTCGCGCTTATTACAGGGGGCTTTACCACAGATACAGATATTCCGTTGTGGGTAAAATTATCAGCTGCATTAGCTATGGCACTAGGTACTTCACTTGGCGGATGGCGTATTATTAAAACAATGGGTGGCAAGATCATGAAGGTTAAACCGATTAGCGGTTTCTCCGCAGATATTTCTTCTGCACTGATCATCACCATTTTTACGATATTAAAATTACCAGTAAGTACAACGCACGTAATCTCCTCTGCTATCATGGGGGTAGGTGCTTCGCAAAAGTTCTCGGCAGTTAAATGGGGTATGGCAGGTAGAATCCTCTTTACGTGGGTTATCACATTGCCGACAGTTGCGATCCTCGCAGCAGCTAGCTATCGTGTACTTGACGTATTCCTATAAAACCATAATGTTTAAAGGATAAAAGCTAGGACACTCCGGTAATTCGTTGCCAGAGAGTGGGCCTGGCTTTTATTTCGATTTTACGTATAGAAGAAAATGGAATGAAGCATAAATGGTGTTGTTTAAGTAGAATACCACTGGCATCATAATCATGCAGAATTCCTTTTTCAGTCGCGGAAGAACCAGATGTTCCTTCTACAATGTAAACGATTATGCTGTAATCCAAATAGTCATCGAGGAGATCATGCTCCATACTGTTTCACCTCAATCAAAAGGAATTGTCGATTGCGACAGGATAATATCCAGTATAGACGCATTCATTATTGCCTAAACATACTGAAAGTCACAAAACCCCCGAATATCCAAGTTATCAGGATACGGGGGTTTTTGTCTTACTTATTCTTTTTGGTTGACAGAAGAGTTACTTTTACTTCTATTCCAACAGTAGACAAGGATGATAAGACCAGCGACTATCAGTGCTAAGCTAACGACTTGAGCTACACGTAGTGGACCGAGATAAAGACTGTCTGTGCGCATGCCTTCGATGAAGAATCGACCTAGTGAATATAAAATCATGTAGCTAGCCAGAATTTGACCGTCGAATTTTTTGAAGCTGTATAGCATGAGCATCAAAATCGCAAAAACGAGCAAATTCCATACAGACTCATATAAGAAAGTAGGATGGTAGTATTGGCCGTCAATTAACATCTGGTCACGGATAAATGCGGGGAAGTTAGCCATGAACTCGGCAGATACTACATCGCCATGAGCCTCCTTGTTAATAAAATTCCCCCATCGTCCAATTGCCTGTCCAAGAATAACACTCGGAATGACCAAGTCAGCCATGCGAAATAAAGGAAGGTTATGTATTTTTCCGTACGTAAGACCAGCGATGAATCCTCCGATTAAACCACCGTGTATCGCAAGACCGCCCTTCCAAACATACAAGGCGCTTATAGGATTATCCGCATAATTTTCCCATTCAAAAATAACGTAGTACAACCGCGCGCATATAATGGCTGCAGGGATGATCCAGACAACCATGTTCAGGATATGATCAGGATCGATACCTGCGCGTTTTGTATTATATCTTGCTACATAGGTAGCAATTAGAAAAGCAGTCCCCATGATCAATCCGTACCAATGTACATCGATTGGACCAAGCGAAAAAGCAATAGGGTCCATAGAATTAATCTCCTCCTCTTATTATTATGCGAGAAGTATACCATAGATAGCACGGGTATTTCCTCTAGCTTAAGGGGAAGAAGTATAACAAAAATAGTTTTTTCTTATAAAAATTGGTTCGAAACTAGCTTGTAGGAAGGCTATTTAAAATATGATCAAGGGAATTGCGTGATGTAGAGAGTAATGGTTGAAAGAGATCCCCTACCTGCTTCGTGCGCCCTATCATGGTATGGATGGTGAAAAGTGAGGGATGAACCTTCTCGATCTCTGTCCAGCTGAGAGGTGCAGATACAGTTGCCAGCCCCTGCGCACGCGTACTATAGGGAGCGGGCAATGTTTTCCCGCGCCAATGCTGAAGGTAATCTAGATACAATTTCGTTCCTCGATTTTTTACGAGTCGCTCAATAGTAAGTTGCTCCGGGTATCGCTGTACAAGATAGGTACAGATGAATGAACCAACTTTTCGCGTTTGCTCAAAGGAATACCCATGACGAATAGGAACATACACTTGAATGCCACTTGCTCCAGATGTCTTTGGATAACTCTGTAGCTGAAGATCATCCAATACGGATTTAAGAGCAAGACTAGCCGTAATCACATCAGAAAAATCAGAAGTGGACGGGTCAAGATCAAAGACAAGCTCAGTTGGCAAATCATTCTGCACGAGATGAAAAGAAACATGGAATTCAAGAGCAGCTTGATTGGCCATCCAAATGAGTGTAGCGGTATCATTTAGTAAGGCATAATTGATTTTTCCATCTGTAGCACGATGTATCCAGTCAGGTGCATAGGTGGGAAGGTTTTTTTGATAAAAGGACTGATCACCGACTCCATGTGGAAAACGAATCACAGTAACATAGCGGTCACGTGTATAAGGAAGAAGGAAAGGTGCGATTTCTACGAGATACTGCAGATAATGTAGCTTGGTGATGCCTGCTTTTGGCCAAAGCAGTTTATCAGGGTTTGTAATTGCAAGCTCCTTGTTATCCACAATAAGCGAATAGGATTTTGTGGTAGCCATATTCCCTTCTTCCTTTCGTTGACAGCTAGGAATTTATAAAAATTCCTAGCTGCATAAGTGCAACTAAGGCTTTACCTGCGCCAAAGGCTTGGCAAAGGCTTGGCAAAGCCAAGTTTTCTAATTCCTGATGTATGCTTATTCTTCCCTGAACGAGCGAGAATGCTTCTGGTCATCTGTAATTTTTTTGCCTTCATAAAATTGTTTTTCAGGAGACAAGAGATTCTCTTTAGCCGTCAATTGTTCCACATCAATTCGATATACCTGTACATGACTTCCAGTGACGATTGATACTCTTGTACGTGTTTTTTAGGTAGAGCCCGATTGAAGTATCCCGGTACATATTTGTCCAGCATGGCTTGTAGAACGAGGGTTGCTTCATCCAGTTCCTTCACTGGTGCAATAGTTCCAAATAGCATGACGCTAAAATAGGCAGTGTCAACATGAGCAGGAATGGGATCGGACATCGTTCCAAGATCCTCACAAATGGTGAAACAGACTTGCTCGTTTTGTAAGATAATCTCTGCTTTCCTTCCAACAGTAGCTCCGTGGAAATAGATTGCGCCACCTACCCAAGCAAAATTAAGTGGTACTACATACGGTTTCCCAAAATCACTAAGTCCCAAATAGCCAACTTTAGCCTTTTCAATAAAACATTCAATTTTTTCCTGATCCTTACATTCATTCATCTGTCTTCGTATCTGAAACATCTGGCATTCTCCCACTTTCCTTTAGATGTTATAATTTTCATAAAAATGTGACCTCTAAACAAGTGGCAGTTTATTATTAGTTGATGGGGTCAGATTGAGGTGTAGGAGTACATGGCAATTTGGGATCAGGAGGATCATAAAGACTTGCCTCTCTATCAAAGGTTATATGGCTATATTCGAAGGGAGATTGAGCAAGGGAAGCTGAAAGCAGGGGATAAGCTACCGTCAGTCAGACAGATGGCTAAAGAGTACGAGATCAGCAGAAATACCGTAGAGACAGCTTATCTGCAGCTGCTTGAGGAAGGGTATCTGATCAGCAAACAAAAAAGCGGGTACTATGTAGAGCACCTGCAACCTGACTGGTTTGAGAGAAAAGGGAGCGAAAGGGGTAAGGCAGAACAGAGCGAAGAGCCACAAGAAAAGCAGCAAGATAAGCAACAAGATAAGCAACAAGCCTGCTCGCCCGATAAACAGGGGATTGAGCGTCCTACTTATGATTTTATCTATGGTGAAACGGATAGGGATGCCTTTCCGTATCAGGAATGGCGCTCATGTGTCCAGGAAGCTATCCGATGGGAAGAAACAGAAGGAGGAACATACGACAACAATGTTTTTGGAGAACTGGAATTACGGGAACAATTTGCTGATTACCTGTACAGAGCGCGAGGTATCACATGTCAACCAGATGAAATTATCATTGGAAGTGGCACACAACAATTATTGATGGTATTGTGCCAAACAATAGGTAAGGATAAGCCAGTTCTCGGGATGGAAGAGCCAGGATATGACCGGATCCGCTATGTTTTTCAAAATCATGGTTGCCAAGTGGTACCGATCACGTTAGATACGGAAGGAATGCGCGTGAACGAGTTAATGAAAAGTAACGCGCAGCTCGCCTATGTAACACCATCCCATCAATATCCGTATGGAATGGTAATGCCAATTCAGCGAAGGATGCAAATAATCGAATGGGCAAAACAGACGGGTGGCATGATTATTGAGGATGATTATGACAGTGAATACCGATATGTGGGTAAACCAATTCCTGCATTAAAAGGATTAGATGAAGAGGGGGCAATTATTTATATGGGTACTTGCTCCAAGCTGTTACTCCCCTCTCTTCGGATTAGCTACATGGTGGTACCCCATCAAGTAATACGAGAAAACAAACAAGCATTCAGACAATATTTGCAAACAGTACCCCGTTTTTTACAAATCGCTTTAGCACTGTTTATGAAAAAAGGCGAGTGGGACAGGCATATCAGGAGAATGAGAACGCGTACTAAAAAAAAACACCAGCTGCTTATCCAAGCCTTACAAAATGAACTAGGCGAGAAAATTGAGATCATAGGTAGCGAGGCAGGCTTACATCTGCTCGTGCAGGTAAAAACGAAGGATACGGAAAACGAGTTAATCCAAAAAGCATTGGCACATGGCGTAAAAGTATATTCCATACAGTCCTATCGAACAAAGCCTACGGAGTCTTCCTACCCCGTTTGTCTTTTAGGTTTTGGGGCCATGCCATTAGATAGGATAGAAGAGGCGTGTGGGGCATTAGGAAGAGCGTGGGGATAAAGACTTCCACTCATTCAACCTAATTATAATCTGCAATCATGTGGAGAGATCGTAACAATAGCCTGAATACTTGGCTGGCGCAAGGAGTGTCCCTCGATCCACTCGGCAAATTTTACTTTTACTGTGATCTTCGGTGTAAGCCATATCGTACTATTGTTTCGAGGTGGTGGCGTGGCAAAAGGCATGTTGTTTTGAATGAGTGGCTGGATACCTTTCGTTAAGGTGCGCCAATCTTCGTTAGTTAGTCGTCCTGTACCAGCATGTCCAATATAAACAAGTAGCCCATTCTTGTTGTATAGCCCCAACAAGAGAGAATTTACAATATTATCTCTCAATGTGACGCCACCGACTACTGCAATCAAGTCTTTATAAAATTTTTTCTTTCTCCAACGTGAATCTTTCCCATTAATTACGTATGAGCTCGTAATATCTTTGATAATAACTCCTTCCATCTCTTGTTGTTTAATTACCTCATATAAAGTTGAAGCGTCGTTGAAATTTTCAACAAGCTGCACAGTTTCGTTTGGTTTGATTACCTTTTTGAGAAGTTCTTGTCTTTCAGTGAGAGGTAAGGAAGTAACCCATTTTCCCTCTAGAAATAGAACATCAAAAATCATGTAGGTAATAGGTACCGTATGCCTGCGGAGATTTATCTGATCTAGCTTCCGTAACCCATCCCGTTTCATTACTTCATAAAAGGATGGTTTGCCCTCTCTGAATGCAATGATTTCTCCGTCCAGAATGATTGAGCTAGCCGAACAATAGGTAGTAATATCGGTTAGTTCAGGGTAATGATACGTTCGTTCATTTTGCTTGCGATTATAAAGACGTACTGTCTGTCCATCGAAATACGTAACTACTCGCACTCCATCCCATTTCACCTGTCCGATCCAATTAGGTCCTGTGGGGAAATCTTCCGTACTGATCGGTTCAAAAGGGATAAGAATATCCATCGTTCCATTCCTTTACCTTTGTGGCGTGTTTTGGCTAGTTTTCCTAGTGGAACGTAACCTTATGTAATCCCTTAAGAATGAATGGTAGGAAAGCATTCATATACTCTCTTATGAATGGTTGAAAAGCGAGGGACTTTTATGGGACAAGAGAGGTTGATTGATCTACATGTACAGGTGATTCACCGTTTTTTACCAAAGATGGCAGAGGTAGTGTATATGCTACAGTCTTCACATCCACCAGCATTCATCGTGGCCGATCTAGATGGTGATGGGCAAGAGGAAATGGTAGCGGCATATAGGTGTCAGGGAGAAATGTATCTCATGATTCTGAAGAAGAACAGAGACTGGTATAAAATCGCAGAAGTAAAAGGAACGGGATATAACATTACTGATATGCTTGCTGCGCCTGTCACTCATTCGAATCAAATCAATCTGATTATTGGCTGGCAGGTGGGGAGTATTTGGTCTGAATTAGACATTGTGCAATGGACTACAACAGGGTATAAGCATGTGTTACGTAAAAAATATTACTACAGCAAACTGGAAATAGTAGATATGCCAGATGACACAGGGAAAAATGGCAAGTATGAAGTGGCGCTCTGGTCTCATGACACTGGGGAATCGTACAAGGTTGAAGTTTACAAATGGCAGCATGACGAACTCGTTTCAGCGAAGGAATATTACCGCTATTACTTTCCAAAAGTTATGAATTATTACGAGGGCTTATTGAAAAAAGCCCCAGCTTCACCTGTCTATCTTTATTATCTGGCTGATGCTCAAGCGAAATCAGCTAGGCCCGAACAGGCGCTGAAAACATTAGAGATGGCTCAATCTTTTCCCTATCCTTATCCATCTAAAGAATTGATCTCACAATATATAACAGAGCTACAGGCGATCCCGAAAAACCACTCAATTCCTTCAAGTATTACTGTTAACGGAGAAGAATATCTTCTCGATTGTAAGCAAGCAGATGTGAACAGGGATGGAGTAAAGGATAGAGTGTTAGTAGTAGCAGAGAAAATAACCGATAAAGGAGATCGCACGTTTGTCGAGCAAGTCTCGGTACTTGTTCAGGATGGACGAACAGGTTTACAAAAAAGGATCCCCATACCTACTCATGCTGGTTATCATCCTACCCTCTTTTTAGGAGATTTTACAGGGGACAAGCGAAGCGATATTCTTGTTGTGATCAATACAGGTGAAAATGATGGATTATTACATGGTTATCTATATACGTTTGTGGATGATGAGTATGCTCTCATTTTTCATTCGGATACATTTCTTGCAGAGAATAAATATATGGTTCGTTTTCGGGATGGGTATCACGTACACATAGAGAATCCAGTATCGTCGAAGAGCTATCTGCTGGACATTTCTGATAAAAAACAGAGTTATTTAGATGAAATATACAAGAGTGATACAACTCTAAAGAAGCCGATAATTGGGAAAGTAGCTGGTATAAAAGAGTTGTTTCCCACTGACTATGAAAGGAATGGAACGTATACATTACAGATTAACCAAAACATCCTCGGTCAAGATGATTCAGATTGCCTTGCCGTGGTTGAAACGATTCTAAAGTGGGAGGGCGTCGCTTTTACTCCAAATCGGCAACAGGTTGCTATATCTGGTAAGGTACGTAGCTAACATCTAGCATGTTATGCCCGTTTAAAAACCTCCATTATCCAATCCTGCAAGGAGTACGTAGTATACCTTGGTCGGATGAAATGGAGGTTTATTAAATCAGATAGAGCTTTGTTTCTTACAATACTACTGATCATTCACTGTTTCGTTTCTTTCTTTTTCTTCTTTTTAACCGTTTTCGTGGTAGCAGGTGTATCAGGGGTCGTTCCTTGTAACAGTGTGGCCAAGGCATCGTTATTATGCATTTCTTTTGCTGCAACCTGCTTACGTGCGGCATATGTTTCAACCAGCTCGATTTTTCTTTCCTGCTTTTTTGTACCAGGGGTTTCGGAACTAACTGGCGTTAATGCCGCAGATGTTGGAGTTGGTACCTGAGAGTCTGGGGGTGCGGTTGGAGCGCCAGCTTGTGCCAGACTCTCCTTTAAAGCCTGCATCAGATCAAGCACATTAGTACGAGGAGCACTTGGTGCAGTTGCGATCTCTTTGCCTTCCAACTTTTTCTGAATCAGTTGCTGCAAATCTTCCCGATACTCGTCCTTATACTTGGTAGGATCGAAGGGCTGAGACATATTGGTAATCAGCTGCACCGCCATATCCAGTTCGGTTTCTACAAGTGCTATATCTTGAGCAGGGAGTGCTGGAACCAAGGAAACATCCCTTACCTCATCAGGATAGAAGATGGTTTCAAGAACCATTCCATGTTCATAGATGCGTACGGCTGCAAGACTTTCCTTGTTTCTTATGGTGATGCGGGCGATAGCGATTTTTTTGGTTTTTTCAAGCGCAGCACGTAATAAGGAGTATGCCTTCTCTCCAGTTTCCTGGGGGGAGAGAAAATAGCTTTTATCAAAGTAAATCGGATCAATTTCAGCAAGATTCACAAAATCAAGGATCTCAATAGCGCGTCTCGTGTCGGGAGCAATTTTTTCAAGATCCTCGGCGGTGATAATGACAAAATTGCCCTTCTCATACTCGAATCCTTTTATGATTTCATCAGTCCCTATTTCACGATCACAAGTAGGGCAATGCTTGGAGTAACGAATAGGTGTATGACACTCAGCATGTAGTTGACGAAAGCGGATGTCGCGATCTTCAGTTGCAGTAAACATGCGAATCGGGATATTAACGAGTCCAAAGCTGATAGAACCTTTCCAGACCGTATGCATAAGAAAACGCCTCCTTGTAGCTAGTATCAGCACAGGAGGCGTTCTTTCGTACATGTAACTTTTGGGTGACTACTCTTTACTGATTATGCTTTCTCACATCAGCATGATCTGCTTCAGATTGCATCTCTTTTGCACGCTCAACACCTTCGCCGGTTTGAGCTGCGATGGATTGCGCCTTTGAGGCTTCCAGTTTACGTTGGGATGGTTTTTTTGATGCCATGAATGCTCGCTCCTTTGCAATTCGATTAATTGAAAGTGAGTTTATAGTTACCCCTTTTTGTGCAAAAAAAATACCTCAACTTCCAAAACAGAAGTGAGGCAGTCGTTCAAGCGTGTTTCTCAGGGAAACGAGTGACCGCAATGCTCCTATCTACACGCGGTGCACAACTGAACAGACTTACAATTATGGGAGAGGAGAAACCGGAGGAAGAGCTTATGGGGAAACGTAAGTCTTCTCCGCGGTTGTCAGCGACACCGTAGTATCGCTTATACAAATTTTTGCCAAAACTACACCTGTTTATACACCAGCCTATAATTTTTTGTGCATTTTACGTTGTTCTATTCTGTGTGGTAGTATGAAAATGGTAATCATCTACCCTATAGAATGGAGCTAGATGGAAAAAAGGATGTAGATAGGTGAACAGCGAATGAGAGTCATTTCAGGTGAACACCGGGGGCGAACCCTGGCAGCAGTTCCGGGAACGAGTACCAGACCAACGACAGACAAGGTAAAAGAGTCCATCTTTAATATGATAGGACCGTATTTTGATGGAGAATGGGCACTGGATTTGTATGCTGGAACAGGTGGTTTAGGTATTGAAGCGCTTAGCAGAGGCGCGATGAAGGCAGTATTTGTAGACAGCGATGCGAAAGCGTTTGCGACGGTAAAGCAAAATGTAACTCTATTGAAATTGATGGATCGAGCTGAGATATACCGTAGCGATGCAGGGCGAGCTTTAAAAGCACTAGCGAAAAAAGAGGTTCGTTTTGATTTAGTTTTTCTCGATCCTCCCTATGCAAAACAGAATCTAGAGCATGAAATAGGTGAATTGCAAGAACGTAACCTGCTAGCAGATGATGCTTGGATTGTTACCGAACATGATATAAAGGTGACGTTACCAGAACAAATTGGGCAATGTGAGCAGCATAGGATCTCAAAATACGGGGATACAACCGTTACGATCTATCGGTACATAAAGGGAGGGGAGTAACAGATGAGAGTTGCAGTATGTCCAGGAAGCTTTGATCCAGTTACAAATGGTCATGTAGATATTATTAGACGAGGAGCCAAAATTTTTGACAAGGTAATTGTCTCTGTTCTGGTTAATTCCAATAAAAAACCGTTGTTTACCATTGAGGAGCGAATGGCATTGTTACGCGAGGTTACGGCTGATCTCTCCAATGTAGAGATTGACTCGTTTCATGGACTGTTAATTGACTATATGCAGCGAAAAGAAGCGCGCGTGCTATTAAAAGGACTGCGCGCCACCTCTGATTTTGAATACGAAATGCAAATGGCATCCATTAACAGGCACTTAAATGATGAGATTGAAACGATATTTGTTATGACGAATAATAAGTATTCGTTTCTTAGCTCCAGTATTGTGAAGGAGCTTGCCAGTTATCAAGCTCCAATAGCAGAACTTGTACCCCCAGTAGTGGAGCAGGCGATTCGTTTAAAGATGCAGGAAAACAAATCATAATCGTACATATCAGCTAGACGAATCGAGCATCATGGGTAATCGCAATCGTTCTCTTTTTACCGTTTTACCGTTTTTGACAAAATATAGCTTAGAAGAAGTAAAAAGAATGCGATAGAGATGGCTATGGTGCTCATCTGCGAAAAGATCTGCCACCAGGAGTTGGTAGAAGATAGATCATCTCCTAGTAGAAAAGCAGGAATCGATGATGGGATATTCATGGTAAGTAATGTGAGCGGCTCCCAACAAAGAATGGTTAAGCCAGCAGCCATACCCGCATGAAGAAACCGGCCAAATAAATAGGGAGCCATGCGGATATCGGTCTTACTTAAAATGCTCGCAACTTGCGCATGAACACTAAGTCCACCCCATGAGATGATGGCTGCTGCAATTGCTCCTTTTGCCATCATGGACATTCCGGTAATTTCACTTGTAATCTGGGCACCCATTGTAACTTCGAACAAACCCGCCAATCCTGCATTGCCCATCGCTTCTTGAAAGCCAAAGGGTCCAAATAACAACAGCAAAACTTGATTAAACACAGCAGTTATGTGTACGGTCGCAAGCATTTGTAGCAATACGGAAAACATAATGATAAAGCCACCTACCACCATCAAGGTTTGGAGTGCAGATTGTACAGCGTCACCCATCAGCTTGCCAAACGGTCTATTGTCCCTGAGGCGTGCACGATGCATGGCTTGTAGAGCGCGATAGACAAGAGAATGACGGGAACGCTCATAGGCGGTAGTAATAGGTGCTTTAGGTTGGTGCATGCGATAAAGGATACCAAGTAATATTGCTGATCCATAGTGGGTAGTAGCAATGATATATCCCAATTGATCACTGTGAAAAAAACCGACAGCAACCGCTCCGATCACGAAAAGCGGATCACCTGTAGTAGCGAAGGTAACGAGACGTTCTCCTTCTACTTGGGTAATATTTCCACGCTCACGCAAGCGGGTTGTCAGATTGGCAGCAACGGGATAACCGGAGGAAAAGCCCATGGTTAAGACAAATCCACCCGTTCCTGGCACATTAAATAACGGACGCATTAGTGGTTCTAGAAGTACCCCGACGAAATGGACGACACCAACACCCATCAACAACTCTGATACGAAGATGAAGGGAAGCAAAGCAGGAAATACCACTTCCCACCAGATTCCCAGACCCCGAACAGCAGCTTTAAAAGAAGGATCTGGATTAATAATAAGGACAAGGACCAAAAGAATTGAACAAACGGCAAGGCTGATCGTTAGAAAAGGGGAACGGTGTGACATAGAACCCTCCTGAACGTTGCATTAGTACATGTCTACTCTCGAAGGGTACAAACTATTCATGACACCTTTAAAGCAAATTGTGAATGGTGAGAGGTTGTTCACATAAGATAGGGAGAGGAGGCGAAAACTGACATGTCAGAGAAAAGAAGACCGAAGATTGGTTTAGCACTCGGTTCTGGAGGAGCCCGTGGATTTGCTCATATCGGTGTCCTGAAAGTATTGGACGAGCACGATATACCGATTGATTTTATTGCAGGAAGCAGTATGGGTAGCATGGTTGGTGCTCTGTATGCGAATCAGATTGAACCGCACATGATTGAAAAACTAGCGGCCAATCTAAAAAGAAAGTATTGGCTTGATGTAATGATGCCTAAAATGGGTTTCGTTTCTGGTCAAAAGATTAAGGAAATCATTCGCCTGCTTACTCATGGCAAAAATATCGAGGATCTGGCTATTCCATTAGCCGTTGTTGCTACGGATATTGAGAATGGCGAGCGTGTGGTTTTTCGTGAAGGGCCAGTAGACGTAGCCGTGCGTTCCAGTATTTCTATTCCTGGAATTTTTGTTCCGGAGCGAGTAAATGGACGTTTACTCGTGGATGGTGGTGTTATCGATCGAGTACCGATAACCGTAACAAAGGAGATGGGCGCTGATATCGTCATTGGAATAGATGTTGCCAATTTTGATACAGTGATGAAAGTAACAACCATCTTTGATGTAATCGCACAGACCATTGACGTAATGGAGCGAGAGATTTTGCGTTACCGGATTCTCTCTGCTGATTTACTCATTCGTCCAGAAGTGGGGCATATCAGTAGTCTGGCTTATTCCAATTGTAATGAAATTGTGGATTTGGGAGAAAAGGCGGCTCTTTTTTATGTCGACCAGATAAAAGAAATGATTGAAAATTGGGAGGAAAAGGATGAGCAACAACCAGCTTTTGAAAGCCAACTCGAACAAAAGTAGATACCTTCTTCTCCTACTGATTACAGCTATCCTTGCTTTAACTGCTATCAGCCTCTATGTACCGCTTCCCTATTATGTGCAACGAGCAGGTTCAGCGAAAGAATTAGCTCCCATAATTACGGTAAATGGCGGAGTGAAAGATGAAGCAGGTACGTTCATGTTGACAACGGTGCGTATGTCAAAGGCAAATCCAGCTTGGGTTCTATACTCATATTTTTCGAAAGATGTTGATTTGATTCCGGAGCGGTTGCTTACAGTAGAAGGAGAAAGCCCAGAGGATTATTCCAAGCGCGAACTGTTGGTTATGAAGAACTCACAACAGGTATCACAAGCAGTCGCGTTAAAAAAAGCAGGTTACAAGGTAAAAATGGATGATCGTGGTGTATTGATTCTGTCGATTAAGGAAGGTTTTCCAGCAAAGGAAATATTACAAACCGGAGACATCCTCACCACCTTTGATAGCCATCCTGTCCGAAATAGAAGTGATTTGCTCCTCCTTCTTGAGGGGAAAAAAGCAGGAGAAACGGTGGAGGTAGAATTTTTACGAGACAATCAACCGAGGAAGGTCTCGTTAGAGTTGATGCAACTGCCTGAAGATAACGGAGGAAAGTCAAATCGAGCAGGATTAGGAATCGTGTTGCAAGATTATAAACAGATTGACATGCCTGATAAGGTAAATATCTCTGCTGGAAATATTGGTGGTCCCTCAGCAGGTCTCATGTTTACATTAGAAATATATAATCAGCTACGCACGGATATTGATTTGACCCGAGGTTATCGGATTGCAGGTACTGGGGAAATGTATGCGGATGGAACCGTAGGAAGAATTGGAGGGATTAATCATAAGGTGATCGCCGCTGATGCTGCCGGAGCAGAAATCTTTTTTGCTCCAGATGACACAAGCGGCGATGTCTCTAACTATGAAGAGGCACTTGCTGCTGCTAAACGTATCCATACGTCTATGCGCATCGTACCCGTCAAGACTTTAGATGATGCGATTCAATATTTGATGCAGCTTACGCCTAAGTCGAAGACTGTGGCACAGAATGCTGCATAGGAAAACGTCGATACTCTTCATGAAATGGCTCGGATAAGCTGTTCCGCTGAGTAAGTCGATATATGGCATTTGCTTTTATATCCAGATCAAGCATCGGGTGCATGCCATCTCTTACATTGGTGAAGAGGGGGATGCTCCCATTTTTCTTTGATTGCTGCAGAAGCTCTCTCCCGACAGGGCTGAAACCTAAGATTCTAGCGTAGGGAGCTCCCTGTTTCAGTTGAAAGGAAGCGATTTGCTGTTTTGTAATACCTAGAAGCAAATTGAGCAAAATACGTTGAAGACGGTTATGGGTAAAGCGTTTCGTTTTTGCCTGTTGTAGCAACTGTTCAACGGAAGTGGAATGAAGGGCAGCTTGCTTGATGCGATATTCAATTCCTTCCTCTACTTCATGAAAGGCAGCAAGTTCTTTTGGAGAATGCCGTAACAACAGATGAAAAAGAGGTGTGGTAAAATGCTCCCAGGTGATTGGCTCTCTTCCTAGACTTTTTTCGTCCTGAAGAATTTGTAGCGTGCCTGGTGGGACATAATCTCGGAGAGCCTCTGGCGAGTGCCCCTGTTCGTTTAGTATTTTTCGTAAGGCAGTTGCGCTGGCAATCTGCTCGTCAGTAATAGAGGATTGATGATAGCCTGCTTTTTCTCTTCGAATGGTAAGTGGACTCATCTGGCTGTTTAGTCTGGCTAGCGAAAGTAAATAATTGAACCCAAGAATATTATTGGGTTGATCCAGAGCGACATCGTTAATACCCTGCGTACCTAAATAGCTTGCTGCAGCCTGCGCATATGCTTTTGGATAAGGTAATCCGATATCTAAGCCCTCTTTTAATATAGCCGAAAACGCAGGCGGCTCATGGGCGAGGAGACGGGCAGCCTGTATCATCCAATCAATATCGCCACTTTCACTGCCAAAGCAGACTGCATCTACCACGCCAAGGCGATCCAGAATAGAGACGGCTCCGTGGGCGAACAGCTCGGCATTGGCAGTAGCAAAAGGAACGGGTAATTCAATAACTAGGTCAATACCTAGGGAGAGAGCCATTTCTGTTCGTGCCCATTTGGAGACGATAGCTGGCTCGCCCCTTTGTAAAAAGTTGCCGCTCATTACGGCAATACTCGCATCAGCTTGTGCTGTTTCCTTTGCTCGTTCATAATGGAGTTTGTGACCGTTATGTAGCGGATTATATTCAACGATGAGACCCACGGTTTTCATTGATTACTTCTCATCCTTTCTGGTTTTTGCTTCCATGTAATTGTAAGTGTAGTCAAGTTCCTCTTTTCTGGCAAATGAAACGGGGGGAACAATAAGGTGTCAAGGAAAAATGGTTGACAAAGGTGTAGAGCTAAAGCTATAATCATCTTTGTTGTGCATGAGGTGATAACATGAATATTAAATTGATAGAGTTGCAACATCGAAAGGGAGAACCTCTTCCTTTTCAAACTACGCTGGATTCACAAGATCTGAAGAAGCGCCACCAGGAGATTCGCGACCTGACACCAGTTCAGGTAAAAGGCGAAGTACAGGAATTAGGCGGTCTGATCTATGTAAAAGGGGACATGCAAGCAGAAGCTCAGTTTGTATGTGCGAGATGTCTTACCTCTTATCGTGAAGAACTGCATATTCCGTTCACTGAGACGTTTGCTCCGGCAACCGCTGATATTGAATGGGATGAGGATAGTGATATTCACGAGATTACAGGTGAAGAGATCAAGCTTGACCCGATTCTTGAAGAAGACTTCTTACTTTCCGTTCCGGCTTTCCCTGTCTGCAATAAGGATTGCAAAGGGCTTTGCCCAAGCTGTGGAGTTAACCACAATGAGCAAGCCTGCAGCTGTTCTACGGAACGTATCGACCCTCGTCTGGAAGCTTTAAAAGGGTTTTTTCGGCAAAATGATGAGTAAAATGTTTTCAAGATGTTGTCACTAATCTTCGGATGAACGGCTTCATTTTTGAACAGATGGGTTGTTGACTTAAGATCTCTCCCATCCAAACATACATCGGTTCCGCTCATAGCTCATTCGCCTGTGCGTAGTGCCAGGTTTATATATGGGGAACCATTAGACATAATCACTCGAAGGAGGTGTAAGGAAGATGGCAGTACCTCAACGTAGAACTTCCAAAACTCGTAAAAGAATGCGTCGTACGCACTTCAAACTAGAGATTCCAGGTATGGTGAAATGCGAAAGCTGTGGAGAACACAAATTGGCTCACCGTGTATGCGGAAGCTGTGGCACTTACAAAGGTAAGAAAATTGTTCAATAAGCAAAGAAAGCAAGGTGCTAACAGTCACCTTGCTTTTTTTTGTAAGATCAGAAAGTATAATGACTAGTTTAGTGGGCATGCAGAAGAAGCACATTTTTTGTCTGTGAACTCGTTAAAGTCCAACAAGAAAGCGAAGACTGTCCGCTACTGGACAAAGAATGCGGAAAGTGCAAAAGGTCGAGAATGCTACGCAGAATCTCAAGGGTTGCACTTTTTTATCCGCCCTCTTTGTCCAGTAGCTAGGTTGGACCTTAAATAGTTCTAGACAAAAAATGTACTTCTTCTGCCAAGGGCTTCAGTGAAAAAATAAAAATACAACAAACCTAAAGCATGAAAAACCAGCTTCTCTTTTCACACAGAGCGTCTTGGCGAAGCCTGACCCAGCGGAGCACTATTCATCGGGATAAAGAAGCGAAACCCAGCAAGTCTTACAGTGAAGACATCGTTTTGAGCTTCCCCGATGAAAAGTGCGGAGCGGACAGTCTAACCCCTTAAGGGGCGAAGACTTTTAGCGAAGGGTGAAAAGAGAAGATGGTTTTCTCCACTACAACTAGGAAGAAAATGATTCTTTTTTAATAGATAGGAATTTATAAAAGTTCCTATCTACATAAGTGCAACTAAGGCTTTGCCTACGCAATAGGCTTGGCAAAGCCAAGTTTTCTTACCATTTTTCATGGTGGGTATTCAGTTTTTCTTCCATATAAGGCTTGTAAAAACAGAGTGCCTCCCTTATACTGATTTAGTACCTGGTATTAAAAACAACTAGTAAGACAACGATAACCAAAGGGGGTGCCGGATATCGCTAGGTTAGCCAAAAAAGATCGCCAGCAACAGCTTGTCTCAAGTCTTGAACAAAATCCATTTGCTACTGATGAAGATCTGGCAGCGATGTTCGATGTAAGTATTCAAACGATCCGCCTTGATCGGTTGGAGCTTGGAATACCAGAATTACGTGAAAGAATTAAGCATGTTGCAGAAAAAAGCTTGGATCCAATCAAATCGCTAGGAATTGACGAGGTAATTGGCGAAATAATAGACTTACAGTTGGATGACTATGCTATTTCTGTTTTGGAAATAAAGGAAGAACATGTATTTACCCGCACGCAGATTGCTCGCGGACACTATATATTTGCTCAAGCTAATTCACTAGCGGTTGCTGTGATCGATGCGGACGTTGCTTTAACGGCTACAGCTCGCATTCGGTTTGTTCGCCCGGTTAAACAAGGTGAGAAACTGATTGCCAAAGCAGTGGTTCGTTCTACGAATGGGGACGAAAGCAAGGTGCGCGTCGAAACGAAAGTGCAAGGAGAAAAGGTGTTTACTGCTACATTCCGTGTCTTTCGCATCCGTCAGGAGCAGAATGAGGGCTTATAGTCATCTGAGAATTGTCATCAATAGCCGTGCGCTATAAGTAGGAGGGAACATCTTTGCGTATTTCACTAGACGCCATGGGGGGCGATCATGCACCCCGTACAGCTATTGAGGGAGCATTGGAAGCCATTGCTACCGAACCTAACTTGGAGATCGTTCTTGTGGGGGATGAAACTGCTATTCGTGAGTTTCTTCCAAATCCAGTACCAGCTAACATAGAGATTTTACATACAACAGAAGTGATTGCTACGGAAGAAGAACCGGTTAAGGCAGTTAGACGCAAAAAAGACTCATCGCTCGTAAAAGCGGTAGAACTAGCTAAGAAAGAAGAAGTAGATGCGGTTATTTCAGCAGGAAACACTGGTGCCTTAATGACGGCAGGTCTCCTTGTTGCTGGAAGAATGAAAGGGATAGAACGCCCTGCTTTAGCAACTATGATCCCAAAAATCCAGGGGGGCGTATCGCTTGTGCTAGACGTAGGCGCCAACATGGATGCCAAGCCTGCACACTTACAGCAATATGCAATCATGGGAAGTCTCTATATGGAAAAAGTGTTAGGTATCAGTAATCCTCGAGTTGGCTTGCTCAATGTAGGGGCAGAAGAAGCGAAGGGGAATGACCTAGCAAAAAGCACCTTTCCTTTATTAAAGGAAACTCCAGTTAATTTTATTGGGAACGTAGAAGCGCGTGATGTGCTAGATGATGCATGCGATGTACTTGTATGCGAAGGTTTTTCAGGTAATATTTTGCTGAAAAACACTGAAGGAACGGCAATGGCGATATTCAGTCAGCTAAAAAGAGAAATGACGTCCAGCTTCTTTAATAAAATTGGAGCTGCGATTTTAAAGTCGAGTCTAAAACGTTTCGCAAAGCGCCTGGATTATGCTGAGTACGGAGGAGCACCAATGTTAGGGCTGAAACGTCCCGTATTTAAGGCGCACGGATCTTCCGACGCGAAAGCATTTAAAAATGCATTGCTTGCCGCAGCACGTTTTTGCAAATCTGATGTGAATGAGTTAATTCAAAAAGAGCTACGGATTAGCGAAAGTGGAAAAGAGGAGAATTCATGAAGGGATTACGTTCAGTAGGAATTTTGTCTACAGGTTCTTATACACCTGAAAAGATACTGACCAATGCTGACTTAGAAAAAATGGTTGATACATCGGATGAATGGATTGTATCTCGTACTGGAATCAGGGAGCGTCGTATTGCAAGCGACGATCAAGCGTCTTCAGACTTGGCTTATGAAGCGGCAGTAAAAGCTCTTCAAAAGGCAAATATCAGTGCAGAACAACTGGACATGATTATAGTAGCGACAGTTACTCCGGATCATTCTTTCCCATCTACCGCCTGCATTTTACAAGATAAACTGGGAGCTTCTAAAGCGGCTGCTCTGGATGTTTCAGCTGCATGCACGGGATTCATCTATGGTATCACAATAGCAACTCAATTTATCGCAAATGGGTTGTACCGCTATGTGCTGGTAATTGGTGTAGAGGCCTTATCCAAAATAACTGACTATACCGACCGTAATACCTGCGTCTTATTTGGAGATGGAGCAGGGGCTGCATTACTTGGTCCTGTTGCATCTGACAAGGGATTTAAATCCTTTGATCTAGGTGCTGACGGATCAGGAGGAAAGTTGCTTTCCGTTGCTGCTGGTGGATCACGTAATCCGGCAACAGCTGAAACCCTTGAACAGAAAATGCACTACCTGAGCATGAGCGGAAAAGAAGTATTTAAGTTCGCCGTTCGAGTCATGAACAATGCAACGGAAACCGTTTTATCCCAAGCAGGGTATGAAAAAAATGATATTGATCTATTGGTTCCTCATCAAGCCAATCAGCGAATTATTGATTCCGCAGTAAAACGTTTTGGTTTGTCTGAAGATAAAGTAGTTGTTAATCTCGATCGTTATGGAAACATGTCTTCTGCATCTATTCCTGTTGCATTGGATGAAGCGGTTAACGAAGGAAGAGTGAAGGATGGCGACAAACTGGTTCTTGTTGGTTTCGGAGGCGGATTAACATGGGGTGCAGCTGTGTTAGTCTGGGGAACCGAGGAATATGTCGAATAGGAAGTAAGCTACCTTTTAGTGTGGAGGCTGAAAAATTACAATGAGTAAAATTGCTTTTGTTTTCCCAGGGCAAGGGTCTCAGTTTGTCGGTATGGGGCAAGAACTTTATCAACAATCTGAAGCGGCACGCGCAATTTTTGATCAGGCTGATGTAGTGCTGGGATTCTCTCTTTCGAAACTTTGCTTCGAAGGCCCGGAAGAGGAATTACGCCTTACAGCGAATACGCAGCCAGCTATTTTGACTACAAGTATAGCTGTTTTGGAAGCAATGCGTGAAAAAGGTGTACATCTTGTACCTGACTACGTAGCTGGTCACAGCTTAGGAGAATATTCTGCACTTGTTGCTTCAGGCTCTCTTTCATTTGCAGATGCAGTGCGAACCGTTCGTGCACGTGGTCAGTTTATGGAAGCAGCAGTACCAGCAGGGCAAGGAGCGATGTCTGCTGTTTTAAATATGGAGCGCGCTCAGTTGATTGCTATCTGTGAAGAAGTAACAAATCAGGGACATCCTGTACAACCAGCAAATATGAATTGTCCTGGTCAAATCGTCATCTCGGGAAGTGCGGAAGGTGTAAGGCTGGCTGGTGAATTAGCGAAGGAAGCAGGAGCAAAACGCGTTTTGCCGTTAAATGTAAGTGGACCGTTCCACTCCTCTCTCATGCAGCCTGCCGCAGATCAGCTGAAAAACGTTCTTCAGGAGATCGATGTGCAGTCAGCACAGATTCCAGTAGTAGCCAATGTGTCAGCCAGAGCTGTTACCGATGGGTCTGAAATCACGCAGAAGTTAGTAGAGCAGGTGGCTTCTCCAGTATTGTGGGAAGATTCCGTTGCCTGGATGGTTGAACAGGGCGTTACTACTTTTGTGGAGATAGGTCCAGGGAAGGTGCTAGCAGGTTTAATCAAAAAAATTGCTCCAAAGGAAACAACAATTCTGTCTGTGCAGGATATTGGTTCCATTGAGCAGTTGGTAGGAGGAGAATCATGCTAACAGGAAAAGTTGCTCTGGTAACAGGCGCCTCTCGCGGGATTGGAAAAGCGATTGCTCTAGAGCTTGCTAAAGCTGGAGCTAATATTGTCGTAAATTACTCAGGTAATGAGGCAAAAGCAGCCGAAACCGTTGAAGAGATTAAAGCATTAGGCAGAGATGCCATTATGATTCGTGCTAATGTTGGTACAGTAGACGAAGCAGAGGGCATGGTTAAAGAATCTATCGAGAAATTGGGTAAAATTGATATTCTCGTAAATAATGCAGGGATCACTCGCGATAATCTATTAATGCGTATGAAAGAGTCGGAATGGGACGAGGTCATTAACGTTAACTTAAAAGGCGTTTTTAACATGACAAAAGCAGTAACCCGTCCGATGATGAAACAGCGTAGTGGTAGCATTATAAATATTACCTCCGTGGTTGGTGTTCTTGGTAATGCAGGGCAAGCTAATTATGTGGCAGCCAAAGCTGGTGTAATTGGACTAACCAAGACAACTGCACGTGAGTTAGCTTCTCGCAATGTGAAGGTGAATGCCATAGCCCCAGGCTTTATTACCACAGATATGACGGAAATTCTGCCTGAAGAGGTAAAAGAAGGTCTATTAAGTCAAATTCCACAGAATCGTCTTGGTTCTGCGGAAGAGATTGCCAAGGTAGCATTGTTCCTTGCAACAGACGCTTCTAGTTATATGACAGGTCAAGTCTTGCATGTTGACGGTGGCATGTACATGTAAACTGGTTTTTGCTAGAAACATCTCGTATAATACCTTGAGAGGGGGTGAAGTTAGTGGCAGATACTTTTGACCGTGTAAAGAAAATCGTCATCGATCGTCTTGATGTTGAAGAAGATAAAGTAAAATTGGAAGCTTCTTTCAAAGAGGATCTGGGAGCTGATTCCCTTGATGTAGTTGAACTTGTTATGGAATTGGAAGATGAGTTCGACATGGAAATCTCTGATGAAGATGCTGAAAAAATCGCAACAGTGGGCGATGTAGTTACCTATATATCTTCCCACAAGTAAAGGTAGAAGGAGAGGTTCTGCTTAGCGGGACTTCTCCCTT
Source organism: Brevibacillus daliensis (assembly GCF_021245735.1). Taxonomy (GTDB): domain Bacteria; phylum Bacillota; class Bacilli; order Brevibacillales; family Brevibacillaceae; genus Brevibacillus_B; species Brevibacillus_B daliensis. The sequence goes on from NZ_JAJISB010000006.1 coordinate 85,898, forward strand.
TACACAATGACTGATTTTTTTGCACCTTACAACGTAGTAAAGGTAAGCAAGGAAGCGAAAGCTGATTGATATAGAGGTGAATGCATATGAGGCGCAGAGTAGTGATTACGGGTAGCGGGGTAATGACCCCTTTAGGTAATAAACCGGAACTCCTTTGGGAGAACCTGCTTGCGGGTAAATCTGGTGTAGGGCCCATTGAGTCATTTGATGCATCGGAATATTCAACACAGATCGCTGCTGAAGTAAAAGACTTTCATCCCGAAGAATATATGGATAAAAAAGAAGCACGTCGTACAGATCGTTTTGTACAATTTGGTTTGGCTGCAGCGAAGGAAGCTGTTAAGGATGCAAAGCTTTCCATTACAGATGAAAATGCAGAACAAATTGGAGTATACATAGGATCAGGAATTGGCGGACTTAGCACGTGGGAAGAACAGTATGCACTACTGATTGAAAAAGGACCACGTCGAGTAAGTCCTTTCTTTATCCCTATGTTAATTGCTAATATGGCTTCAGGATTAGCTTCTATTGAATTGGGAGCAAAAGGGCCTACATCTAGCGCGATTACAGCCTGTGCGACAGGAACCAATGCACTTGGAGATGCTTTCCGCCTCATTCAATACGGGCAAGCCGATGTAATGATTGCTGGAGGAGCGGAGGCAAGCATTCGTCCAATGGGCGTAGCTGGTTTCTGCTCGATGAAAGCAATGTCTACGAGAAATGATGAGCCTACCAGAGCGAGCCGTCCTTTTGATAGTGAACGTGACGGATTTGTAATGGGTGAGGGTGCAGGTGTCCTGGTTCTTGAAGAATTGGAACATGCAAAAGCACGTGGTGCAAACATCATCGCTGAGATTGTTGGATATGGAATGAGTGGAGATGCTCATCACATTACAGCACCACCTGAAGATGGTAACGGTGCACGCCGCTGTATGCAGGCAGCATTAAAAGATGCGGATATCAAGCCTGAACAAGTAGGCTATATCAATGCTCACGGTACGTCTACACCTGTAGGGGATATTGCTGAGACGAAAGCAATCAAGAACCTGTTTGGAGAACATGCTTATAAATTGTCTGTTAGCTCAACCAAGTCAATGACTGGTCATTTACTGGGTGCTACAGGTGCAATTGAAGCATTGGCAACTGCTTTTGCATTACGTGATCAAATTATGCCACCAACAATTAATTTGGAAAATCCAGATCCAGAATGTGATCTTGATTATGTACCGAATAAGGCGAAAAAGGCTGAGTTAGAGTATGCACTTTCCAATACATTTGGCTTTGGTGGGCATAACGCAACGTTATTATTGAAACGCTATACGGAGTAATCATGCACTTGGTAAGGGAAGGCGGTTAGAGTGGTGAACTTTAAAAAGCTGCAGGAAATGATCGGCATCACTTTTTCTGATGAAAACCTGCTACGGCAGGCATTCACCCATTCTTCCTATGTGAACGAGCAGAGAGGCAAGCGTATTTCAGATAATGAACGTTTGGAATTTCTGGGTGATGCGGTATTGGAATTAACCGTATCCCAGTTCTTGTTTAAGATGTTTCCCAAAATGAGTGAGGGAGAAATGACTAAATTACGTGCGGCGATTGTATGTGAACCGTCACTCGTTAAATTTGCGGAGATCCTTCAATTTGGAGACTTTGTACTCCTTGGGAAAGGTGAGGAGATGACGGGTGGAAGACAACGCCCGGCTCTTCTCGCCGATGTATTTGAGGCTTTTGTCGGTGCACTGTATCTAGATCAAGGCTTGGATGCTGTATTCCTATTTATGGAGAAGTACGTCTATCCACGAATTGATAAAGGTGATTTTACACAAGTAACCGATTTTAAAAGCCAATTGCAAGAGCTTGTTCAACAGGATAGCCTGGGAGATATCATTTATCGGATTGTACAGGAGCGCGGACCGGCCCATAATCGGGAGTTCGTCTCTGAGGTACTATTAAACAACAATCAGTTGGGGGTAGGAGCTGGCCGTTCCAAAAAGGAAGCGGAACAGCGGGCTGCTGCTCTGGCTTTGATAAAGTTGGGAGATAAATAACACGTACTTTTGTGATGTTACGATTGAAAAGTAGGTAAAAAGAGTCGCATCGAAATGGTGCGGCTTTTTTGCTGTCACTTTCAAACAGCTTGTCAACTCGCCCTACGATATTACGCCTATCTATGGTAAACTAGGAGAGTTATAAGCAATTTGGATACACATGGTATCAAGTAGGTTTTAGGGGAGATTAATCATGTATTTGAAACGGTTGGAACTAATCGGCTTCAAGTCGTTTGCAGATCGTACCGAGTTGGAGTTTGTGCCTGGGGTTACCGCAGTTGTGGGACCGAATGGAAGCGGAAAGAGCAATGTATCAGATGCAATCCGCTGGGTACTGGGTGAACAGAGCGCCAAATCGTTGCGTGGCTCTAAAATGGAAGATATCATTTTTGCCGGGAGCGATACGCGCAAACCGGTTAATTTCGCAGAGGTAGCATTGACGTTAGATAACTCCGATGGATCGCTGGATACTGATTATTCGGAGGTCACCGTAGCACGCAGAGTATACCGTTCAGGAGATAGTGAGTATTCGATAAACAGACGTTCCTGCAGGCTAAAGGATATTATGGAATTGTTCATGGATACCGGTGTCGGAAAAGAAGCGTATTCTATCATTGGACAAGGGCGTATCGAAGAGATATTAAGTACAAAATCTGAAGATCGTCGAGGGATATTTGAAGAAGCTGCAGGTATTGTGAAATATAAATCTCGGAAAAGAGAAGCGGAGAAAAAATTAGACGAAACCACGCAAAATCTGGTGCGTATTTATGATATTCGCTCCGAGGTGGAAGAACAGGTAGGACCGCTAAAAGAACAAGCGGAAACAGCAAAAACCTACAAGCTGTTACACGAACAGCTAACGAAGCACGAAATCTCCCTTTATGTACAGCAGATTGAAGAAACGCATACAAAGTGGGAAGAAACGAAAAAACTGGTTGCTGATTACCAGTTACAGCTAGCAGAAAAAATGAAGCATTCAGGTAGACGGGAAGCTGAGCTGGAGGATGCTCGTTTTAAAGTAGCACAGATTGATGAATCGATAGAAGAGCTGCAACAAGTGCTTTTGCATGTGAGTGAAGAAGCAGAGAAGGTAGAAGGACGAAGAGAGGTTCTCCGTGAACGTAAGCGAAATCTGGAATCAAACCGGAAACAAGCCATGGAGCTCATGCATCGCTTGACAGAGAAAAAGTATGCGGTTGAAGAAGAGCTAAAGGTTGAGGATAATCGCCGTGAAGCTTCGAGAGTGAAATTAAGGGAAGCTGAAAATCAACTAAAAAAATCTGAGACAGACTTTCAGGTCATGGTTCGTGGATTGACAGATGACTTGGAAAAGCTAAAGAGCGATTACTTCGAGAAGTTAAATGAAATGGCTCGTGTTCGAAATGACATTCGGCACGTCGAGCAGGTACGTGATACCAGTCATGCCAGAGTGGAACGGTTGAGAATGGACCGCGAACGTCTTACAAAAGAAGAATCGACCCACCAAAATACGGGGGCAGCACATGCAACCGATCTGGACAAGCTGGAGAAGAAGATTAACGATACACTAAACCGTTTTCGCCAATTGATAGGAGAAACAAAGGAACAACAAAAATTGTTGGAAGAAGCGGAACGGGAAATTAGGCAACTGGAACAGAAGAGAGAAGCAGCTCTCTCCAGATTGGAACTGGTAAAAGAAATGCAATCAGAATTTGCCGGATTCCAGCAGGGTGTAAAAGAAATCCTGCGAGCACGTGAAAAAGGTATGAAAGGTATTCATGGAGCTGTAGCCGAGCTCGTGACTGTACCTCGCAAAGTGGAAACTGCGGTTGAAGTAGCATTGGGTGGCGCGTTGCAAAACGTAGTAGTAGAGGATGAGGCAGCAGGTAGAGAAGCCATCGGTTACTTGAAAAAGCATAATCTCGGACGTGCAACCTTTTTACCTTTAACTGTAATTCGCTCTCGCTCTCTATCACAGGAAGATGAACGCCAGGTGAGAGGACAAGCAGGGGTTGTCGGGATTGCCAGTCAGTTGGTTGAATGTGAGCCCAAATATCAGTCAGTTGTGGAATCAATGCTAGGGAATGTCATCATTACGGAATCTCTAGAGATTGCGAACCGAGTAGCCAGAAGCTGTAACTATCGATATCGTGTCGTAACGTTAGAAGGTGACCTGGTAAATGCCGGCGGTTCGATGACAGGTGGTGCTCTCAAGAAGAACACAACCAATTTATTAGGACGCAACCGACAAGCTGAAGAGCTAGAAACGGTCCTAGCTGAAGTTAATCAGCAGATTAAAAGGAAGAAGATTGAGATTGTAGACCTGATGCAAAAAGCAAAGCAGTCAGAGGTTGAGCAAGAGACTTTGCGTGAGCAGGGAGAGGTCCTACGAGGCCGAGAAACTGAGCTAAAAGGTCTACTTCAACAAACGGAGCTCTCAGAAAAATCTTTGCGAGATCGAATGTTTGTTCTCGATCAAGATATTGAATCATACCAGAAGGAAATGACAGACGCTGAAAATAAACTGGTGGCCTGCAAGAAGCAGCTTACTCTATTAGAAGAAGAAGAGCATCTGCTTACAACAGCGATCTCTACTGCCGAAACAAGACGTCAGGTCCATGTGACTAGCAAGGAAGAGATGACTGAACAGATTACTTCCTTAAAGGTGCAAGTAGCGCAGTTTAAACAGGAGCACGCATCTCGACTGGAACAGGTGGAGCGTTTAATCGAGCAACGCAGCTCGCTTGTAAAAGAGTGGGAGGATGCGAATCAGTCCCTACAAGATTTAAATAGCCTCGATGACAATAATGACTCTTTCTTTGGCGAGTTAGATGGCAAGATTACTGAACTTCGTGAAGACAAGGATCGTGTAGCGAACCTGATTCAAGAAAGACGGAGTGACAGAGCTACTCTGTATACAACGCTTGAACATGTCGAGATAGAAGTAAAAGAACTTCGCAAACTGGTGAAAGCATTGGAAGAGAAATTGCACCAGGAAGAAGTAAAAGGAAATCGACATGAGGTGGAATTGGATCATTTGCTGAATAAGCTGGCTGAGGAATATGAGCTGAGTTTTGATCTTGCGAAGCAAAAGTACCCTCCACTTGGTGAGATTGCAGAACAACAGACGATTGTAAATCGACTAAAACGGGAGATTGCAGCGCTTGGCCCAGTTAATCTTGGCGCCATCGAGGAGTATGATCGCTTGCATGAACGGTTAGACTTTTTACGCAAACAGGAAGAAGACCTGGTGGAAGCGAAAGATATGTTGTACCAAGTTATTGGCGAAATGGATGCTGAGATGTCTCGCCGATTTGAGATTACATTTTCTGAGATCAGAGAGCAATTCCAGGATGTGTTCGTTCAATTATTCGGTGGGGGTCGAGCAGATTTGATCTTGTCCCAACCAGATAATCTGTTGGAGACAGGAATTGATATTGTAGCTCAACCGCTAGGGAAGAAGCTGCAAAATCTTGCCCTTCTCTCAGGTGGAGAACGTGCACTTACAGCAATGGCCCTTCTTTTTGCAATCCTGCGAGTAAAACCTGTTCCATTCTGTGTACTGGATGAGGTAGAGGCAGCGCTGGATGAAGCTAACGTGAATCGCTTTGCAGAATACATGCATCATTTTAGCAGCCAGACACAATTTATTTGCGTAACCCATAGAAAAGGAACTATGGAGAGTGCAGATGTATTATACGGAATTACCATGCAAGAAGGTGGAGTATCCAAGCTGGTTTCAGTTAAACTGGAAGATACGAAGAAATTGGTTGAATCCGCATCGTAATCGTAACTAGTAAGGGTAAACATGATCGTGACCAGCGTAGGCTGGCAAGGAGGAAAGTGTAGTGAGCTTTTTTAAGAAACTGCGTGAAACGATTGTAAAAAAATCAGAAGAGGTTACTCAGAAATTTACAGATGGTTTGTCCAAGACACGCGATCTCTTGGTCGAGAAGGTAGATGATCTGGTACGCCGCTACAAAAAGATCGACGAAGATTTTTTTGAAGAACTGGAAGAGATCCTGATCGCAGCAGACGTTGGTGTAAATACAGTAATGGAGCTAGTGGATGAGCTTCGCAGTGAGGTACGCAAGCGTAAAATTGAAAATGCATTAGATCTTCAGCCAGTACTTTCTGAAAAGCTGGTTGAGCTTTTGAAAAACAACGAAGATCAGAATTGCAAGCTTAATATAGAAGAAGGTCGTCTAAACATCATTCTGTTTGTAGGTGTAAACGGAGTTGGGAAGACTACGACGATCGGTAAAATGGCGCACATGTTTAAACAGGAAGGCAGAAAAGTGTTACTTGCAGCAGGGGATACGTTCCGTGCAGCAGCTATTGAACAGCTGGAAGTATGGGGTGATCGTGTCGGTGTTGATGTAGTGAAGCATCAGCAAGGTGCAGACCCCGCTGCCGTTATCTTTGATGCCGTGCAGGCTGCTAAATCACGCAAAGTAGATGTCTTATTGTGTGATACAGCTGGACGTTTGCAAAACAAAGTGAATTTGATGGAAGAACTGAATAAGGTCTTCCGTGTGTTGCAACGAGAAGTTCCGGACGCTCCACATGAAGTAATCCTGGTACTTGATGCTACTACCGGACAGAATGCGATGGCACAAGCAAAAGCATTTGGTAAATCAGCTGGAGTTACAGGGATTGTCCTTACGAAGTTAGATGGAACAGCAAAAGGTGGTATCGTAATTGCAATCCGCAATGAGCTTGATATTCCGGTGAAGTATGTGGGGCTAGGTGAAAAAATGGATGACTTACAGCCATTTGATCCAGAACAATTCGTTCACGCGTTATTTGCAGGGCTGATTGCCAAAGAATCAGAAGAAGCAGAAGAGGATTCAGAAGGTACTTCCCAGTCTGATTTCGAACAAAAATAAACAAAACGGTCATGACCGTTTTGTTGGACCGCAATCGGTCACATCCAATTTTATGATAAATGTCGAGACGTTTTTCACAGAAAAAAATCAATGTCAACAAAAACGCTTGACAGTAGGCGCAGGATTGTATAGTATATTACTTGGCTCTGTAAAGTAAAAAGACTTTACACAGTTGCAACCGATCTTACCGAAAAGGATTGGTTTCATGCTGGAAAAAACGAATCAAGTGAACCTCTTGTTTGATTTTTACGCTCCTCTGCTAAAAGGGAAGCAATGCGAATACCTTGAGCTTTATTACCTGGATGATCTGTCCTTAAGTGAAATTGCTGAAATGTACGAAGTTAGCAGGCAAGCGGTTTATGATCATATCAAACGTGCAGAAAAGCAGTTGAATGAGTATGATGGAAAACTGAGACTAACAAGGAAGCATGAACAGCGTCAAGAGTTAGTAAGGAAGATAACGGATCTGGTAGAAGCGACAGATGAGAGCAATATGAAAGAGGAAATGCTTACCTTGCTCCACCAACTGTCAGAGATGGATTAGGAGGGGCACATATGGCATTTGAAAGCTTGGCATCTAGACTGCAAAGCACCTTCGATAAGCTGCGTGGCAGAGGAAAGATCGACGAAGCAATTGTGAATGAAGCAATGCGTGAAGTGCGTCTCGCTCTTTTAGAAGCAGATGTTAACTTTAAAGTCGTTAAACAGTTTGTCGCACGCGTCAAGGAGCGGGCAGTTGGTCAAGACGTGCTAAAAAGCTTGACACCAGGGCAAATGGTTATCAAAGTGGTTAACGAAGAACTGACTGAGCTTATGGGAGGCAATGTCTCCAAGCTGGCAGTTTCCAACCGCCCACCGACCGTCATCATGATGGCAGGTCTTCAAGGGGCTGGTAAAACAACCACAACCGGTAAACTGGCCAAGCTATTACAAAAGCAGAACCGCAAGCCTTTGCTTGTTGCCTGCGATATATATCGCCCCGCTGCGATCAAACAGTTGCAGGTGTTAGGACAACAACTGAATGCTCCCGTATTTTCACTGGGTGATCAGGTAAGTCCTGTGGAGATTGCCAAACAGGCGATTCAACACGCGAAAGAAGAACATCTTGATTACGTGATTCTCGATACAGCAGGTCGTCTGCATATTGATGAAGCGCTGATGGAAGAGCTACAGCAGGTTCGTGAGGTTGCCAAACCGGATGAGATCTTGCTGGTAGTTGATGCCATGACAGGACAAGATGCCGTTAATGTAGCGGAGAGCTTTAATGAACAATTGGAGCTTACTGGTGTTATTCTCACCAAACTGGATGGGGATACGCGCGGTGGTGCTGCCCTTTCTGTTAAAGCCGTTACTGGCAAGCCAATCAAGTTCGCTGCGATGGGTGAAAAGCTGGATAGCTTGGAGCCATTCCATCCTGACCGGATGGCATCCCGTATTCTTGGTATGGGTGATGTTTTGAGCCTGATCGAAAAAGCGCAAGAAAACGTCGATATGGACAAAGCTAAAGAGATGGAACGCCAGATGCGTCAGGGAGAGTTCACGTTTGACATGTTCCTTGATTCCATGCAGCAGATGCGCCAGTTAGGTCCTTTAGAAGACCTGCTAGCCATGATGCCAGGCATGAACAAGATGAAGGGCATGAAAGACCTTAAGGTGGACGAAAAACAGCTTGCTCGTACGGAGGCTATCGTGAAATCGATGACTGCGGAAGAGAGAGCTAATCCTGATCTGATGAGTTCCAGCCGCAGGAAGCGTATCGCTTTAGGAAGCGGAACAACGATTCAGGAAGTAAATCGCTTCATCAAGCAGTTTGATGACATGAAAAAAATGATGAAGCAGTTTACAGGCATGACGGACAAGATGAAAAAGAAAAGCAAGAAAAAAGGCGGATTTCTTCCGTTTAAAGGGAAGCCCCCTGTTGATCCATTTGGAGGCATGGGCGGTGCTGACGGTAAAAAGAACGGCGGCATGAATTTCCCGTTTAACCCATTTAAATAGGTATATTGAACTTTCTTCGCTGACCAGTAGTAAATACTAAAAGCGATAGTTCAGATATAGAAACAAACAACGTTAATCGTTGATCTTTTTAGGAGGTGAACAACATGGCAGTTAAAATTCGTCTAAAACGTATGGGTCAAAAAAAGGCTCCTTTCTACCGTGTGGTAGTTGCTGATTCTCGTTCTCCACGTGACGGTCGTTTCATTGAGGAGATTGGGTACTACAATCCAGTTGCTCAACCAGCAGTTGTAAACATTGACAGCGAGAAAGCTGTACAATGGATCCTGAATGGTGCACAACCTACCGATACAGCTCGCAACTTGCTTTCCCAAGTAGGAGTACTTGCGAAAGTAAATGAAGCGAAGTTCGGCAAGAAGTAGGAATGGGATGGTGATCTTTAGATGATAGCTTTGGTCGAAACAATCGCAAAAGCTCTTGTGGATCATCCTGAACATGTGAAAGTAAACGCAGTGGATAAAGAGCGCATCCTTGTTTTCGAACTTTCCGTTCATCCTGATGACATGGGAAAGATTATCGGTAAACAAGGGCGCATTGCAAAAGCCATGCGTACGGTTGTAACAGCGGCTGCAGTGCAAGCTGACAAGCGGGTTACAGTAGAAATCGTTTAAAAAAGACTGGGGGACTCTCCAGTCTTTTTTTCGCATCTACTGACTTACTTACTTAAGTAACTCACTTACTACATCATTTTCACTGTCGGAAGGAGAATCCTATGATCAGCATCGAACGCGCGATACATGTGATTATTATTTTGACAGAGAAAACAAAAGAGACATTACGGGAAGAATATCTGAATAAAGCCCAGCTTGTACATATGCAAATGGAGCAATGGCTTTTTCAACGCAAAAAGCTGTTGGCAGAAGCAGAGAAGCGTTCTGCTGATGGCTTGCGCCTTGTTCAGGAGCATCTGGAAAAAGAGGAACAGGGCTTGCGTGATAAATTATCTACGTTGCAGTTTCAACTCGAACAGTTAGACAAGCTGCCAGAGGGCAGTGAACTCCATTATCAAACGCTGAAAAGTTTTGTACCTGTACAGGTAGGGGATGTCTGGAAAGAACGAGTAGGAGAGGCAGAGATCGTCATCAAGGATGGCATTGTGGTGGAAATTCGCCAAGGAGGCTCGAAATAAGTGACGCAAATGAAATATTATACAGTGGGAAAACTGGTAAACACGCAAGGTTTACGTGGGGAAGTTCGGGTAGTCTCCACAACTGATTTTCCTGACATTCGTTTTAAAAAAGGGAACAAGCTATTGCTGTTTCTTGAAAAACAAAATCAGCCGATTGAACTTGAAGTAGCTTCCTTTCGTGAACATAAAGAATTTTTTATCCTGACTTTTAAAGGCTATCCAACGATTAATGATGTGGAAAAATTAAAAGGTGGAGACTTGAGAGTACCTGAAACCGACCTGATTGAGCTAGATGAAGACGAATTTTATATTCATCAGCTGATCGGTTGTGAAGTGTTTACAGATGAGGGAGAGCTTCTTGGTACAATTAAAGAAGTACTGCAACCGGGAGCAAACGATGTCTGGGTTGTAAAAGGAAAAGGCGGTAAAGAAATTTTGTTGCCGTATATTGATGATTGCATTAAGCAAGTTGATGTACAAAATAAAAAAGTAATCTGCCATATCATGGAAGGCTTGCTGTAAGGGAGAGGGTCTTGATGCGTATTGATGTACTCACTCTCTTTCCTGAGATGTTTACAGGTGTACTCAACACTAGCATCCTGGGAAAAGCAGCAGAGAAGGGCATCGTAGAATTCGGTGTTACCAATTTTCGCGACTATTCCAAGAGCAAGCACGGCAATGTAGATGATACCCCATATGGTGGCGGGGGTGGCATGGTCCTGAAGCCAGAACCGATTTTTGACGCGGTAGAGGACTTGCTTGTGAGTGAAGAGAGCAAACCACGAGTCATCTTGATGTGTCCACAAGGGAAACGGTACAATCAAAAGCTGGCGGAGGAGCTAGCTCGTGAGGAACACCTGATTTTTATCTGTGGGCATTACGAAGGGTACGACGAGCGAATCAGGGAACATTTAGTGACCGATGAGATTTCAATTGGTGATTATGTGTTGACTGGTGGAGAGCTGGGAGCTATGGTCGTGATTGACAGTGTGGTTCGTTTACAGCCGGGTGCGCTAGGCAATGAAATGTCTGCTGTGACGGATTCTTTTTCAACAGGGTTACTGGAGCATCCCCACTATACACGACCTGCTGAATACCGTGGCTGGAAGGTTCCTGATATCCTGGTTTCTGGTCATCATGCCAATATCGATCGATGGCGTTTAAAAGAGTCGTTAAAGCGTACATGGGAAAGAAGACCAGAGTTGCTTGATGAAATAGAGCTAACAAAAGAGATGAATAAATTGCTAGAAGAGATTCGCTCGGAGGCAACGAAGGAAGAAGAATAAAGAACAGAGTATGTCGTGGAATAAGGTTGATATAGTAATGTCTGGAAAACCATGAGTTTCTCTTTATATCAGCTATTTTTAACCGAGATTTATAGAATAAAAATCTTGTACGGAAGGGCAAGGTGTGCTATTATATTCCTTGTGGCATTTTGCCCGTTGAATACGACGGTCCGCTACTCGTTCTTGAATCGACAGGTTCGATTCTTGGTTTGAAAGGCGAGTAAGAACGTCTGTGTGGAAGGAGTGAGATTGAAGATGAATCAAATCATTCGTGAATTGCAAAAAGAACAATTGAAAACGGATCTTCCTGCGTTCCGTCCTGGTGATACTGTACGTGTACACGTAAAAGTAATCGAGGGAACTCGTGAACGTATTCAGGTGTTCGAAGGTGTTGTTATCCGTCGTCGCGGTACAGGGATCAGCGAAACTTTCACTGTTCGTAAGATTTCTTACGGCATTGGTGTTGAGCGTACATTCCCGTTGCACACACCTAAAATTGACAAGCTAGAAGTAGCTCGTCATGGTCGTGTTCGTCGTGCGAAGCTGTACTATCTTCGCGATCGCGTAGGTAAAGCTGCTCGTATTAAGGAAATTCGTCGATAATAGACAAAGGGGGGCTGGTTGCAGTCCCCCTTTTTTCCGCAACTATAAGTATGTAACACTATAGATTTAGTAGGGACGGCTTCAGACAGAAAGAAGTCGTCCTTATTTGTTTCAAGAATAAAAAGAGTGCCATAAAAATGTGTACAGATGCCCACACTTATATATAATAGAGGATGAAACTGGTTAAGCAGGAGGAAAAAACATGAGCGAAAACGCAGCCTCGACTACGAAGAAAAAAAATGAAGCATGGGAATGGATTAAAGCGATTGCGATCGCACTTGCTTTAGCCTTCTTTATACGAACTTTCTTATTTGCCCCGTTTATTGTCGAGGGCGAATCAATGGAGTATACCCTGCATAATACGGAAAAACTTCTGGTAAATAAGGCACTTTACCACATTAGAGAGCCTCAACGTGGAGAGATTATTGTTTTCCATGCAACAGAGAAGAGAGATTATATTAAGCGTGTCATTGCCGTTGCCGGTGATACAGTTGAGATGAAAAATGATCGGCTTTTTGTGAATGGCGAAGAAGTGGAAGAAACGTATCTAACAGAGAAAAAACGAGAAGCTGAAGAGGAAGGTAAATTACCTCTTACAGATGATTTTTCTAAGACAGTGCCTCCTGGACATATCTTTGTTCTAGGTGATAACCGTAAGCACAGTGAAGACAGCAGACATATTGGTGCAGTACCTGTAGAAAATGTCGTAGGACGTTCAGAATTCGTTTTCTGGCCTTTGGACCAGATTCGTATGACAAGATAACTGCTTACGCATGATATAAGAACAGCATGGATATAAAAGTAGGTGAAGTGAAATGACTATTCAATGGTTTCCTGGACACATGGCGAAAGCACGTCGCCAGGTTACAGAAAAACTGAAGCAGATTGACGTGGTAATTGAACTATTGGATGCCAGACTACCACTTTCAAGTAGAAATCCGATGATCGACGAGATCGTCGCAAATAAACCACGTTTGATTTTATTAAATAAAGCAGACTTGGCTGATTCCTCCGTTACAGATATGTGGGTTCAGTATTTTAAGGGACTGGGTGTACGCACATTGCCAATCGATGCACTGTCAGGTAAGGGTGTTAACAAGCTACCATTACTTTGTCAGGAATTAGCTTCCGAAATGCTTCAGAAACGGACGGACAAAGGTATGCAGGCCAGAGCCGTACGCATCATGATTCTGGGTATACCGAATGTAGGGAAGTCTTCTCTCATTAACAGACTAGCGAAGCGGTCGGTAGCCCAAACAGGTGACAGACCTGCTGTTACTAAATCGCAGCAATGGGTAAAAATGGGCGATACACTCGAACTGCTCGATACACCAGGTATCTTGTGGCCTAAGTTTGAAGATCAGATGGTAGGATTGCGCTTAGCAGCAAGTGGTGCAATTAAGGATGAGTTAATCGATTTTGGAGAAGTTGCTCTTTTTGCAGTACGTTATATGATGCATTACTATCCGGAACGTTTACAAGACCGATTCAAGGTAAGTGAACTACCGGAGGATGGCGTAGAAATGCTTGAAATGATCGGGAAAAAACGTGGATGTATGGCATCAGGTGGACACATTGATTATGATAAAGCCGCTGAGCTGTTCCTGCGTGAACTACGATCTGGAAAACTGGGAGAAGTATCATTGGAGCGCCCGCTTGATTGGGAAATGGAAGTACCAATTGGTAAACCGCGTTCCATTTATGACGAATAGTATTGCAACCTTTCTCATTGATATGGGGAAGGTTTTTTTACTGTATCAGAAAATATAAACTTCAGAGCTTCTCACGCTGATACGCATGAAAAACATCCGCTAAGGAAGGACCAGCTTCTTCGAAAAGACTTCGATAGAAGTTTTTCTTATTAATCAGCAACAAAATCTATAACGTTCCCAAAAAGCTTTTTTGTCAGAGGTTCTATCATGCGCTACAATAACGTATAAAGCAAAATTCGAGAAAAGATAACAGGAGTCCTATCAATGAATATCAATGAGATGTCGATACAACAAATAAGAGCTATACTTGCTGAGAATAACGTCACAGATGAACTGCGATCAGCACTCTCTTCCGATCAGCGAAAAGGGGTGCAAGATCTGCTGCGCAAGTTAGAAGCCCAAGAAAAAAAGCAAGCTCAGCAAAAAGCCCTATGGGATACGATGACTCAGTATGAAAAAGCCTACTGGGAACAAGGAAAAAGCATTGTAGTAGGCATAGACGAGGTGGGAAGAGGTCCGTTGGCAGGACCAGTGGTAGCTGCTGCGGTCTCCCTTCCAGCAGATTTTTATTTACCAGGACTAAACGACTCTAAAAAGGTCCCTCCTGCGCTACGTGAGGCATATTACGAGGTTATTATGAGAGATGCTTTGTCGGTAGGGATAGGGAATGTATCGTCAGAGCGTATTGATGAGATTAATATCCTGGAAGCTACCAAGGAAGCCATGTATGAAGCGGTTACTAATCTGGGTGTTTCGATTGATGCTTGTCTTATCGATGCAGTCCATTTAGCAAAACTACCTTATGAACAAATCTCTTTAATAGGTGGCGACGGCAAAAGCGTTTCAATTGCTGCCGCTTCGATTATAGCCAAGGTTACGAGGGACAGACTTATGCAGGAGTATGCACTGACCTACCCTGAATATGGATTTGCTCAACATGCGGGATATGGCACGGCAGAACATTTACATGCGCTTCGTACATATGGTCCTTCCCCCATTCACCGGAAAAGCTTTGGGGGAGTTAAGGAATTGATATCGTTGTAGATCATAGATAATTTCCTCTAGGCCAAGAAAAGTAGATTTTTGTTCATTGAAGATATGAATATGGTCTGTAGTAGTTTCACATAAAAAGGAGGGATGTAAGCGTGTTGCGAGCTGGAGAATTGATCTCAAACATCTGGAGTAAGGCCCAGACGAGTGGAACGAAACAACTTGAGCTTACCCCGAATCAATTGGTCAAGGGTACTGTAGTAAAAATTTTGCCCGATCACTCTGCTGTCGTACAGATGGGTGGCATGCAGGTTGTTGCACGAATGGAAACGCAGCTTGAACCAGGACAACAAGCCTGGATGCAAGTACAAAATAGTACTGAGCCAATCACGTTAAAGGTCGTTCAGACAGAAGCACAGTCCATGGGAAAAGAAGCAAGTATCGAAGGATTGCTACGTTCATTTGGACTACCAATTCGAGCTGAATGGAAGGAAGCCATGCAATTCCTTGTTGATAAAAATCTGCCAGTCACAAGAGAATCAGTGATGCAGGTTGGTGCCATCATTAAAGCACACGGAGGTGGAGAAGAAGTATTGTCAGCAATACAGACAGCTTTGCAACGACAATTACCTTTGTCCTCTACCGTTGTAATGGCACTCCGCTCATTTTTACTAGGGAATCAGATTACCACAAATATGCAAAATCTGTTACAGCTACTCAATCAATTTATTGGGAATGAGAATACCGGTAATGCTTCTGGTGTACAGACGCAAGGACAAACTCTGGGGCAAGGGCAGGGACAGCAACAAATTGCGCAACCTAGTCAGTCCGCAGGTTCTAGCGCACAACAAGGTGCTCCTAACTCTCTCTTAGGAACATTGAATACGTTGAAACAATTACTTACTTCACTTCCTCTTCAGGTATCAGATCTACACGTGAAGAGTGATTCCAATCAGGTAAATGGACGACCTATACAAGCTCAACCAGGAACGACATCTCCTATCGGCAATACTGTCGTGCAGAGCAGTAGCCCACAGAATTTGGCAGGAAGGCTTACAGGTAATACACTAGGACAATCTATAGGTCAAAATCAATCACCTAATGGATTCCCCCAGACACAAGGGATATTAACTGAGGGAGGACCTATAAGTAATGTGACAGCTAACCTCTCTGGAAATGTTGCAGGGTTAAATAATGCGACTGGGGGCACTCCTGCTCATTTATTATCTGCCAGATCTTTAGACGGAGTAGCTGGCTCGCCCTTGAATAGTGGAATGAATCCATCTGAAAATAAAGGTAACACTCCTTTCAGTGCACAAGGAAGCAGTTCTTCAATAACAAATTCAGTACAACCAGCGGATCATCAACAGCAGAATCAACCAGCAATAAGTCAAATGAATAATCAGGCTGGTACTCAAAATGGCACGAGCAATCTGACTACGCCCAACCAGCTTGCAAATGGATTTAATCCTTTGCTTTCAAATAGTGGGGGAGCAGAAGGAAATTCTTCAGCACCTTCAAACAGCCAGATACTTAGGCAAGCTGCCCAACAAGGGCAAGAGGTGCAAAAGAGTAACATCCCCGTCTTACAACAAAAATTAGAAATGTTAGGAATGGGGATGGAGCGTTCTTTATTGCATGGAGTAGCAGATGGTAACGATTCGGGTGAACGATTGCAAACCATAAAGCAGCTTCTTTTACACATCACGCAATCAACGCATGCATTACCAGCTGCAATGAAAGAAGCCGCAGATACCTTGTTACAACAGATTACAGGACAGCAGTTGATGCTTGCCACTTCTCAGCAATCTCAACCCTTAACTCACGTGATGATGCAGATACCACTGAAGACACCAGATGGTAGCGGTGAAGAGACGGCATTTGTACATGTCGAAGCAAGGAAGCAGAAGAATGGGAATTTGGATTCTAACAATTGCCGATTGGTATTCCAGCTTGATCTACAAATGTTGGGTTTCACCATGGTAGATGTAAATATCGTTAATAAAATTGCAAATATACAGGTTTACAATAATCAGGAATGGCTGGAACAAATGGTGACAGCTGAGAGGGAAACTCTTCAGAGACAACTGCATGATGCGGGATATCAATTGTCAATTTTACGAGTTCAGCCCATGCCAGGTACGGAATCTGGGGCCCTTCGTCCTTTATTTGATAAGGAGCGGGCAAGCACTCCTGCCTATAAAGGAGTAGATTTTCGGATTTGATCGGGGGAGATTTACATGGCAACGAATAACGGGCAAGGATATCAGTCAAAAAAAGCAGTTGCATTAAGATATGATGCAAATCAGAATGAAGCCCCTCGTGTCATAGCCAAGGGAAGAGGATATGTAGCGGAAAATATCCTCCAAAAGGCTAAAGAGAACGATATTCCGATCCAGGAAGATCCTTCATTGATAGAAGTGTTATCCAAACTGGATCTCGATCAACAAATACCTCCAGAATTGTATCAGGTTGTTGCGGAGGTCCTGGCTTTTGTCTATCGCCTTGATAAAAGAGACAAACTACTATGAGTGACAGCAGAAAGCACCTTGGAAAAATTGGTGAGGAGTATGCGTCTTCCTTTCTTCGAAATCTAGGATATGAAATAGTAGACCGGAATGTACGGTTACCAGGGGGAGAATTGGATATAGTAGCCAGAGATGGCGGGGAGCTAGTAATTATTGAAGTGAGGAGCAGAAAAGGAAAGCAAAAGGACATTTCCTATGGTTCACCACTTGAATCAATTACATGGCGCAAGCAAGCTAAGTTAAGACAGCTGCTTATTCATTACTTACAACAAAATCAACACGTCTACAACTCGTTTCGAATAGATGTAATCGGTATCTTGTTTTCCCCCGACCTCGATGCACCACCTCTTTTCATTGAACATGTGAAACATGTGTAAAAAAATTAGGCTAAGTTTTCGTGATAAGTGTCTACATCAGAAAATAGAGTGAGTGCGTAAGATAAAGTGTACTCGACACGTACTAACTCCTCCACAACAGGACAATTTTCCTCCCATCATGAATGTAGGGAGGAGTTTTTTTTTGTGGGAAGATGGGGGAATTTTTCTGCGACTTGTCTGGGGATACCTTTGCCCAGAAGTTTCTGTACTCAAAAAATAAAAGATTGTATCAATGTTCAGCATCTCTTTTTAACTTTATAATAATAAAAAGAAACCATTTTCTTTTTATTTGAAAAGAAAACGGTTTCGGGTTATGAAATAATCAATTGGTAATTAGTGCTATGTATTACTCTTTTGTAACTGGAATTTCAGAAAGACAATCGTTGCAAATAATTTTACCTTTAAAATGAACAATTTGATCTGCATTTCCACAGAAGATACAAGAAGGTAGATATTTTTTCAAGATAACACGTTCGCCATCTACATAAATCTCCATTGGATCTTTAATTTCGATGTTAAGGGTACGACGCAATTCAATAGGTAATACAATGCGGCCTAATTCATCAACTTTTCTTACAATTCCTGTTGATTTCATGAGAATAATCCCCTCTCTCCTAGATGTTCGTCAACAATAATCGACATTTTTTGCTAAGTCCATAGTACCAATATTTAATAAAATAGTCAATAATTCGTTACTTCAAAAATGTGACTAAATAACTAACAAATAAGCCTTGTTTTCGCTTACATAAGCAGATGCTAATACATGCACAATGGAAAAAACTGTTCAAAGCAAGCAATTACATGAATTATTTCGCAAAACATAACATCCTTGGCTAGGGAAGATCTATTAGGAAGAAACGACCAAAAAAGTATGCCTAGAGATTATTTACCCGAATATGGACAATTGCAAACCTGTTTTTTTATTTTATCTTAAAAAGATATAATAAAATTAAAAATGACTAGGATTATGTACTATATTTTATAATCAAGCGAGCGATATTGAATGGCTTCTGCCACATGACTGCTATTGATTTTCTCAGAAAAATCCAAATCGGCAATTGTTCTCGCAACTCGGATAATCCTATCGTATCCCCGGGCACTAAGGCCTAAATTTTTAAATGCTAGTTCCATTAATTGTCTCCCCTCTTTCTCCAATACACCAAAAGCTCGGAGTTCATTTCCAGACATTGTACTATTAAATGAAAAATTTTTTCGATGAGGATAGCGCTCTAGTTGAATCAGTCGTGCCTTCTCCACACGCTTGCGAATATCAACGGAACTCTCGCTGATTCTTCTGCTAGATATTTCTTCAATGGAAATACGAGGTACTTCTAAATGTATATCAATACGATCGAGCAAGGGCCCAGACAATCTACTGCGATACCGCTGAATCTGTTGGGGAGTACAGGTACACTCCTGCTGGCCTTTAGAACCGTAGTAACCACATGGACAAGGATTCATCGAGCCAAGCAACAGAAAGCGTGCGGGATAGGTGTATGTTTGTTTTGAACGGCCTATAATGATTTCACCTGATTCTAACGGCTGTCTAAGGACTTCCAGAGCTGCACGGGAAAATTCAGGCATCTCGTCGAGAAACAGAATTCCAGAATGTGCCAGGCTGCACTCACCGGGACGAGGGATTTGGTTTCCACCACCAGCAAGTGCACTTTGAGAAATCGTATGATGAGGTGAGCGCAACGGCCGAGTACGAATTAATCCCCCGTGAGAACGTAATTGGCCTGCAATACTATAAATCTTGGTCACTGCAAAGGATTCTTCGATATTTAATTCCGGCATGATTGAAGGTAAGCATGTAGCCAGCATTGTTTTGCCAGAACCAGGTGGACCAATGAGTATGACATTATGCATACCGGCAGCAGCCACTTCAAGTCCTCGTTTAACGAAATGTTGACCAATTACATCACAAAAGTCAGGGGTTTGAACAGCATTCTCAAAGGTCCTCTTCTTTTTGGAAGGGAAAGTAGAGAATCGTACTTCCTGGTGCTGTGGATCAGACATTTGCTCATCGGATGCAGTTTCTATTAGTTCTACTTGTGTATGTGTATCATTATTTTCCCCGGACCATCGTTTTACTGCCATTTTTAAGTGGTTGGCTGACAAAACGGTTAGTCCTGCCAAAGCAGCTTCCTCTTGGTTTTTCTCAGGCAGGAGAATCTGGTCAAAGCCATGCTCATGAGCGCTTAGAGCCATTGGTAATACACCAGGAACAGGACGTAAACTACCATCTAAGGCTAACTCTCCTAAAATCAGTGTGGGGGTTGCTGGCGTCTTCATTTGTTCTGAAGCGATCAACACACCTAACGCGATGGCAAGATCAAAGGCAGATCCATCCTTTCTTACATCAGCAGGGGCTAAGTTGACGGTGATACGTTTTAGTGGATATTCATAACCAGCATTTCGCAAGGCAGATCGGACTCTGTCACGCGCTTCTTTCACCGCACTTCCACCTAATCCGACAAGCTCAAAGTGAGGTAATCCATTCGATATATCAACCTCTACTGTTACTAGTAATCCATCTATTCCGTGTACCGTAGCGGCATATAGTTTCGCATACATAAAGTAGTTCCTCCTTATTCAACATTCCTCTGCAAGCTCTATATCAATACCATAGTAAAAGACAAACCCTCCTCGCAAAAATTCTTTATTGTCATAGGCAAATCAAATATTTTTCAAAACTGAAATCTATCTTTCAATAATGAAAAATAAGAAAGAAACTTTTTTAAGATTCTGCGGAAGAGTGGGTCTAACAAAACGCCTCTATCTTCATTGTTCCACCGATTTACAGTTTAGGTAAAAAAGCTAGCATATATATTTCGGATATTCAGTTAAATAAGATGAGCACAAAATCAGCAGGGGAGGGATTCATTCGTGAAGGTAGAGTATACACACAGATTTGATTTGCCAAGGGAACAGGTATGGAAATACATACAGGATGAAGAGGTCGTGCAAAAAGCATTATATTCCTAAAAAATGAGAACGATGTTTACCCGTCGATCCTGGCTGGTTTTTCATATAAGGTTTTATGAGCCAGCCGATTCATCTCGTGATTTCAATCACGAGATGAATCGGCTTCGGACAAGGCGTATCTTCAAATACGTCAATTGTCCGACATATGTTATTCTGTATTCAGGTCATCTATGGAATCCTTCTTATTTTGTGGCAACGGTTAGTGATCATACAGGAGCACAAATACGAGAATACATCCAAAAACAAAAAGTGAGGTGAGAACAGTGATTGTGAATAAAGCATATAAGCTTCGTATCTATCCTAATAAGGAACAGGAAATCTTAATAGCTAAAACAATTGGCTGTTCTCGGTTTGTATTTAATCGCTTTTTGACACAACACAATCCGAAGTTTTTTCGCGCGGTGGAAAAATTTAGCAATGGAACAACGCATTCTTTCCAGACGTAATCGTGGTAGTTCTAACTGGAATAAGCAACGAATCAAAGTAGCTCGTATCCAAGCAAGTGTCAAATATGTTAAAGAATCACAAGCTATCCAAAGCAATTAGCGAAGTTTCTTGGTCACAATTTAGAACGATGCTTGAATATAAAGCAAAATGGTATGGCAAAGAAGCTGTGTCTAAAACCTTTGCAAGTTCTCAGATGTGTTCAGGCTGTGGCTATAAAAACAAAGACGTTAAGAATCTAAACCTTCGTGAGTGGGACTGCCCTTCTTGTGGCACACATCACGACAGAGATATTAACGCAGGACAAAACCTTAGAGACGAAGCTATAAGACTTCTAACCGTAGGGACTACGGGGATAGCCTAATCAATTAGAAACCGTTAGGTTTCCGTACTTAGGAATTTCGTCACTTTAGTGATGAGAGGTTCATTCCTTCCCTTACTTCCTGTACAATATGAATAAACCCGAAAAGGAAAAAATCTTCCATTCACCTCATGTAAAAAGGCGAAAAACAACGATAAGGATGATTCGATTGAATATAGTAACAGCTGAACAAATAAGCAAAAGTTACGGAGAAAAAGTGCTTTTTGATAACATTTCCTTTTATATTACGGAGCAACAGCGTATCGGCTTAATTGGTGTTAATGGCACAGGGAAATCAACATTACTCCAAATATTAGCAGGAATTGAACATGCTGATAAGGGAGAAATCATTACCTCCAACCATTTCAAGGTTGAGTACTTACCACAGAACCCACAGTTTGACAGTGAATCAAGCGTGTTGGAACAGGTGTTTTATGGTGACAGTCCCTTAATGCAAGCCATGAGAAATTATGAAGTGGCGTTAGATGAGCTTCAGCTTGAACCTGAAAATACAGCGAAACAGAACAACTTGATAAAAGCGCAGCAACAGATGGATGCGACTGATGCGTGGGATGCAAGTACAATGGCTAAGCAGATTTTGACTAAGCTGGGTATAACGCAATTCTCTCAAAAAGTAGGAGAGCTATCTGGTGGACAGCGCAAACGAGTAGCAATGGCGCGAGCACTAATTCAACCTGCTGATCTACTTATTCTAGATGAGCCTACTAACCATATTGATAATGAAACAGTGGAATGGCTGGAAGGGTTTCTAACTTCTTGGAAAGGCGCGCTTTTGTTAGTAACGCATGATCGATATTTTCTTGATCGGGTTACAAACCGGATTTTTGAACTGGATAAAGGAAACCTTTACAGCTATGAAGGGAATTATGCGTCATTTTTAGAAAAAAAAGCTGCGCGTGAAGAGAATGAAGCAGCACAAGAGGATAAGCGTCAAAACCTTCTGCGAAGAGAGTTGGCGTGGTTAAGACGTGGAGCCAAAGCACGAACGACAAAACAAAAAGCACGTGTACAACGAGCGGAAGAGCTGAGAGATAAAAAAGTAGTAAGAGACGCAGATAAATTGGATATCGCTCTTGGTGCAAGTCGTTTGGGCAAAAAGGTAATTGAAATGGAACACGTCAGTAAATCTTTTGGAGAACGCCAATTAATTAACGATTTCACATATATTGTTGTACCTTCTGATCGCATAGGAATTATTGGTCCAAACGGTAGCGGGAAATCCACACTACTTAATATGTTGGCGGGCAGATTGCAACCAGATGAAGGGCTGATTGCGACAGGAGAAACAGTTAAGGTTGCTTTTTATACACAGGAACATGTAGAAATGAACGAGAATATACGCGTAATCGAATACATTAAAGAGGTGGCAGAGCAGATAAAAACAGTTGATGGCTTTACCTTATCTGCCTCGCAGATGCTAGAAAGATTCTTGTTTACACCTGACCAGCAATGGACATTTATTTCCAAGCTCTCTGGTGGTGAACGACGCAGACTATACCTGCTTCGTACCTTGATGGGCGAACCAAACGTTCTATTTTTGGATGAGCCAACTAATGATCTGGATATTCAGACTCTTAGCATTCTTGAAGACTATCTAGAAAGCTTCCCTGGTGCTGTTATTACCGTATCCCATGATCGATATTTCCTAGATCGTACAGTTGAGCATCTATTTGCTTTTGAAGGTGGAGGCAAGATCAGACACTACATGGGCAATTACACAGATTATCTGGATGATCGCAAATTGGAAAAACAAGCAGAACAACGAGCAGAGAAAGCAAGAGAAGAAGAGCGAAAGAAAGAGCAAGCAAGTTCTCAGGATAATCGTGGTAACAAGCGAACCAAAAAGTTATCTTATAAAGACCAACGAGATTGGGATGAGCTGGAAGACAAAATCGCTGCGTGGGAACAACAGCTGGAAGAAATAAAAACAGCCATTGTCCAAGCAGGTAGTAATTTTGAACGTGTCCAAGAATTGTTTGAGATTGAACAGGCGATAACGCTTCAATTAGATCAGGGATTGGAACGTTGGACCGAGCTTTCACTACTGATAGAAGAGATTGAAGCAGCAAACAAAGAAAAATAATCATGTAAAGGGGCCAATGGTTGGCTCCTTTTTCTGTGAAAAACGTCTCGACGTTTTTCATTAAATTGGATGTGACCGCTTGCGGTCCAACAAAACGGTCATGACCGTCTTGTTTCCATCAAGTATCAAGGATAATTTGTAAATAAGTACGGTTTCCTCTAATGGTGTATTACATGCATTTGATCAGCGTGGAGAAAAACTCTGGGAGTATAACTTGAAACATAACTTTTATTTATACACTAGTAATTGGATTTAATGGAACAATCTATCTCACAACCACTAACGGTCTTTGTGTAGCAATTGGTCAATAATTATTTGGAAAACAACAAGGAAGGAACCGCCTTGCCAGAGCGGTTCCTTCCTTGTTGTTTACGCTAATTTGATTCATTCATTTCAGATATGGTTATGTATGAAATAAGTTTAAAATTGTAAGAAAATCGATTGTTTGGTAATAACTACTTGCTATAGAAGTTTGACCCTTAAAAGTAAAAATGATAGCATGGGCTACTGTATAAGATAAAACTTATTTTGAAACAGGAAAGGAGAAAAACAGATGACAGCGACACAAAAAAGGATTGCAATGGCAGGTGCAATCGTATTAATTGGGATTGCAGCATTTTTCTTCTTCTACATGAAGGAAGGACAATTGCCTTTTACTGCTCAAGGTCCGATGGCTCCCTTATTCCTAAATGACTTGAATGCAACACAAATTGCAGAAGTAGAAGAGTTTCTTCAAAAGAAAGATGTAAAGTATGAATTACAGGAACATCAAGTGTTAGTTCCTGAAACAGAAGTTCTTGACACGCAAGTAGAATTAGGTAAAGCTGGTATTCCATCTTCTTCACGTTAAATAGTAGATCATATCAAAACGAGTGACTTCTTACGAGGAGTTGCTCTTTTTTTTGCAAGAACATAAATTCCACTAGGAAAATTGCTCACTGTTTTGTATGATAGGAAAAAAATATGCGTAAGAATAACTGTATAATGGGAATAAACAAGTAAGAAATATATTAAAGTATATATGAAATAATGACAGTATGAATGGGCAAACAAATATCTCAGTAAAAATATGTTGGCAAAGGTGAGAATATGAATACCTATTGTACGTTTGTAGCAGAGGTACATCAATGTAAGGATGATTTGGTTTTCTTTACTCTTTATCATCAAATGATTCCCAATCAACATCTGGTTTTAATGAAACGGGACGTCATTTTGCCAGCTACTTACTTTTTGTTTCTAGTGGAAAAAGACGTGTTACAAGTATCATCAGGAGGGAAACATGTTCCTGTAAAGCTGGATGTGGGTGACACTCTTGAAACAAGTACAGTTGCAGTGGGAATGAATATCAAATCGCTAGGAATTTCCGTTATGTTTGACATGTGTTTTTCCCCGCAAACTTATAAATTGTGGCAGAAAATGGATGCTGTAATTGAAGATATTTCATTACCTGCTGATTTGTTTGAAGATTATGTGTATCGATTAGGAGCATTGAGTAGATTTAGGCATCTTGGCAGAATAGATGATCCACTTCTTGCTATCAAAATTGGTGAAAACGACATGATTGAATTCAAGCGAGATTTTTTGCACTCAAAGCATACCATCATTAAGTCAATCGTTGCTTTTGCAAATAGTAACAATGGCAATTTGTTTCTAGGAATCAGTGATGATTGTAGCATTATTGGAGTGAACGAGGAGCTAGAACATTACGGAGACCAGGACAAATACTTATTGGCGATTACACAATACATACATGATAAAACAACTCCAATATTGAATCCGTTCCCAAAAATTACGTTAAAACAGGTTGGAGACAAGTATGTTGTTGTTATTTTTGTAGAAGTAGGAAATGAATTAATCTGTGGTAAAGATAAAAGCGGTGAAAAATATGTATCAATCCGTACCAATAATCGCTCCTTCATTGTAAAAGATCCGCATCAGATTGGTGAGATTTATGTACAACGCAGATTAGGTAGCGATATAAGTCGACGACTCGGATTACTGTAACGGTACATAAAAGGGATCAGAAACGAAAGGGGAGCATGCACATGATGAAAAAATGGCATGTTTACTTTGTATCAGTTATGTGGACCTGTTTCGCCGCAACAGGTTGCCAAGCACCACTTGAGGAACAAAGTATTAAACAAGAGATGAATATGACAGATAGGCTCCAGTATGTTGATAGAGTTTCCATATTAACTACCAGTGGACAAGAAATTCAAATTGATCCGATGCGCTTTCATCAGCTTGTATTGGAAGGAAACTATAGAAAGCTATCCCCAACGCCGGAAAAATTATCTGAGGAAGAGATATTTTATCGATTAATCGCCTACGTTCCACAGGAAGCCCCAGTGGTTATGGAAGTGGGGCCAACTGGCTTTACATATGCGAATCAAACGTTTAGAGGAAGCGATGCAGAGGAGTTTTATCAACAGACTAAGGTGCAATTAGGGAATGCATTACTTCCGGATAATCCACCTATGTCTTTAGAAATGAAAGCAAACGATTTACCTGGACGTCCCTTCGCTAATTTACAAGGAAATAAACTGGATGAAGCATGGGATACACTATCTCAGATTACATATACGAATGATGAATTCCGAGGGTTGTATCCATTATATCCTTCTTATCAGATCAGCTTCAGGCATAGAGATGGGCAGATACAGTTTCAGGTTCTTAATCCTGGGTTGCTTAAGTGCATATTAGGAAAAGAGACATTATATTATCAAGCTTCTGATGAATTATATCCGTTTATTGAAGACTTGTTGCCTGTTAAAATGGATAGTAACAAGTGGCAAGCCTTATATGAAGCAGATGAATTAAAAGTTGTTCAGGTTGTAAATAAGTCAGAAGAAAAGGATAGTATATTGAAGGCGGACAACCAAAAAGACAAAAGTTCTATGCATCAGGTTGTTCGATTGCTACAAGGTTCATATTCTCAAACTGAAGTAACAGAACAGGGACCTTCTTACCTGCGGTTACTTATTATAGAACAAGAAAATGTACACGAAGTGAAAGTTTGGAAGGACTATTTTGAGTGGAATGGACAGATTTTTCGACATGTAAAGCTACAGGAAAAATTGGAAGTGTTGTTATTTTCATAAGATCAAAATAGTGAAAATATGCTTTCTTATTAGCTTCCTGATGTTTTGGTTCAGTTTTTTCTAACAAAAAAATACTTAGTATATAAATGAGAGCATATCATTTAAGTGACAATTGCAGAATGTTGTCGTAAAATGAATACGTCACAAGATTGTGACGGTTTTCAAAACAATGCCAGACCCTTCTTGTGGGCTGGTTTTTGGGCTGGCTATCATTAATCTTTTGCTCGTTATTATTGATTCAAACTGCCATAGGAGGTTGCAGAATGAACATTCATGAGTATCAAGGGAAAGAGATACTAAAGAAATACGGGGTAAAGGTACCGGAAGGCCGCGTTGCTTTTACTGTAGAAGAGGCTGTTAAAGCAGCAGAAGAGCTAGGAACAAAAGTAGTTGTTGTTAAAGCTCAAATCCATGCAGGTGGACGTGGTAAAGCTGGTGGGGTTAAAGTAGCGAAAAACATGGACGAAGTGCGTACATACGCAACTGATATCCTGGGTAAAGTACTTGTTACTCATCAGACTGGTCCAGAAGGAAAAGAAGTAAAACGCTTACTTATTGAACAAGGCTGCGACATCAAAAAGGAATACTACATTGGTGTTGTTGTAGACCGCGCTACGGATCGCGTCGTTTTGATGGGTTCTGAAGAAGGCGGAATGGACATTGAGGAAGTAGCTGAAAAGACTCCAGAAAAAATCTTCAAAGAAGTAGTAGATCCATTGGTAGGATTAACTCCTTTCCAAGCACGTCGTTTGGCGTATTCTATCAAAATCCCTAATGAATTGGTAAACAAAGCTGCCAAATTCATGATGAGCTTGTACCAAGCATTTGTGGACAAGGATTGCTCAATCGCTGAGATCAACCCTCTTGTTGTAACAGGTGATGGTGAAGTAATGGCTCTTGATGCGAAGTTGAACTTCGACAGCAATGCGCTATATCGTCATAAAGATATTTTAGAATTGCGTGACTTGGATGAAGAGGATGAAAAAGAGATCGAAGCTTCCAAATTTGATCTTTCCTACATCGCTCTTGATGGTAACATCGGATGCATGGTTAACGGAGCAGGTCTAGCCATGGCAACAATGGACATTATCAAATTCTACGGTGGAGATCCTGCCAACTTCCTAGATGTAGGGGGCGGAGCTACTGAGGAGAAAGTAACTGAAGCATTCAAGATTATCCTGTCTGATGAAAAGGTTAAAGGAATCTTTATCAATATCTTTGGTGGAATCATGAAGTGTGATATCATTGCCAGCGGTGTAGTTGCGGCTGCTAAACAAGTTAAGTTGGACAAACCACTAGTTGTACGCCTTGAGGGTACAAACGTTGATCTGGGTAAGAAAATTCTAAAAGAATCAGGTCTTGATATCGTAGCAGCAGATTCAATGGCGGATGGCGCTGAAAAGATCGTTGCTCTCGTAAAATAGTAGATTCGTTAGAGAGAAGCAAGAAGACGACAAAAAGGTGGGAATTATACGCGATGAGTATTTTGATTAATAAAAATACGAAGGTCATTACGCAAGGGATTACAGGCGCGACAGGTTTATTCCATACCCGCGGCGCTGTAGAATATGGTACGAACATGGTAGGCGGTGTTACACCAGGTAAGGGTGGCACAGAAGTAGACGGCATCCCTATTTTCAATACAGTTGTAGAAGCTGTAGAAAAAACAGGTGCTAACGTTTCTGTTGTATATGTACCACCAGCTTTTGCTGCTGATTCTATTATGGAGGCAGTAGATGCAGGACTGGATTTGGTTATTTGTATCACAGAAGGTATCCCGGTTCTAGACATGGTAAAAGTGAAGCGCTACATGGAAGGTAAAAAGACTCGTCTGATCGGTCCTAACTGCCCAGGCGTTATCACTCCAGGTGAATGCAAAATAGGTATTATGCCTGGCTACATTCATTTACCAGGAAAAGTGGGTATCGTATCCCGCTCTGGTACCCTGACATATGAAGCAGTACACCAAACTTCTACTCGTGGCATCGGTCAATCTACTGCTGTAGGTATTGGTGGAGACCCTGTTAACGGTACGAACTTTATCGAAGTTCTTCAATTGTTCAACGAAGATCCTAATACAGAAGCAGTAATTATGATCGGGGAAATCGGTGGTACAGCAGAAGAAGAAGCGGCTGAGTGGATCAAAGCGAACATGAAAAAACCTGTAGTAGGATTCATTGGTGGTCAAACAGCACCTCCAGGAAAACGTATGGGACATGCTGGTGCAATCATCTCAGGCGGAAAGGGTACAGCTGCTGAAAAGATTGCCAAACTGGAAGAGTGTGGTGTTCGCGTAGCAAAAACCCCAGCAGTTATTGGAGAAACGTTAGTAGAATTGCTAAAAGAAAAAGGTATGCTAGAAAGCGTACTCTCGAAATAGTAAAGCCTTACTCTCTTAGCTAGCCAACAGGTGGGAATCTTTCTTTCTTCGAACAGAGGAGAGAAATCATGCTCACGGGTTGGCTAGTATTTTTTGTGCCTCCCATCTGTCTCTTTTTATAATGAAGAAACAAGGTGGAAGGAGTGAAGAGAAAAATGGGTAAGCGCTTACAAGAAAGAGATTATTTGTACTCATTAGTAAAAATCCCGGGAATAGGTCGTAAAAGTATCTGGAAGATATACGAGCAATTTGGAAGTTTTGAGACGCCATTTAAGCATGGGAGAATTGAATGGGCAACAGAGAAAAAAAGCAGAGTGATTCCAATAGATGAAGAGCAGGTGTGGAACGATAAGCAAGAGGCAGAGGAGCGGGGGGTCAGTTTTTTTACGCTTTGGGATGACGTGTATCCTTCCTATTTGCGTGAGATACCTGATCCGCCGTTACTTCTATTCTACAAGGGAAACTTATCGTGTTTGCAAAATCCCTCGATAAGTGTCGTAGGATCGCGAATTCCATCGACCTATGGAAAAAATGCCTGTCAGGTACTTACTGGAAAATTGGCAAGCATGGGGATGACGATCGTTTCTGGATTTGCCAAAGGAATTGATACAGAAGCTCACCGTGCAGCTTTAAAAACAGAAGGAAGTACAATTGGAGTGTTTGGATCGGGGCTTGATCAGATTTATCCAGCTGAAAATAGGTTATTATATAGCCATATCCAAGAAAATGGACTTCTGCTTTCGGAATATGTACCATCCACTTTACCACGTCCTGGTTTTTTTCCTGAACGAAACCGCATTATCAGTGGATTAAGTTGGGCGACTCTCGTGATTGAAGCCGCAATAAAAAGTGGATCATTAATCACAGCACAGTTTGCTTTAGAGCAAGGCAGAGACGTATTTGCTGTTCCAGGTTCGATTTTTTCCATAAAAAGCGAAGGTACGAATAACCTGATTAAAGAAGGGGCAAAACTAGTAGTTTCGATAGAAGATATTCTGGAGGAACTTCCCGTCTATATGCGAAGTGTACTGAAAAAAAGTGAAGAGGGACATGCTGTTACTCTCTCATTGGAAGAGAAATGTCTCTTTGATCTGTTCAGTGATGAATCCATGCACTTTGATGAATTATATCGACTAATGCCTGAAAAATGGAAAAAGGAACTGCCTATACTATTGCTTCAATTGATGGGAAAAGATATAATTGTGACCCTGCCAGGGAACTTATATGAACGAAAGCAAAGTGTAAGTGGAAATAAATAGCAGTTTGACAAATGAAATTGCATATTGAATAATAGGGGAGATTCAGATTGTTGGGGGGAGGAATAGAATGGCTGACACTCTTGTTATCGTCGAGTCCCCGACGAAAGCAAAGACGATAGGAAAATATTTAGGCAGCAAATATACCGTGAAAGCTTCGATGGGCCATGTTCGTGATCTCCCAAAGAGTCAAATGGGAGTAAATGTTGAGGACCATTTTGAACCTAAATACATAACCATTCGTGGTAAAGGTGACATTTTAAAAGGATTAAAAGATGCAGCAAAAAAAGCTAAAATTGTGTACCTCGCAGCTGACCCGGATCGCGAAGGGGAAGCAATTGCGTGGCACTTAGCACAATATTTAAATCTAGATCTATCTAAACCGATTCGTGTCGTTTTTAATGAGATAACGAAAGATGCCATCAAGGATGCTTTTAAGCACCCGAGGCATATTAATATGGATTTAGTACATGCACAACAGGCTAGAAGGATTTTGGATCGACTTGTAGGCTATAATATCAGTCCAATCCTTTGGAAGAAAGTACGTAAGGGGCTTTCTGCTGGTCGCGTACAATCCGTTACGGTAAAATTGATTATCGATCGGGAAAAAGAAATTTCTGCATTTATCCCGGAAGAGTATTGGTCGATCACAACAACACTTCTCTCAGGAAAAAAACCACTGGAAGCTCGTTTTTATGGTATTAATAACGAGAAAGTGGAAATAAACTCAGAAGAAGAAGTGCAAAAGATTTTGCGAAAAATCAAGAAAGACGAATACCGAGTAGCAAAGGTGCAAAAGCGGGAACGGAAAAGAAACCCTGCCCCTGCTTTTATTACTAGCTCCATGCAACAGGAAGCTGCAAGAAAGCTCAACTTCCGTACTTCAAAAACGATGATGATCGCTCAGCAGCTTTATGAGGGTATCGATCTAGGTAAAAAAGAAGGTACTGTAGGTTTGATTACTTACATGCGTACAGATTCTACACGTGTCTCTCAAACAGCTCAGTTAGAAACGAAAGATTATATCAATGAGCAATTCGGTGATGCATTTCTAATGAAGGAAGAAAGAGTTCCTGTCAAAAAAGAGAACACACAAGATGCTCACGAAGCCATTCGCCCAACATCTATCTTGCGCACTCCTGATTCGTTGAAAGATAACCTGAGCAGAGATCAACTACGCCTTTATCGCCTGATTTGGGAGCGATTCCTTGCTAGCCAAATGGCATCTGCCATACTGGATACAATGAGCGTAGATATTGATAATAATGGAGTGGCCTTCCGTGCCAGTGGTTCAAAAGTGAAATTCCCTGGCTTTATGAAAGTGTATGTGGAAGGTAACGATGAGAACAAGAATGACGACGATAAACTATTACCACCGTTAGAAGAAGGTCAAGTACTGACGGAAGAGTCGATGGAACCAAAGCAACACTTCACACAACCACCGCCTCGTTATACAGAGGCTAGAATGCTAAAGACGCTGGAGGAAAATGGGATTGGACGTCCATCTACATACTCTCCAACTCTTGAGACGATTCAAAAACGCGGGTATGTAGCTTTGGAAGAAAAACGATTTGTACCTACAGAATTGGGTGAAATCGTAATTTCGTTAGTCGAGGAATTCTTCCCGGAGATTTTGGATGTAGAATTTACATCTGGAATGGAAGGCAATTTGGATAAGGTAGAAGATGGAATTGCTGACTGGGTTAATATCCTGGACTCCTTCTATGGCGGTTTTGCTGAAAGAGTAAAAGTTGCCGAAGAAGAAATGAAGGAAGTAGAGTTGAAACCTGAATACTCTGATGAACTCTGTGAAGAGTGTGGAAAACCACTCGTTTACAAACTGGGTCGATTCGGCAAATTCCTTGCTTGTTCCGGATTCCCAGAATGTCGTGTCACCAAGCCGATTGTGAAACATATTGGAGTAGAATGTCCGCTATGTAAGGAAGGACAAATTGTAGAACGTAAGAGTAAGAAAAACCGAATTTTTTACGGATGCACCAATTATCCAACATGTGAATTCTTATCGTGGGATAAGCCAATTGCCAGACCTTGTCCTAAGTGTTCACATATGTTAGTGGAGAAAAAACGTAAAAAACAAGGTGTTAATATCGTATGTAGCAATTGTGATTATGAGGAAGAAGGCGATACCTGATTCTCGGGTCCTTCCCTTCTCCTCTTTATTCCGTAAAAATAGTGAGGAGTTCACCATGACACAACCATTCGTTACAGTGGTAGGAGCAGGGCTTGCTGGCAGTGAAGCTGCCTGGCAAATCGCCAATTCAGGTGTAGCTGTCAAATTGTATGAAATGAGACCTGTAAAACAGACCCCTGCCCATCATACTGATAAATTCGCTGAACTAGTATGCAGTAACTCATTGCGTGCCAATTCGCTGACAAATGCAGTTGGGGTTTTAAAAGAAGAAATGCGACGGTTTAATTCCATTATCATGAAAGGCGCAGACGCATGCCAGGTTCCTGCAGGTGGTGCACTAGCAGTTGACCGTCATGAATTTGCTGATCATGTAACGAGTGCTGTTCGTAATCATCCGTTAATTGAAATTGTTAACGATGAGATTACCGAGATCCCGGATGGAATTGTCGTAATCGCTACAGGTCCTTTAACTTCCCCAGATCTTTCAGCGAAATTGAAAGAACTTACGGGAGAAGAATATCTATATTTTTATGATGCAGCTGCACCAATCATCGAAAAAGAATCGATTGACATGGAAAAAGTATTTGTAGCATCCCGCTATGATAAGGGAGAAGCTGCTTATTTGAACTGCCCAATGAATGAGGAAGAGTTCACACGTTTTTATGATGCACTCACAACTGCTGAGACTGTTCCCGTGAAGGAATTCGAGAAGGAAGTATTTTTTGAAGGCTGCATGCCGATAGAGGTTATGGCGTCACGCGGAAAACAGACAATGCTATATGGACCATTAAAACCAGTTGGGTTAACTGATCCTCGCACGGGTGAACAACCACATGCGGTCATTCAGCTTCGTCAGGATAACAGTGCAGCCACTTTATATAATATCGTTGGATTCCAGACACATTTAAAATGGCCAGAACAAAAAAGAGTGTTTCAGTTGATTCCAGGTTTGGAGAACTGTGAGATTGTTCGTTACGGTGTCATGCATCGCAATACGTTTATTAATTCTCCTAGATTATTGAGCCCAACCTATCAGTATCGTGACCGTGATACCCTTTTCTTTGCTGGGCAAATGACAGGTGTAGAAGGTTATGTAGAATCAGCGGCTTCTGGCTTACTAGCAGGTCTTAATGCTGCTCGTCTAGCGAAAGGTGAAGAATTACTTGTCCTTCCTCAAGAGACAGTTATGGGAAGTATGGCACATTATATAACCACAACCAGTGCGAAGCATTTTCAACCTATGAATGCCAATTTTGGTCTGCTGCCGAACTTGGATAAAAAAATACGGAATAAAAAAGAAAAAAACGAACACTTAGCTGAACGAGCATTGGATAGTATTCAGAATTTTACACATAATAGTCACAAATGAAGTTGAACCCTTTTATTGCCCTATGTTACTATATAGGTGATTTGGGAGGAGTACGTCTCAGATGGACAATTCTGTTCAACTATCCAAATGGATCACATCGTTCGTCCATTACCTGAAGGTAGAAAAGAACGCCTCTCCTTACACGCTGAAGCAATACGTAGCAGATATCAATGAATTTGTCGTATTTATGGAACAGCAACAAATCACAGAATTTGCTGCTGTTTCTTATTTACAAGGTCGTTCTTTTTTGGCATATCTGACCAAGAAGGGGTTATCACGTCGCAGTATGGGCAGGAAATTATCCAGTTTGAGGAGTTTTTACCGTTTTTTGATGAGAGAGTCCTATACGGAACAAAATCCTTTTCAAATGGTCACGACTCCGAAAGTGGAAAAAAAACTTCCGACTTTCATGTATCCACATGAAATGGAGGCATTGCTACATGTTGTTGATTTGGAAACACCATTGGGTCTTCGAGACAAATGCATTTTGGAATTACTATATGCCAGCGGAATGCGCGTTTCAGAATTGGTAACACTGAGTATAAGCGCAGTGGATCTTGAAAACGGAGTCGCATTGGTATTTGGTAAAGGTTCCAAAGAGCGTTATGTTCCACTTGGATCATATGCAGTTGCTGCTGTTAAACGCTATTTGAATGAAGGTCGATCAAGATTGTTGGCAGGACGTGAAGAGACCGAGATGCTTCTGCTCAACTATCGAGGTTACCCGTTATCCGATCGAAGCGTGCGCCGAATTGTGGATAAATATTTGCCAAAAGCTGCGCTTCATCTGGGGATATCACCCCATACTTTTCGGCATACATTTGCTACACATTTATTGAATGGTGGGGCAGATTTACGAACAGTACAGGAGCTTCTTGGTCATGTTAACATCTCCACAACGCAGATATACACACACATTACGAAAGAAAAGTTACGTGATGTTTATGATGAGGCACATCCGCGTGCAAATTTTCACAGGAGGTGAACGACTTTTGGAACA
Organism: Brevibacillus daliensis; assembly: GCF_021245735.1. Classification (GTDB taxonomy): domain Bacteria; phylum Bacillota; class Bacilli; order Brevibacillales; family Brevibacillaceae; genus Brevibacillus_B; species Brevibacillus_B daliensis. The sequence continues at coordinate 120,610 of NZ_JAJISB010000006.1, forward strand.
ATTCCATGCGACTACGATTTTTGCTATCCAACACAATGGAGAAGCAGCTATTGCGGGAGACGGGCAGGTTACATTTGGAAATAGCATGGTGATGAAAAATGGTGCAAAAAAGGTAAGAAGGTTGTACCGTGGCGAGGTCATGGCTGGATTTGCCGGATCGGTAGCAGATGCCATCACACTGTTTGAGCTATTTGAAGGCAAGCTGGAAGAGTACCATGGTAACTTGCAGAGAGCCGCAGTTGAATTAGCAAAAGATTGGCGTTCTGATAAGGTTTTACGAAGATTGGAAGCGATGATGCTTGTATGTAATAAAAAACATCTATTGCTCATCTCAGGTAATGGAGAAATCATTGAACCGGATGATGGAATACTTGCTATTGGATCTGGCGGGAGTTTTGCACTAGCAGCAGGGCGGGCGCTCAAGAACAATGCCCCACATCTTACTGCGCGGCAAATTGCAGAAGCAAGTCTTTTGACAGCCGCAGAAATTTGCGTGTTTACCAACACTAATTTGGTAATTGAAAACATGAAAATGGAAGTGTAAGGGAGAGATGTCCTTGAATAACTGGGAGCAATTAACCCCCCGCATGATAGTAGAAAAATTGGATAAATACATTGTAGGGCAACAGCAAGCTAAACGTGCAATTGCTGTAGCACTCCGCAATAGATATAGACGAAGCAAATTGCCGGAAGGCATGAAGGATGACGTCATTCCAAAAAACATCCTGATGATTGGTCCAACTGGTGTCGGTAAAACGGAAATCGCCAGACGAATTGCTAAGCTAACCAAAGCGCCGTTTATAAAAGTTGAAGCTACGAAATATACGGAGGTTGGCTATGTAGGACGTGACGTTGAGTCCATGATTCGAGATTTGGTCGAATCTTCCATTCGCATCGTTAAAAACGAGAAGACAGAAGCAGTTAAAGAAAAAGCTGAAAAAAATGCTGAAGAGGCTATCGTTCAGCTGCTCGTTCCATCGAAGAAAGCGCAGAATAACTACAAGAATCCTTTTGAGATGCTATTTTCCAATCAACAACAGACACCACAACCAGAACCGGAAGATCAATCTCTGGAACAACAACGCAGACAAGTTTCGTGGCAACTTGCATCAGGACAACTCGAAGAGCAAATTATAGAGATAGAGGTTGAAGATCAATCGCCTACTATGTTTGATATGCTTCAAATACCTGGAGCAGAGTCTATGGGCAACCAGATGCAGGATATGCTTGGAAGCTTGATGCCAAAGCGTACAAAGAACCGCAAGCTTACCGTTAAGGAAGCACGAAAGATCCTGACTCAACAAGAAGCACAGAAATTGGTTGATATGGATGAAGTGATTCAAGAGTCAATCATGCGTGCTGAGCAATTTGGTATCGTATTTATTGATGAAATCGATAAAATTGCGGGCAAAGATAGTAGAGGACCAGATGTATCCCGAGAAGGTGTTCAAAGGGATATTTTGCCAATTGTGGAAGGTTCTACAATTATGACGAAATATGGACCTGTAAAAACAGATTACATGTTGTTTATTGCAGCAGGTGCTTTTCATGTAGCGAAACCATCTGATCTGATACCGGAATTGCAAGGTAGATTCCCAATTCGTGTGGAGTTAACCAATTTACAAATCCAGGATTTTGTACGGATTCTAACTGAACCTAAAAATGCGTTGTTAACACAATACATTGCACTTTTGGAAACGGAAGGAATTAAAATCGAGTTTAGTGAAGAAGCTATATATGAGATAGCACGATTGGCAGCAGAGGTGAATCAATCAACAGATAATATTGGAGCGCGCAGATTGCATACCATTTTGGAGAAGTTGCTTGAGGAATTATCGTTTGAAGCACCAGATATTCACTTAGGTGTGATACAAATCACTCCCCAATACGTGCATGAGAAGTTAAATAGTATTGTACAGAATCGTGACTTAAGTCAATACATTTTATAAAAAGAAAAAAATAAGAGATTGATGATCGATTTGTGAGAAGATGTCAGGAGGAAACTAAAAATGGATTTATTAGCAAAAACAAGACGAATTAACCGTATGTTACAAAAATCAGCGGGTCATGCCGTTAACTTTAATGAGATGGCGAATGTACTAAGCGATGTAATCGACGCCAATATTTTTGTACTAAGCAGAAAAGGTAAATTGCTTGGCTATGCAATTGCCCAAGAGATTGACAATGATCGTATCCGTAAAATGCTGGAGGAGCGCCGCTTCCCAGAAGAATATAGCAACGGTTTGTTAAAAGTTGAAGAAACATCTGCAAACCTGGATGTAAACAGCCCACACTCTGCTTTCCCTAGTGAAATGAAAGAAGTGTTCCGCACTGGTTACACTACCATCGTGCCAATCATGGGTGGCGGAGATCGTCTAGGTACATTGATCTTGGCTCGTGTGAACAATGAGTTTGTTGATGGTGACCTATTGCTGGCAGAAGTTGGAGCGACTGTAGTTGGTATGGAAATTCTGCGTGAGCGTGCAGAAGCTATTGAAGAAGAAGCTCGCAGTAAAGCAGTCGTACAAATGGCAATTGGATCCCTGTCTTACAGTGAGTTGGAAGCAGTAGAACATATCTTCCAAGAGCTAGATGGGAAAGAAGGCCTACTTGTAGCGTCGAAAATTGCCGATCGAGTAGGAATCACACGTTCGGTAATTGTAAATGCTCTTCGTAAATTGGAGAGTGCAGGTGTAATCGAATCTCGTTCACTTGGAATGAAAGGTACTTTCATTAAAGTCCTAAACGAGAAATTAACGCCTGAGTTAGAAAAATTAAAAACTCCATAAGAAACGATAAAGCTTGTATTAAAAGCTTTTTAAGAAAGGAAAGGGAGGTCTTAGGACCTCCCTTTCCATTTTTCTCTATAAATAGTCAAAATCTACATAGTTCATTTGTATTATTCACATTGTTAATAAGAAATTATCATTTTATGAATATGATAAAAAAGCATTATCTGAAACAGGGATTTTAACCTAATTGAGACTTTTGTAACATTTTTCCTAGACCTATTAAGATAGGGCTTTTATAGTAGAATAACGCATGGTATTATAGGAACGTATTCATTGTCGAACAAAATAGAATTTAGGGAAAATATGTCATTACTAGGAAAAAAGGAGGGGAGAGCAGAGTGATTCAAACCAAACAGTTACAGATGATGGAAAGATCGTTGGATGCAGCTATGGCAAGGCAAAAGGTAACTTCAAATAATATTGCAAATGTAGATACGCCCGAATTCAAGAGTAAACAGGTCGTGTTTGAAGGTATGCTGCTTGAAGCTCTAGAGGGAAAAACTGGTCAATTGGATGCATACCAGACGAACCAAAAGCATATACCATTTGTCTCAGGACTCGGGACTATCCCTCATGCCCGTATAGTAAGTAACAATCAGACAGCTATTCAAAATAACGGTAACAACGTAGACGTTGAGTACGAAATGAGCCAACAAGCCAAAAATACCATCTGGTACAATGGTCTGGTTCAAATGACTAATGGGTATTTTACAAAGATGAAGAGTGTTATCAATGGCGGGGGGAATTAGGTAGATTATGAATCTATTCCGAGGATTTGATAGTAGTGCTTCTGCCTTAACAGCAAATCGCTTCAGGCTCGACGTTATTGCATCTAACATTGCTAATGCAAATGTAACAAGAGCAAATAATGTAGATGGTGCTTGGCAACCGTACAAGCGTAAAATGGTGGAATTGTCTCCGAGAAGTGGAGATTCTTTTGACACATTGCTAGAAGCAGCTATAGGAAACGTAGCAGGAAAGCAACAAAATGGTGTTCGAGTTTCTTCGATTAAAGAAGATTCAACACCATTTAAACGTGTGTATAACCCTGATCATCCCGACTCCGATCAGGAAGGCTATGTATTAATGCCAAATGTTGATTTAACACGTGAGTTTGTAGATCTAATTTCAGCTTCCAGAGCCTATGAAGCAAACGTGACGGTGCTAAATGCTACAAAAGCTATGATGCAAAAGGCTTTTGAAATTAACGGAAAATAAGGGGGAGCGCAAGATGGAAATTAGTGGTTTAGGTTCTGTTATGAATACGCCTTCAACACAATTGGAACAGACCGCTTCTCCTGCTGAAGTAGCTCGTTCATTTTCAGAATTTATGACGAATGCATTGGAAAAGGTCGATCAAGCTCAGGTGGAATCATCTCAGTTGAATCAAAAGTATATGGCAGGTGAGATAACAGATATTCACAATGTTATGATATCCAGCCAAAAAGCAGCGGTCATGCTTCAAATGACGATGGAAGTTCGAAATAAGGCTGTAGAAGCTTATCAAGAAATAATGCGGATGCAGGTGTAAGATTTCATAGGGTTAGTAGCTCTTGTAGAGGTGAATCATGAACGAAAGATTATTGCTATATCGAGACAAAGTAAAAACCATGTGGGAAAAGCTCTCCAAAAAACAAAAAATGTTGTTTGGTGCATCCGTACTGTTTCTGATAATCTCGCTGGCGCTCTACCTGTATATTGCTTCGCGCCCGGTCTATGTAAACTTGTATGACCAGTTAAGTCAGAAAGAAGTCGGCGTGATCCGTGAAGAGCTGGAGGCACGTAAAATTGACTACCGCATCACAGGAAATGGAACAGGTATACAGGTTCCAGAAGTTGTTGCACAGGAAGTAGTCGTTGATTTAGCAGCAATGGGATTGCCAAAAGATGCAGGCATCAGTTCTGATATCTTCACAGGAAGCATGTTTGGTATGACAGATCGACAATTCGAAGTTATGCAAAAGGATGCCCTGCAACAGGAAATCAGAAATATACTTAAAAAAGTTGAAGGAGTCAGAGATGCAGAAGTTATTTTAACCATGCCAGAAGATACGCTCTTCGTCTCCGATCCGAATGAAAAAGCTACCGCATCCGTAATGGTAATTACGGAAATGGGTACAGATCTTACTGATAAACAAATTAAGTCCTTATATTATATTGTGTCACGATCAGTAAAGAATTTGCCACTCGAAAATATTACCATTTCAAATCAGAATTCTAATCTACTAGAAATGAAAGATGAAGATGACGGTACATCACTAACTTCATTTGAACAACAGGAAAAAATTCGCCAAGAAGTTGAAAAGAAAATCCAACTTAACCTGCAAAACATGCTCTCAACTATTATGGGACGTGACAAAGTAATCGTACATACTATGGTGAAAATGAACTTTGACAAGGTTAACCGTGTCGAAAACATGGTTCAACCTGTTGTAGATGATGAGGGCATTATTATAAGTTCTCAACAATTATCCAAAACATACTCTGGCACAGGAGCTACTCCGCCTGGTGGTATTGGTGGAACTGGTGATAATCAGGTTCCAAGTATGCAGTCAGCGGATGGCCAAGGTGGTAACAGTGAATACGAAGAGCTTACCAACACTGTAAATCGAGAAGTAAATCGAATTACACAAAATGTAATACAGAGCCCATATCAGATAGAAGATATTTCGATTAACGTTGGAGTAGAACCTCCAGATGGCGGTCAATTGGATCAGCCTACACTTGATAATATCGAGCAAATCATTGGGAATGTAGTACGTGTAACATTAAGCAATAAGAATATGTCAGAACAAGACATTAATAACCGTATATCTGTATTTGCGAAACCATTTTCAGGTAAAGCTGTTGTTGAAGAAACACCTTTCTTTACACCAACAATGATGATTGGAATTGGTGTACTTGCTTTACTTGCAGTTGGTGCGGCAGCCTATGCAATCATACGTCGTCGCAAGCAACAGGAAGAAGACGAAGAGTTATTAGAGGAATTCACACCTCCACAATCACTTATCATTCCTGATCTATCAATTGAAGATAATTCAGATGATGTTGTTGTTCGTAAACAACTTGAAAAATTAGCAAGAAGCAATCCAGACGAGTTCGTCGTCTTGCTTCGTACATGGTTAGCAGAAGACTAAGGAGTGAGTTAAGTGGCTCGTGCTGTAAAGGAATTAACGGGAAAACAAAAGGCAGCAATTTTGCTCATATCACTTGGTCCCGATGTCTCTGCACAAGTATTTAAGCACTTACGTGAAGAAGAGATCGAACAGTTGACATTGGAAATAGCAAATGTACGTCGTGTAGATCATGAGGATAAGGGTAAAATTTTGTCGGAATTTCATCAGATTGCAGTTGCAAACGAGGTAATTGCTCAAGGTGGTATTACCTATGCGAAGGAAATTCTTGAAAAAGCATTAGGTGAAGACAAAGCGTTAGATATATTAAATCGATTGACTGCTAATTTGCAGGTTAGACCGTTTGACTTTGCCCGTAAAGCAGATCCAAGTCAAATCCTTAACTTCATTCAAAATGAGCACTCTCAAACGATTGCCCTTGTCTTGGCATATCTTGAGCCTCAGCAAGCATCGATGATCTTGTCCTCTCTTTCACAAGATAGACAAGCAGATGTAGCTAAAAGGGTAGCACTGATGGATAGTACTTCTCCAGAGGTGATTTCACAGGTTGAAAACGTACTTGAACAAAAATTGTCAGCTACTGTTACTCAAGATTACACCCAAGCAGGCGGTATTGAATCAATTGTAAATATTTTAAATGGTGTTGATAGAAGTACAGAGCGCACCATCCTTGATTCTCTAGAGATTCAAGACCCTGAGCTAGCAGAAGAAATTAAAAAACGCATGTTTGTTTTCGAAGATATTTCACTTTTGGACAACCGTTACATTCAACGTGTCATCCGCGATGTAGACAACAACGATCTACAGCTTGCACTGAAGGTAGCAAGCGAAGAAGTGAGAGAAACAGTTTTCCGCAACATGTCAAAACGGATGGCAGATACTTTCAAAGAAGAAATGGAATTCATGGGACCGGTCAGATTGCGTGACGTTGAAGAAGCGCAATCCCGAATTGTGGCTACAATTCGTCGCTTAGAGGAGGCTGGTGAAATCATCATCGCCCGCGGCGGAGGAGATGATATCATTGTCTAGGATTCTAAAGGCAGACCGATTTGTCCAATCATCTGATAAGTTTCTTTTAGAAGTTACTAAAACTGTTGTAGCAAAACATAAGACGATAGAACCTGAAGAGATGTTTCAAGAATGCGAAGATCAAACTGTAATGGAAGCAAATGAAGAAGCTGAAGCAATCATCCGTGATGCTCAGGAGTTAGCGCAGACTATTCTAGCTGATGCTTCCAGACATGCTGAAGAAAAGCGTGAGCAGGTTAAGCAGCAGATTGCTGCTTGGTGGGATGAGAAATCTCAGGAAGCAGAGATGATGGCTGCAAAAAGCTATGAAAAGGCTCATGAAGAAGGGTATGCCTTGGGAAAAAATGAAGGCTACCAGGATGCAATAAAAGAAGAAGAACACCATGTGGAAGAGGCGAAGGCACTGTTAGTACATGCTCATCAAATAAAAGAGCAGATTATTGCAGAATCAGAGCCTTTTCTCGTGGAATTAAGTACAGAGATTAGTAAAAAAATTATTCAACAAGAATTACAGCTTTCTCCAGAGAAGATTTTGGAGATTGTCAAACAGGCTCTGAGAAGCTCACGTGCTTCAGGCCAGGTAACTATTGCTGTAAATCATAAATTTTACACTATTGTTGAAGAACAAAGAGAAGAGTTGCTTTCTCTTTTTGATGGACAGGTGGAATTAATTATTTACCCTGATTATTCCATTGCCGATGAAGGTTGTGTCATACGAACGCCATTTGGAAGCGTTGATGCAAAAGTAGATACGCAGCTAAATGAGATTAGACAGACCTTACTTGAAATCGCACAGGGAAGTGAATTAGCGTGATAACCCTGGATACAGCAAAATACCTCACTACATTGCGAAACGTTAATCCACATCGGATTAATGGAAAGGTAATGCAAGTGGTCGGACTAACTGTGGAGTCACAGGGGCCAGAAGCGAAGTTGGGTGAGGTATGCTTGATTGAGTCACCACATCATAATGAGCCTATCATGGCGGAGGTCGTTGGCTTTCGGGACAATCGAGTATTGTTAATGCCACTAGGTGATCTTTCCCACATCGGGCCAGGTTGTGATGTTGTTGCTACCGGACAACCTTTATCAGTAAAAGTAGGACCCGAAATATTGGGTAGTATCCTAGATGGGTTAGGGCGGCCATTAACCAATGAACGTCTCCCTTATGGGCTTACTACTTATCCAACAAACAATCCACCTCCTAACCCGCTTATACGGCCTCGTATTAACGAACCGCTTAGCCTGGGGGTAAGAGCGATTGATGGGTTGCTTACAATCGGCAAGGGGCAGCGTGTTGGTATTTTTGCCGGATCAGGTGTAGGGAAAAGTACACTAATGAGCATGATTGCCCGCAATACGACAGCTGATATTAATGTCATTGCTCTTATAGGTGAACGAGGTCGTGAGGTCCGGGATTTCATCGAGAGAGATTTAGGCGAAGAGGGACTGAAAAGATCAGTTGTAGTAGTAGCCACATCAGACCAGCCTGCGATGATCAGAATAAAAGGCGCAATGATTGCAACATCCATAGCGGAATACTTCCGAGATCGTGGGAAAAATGTCATGTTGATGATGGATTCAGTTACTAGGTTCGCCATGGCTCAACGTGAAGTGGGACTAGCGGTAGGTGAACCACCTGCAACGCGGGGTTATACCCCTTCTGTATTTGCTCTTTTGCCCAAATTATTGGAGCGATCAGGAACTTCTGAAAAGGGGAGTATCACAGCTCTGTACACGGTGCTTGTAGATTCTGATGATATGAACGATCCGATTGCTGATGCCGTGCGAGGTATCCTGGACGGTCATATCGTACTAGATCGTAAAATCGCGCAAAGAGGACATTTTCCTGCCATAGATATATTGCAAAGTGTGAGCCGGGTCATGAATGAAATTACAACTTCTCAGCATATGCACGCTGCACGGGAATTAAAACGTCATATGGCAACCTATAAGGAAGCAGAAGATCTCATTAACATTGGTGCTTACAAGATGGGAAGCAATCGAGATATTGATGCAGCTATTCGGTATCGTGATGTCATTCGAGATTTTACTGCGCAAGGAACTCATGAACCATCTGAGATCAATTCAACGGTACAGGCATTACTAGCGCATTTTGGGGGAGTGATGTAAGTGAAATCGTTCCGCTTTCATCTACAACGTGTTCTTGATGTGAAGGAAAAAGAAAAAGAACAGGCTGAATGGGCATATGGACATTCCGTTCAAGTAAAACAGCAGGAAGAGGCTACCTTATACAAACTTGTTAATCGCAGGGAAGGAATGGCTGAAGCACTGGTTGATATGCAGGGCGATTCTTGTAGTGCGGCCCAACTACTTGCTGTAACGAAATACCAGCAGGTTGTGGATAGACAAATTACTTCTCAAAAAGTAAAGATTATTGGTTGTGAAAAAGAAGTGCAACGTTGTCAAAATAAATTATATGGTCATATGCAAGAGACGAAGCTCTGGTCCACTTTAAGGGAGAAGGCTGAAATAAAACATCAAGAGTTTCAAATGCAGCTGGAACAAAAAGAAATGGATGAAATCGGAGTTCGACGCTACCATAGGCGAGTGAATCAGGGATGAAAGGAGGCTCATCTGTGGAAGAAGTCCAAGAAGAACGCGGGTATGGCAGATGGGAGTTCTTTTTCTATATCATCCTGATTCCAGCTTTATTTACTAGTTTATTGCTTGGAATTATCCTCAGCTTTTCTGGGTACGATGTCATCGGGGGAATCAAAGAAACGATTAATAAAATTCCCTTTATTGAGAAGGTAATAGATGATGGTCCAAATACAGCGACAAATCCTGTAGCCGATGAAAAAAATAAAGGTCTTCAAACGGAACAGGTGTTGGAGAAAAACAAGCAAGAAACAGCTAAGTTGGAAGAAGCGGTCAACGAAAAAGAAGCGACCATCCAGGCTTTGCAGACGCAAGTTAAAGAATTACAACGAACATCAGAGCAAAAGCGTGTGGATGAAGAAGAGCGACAAAAGCAGTTTCAAAGCCTAGCCAAGACATATGCTACTATGTCACCTAAGAACGCCGCTGCTATTTTAGAAAACCTGTCTAATGAGGAAGCTGTAGTGGTTTTAGCCAAAATGAAAACAGACGTACAGTCACAAATATTGGCAAAGATGGACCCTAAAAAAGCGGCCGATCTTTCCATCTTAATCAAAGATCAGCAGATTTCTAAAGATGATGATATCGCAGCACTTCAGCAGCGAGTTATTATCCTAACGAAGGCGTTAGGAGAAACAAGAGATACGAGCAAGGTTACTTCAGAGAAGCTGGTAGCGAGTTTTAACTCCATGAACACGATTGATGCAGCCAAAATTTTGTCAACACTGTATAAAACGAATACAGAGCGTGCTCTAAGTATTCTTAGTCAGATGGCAGATGGCAAACGTGGCGAGATATTGGGTGAAATCAGCAAAACTGATGCTGGGCTAGCTGCCCGCATTACCAATGCGTTGCCCCGTTAAAAGTTTTCCTTTTAACGTATACATAAAGCAACGAAATTGATTATAAGGGAGGTGATTGGATGAACGTGAATATGATGCCTATTTCATCAGTAACTACGGGTGCAGCACAACCAGGAGGCGTCACTCCTCCAGGTGTGCAGCAGATGACAGAAGGAACCGGATCGAATGGTTTTGCTATTCAGTTTGGTGCAGCATGGGCTTCGTTAGAATCGATGGATTTGATTCAACAAGAAGGTCTATCAGAAGAGGATCAATTGGCAATATTGGATTTGTTAGCAATGCTTCAACAAGTGCAAATTACCAAACCTGAGATTTCACTTGAGGAGCAGTTGCAACAATTGGTTGGAGAAGAGAGTACGATCGCTACCAATCAGGAAGGCAAAATCCTTATTCCATTACAACAGCCAGAGGGCAAACAACTTTTGCAACAGCTGTTCATCAAACAGGGTATGCCGGAAGAAGATGCTGGCAAATTAGTAGACTTAATTGGGAAAATGTCTTCGATTCCTTTGGATCAGACAAAAGGAAGCAATCGTGATTTTCTGAATCAGGTTGAAAAAAGCTTAGCTCAAATGGGAATTAATCTGACACATCTTAAAGAAAACGGCCAAGCAAAATCAACTCAGTCTACCATCGTACAAGCAGGAATGAACGGATATGCTGTCTCCTCTGCCTTACTTGAAAAACCACAAATGACAGTAAATCATGTTCAAACACCAGCATTTCAGTCTGCATTGATGAAGTACTCTCAAGAGGCAGGAATAGCTAAGCCACTTGCACAGGCAGCCAATCAGCATGTAAATGTAACGGTAGCATCTACAGAGCAGGCTAGTGAGATGCAAACAGCTTCACCATTGATTCAGGTTAATATGCCATCTACTTCTATCGTACAACCTACAGGGGCATCACAGACTCTGAACAGTTATCTAGTTGAAGCAGAAAAAATTCCTGAGCAAGTAACAAACCTCTTTGTCAGACAGTTAAAAATCGGGTCTGCGGAAGGTGTAACTGAAGCGAGAATTGTTCTTCATCCAGCAGATTTGGGAAAAGTTGATGTCAAAATCACTTCGCATAATGGTGTAATTACCGCACAGTTTGTTGCAGAAACCAAGCATGGAAAAGAAGCGTTGGAACAACAGCTTTCCCAGCTTCGTACAGCACTTGCTGGTCAAAACATTCAAGTGGACAAGATCGAAGTAAATCAGAACAATAGCTCTACCCCTTTCACGTTTGATCAAGGAAGAGAGCAAGCTGGACAGCAAGCAAGGGATCAGCGTAATCGTGATGACAAAAGCGAAGAATCAAGTGATTTGACCTTTGACACTCTACTGAATAATGAAACGGAGATTCGTGGGATAAGTACTGACAAATCAGTTGACTTCACCGCGTAGGATCAAGGGATGGTGATTGAAAGATGAATCAACCAATACGAGTAGGCAGTGCCTATTTTCCCACGAGAACAGTCGTACCACATGTTATTGATAAGCAAAAAACTGCTAACAATTCCTTTGAGCAGATTTTTGCAGAATCACTGCAGCAAGCAACTAATAAGCAGAAGGTATCGTCACTCTCATTTAGTCAACACGCATTGCAACGATTACAAGAAAGTAACATTACCTTGATGCCTGATGAAATCACCAGACTGGAAAACGGTGTGCAAAAAGCAAGACAAAAGGGAGCAAGAGAAACGCTCGTCTTAATGGATCAAGTAGCCTATGTCGTTAGTGTACCGAATCAAAAGGTGATTACCGCAGTCGAACAAGGTCGTATGAAGGATAGTGTCTTTACCAATATAGACAGTGCTGTATTTGTATAAATGGGCCGGACCTCACGAGAGGAAGCCTTAGAATTGCTGACTGATTGATGCAATTCATCGATTCAAATCCCAGGGAGGAAAAACAATGTTACGTTCCATGTATTCCGGAGTATCCGGTATGAAAGGCTTTCAGACAAAATTAGATATAATCGGTAACAACATTGCTAACGTTAACACGATTGGATTTAAGAAAAGTCGCGTGGTATTCCAAGACATCTTAAACCAGAAAATCGGAAGTGAATCTGCTGGTGGAGATGGACAAGGGGGTATTAATCCAAAGCAAGTTGGGTTGGGTGTAAATCTTGCTGCAATTGATACAATTCATTCAGCAGGTAGCCCAATGACTACTGGATTAACTTCTGACTTGTCAATTGAAGGCGATGGATTCTTTGTTGTAACGGATGGAGAAGACCAACAATTTTTAACACGTGCCGGGAATTTTACCAGAGATGTAAATGGATTTTTGGTAAATCCACAAGGCTTGTTCCTTGCAGATAGCGGTGGGGCACCTATTCAAGTCTCACGTGAAGAATTTGGCTCCTATTCAATCTCACCAACTGGTTCTGTAATCGGTATTCCTGCTGAAGGTGGAGAGCCAGAAGAAATTGCAGTAGTGGGTGTTACTGCGGTCTCTAATCCAGGAGGTCTTGAAAAACTAGGTGGCTCCCTGTACAAAGTAACAGTTGCAGCCAATCCAGATGGTGCTTTTGAAATTGTAGAACCAACTGCTGCTAACTCTAAAGTCATCTCCGGTCAACTAGAAATGTCTAATGTTGACTTGAGTGAAGAGTTTACAGAGATGATCGTTGCTCAACGTGGTTTCCAGGCTAATTCACGTATCATCACCACTTCTGACTCAGTGTTGGAAGAACTGATTAACTTGAAACGATAATATTTTTATGGAGCAAGAAGGGGATAGCATAGTTCCTATCCTCTTCACTGTTCCACACCAAGCTGGACAGTAGGATCTACATAACTATTACCATTTATTATGGAAGAGGAGATGTGAAGGCATTGATCCATCTCACACGATTTAATGGTAGCAAGATCTACCTGAATGCCATTCATATCGAGCTGGTTGAGGGAACCCCAGATACCGTCATTACCTTGACTACTGGCAAAAAGTATTTGGTCAAAGAATCGGTTGAGGAAATCATTGCACAGATGAAACGTTTTTATCAAGAATCTTACCTGGCAAAGACCATTGGGCAACCGAGTAAATCCAGTGAATAACGGGAGGCCAACATGTTTCAAAACAAATTGCTTAATATGGCACTTATTATGCTTATCGGTATTACCTTGCTGGGTGTAGCTGCATTTTTCTTGTGGATATACAAATTTGCACCTACACAACCCGCAAATTCTACTCAAGTTGTACAAGCACTAACCGCCAATGAAATGGTTGAGTTTTCAGTTGAGACTGGAGAGATCACCACCAATTTATTAACGAACAACTTTGTTGTGGTTCAATTTACGCTTACTACTGATGGCAAGTATGGTAAAGAAGAATTAGAAAAAAGAATGCCTCAAGTAAGACAGATCATCATTAAAACACTAGCTGGTCTCACTCTGGATGATTTAAAGGGAACAGAGGGGCTGAATAAATTAGAAGCTAAGGTTTTAAATGATATTAGCTCAATCATGCAAGATGGTAAGATCGTCTACGTATCCACCACGACATTGAAAAAGACATAGCAAGCGAGAGGATACATATGGGACGAGAGATACATAGCACAAAGGGAGGTGACCGCCATGGCCGAGGTACTTTCACAGAGTGAAATTGATGCGTTACTCGCTGCCCTTTCCTCAGGGGAAATGGACGCGAATGAGCTGAAGAAGGAAGACGCTGAAAAGAAGGTAAAAGTATACGACTTTAAACGAGCACTGCGCTTTTCCAAGGATCAAATCCGTGGACTTACTCGTATTCATGAAAACTATGCAAGGCTGTTAACCACCTATTTTTCAGCTCAGCTTCGGACCTTCGTGCAGATCAATGTCGCCTCTGTAGATCAATTACCGTACGACGAATTCATACGTTCTATTCCGAAGATGACGATTCTGAACGTTTTTAAAGCTCCACCTCTTGAAGGCAGGATGGTAATGGAGGTTAACCCCAATATTGCATACGCCATGCTGGATAGATTACTGGGTGGTCAGGGAATGATCCCCGATAAAATGGGAGCTTTAACTGAAATTGAGAACACGGTAATGGAAAGAGTTTTCAGCAAGGCATTGGATAGCTTTCATGAAGCTTGGAAACAAATCATTGAGTTTGATCCCTATCTTGAAGTGCTGGAGATGAATCCGCAGTTCATGCAAATTGTATCCCCGAACGAAATCGTAGCTGTTATTTCATTTAGTACGAAAATCGGTGATACGACAGGGATGATTAACCTTTGTCTACCTCACGTTGTTCTGGAACCGATCATGCCAAAACTATCTGGTCAATACTGGTTTGCTACAAACCAAAAAGAACGGAATGAAACGGAACAATTACTGTTACAAGAACAAATTAAGACAGCAAAGCTTCCGATTTGTGCAGAGCTAGGTACCAGCACGATTACAGTTCGAGAATTTTTGGGGCTAGTTCCAGGGGACGTAATACAGCTCGATAAAGTAATCGATTCCAAACTACAAATAAAAGTGGGAAGTCGACTCAAATTCCTTGCTCAACCAGGAACGTTGAAAGGCAAGGTTGCGGTTCAAATTGATGAAATAATTGAGGAGGGGGAGGAGCTTTATGAGTAGAGACATGTTGTCGCAAGAAGAAATCGACGCTTTGCTGAAAGCCAGCGACAACCTCTCCGAAGAACAAACGGATGAGGAAGCAAAGCCGGATGTGGATGGATTTTTATCCCCTTTTGAGCAGGATGCACTAGGAGAGATTGGTAATATCACGTTTGGAAGTGCTGCTACAGCATTATCAACCTTATTAAATCAAAAGGTTGATATTACGACGCCAACAGTAACCATTGTAAAAAGAAGTGAATTGGTTGATGAATTCCCTCGTCCACATGTGGCTGTACATGTAGAATATACGGATGGATTTCAGGGAATCAACATGCTAGTTATCAAAGTCTCTGATGCATCAGTAATAGCAGACTTAATGATGGGCGGAGACGGAAGAGACGGTAATCTGGAATTATCTGAGATGCATTTAAGTGCCGTTCAAGAAGCAATGAACCAGATGATGGGTTCAGCGGCAACCTCGATGTCAACGATCTTCAATCAATTGGTAAATATTTCGCCTCCAGGTATCGATATGCTTGATTTACAAACTGGTCAAGGCGAAGAAGGCTTACCATCTGGAGAAGAGCTGGTAAAAATCTCTTTCCAAATTAAAGTGGGTGACAAAGGGGAGTTGATTGACTCTTCTATCATGCAATTATTGCCGATCGATTTTGCTAAGCAAATGATTAGTCGATTAACAGGATCGGATCAAGCGGTAGAAGAATTAGCTGCCAGTGTAGTCGCACCTGAGCCAATAGCAGCACCTCCATCTCAACCGGAAGCAAGCTATTATCCGCCAGAGAATAGCGTTGATGTTCCTGCTGCTCCCTATCAACAAAGTGCGCAGCCATACGTTCAGCCACCAGTTCAGCAAGCTCCACAGCCAAACTATGGTATGCCGATGAGTGCACCAACTGGTTATGAACAACCGCCATACGGATATCCACCGCAACAACCATATGGTTATCCAGGTCATGTTCCATATCCACACGGGTATTACCAACAACCAACGCAACCAAACATGGGGCATGTGCAACCACAGGCGAATGTGAAGCCTGCGCAATTTGCAGCTTTCCAAACACCTGCTTCCAGTGGAATAGATGATCAAAACCTAGGCCTGCTGTTAGATATACCGTTACAGGTAACAGTTGAACTAGGTAGAACGAAGAAGCTTATCAAGGATATTTTAGATTTATCTGCTGGTTCTATTATCCAACTGGATAAATTAGCAGGTGAACCTGTTGATATCTTGGTTAACAACAAGCTGATTGCAAAAGGTGAAGTTGTTGTTATCGATGAGAATTTTGGTGTTCGTGTAACAGATATTATTAGTCAGTGGGATCGAGTACAAAAGTTACAATAAAGTAGAGAGTTTTCGAGGAGGAACTATCCATGTCCAACAAAGTTTTAATCGTAGATGACGCCGCATTTATGCGCATGATGATTAAGGAGATCCTGAGCAAAAACGGGTTTACCGTTGTCGGCGAGGCGAGTGATGGTGCTCAGGCAATTGAGAAATACAAGGAATTGGGACCAGACCTAGTAACCATGGATATCACCATGCCGGAGATGGACGGAATCGCTGCCTTGAAAGAAATTCGTAAGATCGATCCAAGTGCTCGTGTAATTATGTGTTCTGCAATGGGGCAACAGTCGATGGTTATTGATGCTATCCAAGCAGGCGCAAAAGACTTCATCGTAAAACCATTCCAAGCTGACCGCGTTATTGAAGCGATCAAAAAGACACTGAGCTAGTCGGATGAAATGGTTCACACGCTGTACAGTGCTGGTTACATGCATTTTGAGTTGTTTGTTCCTTGTTCAAAGAGAACAAGTCGTATTTGCAAATGCGCAGACCTCTCCTGGGTCAGCGTATGATTGGTTACAACCGGAAGGGACGGGAACGCAAACGGACCCGGCAGGGGAGAAGAATGAAGCACCACTTCCGGAGAGCCCAAGTATCGCTAGCTTTTTAATTCAGACTTTCTTTTCCTTGGCAGTTGTGGTCGCTCTTATTGTGCTCCTGTTAAAGTGGTTGGGCAAAAAACAGACGGGGGGCTTTCGTGAAAATGGTCCTTTTCGTTCGTTGGGTGGTTTTCCATTAGGGAACGGTAAGTCATTGCAACTAGTCATGATAGGAGACCATCTTTACATAATTGGGGTAGGCGATAGTGTTCAAATGATCCGTCATATCCCTCCAGGTGATGAATTGGACGTCATTCCAGGTGATGAATTGGACGTCATTCTAGTTGATATGGAATCAAGGAAACCATCAACAGAATGGTCCTGGAGTAAGCTGAATAGTTTGCTGCCTTCTAAAAACAAATTCCAGGCTGAAGAACAGGATCAGCAGGATGCATCTTTTGGTGAGATGCTGGAGCAACAGTGGCGGGAGGTTTCTGATCAAAAGTCCACGCAGGAACCTTGGAATCAAAACCGTCACAAAGGGGATTAATCATGAAACGAATGTTACACCTATTTATTTTCTGTGTGCTATTTCTCGGTCTGTTTTCACAAGCGGGCATTGTAGAAGCAAGCCCTACGTCTGGTGGATTTTTACCACAAATTCCTCAAGTAGAACTGAAAATTGGTGGAGATGCGGATACTCCTGAGTCTACGACTACTACCATGCAGTTATTGCTTATTTTCACAGTATTATCAATAGCACCAGCTATTTTGATTCTTATGACCTGTTTTACCAGGATAATCGTGGTTCTGTCATTCGTTAGGACTTCACTAGCTACCCAGCAGATGCCACCTAACCAGGTTTTGGTTGGGATAGCTTTATTTTTAACATTCTTTATCATGGCACCCACATTACAGACAATCAATGATAATGCCGTTCAACCATTCATGCAGGGGAAATTGTCACAAGAACAGGCTCTGACTGAGGCAATAACACCACTCAAATCTTTTATGCTGAAACAGACGAGACAGAAAGATCTTGCACTGTTCCTTGAATACTCTAGAGCTGAGAAACCAGCGAGTATTGAGGATGTTTCCCTGGTGGCTTTGGTTCCGGCATTTGCGATCAGTGAACTGAAAACAGCTTTCCAAATCGGGTTTATGCTTTTTATCCCGTTCTTGGTAATCGATATGATTGTAGCTAGTATCTTGATGGGTATGGGTATGATGATGCTACCGCCTGTCATGATTTCTCTTCCATTTAAAATTTTATTGTTTATTATGGTAGACGGCTGGTATCTGGTTATTAAGTCACTGTTCTTAAGCTTTTAGGAGGCCTGATATAACATGACATCCGATATGATTTTGCAGATTGCACAATCTTCGGTTTATACCATTTTGATTGTTTTGGCTCCAATTTTGGGAATCGCTCTTCTAGTGGGTCTTACGGTCAGTATATTTCAGGCCACGACACAGATACAGGAACAGACACTAGCCTTCATACCGAAGATTGTGGCAGTTTTTATCTCCCTTCTTATCTTTGGACCATGGATGCTTCAGACTGTCGTAGAGTTTACTACTAACATTATGAGTAATCTCTATCAATTCGTGGGGTAGGAAATGGCACTTATCGAAACATTATTACCAGTTTACCTGCTGGTGTTTGTCCGAATTGCATCTTTTATCATTGCAGCACCGCTATTTAATCAACGGGGAATGCCTAACCATTTTAAAATCGGGTTTGCCGCAGTGATGGCCTTTATCAGCTTTGCCTACGTACCAATAACTGGGAAAATCCCACTAGATATATCCTTCACAGTATATGCACTAAAGGAAACGGCGATCGGCTTGGTACTCGGTTATCTATTACAGATGATGTTCTCTGTGGTGAGAGTAGCTGGTGGTTTAATGGATTTGCAAATGGGTCTTGCCATGGCTAACGTGGTGGATCCCGCAACAGGTGCTTACGTTCCGATTACAGGACGGTTAAAGGAAATTTTGGCGACGCTTTACTTTCTATCCATTAACGGACATCACCTGATGATAAGAGGGATAATCTCAAGCTATCAATCCATTCCAGTAGATTCACTCATCGTAGATTTACACTCCGATGCTTTTGGGTTTTTCGTCATAAAGGCTTTTTCTCATATGTTTTTCAGTGCTTTCATGATGGCTGCACCCATTGTGGTTTCCTTGTTCTTAGTGGACCTATCCTTGGGGATTATCGCGAAAACAGTACCACAATTTAACATTTTTGTTGTCGGTTTACCGATTAAGCTTTTGGTCAGCTTCCTACTCTTGATTGTGGTCATGCCAGGATTTTTCATTATCCTTGGCAACTATATTTCCCAGATGTTCCATGCACTTGCTGAACTGATTGGGATATTGGGGGGAGGCACATCATGAGCAGACATCCATTCTTATTCCAGATGGATCTTCAGTATTTTAATGGAGAGAAAACAGAGAAAGCGACTCCCCATAAAAAACAAGAGTCCAGAAAAAAAGGTCAGGTTAGTAAAAGTGCCGATTTAGCACCAGCGGTTACGATTACCTCCGTATTTTTTCTACTGATGGTTGCAGGTCCATGGATGCTAGAACTATGTCTCCATATAGTTCGGGAGACGCTGAACCATTATCTTAATTGGGAGATTGCTTATGGGAATCTACAGGCGATTACAATGCAAATCGTTTCTGATGCCGCTCTCATTATTGCAATGGTTTTCGCTGTTTGTTATTTGGTAGTTGTCACCGTGACCTATATGCAAGTCGGTGTACTATTCTCAACTGATCCAATCATGATGAAGCTGGAAAAGCTGAATCCAATAGAAGGGTTCAAAAAGATATTCTCCATGCGATCGCTCGTGGAATTATTAAAATCGGTTTTGAAAATTACAGCGGGCATGATAGTAGTTTCCATGATTTTATGGGGAATAAAGGACCAAATTCCACTGCTATATTTCTATTCTTTGGAGGGTCTCCTTCAATTTGCGGGTGACCGGGTTGTAAGTCTGGGAATATCGGTGGGTGTATTGCTGACCATTCTGGCCATTATGGATTACATGTATCAGCGATATGATTATGAAAAAAATCTGCGCATGTCCAAACAGGACATCAAGGATGAACATAAGAAAATGGAGGGCGATCCCCTCATCAAAAGCAAGATCAAAGAAAGACAAAGGCAGATGGCTATGCGTCGTATGATGCAGGAAATACCTAATGCTGATGTAATTATCACAAATCCGACGCATTTTGCTGTAGCGATCAAATATGATTCTACACAAATGGTGGCGCCAACCGTCATTGCTAAGGGGCAAGATTTTCTGGCATTAAAAATTAGAGAGATAGCCAAAAAAAATCGCATCGTTACGATGGAAAACAAGCCTTTGGCCCGAGCGTTGTATCATCAGGTAGAAATCGGACAACAGATACCTGAGGATCTCTTTAAAGCGGTGGCTGAGGTTTTGGCTTATGTGTATAAAATTCAGGGTAAAACGAAGCGATGAGAGGAGGAGACAGGGTGGGTGCGAAACAGATGGGCACGATTTTCTTCGTGCTTAGTATAGTCGTAATGATGGTCATACCACTTCCATCTGCAGTTTTGGATATACTGCTTATTGTTAATATTTCTTTAGCCCTTGTCATCCTACTTGTCTCCATGTACACAATGGAAGCATTAGACTTTTCAATTTTTCCAACCGTTCTGCTATTAACCACTTTGTTCCGATTGGCGTTAAACGTTTCAACTACACGGAACATTTTGGCCCATGCAGAAGGTGGTTCAGTTATCCACGCGTTCGGGGACTTTGTTGTAGGCGGTAACGCAGTAATTGGTTTTGTGGTCTTTCTTATTCTCATTATTATACAATTTATCGTTATCACCAAAGGTTCGGAACGTGTAGCAGAGGTAGCGGCTCGCTTTACGTTGGATGCTATGCCTGGAAAACAGATGAGTATCGACGCAGACCTTAATGCAGGGATGATTAGTGAACAAGATGCACGTATTCGCAGAAGAAAAATTGAGCGTGAAGCGGATTTTTACGGGTCAATGGATGGTGCAAGTAAATTCGTAAAAGGGGACGCCATCGCAGGGATTGTCATTTTCATTGTTAACATTATTGGCGGTTTCATTATTGGGGTCGCTATCCACGAATTGAGCTTTATGGAATCCTTACAAAAATTCACACTACTCTCCATCGGTGATGCACTCGTCAGTCAGATACCGGCCTTATTAATATCGACTGCTACAGGTATCATCGTGACGCGAGCATCATCAGAAGGTGGACTGGGCGAAGATATTACCGGTCAACTCTTTGGTCAACCGAAACTTTTATATGTGGTGGCAGGAGTAATGTTTCTTCTCGGTCTTTTCACCCCGATTAGCATTATTCCAACTGGTATCGTTTCTGGTATCCTATGTTTGGCTGCCATGCAGCTAACGAAGAAACAGCAGAGCGACCAGGAAGAAACGTTTACACAAGAAGAGGAGCAACAAATGGAGGAAGTGCGTAGCCCAGAGAGTGTTATCAACCTCCTTCAGGTTGATCCAATCGAATTTGAATTTGGCTATGGATTAATTCCTCTTGCAGATACAAAACAAGGCGGTGATTTATTAGACCGCGTTATCATGATTCGTCGTCAGTGTGCGCTTGAACTGGGGATCGTGGTACCAGTAATTCGCATACGAGACAACATCCAATTAAAACCGAATGAATACATCATAAAAATCAAAGGTAACCAGGTGGCATCAGGTGAGATTATGATGGACCATTACTTGGCGATGAGTCCTGGTTTTGAAGACGAATCAGTAGTGGGGATACCTACAACGGAACCTGCCTTTGGTTTACCTGCTTTATGGGTTTCGGAGGAGAATAAGGAGATGGCGGAGCTCTCTGGTTATACCGTAGTCGATCCTCCTTCAGTAGTAGCAACCCATTTAACAGAAATCATCAAGAGACATTCGCATGAATTGGTAGGACGTCAGGAAACACGTGCACTGGTAGATAATGTAAGAGAAACAGCTCCAGTTCTGGTTGATGAATTAATCCCTTCCTTATTGTCTATCGGTGATGTTCAAAAAGTTATACAGAAACTATTAAAAGAAAAAATCTCGGTTCGAAACTTGTCAGTGATTTTGGAAGCACTTGCAGATCATGCACTATATTCCAAAGATCCTGAAGTATTGACCGAATATGTGAGACAAGCACTTGCTAGACAAATCACTCTTCAATTTACACATCCGGGCGAGCCGCTTCGCGTTTTGACAGCTGGTCCTACCTTGGAAAAAGTGATTTCGGAGAATGTCGAGCAATCCGAGCAGGGAAGTTACCTAGCGATGGATCCTGATACGTCACAACGAATCTACCAACATATGTCTGAACAGGTAAATCGAATGATAAATATGGGACAACAGCCGATCATCTTGTCTTCACCTATGACAAGAATGTACCTGAGACAACTGATGGAAAGAATCATGCCTGATATCCCAGTCCTTTCCTACAGTGAATTAGAGCCCCATATTGAAGTTCAGAGTGTAGGGGTGGTGAATGTATCATGATTGTAAAACGTTATGTGGTAGACTCCATGCCAGAAGCCATGGATAAAATCAAAGTGGAACTAGGTAAAGATGCTGTCATCCTGAATACCAAGCAAGTGAAAACGGGTGGCTGGTTGGGGATGTTTCGGAAACAACAGGTAGAAGTTATCGCTGCCGTTGAGGCAAAAGAAGAGACGACTGTACAACAAAGGGCTCCATTGCGCCAAGCGGCGAAAAAGGAGCCGATTGTGCGTCCAGCCTCCAACCATTTTGTGCACCGAGCGTACCAACAAACAAATGAGCCTATCAAACCAGATAACACAACAGCTCCATCAGCGGTAACGTTAATGGAGAGAGCTCCTGAAGCACCTAGCGTAACGAAAAAGGAACCGGGTGCACAGAGACCATTTATAACGAATGAGCCAAAGAGCTTCGAACTAGAAGAGAAGCAGCCTTTGAGCATAGTTGCTTCTTCCCAAGGTAAACAAGCAACTGTTGCAGAACGATTGGAACAAACTGCAACTGATGCTCCAATAACAACAAGTAATGAAAATAGGATCCAGGCCAATTCTGCTTCTTCTTCAACTATCACCCCTGAAAAAAACGCTGGAATACAAGAGTATCAAGACATGCTGGGTGAGCTGAGAGATATGAGGGAAATGTTTCAAAAACTGCTCTTTTCCAAAAAAGGGGAAGAACAGTTGCCAGCTGCTCTTGCAAAATGGCGGGATCGATTAGTGAAGAATGAAGTAAAAGAAGAGATTGTTGCTAGCCTTTTACAAGATGTGATGAAAGAGACATCTGATATGTCTACTCTTTCAAAAGAAGAGACAGACAGACTCATGCGCACTACTATTTATAGACGAGTAGAAAAGGCAGTTGCAATAGGTAGCAAGATTGACAGCAATACTCGCTATTTGTTCTTTTTTGGACCGACTGGGGTAGGAAAAACAACGACTATTGCCAAATTGGCTGCTTGGCACATGTTGCAGGAGAAACGAAAGGTAGGCTTCATTACAGCGGATACCTATAGGATCGCTGCTGTGGAACAATTAAAAACATATGCCAACATTTTAAACGTTCCTCTTGAAGTCGTTTTTTCACCAGCTGAGATGGAACAGGCGCTGGAAAGACTTTCGACCTGTGACCTTGTGTTTATCGATACAGCAGGGCGTAACTATCGAAATGATGAGTATGTAGACAGAATGAGAGATTTATTGCAATGGCCTGAACAGAGTGAACATCTTCTCGTTATGAGCCTAACATCCAAGTACAAGGACATGGAGACGATTATCAAAAAGTTCAGGGATGTACCTATTTCAAGTGTCATTCTCACCAAAGCAGATGAAACAACTCAGTATGGTTCTATTTTAGGCTTGATTGAAGAGCATAATATGAAGCTCTCCTATCTTGCTACTGGACAAAATGTTCCAGATGACATCGAAGCGGTCACAGTTACAAAAATAACGAATCTGATCGCAGGAGAAGAAGGCCATGAATGATCAGGCACAACGTTTGCGAGAACAAATCCAGGAGAAGACTACCGGAAGAAGCACGAGACTCGTTGCTGTGACCAGTGGTAAAGGAGGAGTTGGAAAATCGAATGTAACGCTCAACTTTGCCCTTGGATTGATAGAAAAGGGTCAGAAGGTTTTATTGTTTGATGTGGATTTGGGACTAGCTAACCTTGATGTACTAATGGGTATAACCCCGAAGAAGAATTTAATGCATCTGTTAGAAGACGATAAAACAATTTTTGACATTATTGAAAAAGGTCCAAATGGGTTGGAGTTTATTGCGGGTGGTTCTGGTTTTACCCAATTTTCTCAACTCGAGGAGTGGCAGCTAGGAAAGGTATTTACTGAACTTACCAAGCTGCAAGGTTATGCAGACGTTATCCTGTTTGACACGGGAGCGGGTATTACGAAGGAATCGTTGCAGTTCATCCTTGCAGCGGATGAGATTTTATTGGTAACGACACCTGAACCGCCTGCAATCACTGACGCCTATGCCATGATGAAGGTTGTTCATATGAAGAAACCGGATGCAAAAATTAAATTAGTTATCAATCGGGCAACCTCGACCCAAGAAGGGGAGCAGACGGCAGAAAAATTAACAGTGGTTGCAGAAAAATTTCTTGGATTTCGTGCTTCAACACTAGGGATGCTTCCTGACGATCAACACGTGTCAAAAGCAGTAAAACAGCAGCGACCATTTATTATCGCCTTTCCTTATTCACCAGCTGCAAAAGGAATAAGGCAACTTGTTTCAACTTTTTGCGGAACGGATGAGAAAAGAGTTCAATTCGTGGATCAGACAGGATTAAAAGGATTTCTTACCAGGCTGCGAAAATGGATGTAACAAAATGGATGCGGTATCACAGCGAATTGAGAAGAAGGGAGCGGTCAGATGACAAAAATACGTGTACTAGTAGCAGACGATTCCGCTTTCATGCGCAAGGTGATTTCCGATATTTTGGAGAGCGATTCTTCCATTGAAGTAGTGTCCAGGGTTCGAAATGGTGAGGAGTGCCTGAACAAAGTAAAGGAAGTTTCACCAGATGTAATAACCCTCGATGTGGAAATGCCAGTAATGGATGGACTTGCTACTTTGGAGAGATTGCAAGAAGAATATCCCGTCCCTGTTGTCATGTTAAGCAATGTGACCAAGGAAGGGGCAGATGCGACAGTAAGAGCTTTACAGTTAGGAGCTTTTGACTTTGTTAATAAACCGTCGGGAGCAATTTCGCTCGACATTCATAAGGTTGGCCAGAATATTGTTGAGATGGTAAAACAGGCGGCTGAATCACGTAAGCAAAGAAATTCGGTAAAGGTAATAGAGGAATTGAAATCAGATTCCATTACACCTCTACCATCTCTTGTAAAAAAGCGAACGACAACGCGAGTAATAAGGCAAGAAGTTCCTTCTACAAAAAAGTTGAATGTAGAGCAAAGAATAGAACGATCAGATGGTTCATTAAAGAAATTGGTATTACTAGGCACGTCTACAGGTGGTCCTCGTGCGCTACAAACCTTATTGCCGGACATACCAGTTGATTTTCCTGCTCCTATTTTGATTGTTCAACACATGCCGCCAGGTTTTACAAAGAGTTTAGCGCAACGCTTAGATACTCTTTGTGCCATTACTGTAAAAGAAGCAGAACAAGGCGAGGAAATATTGGCAGGCACTGCGTATATAGCACCAGGTGGTTATCATATGGAAGTTGAACAACAATCAAATGGGTCCTTATACATAAAATTGCATCAAGCAGAACCGAAAGGCGGACACCGTCCTTCGGTAGACGTCATGTTTATGTCAGCAAGTCAATTGAAACGAATCCGTCAGTGGGCAGTCATTTTGACTGGAATGGGGGCGGATGGAACAGAAGGCTTGCAAAATCTGAAAGCATCAGTTCAGGTAACAGGATTAATAGAGGATCAAAGTACATGCGTGGTATTTGGAATGCCCCGAGCAGCCATTCATGCTGGACTTGCAGACTATGTCGTTCCTCTTAACAAGATGGCAGATACGCTAGTTCGACTCGTAACCTGATAGGAGGTTATTCACAATGGATATGAATCAATATCTTGACATGTTTATCGAGGAATCAAGGGAACATTTACAGGCTATTAACTCCAATTTACTAACACTTGAGGATGATCCTCACGATATTAGTGTCGTTAATGAAATTTTTCGCTCGGCTCACACTTTAAAAGGTATGGCAGCTACGATGGGGTTTGAAGATTTGGCAAGCCTCACCCATGAAACAGAGAATGTACTAGACTTGATTCGCAATCAGAAATTGACTATTACCAGCGAAATCATGGATGTCATTTTTAAAAGTGTTGATGCCATGGAAGAGATGGTACAAAGCATTATGGAAGGTGGGAACGGGGTACTTGATGTATCGCAATTAGTAGAAGTGCTAAGAACGATCGTATCAGGAGACTTTGAACAAGCCGTCCAGGAAAGTGCTGCTGCATCCGCTGTTGCCCTTTCTAATGAAACTAGTGAGGAGATCGTTCATAGCGAAGGTACTCAGGAAAGTGTAACTCGTAACTATGAACTTGATGATTACGCCATTACAATTATGCGTCAATCTAAAGAGAGTGGTCACAATATTTACTGGATACACATCTCTCTACGTGAAGATTGTGTTTTAAAAGCGGCACGTGCGTATATGGTGTTTGATCAGTTGGAAACATTGGGTGAAGTTATCAAGACTACACCAGGCGTAGAAGACATTGAGAATGAAAGATTTGATCGCTCATTTGAGGTCATTTATATTACTGCTCGACCAGCAGAAGAAATCACCAATAAAATCAGCAATATTTCTGAGGTAAGTGAAGTGCTGATTGAAACAATTCAGCTTCCTGATATGAATAAAGAGGTTGCTGCATCTGCACCAGTCGCACAAAAACAAAAAGATGAAACAAAAGGGAATACACCAGCACAAAACCAAACAGCAACAAAAAAAGTAAATGGGAATAAAACAATTCGAGTTGATATTGAACGTCTTGATATTCTGATGAATCTGTTTAGTGAATTGGTAATTGACCGAGGACGTTTAGAACAGCTTGCTAAGGAAATTGATAAAACCGAATTGCATGAAACAGTTGAACACATGAGTCGCATCAGTGGAGATTTGCAAAACATCATCTTAACTATGCGCATGGTTCCTGTTGAGCAGGTCTTTAACCGATTCCCACGTATGGTCCGAGATTTGGCAAAAGAACTGAACAAAAAAGTTAATCTGGAGATTATTGGAGCAGAAACAGAGCTGGATCGCACCGTTATTGATGAGATTGGTGATCCACTTGTCCATCTACTTCGTAATTCTATTGACCATGGGCTTGAATCTCCTGCACAGCGCACTCAAATGGGCAAGCCAGAGGAAGGCGTCGTTCAATTAAAGGCTTATCATAGTGGTAATCATGTTTTTATCGAAGTACAAGATGATGGTTTTGGAATCGATAAGAACAAAGTATTGAACAAAGCGCTACAACGTGGCATCGTCACACCTACTATGGCAGAGACATTAACAGATAGACAGATTTACGAACTTTTGTTCGCGTCTGGATTTAGTACAGCAGATCAAGTATCTGATATCTCTGGCCGTGGTGTAGGGCTTGATGTTGTAAAAACAAAGATTGAATCGCTCGGTGGATCAGTTTCGGTGGATTCTTCTCCTAACGCTGGTTCCATCTTCCGTATCCAATTACCGTTAACCTTATCAATTATTTCTGCCATGCTGGTTCAGATTGAAGCTGAGAAGTATGCTGTTCCGCTTAGCTCAATCATCGAGACTGCCGTCGTTAAGAAAAGCGATATCATGATGGCACATCGTCAGCAAGTGATAGATTTTAGAGGAAAAATAGTTCCGCTTGTCTCGTTAAAAGAAATTTTTAGTATTCCTGTTAACGGTATTACAAAAGAAGACGAAGTGGCGGTTGTTATTGTTCGTAAGGGAGATAAAATGGCTGGTCTGATCGTTGACTCTTTCATTGGCCAGCAAGAAATTGTTCTAAAAACCTTGGGAAAATATCTTGTTAATGTATTTGCTATTTCAGGTGCAACCATTCTAGGTGATGGACAAGTTGCCCTCATTCTGGATTGCAATGCGTTAATTAAATAGTTCGGGGAGGAATAAAAATGAGCCAGATAGAGACCAAAACAGCAGACGAGGAAACGAAAGTAATCATTTTCAGATTACTTGACGAAGAATACGGCGTTGAAGTCCAACAGGTTAAGTCCATTGAAAAACTAGAGCACATTACTCGCGTCCCTCGAACACCTTCTTTTGTAAAAGGTGTGATTAATCTGCGCGGTGTGGTAACTCCTATCATCGATTTGCGCAGTCGATTCTCTTTAGAAGAGGCAGAACCTACAGATGCTACTCGAGTTATTATTGTAGCCGTTGATGAATTAGAGGTTGGGTTGATTGTAGACTCAGCTAACGATGTTGTAGACATCCCGTTACAAGCTATTGCACCTCCACCTGCAGTGGTTGGTGGTGTGGAGGCTGCCTATCTTAGAGGTGTAGCAAAACTGGAAAAGCGTCTCCTAATCTTGTTAAACCTGGACAAGGTATTAAGTACAGACGAGATTAAGCAACTTGATGCTATCGAGGGATAAGCGATGATGCAAATTGGGAAAATGGGAGAATTTCAACTAGATGTTCTTAGAGAAGTGGGAAACATTGGAGCAGGGAACGCAACAACTGCTCTATCCCACCTCATTCAAAAAGAAATCGATATGACCGTTCCGCAAGTAAAAATCATTTCTTTCCACGAGATAGCAGATTTTATCGGAGGAGATGAAGTAGTCGTAATAGCTGTATTCCTCCGAGTGGAAGGCGATTGCCCCGGAAATATGTTTTTTATACTTGATATTCCTTCAGCTGATTACCTACTTGAGCATTTAATGGGAACGTTGCCAAAACGATCTGAAGAAAGTCAATTTACAGAAATGGAATTGTCAGCGCTTCATGAGATCGGTAATATTCTGGCAGGGTCATATCTTTCTTCACTTGCAGATTTTACAAAATTGAACATGCAGCCTACAGTACCGTCTTTAGCGATTGATATGGCTGGCGCTTTGCTAAGTTACGGTTTAATAGAATTGGGACAAGCTGGGGACTACGCGCTTACGATTGATACAGCATTTTTTGAAGGGAATGAAAATGTACGAGGACACTTTTTTCTCATTCCAGATCCAGATTCTTTTGAAACACTATTTACTTCATTAGGGGTTCCTTTACATGGAGATTATTAAAGTAGGAATGGCTGATGCAGCTGTAGCAAAAAGTCCCGATAAAATTAGAACAACAGGATTGGGTTCATGCGTTGGGGTTGTTCTATATGATCGCAACAAAAAGATAGCAGGGATGGCACATGTGATGCTACCCGATTCTACACTGGGAAAAAATTTAGAAACCAACCTGTTGAAATATGCTGATACGGCAATTCCAACATTAATCAATAGGATGGAAGAGATTGGAGCTAATAGCCGCATGCTCGTGGCAAAACTGGCGGGAGGAGCACAAATGTTTACCTTCCTCTCCCAAAACGATACCATGCGAATTGGTCCGCGCAATGTGGAAGCGTGCAAGCAAGTCTTAAAAGAGCATTCCATTCAGATTTTAGCTGAGGATACGGGCGGCAGTAGTGGACGGACGATTGAGATGGATGCAGAGACCGGAATATTACAAATTCGTATGGTAAATCAAGGAACTAAGGAAGTATAAACATGAATCAAACAGTGAAAGTAAGCCTTTGGTTAGGAATCATAGCTTTTATTGTAACGTTTTTGGCTGCTGTCATGCAAAACTTGATTTCAGTTGCTTTGATTCGTGCTGTCATTGGTTTTATCTTCATTACCATTGTTGCTTTTCTGGTTCAAACGGTAATTACTTTTTTTACCGCACAATCACCAGTTAAGGAAACAGAGCAGGAAGATGAAGTCGTATCAGACGAATCAACCGAAGAAACGGCTCCAGAGAAAAATGACGGCCTGACAGAAGCGAATGATTTTATTCCTATAAAACCACAAAATTTGGAAAATGTTGAAAATGAACATGATCCAAAGCTGATTGCCCAAACGTTAAGAAGATTTTCTGATCAGTAAAGGCAGGTGATTAGACCATGGCTAGAGTATATAATCAAGAGAAGGTAACGAAAGAATTTGACACTTGGTTAGAATGGAAAGAACATGGGAGTCGAGAAGCGGAAATAGCCTTGGTGGAAAAATTTTTGCCTCTTGTAAATAAAGTGGCGATGCGTCTTTCTATCGGCTTACCCAATAATGTGGACAAAGATGATCTCATCAGCTATGGTCGTTTCGGCTTGCTTGATGCGCTTAATAAGTTCGATTATAAGCGTGGACTGCAATTTGAGACGTATGCAATGTGGCGTATTAGAGGCGCCATGATTGATGGTTTAAGGGAAAATGACTGGATTCCACGTACAGTAAGGGATAAGGCTAAAAAAATCGAAGAAGCGTATACACATTTAGAACAACACTTACTTCGATCCCCTACTGATGAGGAAGTTAGCCAGCATTTGGGTGTTTCTGAGAAGGAATTGAAACAGGTCATGTTTGATACCTCACTTTCAAGTATGTTATCGATTGATGAAGCGGTGGGAGACGAGGAAGAACAAAAGATTGCCCGGCATTCCTACCTGATAGACGAACTGATTATTAGTCCGGAAAGTGCAGCTGAATTGCATAATCTAAAGGAAGTTTTAATTCAAACAATCGATAAATTACCCGAAAAAGAGCGCCTGGTGGTCACCCTGTTCTATTTTGAAGAACTTACCTTATCTGAAATAGCTGAAGTGATGAGCTTATCTCCTTCACGTATCTCCCAACTGCATTCAAAAGCGATTTTTCGTTTGCGCAATACCTTAGCGAAATGGAAGTCGCAACTTATGTAGGGAGGGAACCTCTCTCTTAACGGATGAAAAAGGGGGCTTCAAATCATGGTGAATCAATTGGCTGAATTAGCAACAATAACTGTTTCTAAAGACAAACTGTTGGCCGAACTTATTCTTCAGGACAAGTTCGAGGGCCAACTTTTAGAAGATGATGTAATTAAATTTTGCCATGCGAAGGGTATTACCTTTGGATTAATTGAAAACCATATACGCTCTATTTGTGCCAACCCAAACAAGTTTGTCCAAGTTCCTTTGAATATTGCTGAGGGAAAAGAAGCAATACCTGGAAAAGACGGAGAGGTTCATTACCTGTTTCAGAAAAAAGGTGTTGAAGTAAATTCTCCGAAAATATTAGAGGATGGCCGAGTTGACTTTTATTCTGTTCTTACGATTGAAAATGTTACGAAAGGTCAGCTACTCGCTGAAAAAATTCTGCCAACAGCAGGAGAGAACGGAACAACAGTAACAGGTGAATCGATTCAAGCAAAGCCAGGTCGGGAAGCAAAGCTAAGACCAGGAAAGAATGTGGTGTTTAACTCGGAGAAGACACTCGTCTACGCAGTTATCGATGGACAAGTTTCGTTAGAAGAGGACAAAATAAGTGTTTTTCCTGTCTATGAAGTTAATGGCGATGTAGATTATAGCGTTGGTAATATTAATTTTATAGGGACAGTTGTTGTTCGCGGTAACGTACCAACTGGTTTTTCCATCAAAGCTACTGGTGATATTCGCATATACGGTAGCGTGGAAGGAGCCGAGCTTACGGCTGAAGGTTCAATTGAAATAAAAAATGGGATTGCTGGCCAGGATAAGGGCCATGTAATTGCGGGAAATGATGTAACAACATCCTATATACAAAACGGAAATGTGACAGCAGGTAACAGTGTTCAAGTAAAACAAAGTATCATGTTTTCACGTGTAAGAGCGAATAAACAAGTCATCTGCCAAGGTACAAAGGGAATTATTATTGGTGGAGTGACACAAGCAGGAGAAAAAATTGTAGCAAGAACGATTGGTAACTTCAATTCAACTCCAACTACTTTGGAAGTGGGCGCAAGACCTCAATCACGACAGGAATTGGATTCACTTAAACTAAAATTGCCGGTTCTCCATGATAATTTGCTTAAGACGAAACAAGGATTACAAGTTCTAGCACAGATCTTGAAAGCAACGGGAGACTTACCGCCCGATAAGCGTACTCTTCAAGCAAGATTAGATCACACACATGGGATACTTACAAAAGAGATTAAAGAACTTGAAGAGCGTAAGAATGCTATGGAAGTAGAATTAGAAAAGGAAATACCTGCTATAATTGAAGTAACGAACCTCATGTATCCAGGAGCAAAGCTGGTATTTGGAAAGTATATCAGGTTTATTAAACAGGAACACAGCCGTACCCGCTTTCTTTTGCTTGAAGGAGAGATTACAACCTCTGTCCTTATATAGGTAAAGGAGTGATTGCTGATGAGTTTTAAAGCATTGGAATTACAACATGCTATTCCGCGTACCCAGGAAATGGGAAGATGGCAGGAACAAACTCAGCAACGGGCGGCAGCGGAACATCAACAATTCAGGGAAGAACGCAAAAGACTAGACGAAGCTGCCCGTACAAAAGCAGAACAACTTACTAAATCAGAACAGCAAAAAGTGAAAAATCAGGAAGAATCTACGAAGAAAGGCCATGATGGACCAGAACAACAGGCGAAGGGAAAGTCACATGAAGAGGATCATCATGCTTCTTCCACACCTTCACCAGACCCGATTCGAGGACATCATATTGATATTTCTTTGTAGCAGTCACTCATGATATAAGGTGGATAACATGGAACAAATGATATGGATACTCTTGGGTATTGGAGCTTTTGCTATTCTCGTATCAGCTGTTTCTCTTTATCTTTCAAGAAAAAAAGAACAGTCTGATGGATCGGCTAGGCAAACTTTTCATCCAGCTGAAACTACTTCTTCACATGTGGAGCGTAGTGAGATGGAGCAGGCATTGAAGAAGTTTGTTAGTCAGGTGAAAAAGGAGAATGAACAGACCAACCGTTATGCCGAAGCGAGCGTCCGTGAGTTAAAGCAAGAGAATAATTACCTTAAGGATGAGATTGCTGACCTGTATCAGCAAATATCATCCTTATCGAAAGAACAGCAACAACTGATACATAATCTCCAGCAGTCCCATTCTACTGAACAAGTAGGGCCCGAGGAGATACAAAATGAAAACGATATTTTTGCACTGAAAAACCGATACAGTCGAGTTTTTGAACTAGCTAATAGC
Source organism: Brevibacillus daliensis (assembly GCF_021245735.1). Lineage (GTDB taxonomy): Bacteria > Bacillota > Bacilli > Brevibacillales > Brevibacillaceae > Brevibacillus_B > Brevibacillus_B daliensis. The sequence continues at coordinate 153,747 of NZ_JAJISB010000006.1, forward strand.
GGAATGTCGTCCATTGATATCGCAAAAAAATTAGGGGTAGGACACGGGGAAATTCAACTTATTATGTCCTTGTCAACTTCTACACCCGTTACTGATGAACAGACGCAAATGGATAGACAGCAGGAAAGAGAGGCGTAACATGAACGCAAGAATCGGATGGATGGGATTTGGTCTTGGGGTCGTGTTTTCTGCTCTCTTTTTGTTGATATCAGAACAAATCTTGGATAGCACTGATAATTGGAAACAGAAAGCTGCGCAAGAAAATCTGATACTTATGACCCAGGATGAGCATCAGGCGCTCTTACTAAAAGCTCAGGGTACTGAAGCAAATCAGAATGAAGCGGATACTAGCAAGAATAATACCGCTAAACCTGGAGAAGCACAGAATAATTCACAAACTGGCCCATCTACTGTGGGAAATGGTCAATCAACTAATTCTTTAAACTCTAGTAACAATCAAGATACTAAAGCTGAATCCACCGTACAGACACAGCCTAAGAAAACAGAAGAAAAACAAAGTAAAAAAACATCAACTTCAAAGCAGAATACGAAATCAACAGAGAATCCTTCCAATAAAATGGATAAAGGTCAAACGAACTTACCTTCTAAAACGACTGATCCTGTTCAGCAAAAGGAGGGTTCTCAATTAAATACGCCACAAACTCAGCCGGTAGTTGAGGATAAGAGTACTACCAATCAAACTGAAACTACTGGCGGAAATTCAACAACTTCGAATCGTACAGAGAACGTCCCTAATACTGAAATTGAACCTGGTGAAACAGGTAAAGAACAAGAGTCTCAGCCGTTGACTCCACCTACACCACCAGCTTCACCCCTTCCACCTACACCACCAGATATAAAATGATAACGAGTTAGGGTGGTATCCCCTTTGGTAGATAGCCATAGTATTCGTAAGACCGTGAACTCTATGCTTTCGAAGTAAGATACAAACTCAAACCACAATACTCATTTCCAACTTTTCTAACACTATTTATTGCATTTGTGATTTTGATATGATATAGTTTTCTTCGGTGTTAAATACGCACGTAAACCAATCCCTGCAACGGTGCTACCTATTTGGTAGTTTTGTATGGGAAATGCGGTTTTCGGAGGTTGACACAAAAAAACCAAATCAGAGGAGGTGTGAAATATGGCGGTAATCTCTATGAAACAACTTCTTGAGGCTGGTGTTCACTTCGGTCACCAAACTCGTCGTTGGAACCCAAAAATGGATCGCTATATCTTCACCGAACGTAACGGAATTTATATCATTGACTTGCAAAAGACAGTGAAAAAAGTAGATGAGGCGTACAACTTCATGCGCGAACTTGCTGCTAACGATGGTAAAGTACTTTTCGTTGGTACTAAGAAACAAGCGCAAGAGTCTGTTAAAGACGAAGCTACTCGCACTGGTCACTACTTCATCAACCAACGTTGGTTGGGTGGTACATTGACTAACTTCGAAACAATTCAAAAGCGTACTGCTCGCCTTGCTCAACTAAAACGCATGCAAGAAGACGGTACTTTCGATTTACTTCCTAAAAAAGAAGTAATCGTACTAAACAAAGAAATGGATCGCCTAGAGAAGTTCTTGGGCGGTATTGCTCACATGAAAGAATTGCCGGACGCATTGTTCGTAATCGATCCTCGTAAAGAGCGCATTGCTGTTGCAGAAGCTCGTAAATTGGGTATCCCAATCGTAGCTATCGTTGACACTAACTGCGATCCAGACGAAATCGACTACGTTATCCCTGGTAACGACGATGCTATCCGCGCAGTTAAATTGTTAACTGGTAAAATGGCTGACGCCCTGATGGAAGGCAACCAAGGCGGAGAAGAAACAACCACGGCGTAATGATCAAGGGTGGACTGAGGGTTTCAGAACCCCCCGTCCACCTTTTTTTACGAGTACAACAGTATTCTCTCGATGATTTTTCCATACATTACATACGTAGGCGGATTCTTGCTTGCGTCAAGAATAGAAGGAGGCTTTACTAATGGCAGCAATTAGTGCTCAAATGGTAAAAGAATTGCGTGAAAGAACTGGCGCAGGTATGATGGATTGCAAACGCGCTTTGGAAGAAGTAAACGGTGACCTGGAAAAAGCAATTGACTTGCTTCGTGAAAAAGGTATCGCTAAAGCAGCTAAAAAATCTGGTCGTATCGCAGCAGAAGGTTTGACTGGTTTTGCTGCTAATGGAAACGTAGGTACAATCGTAGAGATTAACTGCGAAACTGACTTCGTTGCTAAAAACCCTGAGTTCCAAGCTCTTGTAAAAGATATTGCTGAGCATGTAATCGCACATCGCCCAGCTTCTGTAGAAGAAGCTCTGACTCAATCTTTCCAAGGTGGAGAAGACCTAGGAACCGCAATCAACGCGAAAATCGCAACGATTGGTGAAAACCTCAACTTCCGTCGTTTTGAAATCCTTGAAAAAACAGATGCTGGCGTATTCGGCGGATACTTGCACATGGGTGGAAAAATCGGTGTGCTTGTAGCTCTTGAAAACACAACTGATGAAACACTTGCAAAAGATCTTGCAATGCATGCTGCAGCTTCTAACCCTCGCTTTGGTGTTCGTGAAGAAGTATCTCAAGATGAGATCGATCGCGAGCGCGAAGTATTGAAAAACCAAGCTTTGGGTGAAGGTAAACCAGCTAACATCGTTGACAAAATGGTAGAAGGCCGTATGTCTAAGTTCTTCGAAGAGTATTGCTTAGTAGAACAACCATTTGTTAAAGATCCAGATAAACGTGTTTCCCAACTATTGAAAGAAGCAGGTGCTACTTTCGGTAGCTTCGCTCGTTTCCAAGTTGGCGAAGGTATTGAGAAGAAGCAAGACGATTTTGCTGCTGAAGTAATGGCGCAAGTGAATAAGCAATAAGATTAAAATAGGGAACACCGCAGTGTTCCCTATTTTTAAAGAAAGATGCGAATCAAAAGCCTTAAAGATAAATGGAGGTCAATTCACATGCCGGATGCTGCATATAAACGAGTCATACTTAAGCTAAGTGGGGAAGCACTTGCTGGTGAACAAGGGTATGGAATCGACCCAAATGTTATTGCTTCAATTGCTGATCAAATTAAAGAAATCGTGGAACTAGATGTTGAAGTTGCCGTAGTCGTAGGTGGGGGTAACATCTGGAGAGGACTGTCTGGTAGTTCTCAAGGGATGGATCGTGCAACTGCTGATTATATGGGAATGCTCGCTACCATTATGAACGCACTTGCATTGCAGGATGGACTTGAAAATGTAGGAGTTCCTACACGAGTTCAAACCTCTATCGAAATGCGTCAGGTAGCAGAACCATATATTCGCCGTAAAGCGATTCGTCATCTGGAGAAAAAACGAGTTGTGATTTTTGCAGCTGGTACTGGTAATCCATATTTCTCCACAGATACAACTGCTGCCTTACGTGCTGCTGAAATCGAAGCAGAGGTTATTTTAATGGCGAAAAACAAGGTGGATGGAGTTTATACTGCCGATCCTAGCTTGGATGAATCAGCCACGAAATATGATAGCCTCACCTTCCTCGAAGTCTTAAACAAAGGTCTTGGAGTGATGGACTCTACTGCTTCAAGTCTTTGCATGGATAATCATATTCCGCTTATTGTTTTTGCCATTACGGAAGAAGGTAACATTCGTCGGGCCGTGATGGGAGAAAAAATCGGAACAATTGTAAAGGGGGATGCCTAATGCCACAATCAATTATAAAAGATACTGAAGAGCGTATGAGTAAAGCAATATCTGCACTTAAGAAAGACTTGGCTACCTTGCGTGCAGGTCGTGCTACTCCACAAATGCTGGATAAGATTGTAGTAGATTACTACGGAACACCTACACCAATTAACCAATTAGCGAACGTATCGGCCCCAGAACCTCGTTTATTACAAATCCAGCCTTGGGACAAAGGCGCATTGAAAGATATTGACAGAGCTATTCAACAGTCTGACCTTGGCTTAACTCCGACGAATGATGGTATTATCATTCGTATTGCTATTCCAATGCTGACGGAAGAACGTCGTAAAGAGCTTGTAAAAGTAGCTGGAAAAAGTGGAGAAGAAGCAAAAGTAGCTATTCGTAATGTGCGCCGTGATGCGAACGAGGCTATCAAGAAGCTGGAAAAAGCAGCTACGATTTCAGAGGACGAATCTCGTGATCATCAAGATACCATTCAGAAGACAACTGACAAGTTTATTGCTGAAGTGGATAAGACGGTAAAAGATAAAGAAAAAGACATTCTTGAGGTATAATGAAAGATGCGTTCCCCCTCCTCGTGAGGGGGAGCTGTCTATATCTCTCTTTATTGGGGGAAACCTGTATGCTAGAGCGACTAGGTAAAATGTTAGGCGGAAAACAAGAAGATACTACATCAACAACTTTTGATGATAAAGGTGTTATTCCACACCACATTGCTGTTATTATGGACGGGAATGGAAGATGGGCAAAAAAACGTAATTTACCTCGTATTGCCGGACATCATCAAGGGATGAAGACTGTTAAAGAGATTGTAAGAGCAGCTGATGCAATAGGTGTTGGTATATTAACGATGTATGCCTTTTCTACTGAGAACTGGAAACGTCCAAAAGATGAAGTGGATTATTTGATGAAACTTCCTCAAGAATTTTTGGCAACTGAATTAAAAGAATTGATGGAACGTAATGTTCGAATATCAATGATTGGTTCAAGAGAAGAATTACCTGAACATACGTTAAAAGCTTTATTGGAAGCGGAGCAAAAAACTAAGAATAATACAGGATTGCAGCTCAACTTTGCCTTGAATTATGGTGGACGGGTAGAAATTGTGAAGGCAATGAAAGAAATCGCCGATCTTGTTAAGGCGGGAGAATTAAAACCTGAACAAATCGACGAAGAATTGATTTCTTCACATTTGTACACACGGGAAATTCCTGACCCCGATTTATTAATACGTACAAGTGGTGAAATACGGGTAAGTAATTTCATGCTGTGGCAGCTAGCCTATACCGAATTCTGGTTTACAGACGTATTCTGGCCGGACTTTAAACGAGAACATTTCTATCAGGCGATAGCTGATTATCAAAGGCGGGCTCGTCGCTACGGCGCAGTGTAAACCAGCCATAAGAGGTGGAACGAAGTGAAACAGCGAGTTATCACAGGATTAGTCGGAGGCATTCTGTTCGTTTCTCTGATGTATCTAGGTGGGATGTGGTATTCATCCTTTATTTTACTTTTAGCGTTAATTGGATTTTATGAATTTATGCGTATGGCAGGAATTCGACCATTTGGTATTGCGGGAATTCTGGGTTACATTATTTTGATATCAATATTAAGTACGAATTTTGTGGGCTTGTGGACTGTTGCAATCAAATATTTGAGCGTACAGCAGTTAATGGCAATTTCAACGAGTACGTCAGAGATCATTTTACCGATGATTATTTTGTTATTGCTATATACCGTTGCAAGCAAGAATAAGTTTAACATCGAACATGCCGCTCTTACTTTATTTGGAGCGTTATACATAGGTTTTGGGTTCCATTATGTAACTATTGCCCGAAGCTACGTGGGAATGGGGGGCTTCTGGTTAACCCTGTTGATCTGGTTCGCAATCTGGTCAACTGATTCAGGGGCTCTTTTTGCTGGACGAGCCTTTGGTAATCGTAAATTATGGCCAGAGATAAGCCCGAATAAAACAGTTGAAGGTGCACTAGGCGGCTGGATTTCTGCTATTATCGTAGTTGTAGTAACTGACTGGTTGCTTCTTACTCTGAACGTACTGGGGGCATTGCCGCTTTCTCAGGCATTTTTTATTGCTCTTGTAACAGGAGTGGTCGCCCAACTAGGAGATTTGGTAGAATCAGCTTATAAACGTCATTTTGGGGTAAAGGATTCTGGGCGGATAATTCCAGGGCACGGTGGCGTTTTGGATCGTTTTGATAGTATGTTGATTGTCTTTCCTATTTTGTATCTGTTTGGGCTTTACTAGAAGAAACACTACTTTTGGTTTGAGGTGAAGAGGTTGAGAAAAATAGCGCTGTTAGGATCTACGGGATCTATCGGAACGAGCACCCTGGATGTAGTACAACATTACCCAGACCGCTTTCAAATTGTAGCAATGGCTGCAGGTAGTAATATCGACTTGTTCGAGCGCCAGATACTCGAAGCGAAACCAGAGCTTGTCTCGATTGGTTCCGAGGAATTAGCGAAAGAATTAAAAGCCCGTCTTTCAGGGAAATATCAGGTTGAGATTGTATGGGGAATGGAAGGGTTAATACAAGTAGCGACACACCCCGAAGCCAACTTTGTCATGACGGGTATTATGGGTAGCGTTGGCGTACGCCCAACACTTGCTGCAATCGAAGCTGGTAAAACCATTGGACTTGCTAACAAAGAAACACTGATAAGTGCAGGAAAAATCGTCATGGAGACAGCTCGTAAGCATAACACGACAATCATTCCTGTCGACAGTGAACATTCTGCTATTTTTCAGGCGATGCAAGGGGAAAATCATGATGAAATCTCTCGTCTTATCATTACGGCTTCTGGAGGATCGCTCCGTCATTTAACTCGAGAAGAAAGTAAGCATGTGATGAGAGAACAAGCCCTACGACACCCGAACTGGAGCATGGGTGCAAAAATCACGATTGATTCAGCAACCATGATGAACAAAGGTTTTGAGGTAATAGAGGCGCACTGGTTATTCGGTATACCTTATGATCAGATTGATACTCTGTTACACTATGAAAGTATCATACATTCTATGGTAGAATACAAAGATAAAGCTGTGATGGCTCAACTTGGTTCCCCAGATATGAAGGTTCCCATTCAGTATGCACTGACCTATCCGAATCGAATGTCATTGCAAACTGAGACATTAGATTTGGCTAAGTGTGGAACGCTAACCTTCAAAGAAATGGATGTAGTACGATATCCGTTACTGCAATTGGCATATGATTGTGGAAGAGTAGGTGGTAGCCTACCTGCGGTTCTCAATGCCGCTAATGAGGTAGCTGTAGCCCGGTTTTTACGTAAAGAAATGTCGGTTGTGGGAATCGAGGAATTGGTTCATCATGTGTGTGAAAAACATCAGGTGATTTACAGTCCGTGCCTAGAGACGATTGAAGAAGCAGATGTTTGGGCTCGGCGTGAAGCAGAGGCTTTTTCCTTTGAGTAAGAGCTACTCTTCGCTTCAAGTGATCCTAATTAGGTAAAAGGTACTGTATGGATAAGGGGACGACATATAATGTATAGATTGTCCTTACATGCTGTCTGGTTGCTTGGTTAATGGCTAATCAGCAGATTGTCCGGATCACGAATCAGAAGGAAAGGTGGCTCCGATATGCAACTGCCTCCGGTGGAGTTTAATTTCGTATCCATATTGGCGTTCGTTATCGTTTTTGGTTTACTTGTATTTTTTCATGAGTTGGGACACTTTTTACTAGCGAAACGAGCAGGAATTTTATGCCGTGAATTCGCTTTAGGTATGGGTCCGAAAATTTTTAGCTATAAGAAGAATGAAACGGAGTACACGGTCCGATTGTTACCAATTGGTGGTATGGTTCGTATGGCCGGTGAAGATCCCGAGCTGGAAGTACTTCGCTCGCATATGGATGTGGGCCTCGAGTTTAATGAGGCTAATCAAATCAGTAAGATCTATACAGATCGGAATAAGTTTCCCATGCATGCAACGGTGGGAGCGTTAATGCGACATGATCTGGTGCACCACCTTAAAATGAGTATTGAAATTGCAGGAGATGTCATGGAATACGATGTACATCCAAAAGCCAACATGATTGTGGAAGGCAAGGAAGTACAGATAGCTCCTTATGATCGACAATTTCAAGGAAAAACAGTTGGGCAGCGGTTCTGGGCCATTTTTGCAGGTCCAGCAGCTAACTTTATTCTAGCTTTTGTTGCGTTTATGGTTGGTGCCATGTTGTTTGGTGCACCAAGTGATAAAGCATTAATTGGTGAAGTTATGCCCGGTGGTCCTGCTTACGAGGCCGGACTACAAATGGGAGACAAGATTCTTGCTATCGATGGTACACCGTTAAAAGACTGGGATCACATGGTAAGTATCCTAGGAGCTTCTGCTAATAAAAAGCTAGAAATGAAAATTGAGCGTGATGGAAGCCAAATGGTAGTTCCAGTGCAATTAGGTGAAAAAGGGCTACTAAACGTCTACCAAGGTACGGAAAAATCACTCTGGTTGTCAATGAAGGCTGGTTATGATCAAACAGCCAGATTTACCGGAATGATATTCTCCAGTCTAGGCATGTTATTTACTGGTGAAGTAGGTGTTAAGGACTTGAGTGGTCCTGCCGGTATTTTTACCATGACGAGTCAAATGGCTCAAGGTGGACTATCCATGCTAATTACATGGACAGGGTTCTTGAGTATTAACTTAGGGATCTTCAACTTATTACCTATTCCTGCTTTGGATGGAGGCCGTTTGATCTTCATCGGAGTAGAGGCTGTGCGTGGCAAACCAATTGATCCACGTAAAGAAGGTATGGTTCATGTAATCGGTTTTGCTTTACTGATGATGTTAATTTTAATTGTTACCTGGAACGACATTCAGCGTTTATTATAAGGAAGAGCGACTGAAGGAAAGTATCATTAGACAAGGAAATATAAAGGGGAGTGCTTACATTGTTTAAGCGCGAGGAGACAAAACCAATTTTTGTAGGTGGAGTTCAAATCGGGGGACAAAAAAGCGTAGTCATTCAATCGATGACTACCACAGATACACGTGATGTGGAAGCAACTCTCGAACAGATTCAAAGACTGCATGACGTAGGGTGCCAAATCGTTCGTCTTGCTGTTATCAATGAAGATGCTGCTAAAGCAATTAAACAAATTAAGGAACGCTCACCATTGCCGTTGGTTGCCGATATTCATTTTGACCATCGCCTGGCATTAACAGCATTGGAAAGCGGTATTGATAAAATCCGGATTAACCCGGGAAATATTGGATCTAAGGAAAAGACCAAAAGAGTGGTTGAAGCCTGCAAAGAGCGTAATGTACCTATTCGAATCGGGGTTAACTCTGGTTCAGTAGAAAGACGTCTTTTAGAGAAATACGGCTATCCGAGTCCAGAGGCGATTGTGGAATCTGCGATGGACCATATTGAAATTCTTGAGGACCTTGATTTTACGGATATCGCAATCTCTCTGAAATCATCAGATGTACCTACTATGATTCAGACCTATTCTTTAATGGCTGAGAAACGCAACTATCCGTTGCACGTTGGGGTAACGGAGGCAGGAACTCAATTCTCTGGCGGTATCAAATCCTCGGTCGGTATTGGAACCGTGCTATCGATGGGAATTGGTGATACGATTCGTGTCTCTCTAACTGCTGATCCAGTTGAAGAGATCAAGGTTGCCAAACAGATTTTACGTAGTCTCGATATCGTTAATAATGATCCTATCGTAATTGCCTGCCCTTCTTGCGGTCGTTGTGCAATCGATCTAATCGGTCTTGCTACGAAGGTAGAAGACGCGATCAGTACATTGAAAAAGCCTCTGAAGGTAGCTGTCATGGGTTGTGCTGTTAACGGCCCAGGGGAAGCTCGTGAAGCTGACGTAGGTGTTGCGGGTGGTAATGGAGAAGGATTGATCTTCCGTAATGGTGAGATTATCCGTAAAGTAAAAGAAACAGAGTTATTTGAAGAGCTAATGAAAGAGATCCACTCCATAATGGACGAAAAATAGAGAGGTTTGCAAGATTAAAGGAGGAACTTGTGTGTTAAGGCAAAGTCAACTATTAATTCCAACTCTACGCGAAGTACCATCAGATGCAGAAATCGCCAGTCATAAACTATTACTTCGAGCTGGTTTGGCTAGACAACTGGCTTCTGGGGTTTATACGTTTATGCCGCTAGCCTTGCGTGTCCTCCAAAAGATTCAGGCGATCGTTCGCGATGAGATGAATAAAGCAAGTGCGCAGGAAATTTTAATGCCAACCATTCAACCAGCTGAAATCTGGGAAAAAAGTGGACGATGGGATCATTATGGACCAGAGTTAATGCGCTTGAATGACCGTCATGACCGTCGCTTTGCACTTGGACCAACCCATGAAGAGGTAGTAGCAACACTTGTAGCGAATGAAATCAATTCCTATAAAAAACTACCAATTAATTTATATCAAATTCAGAGCAAATTCCGTGATGAAGTACGTCCTCGTTTTGGACTTATTCGTTGCCGTGAATTTATTATGAAGGATGCTTATTCCTTTGATACAACACAAGAAGGATTAGATAAAAGCTTCAATAATATGTTCAATGCTTATCACCGTATTTTTACGCGTGTTGGATTGAAATATCGTGCTGTAGAAGCTGATGCTGGTTCTATCGGTGGTACTGGAACATATGAATTTATGGCATTGTGTGAAATCGGTGAAGATACGATTGCTTATTCCACTGACGGTGACTATGCTGCTAACCTGGAAAAAGCGGAAGTTGTATACGATGGACCTACTGCACATGATGTAGCAGCAACAATGGAAAAAATTCACACACCAAATATCCGCACCATTGAGCAATTGAAAGAAAGTCTGGGTGTAGAGGGGAAAGACATTGTCAAATCTCTTGGATATATGGTTGATGACAAGTTCGTCCTTGTTCTTCTTCTTGGAGATCACGAACTGAATGAAGTAAAATTAAAAAACATGTATGATGCAATTGATGTGCGCATGGCTACTGAGGCTGAAATCAGCGAAAAACTGGGTGCACCAGTTGGGTTTGTGGGCCCTGTAGGCGCTCAGGATAAAAAGATCGAAGTTGTAGCTGATAACTATGTACAGGAGTTTGCTACAGCTATCATTGGAGCTAACGAAATGGATTACCATTTCAAAAATGCTCAAATTGGCCGTGATTATCAAGTGGATCGCTTTGCTGATCTACGTAATATCATGGAAGGTGATAAATGCCCTCGTACACAAGCACCAATCGAATTTGCACGCGGTGTGGAAGTAGGTCACGTGTTCAAGCTAGGTACGAAATATGCAGAACCGCTTGGAGCCAAGTTCCTTGATGAAAATGGTCGTGAGCAAACCGTAATTATGGGTTGCTATGGAATCGGGGTTTCCCGCACATTAGCTGCTGTCATCGAACAAAATAATGATGACTTTGGAATCATCTGGCCTGCATCCGTTGCTCCATTCCATGTTCATGTGATTCCGATTAACGCAAAAGTGGATGCTCAGCGTGAAGCAGCGGAGCAAATTACAGCTACGCTAGAAGATGCTGGCATCGAAGTTCTGTATGATGATCGTGCTGAACGCGCTGGTGTTAAATTCAAGGACGCTGATCTGATTGGATTGCCACTTCGTATTACCGTTTCTGACAAATTGGAGCCAGGTACAGTAGAGGTTCGTGTTCGTCGTACAGGTGAAGCTACTGTAGTCGCTGTTAGTGACTTGGTAGCACATGTGAAAGAGCAGCTAAACAACCTGTAAAATTAGATCTCTCATTAGTAATCAATCTCCCGTAATAGGAGATGAATTACTTGTCTAAATAGCAGGAAAATCGTCAGTTTTTGGAGAAAACAAATAGAGGTACCCCAAAGTGCTGGGGTACCTTTCTATATGTGTAGGGATAGGTTTTATTCAAAAAATGATAGATATTACCTTTGGTTTAAGGTGCTCAAATGTCGTATGTTTATAGAGCGCAATCCTTGAGGTATGTATAACGAGAGGTGAAAAAATAGAGTGGATCTAGTGGCAGAACAAAAACAGAGATTCTCCTTGCTTCTTCAGCAATTGGAGGTACCTGCTGAAATGATCGACCGCTATTTTGCGGAAGGGTACATTGAGAAGCTAGAAGTGCATAAACAGACGAAAGAATGGGTTTTCTTTTTTACATTAGATAAAATGATGCCTGTAGATATATATCGCGCATTTACGAAACGCTTGAAGCAAACCTTTGCTCATTTAGCCAAAGTAGATGCGATTTTTCGCTATTCCCTTCAACCACCTGTTCATATCGTAGTTGAGGAATACTGGGATTATATGCTTCAAGATTCTGAAGCCAATCTGCAAACGTTGGCAGGAACCTTACGTACGGCAAGACTTGAAACAAAAGCAGACGAAGTAAAGCTGTATTTTCCTACAGATGTGACTGCTGAAATCATGAAAACCAAGAAAGCAGATCAGCAGATTGCCGATCAGTTATGGAAGATTGCCCAAGTACGTCCGCGCTTCTCTTTTCTAAGTGAAGAGAATGACGAAGCGATGAAGGCATTTATTGAACAAAGACAAGAGGAAGAGCGAGTTCTTGTTGAGAATGTGATGACGGCACAAGCACAAGCAGAGAAAGAGAAAAAAGGATCGGAAGTAGAAGCGATCACTAATGTAACGATTGGTTACGATATAAAAGAGGATGCAGTACCAATATCAGAGATTCAGGAAGAGGAACGTCGCATTACCATTCAGGGAATGGTCTTTAATGCGGAGCTACGTGAACTAAAAAGCGGTCGACACATTTTGACATTTAACGTAACCGATTATACGGATTCTCTGACAGTGAAGATCTTCTCTCGGGACAAAGAAGATGTTAGGTACCTAGAAGCAGTTAAAGACGGAATGTGGGTAAAAGCTCGAGGTAGTGTTCAGCATGACACGTTTTTACGTGAATTGGTCATGATGGCTAATGATATTAACCAGATTGAACAGCAGGGACGTAAAGACAAGTCGGAGGAAAAGCGTGTCGAATTACATGCACATACTCCAATGAGTATGCTAGACGGTGTTGTATCGGTAAAATCCTTGATTTCTACAGCAGCCAAATGGGGTCATAAGGCCGTAGCCATCACGGACCATGGCGTTGTGCAATCATTCCCGGAAGCGTATAGCGTAGCGAAAAAGAATAATATCAAATGTATACTTGGCTTGGAAGCATATGTCGTAGAGGATGGCATTAATATTGTTTATAATCTGGACCGTGGTGCGACTAACTATCAAATCGATAACGATACCCCTTATGTGGTTTTTGATACAGAGACAACTGGTTTAAATGCAAATGAACATACGATAATTGAGATTGCTGCCGTAAAAATGAAGGGTGGCGAAATCATTGAAGAATGGACAGAATTAATTGATCCTGAACTTCAGATTGGGCCTAAAACCACTGAAATTACGGGGATTACCAACGAAATGCTGCGAGGCAAGGATAAGCTAGACGTTGTCTTGCGACGATTTAAGGACTTTGCCGGTGATGCTATTCTAGTAGCGCATAACGCGGAATTTGACCAGGCATTTATTAATGCGTGTGCGATTCGAGTGGGCATGGAACCATGGAAGAATGCTTTCCTTGATACCTTACCACTTGCACGAATGCTGTACCCAGGAATGCGTACGTACCGATTAGGTTCACTTGCAAAACGGTTTAAGGTGGACTTAATTAACGCTCACCGAGCGTTAGATGATACCGTGGCGTTGGCGAAGCTTTTTCAGTTTATGTTAAAAGATATGAAAGAAGCTGAGATAGGTAGCTTGTCAGAATTAAATGAGCGAAGTAACGCACAGGCAGATTACAAGAGCTCTCGTCCTTTCCATGTAACTATCCTGGTTACGAATAAGGAAGGATTAAAAAATCTGTACAAACTGGTTACAATTTCGCACACTGAAACCTTTTTCCGTGTACCACGAATTATGCGAAGCCAGATCAATAAGTATCGGGAAGGCTTATTTATTGGTACAGCATGTAAAGAGGGTGAGCTTTTCCAAGGTATTCTTCGAGGAAAGCCGGAAAGTGAATTAGAGGATATTGCACGTTTTTATGATTATATTGAGCTACAACCATTACAACATTACAGACCACTTTTGCGGAATGAAACGATTCCTCACACCGATGTGGTAAAGACCTATCATGAGACTTTGCTTCGCATTGGGGAAAAGTTGGGGAAAACAGTCGTAGCAACAGGAGATGTGCATTTTCTTAACCCGCGGGATCATACGTTCCGAGAGGTGTTTTTGCTATCTAAAGGTGACCAGGATGCTAATGATCAACCTCCGCTTTACCTTATGACCACAGAAGAAATGCTAGATGCATTTGAATTCCTTGGTGCAGAAAAGGCGAAGGAAATTGTTGTTCATAATCCGAATAAGCTGGCTGATATGATTGAAGATGTGAATCCGATTCCGGATCAATTATATACCCCGATCATTGAGGGAGCCGATGATGAATTACGTGATATGTGTTATGCCAAAGCACGACGTATTTATGGTGAGACTCTTCCTGAAATAGTAGAAAAACGCTTGGAGAAAGAATTAACCAGTATTATCAAACACGGTTTCGGAGTTATTTATCTCATTTCGCAACGTCTGGTAACCAAATCACTCAACGATGGCTATCTGGTAGGTTCACGTGGTTCGGTAGGTTCTTCATTCGTAGCCACCATGTCAGACATTACCGAAGTTAATCCATTACCACCTCACTATGTGTGTCCAAGCTGTCAGCATAGCGAGTTTATCATGGACGGATCAATCGGTTCCGGTTTTGACTTACCTGATAAAAATTGTGAGGAATGTGGCGCGAGCTATACAAAAGATGGTCAAGATATTCCGTTTGAAACGTTCCTTGGATTTAAAGGGGATAAGGTTCCCGATATTGACTTGAACTTTTCTGGTGACTATCAGCCTCGCGCTCATAAATATACGCAAGAATTATTTGGTGTTGATAACGTGTTCCGTGCAGGTACAATCGGTACAGTTGCTGAGAAAACCGCGTATGGTTATGTAAGAAAATGGGCGGAAGAGCGTAAATTGATGCTCCGAGGAGCAGAAATCGCCCGTTTGGTTAACGGATGTACTGGTGTCAAGCGTACGACCGGTCAGCATCCAGGTGGAATTATCGTTTTACCTGATTACATGGAAATGGAAGATTTTTGTCCGATTCAGTTCCCGGCAGATGATGTGGATTCCGAATGGAGAACAACGCATTTTGATTTCCACTCCATCCATGATAATCTGCTAAAACTGGATATTCTGGGACACGACGATCCGACCGTCATCCGGATGCTACAGGATTTGACGGGTCTCGATCCGAAGAAAATTCCATTGGATGATCCGAAAACCATGTCAATCTTTAGCTCTACAGAGGCTTTGGGAGTTACAGCAGAACAGATCAGAACGAATATGGGTACATTGGGAATCCCAGAGTTTGGGACCAAGTTCGTTCGTCAGATGCTTGAAGATACAAAACCAACTACCTTTGCAGAATTGGTTCAGATTTCTGGTCTTTCTCATGGTACGGATGTATGGTTGAATAACGCCCAAGAGCTTATTCGAAACGGTACATGTAAACTGTCAGATGTTATCGGGTGTCGTGACGATATCATGGTATACCTGATTTATAAAGGATTAGAACCTTCTCTTGCCTTTAAGATCATGGAGTCAGTTCGTAAAGGTAAAGGAGTTAATGAAGAGGATCAGACTGAGATGCTACAGCATGATGTCCCCGAGTGGTATTTGGAATCATGTCAACGTATCAAGTACATGTTCCCGAAGGCGCATGCTACTGCTTATGTCATGATGGCGGTTCGTATTGCATATTGCAAGGTTCATCATCCGCTAGAGTATTATGCGACTTACTTCTCTGTACGGGCTGATGATTTCGATATCCCGTTAATGGTAAAAGGATCAGCAGCAATCATTCAGCGCATCGAAGAAATAGAAGAGAAGGGACATGATGCCCAACCAAAGGAAAAATCCTTGCTCACTGTTCTGGAGATGGCTTTGGAAATGATTGAACGTGGATTCACATTCCAAAATGTGGACCTGTATCGTTCCGATGCGACGAAGTTCCTGATTGACGGTAAGAGTTTATTAGCGCCATTTAATGCATTGCCAGGCCTAGGTACCAATGCGGCAATCAGTTTGGTAGAAGCAAGAGAAAAGGGAGAATTCTTGTCCAAAGAAGACCTGTTGAATCGTTCTAAGATTTCTAAGACCATACTTGAATATCTGGACGAACAAGGTGCGTTGCAGGGATTACCGGAGTCAAATCAATTGTCGTTGTTTTAGAGATAGGTGAGCCCTCTGCATGGATATCGTGCAGAGGGCTTTTTGTTGGAAATATGTTAGAATTAATCGAATAAATAATTGTCAGAAGACACATCCATCTAAATAGTTAGGAATTGCGTACAACTTTGTTTGTCCATATCCATATCTATTTCAATAAGAAATAATTGTAACATTGAGGTGAAATCCTTGAAACCTATTCGGTTAGGCATATATTCTGCGTTCTTTTTTGCCTTTACCTTTGTCCTGAATCGTTCCATGGAGCTATCAGGTGGCAACTTTGCATGGAGTGCCTCCCTACGCTATTTTTTTATGGTACCATTTCTGTTGGTCATCGTAATAATGCGAAAAAATCTCCGTCCCCTTTTGGCGGAAATAAAAAGAGAACCAGGTAAATGGATTCTTTGGAGCACAGTTGGATTTGGACTGTTTTATGCTCCGCTCTGCTTTGCTGCCGTGTATGGACCTGCATGGCTAATTGCAAGTACGTGGCAGATTACAATCATTTCGGGAGCACTTTTAGCTCCATTATTTTATGAAGTGAAAATGACAAAACAAGGTCCTTTGAACACGAGAGGAAAAATCTCTTTTTCAGGCTTGTCTATGTCCTTATTTATTTTAGCAGGGGTTATTCTGATGCAGATTGAACATGCTGGAAAAATTGGAATGGAAGAAATAGCCCTAGGATTTATACCAGTTGTCATTGCGTCATTTGCCTATCCCTTGGGTAATCGTAAAATGATGTACGTGGTACAGGGGAGGTTGGACACATACCAGAGGGTGTTAGGTATGACGATTGCCAGTTTGCCATTTTGGGTGATTTTAGCAGGCTATGCTTATTTTACAAGCGGTGCACCCAGCTTTGAACAAAGCTACCAATCAGCGTTGGTTGCCCTATTATCAGGTGTTTTTGCAACCGTGCTGTTTTTCAAGGCGACAGAAATGGTTCAAGGGAACATGAGTAAATTGGTAGCAGTAGAAGCGACTCAATCCATGGAGGTTTTGTTTGCGACAGCAGGAGAAATCATGCTCTTATCCGTTGCTCTGCCTGGCTTGTTATCTTGTATAGGAATCGCATTTGTTGTGGTTGGAATGGTTCTGCACAGCTATTTTACTGCGAAAATTACTGAGGAAAAAACTGGAGAGATTTCACCAACAACCATGTAGATTAACCGGTTACATTCAATGGGAATAATAGATTGACAGCCCCCAGTTGCTATGATCAAATGACCCAGTAGTTGTCAAGGATAACCGTGTTATGCTATAATTTTTTTGGAAATACTGGTTATACGTCGTTCGAGAGTGGGGAGACCCACTCTTTCTTCTTGGCTCCATGTAATAGCCGGATAGATATGAATGTAACACATTATGTGATACTGAGAGAATCCGGCTCCCACAGGTAGCCGGTTCTCTCATATAACAGTATGGAATTGTTTATCGGATGTATCAGAAGGTAGTAACTTCGTAGATGCACAACCTGATAGGCATGAAAAACATCCTCTAAGGAGGAACCCGCTTCATCGAAGAGACTTCATAAAGAGAAGTTTT
Source organism: Brevibacillus daliensis (assembly GCF_021245735.1). GTDB lineage: Bacteria > Bacillota > Bacilli > Brevibacillales > Brevibacillaceae > Brevibacillus_B > Brevibacillus_B daliensis. Next base: position 171,300 of record NZ_JAJISB010000006.1, read on the forward strand.
TTTAAAAGGAGGTACTTGCTTGAGCAAGGTGGTAAAAATCGTAGAAGAGCTCCTCAATCCGATCATGGAAGAAACAGGATTGGAACTAGTGGAAATCGAATACAAGAAAGAAGGAAGCAACTGGTTCTTGCGCATCTTTATCGATAACGAAACAAGTAACATTGATATTGATGATTGTGGACTGGTTAGCGAAAAGCTGGGACAAAAATTGGATGAACTTGATCCGATCCCAACTGCATATTTCTTGGAAGTTTCTTCTCCAGGTGCGGAACGTCCGTTACGCAAGGAAAAGGATTACCATAAAGCTGTAGGCAAACACGTACACATCATTACGAAAGAACCTGTAGATGGTAATAACGTGTTTGAAGGCAAACTTACATCTTTTGAAGATGAGACACTTACAGTAGCAGAAAACAAAAAAACGTACACTATTAAACTGGAAGAAATTCGCGAAGCCCGTCTGGCTATCGTCTTTTAATTGAGGGGAGGACATCAATACCATGAATGCCGAGTTTATCGAGGCGCTGCATGATCTGGAAAAAGAAAAGGGTATCGACAAAGAGGTGTTAATCGAGGCGATTGAAGCAGCACTCATCTCTGGTTACAAGCGGAACTTCAATTCTGCTCAAAACGTACGTGTCGATGTAAACCGCCATACCGGTCAGGTTCGCGTATATGCTCGCAAAAGCGTCGTGGAGGACGTATTGGACTCCCGCATGGAAATATCTTTAGAAGCAGCGCAGGAAATTGATCCTAACTACCGCATCGAAGATATTGTTGAAATTGAAGTAACACCGCGTGATTTTGGGCGTATCGCTGCACAAACTGCTAAACAGGTAGTAACACAGCGTATCCGTGAAGCTGAACGCGGCTTGATTTACAGTGAATTTATTGATCGTGAAGAAGACATCGTAACTGGAATTGTGCAACGTCAAGATTCCCGTTTTTACTATGTTGATCTTGGAAAAGTAGAAGCGATCATGCCACTTACTGAAAAAATGCCTTCTGATGAATTTAAACCACAAGATCGGATGAAAGCATATATTATCAAAGTGGAAAAAACAACAAAGGGACCACAAATTGTGATCTCCCGCACACATCCGGGATTATTGAAGCGCCTCTTCGAATTAGAAGTGCCAGAGATCTATGATGGTGTAGTAGAAATCAAATCAGTTGCACGTGAAGCAGGAGATCGTTCCAAGATCGCTGTATATTCCGTTAACTCCGAAGTGGACCCAGTTGGTGCCTGTGTTGGGCCAAAAGGAATGCGTGTACAAACCATTGTAAACGAACTGAAGGGCGAGAAAATTGATATTGTTCGCTGGTCTGAAGATCCTGCTGAATACGTAGCGAATGCCCTTAGTCCTTCCAAGGTTGTGCACGTTGAAGTAAATGCTGAAGAGAAAATGACTCGTGTCATTGTACCAGATTACCAGCTTTCCCTTGCAATTGGAAAACGTGGTCAAAACGCACGATTAGCAGCGAAATTGACTGGGTGGAAAATTGACATCAAGAGCGAAAGCCAAGCAGAACAAGAGGGGATTTCCTATCCAAAAGCTTCTAATCAAGAGAATGCTGCGGATGTGGATGCACAATGAGAGTAAAGAAAGTTCCTTTACGTAAGTGTATCGTTTGTCAGGAAATGTATCCTAAAAAAGAACTACTTCGTGTAGTACGAACTCCCGAGGATCAAATTTTGATTGATTTGAGTGGTAAGGCAGCGGGACGAGGTACTTATGTGTGTCAAAAAGAAAGTTGTCGCACGCCTGATACGTTTACTTCAGGGAAATGGAAAAAAGTATTGGAACGTGCCCTCAATACCAGCATTTCTCAGGAGCAATATGATGCTTTCCGTGAAAAATGGCTGGAGATGATGGGTAAATGAACCAAAAAGTTGCGCAACTCCTGGGGTTATCCATGCGAGCAGGCAAAGTATTGACAGGTGAAGGTCTCGTGATTAATGCGGTTCGTACAGGACAGGCAAAACTTGTCCTACTGGCATCAGATGCATCTGCTAACACGACCAAGAAAGTGTCCGACAAATGCCTGTATTACAAGGTTCCTTGTTATTCACTTTCGACCAGGTACGAACTTGGAAGTGCGATTGGTAAAGAGGCTCGGGTCTCAATCGCTATTGCAGACAGCAAGTTGGCAAAAAGCATCGAGAACCTACTCACACCTAATCCATAACAAGGGGTGATTACATGAAGACACGCGTATACGAATACGCTAAGAAAAACAATATGAGCAGTAAAGAAATCGTTACTCTTCTAAAAAGAATCAATATAGATGTCAGCAATCACATGAGTATTATGGACGAAGATACAGTACGTAAATTAGAGGAACATATGGCGAAACTGAGAGCAAATGCTGCTGGGAATAATCAATCTCAACAGAACAAAGTTCAAACACAATTAAAACCAAACAATCAGTCCAAGCCACAGGTCAAAGCAACGAGTGAAGCCTCAAGCATAAAAACGGAAAACTCCCCGAGCAAGGGCAATACCAAACATCCGTCCCGAGCCGAAGCTTCCACACGACCTTCTTCACAACAAGGCAGACACGCAACACAAAATCAGGGGAAGAATCAGGAGCGTAAATCGAATATTATGAGTCAAAACAAAAACGAAGACGTCAAGAACAAAGATCCTAAAGTACAGAACGCCACGAGCCAAACTTCAGGGAAAGCAAAAACTGAATCAGAAGATTTCGAGGACAAAGTAAAAATTCCTGGAAACGTTAGTACGGAAAAACGCGAGAAAATCAAAAAAGCACCACAAGTTACAAAAACATTTGAAGACAATAAAAAAGGTCCTCAGCTTAATAGAGGAAACCAACGTGGCGGTAACAACCAACGCGGTGGGAATAATCGCGGAGGCTACAATAATCGCGGTGGAAACAATAACAACAGACGTCCTGGTGGCAATCAGCAACCAGCTCCGCGTCCAGTGTTAGAATTACCTAGCAAAATTACTTTTACTGAATCGTTGACAGTTGCTGAGCTGGCGAAGAAATTAAGAAAAGAACCAGCTGAGTTAATCAAAAAATTATTCGTGCTGGGAATAATGGCTACCATTAACCAAGATCTTGATAAAGATATGATTGAGTTGGTATGTGCTGATTACGGCGTAGAAGTAGAAGAGAAGATCATCATTGATGAGACCAACTTCGAAACAATCGTGGAAAACGATGCGCCTGAAGATCTTCAGGAACGTCCTCCAGTTGTTACAATCATGGGTCACGTTGACCATGGTAAAACAACCTTGCTGGATGCAATCCGTTCTACAAATGTAGTAGCGGGCGAGGCAGGCGGAATCACGCAACATATCGGTGCTTATCAGGTTGAAATTAAAGGGAAAAAGATCTCTTTCTTGGATACGCCTGGTCACGCCGCATTTACTACTATGCGTGCTCGTGGTGCCCAAATCACTGACATTACCATTCTTGTAGTTGCCGCTGATGATGGTGTTATGCCACAAACAGTAGAGGCAATCAGCCATGCGAAAGCAGCTAATGTGCCAATTATTGTTGCGGTTAACAAAATCGATAAACCAGAAGCAGATATCGATCGTATCAAACAAGAATTGATGAAATACGAATTGGTAGCTGAAGAATGGGGAGGCGAAACAATCTTCTGCCCACTTTCCGCTAAAAAACGCGAAGGTATCGAAGAATTGTTAGAGTACATCCTGTTGGTAGCAGAAGTACAAGAATTAAAAGCAAATCCTGACAAACGTGCACGCGGTACGGTTGTAGAGGCTGAATTGGATAAAGGCCGCGGTCCTGTTGCTACAGTGCTTGTACAACAAGGTACACTAAAAATCGGAGATCCAATCGTTGTAGGTTCTTCATTTGGACGTATTCGTGCAATGGTTAACGATAAAGGCCGTCGAATTAAAGAGGCACCACCATCCATGCCTGTTGAAATTACAGGTTTGAACGATGTTCCTCAAGCCGGAGATCAGTTCATGGTGTTTGAAGACGAGAAGAAAGCACGGGCAATCGGTGAAAATCGTGCCGTAAAACAACGTGAATCTGAACGTCGTGCAAGTGCTCGTGTATCTTTGGATGATCTGTACCAACAAATCCAAGAGGGCGACATCAAAGAATTAAACTTGATCTTAAAAGCAGACGTACAAGGTTCCGTAGAAGCACTTCGTGGTTCTTTGGAAAAAATCGATGTAAACGGAACGCGTGTGAAAGTTATCCATACAGGCGCAGGTGCAATTACTGAGTCTGACGTAACGTTGGCTAACGCATCTAATGCAATCGTCATCGGATTTAACGTTCGTCCAGAACCAAATGCTCGCAGCATGGCTGAACAAGAAAAAATCGACATTCGTATGCATCGTGTTATCTACACTGTCATCGAAGAAATCGAATCTGCTCTTAAAGGGATGCTTGATCCTGTCTATAAAGAGCAAATTATTGGCCAAGCGGAAGCACGTCAAGTCTTCAAGGTTTCCAAAGTGGGAACAATTGCTGGTTGCTACATTACAGAAGGTAAACTAACTCGTGATGCAGGCGCTCGTCTGATTCGTGACGGCATTGTTATCTACGAAGGTAAACTCGATACGCTGAGACGTTTCAAAGATGACGTGAAAGAAGTAGCAACAGGTTATGAATGTGGTGTTACTTTGGAGCGCTTTACTGATATTAAAGAAGGCGATGTAATCGAAGCCTTCATCATGGTGGAAGTAAAAGCCTAATGGTTGCTGTGACCCAACTCGAACTTTTCCTGCCCTATACACACTCGTTAAAAGAGAAAAGGTCTATCGTAAAAAGCATCATTAGCCAGCTTCGTAACAAGTATAATGTGTCGGTTGCAGAAACCGATTTTCAAGAGCAATGGCAGCGCACCTTAATTGAGGTAGCTGCCGTTGCCAATGAATATTCCTTTCTTCAAAAAGAGAGGGATACCGTGGTTCGGTTCGTTGAAAATTTTTCCGAAGTGGAAATAATCCGCACGGAAACGGAATACTACGATTGAACCAGTTGTTAGTGTTCGGAGGTGAATGACATGAGTATGAACAAAACACGTATGAGCCGTGTAAGCGAGGAAATAAAAAAAGAGCTTAGCATTTTGCTTCAGCGTGAAATGAAAGACCCACGCATTGGATTTGTAACTGTTACCGATGTCGAGGTTACAAGTGATTTACAACAGGCAAAAATTTTTGTCAGCATCTTTGGAGATGAAGCGAAACGGGAAGAGAGCTTAAAAGGACTACAGAAAGCAAAAGGCTTCCTGCGTACCGAACTAGGCCGTCGCATTAAGTTGCGTCATGTTCCGGAACTACTGTTTAAAGTAGATGCTTCGATCGATTATGGCAGCAAGATAGACAATATTTTGCGTAAAATCTCCCATGATGAAGGAGAAAAATAGAATGAATACCTATCAATCTGCATTATTTGATGCCGCTCGTTTTGTACGTGAAAACGAGCGTTTCTTGCTTATATCCCACGTTAACCCTGATGGTGATACAACTGGCTCTACATTAGCAATGGCATTATTGTTAGAGCAAATGAATAAGTCATATGTAATTGTGAATCAGGGACCTACACCAGAAGTATTTTCTTTCTTGCCTCGTTACGACAAAATTGTTGACCTGTCTTCTGAATCAATCAATGAAACATTTACGCATGTTATCGCCCTAGATGCAGCAGATAGCAGCCGCATGGGAGATGTAACGCATCTGTTTGCTCCTGATGTAGCTCTGTTAAATATTGATCATCACCCTACAAATGATGCCTTTGGTACGTGCAATGTGATCGTGCCTTCTGCAGCAGCGACAGCCGAAATTATGTACGACTGGTGTGAAGCGGCTTCCTTTTCGCTGAATAAGGAGATTGCAACCTGCATTTATACTGGGCTATTAACAGATACAGGTGGATTTCGCTATTCCAATACCACACCTCATGTAATGGAAGCCGCTTCTAAACTGCTTACCTATGGAATTAATTCTGCAGAGATTGCAGAACGCTGTTTGGAATCGATAACTCTTGAACATGTACAGGTATTACGTCGTGCATTGCAATCACTGGAAGTTACACATGGTAATTTAGTTGCTACTATGCAAGTAACCAACCAGGATTTTATGGAGACGATGGCGACAAATGAGGATGTAAGCGGAATTGTTAATTATGGACGTAACATCGAAGGCGTAGAAGTAGGATTATTTTTCACAGAAATTGAACAAGGTGTAATTAAAGTTAGTTTTCGTTCACGAGCTACAGTGGATGTTGCATTAGTGGCCAAAGAACTAGGTGGTGGCGGACATGCCCGTGCTGCGGGGTGTACGTTGAAAGGCTTGTCTCTACAGGAGGCGAAGGATAAAGTATGGTGGTTGGTAACGAAAGCGCTTGGAGTGGAGTCTCATGAGTAATGAACAACATGGAGTAATCGTATTAAATAAACCGGCAGGAATGACCTCGCATGATTGCGTAGCACGCATTCGTCGGATCATGCAAACCAAAAAAGTGGGGCACACAGGGACTCTTGATCCTGATGTGACAGGTGTGCTTCCTATTTGTGTTAATCATGCTACTCGTATTGTAGAATACTTACAAGAACTCCCAAAAGCATATGAAGTAGTTATGCGATTGGGTAGTTCCACTACTACTGAAGATGCTTCCGGAGAGGTAATAGAGAAGAAAGAGGTTGATCCTGCTCATATTACCACAGAACGTGTACGGGAAGCCTTCCAGAACTTCAATGGGCCAATTGAGCAGATTCCACCTATGTTTTCTGCGATAAAAGTGCAAGGAAAGCGTCTGTATGATTTGGCACGAGAAGGTATTGAAATTGAAAGAAAAGCGAGACAAGTCACCATTTATGAGTTGAAACTACATGAAATTAACCCTGGTGATGGATATATAGATGTCTCCTTTTATTGCCTTTGTTCGAAAGGCACTTATATGCGTACTCTCTGTGTTGACCTTGGCAAGGATTTGGGGTATCCTGCCCATATGGACCACCTACTACGTGTTAAAAGTGGTCCTTTTACACTAGATCAGGCGGTCACACTAGAATGGTTGGAGCAACAAGTGAAAGAAGGTACAACTGACTTTATCATACCGATTGGTGAGGCACTTTCTTATCTCCCACGCTACCAGGTACCTAAAGAACGGGTTGCTGCTGTTCGTAATGGACTTGAAACGGGGCTTGTAAATTGTCAGGCTGAAGAAGGTCAACTGATTTGTTTGTATGATGAGGAGCAGATACTCGGAATTCACAAAGTTCACAAAGGACCTAGAGGGTTTTTTGCAAAACCGGAAAAAGTGTTTCGCACATGAGGTGAAAATTGGTGAACATAATACGATTATCCTATCCGCTTTCTTCAGAAATCATCACACAACCATGTGCGGTAGCCATGGGATACTTCGACGGCGTTCATTTAGGTCATCGACGTGTCATCCAACGCGCGATAGATTTTGCTAAAGCAAATGGTCTGAAAAGTGGGGTACTGACGTTTTTCCCTCATCCACGGGAGGTGTTGGGAAGAAGTGGATACTCACAGTACATTACTCCATTGGAAGATAAATTGGAGCAATTTGAAAAAATGGGTATAGACTTTGTCTACATTATCGATTTTGATATTGCTTTTTCTTCCGTCTATCCTGAGGATTATGTAGAAGAAGTGCTTATGCCCCTTCAGGTAAAGCATATCGTTGTTGGTTTTGACAATACGTTTGCTTATCGAGGAATGGGAACAACTCAAACCCTGCAAGAGCTTAGCAAGGGTCGCTACAGTGTTGACGTGGTAGGACCTGTTAATCGCCTGGGTGAAAAGGTTAGCAGCACGATCATTCGTGAATATCTACATAATGGTGAAGTGGATCAAGTGCGCCATCTTTTAGGTCGACCTTATTCTATAAAGGGAGTCGCCGTCCACGGAGATAAGCGTGGTCGTAAAATTGGATTCCCTACTGCTAACATTGGTGTAAGTTCTCCGTATTTGATTGGGAAAAATGGAGTATACGGAGTAAAAGCTAAAGTTGATGGTAAGATCTATGATGGTGTTATGAATATCGGCATTAAACCTACATTTGAACTGGAAAAGAAGGAAAAAACGCTTGAGGTTCATATTTTTGGGTTTGATCAAGAGATTTATGGAAAAGATATAGAAGTAGAGTTATTGTTCATGATTCGCGAGGAACAAAAGTTTTCTGGTGTAGAGGCTTTGATAAACCAGATTCAGAAGGATGCTGAATTTGCCAAAAAGAAGTTTGCCAGTATCCTTTAATTTGTGCTATAATATTTCTGTTCTACTAGGAACAACCCGTAGCTTGGCTGACCGACTCTCACCGACGGCATGCTCAGCTATAGGGAATATTAATGGAGGTGAGTTTACATGGCTTTGACTCAAGAGCGTAAAACTCAATTAATCAACGAATTCCGTACTCACGATAATGACACTGGATCTCCAGAAGTTCAAATCGCGATCCTTACGGAGAACATCAACAATCTAAACGGACACCTACGTACACACAAAAAAGATCACCACAGTCGTCGTGGTCTATTGAAAATGGTAGGTCAACGCCGTAATCTTCTTGGTTACTTAAGAGAGAACGACGTTGCTCGTTATCGTACACTAGTTGACAGACTAGGTCTTCGCCGTTAATATCGGCACATTCTTGAAAAAGCGGGTGAATTCCCGCTTTTTCTGTTATCTATTTTATTTCTGCTCTGGCAGGAAATAATACATAGAGATTAGAAAACAAATATGTTAAGACTTTACGTCTATAGAAGGAGGACTGCTTAAGGAATGGAGCAACAATTTCGTACTTTTGACTTTGACTTGGGCGGCCGTAAACTAACGCTTGAATTTGGGAAAATTGCAAAACAAGCGCATGGTTCGGTCTTAGTTCGCTATGGTGATTCCACCATTCTCTCCGCAGTAACAGTTTCAAAAGAACCAAAGCCATTGGATTTCTTTCCATTGACGGTAAACTATGAAGAACGATTATATGCAGTAGGTAAAATCCCAGGCGGTTTTATTAAACGCGAAGGACGTCCAAGTGAAAAGGCTATCCTTGCTAGTCGCTTGATTGACCGTCCAATTCGTCCTTTATTCCCGGATGGTTTCCGTAATGATGTACAAGTGGTAAATACTGTTCTTTCAGTAGATCAGGATTGCTCTACTGAAGTGGCTGCAATGCTTGGTACTTCTGCTGCATTGTCTACTTCTGAAATTCCGTTTAATGGCCCAATTGCTGGGGTAATCGTGGGACGCATTGATGGAGAATTCATCATCAATCCTACAGTTGAACAGCAAGAGAAGAGCGATATTCATCTGGTTGTAGCAGGAACGTATGATGCGATTAACATGGTAGAAGCAGGCGCTAAAGAAGTGCCAGAATCTGTTATGCTAGAAGCAATCATGTTTGGTCATGAACAAATTAGAAAGCTTGTTGAATTCCAAAGACACGTTGTTGCCGAGATCGGTAAGGAAAAAATGGAAGTCGTTCTTCACAGCGTTGATTCTGAAATTGATAAAGCAGTACGTGATTATGCTGATGCGAAACTGCGTGAAGCCATTCGTGTGGAAGAGAAACATGCACGTGCGGATGCGATTGATGCAGTAAAAGCAGAAACACAAGAGCACTTTGCCGAAGTGTATCCTGAGCAGGAATCAGTTATCGGCGAAATACTGTATAACATCGTAAAAGAAGAAGTACGTCGTCTGATTACGCATGACAAAGTGCGTCCAGATGGCCGTAAACCACATGAGATTCGCCAACTTACTAGTGAAGTAGGCATTTTGCCACGTACACATGGATCTGGTTTGTTTACTCGTGGACAAACGCAGGCACTTAGCGTATGTACATTAGGGGCGCTTGGTGATGTTCAAATTTTGGACGGACTAGGTCTTGAGTCTTCCAAACGTTTTATGCATCATTATAACTTCCCACCATACAGCGTAGGGGAAGCGCGTCCGTTGCGTCCTCCAGGTCGCCGTGAAATTGGTCATGGTGCATTGGGTGAGCGTGCGATCGAACCAATCCTTCCAAATGAAACTGATTTCCCATATACGATCCGACTGGTTTCTGAAGTTGTGGAATCGAACGGTTCTACGTCTCAGGCTTCCATTTGCGGTAGTATCTTGGCATTGATGGATGCAGGGGTACCTATTAAAGCTCCTGTGGCAGGTATTGCAATGGGGCTAATCATGGATACAGACGGAGAACATTTCTCCATCCTGACTGACATCCAAGGTATGGAAGATCATTTGGGTGATATGGACTTTAAAGTAGCAGGTACAGCACAGGGTGTAACTGCACTTCAAATGGATATCAAAATTGAAGGTATTAATCGTGAAATTCTTGAGCAAGCTCTTACGCAAGCAAAAGAAGGACGCATGCACATTCTGGAGCATATGACATCAGTAATTTCCGAGCCACGCCAGGAATTGTCTCAATATGCGCCTAAAATCATTACCATCAGTATCAATCCTGAGAAGATCCGTGATGTTATTGGGCCTCAAGGTCGTATCATCAACAAGATCATCGAAGAAACTGGTGTTAAAATTGACATTGAGCAAGATGGTCGTGTCTTCATTGGTTCTACTGATGCAGCAGCGATTCAGCGTGCAAAACAGATTATTGAAGATCTAGTTCGTGAAGTACAAGTGAACGAAATCTATGAAGGAACTGTAAAACGCGTTGAAAAATACGGTGCATTCGTTGAACTGTTTGCTGGTAAAGAAGGCTTGTGCCACATCTCCCAGCTAGCTGAAGAGCGCGTAGCTAAAACAGAAGATGTCGTTTCTGTAGGCGATAAAATCATGGTGAAGGTTACGGAAATCGACGATCAAGGTCGAGTAAATCTTTCTCGTAAAGCAGCCCTGAAAGAACAAGAGCAAGCGGAAAAACCAGCTGCTACTGAGTAATTCAAAGAACCAACATCATAGCAAAAAGACAAAAAGCTTTGCAACACATGGGAAACCGTGTACGTGCAAGCTTTTTTTGTATCTTGATTGTCTGATAATTTCACTATATAATGGATTATAGTTAATAAAAGGGGATGTCTTGATGTCGGTATTCGTTCTTAACTAAGTAATTTCATATGGTTTATTCCTTTTCTTACACAACCTCCACTTTTATGTGGTTATTTTGGTGTGGGGAAAATGGGGAAACCACTATTAGTTAAGAACAAGGTCATCCACCATATCTTTTTCACAATGACACTGTGCTCTTAGGCACGGTTTTTTTCTGTGAAAAACGTCTCGACGTTTTTCAGAAAATTGGATGTGACCGCTTGCGGTCCAACAAAACGGTTATGACCGTTTTGTATGCTTTCAATAAGGAAGCATGCTAGTTGTCAATATGTGAAGCAGGGCGGAAGGTGAACGTATGTTCATTTTCTGCCCTTTTTTATTTAGTTGAAATTAAAAATCTGACCAGTATGGCAGAGCCGACATCAAATATGAAAGAGTGAATATAATGAGAAATTATATAGAAGAAACCCACAGAAATGTACGCCTCCAAGAAGGAGTTCGCGTAATTGAACAAATGCTTATCCAGTGCTATATGAGACCGGGCATTTCTACCAAAGATTTAGCTCGAGATGTTCTGTTGCCTGTACCAGTTTCTACTGCGATTAAAAAAGAACTAATAAAAGCAGGGATTTTGCAACAGGAGAGTGGTGTGCAATGTACCAAGTTAGGAAAGGAATATATCGAAAATCGGGTAGGGTACGGCGGTTTAGACAAAGCACTTTACCAAAAATTGATGATAAATGATACAGGTTGGCGAATAGAACTCAAAGATATTCTCTCAACAATGGAAGGTCTCTTTACGTTACGGCCTCAGGTAAATGTGCAAATTGATCAATCAAAATGTACAGCGGAAACGAGTTTGCGTCGAGCTATCTTATGTTTGCGAGATTATTCCCTCATCGGAAAGAAAATCTTGTGTGTTGGTGATGATGATTTAGTAAGTGTATCACTTGCTCTGCTTCTTATGCGATTGTTCCCAACAGAACGTAAGCTACCAGTAACGATTGATGTGATCGATATTGATGAGCGATTCCTACGATACATTAAAGAAATCGCTGTGCAGAAAAAACTGCCGATCAGAGTTCATCAGGTTGATTTACGGTATGCACTTCCCGAACAATTACATGCCCAATATGACTGTTTTTTCACTGATCCACCTTACACATTACAAGGTATGTCTCTCTTCTTATCACGAGGAGTTACGGCTTTACAAAAACAAAAAGGATTATCCGTTTTTCTTTCATTCGCGCATAAGTCCCCTGATTTCATGCTATCGATGCACCGGGAGTTTGTAGAAATGGGGTTGATGGTACGAGAAATCATCTCTAATTTTAATGAGTATGAGGGAGCACAGATGATTGGGAACAGGGGTCAAATGATAGTGCTTACGACGACTGAGCATACCACGCCCAAAATTAGTAATTCTTTCAAAGACCCGTTTTATACTGGGGAAATCAAGCGCACCCTACGTACGTATCGTTGCAAGAAGTGTAACGAATCAATTCTCGTAGGTATTGAAGGAAGGTTTACTACCATCGAGGAATTGAAAAATCAGCGTTGCCCTCGTTGTAGAAACAATAAATTTGAGCTGGTTTTAAAAAGTAGAAAATAAAAAATCGTAGCTAAATATCATGTTTTTTTTCAATCACATGGGGAGATGTAACTACTAGTAAGTATGTCACCGTGGAGCCTTTGCTTCACTTCGGGTTTTTACTTCTAGCCGAAATTTTTCTTACATAAATTGGACAAAGAGGATAGAGACTAGAAGGAAAGATTTCGATAAGGCAAAGGTGATGAGAAATGAAGAAAATGAGTCATAACACAGCAAAGTATGTAGTAGTAGCCGGTTGGGCTGTATTACTTTTAGCTCTGGTAACCTCTCAGCCAGTCTCCACATATCTAGAAGTACTCAAAAGCGGGAGTAATCCAGTAGAAGTAACCGCTACAATCCAGAATCCTGATCTGGAAAAGATTGAAGAATGGAAGACAAAGCTGGATGAAGCTCCTCAGGATGCCTATATAGATCCGGTTTGGAAAGCAGTACCTGGTTATAATGGTCGGGTTGTTGACGTGAAGGCCTCCTTGGAAATGATGCAAAAAACAGGTAAATACGAGGAGAGCGGTATTGTTTTCAAGGAACAACTACCTAAAGTGCATCTCAATCAATTAGGTGCTTACCCCATTTATCGCGGCAACCCCAAAAAAGAAGCCGTATCCTTTATGGTAAATGTCGCCTGGGGGAACGAATACTTGGATCAAATTCTGGATACGTTGGATCGCCACAAGGTAAAAACGACCTTCTTTTTAGACGGTTCTTGGGTAAGAAGAAATCCAGAATTGGCAAATAAAATCAAGGACCGTGGTCACGAGCTAGGGAATCATGCCTATTCACATCCAGATATGAGTAAGCTTGGGGAGGAGAGAATTAGACAGGAAATCGGAAAGACACAAGCAATAATTGAGAAAACGACAGGGGTTACACCGACGTGGTTTGCTCCACCGTCCGGATCTTTTTCTCAACGTGTGGTAGAAATTGCGCAAGACGATTTTAAAATGAAAACGATTTTATGGACAGCGGATACGATCGATTGGAAGAATCCGCCAGTTGAGCAAATGGTGGAACGTGTGCGCAAGAAATTGGATAATGGCGTGTTAATTCTTATGCATCCCACAACTTCCTCTGCTCAAGGATTAGACCAGATGCTGAAATTGGCAAAGGAAAAAGGGCTCACTCCTACAACAGTGACAGAGGTACTCTCCAGTAGTCGGCTACCCTAGTCAAAGTTGAAATATTGTACCGCAAGCTATTATTTGATATAGTAAAATGTGAATTTCAATTGCGTAAAGACAAATATTGGCGATACGTGAGCAGGGAAGAGAGGAATAAATGTCTACCCTGCTTATGTATGTTCTTAGCTGATAATTTGATAGAGGGGGATCACTCTTGATTCAAAAACGAACATGCGAAAATGGAGTACGCATCGTTACCGAAAAAATACCAAGTGTACGCTCAGTAGCACTAGGTATCTGGGTAGGTACTGGTTCCAAATATGAAACTGATAGTAATAACGGTATTTCCCACTTTTTAGAGCACATGTTTTTTAAAGGAACAACTAGTCGAAATGCGAAAGAGATCGCTGAAGCATTTGATCAAATTGGTGGCAATGTAAATGCTTTTACATCCAAGGAATATACGTGCTATTATGCACGGGTACTTGATCAACATGCTCCACTAGCTCTTCAAATCTTATCTGATATGTATTTCAATTCTCTATTTGATTCTGAAGAACTGGAGAAGGAAAAGAACGTGGTGCTTGAAGAGATCAGTATGTATGAAGATACTCCTGATGATCTGGTTCACGATCTCATTGCGAAAGCTACCTATGCTGATCATCCACTCGGATATACAATTCTCGGCAAGGAAGATGTATTAAAAAGCATGACGCGTGACGATTTGCTTACCTATATCGACCAACGTTACTTACCATCCAATACCGTTATTACTGTTGCAGGGAACTTTGATGATGCACTCATCGATTTAATCGCTAGTACCTTCAATAGTTTTACCCGTAGTGGAAGTGCAGTGCAAGTACCAGCACCAACCTTCTCTGGACAATCTATTTTGCATACGAAACAGACAGAACAGGCTCATCTATGTCTGACTATTCCAGGATTTGCAGTAGGACATCCACAGGTATACTCGTTAATCATCTTAAATAATATTTTGGGTGGAAGCATGAGCTCACGCCTTTTCCAGGAAATTCGTGAAGAACGTGGACTTGCGTATTCTGTTTACTCGTATCATTCTTCTTATAAGGAAGCGGGTACATTTAATATTTACACAGGTACGGCACCTGAGCATGTAGGTCAAGTGTTTGACATTATAAGCAACGTATTAGACGATGTCCGTACCAACGGCATTACCGACAAAGAATTGCATAAAGGTAAGGAACAGCTTAAAGGCAGCCTAATGCTTAGTCTTGAAAGTACCAATAGCCGTATGAATCGTCTAGGTAAGAATGAATTGCTCCTGGAACGTCATTTGACTCTTGACGAAATCATAACAAGAATTGATCAAGTCTCACAAGAGTCTGTGCTGGATGTGGCGAATCAATTATTCCATTCACAGATGGCAATGGCTATGGTAAGTCCATTAGAAGCCTTCCCACAAAACATCAATACAAAAGTACTTGGCAAATAGATAGAGGTGGCAGCAATGAATGTAAAAATAAAAAGTGTTTCTCCTATGATCGGAACTGAATTATCTTTTCCTAGCTATGCAACAGCAGGTTCAGCAGGGCTTGACTTAGCTGCATGCATCGAAGAAACGATAACAGTCGCACCAGGAGAACGTGTTAAAATCCCTACAGGCTTAGCCGTGCAAATGCCTAATGAGCAAATGGTAGGTCTCGTATTCCCAAGAAGCGGTAATGCTTGGAAACATGGAATTTCATTAACGAATGCAGTTGGCGTAATCGACAGTGATTATACCGGAGAAATTCAGGTGATTTTGCAAAACCTGGATGCAGAAAAGCCTTTTGAAATCAACAAAGGTGACCGTATCGCTCAGCTTTTGTTCATGCCTGTCATGCAAGTTAATCTACAAGTAGTAGAAGAGCTAGGGGATACTGATCGCGGTGCAGGCGGTTTTGGTTCAACAGGAAAATAATAATTGTAAGGTAAGGGACTTCTGATTTAAGGAAGTCTCTTTTTTCAATATGGAACACTCCGCTTTTTTTAGAAGATGAGTATATTTTGTCCTGTGGTCTCATAAAGTGCTTGTATACCAGTTCTACATCACTAATAAGAGGGGGAGTTCTATGCGATTAAGCGAATTTAGCGGTAAAGAGATTATTGATATCGATTATGGGGAAAAGAGAGGTGTAATCGCACAATCTGATATGGAAATAAACCCCTTATCAGGTGAGATTACTTCCATATTTATCTCAGGTGGGTCGTTTTTGGGGTTTGGTCGTAAAAAAGAAGATTTGGTAATTCCTTGGAGCTCAATTATACAAATTGGACCTGATATGATCATTGTTCAATTAAAACCAGACAGTGACTTAGGTCGTGGCTTGCCAGATCCAAATGAGCGAGAAAAGGTGAATTACTCGATCGGAACGGGAAGCGGATTCACAAAAAACTAGAAATAGCAGGCATGTTTCCCCTTTACCATATGCATATACCTGTAACTGTAACTGAACGTGTGACTAGGGAGTAGAATGGGGTACGGTGCAGGTGGTTTTGGTTCAACAGGAAAATAATAATGATAAAATAAGGAACTTCCGATTGAGGGAGTTTCTTTTTCATAATGGGACTACCAATCCGTATCATTACGGACAATTTATGATTTAATATTATTCATTTTTACAAAAAACAAGAAATAATGTTAATTAATTTAACCTGAAACTGTTTCCTCATGTCCACATCATTGGTATTATAAAATGAGCCTATGCAATAGATTATCCAAAGGCTTATACTTCTTTGAAATAGAGGACAATATTATGAACATGATCATCAAACATCTAAAAAAATTAGACTGGATCATAATGCTAATTCTAGCTGTTTTTTTCACAACTAGCCTCATATTTATTTATAGTAGTCAACAAACAGGCCAATACGGGCTAACAAACTTTGTAGGAAAACAAACCGTTTACTATGTTATCGGTTTTGTTCTCATGTTCTACATGTCTGTTTTAGACATCGAACAAATTAAGAAATTTTCTTGGGTTTTTTATGTTTTTTGCCTTCTTAGTATTATCGCTCTTAAATTTGCTCCCGATAATATTGCTCCGATTATTAATGGGGCCAAGCGTTGGTTTACAATACCAGGGATAGGTTCCATTCAACCATCAGAATTTTTAAGGGTTGCTATTATTCTTTTAGCTAGTTATCTAGTACTGGAACACCAAAATAAGCACACCTTTAATACCATCAGAAGCGATCTTTTATTAGTCGGAAAATTATTAGGAATAACTCTTGTCCCTTCTTTTTTGGTATACACCCAGCCGGATACCGGAATGGTTATTTTATATTTCATTTCTATAGTAGCAATTATTTTTCTAGCTAATTTACAAACAAAATTGATTTTATATCTTTCTTTGATTCCTGCTGTCTTTGTATCCTTTTTGTTGTATCTATACTTCCAGCTCCCTGATGTTTTCAAAAATTATGTGCTTTCATTTTTAAGTGGTCATAGGCAACAAAGAATCTTGGGCTGGCTTGACCCTAGCACATTTAAAGATGAAGGCTATCAATCCATGCAGAGTCTTTTAGCTATTGGTTCTGGAGGATTGAAAGGAAAAGGAATTGGACAAGGAAAGGTTTATATACCTGAAAAGCATTCGGATTTTATTTTTGCTACCATTGGTGAAGAAGGGGGATATGTAATAGCGGTATTGATTGTTTTCCTCTTCTTTATTCTGATGTATCGAGTGATTAAAATTGGAAATGAATCAAACGATCCTTTTTGTGCTTGCGTCTGCTCAGGAATTGTAGCTGTTCTCACCTTTCAAACCTTTCAAAACATCGGGATGACTATTGGATTAATGCCAGTAAAAGGAATCGCCTTGCCATTTCTATCTTATGGAGGTAGTACTTTGCTTTCTAATATGATACTGATTGGTATTGTTTTAAGTATACGTAAAAAGTATAGGAGATAGCTGGATCATAATTTATCTCAGGTAGGTCGTTTTTGGAATTTGGTCGTAAAAAAGAAGATTTGGTAATTCCTTGGAGTTCTATTATGCCAGGGCGTGGTTTGCAAATCCAAATGAGCGAGAAAAGGTGAATTACTCGATCGGAACGGGAATTGAAATCTCAAGAAACCAGAAATAGCAGGCATGTTTCCTCTTTACCATATGCATATACCTGTAACCGAACGTGTGACTAGGGAATAGGATGGGGTAGATTACGAATGCCCTATAACGGATGTCACCTTATAGGAAAAATTCTAAGGCTGGATTGTATATTTGCAGCAGCTCAGGAAAAATTCTTTGCGTTTGCAGGTTTTAATGCAGTAAAATGTTTGGAAAGGGGAACACAGCATGCTAACGGGAAAACATGTTGCCTTTGTTGGTGGCGATGCTCGTCAATTGGAAGTGATCAAGAAATGCATCCAGCTGGACGCCACGGTTACTCTTGTTGGTTTTGATAATCTGGAGAGTAATTTTACCGGAGCAACGAAGAAGCCTTTTACATGTGATGTGCTGAAAGATGCAGATGCCCTAATTCTCCCCATTGTCGGAACAGATGACAAAGGTTTTATTGAGAGTATTTTCTCAACGAAAACGATGCAAGTAACGAAGGAACATGCTCAAGCTCTCAGAAAAGATTGCGTTGTCTACACGGGAATGGCAAAACCTTATTTAAAACAACTGCTTAGAGAACATGATGTCTCGCTTGTCGAGCTGTTGAATCGGGACGACGTGGCTATTTATAACTCTATTCCTACTGTTGAAGGAGCATTAATGGTCACGATTCAAAATACCGATGTTACTATTCATGGATCTGAAGTAATTGTTCTTGGATTGGGTCGGGTTGGCATGTCCCTCGCCAGAGTCCTGCATGCACTAGGTGCCAGGGTTAAAGTTGGGGTAAAACGTCCGGAACACATTGCAAGAAGTAATGAAATGGGCATTCAGGCATTTGATCTGGATGACTTTAAATCGCAAGTTACTAATGTAAATATGATTTTTAACACAATCCCTGCACTGGTGATCACAGCTGAGATCATTGCTCAGATGCCGCAAAGCGCTTTTATTCTAGATATTGCTTCCCGACCTGGCGGAACTGATTTCCGCTATGCTGAACGCAGAGGAATTAAGGCAGTACTGGCACCTAGCCTTCCTGGTATTGTTGCTCCCAAGACAGCCGGACAAATTATCGCACGAACATTGTCGCGACTTTTGGCGGAACAAGGCAAAAACCAGGAGGGATCAGCATGAGCAGTTTACAGGGGAGAACGATCGGTTTTGGATTGACTGGGTCCCATTGTACATTAGAAGAGACCATGCCACAGATAAAGAGATTGGTAGATGCAGGTGCTCGGGTCATTCCAGTAGCTAGCCACACTGTTATGACAACAGATACCCGGTTTGGTACATCTAACGACTGGCAAAAACAGTTGTTTGATATAACTGGGGAAAAAATTATTAGTACGATACCTGATGCTGAACCGCTTGGACCTTCCAAGCTGTTTGACGTTATGGTCATTGCTCCATGCACAGGAAACACCACGAGCCGACTGGCAAATGCCCTTACAGACAGCCCTGTGTTAATGGCAGCAAAAGCAACGTTACGCAATCAACATCCCGTCGTATTGGCTATTTCAACGAACGACGGGCTAGGTTTGAATGCAGGAAATATCGCGAAGTTGCTATCAACCAAGAACATCTTTTTTGTACCGTTTGGGCAGGATGCACCTGATAAAAAACCTAATTCATTGGTTGCAAGTATGGATTTAATAAAAGAGACCGTGGAGCAAGCATTGAATTATCGTCAGTTGCAGCCTTTGCTAATACAAAAATTCCATTAAAAGATGAAGCTTACATGCAAATAGGAGGAGAAAGATATGGGGAACCAACTGAAGGTAAATGTCGCTGTCGTGGGAGCGACAGGAGCAGTAGGGCAGGAAATAATTTCACTTTTGGAGAAGCGTGACTTCCCAATCAATCAATTGAAGTTGTTAGCTTCCAAGAGATCAGCAGGAAAGACTGTTATGTTTAAGGGAGAGCCTGTAACGATTGAAGAGGCGACTCCAGAAAGCTTTGCAGGCGTTGAGTACGCTTTATTTAGCGCAGGTGGAACGATTAGTAAGGAGCTTGCTCCTCATGCCGTACGTCATGGAGCTGTCGTTATTGACAACACCAGCGCATACCGCATGGACACGGATGTACCACTTGTCGTTCCAGAAGTAAATATGGATGCAGCTCTTAAACATAATGGAATTATTGCTAACCCTAATTGCTCCACCATTCAGATGGTTGCAGCATTAAAACCACTTTACGATCGCTATGGCATTGAGCGGATCATCGTTTCGACATATCAGGCAGTATCAGGTGCTGGTGCTTCTGCTATTGAAGAATTGCTTACACAGACAAAAGATATCCTGGATGGCAAGGAACCACAAGCAAATATATTACCAGTATCTAAATTACCGGTTCATCATCAAATCGCATTTAACGCCATTCCGCAGATTGACTTGTTTACCGATAACGGATTTACCTATGAAGAGATGAAGATGGTAAACGAGACAAAGAAAATTTTTGGCGATGAGCAGGTGCAGGTGGCTGCTACATGCGTTCGCATTCCGGTTGTGAAAGGACACAGCGAGTCGGTATATGTGGAACTAAAAAATGACTATGAGCTAGAAGAAGTGAAACAAATTCTGGCTAACGCTCCGGGAGTAGAGCTTGTCGATTCACCGGAAGAACAAAAATATCCTTTGGCTACCGATTCTGCGGATAAGCTTGAAGTTTTTGTCGGTCGTGTTCGTAAAGATTTGACGCATCCGCGTGGTCTTCATATGTGGATTGTTTCTGACAACCTACTAAAAGGCGCAGCATGGAACACCGTACAAATTGCCGAGGAGCTTATAAAGGCCAACAACTAGGAGAGAGGTTCATGAAAATACTTGTCCAGAAATTCGGCGGTTCTTCCCTAACAACGGAGGATCATCGCAATCGGGCAATTGGCCATATGGAAAAAGCCCTGGCGGAAGGCTATTCACTCGTAGTAGTTGTATCAGCGATGGGGCGTAAGGGAGATCCTTACGCCACTGATACGCTACTACAATTAATCCGTCAAAATGGAGACAGTTTACAAACGCGTGAACACGATTTGCTCCTGCATACGGGGGAAATCATTTCAGCATGTGTTGTTTCCAGCATGTTAAATAAACGAGGAATTACCTCTACGATTTTAACAGGTGGCCAGGCAAATATTATCACAACTGATGATTATAATAATGCTCAGATATTACGAATAGAACCTGACCGGATTTTTTCTGAGTTGGAAAAGGAACGAGTTGTTATCGTCCCGGGTTTCCAAGGACGGACTGAAGATTGGCAGATCACGACACTGGGTCGTGGAGGTAGTGATACCACCGCTACTGCTCTTGGAGTTGCTTTGGAAGCTGAGATGGTAGATATTTTTACAGATGTAAATGGGATCATGACAGCGGACCCTCGGATTGTGGATGAGGCTAAACCACTTCATACCATGACATATACAGAGATTTGCAACATGGCTCATTTAGGTGCCAAGGTGATTCATCCTCGTGCAGTAGAAATTGCAATGCAGACGAATCTTCCCATTCGGGTGCGTTCAACTTTTTCAGAGGATACAGGTACGCTTGTGACCAGTTTGCATGAGGTTGGACGTTTCAATGAATCATTTAGTGATCGTCTTGTAGTGGGAATTGCTCATGTGCCTAATATTACGCAAATTAAGGTTTTCGCTAAAGAGGGTCAGTACGATACGCAATTACAGGTTTTTAAAGCGATGGCGAAGCATGAGATAAGTGTAGACTTTATCAATGTGAATCCGTTAGGGGTTGCCTATACCGTTCACGATCATATGGCAGACAAGGCTGCGAGCATCTTGTATGATATGGGATATGAGCCGCAGCTGATGGCACACTGTGCTAAGGTCTCTGTCATAGGAGCGGGCATTGCAGGTGTACCTGGTGTAATGGCTCAAATTGTCGAGGCACTTACTAGAGAAGAAGTACAAATCATGCAATCTGCAGACTCCCATACGACAATTTGGTTATTGGTTCAAGATGAGGATATGGTACGGGCAGTACGTGCTCTTCATCAACAATTTGACCTGTCTAACGCACGCTTGTAAACCTGAGACCTACATCAATGCGTCAAATTGATTTATGAGGAGGGATGTTACGTGGCCTTATTTGGTCGAATATCTACAGCAATGGTAACTCCATTTGATCAAGCGGGACAAATAGATTGGAACAAGACAGAGCGAGTAATCGAGCATTTGCTTGCCACAGGAACAAAAACGCTGGTAGTAAGTGGTACAACTGGAGAATCCCCAACCTTGTCAAACGAAGAGAAGCTGGAGCTCTTTCGTTTTGCAGTCAAACAAGTTAGGGGTCGTGCTAAAGTGATTGCAGGAGCAGGTAGCAATAATACTATCTCAAGTATCGCTTTTGCCAAACAGGCTGAAGAGACAGGTGTAGACGGAATTATGCTTGTTACTCCTTACTATAGTCGTCCTTCACAGGAGGGCATTTACCAGCATTTTAAGGCGATTGCTGAAGCGGTACAAGCGCCTGTGATGCTATATAATGTTCCGGGTAGAACTGGAGTAAATATGACGGCAGAAACAACGCTACGCTTGGCAGAGATTCCAAATATCGTTTGTGTGAAAGAGGCATCTGGTAACTTGGCACAAATGGCAGCGATCATTGAGAATGCTCCTGAAGGCTTTGAGCTGTATTCTGGAGATGACAGCTTGACGTTACCTGTATTAGCTATTGGTGGGGTTGGAGTGGTCAGTGTAGCCAGCCATGTAGTTGGACTGGAAATGAAGGAAATGGTAGACGCCTTCCTCCAAGGGGAACAAAAGAAAGCAGCATCGCTTCATAGAAAGCTAATGCCTGTATTTGAAGGTGTTTTTGCTTATCCAAGTCCTACTCCTGTTAAGGCTGCGCTACGAAAGCTGGGAGTAGACGCAGGGGTAGTTCGACTACCGCTTGTTGACCTCACAGACGAACAAGCAAAGTACCTGGATGAATTATTAGACGTATAAATAAAATCTTTACAAGAACAACCACTAGGTCGAAACACCTAGTGGTTGTTCTTCTTTATCCAATACGAATGAATCCTAAGTCCTTGTTGTAAATCATGGAAATATATGCTTCGAAAAATATTATACATAAACGAATTTACTAATATGCGTTTCTCACTTGTATTCCTATTTTTAATTCGGATATAATGAAAGTAGCGATTTGGGGGCGGTTTTGTTTGAGGAGTAATGGCAACTAATTTTAGGAGGTACACTCATTGTCCAAATTGAATCAAAATGTTCTTATCTTCGCTCTGGGCGGAGTTGGCGAAATTGGTAAGAACATGTATGTAGTAGAGACTGACGAAGATATCGTCGTTATTGATGCTGGATTGAAATTCCCTGAAGAGGAAATGCTTGGAATCGATATGGTTATTCCTGATATTTCTTATCTGGAAGAGAAACTTGACAAGGTTCGAGGAATTCTTATTACCCACGGTCATGAAGATCATATTGGTGGACTAAGTTATGCGTTACGCCATTTACCTGTTCCTGTGTATGCAACGAAGCTAACTATGGGTCTGATTGAAGCAAAATTAAAAGAAGCGGGTATACTAGGTTCAACCACTCGTCACGTTATTACGGGTGAATCTGAGGTTACTCTTGGTAACACCTTGAAGGCTAGCTTCTTCCGAGTGAATCACAGCATACCTGACTCCGTAGGTATCTGTTTAGAAACACCAGAAGGCTATGTCGTGAACACAGGCGACTTCAAGTTTGATCAGACACCGGTAAATAATCAACGTGCTGATCTGAACAAAATGGCAGAGATCGGAAGAAAAGGCGTATTATGCTTACTGTCTGATAGTACAAATGCAGAACGTCCAGGCTTTACCGGATCAGAAAGATCGGTTGGGGACGCTTTGATGGATGTATTTCACAAGGCAGAGAGCAGAATTATTGTATCAACGTTTGCTTCGAACGTTCATCGTATCCAACAGGTCTTTAATGCGGCAGTAGCATACAACCGCAAAGTAACCCTGGTCGGACGCAGCATGGTAAATGTTATTACAATTAGTATTGAACTAGGTTATCTACATGTACCGGAAGGCGTTATTGTAGATATTGATGAAGCGAACAAATTGCCGCTTGAAGAAGTGGTAATTCTATCAACAGGAAGCCAAGGGGAGCCGATGTCGGCTCTAACTCGTATAGCCCGATCCGCCCATCGGAAAATCGAAATGCTTCCTGGAGACACTGTTATTATTGCAGCAACCCCAATTCCAGGAAACGAGAAATATGTTTCCCGTGTTATTGATCAACTTTATCGCGCAGGTGCGAATGTAATATATGGCGGCCATGGTCCTAACGGTAAAGTACATGTTTCTGGTCATGGCAGCCAGGAAGAGCTTCGATTGATGCTCAATCTTATGAAACCTAAATACTTTGTTCCGGTTCACGGAGAATTCCGTATGCAACGTATGCATGCTCAACTTGCTGAACAAGTAGGCGTTCCTTCCGAGAACATTTTCCTGCTCGATAATGGAGATACCGTAGAAATTTCTAATGGTATGGCGAGATTAGGCCCTAAAGTACCAGCAGGAAATGTTCTGATTGACGGTCTAGGAGTAGGTGACGTAGGGAACATTGTACTGCGTGATCGAAAATTATTATCCCAAGATGGAATTCTGGTAGTTGTCGTCACCCTAAGCAAACAAAATGGCACCATTCTTTCAGGGCCGGACATTATCTCACGTGGATTCGTCTATGTGCGTGAGTCGGAAGAACTGATGGAAGAGGCAAATCGCATTGTTACACTAACGCTACAAAAATGTATGGATGAAAACGTAAACGAATGGTCGTCCTTGAAAAATAACGTCAAGGAATCACTAGGACGTTTCCTGTATGAACAAACAAAGAGAAGACCAATGATCTTGCCAATTATTATGGAAGTGTAATGGCAAATCGTAATAATGAGCCGGAAATCCTTGTATATCAGGGGGTTTCGGCTTTTGAAAGAAGCAGTTCCTTTTTATGAGGGACTGTTTTTTTTGATTATTTTTTATGCGTCTACATCATTTATTTAATAGAAATAGGGGAGATATGTCCTCAAATGCAATCGAATTTTTATAGTAAAGGCTATGAAACCCTTTATTTTCAACACCTCTCTACATGTAATTAAAATGAGGTTCTCTAAGCGATGATTACGATTTATTGGATAATGTAATTCTTAATTTATCAATAATCTTACCCTTAGCTAGACTGTGGAATATTTGTCCTTTTTAGGGAGATTATACAAGTTAGCTACCATATGATGACAAGGAGGTAGGGGTTGTGGGTTTATTAACAAATATGTTTACTAACAATCGGAGAAAAAGCAGACCTATGTTAAAAAAGTCTGTGCTAACACCACAACCGGTATTTCCCTCAGTGCAGGAGAATATTCAATTTATGCAGGAAGCGCTGTTTCATACGGATGATTTATTACGCCAAACCGTATCGATCCCAGGGCATACGAGCGAGTTCCTCTTCATGTACACCATGTGCGACCAGAGTAAAATTCGTGAGGAAATATTAAAACCGATTTTGGATAATAGAGATGGAGATTTAGAAGGAATTCTGATCTCGATGCGAGCGAACAGGTATGATGATCTTGAGAAAGTGATTGATTTGTTAGTGAAAGGATATGCCGTTCTATTTATAGAGGGTATGGAAGAATGCTTTGTTATTGAGGTGAAATCGAGTCATGTTCGAAGCGTCACCGAACCGAATAATGAGAAAACGGTGGAAGGCTCACATGAAGGTTTTGTGGAAAGTATCATTATTAATCTACAACTCGTTCGCAAGCATATCGAGAATCGTAATTTGGTTGTGAAGCGGTATAAGCTTGGTAATGAAACGAAAAGTGAAGCGGTGATTGTCTATTTGCAGAATCTGGCCAATCCCAAGCTCATCAATGAAGTCGATTGTAGAATACAAAATATTGATGCAGATAATATCTCATCTGCCGAAATTATCGAAGAATATATTGAAGATAAATCCTTTTCCCCCTTTCCTCAGCTCTTGCATACAGAGAGACCGGATCGGGTCATAGGGAATTTGCTGGAAGGCAGAGTCGTGCTGTTGGCCGAAGGCAGTTCTACAGCCTTAATCATGCCTGTGACTTTCTTTGCCTTTTATCAATCGCCGGATGATTATAGTTTTCGTTCTCTGCAAGGGTCCTTTCTCCGATTCATCCGGTTATTCAGCTTTGTCATCTCCATCGGTCTTCCAGCTTATTATATTGCGGTGGTGTCTTTCCATTACGAAGTGATCCCACAGGATTTGCTGCTGCCAATTAAAAGAAGTGTAGAGCACATTCCGTATCCACCGATCCTAGAGGCGCTGTTTCTGGAGCTGACGATTGAATTGCTTCGCGAAGCTGGTATTCGGCTCCCTGGGCCGGTAGGACAAACGATCGGAATTGTTGGCGGTCTCGTTATCGGGGATGCGGTTGTTAAAGCAGGTATGGTATCGAACGCCATGATCATTGTTGTCGCCTTAACGGCGATTGCTTCTTTCGTGGTACCTTCTCATGAGATGAGTGCTTCGGTCCGAATGTTGCGCTTTCCTGTCATGGTAGCCGCATCGTTATTCGGATTCTTTGGGATTGTCTACAGCGTGATAATCATTCTAATCCACTTATGTATATTAGAATCGTTTGGGACGCCCTATTTTGCCCCCGTAGCACCGTTACGTTTAAAGGATTGGAAGGATACGATCATCCGGTTTCCTCAATGGATGATGAAGCAGCGATCAAATGATCCAGCTCCACAAAAACTAGATCTACAGCGATCTTCAGGGGAGGAGCGGCAGGGAAATGAGTAATACCGAGTATCAAATTACGCCGGGTCAGCTTGTATTTTTGATTACCCAGACTCAAATTGGTGTCGGGCTGTTAGGGCTGACAAGCAAGGTGCATAACGTAGCGAAAGGGGATGCATGGATATCCGTGCTGCTGGCAGGTATGCTGGCTCATTTATTTATTTTCGTTATGTGGTGTTTAAGCAGAAGATTTCCTTCGTTTACGCTGTATGATTATTTGCCTGTTTTATTGGGAAAATATATAGGTAAATTTATTCAATTCGTATATACTGCTTATTTTATTTTGGTAGCTAGTTATATCATCTTACAGTTTAGCAGTACGTTTCATGACTGGGTGTTAAGCAATACGCCAAGATGGATTATCATGGGTATAATATCGGGTGTCTGTCTTTATTTGATCCGAGAGAGCCTTCGAACGATTGCCCGTTTTTTTGTACTCGTCTTCTTCTGTAACATTGCGGTGATCATCATTACAGCGTATGCATATCTCCATGTTAACTTTCTATATATATTGCCAGTGGGACAGGCAGGTATATGGAAAATAACGGAGGGTGCGCACTATGCCATGAACGCTTTTGCAGGGTATGAGCTTCTGTTGATTACTTTTCCCTTAGTGGAAGGAGGGAGCGCTGGAAAATTAAAGGCAGCAACTTTAGCGAATCTCTTCACTGCAGTGTTGTATACCTTTGCAGTCTTTACCAGTCTAATCGTATTTAGTCCACCGGAGATGGAACTGCTTCCTCAACCCTTACTTTACATGGTTAAGGCGTTAACCTTCAGTGTGTTCGAGCGGCTTGACCTCTACTTCCTCTCCCTATGGGCGGTCGTGACGACCACTTCATTGATGGGCTATATGTTCATGGCGTCTAAGGGGCTCGCTAATCTCTTTCGGGCGCAGAGCAATCATCAGAATGCAGCTCCTTACACGGTGGCCCTTGTATTTATCATTGTCGTGTTCTTTCAAAATCCGCTCTTGATTGATGTATTTGGAAAAATTTTATCCATCGCAAATTATGTGTTCTTATTTGGAATCCCATTCGTTCTATTCATGATTTCCATTCTGTTCAAGGTAACGGAAGTTAGGGGGAGTACGGAGTGAGATTGGGAATAATCTTATTCGCAGCCTGTTTCATAGCCATGCTGCTATCGGGGTGCTGGGATCAGCAATTGCTGAAGGACGACAGAATTGTATATATTGTGGGCTTTGATTTGGGTTCGGATGGAAAGCTTCAGACGACTACGGCGATACTTGATGTGAGCGGTTCGCAAAAAGGAATGAAGCCGTTTAGCGAAATTCATACGGTGAGTGGATATACAAGCAGACATAACAGGGAAATTATGGACCTTGAAGTACCCGGTAGAGTATCGGCTTCCAAGGTCCTTGTCATACTATTTGGAGAGGCTTTGGCGAGAAAACATATTTATCCAGTTCTTGATGTATTCTACCGTGATCCTAGAAGTGCTCTAAATGCAAAGGTTGCTGTCATCGAGGGTACAACTCGTGATGCCATCACTATGAAATTAACAGGCACAAAACTAATCAGCGAGCATTACAATAAGCTGATCAAAAGTGCAGAGAAAGCAACGAATGTTCCTAATGTAAACATTCAATTTATCTGTTCGCCTTTGTTGGATCAAGGTGATGATTTTGCGGTTCCTTATATCAAAATTGCTAAGACTCCTTCAATCAACGGAATCGCCTTGTTTAATGGCGATAAAATGACTGGCACGTTAAGTAGAGAGGAGTCAATGCTGTACCTGTTGATGGCCGACAAATTATCCAAGACCGCTAGCTTTACGTTTGAAGTAAATAAGGAG
Organism: Brevibacillus daliensis; assembly: GCF_021245735.1. Lineage (GTDB taxonomy): Bacteria > Bacillota > Bacilli > Brevibacillales > Brevibacillaceae > Brevibacillus_B > Brevibacillus_B daliensis. The sequence goes on from NZ_JAJISB010000006.1 coordinate 199,727, forward strand.
GGAAAGCAGAATCCGGAAAAATACATATCAATAGACGTTCAAAGTATAAAAAGGAAGTTGAAGGTAAACGTCCAAGGCAACCGAAAAATTCAGGTGCCGCTCGATTTAAACTTAAAAGTAAATGCAATTGAATACCCGAAGAATCATTTAACTAAACAAATATTGGATCGATTGAATAAGAAGCTATCGAAAGAACTAACGAGAAAAGCGCAAGTGGTTACGCAGAAAATGCAGAAAGCCAATCACGACGGGTTTGGGATCGGTCGAAGAATAATGGCTTACTATCCGAATACATGGAAAAATCTGAACTGGAAAGAGGATTATCGGAAGGTGGAGTTTGTTCCTAAAGTGACGGTAGAGATTGTTACTCACGGAATTATGAACTAAATATAAGTATCACTTTCGGCATGTAATTGTCGGTTAACAGACCTAAGACCACCAGTAAAGGTGGTCTTTTGCATACTTTAATAGAGTCATTTATTCAATTACGTTCTCTGAATGCAGGTTCACCATACCACTGGAATAGAGCTAATTCTGCAAGGTTGCTTGCTAAAAATTATTGAAAGATACGATCAATCTCTTGGATTTCATCAGCTGTTAAATGGACATCTAATGTTCTTAAGTTACTTACTACTTGTTCTGCCCTTTTCGCACCTGGGATGACAACATCAATGGAATCACGAGTTACATACCACGCTAAAACAACGTGAGCAACGTCTGTTTGTTTTTCATTAGCCAATTTTCGTAGTTTTTCTACTTTGTCTAAGTTTTGTACAAATTCTTCTCCTTGTAGATGTGGCATTTTTGAACGAAGATCATTGAATACCCGGTCCTTATTGTATTTACCTGCTAATATGCCAGCTGCTAGAGGGAAGTAAGGTATAAATGATATATTCTGTTCTACTGTGTAGGGGAGTAACACTTTTTCAGCAGATCGTTGTAACAAGTTATATTCTCCTTGATACACATCCACATAACCGTCTTTATTTGCCTCAATTAACTGATCAATTGAAAAGTTGGAAACACCAATTGCTCTAATTTTTCCTTCATCCTTTAATTGTTTTAATGCACCAACAGCTTCATCTTTTGGTGTATCATTATCCGGAAAATGAATATAAAACAAATCAATGTAATCCGTTTGAAGACGTTTTAAGCTCTCCTCAACTGTTTGCTTTAAGAAAGCAGGAGAGTTGTCGAACACAACATCTTGTCCTACACATTTATGTGCACCTTTTGTTGCAAGGATAATATCGCTACGCTTTCCTGTTTCTTTAATCACTTCCCCGACTATTTCTTCAGAACGACCTGGTCCGTAAATAAAAGCTGTATCAATAAAATTCACACCATGATGGATTGCTGCTTGCACTAATTCTTTTCCTGTTTCCTCATTTAAATTAGGATATAGATTATGCCCACCAACAGCATTCGTTCCAAGTCCAATCGGATTGACAAAAAGGCCTGTTTTTCCAATTTGTGTATGTCTAGTCATTCTTACTATTCCTCTTTTCTTTCATTACATTTTTATTTTTGAGACAAGATAAACATGTAACACTTCATGGTAGAGCTAATTGTAAGATCATGAGCTTATTTCTTTTGTTATTTCCTTGCTTCCTGCGATCACTTTTCGGGTTAAGCCCCGTAAAAGGCTCTTCTTGATTCTTTCATTGGGACCAGCTATCGCGACAGCTGCGATGACACGGGTTTCACGGAACACGGGGGCAGCTATACAACGAACGCCTAAGAATCTTTCCTCATCATCAATTGCAAATCCTTGTTTTTTGACGACTTCTAAATGATGAAAAAATAACTCTTGATCTACAAAGGTTTGGTCAGTAGCTTGAGTTAAAGTAAGTTGAGAAAATGTCTCTTTTTGTTCATCTGGTTTTAAATTAGCTAGGATCACTTTTCCTAAAGCATTGTGATGGGAGGGTGAACGATTTCCTATGCCCTGATGAAAAGGTTCCTTGAAGGGAGGTCTGATTATTTGCTTCATGACCAAATCCGTTCCATCCAGTGTCCCAATATATACATTTTCCCCTACACTCATTCCCAACCGATACGGACTATGTAAGATAGTCCAGTCAATGGATGTTTTTCTTTCATTAGCGAAAAGACACTTCGTATCGTTCAATTCAAAATACTTATCTCTTTTCTTGATATAGTCCATGTCTTCCAATGTATGTAATAACCTAAATGCCGTCGTTTTGTTTAGTTGAAGTGTATCAGAAATCTCTGTTAACGTTAAAAATCGATTTATTTTCAAAAGGTCTAGGATCTGTAGCCCCTTTTTTAATGTGGAAACTTCGTATTTACTCATAATGTTCACCTCGTCTCTGAACCTATCTTAAGCCGCATTCTAAATTTGATTCAACAATCAAGGTTTTTATTTCATTATTTGAAACTTTTAATTGAACCTATTTGCTATTTTATTTCGATTAGGAGACCATCCATATTAGGTTTCTTCACTCTCTAACTTAACCCAGAGCTGAGACCAATTCTCTATCTCTTTTAAAATGGGCCCTAATGAAATCCCTTTTTCTGTTAGTGAGTACTCAATAAGAACGGGCGTTTCAGGTATGACCTTTCTCGCAATAATCCCTTGATGTTCCAAGTCTTTTAATCGTTCAGACAAAACCTTTCCACTGATACCAATAGAAGATTGAATGGTATTAAACCGTTGTGAACCGGTCAATAATTGATAGATAACTAAAGCAGTCCAGCGTTGATGTAAAAGCGAAATAGCTTTTTCAAATCGTGGGCAAATAGTAGATTTTTTCATGCATTCTTTCACTCCTCTATGTAAACTATATTACTATACTATTTTATATTAAATTACTATTCATTATTGAATTACTTGACAAAAGAATGTCACTAAAATAAACTTACTTACATAAAGTAAGTGAAATGAAGGAGAATGATAATGAATAAAAATGAAGTAGGGAAAGTTATGTTACGTGTGGTATTAGGGATTATTTTCTTCGTTCATGGATTATCGAAATTTCAAGGGGGCATAAATAACACTGCAGGCTTTTTTGACAGTATCGGAATTCCAGGATTTATGGCTTATGTTGTTGCATTAATAGAATTAATCGGTGGTATTGCGCTGATTCTAGGAATCGGAACACGAATTGTTTCTGTGTTGTTTGCTATTATTATGTTAGGAGCCATTTTTTCTTTAAAACTTCCTGCAGGACTTCTAGGGAATGGTCAAATGGCAGGATATGAACTTGAATTAGTTTTACTTGTAATCTCTATTTATTTTGTTATAGATAACAAGTCCATTTTAGCCTTTGATAACAAAATTTTTCGTTCTAAGGCAGATTAAAACATAGGAGGATGTAATATGAGATTTCATAGTAAACCAATTACTTTTGTAAGCCATGTAAAAATTAAGGTAGAAAATTTAGAGCGCTCTCTTACCTTTTATCAAGAGGTTATCGGTTTTAAAATTCTAGAACAAACGAAAACAACAGCTACATTAACCACTGATGGTAAGACTAGTGTGTTGTCAATTGAACAACCAGAAAATGTTGTACCAAAACAGGGAAGGACTACGGGTTTATATCACTTTGCCCTTCTTTTGCCTCACCGCTCAGATTTAGCGAATATTGTAAATCATTTTAGTAAAAATGATATTAGAATTGGGTCATCAGACCATCTTGTAAGTGAAGCTCTCTATTTATCAGATCCAGATGGGAATGGGATTGAAATCTATGTAGACCGCGATCCTTCTGAATGGGATTGGAATAACGGGGAAGTAGCAATGACAGTAGATCCGTTGAATTTTGTAGATCTCCTTTCAAGCGAGAAGCAGGAGCAGGTGTGGAAAGGCCTACCTGCTGGTACAGTCATGGGACATATACATTTACACGTATCCGAATTGAAAAAGACTGAGGAATTCTATACACAGGGACTTGGCTTTGAAGTAGTTAGCCGATATGGGACTCAGGCACTTTTTATCTCTACTGGTAAATACCATCATCATATCGGCCTAAACACTTGGGCAGGGCTTGGGGCTCCGGCACCACCAAAAAATAGTGTTGGACTTGAATCATTCACATTAAATTTACCAAATGAGGCAGCAAGAGATCATGTAGTAGCTAATGTAAAGAATATTGGTGCATCCATCACAGAGGAAAATGATCTTTTTATTACCTCAGATCCTTCTGGGAATCGTATTCACTTACGGATTTAAATCAGAGGACAGTTTAAACTGGTGGAAAATGCAGAGATGCGAATTGTAGAGGAATTGAAAAATACAGGAATAGAGAGGTCTCTACACGCATGGAGACGTATGCCTAGAACCTCATAAATATAAGCCATAATCCTTAAATAAGGTTTATGGCACTTTTGTTTATACATGTATTAGAATATTTGTGAACTTCTCTATCATCTAATCTGATGAAAACATTTTCTTACCCATAACATGATTGAGTGGAATTACCCCAATAGCTCTACTATCCTTGCTATTGTTACGATTATCTCCCATAACAAACACATGGTTCTCAGGGACGACAATTTTTTTATCTGGTTGGTATAACATCATTTCTTTGATGTATGGCTCGTTTAGTGGTTGGTCATTTCTAAATACCATGTTCTTCTTAAATTCCAGGATATCTCCAGGCTTACCTATGACACGTTTCACCCAGAAAGATTCTTCATCTTCACTTCCTGTTAGTAACTGTACCAGCGGATTTTCCGAAAAATCATCCAGTAAGGAACGAGTTCGATCTACCCGTTTGTCGATTACGACGATATCACCGTACTCAGGGAGATACGCGAATGTATGGGATAGTTTCGATACAAATATCCGTTCCTGGTCTTGTAGTGTAGGGTCCATTGAATGGCCGTCCACCTTATATGTTTGTAAAACAAATATGTTAATAAACACTGCTAGTGCCAAAGAAAATCCAATCGTTTTTGTCCAACTCCAGATTACTTTTATTTTTTTCAACAAGATCATTTCCTCTCTGTTTTACTGTATAACTCTCTCAATGATGAACTAGCATAATATTTTTTCCTCTTATATAAATACGTGTATCAAAACATCTTCGTTTCAAAAAAAAGAAATTTTTCAAGATTGACTCAGACATAGTGTCATACTTCAGTATAGAAGTGAGCTCAATAATACCGGTAGAAAGGAAAGTAACATGTACGTTACTCGTACAATGATGCAGAAGCCGTATCTCATTAGAGGGATACGGCTTTTCACTTTCACTATTATTTTGACAAGCGCTATCTTGTATGGATTTGTCAAAAAATAAGGATTAATACTGGATACTAGTGGACTTTCTAGTGTAAAGTGAAGAAAGTTACTTGTACAGGTTAAGCTACATAAATATGGATAATTTACATTGAATCGAGTATTCTTTTATGCTAAAATTTCCAATTAATGGTGGTGAATAGATGGATATCCTCATGGTAATTCAACAGCAATATCCGAGTTTTTCTAAAAAAGAACAGGCGATAGCGAACTATATCCTACAAAATGGGATGACCATTAAAAACATGAATATTTCTGTTTTAGCTAAAAATGTTGGTGTGTCTAATGGAACCATCACTCATTTTTGCAAAAAAATAGGGTGTAAAAATTTTGCTGAATTGAAGGTTCAACTGGGAGGATTAGTAGCGCGAGAGCAAGTATCAGCTGATAACAATATTGCTGGACAGGTCTATAATTTTTACAAGACGGTTATCGATCGAACGAACCAATTTCTAGATATCAATGAATTAATTAACCTTGCTGATCAAGTTAGAAAAGCATCCCGAATTTACATATATGGCGTGGGAAGCTCCGGTCTTACAGCTACTGAGCTCATGCTTCGCCTAATGAGGATGGGATTCAACGTCCAAAGCATTACTGATTCACATTTAATGCTCATCAATAGTTCCATTCTGACAACCGATGATTTTGTAATTGCTATTTCGAATTCAGGTGAAACAACAGAGGTTGTTGATGCGGCTAGAATTGCTAAGAATAATCAATGCAAAGTGATATGTTTCACCAGTTTTTCCGAGAGTAGCTTAGCTCAGCAGTCCGATTCGTCTATTACCGTTTCGAACGCTCTGTTTATTGATAAGGAACGATTTATCAATAGCCAGTTTTCCGTTATGTATGCAATAGATTTGTTATGCACAATCTTGTTACGAGATTCGAATCTCAAGGATAGAATGCAAATAACAGTAGATACAATCATTGATTATAGTCGTCTACATACATAAAACTTTACAACATTAGCTAGTTCCCGATGTTATTGGACTTCAATAACATCGTTTTTTTTATTTTGGAGAAAGAAAAATCATATAAAATAAAATAATTTCAGAGGTATTCTATTTACTAAAATTATTTCATATAATACAATTATCACATGACAAAAGAGGAGAAAGGGAGGAAAATATGATGTTTAAACAATTGCAAAAACTTGGTAAAGCATTTATGTTACCGATTGCAATCCTACCAGCAGCAGGTCTACTGTTAGGAATCGGTGGAGCTTTATCAAACCCCAACACAGTTGCAGCATATCCTTTTTTAGACACATCGTTTTTACAAGCCATTTTTCAAATTATGTCAGCTGCAGGAAATGTTGTTTTTGCTAATCTCGCACTTATTATGTGTATTGGTCTTGCTGTTGGGTTAGCTACAAAAGATAAAGGTACAGCAGGTCTTGCAGCAGCAGTTGCTTTCCTGGTAATGAACGCATCTATTTCTGCCATGATTACCGTTTTTAATCCGAGTGTTGAATCAATCGATACGGGAGTAGTAGGATCGATTGCAATGGGTTGCTTGGTAACGTATTTGCATAATCGCTATCGGGCAATTCAGTTACCTGCCTTTTTGGGATTTTTTGGTGGATCACGCTTTATCCCGATTGTTTCTTCGTTTAGTGCCATTTTTGTTGCCATGATCTTTTTCCTAATTTGGCCTACCTTCCAAGGATGGTTGGTATCAGCGGGAACAGCTATTTCGGGAATGGGTTCAATCGGAACATTTTTCTATGGATTCTTGTTACGATTAACCGGAGCTGTTGGTCTGCATCATATGATTTATCCAATGTTCTGGTATACAGAGCTAGGTGGAGTAGCTACGGTTTCCGGTCAGCAAGTAGTGGGCGCACAAAAAATCTTCTTTGCAGAGCTGGCTAATCCTAATCACGTTGGTATGTTTTCTGACGGAACACGCTTTTTTGCGGGAAGGTTTGCAACCATGATGTTTGGTCTTCCAGCTGCTTGTCTGGCGATGTATCATTGTGTACCTGTAAAAAGAAGAAAGTTAGTATTTGGATTGTTTTTTAGTGCAGCCCTTACATCTTTCTTAACTGGTATAACCGAACCAATTGAGTTTATGTTCTTGTTTGTTGCTCCTTGGTTATATGTAATCCATGCCTTACTTGATGGGCTGTCCTTCTTGGTTGCGGATATTTTGTCTATCCGCATCGGTAATACGTTCTCAGGTGGAGCAATCGACTATTTATTATTTGGAGTATTGCAAGGAAATGACAAGACGAATTGGATATATGTCTTGATGGTTGGTGCTGTTTGGGCCGTTCTATACTATGTTACTTTCCGAGTTTTGATTACGAAATTTAAAGTTGCAACACCAGGACGTGAGAGCGATGGGGAAGAAGTTTCCATTGAAACAAAAGGAACCATTGCGGACACGGCGTTACAGGTGCTTGATGCATTAGGTGGACGAGAGAACATAGAAGATGTTGACGCATGTATTACGAGACTTCGTGTTGCTGTTAAAGATGTTTCTCTAGTTGATAAGGAAACGATTAAAGGATTGGGGGCAACAGCGGTCCTTGAGGTTAAAGGCGGAATACAGGCTGTCTTTGGAGCAAAAGCAGATTTAATCAAACAAAAAATCAACGAGGTTATTGGAGAAGAATAACGAATACAATGGAGGAACAAATAAGTGAACAGGGGACTAATTGTATCATGCCAGGCATTGCCAGAAGAGCCGCTTCATAGTTCATTTATTATGGGACGTATGGCTATAGCGGCATTGCAAGGTGGTGCAGTCGGTATACGTGCTAACAGTACAGCTGATATTGAAGAGATTAAAAAGCATGTGGACTTACCCATTATTGGGATCATAAAAAAAGAATATCCAAACATCAAGCCGTATATTACACCAACCTTTGCAGAAGTTGATGCTCTTGTGAAAACGGGAGTAGAGATCATTGCCGTTGATGCGACGATCGATCAAGAGGAAGAATTTTTACAATCACTGTTTTTTAAATATCCCTCACAAAAATTTATGGCGGATATATCAACGATTGAGGAAGGACTGCGCGCAGACCAATTAGGATTTGATTATATTGGAACCACTTTAATTGGTTATACTCCACAATCTAAAGATGTTGATAAATTCGAAGTGCTAGAACAACTTATTAAAGAGTGTAAACATCCAGTGATTGCAGAAGGTAATTTTAATACACCTGAACAAGCTGCAAAAGCCATCCAGTTGGGGGCATATGCAGTAGTGGTTGGTAGTGCCATAACAAGACCACAAGTTGTTACCAAATGGTTTTTTGATTCAGTGAGTAAGGTTTTGTAGGTAACTAAATATCCATTTATATGATTACAAATCGAATGGAGTAATCATTTTTGAGGCGATTATTTTTCGGGAGTAAACCGAAGAACGATCGCCCTTTTTTTATGTGAAGAATCCCCAGAAATATGGTGTGATAGATAAACCTTACAAGATTGTAATATTTATCGCTATCACTGTAAGCTGAATCGATGTTTCCAGTTTAATAGATGAGGTACATTTCCTCTATCAGACTTATTTTTGGAGGATATGGATATGGACCTAATTGAGCAAAATATAGCTTTATTTCGAGTAATTAATGATTTGGGCAAGCAGTATACAGCTTTAAATCCCGTATTTGTAATCATTGCGGAATATACGGTTTATCTCTTACTTTTATATGTGTTATTCCAATGGTTTTCCAGAATTCACTCGAATAGAATGATGATGATAAGCGGAGGTATTTCTTTTATCATAGGAGAAATAATGGGGAAAATAGCTGGTCAATTTTATTTCAATTATCAGCCTTTCGCTGTATTGGCAGATGTAAATCAGCTAATAGAAAAAGGAGTAAATAATTCTTTTCCGAGTGACCACACCATCCTTTTCTTTACCTTTTGTGTTACGTTCTTCTTATTTCGAAAAAAATTCAGACTCTTTTGGGTACTACTAGCCCTTTTTGTTGCGATCTCCCGCATTGGGGTAGGCGTACATTATCCTCTTGACGTTTTAGTAGGAATGCTGATCGGAACTACCTCGGCTTATGCTTGTTATAAGCTAGTTCCTAACCTTCGACTAACTACATGGTCCCTTCGTTTTTATGAAAACAGGGAAAATGAGCTGCTATCAATTTTTACAAACCGAAGTAAAAATAAGAAAAAGAAATCTTTATAGTCAAAGTAGGAAGAGTTACAGAAATATGTCGCATTACTCTTGACCTTCCAATGCATGGAATAAAGACCTCTAACTCATACTAACAACAGCAAAAAGGAGGTCATCCTGAATGAATCCTATGGATTACTTGCGAAAGCCATCTACTTCATCAATTTCCGCACTTCGGTCCGATGTGCAAAATAACAATCGCCAACTACCTTTTGGCTCACAACAACAACCAGATCAACCAGCACCACCTCAAGCTCTGCCGCGCCAACCGCAAGAAACGAAATCAGAAGAAGAGCCGTCGGAAGAAACAAAAAAACGCATGCTAGATAGTATTACTCAATTGGGTCAAACAAACGTACCTCAATTGGAGAGTAATATTTACTGTTTAACGATTATCGGGCAAGTAGAAGGACATATTCAGCTCCCTCCGCAAAACAAAACAACCAAATATGAGCATATCATTCCGCAATTGGTAGCAGCGGAACAAAACAAAAAGATTGAGGGGCTCATGGTTATTTTAAACACGGTGGGTGGAGATGTAGAGGCGGGTCTTGCGTTGGCTGAAATGATTTCATCCATGTCAAAGCCAGTCGTAACCCTGGTGCTTGGTGGAGGACATTCTATCGGTGTACCGATTGCGGTAGCAGGTGATTACTCGTTCATCGCCGAGACTGCCACAATGACTATCCATCCGATCAGGCTTACAGGGTTAGTAATAGGAGTACCGCAAACCTTTGAATATCTGGATAAAATGCAAGATCGGGTCGTTCATTTCGTGGCGCGTAACTCTGATATCTCGGAGCAAAAGTTTCGTGATCTCATGATGACAACAGGTGAGTTGACGAGGGATATTGGAACTAATGTCATTGGCGCTGACGCTGTCTCCTATGGATTAATTAATGAAGTTGGTGGATTAGGAAAAGCGATGAATAAATTAAATGAATTAATTGAGGCACAGCGAAAAAATGAGGCGGTGCTACAATGATCATTTATTCGACCGTTCCGATGGAGATCATTTTTGCAGATCAGGATAAGCTTGAGAAGCAGCAATTACACGAAATAAAAGTAGGAGAAGTACTCATGCTGGTAGAACCGGTTAATACATATGAAGGCAAGATCGTGCGCCTAATTAGTCCTGACCCAATGGATTATACGAATCCAGCATACGCACCCGGACAAATTGTATCATTTCACCCCTCTTTTTAAGGTGTATTTCCTGTATTTCTTAGTATTTTTTGTGATATACTAGATTGACAATCACTACAGCCGGAGCTTACAGATCCGGCTGTCTTTTTTCTGTAGCAAGCTCCCCCCGCGAGGCAGGATTTACATAGAAGTTGCTTGAAGTAATGGTAAGGATAAATATGGTGGGAGTGTAAGGCAAAAGGGGGCAAATCATGAGCAGAAGGAAGAAGAAATCTAGCAAACCTGCATGGGCCTCTCTCATAAGACTGGAACTAATCGGTATCATTGTAATCTTTTTAAGTGTTATTGGTTTGTTAGAGAGTGGATGGCTTGGCAAGAATGTTCTTGCCTTTTTATTTCGAATAATGGCAGGTTCCTGGGATTTTATTATCCCAATTGTTTTCATAGCAACATCAGCTTACATGATGTTTGCTCGCAGTCTACCTAGGCTTAGCCCGAGATTATTTGGCTTTTTTCTTGTATTTGCAGGTATTATGCTGTGGAGTCACCTGGAGTTGTATCAACAGCTTTCATTCAACGGGCGATTTAATCAAAATATGATTGGTCACACATGGCAACTTATTTTGGAGGATCATGGACAGAAGGTTTCTACAGTAAATGTAGGTGGAGGGATGATAGGTGCCGTTCTATTTACATTGACCAATGCATTGATTGGAACAATGGGTACCGGACTTGTCATTGCACTATTTTTCCTTGTTGGTCTGATGTTTATCTTCCAATTCTCTTATGTAGATTTATTGAATTTTATCCGCACCAAAGCCCAATCTGCATATGGAAAATCAAAAGAATCTGTCAAAGAATCGTTACAATTGCTTCAAGAGGAAAAAGAGAAGAAAAAGCTTGAATCACAGAAAAAAGGAATCGATGACAACCAATTGGCTGCAACCTCAGCAGGAGCTCTTCATTCAGAGTCCTCTTCTGAACAGCCACCGTGGACGGAATCGCAGCCAATAGAAACTTCATTTACACCACCTGTCATACGCGATTTTACGGAGCGTGTCCAAGATGCAATTGACGAGAGTCCAAAACAACCTGCTGACGTGCAGACGAAACGGGCTTCTACGACTAAAGCCTTGGCAGATGAACAGATTGATGTACCTATGAATTTTCAGGATAAAGCGCAGGAACAGGAGCAAAGTTATATTATACCTGAGCTTTCTATGCTTACCTTGCCAAAAGCTGGTCATAATATGAAGGATATTGATCATGCTTCCAACGCCGCCAAATTAGTGCAGACGCTGAAAAGCTTTGGTGTAAGTGCAATTGTGTCTGAAATTCATCGTGGTCCTGCTGTTACCAGATATGAAGTTCAGCCAGCTACAGGGGTAAAAGTAAGCAGAATTGTCAGCTTAACCGACGATTTGGCATTGGCTCTAGCTGCTAAAGACATACGAATTGAAGCTCCGATCCCAGGGAAGTCTGCTATCGGGATTGAAGTTCCCAATAATGAAGTATCGATCGTAACACTTCGAGAAGTGTTAGAAAGTCCCCACATTCAACAATCTGGGGGTAAATTGACAGTTGCACTCGGAAGAGATATTTCTGGTGAACCAATCTTAGCGGATTTAACCAAAATGCCTCATTTACTCGTTGCAGGTGCCACAGGAAGTGGTAAATCTGTATGTGTAAACGGAATTATCATGAGTATTCTTTTCCGGGCGAAACCAAACGAAGTAAAGCTGATGATGATTGATCCGAAAATGGTGGAATTAAATGTATATAATGGGATTCCCCATCTGTTGGCTCCTGTGGTAACAGATCCAAAACGTGCCTCTGTTGCTTTGAAAAAGGTTGTTGCGGAAATGGAGCGCAGATACAATTTGTTTTCACAAAATAACTGCCGCAATATCGAAATGTACAATCAATTTGTTCAGGAAGATGGGCAAGACCCAAAAGCAGCTCCGTTGCCGTTTATTGTCGTAATTGTGGACGAGTTAGCTGATTTGATGATGGTAGCACCAGGTGAAGTAGAGGATGCCATTTGCCGACTAGCTCAAATGGCACGTGCAGCTGGAATTCATTTGTTAATTGCTACGCAGAGACCTTCTGTTGATGTTATCACGGGAGTTATTAAAGCAAATATTCCTTCTCGTATTGCTTTTGGAGTATCATCTATGGCTGATTCTCGCACTATACTTGATATGGGCGGGGCAGAAAAATTATTAGGTCGTGGTGACATGCTTTTCCTGCCGATGGGCGCATCAAAGCCAGTTCGTGTGCAGGGAGCATTTGTTGCTGATAAAGAAGTAGAAGAAGTAGTTTCCTTTGTGAAAAATCAACAAGAAGCTAAATACAGCGAGGAGATGATTCCAGAAGAGACCAAGGACGAGCCACAAACCGTAATTGATGATGAACTGTATGACCAAGCTGTACAGATAGTTGCGGAAGCACAGACTGCCTCTGCTTCCCTTCTGCAACGCAGGTTGCGAATTGGTTATACGAGAGCTGCCAGATTGATTGACATGATGGAAGCGCAACATATAGTAGGACCATACGAGGGGAGTAAACCAAGAGAGGTCAAAATACCTAAACCCTCGTCAGAAAGTCAAATTTCATAGGATTAACCGAAGTGAATTATTTAATTCAGACATCTTACATGTACAGAAATTGATGAGAGGGATTCAGTTTAGTCTTGAAAAGCCGTGACATGAAAAAACGGAAAGAAGATAGTGAACAAAAATTCCCTTGCATACACCCTGTACATGGGTTAAAATTTCTACGGACCAAAGAAAACGCTAGCATGCCAATGAATAGGAAAAAATGCCTATTCCTGTAAGGAGAGAAGAGTTATGAATAAATAAGTTTTCATGTATCTGCTCGTGAAATTCTTGTTTGTTCAAGTTTTTGTTAAAAAGCCCTTTTCTCTGTTTATATAGACAGGCTTTCTTTGCCTGGGCTGCTAGGTTATCCAAAGTCTACATAAAAATGATCATTGGGGGTATCACAAGCATGAATAAAAAGATCCTATCCGTCATTTCCGTGGCGACCCTGAGCCTTTCTCTTGCTTTGACTGGTTGCGGCCAAAAACCAGCCGAGCCTTCTGGAAGCGAAAGTGGTGCGCCTGCAGCAGAACAAAAATCTGATAAGAAAATTGGAATGGTTACTGACGTTGGTGGTGTTAATGACAACTCTTTCAACCAAAGTGCATGGGAAGGTTTGCAAAAACTGCAATCTGAAACAGGAATTAACGTGCAATACGCACAAAGTACAGGTGATGCAGAGTATGTACCTAACTTGAACACTTTCGTAAAAGACAAATGGGATCTAACATGGGGTATCGGTTTCTTGCTTGCTGATCCAATCAAACAAGTAGCAGAGCAAAACCCTGATGCTAAACTAGCTATCGTCGATGGTGAAGTTGCTGCTCCAAATGTTACTTCTGTAATGTTTAAAGAGCAAGAAGGTTCATTCCTTGTTGGTGTAGTTGCAGCTGAAATGTCTAAATCTAACAAAATTGGTTTCGTTGGCGGAATCAAGATTCCAGTTATCGAGCGTTTCGAAGCTGGTTTCAAAGCTGGTGTAAAAGCTGCTAACCCTAACGCTGAAGTAGTTTCTATCTACACTGGTGCATTTGATAAACCAGACCTTGGTAAATCTACTGCTTCTAGCATGTACTCTCAAGGTGTAGACATCATCTTCCACGCTTCTGGCGGAACTGGTGATGGCGTATTTAACGAAGCAACTGCTCGCAAGAAAAACGGTGCAGATGTATGGGTTATCGGTGTAGATAAAGACCAATCTATCAACTTTGGTGAAGACGTAACTCTTACTTCCATGGTTAAAAAAGTAGATGAAGCTGTAATTCAGGTTTCTAAAGATATGGCTGAAGGTAAATTCGAAGGCGGAAAAACAATTAATCTTGGTTTGAAAGATAATGCAGTAGGTCTTTCCGAGTCTTCTTTAAAAACTCTACCAGCTGAAGTTCTGAAAAAAGTTGATGAGTTTAAAGCAAAAATCATCTCTGGCGAAATCACTGTTCCAGAGAAACCTTAATTAATTTAAAAATTATTTTAGTTATAGCAGTAAGTCCGACAAGGCTAGTTAACTAACTAGCCTTGTTGTTTCCATAAAGAAGGGTAACCCAAAAGACGGGGTGAAAAACATGAGTAACGTACAAACAGTCGTAGAAATGAGAGGAATCACGAAGCGATTTCCTGGAATAATTGCGAATGACAACATTAATCTAAAAGTGAAAAAAGGCGAGATTCATGCGCTATTGGGAGAAAACGGCGCAGGTAAATCAACGCTGATGAACGTTCTGTTTGGTTTGTATCAACCAGAAGAAGGTGAAATTCTTATTAATGAATCACCTGTAAAAATTACGAGTCCAAACATTGCAAATGAAATGGGTATTGGGATGGTCCATCAACATTTTATGCTTGTTGATCCATTCACAGTTACAGAAAATATTATTCTCGGAAAAGAACCTAAAGCAGGGTTAAAGATAGATATTGCATCGGCTGCAAAAAAAGTTCAGGAACTATCCGAACAATATGGTTTAAAGGTAGATCCTTATGCCAAAATTGCTGACATTTCTGTAGGGATGCAGCAACGTGTTGAAATCCTAAAAACATTATATCGCGGTGCCGATATTCTGATTTTTGATGAACCAACAGCCGTTCTTACTCCTCAAGAGATTCTAGAACTTATTGATATTATGCATAATCTTGTTAAAGAGGGTAAAACGATCATCTTGATCACGCATAAATTAAAAGAAATTATGGCTGTATGTGACAGTGTAACAATTATTCGTCGCGGTAAAACAATTGATACTCTCACTGTTAAAGAGACCAACATAAATGAGCTTGCATCAAAAATGGTTGGTCGTGAGGTTACATTTACTGTTGATAAAACTGAGGCAAGTCCTAAACAAACTATTTTATCTGTAAATAATGTAACTGCGATGGGTAATCGCGGAGTGAATGCCTTAAATGGTATTTCTTTTGAAGTGAAAGCTGGGGAGATCCTCGGTATTGCAGGGGTAGACGGTAATGGTCAAAGTGAGTTGATCGAGGTATTAACTGGACTACAAAAAGCTCAGTCAGGTTCTGTCACGATTAATGGTAAAGAAATCATGAATAAGACTCCCCGATATATTTCAGAAGAGGGATTGGCTAATATACCAGAAGACAGGCATAAACGCGGTCTTGTGCTAGACTTTAGCGTAGCAGAAAACCTCGTTTTAAAAAGTTACTACATGGATGAATATAACAAAAAAGGATTCCTTGATTACGATAAGATTAATGTGCATGCTACGAAATTAATCGAAGAATTCGATGTGCGTACACCAAGCATCCATACGCTTGCTCGTGCATTGTCTGGTGGTAATCAGCAAAAAGGAATCATTGCTCGTGAAGTAGATGGAGATCCAGATTTACTGATCGCAGCGCAGCCTACTCGTGGTTTGGATGTAGGGGCAATTGAGTTCATTCACAAGCGTCTTATTGAACAACGTGACAAAGGAAAAGCAGTTCTTTTGATCTCGTTTGAACTAGATGAGATTCGTAATGTGTCCGATCGCATTGCTGTTATCTATGAAGGCCAAATTGTTGGTGTCGTAGATCCAAAAACGACTAACGAAGAAGAATTGGGCTTGATGATGTCTGGTGGAAAACGCATGCAAGGAGGCACACAGGGTGAATAAATTTGTACAAGTATTTACGAAAGATTCATTCCTCGTTCCTGTTGTAGCTATCATTTTTGGTCTTATTGTTGGTGCTTTTGCCATGCTTGCAGGTGGTTTTAATCCAATTGAAGCATATGTAGCTTTGTTTGATAAAGTATTTGGAGATATGTACAACTTTGGTGAAACAATTCGTCAAATTACTCCTCTCATTTTCTCAGGTTTGGCTGTAGCATTTGCATTCCGTACCGGTATGTTTAATATCGGGGTTGAAGGTCAGTTCTTGATGGGTATGGTTACAGCGGTGTATCTTGGAGTTAAATTGGATCTTCCGTTTTTTCTACATGCTCCAATTACGATTGTTGGTAGTATGTTAGCAGGTGGACTATGGGCAGCATTTGCGGGTTGGTTAAAAGCTGTTCGTGGGGTGCATGAGGTAATTACAACGATCATGTTAAACTGGACAGCGCTTTATCTGGTTAACTTTATCTTGACTACAACTCTTGTTCCTGAAGGACAACAACGTTCAGAAACGATTAAAGAATCAGCTATGATTAATATTGGATGGCTTTCCGAAATGTTTGATAGTGCTCGCCTTCACTGGGGAACTTTGATTGCATTAGGCGCTGCATTTATCTTCTATATCGTTTTATGGAAAACAAGAACAGGTTTTGAACTTCGTGCAACAGGTGTTAATCCGCATGCGGCAGAATATGCCGGAATGAACGTTAACAAAAACGTTGTGAAAGCTATGTTTATCTCTGGTGCCCTGGCTGGTATCGGTGGAGCGTGTGAAATCCTGGGTGTATTCCACTACCAAGCGATTTCTGCTGCTCTTCCAGGTTATGGCTTTGACGGAATAGCTGTAGCCTTGATAGGTGGTAATACCCCTATAGGTGTCATATTTGGTGCCATTCTGTTTGGTATCCTGACATTTGGTGCAGGTGGTATGAAACTGGGTGCAGGCGTTCCAGTCGAATTAATTCGTGTAGTAATAGCATCTGTTATTTTCTTCGTAGCAGCTCATGGAATCGTACGTTACTTCCTGAAGCCTATCCTTGCGAAGAAAAAAGACAAGGAGGTGCTGTAATATGGCATGGTTAGCAATGGGTGGAGACCTCTTACATGATACTATTGTATTTTCTACAGCTCTAATCTTCGCAGCATTGGGTGGTGTTATTTCCGAACGTTCGGGGATCGTTAACATCGGGATTGAAGGTATAATGGTAATGGGTGCCTTTGTAGGTGCGGTCGTTACATTCATGTTAGAACCGGCTCCGTATGCTCCGTGGATAGGATTTTTTGCAGCTGGTATCGCAGGGATTATTTTCTCACTTCCACATGCCCTTGCCTCGATTACTTTTAAGGCTGATCAGGTAATCAGTGGGGTAGCCCTTAACTTTTTGGCAACTGGACTTGCTGTTTACTTGACAAAAGTGATGTTTGATGGTGCTGGTCAAACGAAGACGCTGACTGAAGTTTTTACGAAATGGGAAATTCCTTTTTTAAGTGATATACCATTCTTTGGTCGAGCATTATTCCAAGGATATCCAACAAGCTATATTGCATTTATTCTTGTAGCAGTTGTCTGGTTCGTCTTGTTTAAGACAGCATTTGGTTTGCGCCTGCGTTCTGTAGGGGAGCATCCAAGAGCAGCTGATACTGCTGGGATTAATGTAGCACGCACTCGTTATATAGCTGTTATGATTAGTGGTGCGCTTGCTGCTCTAGGTGGAGCAACAGTTGCACTAACCACTACATCTAACTTCTCGCACAATACAATTTCTGGACAAGGTTTTATTGCCATTGCAGCGATGATCTTTGGTAAATGGCATCCACTTGGTGCGATGGGAGCAGCTTTATTCTTCGGTCTAGCTCAATCCGTGAAAACATTGATTCAGTTCTTCGGCTGGAATATTCCAGTAGAATTCATGTATATGCTACCTTACGTAGTAACAATCTTGGTACTTGCTGGGGTAGTAGGTAAATCTAGTGCTCCTGCAGCAGTAGGTAAACCATATGAGACTGGATCAAGATAAGTTCTTGTAAATAGGAAAGGTTGTCTCCATGTGAGGCAACCTTTTTTGCATGCTTTGCTATTTAAATCCCAAGAAATAAGGGTCTCTTACAAACTTTTTCTTATATCAAGCAACTTTTATCGTTATAACAAAAGATAATCAGGGGAAAACTATGGGACGATGTTTAATTGTAAGGGGTGGATACAAATGTGGAATTGCCCTTATTGCGGGTTTGAACGAGGCCATGTATTTCAGGATAGCCAGTTGCACGGTATTCTCTGCTTAAATCCTGTTTGTGGACGATTTGACGATAGCGAAGCAGGGATTGGAACATTAGACGATTGGGATACTAGTGACTTTTAGGGAACGGAATCGTCTCATAACAGTTTCTTTCTTGAAGAGTAGGGTAATTTATGGTTGTTATCCATAGTAGCACTTTAAAGGCTTTGTCTAGACGAACGTTTAGGCAAAGCCATATTTTCTAGCCTTGAAGCCCATTGGAGAGTAGAATTTTTACTGTAACCTTTTGATTTTGGGTAAAATATAGGAAGACACGTTAAAATGAAGGGAGATGACCAAATGGCTATCCAAGAACATGAAATTTCATTTATCCCGATAGAGGTTCCCGGCATGAATGTACATATGCTGCCTACACAGAAATTTAAGACGATTACCATTATGGTTCAAATCGAACAGGTATTAAGTAAAGAGGTTGCCACAAAAACTGCCCTACTCTCTCTAGTGTTAAAACGAGCAACAGCGAGATTCCCAGAGCCACAAAAATTAAGTGAGCATCTGGATCATTTATACGGTGCAATTTTTGATGTGGACGTGTCAAAAAAAGGAGAGCGCCAACTCCTTCAAATTTATATGGAAGTAGCTAATGAAAGATACTTACACAACGAATCCTCTTTAGTAGAATCGGCAGTTCAATTTGTAGGCGATGTGATGACACGTCCGCTTCTTGTCGATGGAGTTTTTTCTACGGAGATTGTAGAATCTGAGAAAAAGTCATTACAACAACGGATTGAAAGTATTATTAACGATAAAATGCGCTATGCAAATCAACGAATTACCGAGGAAATGTGCAAAGGAGAGCCATATGCGGTATCTCCATACGGTGATGTTGAAGATTTACAGCAGATAGATGCTGCTTCGCTTACCGAATATTATCATACTTTATTACGTGAGAATCCGATTCATTTGTTTATTGTAGGTGATGTGGAAGCATCTAATGTAAAAGAGTGGATTACAGCGCATATTAATCTACCGGAGCGTCAGCCAGCAGCCATTCCGGTAACAATGCAACACACTGAAGAGGCTGTTTCAGAAGTAAAAGAAGTAATTGACCAATTGGATGTAGCTCAAGCGAAACTTAACATGGGTTGTCGAACGCATATAACTTATAAGGATCCAGAATACCCAGCCTTACTGGTGTATAACGGGATTTTGGGAAGCTTTCCTCACTCCAAACTGTTTTTAAACGTTCGTGAAAAAGCAAGTTTAGCCTATTACGCTGTATCACGGCTGGAGAGTCATAAAGGGATATTAATGATGATGTCTGGTATTGATTCCAGTAATTATGAAAAAGCTGTCACGATTATTAAAGAGCAAATGGAATTAATGAAAAAAGGTACCATCTCTGAAGAAGAAATGAGTATGACCAAGGCAACTTTATATAATCAGTACAAAGAGCTACTAGATAGTGGCAGAATGATGATTGAGTTTGCTTTTAACGGAATTGTCAGCGGGAATCCGCGCAAACTACAAGATCTGTTAAAAGAGATCAGTGAGATCACGATAAAAGATGTTCAGCAGGTAAGTGAAAAGGTGCAGCTTGACACCATCTATTTGTTAAGAGATAAGAAAGGGGTTTAGAAGGCATGAAAACTGTAACGTTCGATCAGGTTAATGAAACCCTTTATTATGAGACGCTTCCTAACGGTCTTTCCGTCTTTCTCTTGCCCAAAGAAGGTTTTAGCAAGACGTATGCGGTTTTCACTACTCGATATGGTTCCAATGATAGTCATTTTAAGCTAAATGGCAAAGAAATCCGTGTACCTGATGGGATCGCTCACTTCTTAGAACATAAATTGTTTGAAAAAGAGCAAGGGGATGTCGCAGCGGAATTTTCTCGTAATGGTGCTTCCTACAATGCATTTACTACATTTAATCGCACAGCATACCTTTTTTCTTCTACTGACAAGGTCGAAGAGAATTTGAAAATTTTGCTTGATTTCGTACAGGAACCGTACTTTTCTGGACCGAGTGTAGAAAGAGAGAAAGGGATCATCGGACAGGAAATCCAGATGTATGATGATAATCCAGACTGGAAAGTATATACGAACTTATTACAGGCAATGTATCAGGAGTATCCGGTTCGCTTGCAAATCGCTGGCACAATAGAATCTATATCAAACATTGATAAGGATCTACTCTACAGCTGCTATGAAACATTTTATCATCCAAGTAATATGATTTTATTTGTTGTAGGTGGATTTGATCAGGAGAGCATTACCCGTTTGATTAAAGATAACCAGGCAGCGAAGGATTTTTCGCAAGCACCTGAGATTGAGCGGGTTTTTCCAGACGAAATCGCACAGGTTTCAAAAAAACAAATAGAAGCTACGCTGTCAGTAGGGATTCCAAAATTGTATATTGGTTTTAAGGAAGCAGTGAATGGTCTCACAGGAGAGGCTCTCTTGAAAAGAGAATTGAGTACCAAGCTAGGTTTGGATGTCTTGTTTGGAACAAGCTCACCTTTTTATCAAAAACATTATGACTCTGGACTGGTGACGGAAGGGTTTGGTTTTGACTATAGCAATGAGCATGATTATGGTTATTCCATTATAGGTGGAGATGCACCTGATCCAGAAAGATTAGTAGAAGAAGTAAAGCAGGTATTAAAAATGGCTAGTGAGGAAGGGTTAGATGAAGAGGCTTTCCAACGACAAAAGAGAAAGAGCATTGGACTATATATGCGCTCCCTTAATTCAATTGAATTCATTGCGAATCAATTTACCAGTTATAAGTTTAATGACATCGATTTATTTGATGTGGTTCCTACATTAGAAAAAATTACGCTGGAAGAGGTAACGGAGCGTATGAAGGAACATTTGCGTGAAGTGCAGATGGCTGTCTCTATTGTACGATCACCGTAACAAAACGGTCATGACCGTTTTTCACAGAAAAAATATGCACCTGAAATAAATGAGGAATTAGAAAGAAGAGGAGATAAGGAACGTAATGGGGGATGAACGACATTGGGCACTAGTGACAGGTGCTTCTGGGGAAATAGGTCGAGCTATTGCCAAAAAGCTGGCAGAAGCAGGTTATCATTTATACGTGCATTATCACACCAACGTCCATGCAATAGAAGAGCTGATTTCTTTTTGTAGGGAATTAGGCGTAGAAGCTGTTCCGTTACAAGCAGACTTGGGAGATCCAAAACAAATCAGATCCATGTTTACTCACATGCCTATTAAACCGTTATCAATCATTAACAACGCATCTATTGATCATTTTGGACTAGTGACAGAGGTTGAGCCAGATTTGTTTGATCAAATGGTTCGAATTAATATGGGTTCGTGCTTTTTCGTTTCACAAGCGGCTATTCCTGCAATGCTACAAAATCGATTCGGGCGGATCGTAACTGTTTCTTCGATTTGGGGAGAAACAGGTGCTTCCTGTGAAGTGCTTTATTCCATGACAAAAGGTGCCGTTTTAAGTTTTACAAAAGCGTTGGCGAAAGAATTGGCTCCCAATCACATAACAGTGAATGTCGTCTCCCCGGGAGCTGTTGCAGGTGGAATGATGAGTCGCTTCAACGAAGACGAAATACAGGAGCTGTGTGATGAAATTCCAGCAGGGCGACTTGCAGAACCGTCAGAAATAGCTGAAGCTGTACTATTTTTACTTTCTGACAAGGCTGGTTATATTAATGGTCACACTTTATCGATCAATGGTGGATGGCATACCTAGCCATTATTCGTTTAAAGAGTACTAGTTATTTCTCGAATAAGAAGAGATGGGAATAGGCAACCTACTTCTGTAAGGACTCGGACGCATGTCCGCAGTTTAGGAAGGAGGAAATCAGCATGTCTGTACTTGAAAACTTTGGTGATTGGAAAGAATTCTTGTCGACTCGTGTTCAACAAGCTACTACAGCAGGTATGAACTCTGATACGATTCAAAATGTTGCTTTTCAAATCGGTGGATATCTATCTGAACAGGTTGAGCCTAAGAATGATCAAGAGCGCCTGTTAAAACAGCTGTGGGATGCTGGCGATGAAGAACAGCGTCGCGCAATTGCAACCGTAATGGTGAAATTGGTTAGTGACGGCAAACGTGAATAGGTAGGGAGAAAAACAGCCCTTAGGGAGCTGTTTTTTTTCTTTGTCGTTCTATGTCATAATGGTATACTATTGGTAAGAAAAGCAAAATAAAAAGCATTGTTGCGAACAGCCACTAACATTGTTACAATGACCAAATAAAAGCGAGAGCCATTATGGCTAAAAAGGGAGACGCATGAAGCTCATGGAGGAGAAAGAGTATTTTGAATGGTATTTGGAATATCGACTAATTAAAGACCGCCCTGGGTTACTTGGTGATTTAGCCTCCATGCTTGGTATGCTTAATATTAATATCGCAACCATTAATGGGGTCCAGACGAATACGCGGGGAATGTTATTATCAACAGATGATAATGATAAGATAGAAGTGTTGAGAAGTTTGTTATTAAAAGTTACCAACATCGAAATTAACAAGTTTCGTCCTCCGACGATGCTTGATCGTTTGGCCGTCCGTCATGGCCGCTATATCGAACGTGATTTGGAAGACAAAAAGACATTCCGTTTTATCCGCGATGAATTAGGGATTCTGGTTGATTTTCTGGCAGAACTGTTTAAAAAAGAAGGGAATCAGCTGATCGGGATTCGGGGAATGCCTCGCGTGGGTAAAACCGAATCAATGATTGCTGCTAGTGTTTCTTCCAATAAACGCTGGACATTTATCTCATCTACTCTGCTCCGACAAACTGTTCGTAACTCGCTAACCATTGATGAAATGTCTCCCAATCATGTGTATCTAATCGATGGTATTGTCTCTACGATGAGATCTACCGAACGTCATCACAGTCTGTTACGTGAGATCATGGCAATGCCTGCAACAAAAGTGATTGAGCATCCTGATATTTTTGTCAGGGAAACAGAGTATGAGTTGTCTGATTTCAATTACATCATTGAATTGAGACACCAACCAGATGAAGAGATTACATATGATCTGATTAATACGCGAGGTATTAATGACTTCGAGATGAATTAAGGAGGGTAACCTTGTGTCAGAGCTCGGCCAAGTATTGAAGAGAGCCAGAGAAGAAAAAGGCATCTCACTTGAAGAAATTCAAAAAATGACCAAAATCCAAACAAGATATCTGGAAGCGATCGAGCGGGGTCACTTTCATTTTTTACCTGGTCACTTTTACGCAAGGGCTTTTATTAAAAGCTATGCGGAAGCGGTTGGGTTAGACTCCACTGAAATCCTTGAACAATATCAATCTGAGTTGCCTGCTCAGCCAGCACCAGAACAAGTGGAAAGACTACAGAGACGCAATGTTGTAAAAAGAAGAATGCCGATTCAAACTGGTCGATGGGTTGCTCCAACACTTGTCATACTATTTGTCGTATTAGTAGCTGGACTGATATATGTGGCGGTTGTTAATGGTAATCAAACGGCTGCACCACCAGTAAAACCTTCTGATCAAACGATTGAAAAGAAACCGGGAGAAGGCTTACCACCTACTCCACCTCAGACAACACCGCCAGTAACAACCCCAGGTACAGTTCCTGGAACAACGCCTGATCCAAATTTGACTTTGCCAGGAGAAGAAGGCGGAGCTTCGACCGTAAAGCTTGTTGAGGAGAAAAAAGGACATTACACGTTTGAAGTGGCTCAAGCAGATAAGATTTCTCTTACCGTAAAAACAACTGGAAGCAGTTGGGTTCGAGTACGAGATAAAGCCGGAAAGAATCTGTACGAGTCAACGATGAAAGAAGGGCAAGAGCAGGTTGTAGAAGCTGGAGATACTGCTATATTACGTACTGGTAATTCCAGAGCGCTACAAATTATGGTTAATAACACACCGATTGATATGAGCCAAGTGAAAGATCAGACTACTAATCTGGAATTTAAGCTTGCTCCGACTACGGGAACGACTACTCCCTAACGAGTAAATGATGAAGGAAATAGACAGCCGCCTTGAGCTAACACGCTTAAGCGGCTGTTTTTCTTTGACAGATAAGAATTTATAAAAATTCTCATCTGCATAAGTGCAACTAAGGCTTTGCCTGTGCCAAAGGCTTGGCAAAGCCAAGTTTTCTAATCTGCAAACTCGTTAAGGTCCAACATGGTAGTATGTACTGTTCTCTACACAATTAAGAGTGCGGAAAGTGCAAAAGGTCGTAGATGCTACGAAGTAGCTCATGGGTTGCACTTTTTAACTGTATAAGAATGTATAAACTTCTAGGCTTCGCTTCCTTATCCGCATGAAAAACATCCGCTAAAGAAGAACCAGCTTCTTCGAAAGACTTCGATAAGAAGTTTTTCTTATCCGCACTCTTTGCTGTGTAGCTAGGTAGGACCTTAAATAGTTCTGGACAAAAAATGTGCTTCTTCTGCAACGGGCTACTGTGGAAAAGCTCAAGAGAAACCAAAACCAAAAGCCCGAAAAACCAGATTCTCTTTTCACACAGAGCGTCTTGGCGAAGCCCGACCCAGCGGAGCACTATTCATTGGCAAAAAGAAGCGAGACCCAGCAAGTCTTACAGTGAATACGTCGTTTTGAAGCTTCCTAGGGTGAATAGTGCGGAGCGGACAGTCAATCTTCATATGGGGCGAAGACTCTAGCGAAGTGTGAAAAGAGAATCTGGTTTTCTCGCCGACAGCAGGAAGAAAACGATTTTTTTTTTATAAGTAAAACACGTACATTTATTAGAGAATTGGGAGTCTTTTGATAGAGATTCCCATTTTGACTAGTCGCCTAAGCATATATTATACTGATTAGGTGTATTTGGGCAGGATGAAGTATTGGAGGAAGAGTAAATGACTGATAAATCAACATCCCGAGAGAAAGTTGCTATCGTAACCCTTGGTTGTGAGAAGAACCTAGTGGATTCAGATATGATGGCTCATCTGATCGATGATAAGGGATATGAATTAGTGGATAATCCGGAAGAAGCTACAGTAGTAATCGTTAATACCTGTGGATTTATTGATGCAGCCAAGGAAGAATCGGTAAACAAGATATTAGATATGGCTGAGTTAAAAGAGAAAGGTAATCTGAAATCACTTGTGGTTGCAGGTTGTTTAACACAACGATATAAAGAAGATTTGCTCGATGAAATCCCGGAAGTAGATGGAATCGTAGGAACCGGTGATTTTATGGCAATAACTAACGTAATAGAAGATACACTGGTTGGTAAAAGAACAAGTCTTGTTGGTAACCCGATCTTCAATTATGAAGAGGTCATTAAACGAAAAGTGAAAGAAGGCACGTATACGACGTATATCAAAATTGCCGAGGGATGCGATAATGCCTGTACGTTCTGTAGTATTCCATTAATGCGTGGTAAGTTCCGGAGTCGTTCAATCGAATCTATTGTGGAAGAGGCGACATATCTTGCTTCCAAGGGAATTGTGGAGATCTCTTTGATCGCACAGGATTCTACGAACTATGGAATGGATCTGTACGGTAAGATCATGCTGCCGGAGCTTCTTGACACACTTGCAAAGATTGATGGCATTGAATGGATTCGCTTGCATTATGCATACCCAGGATTCTTCTCAGATGAGTTGATCTCAACGTTTGCTAAAAATCCAAAAGTCTGCAAATATATTGATATGCCATTGCAACACTCAGAGGATCTGATTTTAAAACGGATGCGTCGTCCAGGACGTCAGACAGATATTCGCCAGCTAGTTGCCAAAATCAGAGCGCAAGTACCTGATGTAGCTCTACGTACATCGCTGATTGTTGGTTTTCCTGGGGAGACAGAGGAAGAGTTCCAGAATCTCTGTGAGTTTGTAAAAGATATCAAGTTTGACCGACTGGGAGTCTTTACGTATTCAGAAGAAGATGATACACCAGCTACTCGTCTTCCTAACCAGATCGATGAAGAGGTTAAGGAAAAACGGGCTAATATTATTATGGAAATTCAACGTCAAATTGCAAATGAAAAAAATGGACAGTACGTTGGGAAAGAACTAGATGTATTGGTCGAGAAGTACGAAGGACGGAATAATGTACACGTAGGACGTACTCAATATGATGCACCTGAAATAGACGGTGAAGTTTTTATTTCCAATTATAATGGAGAGCTTGGAAAGATTGTGAAAGTGAGAATAACACATTCTTACGATTATGATCTAGCTGGGGAGGTTATTTAGCTAATGAATCTTGCTAACCGCATCACGCTGGCCAGAATTTTTCTGGTCCCTGTCGTCATGTTTTTTCTATTAGTTGAATACAAATTTGGCACATTTACCATCGGACAATTAACTATGACGTACAATGAGCTGATTGCGGCTCTCGTATTTATTCTGGCTGCCAGTACAGATGGTCTGGATGGATACATTGCACGTAAACGCAAGATTGTAACGAATTTAGGGAAATTTTTAGATCCACTGGCTGATAAACTACTGGTTTCGGCTGCGCTAATCTCTTTGGTTGAAATGCAGCGCATTGAAGCTTGGGTAGTTATTGTCATTATTAGTAGAGAGTTTGCTGTTACTGGGCTTCGAATGATTGCATCTGCTGAAGGTAAAGTAATCGCTGCTAGTGCCATGGGTAAAATTAAAACCTGGGTACAAATTGTAGCTATCACTGTCTTAATGATGAATAATTTTCCGTTCGAAATAGTGGGAATTCCATTCGATAAAATTGCAGTTTGGGCAATGGTTTTAATTACGTTATACTCTGGATATGACTATTTCTCCAAAAATCGTAATATCATTCAATATTCATAAAGAGAAACGGGATGAAGAGTGATGAAAGCGGAAATTATAGCGGTGGGGACTGAGTTACTACTCGGGCAAATTGCTAATACGAATGCACAATATTTATCTCAGAAGCTTGCAGAAGCGGGAATAAATGTTTATTACCATGTTACGGTTGGGGATAATTCTGAACGCTTAAAGCAAGTAATTGAACGTGCAAAATCACGTTCCGATCTCATCATTTTTTCTGGGGGGTTAGGTCCTACCCAGGATGATATAACAAAAGAAGTTATAGCTGAACACTTAGGCACAAAGCTCGTTACGAATGAAAAAGCTTTGCAAAATATCCTTGAATCTTTCAAGCGCCGCGGGATGATTATGACGGAAAATAATCGCAAACAAGCACTTGTTATTGAGGATTCTATTGTGTTTGACAATGATTTCGGGATGGCACCAGGTATGGGGATAACGCATGATGGCACAACCTACGCCTTGTTGCCTGGGCCTCCTAGTGAGTTATATCCAATGGTTCAAAACTATATGATGCCGTTTTTAACTTCTTTAGAGAAGGAAGACCAGGTGTTTTATTCCCGTGTTCTTTGTTTCTTTGGAATTGGAGAATCGTTACTCGAAGATAAGCTGATTGATTTAATTGAGCAACAGTCTAATCCAACAATTGCACCGTATGCAAAAGAATATGAGGTAACGTTACGCATTACTGCACGTGCTGCAACCATTAGTGAAGCTGATGCAATGCTGGATCAGGTAGAAAACACGATTCGTGAACGTGTTGGTGAGCATATTTATGCAATTGGGGAAACATCCTTGCAACAAGTGCTATATGATAAATTGCTTACGACTCACAAAACGATTGCTCTGGCTGAAAGCTGTACAGGAGGCACCGTTTCCAGGTTAATTACTTCCATTCCTGGTGCTGCTCAGATTTTCAATGGTGGCGTGGTATGTTACTCCAACCTGGTGAAAAACAAGTATCTGGGTGTACCTGAAGAGGTACTGAATAAGCACGGTGCAGTGAGCGAAGAAACAGCGCGGATCATGGCTGAAAATATTCGAGAAAATATGCAAACCTCATATGGTATCTCAATTACAGGGGTTGCAGGACCTGATACTTCAGAAGGGAAGCCAGTGGGGCTTGTTTACATTGGAATTGCATGTGAAGGATTACCAACTGTGGTCAAAAAGTTACATTTATCAGGACAACGTTCCACTATTATTGGTCGGGTAGCTAAGTATGTCTTGTTCTATACTCTGCAACATTTGCGTTGCAATGAATAAAGAAAGGTGACATTTATGACGATCTTTACAGATTTTGTTCTACATAAAAACGTACTAGATGCCATTCATGACATGGGTTTTGAAGAACCATCTCCAATTCAGGAAGCCTGTATCCCCAAGATTCTTGAAGGGGGAGACCTGATTGGACAAGCACAAACAGGGACAGGAAAAACTGCGGCCTTTGGAATTCCGCTCGTTGAAAAATTGACCCCTGCCAACCGTGTTCAAGCCATTGTGCTCACTCCTACAAGGGAGTTGGCTATTCAAGTTGCTGGGGAACTGTTACGTATTTCTAAATATAAAAAAATTCGTACCCTTCCAATTTACGGTGGTCAATCAATCGGTCATCAGATACGAGCTCTTCGTCAAGGTGTTCAAGTCGTAATTGGAACTCCAGGACGTATGCTTGACCATTTGCGCCGTAAAACGCTTCGCCTTGAAAATGTTAACATGCTTGTTCTGGATGAAGCTGATGAAATGCTGGATATGGGGTTCATCGAGGATATCGAAACGATTATTAGCCATATGCAAGAAGAACGTCAAACCTTGCTTTTCTCCGCGACAATGCCGCCGGAGATTAAACGTCTTGCCCATCGCTATATGAAAAGTCCTCAAACGATAGCCGTGAGCCGTGAAGAGGTTACTGCTCCACTCATTGAGCAGGTATATTACAAAGTGTTTGATCGTAATAAGCTGGAAAGTCTCTGTCGAATCTTAGACAGTCAGGATGTTGAGCTGGGAATCATTTTCTGCCGAACAAAACGGGGTGTAGATGAGCTAAGTGAAGCTTTGCAGGCACGAGGTTATCTTGCTGACGGTTTGCATGGAGATTTATCACAGGCACAGCGAGACAAGGTAATGAAAGCATTCCGTGAAGGCAGCATTGAGTTCTTGATCGCTACCGATGTGGCAGCACGCGGTATTGATGTAGGGAATGTATCACATGTAATCAATTACGATATTCCTCAGGACCCTGAGAGCTACGTACATCGCATTGGCCGTACAGGACGTGCTGGACGTAAGGGTATTGCAATGACTCTTGTAACCCCTCGTGAAATGCGTCAGTTGATGGTGATCCAGAAGCAAACAAAAGCGGTGATGGATTCAAGAAATGTTCCTACGCTTGAAGAGATTGCAGAACGTAAGCGCACCCAGATGCGTGAACAGCTAATCGCTTTGTTAGAAAGTGATTCGGCTCACGAGATGTATCATCAGATTGTAGAAGAACTGAGTCATGAATATGAACCAAATAAAATTGCTGCAGCAGCACTGCATCTTGCGTTTCATAGTGAATCAGGTAACGCAGAGGATGAAGAAGTATATAACTTCGGTGAGACTGGAGCTGCCAAGGGCATGGTTCGTTTCTTCCTCAATGTTGGTCGCAATGTGAATATGAAGCCACAGGATCTAGTACGTGAAATATCTGAGACGGTGGGTATCCCAGGAAAAGCGGTTGGCCGCATTGATATTTTTGAGAACTTTACATTTGTTGAGGTTCCTGAAGATGTTGCTCCATTTGTCTACGAAGCGTTAAGACAGACGCGGATTAATGGCAAGCGCATCAATCTTGAACCTGCTAAACCACGCACTCGTAGAACCTAATTGCTATGATAAAAGAGGAAAAGGTTTTTTTCTGAGTTGATTCTCGGGAAAAAACCTTTTTTGATTGATAGGAATTTATCAAAATTCTATCTGTATAAGTGCAACTAAGGCTTTACCCGCACCAGAGGCTTGGCAAATTCAAGTTTTCTAACAGAATCAGAACGTATTTTGTCTTAGTGAAAATCATTTCCAAATGGCGGAGGATACTCGAAAAATGGCGTCTGAATTGGCTTTTAGATGCTTGGCAAACACCTGTTTTGGCTGGAAGACAAAATACGAATATTTGTTCGCGAAAAATACTTGTAATGACCTCTATCTCGATGTATGATAAATACAGAAGAAAAAAGTTGGAAGGTACGAGAAAGGGAGTGTCGTGATTGTCAGATCGTCGCGCTGCATTAGAGAGTGCATTACGTCAAATAGAAAAGCAATTTGGTAAAGGTTCCATTATGAAAATGGGAGAAATGGCAAATACCCAGGTTTCCACTATCTCAACCGGTGCACTTGCTCTAGATATTGCCTTAGGTGTTGGCGGTTTCCCGCGCGGCCGAATTATCGAAGTATATGGACCTGAGTCTTCCGGTAAAACAACTGTAGCACTGCATGCGATTGCAGAGGTACAAAAGCAAGGTGGACAAGCTGCGTTTATTGATGCAGAACATGCTCTTGACCCTGTGTATGCGGCTAAGCTCGGTGTAAATATAGAAGAATTGTTACTTTCCCAACCAGATACAGGTGAACAGGCACTTGAAATTGCTGAAGCACTTGTTCGTTCTGGCGCGGTTGATATTATCGTAATTGACTCTGTTGCTGCCTTGGTGCCAAAAGCAGAGATTGAAGGCGACATGGGTGATTCTCACGTAGGTTTGCAGGCACGTTTGATGTCTCAAGCTTTGCGTAAGCTGTCCGGCGCAATCA
The DNA here is from genome assembly GCF_021245735.1 of Brevibacillus daliensis. Lineage (GTDB taxonomy): Bacteria > Bacillota > Bacilli > Brevibacillales > Brevibacillaceae > Brevibacillus_B > Brevibacillus_B daliensis. The sequence goes on from NZ_JAJISB010000006.1 coordinate 230,796, forward strand.
ATAAGTCTAAGACGATTACAATCTTTATTAACCAACTTCGTGAAAAAGTGGGAGTAATGTTTGGTAACCCTGAAACGACACCAGGTGGTCGTGCACTGAAATTCTACGCTAGTGTTCGACTTGATGTTCGTAAAGCAGAAAGTATCAAGCAAGGTAATGATATTGTAGGTACAAAAACCAAGATTAAAGTAGTAAAAAATAAAGTAGCTCCTCCGTTTAAAACGGCAGAGGTTGATATTATGTACGGAGAAGGTATCTCCAAGGAAGGTAGCGTCCTTGATATTGGGGCTGAATTGGACATTGTAGCGAAGAGTGGTGCCTGGTATGCATTCAATGAAGAGCGTCTGGGGCAAGGCCGTGAGAATGCGAAGATGTTCCTCAAGGAAAATACTGCAGTTGCTACCCAAATCGAAGGGAAGATTCGTGAGTACTACAGCTTGAACCCTAATTCTGTCCCTGTGGGTGAGGAAGAGCATGATCCAGAACAGGACGAAGAACCAACCTTCGATCTTGAATAATATCGAAAGAGAACATAAGCCCGTCGCCTACTCGACGGGCTTATGTTTAATTGTAGAGGAGGGCCCATGATTACAGGGGGAATCATCACGGCAGTAAAGAAAGATCCCAAAAAGAAATTCTATTATCGAATCGATATAAATGAAGAATATGCTTTTGATGTACATGAAGATATCTTTATTAAATATCAGCTAACCAAAGGAAAAGAAATTGATAACAATTTTTATGTAGAGGTTTTGCAAGCGGAAGAAGAGAATAAAGCATATCTTTCGGCGATTCGATATTTGGGATACCGACCCAGAACCGCCTATCAACTGGAACAATACTTAATAGATAAGGAATTTTCTCCTGGACTGGCAGAAAAGGTAACGGAGCGTTGCACGAAGCAAGGATACATCAATGACCAGCAATTCGCGGAGAAGTGGATAGAAGAACGATTGCGTTTAAAACCAAGGGGCAGTTATATGCTCCGTATGGAGTTAAAGCAAAAAGGTATCTCATCACATATTATTGACCGAGCGCTTGGAGAGGTAGAATTTGAAGAAGAGGTAGAAGCAGCACGAACTTTGCTTCGAGCTAAGATAGCTAAATTACGAGGGGAATTTGACCCGAAGATTGAGCAAAAAACACTCCAATTCCTCATTCGAAAGGGCTTCTCACATTCAATCGTTCAAAAGCTTCGTAATGAATGGCGATCTGGTCAGCTCCCGGGTGAGATAGATTAAGGGATACATTCAAATGACAAATTGAGAAGCGAATTGGCAAATCCTTGACAAGGCTTGTTTGCAAATAATAAAATAGGTTTATGTTTACTTGATGTACCTTAACTTTTTTACTTATTTTGTAAATCCATAACTGAAACATCCATGAGCCTATCATGTATGTGTCGACCGAACTGAATCGGTCTTGTTTTTTAGGCTATGGATGCCAATTGTTTCCTATTTGTCTAATTTCAATTCGGAAATGGACAAGCGGGACTCATCAGAAAAGAATGAAGTGCATGAACGCATAAGTCAATAATCAAAGGAGGTGTAAGAGAAAAACGTATGGATCTATCAAACCCGCTATTGTGGGTCCTGCTAATGGGAGCAGCACTTGCAATAGGTTTTGGGCTCGGATACTTCTCACGTAAATCCATTGCAGAAGCAAAAATTTCAAGCGCTGAAGAAGCGGCAAAACAGATCGTAGAAGAAGCAAAACGCGATGCTGAGGCAGTTAAAAAGGAAACAATCCTGGAAGCCAAAGATGAAGTGTTTAAGCTACGTACCGACGCTGATCATGAGATCAAGGAGCGTCGAAACGAAATTCAACGTCAGGAAAGACGTATTCTTCAAAAGGAAGAATCGCTTGACCGCAAGCTAGAACAATTGGAACGTAAAGAAGGGGACTTAAGCGACCGAGAAAAATCTATTGCTGAGTTGCAAGCCAAGGTTGAGCAATTATATAAAGATCAAGTTGCTGAACTAGAACGTATTTCGGGACTTACACAAGAAGAAGCTAAAACCATTATTTTAACCAATGTAGAAAATGAAGTTCGTCATGATATGGCAATGATGATTAAAGATATCGAGACTCATGCCAAGGAAGACGCTGATAAAAAAGCAAGAGAAATTATTACAACAGCGATTCAACGTTGCGCTGCAGACCATGTAGCTGAGACGACGGTATCTGTAGTTACCCTTCCAAATGATGAAATGAAGGGACGAATTATTGGTCGTGAAGGTCGCAATATACGCGCGCTAGAAACTCTAACTGGTATAGATCTTATTATTGATGATACTCCTGAAGCGGTTATTCTTTCTGGCTTTGACCCTATCCGTCGTGAAATCGCAAAAAATGCCCTTGATAAATTGGTGGCAGACGGACGTATCCATCCTGCACGTATTGAAGAGATGGTTGAGAAATCTCGCCGTGAAGTGGACGAACGTATTCGTGAATATGGGGAACAAGCTACGTTTGAAACAGATGTTCATGGGTTACACCCTGATTTAATAAAGATTTTGGGACGCTTACGCTATCGTACTAGCTACGGACAAAACGTTCTAAAACACTCAATGGAAGTAGCTCACCTAACCGGTCTTATGGCTGCCGAATTAAAGGAAGACATAAAACTGGCGAAGAGAGCAGGTTTATTGCATGATATCGGTAAAGCAATTGACCATGAAGTTGAAGGTTCTCACGTGGAAATCGGTGTAGAATTAGCGAAGAAATATAACGAGCACCCAATTGTTATCAACAGTATTGCTTCTCACCACGGTGATACCGAGCCAACATCAGTTATTGCAATGTTGGTAGCTGCCGCAGATGCTTTGTCTGCTGCACGTCCAGGTGCACGTCGTGAAACGTTAGAAACCTATATTAAACGTCTGGAGAAACTAGAAGAGATTTCTGAATCCTTCGATGGAGTAGAAAGATCTTTTGCGATTCAGGCAGGTCGTGAAGTTCGCGTCATGGTACAACCAGAAAAAATTGATGATGCAGAAGCGACTAGACTGGCTCGTGAAATTACGAAACGAATTGAGAATGAGCTGGATTATCCAGGTCATATCCGTGTAACAGTTATTCGTGAAACCAGAGCAGTTGAATATGCAAAATAAAAATAAAGTGGCAAAAGCCACTTTATTTTTTTGACTGTATCGAAAAGCAGTATCAGAAAAATAAACTTCACCGAGTTACATCCTGATACAGAAGAACAACATCCGCTAAAAGAGCACCACCTTCTTCGAATGAACTTCAAATAGAAGTTTTTCCTACAAAAAAAAAGGAAAATATAAAGGTGTACGTGCAAGTAAGTAGACTTACTGGAATAAAAACCAGAATGGGAAATTCCATTTACGATAGGTAGAAAATAGAACGGATTGAATCGTTATTGAGGTGACAAAAATGAAATTGTTATTTATTGGGGATATATGTGGGTCACCAGGACGAGATATGGTGAAAGAATATCTACCCAGATTAAAACGTAAGTATGGACCAGACATTATTATTGCAAATGGTGAGAATGCAGCACATGGAAGAGGAATTACCCGAAAGATAACTAACGAGTTATTTCAAGCAGGGGTACATGCTTTTACGATGGGAAATCATACTTGGGATAACCGTGAGATTTTTGACTTTATCGATGAAGAAGCAAGAATGGTTCGCCCAGCTAATTTCCCAGAAGGTACACCAGGGAGAGGACTCACCTATATTTCTACTCCAGCAGGGGAGGTGGCTATTATTAACTTGCAGGGTAGAACCTTTCTTCCACCTTTATTGTGCCCGTTTGAAATGGCTGATCAGCTGGTAGAGACAGCCCGTAAGCGGACAAAGTATATCTTTGTAGATATTCATGCGGAAGCTACTTCTGAAAAACAGGCATTGGGTTGGTATCTGGACGGGAAAATCAGTGCGATTGTAGGAACACATACGCATGTACAGACAGGTGATGAGCGGATTTTACCAAATGGTACTGGGTATCTTACTGACGTGGGTATGTGTGGTCCATCTGACGGAATTCTGGGTATGGATAGATCAGCGGTCATTATGAAGTTCATGACTCAACTGCCAGTTAGATTTGAAGTGGCCGAGGGACCGACACAATTAAATGCGGTTCTCTTCACACTTGATAAAATAACTGGTAAAACTAGTAAAATAGAGCGGATACGAATTGACGCAGCTTGTCCTTTTATGGAATAATGATTATAGCTCCGAATTTTGCGAATATTAATCGCATAATAAAGGAATTTTTAGGGGTTATGAGAATATCATTCTAGAGATAAGAGTTATTTCTATCTGATGGGAGGTACAAAGGATGGACGTATTAAAAGTTTCAGCAAAGTCTAACCCCAACTCTGTTGCTGGTGCACTCGCAGGCGTGCTTCGAGAACGTGGTGCTGCCGAGATACAAGCTATCGGAGCGGGGGCGCTTAATCAGGCAGTGAAAGCTGTAGCGATCGCACGTGGGTTCGTAGCTCCGAGTGGTGTTGATTTAATTTGCATCCCAGCCTTTACTGACATCGTAATTGATGGAGAAGAACGTACTGCAATTAAGCTAATTGTTGAACCCAGATGATAGAGATACAAAAAGCGGATCGATCGAGAGTGAGCCTGTTTGTTCCTAATTAAGGAATAAACAGGTTTTTATTGTGTTTTTTTTTTTGGTTAGAGAAGATGTGTAACCACGCTTTATCTTTTACCGTCATTTTAGTAAGAAAAATGAAGAAAAGTCGTGATTTTCCTTCATGATTTCGCCTGATTTGGGCAAAGTGTAAAAGTGTAAAGAAATTGTAGAAAAATTGTTGCATCATAATGGGAACATGTTACAATAGCATCGTAAGAACATTAATATACCAAGTACATTTATTTACTCTAATGCAAAAATAATTTGAGTAAAAGTACTTGCATTTTTACAGGGCTAAGACTACAATGGTCTTGCTTGTACACAAACTATTCACAATTCATCTGATTTTTCGTAAGAATTTTAGGATATAATTCCAAATTTTTATCAAATTTGAGATGATTATGTGCAGATTTTTTCTCACAGTCGCTGAAGGGGTGGAATTTCATGATTAGTCAACTTTCTTGGAAAGTTGGAGGACAACAAGGGGAAGGTATTGAGAGTACGGGTGAAATTTTCTCGATTGCCATGAACCGCATGGGTTACTATCTGTACGGTTACCGTCACTTCTCATCTCGTATCAAAGGTGGACATACAAATAACAAGATTCGCGTAAGCACAAAACCAGTTCAAGCTATTTCTGATGAATTGGATATCTTGGTAGCGTTTGACCAAGAGACAATCGACGTTAATGCTCCTGAGCTTCGTGAAGGCGGTGTTGTGATTGCCGATGCGAAATTTAACCCAACCTTGCCAGAAGGATTGAAACCGGTTCGTTTGCTCTCGGTGCCATTGACTGAAATTGCTGAAGAATTAGGAACATCTTTGATGAAAAACATGGTCTCGATCGGAGCGACAAGCGCCATCCTGGGTATTTCGGTAGAAGGCTATCGTAATATCGTAGAAGACATGTTCCTGCGCAAAGGTGAAAAAGTAGTAGAGAAAAACATGGAAGCGATTACTCGCGGAGCAGAGTACGTAAATGAGCAAATCGGCGGACAACTTCCTGATTTCCAATTGGAACCAGCAGATGGAAAAAAACGCCTGTTTATGATTGGTAATGATGCGATCGCACTAGGCTGTTTATCTGCAGGTGTTCGTTTTATGCCTGCTTACCCAATCACACCAGCTTCTGAAATTATGGAATATTTGATCAAAAAGCTTCCTAAATTCAACGGAACTGTTATTCAAACTGAGGATGAGATTGCTGCTATTACGATGGCAATTGGAGGAAGCTACGGTGGTGCTCGTACCATGACTGCTTCTGCTGGTCCTGGTCTCTCCTTGATGATGGAAGCAATTGGTCTAGCTGGTATTACGGAGACACCAGTAGTTATCGTTGATACGCAACGTGGTGGCCCATCTACCGGTATGCCTACGAAACAGGAACAATCTGATGTGAACGCTATGATTAATGGTACACACGGTGAAATTCCTAAAGTAGTTATGGCTCCAACTTCTGTAGAAGATTGTTTCTACGATGCAGTAGAAGCATTTAATATAGCTGAAGAGTATCAAGTACCAGTTATTTTTATCACTGACTTGGCACTTTCCCTAGGTAAACAAACAGTAGATCCACTTGATCACAGTAAAATTGAGATTCGTAGAGGTAAATTGTTAGCAGGACAAGAATTGCCTGAGAAAGAAAATAACGAAATGTTTAACCGCTATGAAGTAACGGAAGATGGGGTTTCTCCTCGTGTTATTCCTGGACAAAAATATGGTTTGCACCATGTTACAGGTGTAGAGCACGATCAAAGCGGTCGTCCATCCGAAAGCCCTACAAACCGTATTGCTCAAATGGATAAGCGTATGCGCAAGCTTAATAACCTTGTCAACACTTTCCCAGAACCAGTTCGTATGAGTGCTGGCAGTGAAGAATCAGATGTATTAATGGTAACAATCAACTCTGTTGGTGGTACTGTTCAAGAAGCGAAAGAACGTCTGGAAAAAGACGGTCTAAAAGTAAATCACGCTCAAATTCGCTTGCTTCACCCATTCCCAACTGAAGCGATCAAACAATATGTTGATAAAGCGAAAAAAGTAGTTGTTGTTGAAAATAACGCAACTGGTCAAATTACTAACCTGATCAAATTGAATCTAGGTTGTGCAGATAAGCTGCATAGCGTATTGAAATATGACGGAAATCCGTTCTTACCTAACGAAATTTACACACAAGTTAAGGGGCTGAATTAAGATGGCGACATTCAAAGAATTTCGCAATAATATAAAGCCAAACTGGTGTCCGGGCTGCGGTGACTTCTCCGTGCAAGCAGCTATTCAACGTGCTGCAGCTAACGTGGGGTTGGAACCTGAGAATCTGGCAGTAGTTTCTGGTATTGGTTGTTCCGGACGTATCTCCGGTTATATCAATTGCTATGGTTTACATGGTATCCATGGTCGTTCACTACCAATCGCTCAAGGTCTGAAAATGGCTAATCGTGAATTAACAGTTATCGCTTCTGGCGGAGACGGGGATGGTTTTGCAATCGGTATGGGTCATACTGTTCATGCAATCCGTCGTAACATGGACATTACGTACATCGTAATGGATAACCAAATCTATGGTCTGACAAAAGGTCAAACATCTCCTCGCTCTGCTGCAGGATTCGTTACTAAGTCTACACCTGCTGGTTCTATCGAAAATGCTATTTCTCCAATTGAATTGGCACTTTCTGCTGGAGCAACATTCGTAGCGCAGTCAGTATCTAGTGACTTGAAGGGCTTGACTGATATCATTGAAAAAGGTATGAAACACAAAGGTTTCTCCCTGATCAACGTATTTAGCCCATGTGTTACTTTTAACAAAGTTAATACGTACGACTGGTTCAAACAAAGCATCGTACCTGTTGAATCTATCGAAGGCTACGATCCACATGATAAAATCAAAGCAATGTCCTATTCCATGGCTAACAAAGGCTTGTTGACAGGTGTTGTTTATCAAAATACGGAACAACAACGTTATGAAGACCTGGTTAGTGGCTTTAAAGAAGAATCTCTTGTTAAACAAGACATCCATATTGATGAAGAAACATTTAACAAATTGCAGGCTGAATTCGCTTAATTCTACTTGCTTGATTAAATACAGAAATGTTTTTTTGCAAAAGTAAGACAATATAAAACAGAGGTTATTATGTTCAAAATAATGAGCATAATTCCTCTGTTTTTCTTTTAATATGATTTTTATTTCGAACTCCGATACCAATAAGAGATTTGTCGGTAAAATAACATCATTAAAAAGAAGACGACAACTTGACCAAATAGCGGGTACAATACAGTTAAAAGGGAAGAAAAACCAACGAAGCTGATACCGTAGCAGATGATGAGAAGTACAAACAAGATTTGGGAACGAAGAAGAGAAAAATAGGATTGGATTTGTTCAATGAGGCCAAACAGATTAGCAACGAGTGAAGAAAAAACTTCGCCATATACCAGAATGGCAAAAAAGAAGGCGATCCATTTGCCTAACCCAGATAAAATATATATGTTTGGAGTATCTACGAATTGTACATACGGCATGTTCGTTAGCAAGGAAGAGTAGCCGAGAAAGAGAAGAAGTCCAATTCCTATTCCACCAAATAGGCCACCCATCCATAATGGGGTGTTTGAATTACTTTCCCTCCCAATCGGTACGAGAACAGCTTGTGCTAATGCTACATTTAGGGCTACATAGTAGAAAGGTGAACTAAACCAGCCGTGTCTTCCCAGTTCATAAGGTAGACTTGATGCTGAAATAACGCTTTCCCATGGTTTTGTGTAAAAGAAAACCAATAAGGTAAAACCAATGAGAATCGGGACAAATAAACTGTTAACCGCATGGATGGCCCCCATACCCCGCGCAGCCACCACAAATACGAGAATCATGCTTATCCAGATTCCCAATTGTGAGGGAAGGTTGAAGGAATCAGCAAATAGGGAACCGGTGAAAGCTAGCATCACTGACGTAGTTCCGATCAACACCAATAAAAGAATAGCGTTAAAAAGTGAACCTATTGTATTTCCAAAGAGATAGAAACTGATTTCTTGGAAGGATTGTGCCTGGATACGCCTCGCAATTACCATTACCTGTGTTCCTGCCCAGACAAATAACCCGCAGGCAATGATAATACCGAGTAAACCGTGATAGCCATATTTGACGAAGAACTCAATGAGCTCACGACCAGAGGCAAATCCTGCTCCAACCACAGTACCGATATAGGTAAAAGTGATTTGTATCGTTATTTTCAAAGAATTAGACATCTTGTACCTCCTGTCCACTATACTTACATTTATGAAAAGGAGTTAGAAAACATGCGTATAACTGTATTGGGCTTTCAATCCCCGTATCCCGGACCAGGAGGAGCAACACCTGGATACTTAATTCAAACAGAGAATACAAACATTTTATTGGATTGCGGCAGTGGAGTTCTTGCTCAGCTTGGAAAGTATTTGCCTATTCATCAATTAGATGCTGTTTTTCTTTCCCATTATCATCAAGATCATATAGCTGATGTTGGAGTGCTTCAATTTGGGATTAATGTCCATCAGCGAGTTGAGAAACTACGAGTGGATCATCCCCTTCCTATCTATGGGCCACCTCATCCGACAAAACATGCTGAGGAAATGACGTATAAGGAAGCTACTACTTTTCACCCAATATCTAGTGAGGAAGATGTAGTGATAGGAGATGTGACTATTTCAGTCCTTAAAACAGATCATCCAATTCTATGTTACGCCATGAAAATCGTCCACAATCAAACAACTCTGCTATATAGTGCTGATACTGGTCAGCTAACAAATTGGTCAGGATTTTGCGAAGCGCCTGATTTATTTATTTGTGAGGGGACGTTCTTAGACGGTTATGAACCTGAAACGCCAATTGGCCATTTATCTGTTCGTCAGGCTGCCAATCTGGCGGTTGAACTACAGGCAAAATCATTACTTGTCACACATTTATATCATACGTACGAATCTGAAGATGTTCTATTACAAGCATCTGCGTTTACAGGTGACTGCCACGCTGCCAAGATAGGATTACAGATTCACTTATCGGAAGGAGAATGACAATTGTTTCCCAACGTCTTAGAAGTAGTTCGCAGATTTATTAAGGAGAGAGTAAAGGTAGGAGAGACTGTCGTTGATGCAACGATGGGGAATGGCAATGATACGCTGTTTTTGGCTACCCACGTAGGAGATCAAGGAAAGGTATATGCCTATGATGTACAAGCTGAGGCATTGGAAAAAACAAGGCAACGACTAGAGAGAGAAGGCTTAGTAGATCGCGTAGAATTACTGTTAGCCTCTCATGAAAAAATGAATGAAATACAGGAAGAAATTGCTGCCATCATGTTTAATTTGGGGTATTTACCTGGTGGTAACAAGGATATTACTACATTGGCGAATAGCACGATTCGTGCCATTGAGGCGGGCCTCTCAAAGTTACGTATAGGTGGGATCATGACCATTATTATTTATTGGGGGCATGAGGCAGGAGTAACTGAAAAAAATGCCGTGGAAAAGTACTGCGAAAATTTATCTCAGTCCGAATACCTTGTCCTATGTTATCAGTATATGAATCAGCAGAATCAGGCTCCATTTATTATTGCAATTGAGAAAAGATAATCGATAAGAAATAGGCACTCCAAGCATCCCTTTCAGACATAAGGTATAACGTATGAGATATACGACTACCTTTCAGGAAGGGATGCTTGTGCGATATATAGGAATTATGCTAGATCGAAATATCATCAACAGAAATACGAAAGGTAAAAAAACATACGAACGTCTTCAATATTATGCGAAAGCAGCGAAAGAACTGCAGGTTACTCCAGTCTTTTTTCATCCGACAGATGCTAACTTGAAATTGAAAAAGTGTAAGGGTTATCTTTGGAAACATAACAAATTAATATCGACGACTGTTCCACTTCCCGCTATTATTCATAATCGTGTTTTGTCTGGTAATAAGCTAATGAAAAAAAAGCTGAAAGAACTAAGCAAAATATCGAACGTATATAATGGAGTAGTGACAAGAGATAAGTGGAAGGTGCATCAGGTACTTTGTAAGGAGTCAGCTCTAAAGCCGTATCTTCCGAAAACAGCTTTGTATTCCAAAGCGAATCTGACAACGTTCTTGGAACGATACAATGTCATTTATGTAAAACCAACGATTGGATCAATCGGAAAAGGAGTACTTCGCATTGAGAAAACTGGTGAGGAGTATCGTCTGTTTGCATCCAGGTTACAGCGTACTCTAAAAGCAGATCAGTTATTCATGTATGTTAAGAATTGGGTGGAATCAAAATCCTCGCGATTCATTATCCAACAGGGCATACCCTTAAGTGAATATAATGGAAGGACGTTCGATATTCGTGTTTCCATTCAGAAAAACAATATGCAAAATTGGACGATATCCGGCATGGTTGCAAAAGTAGCACACAGGAAAAATAAATTAAGTAATTTAGCCCAAGGCGGCAATGCGGTAAAGATCGACACCGTACTAACAAAGATTTTTCCTAAACAGCAATTATTAGCCCACCTTGTAGCACTAGCCCATGTTAGCTTGTCCATAGCAAAGGCTTTGGAGAACTTCCAGCCTTCTTTAGCTGATCTTGGGTTAGATTTGGGAATTGATCCAAATGGACATCCGTACTTTATTGAGGCGAACGTTCGAGATCAACGTTATTCATTTTTTAAGGCACGAGAAGCAGAAATGTTTTATCAAACGTATGCCAGTCCTATTCAATATGGGGTAAATATGTTACAAAATGAAATGCAGACTAAGTCTGCAAAGGACTAATGGAAACAAGGGTGATTACAAATAGTAATCGCCTTTGTTATTTTGTGTAAGAGTAGAATAAGCATTTTGATTTTGGCTGGGACAAGTTACAGAGCATTGGGACTTGAAATATACTACAACAATACCTTGAAGAGGAGGGAATCTGGTGGCTTTTTTTGCTAGGTATTCAACTACAGCAAATGGAGCAATTACTTTTACAGGGAATACACTTATACGAAGTAAACAGGTAAACGCCAATGCCCCGGGTACTCAACAGACAATAGGTACATTTATCAAGTTGAATACCTCGCTTGAGGAAAATGCGTCTTCCCAAGAAATAACGAATAATTATATTCTCCATTCAACCTCTGCATTTCTCGGGATGCCTGAACAGAGTTTCATTTTGTATGCGGAATTAATCTGGGCAGGAAGATATCAGCCAGATACTGAGAATGTTAGTGAATGGAATAATCCTATCACTTTTATTACGAGCAAGGGAACATATTCAATTGCACCCGATACAGCCACTGTAAATACGATATCGACACGTCCATACTATGTCCGTTCAGCCAATGTTACTGCTCACGTACATGAAGCAGGAGTGGGCCGATATACATTTTGCTATGTTTCTGCTACGCAACGAGATCAAGAGAACACCCTTAGACATGCTGGATGGAGTCTCGCAGTCGTATATCAGAATATTGCCTTGCCGCTACGAAATTTGACCGTGTTCATCAGAGGTGGGCTTGTAGATCATGGTATAACAAGTCAATCAGCAGTGATAAGTGGGTTCGTTACACCAATTAAAGGGGCTGTTCGGGGAAGATTGCATGTGAGTGCACTGAAGGGTGACCCTACCATCACATGTGATCAGCTATTAATTGGTCCCACCGCCAACAAATTGCGGGCTGTGTCTGGGACGAATAAATCCATTCTCGATAAGACAGGGAAAGTTTGTAATATTACTTCCTCATCAGGGAGTATGGGAAGTGTTATGAGGCACGATTGGGATATCAAGAATATCGATATATCAAGCAAGCTGATTAATTCGCAGTCAACAGCATATATTCGTGGAACAATTAATGGTGATGCCTATATGATTAATGCACTTGCTCTTCAGATTGATATGAATGATTCCAATTTTTCAGAGGTAACAACTTCATCAGCAACGAGCTCATTCGTGGATGATCGTCATACAGAGAGTGGTAGTACGAGATATGATGTGATTGGATATCCCTTAAGGTTTAATTTGTCATCCCAACTAGTAATGGTTACTACATTGGAAAATACCTCAGTAAGTGGGCTCGTTCCTGTCTACGATACAGATCTAAACTCCCTCTTTTTCACAATTCTTGAGTCGCCAGCTACTGGAACGGCTGTTATTGATGCAACTGGTACATTTGTTTATACTCCTTATCCTAATGTAAACGGTACAGATCGTTTCATAGTGGGAATTGAAGATGATAGTGGAGGATTTTCCAGTTTTTCGGTTACAGTAAAAGTAGTACCTGTCTCAGATGCACCCTTTACCAGATACTTGGCGCTGACAACATTGGAAGACAAAGGAGTAAAGGGGCAAGTTAACGTCATTGAATCTGACCGTTCCAATCATATCTTCTCGTTACAAACACCGCCAGTAAGCGGAACTGCTAGTGTATGGAAAGATGGGACATTTATCTACACACCACATCATCATTACTATGGCCCAGATTCATTCGAGGTATTGGTTGAGGATGGGATAGGAGGAACAGAGGTTACTACTGTTATCATTACAGTCTTTCCAACCAGTGATCCTCCTCATAGAGATAGTAAGTATTTTATAACGCCAGAAGATGAAGCAGTGAGTGGAACAATACAAACGTGTGATTCTGATAGAGAAGAACTGCAATATTATCTGAATCTTGGACCTGTAAATGGTCAAGTCATTGTTAATAGGAATGGTTCTTTTACTTACACACCAGCCAATCGGTTTGGAGGTGTAGATATGTTTTCTGTTCTACTACGTGATAAGAATGGAGCAATATCAATTACCAGAGTTTATATTACAGTCGGGAAAATAATCAACCCTCCAGTTATAACGGATCAATCATTTATTACGGCAGAAGACTCCACAATCGAGGGGAGAATTAGTGTAATTGATCGTGATAACGGTGTAGTAAGATTCAGTTTATTGGAGGCACCTCGGAAAGGAACTGTTTTTGTGAATGTGGATGGAACGTTTACCTATAGTCCTGTTCCTGATTTTTCAGGAGTAGATAGCTTTCTGGTTTCTGTTGATGATGGTAACGGCGAAACAGCACAAGCGACTATTAGCATTCAAGTAACCGCTGTTATCGATGAATCGATTCAGAGCGATTTGATTTTGAATACACAGAAAAATATAGCTGTAACGGGGCAGCTTACAGCAGTGCATGGTGATACTGATCCAGTCATTTTTACTCTGGTTATTTCACCTGCATCTGGATCAGTCAGTTTACAGGAAAGTGGGAGCTTTCTTTATGTTCCAAACCTAGACTTTACTGGTGAAGACAGCTTCACAGTACAAGCGACAGATCCGGACGGAGGGACGGAGACTTCTGTAGTTATGATAACCGTCGTTCCGATAATCGATGTACCTTTTGAAGTAGGACGTACGTATACAACAGAAAATGAGAACAAAACGACTGACAGCATAGATATCTCGTCTAAGAATGAACGTGAGTCACCTTGTAGTGACAGTCGTGAAGGAGCGGATTCAGAAGGTTCAGCGATTACCTTTTGTGACCCTTTAGCACATAGTCAGCTACAAGAAGAAATAAGGAATCGTACAAAAATGTTCGCGAGTTTGACTCTCTACGCACGTGCAGGTAAACCTCTTCATGGACACGTGCCAGCCAATGATCCAGACGGTAGAGCATTACAATTTACCCTTGTTATGGCTCCGATGAAGGGAATTGTACGTCTCAATCAAGATGGCCAGTTTATGTATACTCCATCAATCAATGTGTCAGGAACAGATACATTTACCATACAGGTAACGGATTCGAGAGGAGAAGTTAGTCTAGTAAATATTACGTTCTTGATAATGACAACAGATCGGTTCATTACTTTTAAACGAATCCGTGTTTGTGCCAGAGCATGTGAATGGGTAAGTGGAAGACTGGATAAGAGATTTAACAATATCCAATTCCTCTCATGGGAGGTATGGAAAAACCCAAAATCTGGTCAGGTGAAAGTGACCCCATATGGAAAATGGAAATACATCAATAAGAAGCAAGGAATAAAAAAAGACAAATTTGTATTTCGTGGTGTAAGTTCATTGGGAGAAGAGATTTTCGTTAGGGTAGCTGTCAAAATCAAAGGATAATGAATAAATTACCTATTTTCACACAAAGCTTGTGTCACATGAATCAGCAAAAAAGCTTCGCCGGAAGTTTTTCTCCGGCGAAGCTTTCTTCATAACGTATTTATTTACTTGTTTTCTGTACGGAAGTGATGATAAACCAAAGCTAACACAGTTTTGCGAGTTAAGATCCCTAAGAAGACTCCTTGATCATCCTCAATGCAGATAAAGGGATGATTAATAGTAAGTTCTAGTGCACGTATAAACGTGTCGTCAGGACGCAGATGAGGGATTTTGGTATCCATTACCTCTTCCACACGATGTTCACTCAGTTTTTCATACTCTATCCGTTCCAATCCGAAAATGGATTCTAGAATCATCGTTTTACTGATTAACCCCATCACTTTGTATGATGAGTCAAGAACGGGAATAGAGGAGTAACGGGTTTTTACCAGAACAAGCAGGGCATGCTCTAATGAATTTCCTAACTGAACATGAGCAACTTTTGAGCCGGGAATAACTAGATCTTTAACAGACTGTTCCAAAATATCTTTTGCTTGAGGATTAATCAATGCAAGATCCTCCTTACCTTTCGTCAAGAATTAATGAATTCTCTCCTTAATTATATCATATGACGGATAATTGACGTTTCAGAAGATACGCCTTATCAAGAAAATTCTTATGCTTATCTAGGTTGGTAGGCTTGCAGCTCGAACATCTGTTGCAGAAAAAAATAAGCCCATAGAATGACAGGGCTTATCAGGTGAAAAGATGTCCTTTTATTTCTATGCTTCTGCTATCATACGTTATGACAACTATTTCTGCAATATCCATGTAGGCAAGTTAATTTCTTCTGCTGTATAAGAAAACAAGCCTAGTCTGCCTGTTAAATGCTGAATGGCAGTTGCTTTTTGCTCCTTTGATAAAAAGAGAGGACCTTTTGTTGCCCTCCATTGCGTAATGAATGCCTCAAATAGTCGGTCTTTTACTTCTTCGACCGAAATGGGACGACCAAGATGCTCCGAAATGCTACCGATGGTTTCTTTACGAACGGCAGGGACGGGACGACTTGCTTTTTCCATCTCGTACAAGCCTGCCTGCTGGTAAAACTCTTCCATCAGTTTACCTCGTTCCAAACCACTGCCCTCCACATTAATACATAGCTGGAGGATGGAGCCATGACGAGTTCGACGCTGAGCCATACCCCCAATTTTTTTGCCATCAAAAGCAAAATCATAATCCCCGACACAGTAGGAATCTAGCACTTCGCCTACTTCAATTTGACCGTAATCTTGAAGTCCTACTTGCAACATCGTAGCAACAAGCTTATACAATTCCTCAATCGTTAGCTGACAGCTTGGAAAAAGAATTGCCATATTTAACACACCTGCATCCAGAGGTACACAGGCCCCGCCAGACGAACGTAGTAACGCAGAATATCCTTGCTTACTATAAGTGCGTAAAGTTTCTTCCAGATGCGGCAGTTTTGCATCACGTCTGCCAAGATAGAATGCTTTATCATAAACCCATAGGTGGATAATTGGTGTTGCGTCAGGTTGTCCCATCGCGGTAGCGAGTGCCTCGTCCATAGCAATGGGCTCAACGGGTGTACCTCGATAAACGCCTGAATCAATCCAAGTGAATGTAGTTGAATCTAATTGAGTCACCAGAAATATACTCCTTCCCCATAAAACCGTCCGTTACATGCACATGTGTAAATCACAATATGCTCTATTATACAACTCTGGGAAGCGTTCCTGCTATCGAAGCTGTGTATTCAGAATATATGGTTTATTTCTATACATACTTTTCGACAGTGAGACGAAAGTATTATAAATGAACGTAACGTCAATGTTCAGATTTATTCAAAAAAAGGAAAGCGAACATATTAGCATGTATAATATGTGCTTCCCTTTTAATAAATGGCTCTATTTATTTATGGGTCTTTGACATGTACGAATACATTATTTAATTTTTTGTTTTAAATGAGAAATTGTCGAACCAGATTGTTTTAGTAGGAATTTGTTTCACTGCATTTTTGTTTAGGTAGAGACCTAATCTGGCTCCATCTAAATTTTGGTTCTGTGCATCATAGATATGCTTTCCGTTTACATATACGGTATAAGAGTCACCTTTTACTTTAATGGTAAGGGTGTTAGACTTGTTCATTTTTACAGAAACGCTGGCAATTTTATCAGTATCATCTTCATCAGCATCTTCCATTTCATGAATTTGTACACCGTTTTCTGTTAAGTAGACGATTTTAGCATCGTCGTCTTTCATATCAAAAAACAAGCCAGCAAATCCTTTTGAATTCTCAGGTGTAATGGTTACGGACATTTCATATTCATCATATTTTTTGTCCTCTGCCCAGTTTAATGGTAAGAGGTAATGAACTAAATCATCATCGTTGCTGTACGCTGTTACACGATTTTTATACGTAGCCCAGCTTCCGGTACCTTTGTCATTTTTCCACTTTTTCAATTGGTCATCAGAGAAGTCATCTTTGATTTCAATTTTTTTCTCGGGCTCTGGTTTTGGTTCTGGCTTTGGTTTAGTTGGATCAACAGGGAATACTACTTTTTGTTCATCCAGCTTAGCGCGGTACAATAATGAGGCTGCTTCTGCACGAGTGATAGCATTTTGCGGACGGAAGGTATCGTCATTGAAGCCTTTAATTAGTTCCGTTTCCAAAGCGATCGCGATAAAAGATCGCAGGTTGTTAGAAATTTTGTGTTCGTCATCGAACTTATTTAACAACTTCAAATTTGGTGTTTTGGATTGGTCATATCCCAACAGACGTACCATTGCGACAGCAATATCTTCACGAACAGCACTCTGGTCAGGTTTGTAATAGTAACTGGAGCCAGATTTATAACCAGTTAGGTAAGGTTTCGCATATTCTACATAGGTGAAAGCCCAGTGATTACGTGTAACATCTCGGAACGTTTGATCGATGTCCCATTTATCACCCATTTTTACCCCTGATGCGGCAATCATGATTTTAGCGAATTCAGCACGGCTAACTTTTTCATCGGGACGGAATGAACCATCACGATACCCATCTATAATCCCTTTTTTGGCCATTTCAGTTATGGCTTCATATGCCCAGTGATTTTTTGGGACATCCCAGAAGGATGGGGTATTTGCCAGTGCCATTGCTGGAACCAAGGCAAACACCATGACAAACGCTAACAGTAAAGAAGTAATTCGTTTCATTTTGTCCTCCTTTTTTCTTACCTGTGGAATTTCATTCACCAAGAAGACGCAGTAGAGGTAGGGGATGTTGCGAATTTTTCTAAAAAATCTAAAAATGGTTAGATGGCACCAAGTCTTCTATCACAAGGGCTGAATCATACATAGATAAAAAGGCTTGTTCCAACCAATGAAGACGAATTACTCTGAGAAAAATGAAATAGATGGGAACTAGGTATTTTTTCTCTCCTATATTTTCCAGATAGGCTGAGGTAATATAAAACTGAAGAAACAAGAAATACTTAATTCGAAATAAATTCAATGTAATTTAATGTTTTTGTATTATTGAACTATGGGTAAAGATGTGAGAAAGGTGGAATCGTTATAATATGATAACGAGTGTAATAAAAGGTATTACGAATACTGTATACCAAGTTGAAATAGAGGGTCTGGAAAGGCTTGATTTCTCCAAACCAGTTATATTGGCACCCAATCATGTATCATTGCTTGATGCTGTGTTACTTGCATCCAATTTGCCAAAAGAAGTTTGTTTTGTCGTGAATACAGATGTCGCCAAAAAATATGCAAGCCTGATGTCCCAACGAAAAATCATCACAATCGATCCGTTCAATTCGTATTCTATCCGCAAAATATTGCGAGAAGTCCGTAATGGAGTCCCACTTGTCCTATTTCCAGAAGGGCGGGTTACCACTACTGGTGGTCTCATGAAGGTATACAGTGGTTTAGGGTATATTGCTTATCGAACAGGTGCCAGTATCTATCCGATATCATTGGTAGGACCAGAACGTTCACCTTTCTCTTATTTAAAGGGTAAGTGGAAAAAACGGTTGTTTCCCAAAGTGAAAATTCGGATTGGGGAATCTTATCAGATCGAAGACGATCGTACGATTTCCAGAAGACAGTTAAAAGAACAAGCTAGCCACACTGTCTATCGAAAGATGAAAGACGAGCTTTTTATAACCAAACATAGAAAACATGTACAGCTTTTTGATGAGATGCTTGAGGCTGGGAAAAAGAACGGTTTTTCTATGACGATCTGTGAAGAGCTGACTCAGTCGCTTACTTACAAAAAAATGGCGTTGACAGCATATGCGCTGGGTGAATCCATTCGAGATGTACTACCAAATGAACAGAGAATAGGAACATTGCTGCCTACCTCAATGGGGCACATGGTCACGCTGTTTGCTATGTTTTATGCAGGTAAAACTCCGGCGTTACTTAATTTTAGCATGGGGACAAAGACGATAATGGAGACCTGTGAGACAGCCGGAGTGAAGGTGGTACTAACCTCTAAGGTATTTATTGAAAAGGGAAATCTGCATGCAATGATTAGTGAGCTGAGTAAGCATGTACAGTTTATCTATCTTGAAGATATAAAAGAGAGAATCACCACAGGCACGAAAGCAAAAGCATTCTTTCATTACCTGACCAAGCAGCAGGCATATAAAAATGACCAGACTGAAAATGAAATCATCCTGTTCACCTCTGGCAGTGAGAGCAAGCCGAAGGGTGTTGTACTGACACATAGTAATATTTTTAATAATATCCAGCAGGTTTTAACGATGATCGATATTACCTCGCAGGATAAACTGCTAAATGCATTGCCGATGTTTCATAGTTTTGGGATGACGGTTGGCACGATATTACCTGTGATCTCAGGAATTCCTGTTTTTTGTTATCCATCACCACTACATTACAAGGTGATTCCTGAAATCGCATACGACAGAGATTGTACGATTCTTTTTGGGACATCCACTTTTTTAGCAGGGTATGCTCGGGTTGCTAAACCTTATGATTTTTATAAAATGCGTTATGTTATTGCAGGTGCGGAAAAATTAAAGGATGACGTCAGACAACTGTGGATGGATAAGTTCGGGATAAGAGTATTGGAGGGCTACGGTACTACCGAAGCATCGCCTATCCTTGCGCTTAACACACCTCTCATGAATAAAAAAGGAAGCGTTGGGCAGCTACTTCCGGGGATAGCCTATCAACTAGAAGAAATGGAAGGAATAGCTGAAGGCGGAAATCTGTTAGTAGACGGACCTAATATCATGAAAGGATATTTGTTTCATGATCAAGGGTTTCAACCGAGAACGGGTTACTACGATTGTGGGGATATTGTCACGATTGACAAGGAAGGATATGTTTCGATTGTTGCCCGAAAAAAACGATTTGCCAAAATTGCCGGGGAGATGGTCTCTCTCAATCTGGTTGAACAGCTGGCATCCGAATTCATTCAGGATAGTGGAGTAGCAACTGTAACGGCAAGTGATAAACGCAAAGGAGAAAAGGTTGTCTTGTATACGCAAGCACCTATTGTCTTACGCGATTTGAAAGAGTATATCGTTGCGAAGGGTTTTTCGCCCCTTCTTGTACCCTCTAAGATTGAACAGATTAAACAGCTACCGTTACTTGGAAGTGGGAAGGTTGATTATGTAACGTTAAAAGAGTTGGCTACTGAAGAGTAGGAATATCTTTATCAATAAAGATAAGAAAAAGGGAAAAGGAGGAATATGAGATGAATGCCAGAGCCTTGCGTTATTTATATATTACTCAATTTTTATCGGCTTTCGCTGATAACATGGCGTTGTTCGTGATTGCTAATCTATTGCAGAGAAACGGTTTTTCACCTGCAGCACTGGCACTAGTCTCCATGGCTTTCTTTGTGCCGTTTATCATTTTAGCACCAATAGTTGGACCATTTGCTGATAAGTATCCAAAGACGATCATTCTCCTGATTGGTAATCTAATAAAAATTGTTGGTATGGTGATGTTGATCCTGGTAGATCACCAAAATATTTTTGCATTAATGCTTAGCTATTTTACTGTGGGTATTGGCGCAGTAGTTTACTCACCTGCAAAATATGGAATTTTACCTGAATTAACTACAAATGAAAATGAGTTATTTGAAGCAAATGCGAGGATCGAGGCATTTACGATCATGGCAATATTAGTAGGAGTGGGTGCAGGTGGGGCAATCGCTGCTGTTACATCCGCTTTGTTTTCCTCAACAATATGCCTGATTCTATTTGCGGCATCAGTGGGTATGACCTTTTTTATTCCTATTCTGCCTGGTAACCGCTACATTCGTTATGGGGAGGAAGTGAGAGAATTTCAATCACATGTAAGCACCTTGTTTCGTAACCCTGTTACTTCTTTTGCATTGATCGGCACAGGAGCATTTTGGATGAGCTCTGCTGTTTTGCGTATCGCTGTTTTAGCCTGGATTCCTCTTGCACTAGGCTTTATGGAATCGGATTTTCGCGTTACATTAATACTGGCAACTACATCAATCGGAATCATCGCTGGTGCTTATCTGGCACCGAAGCTAATTCCTTTACGTACGTTCACGAAAGCAATCATGTATGGGTTCCTGATGATGATCTGTATCTTTATCTTTCCAATGATCCATAACACGATCATTGCGATCGTACTGTTACTAGCTGTAGGCTTTATGGGTGGGGTGTTTATTGTTCCAATGAATACGATGATTCAGGAGCAAGGGCGCAAAATGATTGGAGCGGGGAAAACGATTGCCGTTCAAAATCTGGTAGAGAATGCCCTGATGCTTGTAGGAACAACCATCTACTATGTTGTGGTGTATACAGGTATTTCCATTTCGAATGCAATTATGATTCAAGGTGGAGTTCTATTCCTTTTCTTATTATATTTACTGACAAAAGTGAGAGCGACTCAGCGGGCTCGAACGAAGAATATTTGGTAGAGAGATTTTAATAAAACATACGTATACCAAGGAAAAAGCGTGCGAAAAGAGAATGATTCAAGCACGCTTTTTCATTGAATATACTAAATTTCATTTATTTTACATATCATTCATATTAATATGGATGTAGAACTGGAATTCGGAAAGGTCTATTGTTTTCATGTTAAGGCCCTTTAGCTTTTTTTACATTTCAAAAATTGAAAGTAGAATCCTACCTTCACTATGACAGGTGATAAGATGAAAAGAATTGATTTTGTCTATCAGAAGATACGGGAGTTATCTCAGGCAGGTCAAACAGGTATTACGGCACAGGATTTGGCAGAGCTTTTGTGTTTGAATAGAGCCAACGTAAGCCATGATTTAAATAAATTGTGGAAAGAAGGCAAGGTGACCAAAAGCACTCACAGACCTGTACTTTTTTCTGCTATTGAAACTGCGACGCCCCTCTCTTTACAGCGGGCTACTTCAGAGCCCTCCCTTTCTGCGAAAAAAGATTCTTCTACTATTTCTAATGACGAGAACGTGAGTTGGAATTTTCAAAAATATAGACAGGAACCAGGGATTTCTTTAATGGAACAGCTGGCTAAAGATTGTCAAAGCTTACGTGGAATGATCGAGCAGGCAAAGGCAGCCCTTCTTTATCCGCCAAATGGCATGCACACGCTGTTGTTTGGTGAAACCGGGGTTGGAAAAACCATGTTTGCAGGAGTCATGCATGAATATGCAGTAGATAAAGGAATATTGTCAGAGGAAGCTCCTTTTATTACATTTAATTGCGCTGATTATGCAAATAATCCACAGCTATTAGTAAGTCAACTTTTTGGAGTAACAAAAGGCGCCTATACAGGAGCAGATCGTGATCGGGAAGGATTAATAGAAGTGGCTCAGGGTGGCATTCTATTTTTGGACGAGGTGCATCGTCTCCCATCCGAGGGTCAGGAAATGTTGTTCACTTTTATTGATAAAGGTTTCTATCGACGAATGGGTGAGACCAATTTCACTCGGCAAGGACAGGTTAGATTAATCGCTGCTACTACAGAAAATCCTGATTCTGCTCTATTAGCTACGTTTACGAGACGGATTCCGATGATTATACAGCTCCCTTCATTAAAAGAGCGAGGGCTGGAAGAACGATTACAACTAGTCGTCCAGTTTTTCCATGAAGAGTCGTACCGACTGGGTAAAGACATCCATATATCAAGCAATACCGTTCGAGCATTACTTTTATACCAGTGTCCTAACAACATTGGTCAGCTTAAGGCAGATATCCGATTATCCTGTGCGAAAGCATATGTTGACTATATTTCTCTTCGTAAAACAGAAATACAAATCACAACGTCCGATTTACCTATGCATGTAAAGGAAGGTTTACTTCACGTTCAGCAAAATAGAAAAATGATAGAAAAGTTGCTAGGGGATCGCAAATATTATACGTTTCACCCTGATCAAGAACCATATATGTTAGAGGATTCTTCTGCTATTGATGTGAGTATTTATGAACGTATGGAACAAATGTCTGAAGAGCTGAGGGCAAATGGGATAACAGATAATGAAGCATATAACATTCTGGACTCAGAGATAGATAAATATTTTACCAGTTACTTAAAAAAGGTACGTCAAGGGATTAATCAGGAAGATATGCTGAGAATCCTCCATCCAGAGATTGTTCATGTTGTAGAGGATATCGTCAGCTATGCGGAAACCAGATTAAACAGAAAACTGACAAGAAATGTGTTGTTAGGTATGTCCTTACACATTCAAACGTTGATAGATCGGGTGAAAAAGGGGAAGAAAATCTCCAATCCTCAATTAAACCAAATAAGTATGCAGCACAAGCGAGAATTCCTCGTGGCTCTTGAATGTGTGAGCAAAATTGAAGAGGCATTTGACCTGGAAATCCAGTTAGATGAAGCCGGCTTCCTGACCATGTTCTTTGTCCATGATGATGTGCTGGTGGAAGAAAAGAAAAATTATGTTGGTATCATTGTGATGATGCATGGCAATACGAGTGCGTCTTCAATGGTGGATGTTATAAACCGGTTATTAAATACCTCCCATGCCCTGGCTCTCGATATGCCGTTAGAAAAACAGCCACAAGAGATTTTAACGGAAGCTATGGAATTGGCTAAAAAAATGAATCGCGATGATGGCTTGTTACTATTGGTGGACATGGGATCACTTCTTACATTTGGAGATATGATTAGCAAAGAGCTAGGTATGGAGGTCAAGGTAATTCCGTTGGTAAGTACGACGCATGTACTAGAAGCAACGCGTAAAGCGATTTCTGGAGCATCACTTGATTCCATCTATCAGAGTGTGCTCGCTGTTTCCAGCCACGAATTCATGGAACAGTCGACTGGCAAAGAGCGAAAGAAACTCCCGAAGCAAGTAATTGTCACTGCCTGTCTCACTGGTGAGGGAAGCGCTCTCGTTATCAAAAATCTATTAAAGCACTATTTGCGTTTTCAAAATGATAAGCTACAAATTATTCCGATTACTTGTTTGGATCAAGATGGAGCCAGAAGAGAGTTAGAGGAGTTAAAAAAGGAACGGTACATTCTTTGTACGGTAAGCAACTTTCGCATAGACCCACAGGTACAGCATTATAATATTGAGCAGGTGCTAAGTCTTCAGGCGATCCATGAAATTCAACAACTCATTGATAATGAAGAAATCTATCAGGTCATGGGAGAAACGTTAGAGATGCAGTTAAAACATCTACCAGGTGAAAGAGTACTGGGAGATATAAGAGGTATCATCTCGGAAATGGAAAAAGAAATAAAACAGAGTTTTACTTCAGATGAACTGGTTGGCATTACGTTGCACATGTGTTGTATGTTAGATCGATTAAAAGGCGGAGAATCAGTTACGGAGTTTAGAGGAAAAGAGGAATATATCTTACGTTATCGCGATATCTTCCTGACTATTCAAAACGTTTTACGGCCATTGGAGATGACGTACGGGGTTCGGATAGAGGAGAATGAAATTTGTTATCTTGTAAGATTCTTCGCAATGCAAGAGGCAGGTAAAACACTCTATTAGCCTAAAAATCGAAACACTATTCGTTAGTGTTTCTTTTTTTTCGTTTTATAAAACACTACATATATTTTTGGGGTAATAATGGGTGTTCATGAGGATCAATAGTGTTTTGGCACGGCACTTGCTTCATATTAAGCAGTGTAAAACAGAAATTAAAGAGAGGAGGTTTGTATCCAGATGAATATTTTACTTTGTTGTGCAGCTGGTATGTCTACGAGTCTGTTGGTTACTAAGATGGAACAAGCAGCCAAGGACCGGGGGCTAGCTGTAACCATCTGGGCAGTGTCCTTAGACGAAATGAAGGACAACTGGGAAAAAGCTGATGTCGTGTTAGTAGGTCCACAAGTTCGATACAAATTGGCAGATTTACAGAAGGAGGGGAGAGGGCGAAGTATTCCGGTAGAGCTGATTAACACGGTTGATTATGGAATGCTTAATGGGCCTAAGGTATTGGAAGCTGCACTAAACATGAAGAAATAGATGGGAGTGAAACGGATGGATAAGCTCATCCAGTATTTTGAAAGAGCGCTTATGCCGTTTGCTAGCAGATTAGCGGCTCAAAAGCATCTGCAAGCAATTCGTGATGGTATCGTATTAACATCTCCACTAATTATTATTGGCTCATTCTTCTTGATTATCGCAAGTCTTCCAATCCCAAATTATCCCGAATTCATGGCGAGTATTTTTGGAGATCAATGGAGAAACAAACTGATATACCCAGTTTTTGTTACATTTGATATTATGGGACTTGTAGCAAGTATTGGAATCGCTTACAGACTTGCTGAGAAATACAAGGTGGATGCTTTATCTGCCGCTTCCGTATCTCTGGTTTCATTCTTGCTTGTAACTCCTTTGAACACTATGTTTACTCCTGAAGGTGCAACTGCCGCGGTTGAAGTAGGTGGCGTTATTCCAATGGCGCTAATGGGAAGTAGAGGATTGTTTGTTGCGATGGTTTTTGCCATTATTTCCGTTGAAATCTTCCGTTATATTATTCAGAAGGATATTGTCATTAAAATGCCTGAAGGAGTACCTCCTGCTGTATCAAAATCATTTGTCGCATTATTTCCAGCCTTTGTCGTAGTTGTAGTGGTTTGGCTCATTCGATTGGTCATGGAGAACACAAGTTTTGAAAGCGTACACAACATTATCTCCACGTTACTTGGTGTTCCGTTAACGATGCTAGGAAGTAGCTTGATTGGTTCAATTATTGCGGTATTATTAATTCACTTACTATGGTCTTGCGGTCTACATGGAGCCAATCTTGTAGGTGCAGTAATGAGTCCGATTTGGCTCATGCTCATGGACCAAAACCGTGTTGCTTTCCAAGCAGATCCAAATGGACAGCTTCCCAACGTTGTAACCGCACAATTCTTTGACCTCTGGATTTATATTGGAGGTTCCGGAACGACCTTAGCCTTGGTTGTAGCTATGTTTTTCTGGGCAAAGAGTGCACAGTTAAAGAGTCTAGGTAGACTTTCGATTGGCCCAGGTGTATTTAATATTAACGAACCGGTTATCTTCGGTATGCCGATCGTTATGAATCCAATTCTTATTATTCCATTTATTCTTACTCCTATCGTGTTGGTTATTGTCACTTACTTCGCGATGGAAACAGGATTAGTAGCTAGACCAAGCGGTGTATCTGTACCATGGACCACACCAATGCTATTTAGTGGATATCTGGCGACAGGTGGTAAAATTTCTGGTCTCGTCTTACAGGCTGTCAACTTCCTGATTGCCTTCCTGATCTACTATCCATTCTTCCGTCTATGGGATAATCAAAAGTTGAAAGAAGAACGTGCTGCAGAAAATACTCAAACTCCTCCAGTAAGCGTATAAACTATTGTGAGGCGCTGCCGTCCACCTGGTTCGGCAGCTACTCAATTTTTCATAAGGGGGAATTATTACGAAACTGATCGTGAACGCAGACGATTTTGGTTATTCAGCAGGCGTGAACTTAGGAATTATCGCTGCTCATCAGGAAGGAATTGTTACCTCTACTACGATGATGATGAATATGCCAGGTGTTCAACATGCTTTCAAGCTGGCAAGGGAAAATCCAGAGCTTGGTGTAGGAATTCATCTCGTACTCACATGTAATAAACCGCTTAGTAACGATGTTTTTTCTCTTGTAAATGAGGAAGGAAATTTTCACTCCTTACAGGAAATTCATCAGCATGCAAATATGGAAGATGTGAAGCGAGAGTTTACGAAACAAGTAGAAGCATTTTTGGAGTCTGGACAAAAGCCTACGCATATTGACAGTCATCATCATGTACATGCAAATGAAAATATCCTGCCAGTTGTTATTGAACTGGCTGAGCAGTATCAATTGCCAATTCGGCATTTTCGCACGCTTCAAAATGAGCATGTGAATCTGGGGGAGATTATAACAACGGACGCATGCAATGCAGATTTTTATGGGAATGACCTGTCCGTTGAGACGATAGAGAAGATTATCGATAGTTACGATGTGGATATATTGGAAATCATGACGCATCCTGCTTATATCGATCAATCTCTGTATCAGGGAAGTAGATATTCTCTGCAAAGAATGAAAGAACTTGATATTTTGACAGACCCAAGAGTGAAAGAGATGTTGATGGCACGTAATATTCAGCTGATTACGTTTAAACACCTTGGATGATTGTAGACATTGGATAGGAGGCTGACCAGATGGAAGTAGCAGATGTAGCATTTCACATCATATTGCATGGGGGCAATGCCAGAAGCTTTGCTATGGAAGCAATTTCAGCAGCAAAACAAGGTGAGCTAGAACAAGCACGTTCGCTAATTGAGGAAGCGGTTTTGGAACTAAGAAAAGCACATCAGATTCAGACGAATTTAATACAAGAAGAAGCACAAGGAAATAAGACGGAGCTTACTTTGTTAATGATTCATGCACAAGATCATTTGATGAATGCCATGACGGTTAAGGATTTAGCGATTGAATTCATCGATATGTATGAAATGATGAAAGTCAGAGGAGGAGTCAAGGTTGAGCGGACTTAAAATTGTTACCATTGGCGGCGGATCAAGTTATACTCCCGAGCTGGTAGAAGGTTTTATTAAGCGATACGATCAGCTCCCGATCAGCGAATTATGGCTGGTCGATATTCCAGAAGGCGAAGAAAAGCTAAACATTGTCGGAACATTAGCGAAACGAATGGTCGAAAATGCTGGTGTACCGATGAAGATTCATTTGACACTAGACCGAAGAGAAGCGTTAAAGGATGCAGATTTTGTAACTACACAGCTACGTGTGGGCATGCTAAAAGCAAGAGGCTTGGATGAAAGTATTCCCTTAAAACACGGATGTATCGGACAGGAAACAAATGGAGCGGGGGGATTATTTAAAGCACTACGTACCATTCCTGTTATCCTAGATATTTGCAAGGATATGGAAGAACTCTGCCCGGATGCCTGGTTAATTAATTTTGCGAATCCGGCCGGGATGGTAACGGAGGCGGTAATTCGCCATAGTAATATTAAACGTGTAGTTGGATTATGTAATGTTCCAGTTGGTATGCAAAAAGCGGCAGCCAAGATGCTGGGTGTTGATGACTCTAAGCGGGTTCACATCGATTTTGCTGGTTTAAACCATATGGTATTTGGGCTACAAGTGTATTTGGATGGAGAAGTGGTTACAGATAAAATTATAGAGATCCTGACCAGTGACGAAGAGAGCGGCCCTAGTGACCGTAATATTGTTAATATGGGTTGGGAAAAAGACTTTATCAAAGCATTAGGCATTTTGCCGTGTCCGTACCATCAGTATTATTATCAGACGGAAAAAATGCTGAATCACGAGCTGGAAGCAGCTTCGAAGGAAGGCACACGGGCACAGGTAGTTCAGAAGGTTGAGGCAGAACTGTTTGAATTGTATAAAGACCCTGAACTGGCGATTAAACCACCTCAACTGGAGAAACGTGGGGGTGCGTACTATAGTGATGCAGCGTGTAATCTAATCTATTCCATTTATAACGATGTACGGGATATTCAGCCTGTAAATGTTCGTAATAATGGAGCCATTACTGGCATACCGCACGACTCTGCGGTCGAAGTAAACTGCGTCATCACTAAAGATGGACCATTACCAATTACGGTTGGTGAACTACCTGTTGCGGTCAACGGATTGGTTCAACAGATTAAGTCATTTGAGCGGGTTACCATCGAAGCGGCTGTAAGTGGTGATTACCATAAAGCGCTCCTTGCCATGACGATTAATCCGCTGATTCCATCTGATGAGAAGGCAAAAGTAATTCTGGACGAAATGATGGAAGCACATAAAGCGTATCTTCCTCAGTTTTTTAAGGAAGGCCATCAGGTTGGGGCAAGTTATTAAATAAATAGAGATAAAAGTGATTCAAAAAATAAAATAACCCCCCTTATATCAGTAGCGTAAGGAGAGTTTCCACAGTCTGAAACAGGGAGTGACAAGTCGCTCCCTGTTTTCATTGGTAATTAAACTTCACGCTCCCGCAATTGCAATACCTCATAAACCTTTAACCCGAGCGGAGTCATCCTCGTACCTTGTTTTTTTACCCCAACCGATAAACATCCCAACCTCTGTAGCAACGATAGTCTACTGCGAAGCTGTGCTTCCGTTAAAGGATAGCGGAGCATTCTCAAAAGAGTGGCACGTCCTATTGTTTCAGTTCGCTTATAGCAAATCGCTAACTGATATAAAATCTCCTGATATTCTGATAGGGAACCGTGACCAGTAAGGAACGAGATAATCTCTATTGGTTCAGAGTCATCCTTTGTTTGTATAGATTCGTTCTGCCCATTGCTATTTTGCCCCAGCTTTTTCTGAGTAAGTCCAGGTAGATGGCGTACCTCCACTAGTTGATTGTCCGCAATTACCACAAGATATTGTAACAAGTTTTCTAGCTCACGAATGTTGCCAGGCCAATTATACCCTTGCAACAGTTCTTTCGCTTCTTTGGAGAAGGCGAGTTTCTTTTTATTTTTTTTGAGAAAATTCTGAATCAGTGTAAACAAATCCTCACGCCGTTCTCGAAGTGGTGGTATGTGCAATGGCAACACGTTTAGACGGTAGTAGAGGTCCTCACGAAACGTACCATTTTTCATCATATCCATCAGATTGCGGTTCGTAGCAGCAATTACTCGCACATTGACGGGAATCATCCGGTTTGCACCTATCCGCATCACTTGTCGCTCCTGCAAGACTCGTAACAAGGAAGCCTGAATGCCTAGTGGTGCATCCCCAATCTCATCCAGAAAAATCGTACCATTATGGGCTAGTTCAAACAGACCCATCTTTCCACCTTTGCGTGCTCCGGTAAACGCCCCTTCTTCATAGCCGAAAAGCTCGCTTTCCGCTAGACTTTCTGTCAAACCTGCGAAGTTAACAGGGACAAAAGGACAGTCCCGACGTGTGGAATGCTGATGGATGGCTTGCGCAAACACTTCTTTTCCTGTTCCATTTTCCCCTGTAATCAATATGGTGTAGTCGCTTTCGGCAAGCTTAAGGGCAACCTGTTTGTTGCTCTTGGTGGATTGGCTTTCACCGATAATATGTTCAAAAGAATATTTAGTACTAAGCCCTAGACCAATGCTCTTTTTACGGATTTCCTGTTCGGTTCTCTGCATTTTGGTTACATCTTGAAAGGTAATAACGGCTCCAAGAAGCTGATCATCCAGGAAAGTTGGAACGATGGTAACGAGCAAGTACTGATCTCTGATCTGTAAAAGGTGGTCAGTCATCTCCGTTTGGGAGAGTAAGACCTGATTCACGCGAAACTCGGGCAATACGTCTTGTACATGCCTGCCAATGCTTGCGGTAGCAGAGAGATTCATAATTTTTTCCGCTTCTTCATTTAAGACAGTAATCAAACCCTCAGCATCCGTCCCGATAATCCCTTCATGAACCGCATTCAGAATGGCTTCCAGTTTTTTATTCAATTGACGTTCTTGATTGGCGGAGTGAGTCAATTTTCGCCCGAGTCGCACGAAGTCACTAATAAATTCAGCGGTGAACAGGTTGGCTTTCTCGACGGGCAGATGTAATATCCTAGCAATATCCAGGATTGTAGTTAGGTCAATGCGCAGGTGACCGATTTCAATTATATTTGTAATGTGTTCTGGAACAAGCTCTCGTAATCCGTGACAAACAGCAATATCAATATCGTCCGCTTCTGGTATTGGTGTATCTGTTCCAGGAGCATAGGGGATGAACTGCAAATGATCAAAACCGAGATGACGCAGAAGTTCAGTGGAATCTTCCGCAATTACCTGGTTGTTAGAAACGAGTAGGCATCTTGTGCCTGGTGCCAGGTCCATCAGTTGATCCAGTTTGGTTAAATCCACGGTTCTTCTTGCGATCACCAAAGGTATTTTCCGCGCGCATGATGGTATCAAGCTAAGTAGCTCCTGGACTGGAATAATAATTAAGTCAGCACGTTCACAGACATGAAGTGGAAGATCAGAGGTACCATAGTACCCTTCAATTTCCACTTGTTGATCGAAAAAGATACGAAGATTTTCTTCAAAAAGGTCACATATTTTTTCTGTATGAGTTACAAGAACAATCCGAGGAATTCTTTTTGTCATGGTTACCTCCTAGGTCCTATATTAGAAATGTGTATGATTCTTATCATTTTAGGCTAATAATCAGTTAATTTCAATAATTAAAACAACCTAAATAATAACCAATAAATTTTGTATACTATAGGATCAGTGTGCAAGAAAGAAGGAGGGACTGCGTTTCTTCCGTAATTAGAGTAATTGGCATGAAAATTGCATTAATTCAATTACAATAATTTTTTTAACATGTAAAGAGAGGAATGATTTCATGAGTAAAACAAAACTGTCTACGTTTTTGACAGAGCGACAAGATGAGATTATCTCTACCTACAACCAATTGCATCAACTAGCAGAACCTAGCTGGCAGGAAGAAAAGACATCGCAATTTTTGGTCGATGCTCTACAAAAGGCTGGAATTATGGTGAAGCGCTTTGATGGCCACTACGGTTTTATTGCAGAAATACCTGGTGAGCAGGAAGAAGTCGTGGGACTACGTGCGGACATGGATGCATTGGTCCAGGAAGTGGATGGTGTCGTGAAACCGAACCACTCTTGCGGTCATGATGCCCACTCTACGCTGGTTCTTTATAGCGCACTGGCGATTGCAAGCATGGGAATCACACCCAAAAAGACGATTCGCTTTCTCTTTCAACCAGCGGAAGAAAAGCTAGGTGGAGCGATGAAGATGATTGAGGATGGGGCACTTAAGAGCGTCACTCAATTAATGGGCGTCCACCTGCGTCCAGAGATGGAAGTTCCTTTTGGTAAAGCAGCACCAGCTATTTTCCATGGAGCTACTACCTTTTTGAAAGGAACGATCAAGGGATTGCAAGCTCACGCGGCGAGACCTGCTTATGGTAAAAACGTTATTGAAGCAGCAACCGTTCTGGTACAGGCCCTTCAAAACATCCGACTGACGGCCAATTCCGGTTTTTCGGTCAAAATGACGCAATTACAAGCGGGAGGAGAGACGTCGAATGTAATCCCGGATCGAGCTACCTTTACGCTGGATGTGCGGGCACAAACTAACGAGGGAATGGATGAACTTCGAGAAAAAACTGACCATGCCATCAAGTATTCTGGGGAGTTGATGGGTGTGGACATAGTTGCGGAATGGGGCGGTTTTGTACCTGCTGCTGTTCCTAATGAGAGTATGATTAAGCTGGCTGAACAAGCGATTACCGATGTGTTGGGAGCTGAAAATCTGACTGAGCCGTGCGTGACGCCTGGGGGAGAAGATTTTCACTTCTATCCACTGAAATGTCCGACAGTTCAGTCTACGATGGTTGGTCTTGGCTGCGGTCTGAAACCGGTCTTGCATCATCCTAACATGTCTTTTGACACAACTGCGCTGGTTTATGGTGCACAAATCTTGGCTACTGCTGCATGGGAAGCGGCACATTCAACTTAGAGGGTTAAGGAAAAGGGGTTATGATCATGGATTCTACGAACAATGCGATACCAACAGGCAAACCGAAACGCCGCCTTAGGCAGATTGATGCTTATGTACTTTTGTTTTGCATTCTGCTGATTTGTGCTGCGGCTACCTACCTGGTACCAACAGGGGAGTTTGAACGGGTAAAAAAAGGAGAGATTACAGTCGTTGTGCCAGGCAGCTATCATGCGGTTCCGGCCAATCCGACCGGTTTTATGGACTTTTTTACCGCCATTCAGATGGGGATGATCAAAGGGGCTCCGATTATTTTCCTGGTGCTTTTTACAGGTGGTGCGCTTGCGGTATTGGATAAAACGGGAGCACTACGGGCAGCGATTTTGACGCTCGTTAGGAAGTTAGGTAATCGGGAAACATTACTGATTATTCTGGTTTGTGCCGTGTTCTCTTTCCTGGGTACACTTGGGGTTATTGTCAACTCAGTTATTGCCTTTATACCACTTGGAATCATGATTGCAAGAGCAATGAAACTGGATGCAATCTTTGGGGTATCGCTTATCTATCTGGGGGTGTACGCCGGATTTAACACCTCCATCGCCTTTCCGGGAACAATTGGACTATCGCAACAGATAGCGGAGCTACCACTGTTCTCAGGTATCGGCTTTCGGACGATTATCTATATCAGCTTTGTTATCGTAACGATCTGGTATATTGCCCGTTACGCCAAAAAGTTAAGAAAAGATCCCAACAACAGTATTCTGGGTGCTACCGCGTTTCCGTCTGAAAATGACAAGACGGATAACGAAATAGACGCCAATATGGAATTTACTCTGCAGCACAAACTGATTTTGGCTTTTACCGGACTTGTTCTGATATCGTTTATTGCTCTTACGCTTATTCTCAAATGGGATGTAAATGAAATGGCTGGTATATTTATCTTTATCGCTATCGGTGTCGGTCTCATTAGTCGGATGGAGGTAAACGATATTGCCAAAACATTTATCCAAGGCTGCCAAAAGCTGGTCTATGGTGCACTTATCGTCGGTATGGCCCGTGCGGTAACCGTTATCCTGGAAGATGGGAAATTCCTAGATACGATTGTAAACTGGTTGGCGATTTTACTTGAACCATTATCGCCTGTGGCAGGGGCTATCGGGATGTTCCTGGGAAGCGCAGGGCTTCATTTCCTGATTTCCTCCGGTTCCGGTGAAGCGGTCATGCTGATGCCAATCCTGGCTCCGCTTTCCGACCTAATGGGGATTACCCGTCAAGTTGCGGTAGAAGCGCTGATGCTTGGAGAAGGTGTCGTGAACTGTATCAACCCAACTTCCGGGGTACTGATGAGTATTTTGGCGATCAGCGCCATCCCGTATGGCAAATGGATTCGCTTTATGATGCCGCTTATAGGGATATGGGTTGCGATCTCTATGGTCTTCCTGGTAATCGGGGTTATGATTAACTGGGGACCTTATTAATAGAAATAACGGATAGGCCTGTGACTGTCAGGTCTATCCGCTTTTTAATGTGAAAATTGAAAAACTTCTAATTCATCCTGATGATGAATTTTGTACAAATTTAGCTAAAAAAAGAAACTGTGACAGAATTGAAGTTCATTGCCATTCAAGAAGAATAGATGCACATAGGTTTTATTCTCGACAAGGATTTACTGAATCCCCAAAGTACTTTATGAAGAGGATAAACGAATCTATATAAGAATCGTAATCAAACAAACGGGTGCTTTCGTATAATTAGAATCCAGAAAAGGAGAATAGGGGGTCTTAATTGCGGAAGAATAAATCAAATTGCTCTGGACAAGTATTCCAGAGCGAATGTATTTTTAATAGCACTATAATGTAAGACTTATTTCGATAGACATACACTACGAGATCATTTTTAACCCAATAGCAGCCGTAACAATCATTAAGATAAACAGAATACGACGCCATTCTTTCGGCTCGTTATAGACGAACATCCCCAGAAGAGCACTACCCATTGTACCAATTCCTGTCCAGACAGCGTAAGCCGTACCCATAGATAATGTATTCATGGCTAGATACAAAAGATTAAAACTGAATACGAATCCAAGAACTAATACAGCGATTGATGATGGAGCAGGCTTCGTTGCCACTTTTTTTAATCCAAGAACACCAACTACTTCAAAACCGCCGGCAAATACCAGATAGATCCAGCCCATTAATGACTCATTCCTTTCGCATCAG
The DNA here is from genome assembly GCF_021245735.1 of Brevibacillus daliensis. Lineage (GTDB taxonomy): Bacteria > Bacillota > Bacilli > Brevibacillales > Brevibacillaceae > Brevibacillus_B > Brevibacillus_B daliensis. The sequence continues at coordinate 265,633 of NZ_JAJISB010000006.1, forward strand.
ATGTGTCTTCCTCTTTTGTAATCAGCTTCAATCCGATTACTCCAGTTAATAACAAGGCGACCAGAGCAATCTTGGCAACAACAACTGGTTCACCAAATAGGAGAATTTCAGTAAGTACAGTTCCCGCAGTACCTATCCCTGTAAATACAGCGTATACCGTACCGATCGGCAATTTTTTTGTGGCTTGAATCAAAACATAAAAGCTTATCATTATGGCAATTAAGGTACCTGCCCACTCGTACCATGTTACTGAGTGTTTAATACCAGAAACCCAGTATATTTCTAACAACCCGGCTATAAGCACATAAAGCCAGTTTTTATTCATTCTATTCTCCTCCGTTTCTCTCCCTTGTACATAGTTGAACTAAAGTATTGCAAGGCCTTTCGCATATATTTTCCAAGATGCCTTCCAGCGTTTTTCAAATCGATCTACCCCACCGAATAATAATTCAGCGAATAACCCATCGACTAAACAGAAGAACGCAATAGCTGCTTCTGAAGGATCATCTATCTGTATTTCTCCTGTTTTCTTTGCCTCTGTAAAAATGGGAATCAGTAGTGCTTCCCATTCGTCATAATAGTTGTTCGTGCTTTTGCTTATTTCCTCCATCATGGATGAAGGCGGAAAAAAGGCCATCCGTAGCCAGAACCTGAATAAATCGCTCTGTTCATATTTTTTCTGAAATGAATGCAATAAAGTTGGTAAAAGCACATCCAAGGAATTTTCCTTTTGTTCCTCTAGAAAGGCTCGAATAAACTGAGTCTCAATTTGATAGACGTCGTGGATCAAAAGAAACAGCAAATCATCCTTTGATTTAAAGTGAGCATAAATGGATGGCTTTTTGATACCAACCTCATTAGCAATTTGAGCGAGTGAGGTTGCTTCATAGCCATGTTCAGCAAAACAGCGTAAGGCAGCCTCCTTAATTCGTTGTGCAGTCATCAATTATCACTCCCTAACTAACGATCGTTAGGAAGATAATCTCACATTTTTTTTCTCTTGTCAAATTGATTATATACGAGGTGTATTTTTGTAGGGAGTATGACTTTATTTTCACCTGCTTCGGAAATACTACCTATACTAATTGTGATCAAGGCAGGTGCTACAATGAATCTGAAAACAGGTTCTCTACTTTGGATGGATAGTTATCCGGATGCTCCTACTTATCCTTGTTTGGAGAATGATATAGCTTGCGATGTTCTGGTTATTGGTGGGGGAGAAGCAGGGGCGTTAACTGCCTATCAGTTAATTAAGTGTGGTCTTGATGTCGTACTTGTGGATAAAAGATCTATTGCTCATGGGACTTCGAGTGCAAGTACAGGGTTGTTACAATTTGCGAATGATAAATCACTGGGTTCTTTTGTACATTCTATTGGTGAGGAGAATGGATGTAGATTTTATCAGTTATGCAGAGAGGCTTTGGAACACCTAAGTGACATTACGAATTCCTTACCTCTTTCTGTTGATTTTCAGAGACGACCATGTCTTTATTTTGCGTCTTGTCCTGAAGACGTGATTACCGTGCAAACTGAGTATGAACTGTATAAAAAAATGGGTTTCCCCGTAACTTATTTTACTGAGGGTCAGATTGCTGAAAGATTCCCATTCAAAAAATTGGCGGGTCTATACTCGGAGGGAGATGCAGAGGTTAATCCTTACAAGTTGGCTCATGGGCTTATTCAATATGGTCAGCAAAGAGGAATGCGTGTATTTGAGAAAACAGAAATAAAAAGACACCGAATGGAAGAGGGCAAGCTACTCTTTCTATCGTCAAATGGATCACATATTCGATGTAAATATGCTGTTTATGCTACTGGTTATGAAACACAGGAATATAAAAGTAATTCTAATGCATTTCTAGGCAGCACTTATGCTTTAGCAACACAGCCATATGAAGATTTTTCTTCATGGACAGATCGCTGTTTAATTTGGGAAACGGCACGCCCTTATCTTTATATACGAACAACCGCGGATAATCGAGTAATAGCAGGAGGCTTAGATATAGCGACTGCAAAAGAACAGGACCGGGATAAGAGATTGTTACATAAAACAGAATTGTTAATAGAGAAACTGCAAGAATTGTTTCCAACATTGCCTGAAATGAAAGCAGAATATGCATGGGCGGGGACAATAGGCGGGACACATGATGGATTACCGTTGTTTGGTCCACAGGAAGGATATCCAAATTCATATTTTATTTTAGGGTATGGAGGAAATGGAACAGTCTGTAGTACAGTTGGGAGTCTTATTTTGAAGGATCTAATAACAAAGGGACATCACCCGGATGCGGAGATGTTTTCCTTTATTCGACAACATCATTCATAATTGAAAGGAGCCTGTGCGAACAGGCTCTTTTTCCGTTCATCCCAAGAGGATTCTGAATCCTTTTAAATTTTTCAAAGTGTGATTTTCACTACTATTGTCAAAAAGCTTGTCTATTCTGTGACTATAGTCTGTATAATAAAAATAGGAGGGAGTAGTACAGGAATGAAAGCTTGGTCTGTTTCATTACAAACAAAAATGGTTTTGCTGATTACATTGGTTATTGCTTGTATTGTTGGGAATTTAGCACTATTATTTTCTACAATCATAACCCACTCCGTAGAGGAACAAATCGGCAAACGAGCGCTTAGCGTAGCAAAAACTGTGGCGAATATGGAAACGGTAATATCCGCGTTTGAACTACCAAATCCGTCAAGCGTGCTGCAACCATTAGCAGAGGGTATTCGCTTAAATACGGAAGCCGAATATATAGTTATTGGAAATAGAGAAGGGATTCGCTATACTCACCCGATTGAGAGCCGAATTGGGCACAACATGGTTGGGGGAGATAATCAACAGGCGCTCTTGTACGGCCAATCATATGTGTCTAGGGCAGTGGGGTCGTTGGGTCCTGCTGTTAGAGGAAAAGTCCCGATAAGAGATAATCGCGGTTCCATTATCGGGATTGTATCAGTAGGATTTTTAACCGAAGATATTCAAGAAATTTCTGAATCATACCGAGACAGAGTATTCCTATTTGTAACGATCGCTATTATTACAGGGATTTTAGGGGCATTATTGTTAAGTCGTCATTTTAAAAAGGCGATCTTTGGACTAGAACCTGAAGAAATTGCCGCGGTTTTAGTAGAAAGAAATGCCGTTCTTCAGTCCGTTAATGAAGGGATTATCGTAATAAATAAACAAGGAAAAGTGACACTGGTGAATCAAGCGGCTATCACTATTTTAGATTTACCAGATGAAACGGAAATGATGGGGCAAAATATTACCAACATTTTGCCAGGGAGTAAGATGTTAGAGGTTTTGGAAACAGGGGAGCAGCATCTTGATCGACCAGCGATCATGGCAGGTAAAGAGATTTTGGTAAGCCGTATACCCATAAAAGCGAAGAACAAGGTAATTGGAGTTGTCTGTAGTTTTCGCTCGCAATCAAAAATGAATCAGGTGGTAGAGGAGCTGACACAGGCGAAGCGATATTCAGAGGCTCTACGTGCGCAAACTCATGAGTTTCACAATTTGCTCTATACCATTTCGGGACTTTTACAATTAGGTTCCGTTCAGGAGGCAGTGGATTTAGTTACACAGGAGACATCCTCACATCAAGAGCTTACCTTGTTTCTGGCAAAAGCAGTACCTGATCCATTGATTGGAGCCTTGTTAATAGGGCTTACCAATAGAGCGAGAGAATTGAAAATCCAGTTTAAAATAGATAGTCACAGTAAGCTTCGAGCTGTACCAGCTCATATCAATAGACAAGAAATGGTTTCAGTAATTGGAAACATCATTCAAAATGCCTTTGAAGCGGTACTGGAATCTGATGAAAAAAAGGTTAGCTGCTACCTGTCTGATGTCGGCAATGAGTTGTTATTTGAGGTAGAAGACTCTGGTCCAGGTATCAGGGATGATCTGATTGATAAAATTTTCGAAAGTGGATTCTCAACGAAATCTCCATACCAGCTTGATGAAAAAAGAGGAATAGGACTTGCCAAGGTAAAGCAGATTGTTACAGACTACGGAGGTTACATTATTGTAGGGAAAAGTGAATGGGGAGGAGCATTATTCATCGTAGCTCTTCCAAAAAAAGGAGGTGAATCCCTTGATTGAAGTACTAATCGTGGAAGATGATATTCGTATCGTTGATATTAATCGCAGACTCGTTGAGAAAGTCGCGGGATTTCGAGTTGTAGCCACTGCTACGAACGGTGCAGAAGCAAAGGAAATGTTAGAATTGGCTGCTCCTCAACTGGTTCTATTAGATGTTTTTTTGCCTGATATGCTGGGAATTGATCTAATCCCTTATATTCGAGAACATCATCCGCAAACTGATATCATTATGATAACGGCAGCAAAAGAAATCGAGCTTGTCCAAAAAAGCTTGCGTGGCGGTGTTTTTGATTACTTAATGAAGCCTTTGGTATTTGAGCGTTTTCAAGAGAGACTAGAAAATTATCGAAACCATCTTACGTTTATTACAGAAACGAGATTAGTAGATCAACAAGAGGTTGACCTTTTAATTACTCGACATAAACAGCCCCATAAAGCAAAAGAGAGTCAAATGACAAAAGGAATTGACGCCTTAACGCTGGAAAAGGTATGGCAAGTGGTGGGTCAATCCAAGGATGAAGGGCGTACATCTGAAGAAGTGGGTAAATGTATTGGTGCTAGTAGAACCACTGCCAGGCGATATCTGGAGTATTTAACCGAGCAGGGGAGAGTCTCAGCAGATTTGGTTTACGGAACGGTAGGCAGACCGGAGCGTCGTTACGTGGTAAAAGGAATAAAGTAAACGGAAATACCCTTACCTGGCTTATAAATAAAAGCCAGGTTTTTTTGTGAACAAAATGAACAGAATAATCTAAAAAAACGAAATGAATCTTACTTACACAAACTATTTTTTGTCACATTATTGTAATATTCTTAATTTAACACTGAAAGCGTTTCCAGAGTAGATAAAGGGGGATATTATTTTGAAACTGAAAAAGAGTTTGGTAATAACAGGTTTTGCGGCTATTATGGCACTTAGTCTAAGCGCCTGTGGAGGAGGAAATGGTGCTACAGGAAGTGGAACTGCTGCACCAGCAGGAAGCTCATATCCTGACAAGCCAATTGTAATGGTAGCACCGTCTGGAGCTGGTGGAGGCTGGGATAAAACAGCTCGTTCCGTCAGTAAAGTATTAGCAGAAACAAAACTTGTAGAAAAAGCAATGACAGTTGAAAACAAACCAGGTGGCGGCGGAGCGGTATTCCTAGCTGAGTATGCGAGTAAAGATAAAGGAAATGCATACAAACTGTTTGTAAGCTCTCCACCTATCCTAATTAATAACGACAAAAAAGAAGGTAACAGCCCGTTTGGATATCGCGATGTTACTCCACTTGCGCAATTGACAAAAGACTTTGGTGCAATCGTGGTTAAGGCAGATTCACCTTACAAAGATATAAATGAACTAATGGCAGCTATTAAACAAGATCCTTCAAAAATCACAGTAGCTGGTGGTTCTGCACCTGGTTCCATGGACCATTTGGTAGCAGTACTTCCTGCAGCTAAAGCAGGTATTGATCCAAAAACAGTAAAATACGTATCGTATGATGGTGGCGGCGAAGCGATAGCTGCACTATTGGGCGGTAATGCTGACGTAATTGGAACGGATGCATCCAGCGTAGGCGAATATTTGAAAGCTGGTCAAATCAGAATTCTAGGTATTGCTTCTCCAGAACGTTTGGGTGGGGTCTTGAAAGATATCCCTACTATAAAAGAACAAGGTATTGATGCAGAATTCCCTATCTGGCGTGGAGTTTTTGGTCCAGCTGATATGCCAGAAGATGCAAAAAAATACTGGAATGAAAAATTGAAAGCCTTGTCCGAAAATGAATCTTGGAAGAAAGAACTGCAAGCTAACGGATGGAAAAGCGAATATAAAGATGCTGACGGCTTCCAAGCCTTCTTAGATGAACAAGATAAAGTTGTAGTGGAGTTGTTAACCTCATTGGGAATGGCCAAATAAGAGAGGGGGGCTTTCCCCCTTTTCTTACTGTATCAGAGAGTGTAAACTTCAAAGGTTCACTTCCTGATACGCATGAAAAACATCCTCTAAGGAAGAACCAGCTTCTTCGATAGGACTTCGGTAGAAGTTTTTCTTATTTGGTTTGATATCTCAGGAAACGGAGGCGAATTATGAATAAAACCTTTGATCGTTATGGAAGTATCATTTTTGCAATCATAGGCGTATTTTTTATCGTAGAAAGTACGAAAATTTCGACAAGTGCCTATGGAAGCCAGGTAGGGCCAAATATTTTCCCAATGGGACTCGGGATTCTTTTGGTTTTATTAAGCTTACGCCTGTTTTATGAAACGCTCCGCTATACAGAAGCACCCAAAAAAGAAACTGGCACTTATCAAACTTATCAAACAAAACGTTTTGTCTTGATATTACTTTGTACAATCCTGTATGCCATTTTATTAGAATCTCTGGGATATGTAATTAGTACCTTCTTATTCTTACTTGCTTGTTTCAATTTGATTGAAAAAGGGAAATGGTGGCCACCAGTTATCGTAGCCGCTGCGTTCTCTGGTGGTGTCTATTTTGTCTATGTTGATCTGCTACAAGGGACGCTACCTGGTTTTCCTACATGGTTAGGCTTTTAAGAAAGGAGGATGATACGACATGGAAACATTAACTTATTTAGCAAGTGGTTTTGGAGTAGCACTACAGTGGCATAATCTGCTTTATGCATTGGTTGGAGTAATCATTGGTACAGCGGTCGGAGTATTACCAGGGATCGGTCCGATGAGTGGTGTGGCTTTGCTTATTCCTGTCACTTCTTCATTAACCTCTGGCCTTGGCCCTGAAGAGGCTGCAGCAAGTGCAATTATCTTATTGGCTGGTGTATATTATGGAGCAATGTATGGTGGGTCCACAACCTCAATTTTGCTTAATACACCAGGGGAATCATCCTCAGTAGTAACGACTTTAGACGGTTATCAAATGGCGAAACAAGGAAGAGCTGGTTCTGCTTTATCTATTGCGGCGATTGGTTCGTTCGTGGCTGGTATCGTTTCACTGATTGGACTAGTTTTTCTGGCGAAACCGTTATCTGATGTTGCCTTAAAATTTGGTCCTGCTGAATATTTTTCACTGATGGTCTTGGGCTTGTGTGCAGTAAGTGGTCTTGGTGGTAAATCAATGACGAAGGCACTCATCATGACAGTATTTGGACTACTATTGGCTACAATTGGTATGGACAACGTTTCAGGGGTGACCCGCTTTACGTATGAAATACCTGACTTATACCAAGGATTGGAGTTCCTGACAATAGCAGTAGGTTTATTCGCGCTAGGTGAGGTATTTAAAACCATTTGGGAAGGCGAATCCGATGCCAAATCTGATATTAAAGTAGGAAGAGTTCTCCCTACTAAACAAGATTTGAAACAGAGTGCGGCTCCCATTGCACGTGGTTCATTACTAGGCTTTTTTATCGGAGTATTACCAGGTGCTGGAGCTACCATTGCTTCTTTCTTCTCTTACATTTTGGAGGAAAAGTGGAGCAAGCATCCTGAAAAATTCGGTACGGGTGCAATTGAAGGCGTTGCAGGTCCTGAATCTGCGAACAATGCGGCTTCTGGTGGCGCAATGATTCCTTTGTTAACACTTGGTATTCCCGGTTCTGGTACAACAGCAATCCTGATGGGTGCATTATTGATGTACAATGTTCAACCGGGTCCACTATTGTTTAATGATCACCCTGAAATAGCTTGGGGTTTAATCGCTAGTATGTTTATCGGTAACGTAATGCTGTTGGTTTTGAACATGCCTTTAGTAAAAGTTTTTGCGAAAATTATTGAAACTCCTGTTCGCTACCTGCTTCCTTCCATTATTGGAATCTCGGTCTTCGGTGTCTATGCCGTTCAGGTAAGCCAGTTTGACTTATACTTATTGATTGCTTGTGGATTGGCTGGATATTTCTTGTCGAAGAATGATTTTCCGCTTGCACCACTTGTTCTTGGATTGGTACTTGGACCAATGATTGAAAACAACATGCGTCGTGCTTTAACCACTTCCAACGGGGATTATATGATCTTCTTGGAAAAACCGATTTCTCTTGCATTCCTGATCATTGCTGTTTTGTGGATCACGATTCCGTTAATTTTGAAAATGCGTGGCAAAAAAGTAATTGTAAGCGAGGAAGCATAATCAATTATTTTGGGCCACAAAAAATGAATCAACCATCCGTCTAGGCGGGTGGTTTTTTGTTTGATTAAGAAAAGCAAATTGTGTTGTAACTATAACAAAGCATTTTTAAAATCGACTAAACAGGAGAAAGTCATCAGCTATTGAATAAATGATGATGGCCATTACGTCCCTGCAAGAATTAGAACGTTATTGGGCTGTTACTAAATCATTACAACAATACTGTCAGGAGAAAGCTTTTATTGACCAGTAAAAAAGTTCAGTCAACATTAAGATAAATTCAAGGAGTGAGAGACATATGGGTTGGGTTGAATCGTTGCAAAAGGCAATTGACTACATGGAAAATAACTTATTGGATGAAATAAGCATTGAGAGTATAGCAAAGGAAGCGAATGTATCAGTTTTTCATTTTCAACGGATATTTATGGTATTAACTGATATCACTGTGGGAGATTATATTCGCAGAAGACGTCTTACCCTTGCTGCCCAAGAGCTAAGTCATTCCAATTGCAAAGTGATTGATCTTGCCTATAAATATGGCTATGAGACTCCCGAGGCTTTTACAAAGGCTTTTCGCCGTCAACACGGTATTACACCAAGCGAGGTGCGGAAATTTCAGGGAAAGCTGACATCTTATAACCGCCTGATGATCCAGGTGAATTTGAAAGGGGCAGAACCAATGAATTATCGAATTGTTGAAAGAGACGCATTTCAAGTAATAGGACTTAAAAGAGAGTATTCCACAGCAAACGGGGAGAATCATATAGGCATTCCGCAGTTCTGGAATGAAATAAATGCCAAGGGAACTGATCAGGAGCTATTCTCTTTGAATAACGGACAAATTAAAGGTGTACTGGGTGTTTGTGTCGATACGTCTTCGACAGGTTCTGAAACGATCATTGATTACTGGATCGCTACAGAGCATGTTGGTGAAGAGATTCCATCTACTTTTGAAAAAATGGAAATACCTGCCGCCAAATGGGCCGTTTTTGAAGTAATTGGTGCTATGCCTGATGCGATGCCAAAAGCATGGAAAAAAATCTTTTCAGAATGGTTCCCTTCTTCCCATTATAAACCTGCAAATTCGCCCCAGTTAGAGGTATATTCGGATGAGGACCCATTTAAACATGACCTATACTCAGAAATTTGGATTCCAGTAAAATAAGTAAAAACAGCTCACTCGACAATACTATTGTCAGTGAGCTGTTTTTTTGCTGAATCGGGTTCTCCATGATTACACTTTTTTTCTTGTATCAAAATTTTTATCATGATAAATTATTATTATCTCTATAATTATTTATTGTTACATGCTTCTAGGAGGGCAACTTGTATGAAATTCGGTTCGCAGCTTATTCATGGATATAGCAGTTTTTGCCCTAATACGGGGGCGTCTTCAACCCCAATTTTTCAAGCCTCTACGTATCATCAGCCTGACATCGATTGTAAAGGGAAATATGGATACAGCCGAATGGAAAACCCGACTAGGGAAGCATTGGAGGAAGCCATTGCTAACATGGAGGGCGGAAGCAATGGTTTTGCTTTCGCATCGGGAATGGCGGCGATTACCGCAGTTTTTATGCTGTTCGAACAAGGGGATCATCTTGTCATTTGTGAGGATGTATATGGGGGAACGTTTCAGCTAGCGACGAGGATTATGCCTAAATTTGGGATAGAAGCTACATTCGTTGACGCTACTGATCTTGATGCCATGGAAAAAGCAATTCGTCCTAATACAAAGGCGATTTATTTAGAAACGCCGTCTAATCCAACTTTACGCATTACGGATGTAAGAAAGGCTAGTACTCTTGCCAAAAAATACGACTTGCTTACGATCATTGATAATACTTTTATGACACCATATTACCAGCGCCCCTTTGAATTAGGCGCAGATATCATTATCCATAGTGCAACCAAGTTTATTAATGGACATAGTGATGTTGTTGCAGGACTTGTAGTTACCAAAACCAAGGAACTTGGAGAACAAGTGGGGTTTATACAAATTAATTGTGGTTCAGTCCTTGGTATTCAGGATTGCTGGTTAACACTTCGAGGGTTAAAAACCTTGAAAGCTCGCATGGATCATAGTGTAAAAAGCGCTGGGATTATTGCCGAGTGGTTATCAGAGAGACCTGAAGTAAAAAAGGTCTACTATCCAGGCTTAGAAACACATGAGGGATATGAGATTCATCAAGAACAAGCTTCATCTAGTGGTGCTGTACTCTCGTTTGATGTAGGAAGTAAAGAACAAGTGAAAAAGCTGTTTGATGCAGTCAAAATCGGGATTGTTGCTATTAGCCTGGGGGGAGTGGAATCGATTTATTCCTACCCAGCCCAAATGTCTCATGCCTCCATGACAAAAGAAGAACGTGATAAATTGGGCATTACAGAAGGGCTTATACGTCTTTCCGTTGGACTCGAGGATACTGAAGATATTTTGGATAATCTGGAGCAGGCATTTGCCCAATTTTAGTAGAAAGGGCGATTAATAGATGAATAGAGTTGAATCTTTTATCCCACTGGTCTCTTTCTTGGCAGGTGTACTAGGCAAGAATACAGAAGTTGTCTTACACGATTTGCGTACCCCTGACAACTCGATCGTCGCAATTGAAAACGGTCATGTGAGCGGAAGGAAGACTGGTGGACCGTTGACCGATCTTGTTTTGAAGGTAATACAAGATGGGTCGTATAAAGAAAAAGATTATCTTGTAAACTATATTTCTTATGTAAAAGGTAATAGGAGATGCCGGTCGTCCAGTTTTTTCATCAAGGATGAGGTGGGCGAAATTGTAGGCTTGCTCTGTATTAATATGGATGTATCAGCTTGGGAGCAAAGTAGGGAGCTTATTACCCAAATGATTTTTGGCTTTCAAGAAGAACAGGGTATTACTGAGAATCAGAAGGACCAGGAGAGTAACTCTAACAAAATATCTACACAATATTCTCAGCAGCATAATCAGGGAGTATTTGAGAACCTGCAAGAAACGGTTGAGGATGTACTCATTTCCATGATTGATAAAGTATTAGTTGAGTTCGACATTACACCAGAACGAATGAGCGTTGAGGAAAAGATGGAGGTCGTGCGCAGACTGCACGATCAAGGCTTATTCCTCTTAAAAGGTGGCGTGAACGAGCTATCGAAAAAGATGAAAGTGTCAGAAGCTACTGTATATCGCTACTTGAGCAAAGTGAAGGAATAGTTGGAGCTTATTAAATCATAATAAGCCAGTGTGTTCCGGTATTCAATCGGGGTCGCACTGGCTTATTTACCTGTATAAGATTATTCGATCAGATAGTAACAATTAATACCTCACAAGACCTCAAGTAATACACTATTCTTATATTCTTCCCAATCCCGCCCAATTTTTAATTGATCACCTTCTACTATGATGTCTATTTGTCCATGATGTGTACCTTCCTTCCTTTCATTTCCATCGTAAGGAACTAGCTCCACTGTTATTTGATAATCAACCCAGAACAAGTTCTTTTTAGGGTCATCTTGTTTAATTCGATCTATGGTAATGTCCTTAACTTTAATCTGATAGGAGGAATTTGCAGCTTGTGTGGCAATAAACGAATCCCGATTTCTCTGAAATAAAGACCAGCTTTTTTCTGTCAGAAATGGTTTCACATTATTATGAATTTTTTCAATATAAGCCATAAGCTTCTCGTTTGTATCAATTGTTGTTTGTTCGATTTCATACTGTGCTTTTTTGTAGGCGAGGAGATGCTTTTTTACCTGAGTTGTTGTGAAGGGGTTCATTGATTCATTAAATTGTGATGCCCATGCCAACAAAATAACGATTATGGCAATGAATATGTAATTGATTGGTTTTGATTTTTCTTCACGAAATACATACATCCCTATTATTAAATAAAAGAGTAGAAGGGCGCCCATCACGATAATGAGGAGAAACTGGGCAGATTTTTGTTCGGTTAGAGCTAGTACCACGGTAAGCAAGAGGAAGAGGGAAAAGATCACGTATTTCCAGCTAACGTATCTGTTGCCTTGTAAAAAATTCATAAAATCCTTCCTTTCTGCCAATGAGTATTACATGTATAGTGCGGAAATAAAAGGAAATCACTTCTATTATACTACTTCTATAAAGCTGAAGCACATTATTTTCTTTTAAAAGAAGAGAATGATTGTGCTATAATGATGTGATGTAAATAGAGTTATTAGTTTGGTAACGGGGTGAATGAATCATGACAGCGAAGCAAGAAGCGACACCGGACTTAAAATCCGTGAAGTCCGCAGATAAGAAAGAAAAAGATTACGGGAAGTATTTTCAAGCACCAAGTTTAAAAGATGCGAAAAAACGTGGGAAAGAAGAAATCTCCGTTCATTATGATTTTGCCATTCCTGAAGAGATGAAGGAAATCGGAAAGGGTCACCATTACCTGATCCGAACATTCGGTTGTCAAATGAACGAACACGATACGGAAACAATGGCTGGGATTCTTGAAGCTATGGGTTATACGGCTACAGAAGATGAGCTGGAAGCAAGTGTCGTTTTATTTAATACCTGTGCGATCCGCGAAGGTGCGGAAGACAAGGTATTTGGTGAGCTTGGTCATATGAAGCGGATCAAACGTAACAATCCGAACCTTATTCTTGGGTTGTGTGGCTGTATGTCACAAGAGGAAAAGGTCGTTAGCCGCGTACTAAAAACCTATGATCAGGTTGATATGATCTTTGGTACCCATAACATTCACAGACTTCCTGTATTACTTCGTGATGCAATGTTTAGCAAGGAGATCGTCGTGGAAGTATGGTCCAAAGAGGGCGACATCATTGAAAATATGCCAAAAACCAGAACAGGCGATACGAAAGCCTGGGTTAACATCATGTATGGTTGCGACAAATTCTGTACGTATTGTATCGTTCCTTACACACGAGGAAAAGAACGCAGTCGTTTACCTGAGGATGTAATAGCGGAAGTGCGTGAATTGGCTCGTCAAGGCTTTAAAGAAGTAATGCTACTTGGCCAAAACGTAAACGCTTATGGAAAAGATATCGAGGGTCGCAAATATGGCCTGGGTGATTTAATGGATGAGCTTAGAAAGATTGATATTCCGCGCATTCGTTTTACAACAAGCCACCCACGCGATTTTGATGATCATTTAATAGAAGTGCTGGCGAAGAGAGGTAATCTGGTTGAGCAGATTCATCTGCCTGTTCAATCCGGTAGCTCAGAAGTCCTAAAGAAAATGGCACGCAAATATACACGGGAGCATTACATGGAATTGGTGCGTAAAATTAAAGCAGCAATACCAGATGTGTCCCTTACAACGGATATCATTGTCGGTTTCCCTGGTGAAACAGAAGAACAATTCTTGGAAACCCTATCTCTGTTTAAAGAAGTAGAGTATGATTCCGCTTATACATTTATGTATTCCCCTCGTGAAGGAACTCCGGCAGCAGTGATGGCTGACAGTGTACCAGAGGAAGTGAAGAAATCTCGTTTACACCGTTTGATGGAAGTACAGAACGAAATTTCCTTGAAAAAACATCAGGAAATGCTAGGTCAAACGTATGAACTTCTAGTTGAAAGCGAAAGTCGCAAAAATTCAGAAGTGTTAATAGGTCGCACCCGAACTGGTAAACTTGTACATGTAAAAGCAGATAATTCTTTAATTGGAAAGCTTGTCCATGTTACAATTACAGATGCAAAAACGTTTACTCTCTACGGAGAACTAGTGACTAAAGTTGAGGTGTAATAGAGATGGGAGAAACACCGGTATATACAGATAATGAAATCTTAGAAAAAGCTCGTGAAGTTGCTAAAATGATTTCCCTAACTAAGGAAGTTGATTTTTATAAACGGGCAGAAGCGCAGATAAAAATGAATGATAATGTTCAGAATCTGATTGCAAGCCTAAAGGCAAAGCAGAAGCAGTTGGTTATGTTTGAAAGCATGAACAAGACTGATCTGGTGGTGAAGGTTCAGAAAGAATTTGATGAACTACAAGATCAGCTTGATTCCATTCCAATCGTTTCTGAATTTAAGCAATCCCAATCTGATGTAAACGATTTGTTGCAGTTAGTTACAAACGTAATCACCACTACCGTCTCCGAACGTATTATTTTAGATACAGGTGGAACCCCACTTTCTGGGGAGACAGGAAGCCCTAAAGTAGCTTCAGCGCATAATGATGAAACAGGCTGTGGGTGCTAACCAAGTAGCCTAACCAATAATTCTTGAAATAGCGGATCTTCAATCTTGCACCCTAGACAAATGACCTGCATACAAATGTACAGAAACGTTGTATGGAGGAGGTTACAAAATGTCTGGTACAGATAAAGATCTGCAATGCCGAGAACTGATAGCCAAAGCTGTATGCGGTAGAGGACATAGATTCTCGCAAGCGACACATACAATCGTACCTGCTCATACGCCATCGACCATTCTGGGATGCTGGATTATTAATAATAATTTTTCAGCAGAAAAAGTAGGAGAGTCGATCGTTGTCAGCGGTAAGTATGATGTCAATCTGTGGTATTCCTATGAAGGTAATACCCAGACAGAGGTTAGCAAAGAAACGGTCCGTTATTCTGTAGATGTTCCCCTGTCATATTTTGATAGCAACTGCAGAGGAGATTTAGAGATTCTTTGCCAGTGCATCGAGCAGCCTAAGTGCTGCAGAGCAGAAATCGAAGGAAGTTCTGTTCGTGTTAGAGTGGAGCAGGAGTATAGCGTAGAGGTTGTTGGCGAAACCAAAGTCTGCGTCGTTGTTTGCAATAGCTGCGACGATGATTATGACAAAGATGATTTCTCCGATGATTTTAGCGACTCCTCAGATGAATTCGAGCACTTTGATTCATCTAGCCTGCTAAATGATCTGGATTAATCAGCTAGATGTGTTAGAAGATGCCATCGGGTAGAAAGTTCCGATGGCTTTTTTCTGTTTGTGCGCAGGTAGCGTGCACCTCTTTCACTCTTTTTACATAGCGTGTAACAAGCGGGCAAAGGAGGTAGGCTTATGTCTATCGTCATGGTGAGTGAAGGGGCAGGGGAAAAGAGTAATACCTGGTATCATGAAGAGGCAAAAAAGCTTCTTTCACAAAAAAATAAGATGTATGCAATCCTGCGTTTACACGGCATTCCAGTTCATAATGAGGAGCAAACGGCTTCTTTTTCTAAGTATGAAATATGCCTGTTTCAGCATCACGTATTACGTATTAATAAAACCAAAGACAAGACTATCTGGATACATCAATCCGCTCGCACAATGGAGTCGACTACCAGAGACGAAGTAAGCAATACCATTGATGAATCAGAACGAAAAAAGATGGTTTCCTATGCGATTCGCGCCTTATATTCATTGGGATTAGAGTATGGAACGATTTATATAGGCGTCCACTCTAAAAATCGGATGTATGTCATGGATTGCCTGGCAGATTTGCCCGAGGATGATCAATTGCATGCAAGTTTAGATTCAGCCAGAGTGAAATTGGAACAACAGATAATGTTAGATAAAATTGCTGCTCCAACTGTTATGTTGGGGGCTGACCCTGAATTTGCTCTGCAAGATGAAGAGGGTAACATGGCGATTGCTTCTCATTATCTGATGAAAGTAGGCAGAGTCGGATATGACGGAGCAAGACTACGAAACGATCCACTCTCCAATCAGCATCCATTAGTGGAGGTACGACCAGATCCATCTATTTACCCGGAGGAAGTGTTTCTTAATATATATAAAGCTCTTCGTTTAGCCCAACGAAAAATGAGTCATTTGAAGTGGTTAGCAGGCGGGATGCCTTTTGATGGATATCCCATCGGGGGTCATGTGCATTTTAGCGGCACTCCCTTACATTTTGGTCTATTGCATAAGCTGGATACTTACTTATGTCTACCATTAGCATTGCTAGAAGACGAGAGATGTATAAAAAGACGCCCACGTTATGGGTTTTTGGGAGATTTTCGTGAGCAGGATTACGGTGGCTTTGAGTATCGGACTCTGCCTAGCTGGCTGATCTCTCCACGAATCGCTAAGGGAGTTCTTTCCCTGGCAAAAATTATTGCAGAAAGCCAATACCTGTTGAAAAAGGAAGCAACGAGAGATATTACTGTACAGCTTGCTTTTTATCGGGGAGAAAAAGAGAAGCTACGCATGATTGTGCGTGAGCTGTATCAGGAAATTATAAAATTACCGATGTATAAAAAGTATCGTCAGTTCATTACACCATTTTTTCACAGCGTGTTCACAGAAGGTGAATGGCAGGCCAATTCGGATATAAAAGAGATGTGGAAGCTTCCACCATCTTCACCTCAACAGGATGGAGGAAGCGTGTTATAATGGAAAATATGATTACGGGATTTAGGAGTAGAATAAATGGCAAATTACACCCCCATGATACAACAATATTTAGAGATTAAGCGTCAATATACCGATGCTTTTTTGTTTTTTCGTCTTGGAGATTTTTATGAGCTTTTCTTTGAAGATGCTGTGCTGGCATCCAGAGAATTGGAAATAACCTTAACGGGTAGAGAAGGCGGAGGAGAGGAACGAATCCCTATGTGTGGGGTTCCCCATCATTCTGCTGAAAACTATATCTCTCAATTGTTACAAAAAGGCTTTAAAGTAGCGATTTGTGAACAAGTGGAAGATCCTAAAGTGGCAAAGGGAGTTGTCAAGCGAGAAGTAACTCGGATGATTACACCTGGAACCATGATTGAAGGAAAATGGTTACATGATAAAGAGAACAATTATTTAGTAGCGATTACTGCAGTTGCAGGCAAAGCAGCCATTGCTGCATGTGATTTAAGCACAGGTGAAATGTATGTAACTGCACTCTCTACTATGTATCGTGCAATGGAAGAGGCGATGCAATATCGTCCAAGTGAGTTATTGCTTTGTGACATTGCCACCGATGAGTTGAAGGGAAAAGGGCTCCCTCCCCATATGCCAGTAACCAGTCTTGCTCACAATGAAGTAAATCATTTGGCTGTAGATGAACAATATCAGGAGCAAGCTGGCTCATTAGAGGAGGCATCTCGATTAGCAATCAATGCCTTGCTCCAATATGTTGGGCAGACTCAGAAGAGAGCGCTCTCCCATATGCGCACGTTGAATTGCTATGTGGCTGATGAGTTTTTACAGATGGACCCATTCTCCCGACGCAATCTGGAATTAACGGAAACCATTCGTGATAAATCGAAAAAAGGTTCATTGCTTTGGTTACTGGACAAAACGGAAACAGCAATGGGTGGACGCCTGTTGCGACGATGGATTGAACGACCATTAATGAACAGACAGGAAATCGAGCGACGTTATGATGCGGTGCAGGCTCTCCAAGCGGATATGCTCCTACGTTCGGATGTGCGTGTGGCATTGGATCATGTGTATGATTTGGAGCGATTGGCTGGTCGTATTTCATACGGGAATGCGAATGCAAGAGATCTGGTACAATTACGTCATTCTTTAGAAGCGATCCCTAAGCTTAGAAAAATGCTACTTGCCACAGAGGAAGCAGCGCTAATAGAAGTGGCGGAAGAAATGGATGATTGTCAGGAGGTCGCTCAGTTTCTGACAGAAACCCTCGTAGAAGAGCCACCGCTCTCCGTTAGAGAAGGTGGTTTGATAAAAGAGGGCTATGATGAATATCTGGACAAGCTACGACTGGCAAGCAGAGAAGGAAAAATCTGGATTGCTCAATTGGAACAGGCTGAACGGCAGATAACAGGAATACGTTCGTTAAAAGTAGGCTTTAATAAGGTTTTTGGGTACTATATCGAAGTTTCCAAAGCGAACCTGGCTCATCTTCCCGAGGGAAGGTATGAGCGGAAACAGACGCTGACTAATGCAGAACGATATGTAACGCCAGAATTGAAGGAAAAAGAGGCACTTATCCTTGAAGCGGAAGAAAAGCTGGTTGAGCTGGAGTATCAGTTGTTTACCAACATTCGTCTGGAAGTAGCCAATCATATTCCACGGATTCAGGAATTAGCAGAGCGAGTAGCTCGAATTGATGCACTGCAATCCTTTGCGACTGTAGGAGAAGAGCGTAGATTCGTACGTCCTACGATTACAGATGAAGGTGACATGCGCATTCTTGATGGTCGCCATGCTGTGGTTGAAGCTGTACTAGACCAGGAAAAATACGTAGCGAACGATATTTATATGAATCAGGAAGAACGCAATATCTTGCTGATTACAGGACCCAATATGGCGGGGAAAAGTACTTACATGCGCCAGATGGCTTTAATTGCCGTTATTGCACAAATCGGTTGCTTTGTACCAGCTAGAGAGGCTCATATCAGTCTGATTGATCAAATTTTTACCCGCATCGGTGCTGCCGATGATTTAGTTGGGGGATTCAGTACCTTCATGGTGGAGATGTTAGAAACCCGCAACGCACTGGTAAAAGCGACTCCGCGCAGTCTGATTCTATTAGATGAAATTGGTCGGGGAA
This sequence comes from Brevibacillus daliensis, assembly GCF_021245735.1. Lineage (GTDB taxonomy): Bacteria > Bacillota > Bacilli > Brevibacillales > Brevibacillaceae > Brevibacillus_B > Brevibacillus_B daliensis. The sequence continues at coordinate 284,234 of NZ_JAJISB010000006.1, forward strand.
CCTCAACCTATGATGGAATGGCGTTAGCCCAGGCTGTTATTGAATATATACAAGAGCATATTGGTGCAAAAACTTTGTTTTCAACCCATTATCATGAGCTGACTGATCTGGATAAGAAACTCAAGGGCGTCATTAATGTACACGCTCGTTGTGAAGAACGAGATGGTAAGCTCCTTTTCCTTCACAAGATCGAAGAAGGGAAAGCGGATAAAAGCTATGGTATTCATGTAGCTGAATTGGCTGAAATGCCAATTGAAGTGATAAGCCGTGCGCGTGAGATTTTGTCAGGGTTGGAGGGCAAGGAACGTGAGCCACAGCCTGAACAGCTTTCTCTTGAAATCTTGTGGGGACAGGAAGAAGGTAGTCCTGTATTACAAAAAGATCGGAAAGATGCCGCACCAGTTCGTGAAGAAAACGCAAGCAAAGAGGTAGAACCAGTTCATGAAGAAACCCGAATAGTTGAGTCTATTCAAGTGCATTCAGACGAAATGGATGTCATCTTAGAACTGAAAGATCTGGATTTAAATCAAATGACGCCTCTACAAGCGTTGATTCAGCTCTCTGAATGGAACTCTCGCTTGCGTAAGAAAAAGTAACGAAGCCACTGAAAAGAAATAGTACGCACAAAAGGAGGAGTAACCATGGGATATATTCAGATACTTGATCACCACCTAAGCAACATGATTGCTGCCGGGGAAGTAGTTGAGCGGCCTGCCTCCGTTGTGAAGGAATTAGTGGAAAATGCGATTGATGCTGAAGCTAAAAAGATTGAAGTTCATATTGAAGATGGCGGACTAGCAACCATTCGTATCGTGGACGATGGGATCGGAATGGACAGAGAGGACTCGGTTCAAGCATTTGAACGACATGCCACCAGCAAGATCAAAAAAGCAAGAGACTTGTTCCATATCAGGTCTCTTGGTTTTCGAGGAGAAGCTTTGCCTTCGATTGCTTCTGTCTCCCGATTAGAACTATTGAGTTCACAGGATAGTGGTCAAGTTGGTACGAGGGTCTTCATGGATGGTGGTCAGGTCAAAAGTACTGAGGATCATGCAAGGGTAAAAGGAACAGAAATCATCGTACGCGACCTTTTTTTCAATACGCCAGCACGCTTGAAGTACATGCGTTCCATTTCTACGGAAGTGGGCCATATCTCCGATTATGTGAACAGACTGGCACTTACCTATCCGAACATTTCCTTCACCCTTTCCCATAACGGGAAAACTTTGTTATCAACATCGGGTGATGGAAAGCTGCTGCACGTTATGGCAGCGATTTACGGTGTACAAGTAGCCAAAATGCTGTTGCCATTTGAGGGAGAGAATTTAGATTTTCGTTGGCATGGACTTTTGTCAAAAACGGAGATTACCAGGGCAAATCGTTCCTATATTACTACACTGGTAAATGGTCGATATGTGCGTAATTATGCGCTCTCTCAGGCTGTTATGCGTGGATATCATACTCTACTACCAATAGGCCGATTTCCTATAGCAGTTTTACATCTAGAGATGGACCCGATTTTAGTAGATGTGAACGTGCATCCAGCCAAGCTAGAGGTTAGATTTAGTAAAGAAAAAGAACTGGCCGGAACGATTGAAAACGCTGTGAAACAGACTCTTCAACAAGGGTTAGGCATTTTTCAACCGATGAAGGTTGCGTCTTCAAAACCGAAAATACTGATGCAAAAACCTTATCAGCCCCAATTTGACTTGGGAGGACGTTCGGAGAGAACTTTATTTTCTAGTGATAGCGAGGGCGATGTTGGACTTACAGCATTTGATAAACCAGGTCTATCACACACGCCATCTACCTCTGTTATTCGTGAAACGATAGAAAACATAGATGAAAAGAGCCCAGAATTGATAAAAGAAGGGCAAACATATGAGTCAACACAAACGATGACGCAATGGAAGCCTTCAACAGATAATGAGCGTGTTTTTTTTGCTAGGGAAACACCTGGTGAAAAAGAAGGTAGAGTACTGAGTGATGATAGAGAAGATGAATTTGGAACAAATAAAATGACTGAGGAACTAGATTCCAATGTTCAGTCATCTGATGTTTTGTCTGAGGTTTCCAGTTCAAATTGGGATGATACGGAGATAAACGTTGGCGCAGTTGAGGGTCAGCAAGACAACAAGGAACTGCCACATCAAGTAATCGATTCGACACTACATGATGAAAGTCAACCGGAGCTAACTGAAGACCAACAGCAAGGTGTACCGATGTTTTATCCAATCGGTCAGGTTCATGGAACATACATTATTGCTCAGAATGATACTGGTATGTATTTGATAGATCAACACGCAGCGCAGGAACGGATTTTTTACGAATACTTCATGCGTAAACTAGAAGAAGCCGATATATCTAGCCAAATGCTGCTTTTCCCTCATACCGTGGAGTGTAC
>NZ_JAJISB010000060.1 GCF_021245735.1 Brevibacillus daliensis
ACTTAACTTTTTTGTGTCCAAGATATTGACTCAGATCCAATTTCAATAATTTTCCCCAAGTTCTATTATGAAAATTACCATGTAATGAAGTAACTCTCTTGTATTGTATATTAAACTGTGAATAAGCAACACTTTAACTACAACCAAAATTATGATTCAATATACCTATGAGAAAATATAGCCATTTTTTCGAAGGAGGGATTCTCTAATGCAAGATATAAACGGGTATAAAGTTGTCCGAAATTTAGGTGGGGGTAGTTTTGGAACTACTTATCAAGTTGAAAAAGACGGAGTTCATTTTGCGCTAAAATTAATTCGAGAAAACATCATGAATAAAGAAGCTATAGATTCTAGACGGATTGAACGGGAAATTAGAATCCTTAAAGAAATTGAAAACCCATTTGTGGTGAAGTACATAGACGATGGTTATATTAGCGATGGACTTCAAAAGTACCGATATATCGTAATGGAATATGCCGATGGCGAAACATTGGAGCAATATTTATCTAAAAATACACTTACTATACAGGATTCTTGCTTGTTAGTAAAAAACATATTCCAAGGTATCAACGCCCTACATAAGGAAAATGTTATACATCGTGACTTAAAGCCTGCAAATATAATGATAACCAGTAAGAGTAATGACATAAAAATACTAGACTTTGGCATATCAAAGTTGATTGATGCAAGTACTTTAACAGTAACGGGGCAAATGATGGGTACTTATGCATATATGCCTCCTGAACAACTTAATTCCGCAAAGGAGATTGATTACAGAGCAGACTATTACTCAGCCGCTGTAATCCTCTATGAAGCAATTACTGGTGAAAGACCCTTAAAAATGAGAAATCAGTTAGAAGCAATTAGGAAAATTCTTATGGAGATTCCTGAACCGCTAGCTAAATTAAGCCCTAATGTTCCAATCGATATTTCTGAAATGGTCGAAGTCTTACTAAAAAAAGAACCATACGAACGTTCCATATCATTTGAGGAAATAATACTTCGACTGGACAGACATAGACGCATAGTTAACAGAACATCTTCAAAAATTACCTCAGTTTATTTTAATACCAACTTAGAATTTCTCCCTATGACGATTCATAATGATACAAAGTCGGTAGTCGAGTACCATAATCAGAACAAAATAAAAGGAGCTATTTTTAATGCTCCCCAACTAATACAATCACCTAAAAACTTTCAACTACTAGCAAGTGAACAGAATTTAAAACTGATAATCGACCCTTCTACACAAACATTAGGTTACTCAGCTTTTACACAAAAACCAACTTATAAGAAACTTCCATACTTAATTAACCCATTAAAAAAAGAAACACCCAATGATTTCTTAACCGCAACATCTATTCAGCAACGAGTTAAAGGTGTTCTAGATTATCAACTGAAGTTTGGAGCAACCCTACTATTGTCTCCTTTTCACTTCTTAGATAAGGACGATAGTGACTGGATAAACGTAGATTATAACACTTATAAAGAAAGCAAATCGTACTTATTAGACAAGAACATTAAATTGCCTTTATACTATGGTATTTCACTTGATATTGAGCAGTATGAGGAAACTAACAAAATAAAGGATTTGGTTAATCTTATTACTTCTGCCAATCCAGACGGATTCTACCTACAAATTGCAGGTAGCTTCGATTCAACAAATAGCAATCATTACTATTCCTATGCTTATCTCGTAAAACTGCTTGCTGAAACAAAAAAAGAAATCATTTTAACTCGAATTAATGATTTCTCACTGGGCTTATTAGCCCTTGGAGCCAATAGCATAGCTACAGGCTTAGGTCAAAGCGATAATTTCCGTGAAGGATTACTTAATAAGGCGGAATCAACTGGTGGGGCTGTAAGAAGATATTATATCGAGGATCTAATGGGATTATTTAACAAGAATATCCTTCAGGATATTCTTTCCACTAGTGCTGGAAAGAAATGCATTTGTAACTGTATGTACTGTAATGGTTCTGTCAATCCTGAACATCTAAGTCAGTTCAACAATGCAATAAATCACCACCTATATACAAAACATCAACAAATGGAGAAATTTTCAGCTTTACAGCCACAGGAAAGATTAAAAAAATTCACCGAAAATACTTCTTCAGCTATTCAATTAATCAAAGATATTAATCGCGAGAAAAGAATCAAAAACTTCGGGCATTCACATATAGAAACGTGGAGAGATGTAATTTTAGAAGTTTCTAAAACTAAGTTAAATTATGTTTCTCAATTTTAGCTTCCTCATTTTTAAAAATGATTTCTTCTGAAACTTTATAGCGCATAAACGAGTCAGTTGGCTTTTGAATAGAAGGTTTTACAAGTTCTTTTATTTCCGCCCCAACTGATAGCAATCCAACGTTATATCTACTAAATTCACTTTTGTCAGCCCTATGAACATATTTTTCATCCATAGCCAAGTAGGTCTTATTAGCAAAACGTTGATACCTTATTGCTTGTGCTAAACCCTTATTCCAATCTTCAAGCTTTGCTTCTATTGCAGTAACCATTGGTGAGAACAATTTAAATGAGGGGGTTCTATAATATTTAGAATCGCCTCTTTTTATTGCCCCAACGTCTTCAAGGTTCTTTATAATGGAGTATTTCATTTTTGATCTTGATATGAAGTGCTTAGAGACTAGTTCGTCTAAATCTACTCCATTTCGTTTCCTAATATATTCAAATACTTTGATCTCGTCAATATGCTTCAAATGAACTCCTTTTCTATCTTCAAGAAAACGAAGTAGGTCTGCTCTATTTCGAACTATTACTAAATCAGATATACCATAACCAACACCAAGTTCTTTAACAATAAAATACTTTTGATAATAATGAACTAGTCTTTCGACTAATTCCTCCTCTGTCTGGAACACGTCACATTCACCTTTTCCTCAATATAAAAACAAACAATCTAAAATCCATTATACCTTAACAATAAATACATCTAAAACATATTCTAAACACTTTCTAACTGTTAAAATTCAGCCAAATTAATACCTGGTTAAAAAGAATAATTATACTGAGTTGGTTTCGTAATCCACCCATCTTTTAACCATATTTTTCTTTACATACAATCAAATGCATTACTTCTATGCTTTTGATGTATGTTCCTGATATTCCTGCACAATCTTATAAAAAGTGTTCTTTTTAAGCCCCAGTATTTTAATGAACTTTACAGCTGTTATCTGTTTGCTTTGCCATTTTGGATAATTTGATTCCAGTATTAGTTTCTGTTCATTAGTCAAAGTGTGTTCATCTGAGGTCTGTCTAGATGCTTTCCCTTTGCATTAGCAACTGATATTCCTTCCATTTATCTTTGCTTGATGTTCTCACGTTCACGTTCAGCCACGAAAGAAAGCACCTGTAACACCAATTCACTTACGAACGTCCCTAATGTGTCCTTATACTGTGAAGTACCCAATAAGGGCATATCAAGCACCTTTATATCCGCTTTAACTTCTTGAGTGATGTGTTCCCATTCCTTTTTGATTTCCTTACTGTTACGTCCAAAACGGTCTATTGTACAATAAATCTCCTTTGCGTAAGCATTGCTTTAATGCATGATACTGAGGTCGGTCGAAATTTTTTCCGCTTTCCTTATCAATGAAAATGTCGCGTTTATTTACACTAAGCTGCATCATTTCATGTAACTGCCTTTCAGGGTTTTGGTCTTTTGCAGAAACTCTAATATAACCAAATGTTAGCTGTCATAAATGCATCCCTCTTTTTAATAAAAAAAGTTCTTTATACTCCAATTCTCGTGTCACTACTTGCATATACCTTATAAGAGAAGAATTGCTTTAAACCAATTGTTCAAAATTTATATAGGAGCAATAGTTCACAAGACTATCAAGTTGTCAAAGTCACAAAAATAGAGGCTACAAATGGGGCGGATACTTTACAGGATATTTAGTTTCAGTCATTACAGGTAAGATATGTACACTTCTATACCCAAACTCATACGAAAACTTTAACGATACGAACGCCCTTTTTCTTATCTACTATGTGATTTTTCATTTTTATTTGTTCATAATTCTATTCTTAAGTGAATCAATTTCATAATGGCTTTTTTGAAAAATGATTAGGGTGGTCCCGTCGGGACCTTAACCAATTTTTAAAAACTAAGCTACTACTTTCTGTGTTTTCTTTTTATCATCTAATTCTTTACGAATTCGATCAACTGCTAATTTGGATGCATTATAAACAAGAGTAACTAAATCAAAATGGACTTTGGCTCTCTTCCCTGTACGATAACGGACATTATTTAATTGAAAGAACTCTTTTAAGTAAGCATTCACTCGTTCTACAGAAGTCCGCTGATCAAAAAGTTTATTCAATGTTTGTGTTCCTCTGGCAGGAGCTGTGTATTTTCTGCAATCCGTTTCAATCTTCATTTTATAGACCTTTTGGCAGAGAGAATCGTGAGCTAATGGACAACCTTTACATTCTATTGGGCGTACATATTTTAATGTTTTGTACTTCGTATCATAACTATCGTAACGATACGAAAATTCTCTGACACAAGTTGGTGCAAAATTTGAATCAAACCCAATCATTTCTCCTTCATTTCGCTTGTTATAAGCAATAATTGCGTTAGCATTCATACGCATGATTTGTTGATAGATTGGGACATAATCATATCCAGCATCCATAATTCCATAGCGTAAAGGCTTAGGAAGAAGCGATTGAATGCCTTTCAACAAAGGAATTGCGGCCTTTCCGTCGTTCAAACTGCCTGAAGACATGAGGGAACCCAGGATATACTGACTTTTTGTGCCAACTACAAGATGAGCTTTATATCCAAACCAAAATACATTCTTTCCCTCGCTGTTTTTCTTAATACCCCAATCTGGTTTGACCGGAACTTGGGACCGAAGGTCCTCTAATGTGGCATCTAGCTGGTCGGCAATTGTCTTTTCATATAAAGACTTCTGAGCTTCTTGTTCTTTCTTTTGCATGTCATACATTTCTTTTTCAGCTTTTGATTTACGTCCACGCTTTTTAGGCTCTTGCTTTGGCTGTTTTTCTTGTGCGTGCCCTCGATCTCGAGATTCAAAATGAGTCGCATCTATCGCCACTACGTCATCGTTAATAAATTTCTCGTTGTTCGCTTGAAGAACTACCTTTTTTTGAATCTTCTCCAGAATGGTTGTTTCAGAAAGTTTTTGAACTAACCGAGAATAGGATGCTTCGGAAGGAAGTGTATCGGAAAAAAAGAAAGCCACACTCCATTCGAAAGATAAAGTCGTGCTTCAGTCGTTTCCGCAAGTCTTTCACAGTTGGAATCCGTTCCACGATTCGAGCGACCAGTGAATACAACATAGCACCATAATTTAAACCTGTTGGCGCTCCATAGATTGACTTTTTGGAAATGGAGTAAAGTATAGGTTCAATGTCAAGCGTAGAGAAAATTGCATCAAATCGTTTGGGAGGTTCTAAATCAAATAAATCTTGTATATCAAATAGGCTTCCTTGTTTTATAATAGACATGGGAGTCACCACCGTTCTCTTAAGTTTTGGTCGCACTTAACTTATTAGAGATTTGGGGAGGTACTCCTTTTTCTATGCCTTGAAACCCTTGAGTCCGTTGGGCTCAGAAATATGAAATTGATTCATTTAATATTATTTAAATTTTACTAAAATATTTATTGCTAGAAAAAGACGAGGTTTTTAGATATTCTTGTCGAATAGTGTTTTTATTTGAATTCTATTTTGGAGTGTGTATATAAATTGATTAATAAGTATGATCACCTTACGAAAGAAGAATTGATTTCTATTCTAAACAAACGAGATGCAACTCGTAAGCTTGGTCTTGTATGGGAAAGAGATGAACTTGAACACGAAAAATCTTTGAACAATGATTTCATCGCAGTAGATTTTATTGAACACCTCTCACTAGGAGAAGAAAACTTTGAAAATTTATTAATAGAAGGTGATAATTTTGATGCTCTTCGCTATCTCCATATCGCTTACAAAAATAGAATAAAATGCATTTATATTGATCCCCCATATAATACAGGGAATAAAGATTTTATTTACAATGATAGTTTCGTTGATAAAGACGATGCTTGGCGACACTCAAAGTGGCTTGAGTACATGTATCGTAGATTAACACTCGCTAAAGATCTATTATCCTCGGATGGAGTTATATTTGTATCCATTGGAGAAGAAGAATTTGCACACTTATCTTTGTTAATGGATCAAGTATTTGTCGGCATGAAGGTGGGCACTTTTGTTTGGCGTCGAAGAAGTGGTGCCAATGATGAAAAAAACTGGTTCTTAAGTTCAGATCATGAGTACGTACTTTGTTATGCAAACCCTGGCTTCTCATTCGCAGGTACTCAAAAAGACTGGTCTAAAGCAAATGACGATGGGGATGCTAGAGGGCCTTGGGTTGATGGCCCTCTTAACCAGGGGAAGGATATTAAACTTAGACCAGAATCATTTTACCCAATATTAAATCCAAATACAGATATATGGTACCCTTGTGACCCTGATAGTGTATGGAGATTCGCTTCAAAAGTAAAATCACCACATAAAAAAATTCGCACGAAATTTATGGAGGACTTAATAGAAGAGAACAGAATTTCCTGGCCAGAGAATGAAAGTATAGTATCATACAATACTCTAGATGAATTATTAGATGCCATCAAACTTGGAACAGCCCCACACAATCTACGTGTTTATGAAAGATTAGATACCTACGAACAGAAAATAATTAATAACATTCCTAATTTAGAGTTCTGGGTCGGAAAAAACATAGGTACAGGTAAACCAAGACTAAAAAGATTTATTACTGAGATCAAAAAAAGCGATAAACCATTATCCACTTGGATACTCCCCTCTTCAATTAAAAAAATTGATTTAGAGTGTATTGATTTAGAGCAAGTTGATCACTTTCAAGTTGGTTATACAAGCGAAGGTACAACTTTACTTTCAAGGATGATAGGAAATAAAGATTTTCCCTATCCTAAACCATTGAGTTTAATAAAAACCCTGATAAATCAAGCAACCGATTCCCATTCTGATGAGATTATTTTAGATTTCTTTGCGGGAAGTGGTACAACCGGGCATGCAGTACTAGATTTAAATTCTGAAGATGGCGGTAACAGAAGATTTATTTTAGTTTCTAGTACAGAAGCTACAACTAAGAATCCAAACAAAAATGTTTGTAAGGATGTAACTTTCAAACGATTAAAAGCAGCAATCGAGGGTTACAGCTGGCGAGATGCTAGAGGAACTCACGAAGTAGAGGGCTTATTTGGCACATTCGCTTACATGAAAACTAAAAGAATCCCAGTTGAGTCGATTCATCTTAATATATCTCACGAACAAGTTTGGTATGGATTGCAACTTTTCCATCAAGTAGGGATAACCCCTTACAGAACAGATAAGGAAGTTCAGAGAGTGATAATAAACCAAACTGAGGTTATTTATGTACCCAATCTTAATCAAAATGTAATTAATGAACTCAAATTACTTCAAAACGAGTACTACTTAGTTATTTATTCTTGGCAGCCTGGTTTACTTCAGCAACAAGTTAGTTTTAAAAATGCATTAATAGAGAGAATTCCTGAATTTCTTATTGAACAATTTGGTGGGGGTATTACAAAATGATTCTTATACCAAAAGATTTTCAAAGAGAGGCTATTAATCACGCTACTACATTATTGTCTGACGCCTTACAAGAACTTAGTAGACTTAAAAGAAATGACGATTTCATTTCCCAAAAAAACGTAGTTGTTTCTCATAAAGGATACCTACTTTTCGAAGCACCTACAGGTACTGGAAAGACATTTATGGCAGGTAAAACGATAGAGCAAATCAGCCGCAATTTTAAAGTTATATGGCTATGGTTCGCTCCATATACCGGCCTAACAGAACAAGCAGCTCAAGTTATCAGAACTCAATTTAGATTTTTAAGAGATAAGGATATATCTTCTGATCGAACCATTGAAGACCTGAAATCTGGTGATATCTTCGTAACTACATGGGCCAATGTTGCTGTTTCAAACTCAGAAACTAGGAAGGTTAGAACAAATTCAGAAAAAATGCCTGCGATTGATGGATTAATTGAGTACGCGAGAAGTCAGAACTATTTTATTGGCGTTATGATAGATGAAGCACATCACTCTTTTAAAGAAAATACACAAGCCTTAAATTTTTATCAAAACGTTATTAAGCCAGATATTACAATCCTAGCAACAGCAACGCCAAAGGATAAAGACATTGAATCCTTTAAAGAAGTAAACCAAATCAAAAATATTCACCACGTATCAATTTCGAGAGATCAAGGTATCAAAGCAGGACTAATAAAAAAAGGGATAAAAGTTGGTGTTTTCAAAGCACAACAGAACATAGAAAATTTAATTGATTTTCGAAGTACTGCTCTAAGATGTGGAGTTGAAACGCACAACGAGATAAAAGCCATACTAGAATCGATTGAATCTGGTATTAAACCACTACTGTTAGTTCAAGTAGACTCAAACGATGAAAGCATTACAACTACCAAAAGATGGCTTAAAGAACTTGGCTTCAATGAGGACAACATACGTACTCATACCGCAGATGAACCTGATCCACATTTAGCAGCAATTGCTCATGATGAAACAGTTGAGGTTCTAATTTTCAAAATGTCGGTTGCTACTGGATTTGACGTTCCACGTGCATTTACTCTAGTCTCCATGAGAAACAATAGGGATGCTGATTTTGGAATACAAATTGTCGGGAGAATAATGCGTGTTGACCGTCGACTTCAGGTATTATCCAACTTACCGGAAGAATTACATTTTGGTTATGTTTTCCTATCAAATAAAGAGTCTCAAACTGGACTAATCTCTGCCGCTGATAGAATCAACCAAATAAAGGATGAATTATCTCCATTATCTCCTTCTGTGGATGTTGTAGTTCTTGATAATGGAGTTAATTTTGTTGTAGATGGACAAGTTACGTTAAATATATCTGATACTGATTTAGATAGGGCTACACGTACAGAGATTAGTACACCAAATAATCTAATACCTACGGAAAACGATGATTATTCCCATGGATCGAAGGATTTTCCAATCACTATTGTTAGTCCTCAAGGTCAGCTTTCAATATTTTTCGGTGGTACAACCTCCTTTCATGTAAAAGAGGATAAGCAACATTTCAGGCTGGAAAATGAGGACAATTCCAAAAATGAAGGCCCAAATAACAATAAAGTTTCTCTTACTCATAAACACTATTATTACGGGTTACGAAAGGACCTAGATTTCCCTAGGAAGTTTAAAACAGCAGTTTTCTCTCTCAATTCAGGAAGCATTATTACAAGCATTGTTGAAAGATTTAGGTTCGACGAAAGAGTTCTTGTAGCCTCTCAACAAAACGCTACAAAAATTTTAATGGAGAGTATTGAAATCTTCGCCTCTACAAAAGATCGCCCTAAAGAAATAAACGCTATACTAGCTCAAAAAGAAATAGATAGGCTAGCCCAGATAACCCTATTTGAATCGGACAAAGATGGTATGATCGAGGTTCGATCCTTACACCATGAACTGGAAAAAAGATTGAAGAAAGAATTTGAACAGCTCGGTTGGATACATATGCTTAAGCCAGAAACTATCAGACAAAGTCTTCATAAAATACTAGTGCTAAAACCTAATGTTCTAAAACAAGCAACACATGAGGCTTTGAGAGAACATATTGAAACCATTGATACAGACGAACTTCCTGCAGAACTTATTTGTGACAACAAACTTGAACCTTCAAGATTTAATATTTATGGGGTGTTCCCAGATGATCTTAATAGTTGGGAAAGAGCACTTGCCGAGCAACTAGATAACGATCTTGATGGAACAATTAAATGGTGGCATCGAAATCCAGTAAAAAAGAGTTATTCAGTTCGAATTCCTATTCCTGGACACCCTGACTTCCACCCAGATTTTATCATTGGTGTAAATGGTAGAACTAAAGGCGAGGGTATACTTCTTGTTGAGGTAAAAAGAATAATTAATGATGAAAAGAAAAACTCTCAGATTAAATCCCAAACCGATCATCCCGACTATAAAAAAGTCATGATGTTGTTTTGGGAAGACAACGAAAGATGGATGATTGTTGAATATGATGAAGATAAAGATAAAAATATATTAGACAGGGTATTTCGACTTACTCATATGAAAGAATATTAGAACTCGTGGTTTTACTTTCAATAATATGAAGTGAGGGAAGTTTATTCAGCTCTCTGTTAAATCCATTATTTTACATTTGAATAATATTCTAGTAAAACTAACAATTACTCGTACTAATATATTGTACAAAGTGTATGATACTTATGTTTCAACAACTAGATTAATTATTTTAATATGCACTGGATGGGATGCTTTAATAAGCCCTCCCCTCTTAAAGATTCTTTTTATAGTAGTTGGGTAAAATTCAAATGTAAGGATATCTTCCGAAAAGCTAAGTATAGTTTTTTCCATATTAAAAATAATCTCTGCACTTTGATCATTAACTTGTCAAGTAGTAAAAAAACTCTGTTTTTGCGGCGATCACTTCTCGATTTTTAATCAGGGAGTGGTCGCCAAGTTTTTTGAAACCTGTGTATGTAAAAGGGATAATTCCAACAATCAATATGATCAAAGACGAAAAAGTTGGCCCGTTTTTTAGCATACAATATCCAACAATCGATATTTCAGATAATGGCAAGAAAAATCTAAAAATTACCAAGATAAATATAAACAATTATTATCTTCTAATACTTATAGTTTCTTGAGTTTTTTTGAAAACTAGGTGGAATTTCTGTTGATGACGAAAACAACAAATAGCGCTTGATAGAATATACCGGTACTTTATTGAGTCTTTAAATAAGTATTCACCTGTACCTTCGAATTATGCCGCCCGTTTAAAGGCGTTTTTTCATTTAGCAAACAGTTCTATAATTATATATTAACTTAATCTCTTTTCATATTCATTCTCTCACATAGGTACTGGAGTTAGTATAGTTTCATGGACACATCTTGGTTAAGT
>NZ_JAJISB010000061.1 GCF_021245735.1 Brevibacillus daliensis
CAGTAGTTCCAGCTCTAGTTCTGATTCATCTTCCAGTAGTTGCAGATTCTAATCAGATTCAAATTCTGGATGTTTTATCCATTCTAACTAAAGCAGTTGTAGTTACTTGTGTAAATAAAACAATAGGCAAAAGAGATAGACAAAGAAGCAGTTCATTACTAACTGCTTCTTTGTCATTTTGATTCAAGTAAAAAATCACAGGGTGAATATCGACCAGTTAGCTAAGCAAGTTTAACTCGATTATTAAAAATTAAAGATGAATTGGCCGAACGTTTACTGGCAATTAAGGAAAATCCATTAGCGACAATGAAAGAATATCTGGATAAATAGACAAGCAGTCTGTTTTACCATAAATATTTACTCCTACCCCTACATAAGGCGACTCTTCTAAAAAAGGATCGTCTTATATTATTTAATTTTTTATAAATGTAACAAAATTGTTATATTTTATATAAACATTTTACCCCAATATTACTTAGAATAGAGTTTATGCCTTTATAACTAGCATTTAATTCGAGGGGGAAATTCAACATCATGAATACACAGTCTGTTAAAATTACGAACTGTGATCCGTCAGCTCTAGGTTTATTCGGATTGGCAATGGTTACACTTGTAGCCTCTTTTCAAAAATTAGGTATTACCGAAGGCGTTTCCATGATTGTTCCATGGGCGATTTTTTTGGGTTCATTTGCTCAATTATTTGCTTGTATTAATGATTCTAAGCGCAATAATATTTTTGGTACAACTGCTTTTGGTGCTTACGCTATGTTCTGGTTTGCTATTGCCTTTTCCTGGATGATCCAACTAGGTGTATTTGGTCCAGAAATGGCAGCCCAAGTAGATCCAAAACACTTGGGTGTTGCATATTTAGGGTACCTGATTTTCACTCTTTTCATGACAATCGGTGCTGCTGAAACACATAAAGTACTATTTATTATCTTTATTCTTATCGATTTCTTATTTATCGGTCTTACTTTTGATTCCTTTGGTATCGCCAAGGAACAAATGCATTTACTAGCTGGTGTATCTGAACTGGGTGTTTCCCTATTCTCTTTTTATGGTGCTGCCGCTTGCGTACTTAACGCACATTTCGGTCGTATTTTCCTGCCAGTAGGTAAACCATTGAAAATTTTTAAGAAATAACGCAAGTAACTCTTAGCATATGTCGGTTGATTTTATCTAAAAATTAACTTGTCATATACACATTCCATTACCTTGCATAATACCTGTAAACGCAAAACACCGTTCTCTACTTGGAGGGCGGTGTTTTCGTTTGTATTTTTTCCAAAACAATCAATATATATCTACATATAGTTTTTTATCCAAAATTTCAACTTTGTTGTCTCAGTCATACACCTAACGAGTGAAGTAAATTGAAAATTCAAAAAACAAAGGGGCTATTCGTATGAAGAAAAATTGGTATGCCATTTGTGTAGGAATTATTATGATGATACTCACTGCCTGCGGGACTAGCGGAGGGGATCAAAGTGCTTCCTCTTCTGGTAATCCACCAGAAAAAAATAGTTATCTCTTTGGTGTAGATGCTAAATACCCTCCTTTTGAGTTTGAAAAAGACGGAAAGTACGTAGGGATTGATATCGATCTTTTACAAGCCATAGCAGAAGAAGAAGGAATTACAATCGAAATAAAACCAATGGACTTCAAAGGGATTATTCCAGCTATTCTTGCCGGACAATTGGACGGAGCAGCTGCAGGAATCAGCATTACGGATGAGCGCAAACAGGTTGTTCTCTTCTCTGAACCATATTACAAAGCTGGTCTCTCCCTCGTAGTAAAAGAAGATAATACAACCATTACCGGCCCTGATGATTTGAAAGGAAAAAAAATCGCTATAAAAAAAGGAACCACAGGAGCCAAATTTGCAGAACAGTTAGCGCAACAACGCGGTGCACAGGTTACTCATTTTAATGATAGTCCATCCATGTTTCTTGAGGTAGAAAATGGAAATGCTGACGTTACTATTGAAGACTATCCTGTTATCGCCTATAAACTGGCACAAGATCCTGAATCAAAATTAAAAATTGTTGGGGATCGCCTTAACGGTGATAACTACGGTATCGCCATTTCCAAAGATAATGAAGAACTCCACAAGAAAATTGATAGCGGTCTCAAAAAACTGCGGGAAAATGGAAAATATGATGAAATCATCAAGAAATGGACAGGTACCAACTTACAATAGCAGTATGCCAACTTCAAAAGGAGGCGACATGATTTGACCTCAAGCTTACAAGTTATTAGAGATGCTCTCCCCATTCTGGCAGAAGGCTCACTCATTACACTCCAAATCACACTGATCTCTATTTCGATCGCTTTCTTCATCGGATTGGTATTTGGACTGCTTAGTGTCAGCAAAATGGCGATTTTACGATGGATTGCAGCCTGTTACGTTACCTTCATCCGAGGTACCCCCTTGCTGGTTCAAATCTTTTTCATCTATTTTGGAATCCCGCAGGGTTTTGACATTAAAATTCCTGCCATAACTGCCGCCATAATAGCAGTCAGTATTAATGCAGGAGCATATATGGCAGAGATATTCCGTGCTGGTATTCAGTCAATTGACGCTGGGCAAATGGAAGCAGGTCGTTCACTTGGTATGACTATGCTACAAACGATGCGATTTATTATTCTACCGCAAGCTCTTCGTCGTATGCTGCCTGCTTTCGTTAATCAGATTATCGTCAGTCTGAAAGATACGTCGCTTGTTTCCGTAATCGGTATACGCGATTTGACGAACACTGGAGAGATTATTATTTCAAATAATTTTCGATCCATGGAGATTTGGGGAGCAGTAGCTGTCTTTTACTTCATAATCATCTATTTCATCACACTGTGCGTTCGCTATTTAGAGAAAAGGAGCCTTCCCACATAACTTTAGAACACTCCGCGGGAAAGGAGAAGCTGGTTTTTCAATCTGTTAAGTTTGTTTTCGTTTTTCCACTACAACTCTGTGCTTCTTCTGCATACTCACTACGGTAGTTTATAAAGAAATGAAACCCTTTTGCTTATTCACTCGTAACTATTAAGGTGGATTGTTCAAAAGATTACCAAATTTGTAAGTTGAATATAAGGAGGGGCATTCTTGTCAAACACACCCGTCGTTGAATTACGAAATGTAACGAAAAAAATTAAGGGTAAACCCATTGTGCAGCATTTATCTTTTTCCGTTCAGCGTGGAGAGGTTTACGGATTTCTCGGTCCTAACGGATCAGGTAAAACAACCACGATTCGCATGATCGTAGGACTTTCTTCCATTACAGAAGGACAAATTCTCGTGGAAGGTCATGATATTACGAAGTCCCGCTCGCAAGCAATGGCCCATGTTGGTGCGATTGTGGAAAATCCGGAAATGTATGGCTATATGACAGGTATGCAAAATCTCATACATTTTTCCCGTATGGCTTCCACACCTATCAGCAAGGAAAGAATTATGAAGATAGTAGAGTTGGTAGAACTAACACATGCCATTAAACAAAAAGTTAAAACCTATTCACTCGGTATGCGACAACGTCTAGGTATTGCACAGGCTTTGCTTCATAGCCCAAGTATTCTCATTCTGGATGAACCTACCAATGGTCTTGACCCTTCTGGAATACGTCAACTACGTGATCACCTGCGCTACCTGGCAAAACAAGAAAACATTTCCATTCTAGTATCTAGCCATTTACTATCGGAAATTGAGCTAATGTGTGATCGTGCCCTTGTCATTCAGGAAGGAAAATTTATTGATGAAATCAGCATCCACAATCAGCCAGAAGAAGCCGCTAACGCCTTATCTGTTGAGTTCGAGGTTGATCAAGCGGCTGCGGCAACAGCAGTATTACAAGATTGGCAGGCTAAGACAGGTGATCATGGTAAGGTAACAATTATGGCAGAAAAAAGCGAGATTCCTCGCCTGGTTAGTCTACTCGTTGCACAAGACATCTCTATTTACCAGATTCATATTAAGACAGAATCGCTGGAAGATCGCTTCCTGGCGTTAACAAAAGGAGGCACACAATCATGATCTTCTTACGACTTGTCCAAAATGAAATCATGAAAATCAACTCGAAACGACAGAGCATTCTTTTTTTCTCATTATTAGCAGGTCTTGTTCTGATTACCGCCATTATTATCAAGGCATATATAAGTGACCTGGCATTGGTTATGAATTATCTTCAATTTACCATGCTTACAATTACCATTTTTGGTTTTCTAATTACTCTATTTGGCTTAATTCTAGGAGCTCAAATAGTAACGGATGAATACAAAGATGGAACAATTAAGCAACTATTGATAAGACCGAGTAGCCGTGTTTCTATCTTATTTTCTAAATATCTATCAGTCTTGATCATGATAACGGCAGCTTATTTCTTCCTGTTTGTATGGAGTAGCCTGCTTGGGTTTATCTTTTTTGGTGCAGGAGAAGGCTTAGCAAGTGCAGAAAAAATTCCGCTATTGGAAGAAATCGGCAATCTTACCTTTACTGTCGTCTTCCAATTTTATCTGACGGAGCTACCTAGCCTCTTCTTCCTGGCTACCCTGTCATTTTTTACAGCCACTATATTTAAAAGAAGTGCTCTGGCGCTTAGCGTCGCTATTATTGCCTATTTTTCGGGAAAAGTCATAGGTGGTCTCTCTCAGAATTACTGGTGGGGGGAATATATAGTATTTAACCACCTTCCTCTATATGCATATTCCGACAGTGTGGTTATTCAGCGCTTTTCGTCACCAGCATATCCTGAGTTGGGATTAAGCTTCTCCATAATCATTCTCGTACTCTATTTTGCAATTATGTTAGGAAGTTCTGCGCTAGTCTTTTCAAAGCGCGATGTAGCCTAGCTAAGCAAATCTCCATTTTATGTCGTGAATGATACCCAAGAGCCGTAAAAATAAAAACAACCTTCCTGCCTATGTATAGGAAATACTGGCAGGAAGGTTGTTTTATTATTTCTTCGGATCGAATGAGCTTTTCAGCGATACAATCAAATTGAAAACTAGTTGATCATCTGTCGTATACTTCGGATCGACATTGAAATAACCGTGACGGAAGAATTGGAACTTGTCCTGAGGTTTAGCTTCTTTCATGTTCGGCTCTACAAAGCCTTGTAATATCTCGATAGAGTTCGGATTAATGTAGTCGAGGAATGTCTTACCTTCCTCTTCTTCTTCATCGAGAATCAATGGTTCATACAAGCGGAATTCTGCTGGTACGGCATGTGTTGCATCTACCCAGTGAAGCGTTCCTTTTACTTTACGTCCTGTAAAGCCTGAACCACTCTTCGTCTCTGGATCGTACGTGCAGTGCAACTCAATTACATTACCATTATCATCCTTGATAACCTCGTTACATTTGATAAAGTACGCATGTTTAAGACGTACTTCATTTCCAGGGAAAAGACGGAAGTATTTACTAGGTGGCTCTTCCATGAAATCGTCCTGTTCTACATAGATTTCACGAGTAAATGGAATCATTCGTGTACCCATTTCAGGATTTTCTGGATTTATTTCAGCTTCCAACCATTCCACTTGACCCTCTGGATAGTTCGTAATCACTACCTTTAGTGGTTTTAAAATACCCATGGTACGTGGTGCTTTCAGCTTCAAATCTTCACGGATGAAGTATTCAAGCATTTTTGCATCGACAATACTATTGCTTTTGGCAACACCAATCTCTTTCGCAAACGCACGAATAGCTTCTGGCGTATAACCTCGACGACGCAATCCAGACAAGGTCGGCATGCGAGGATCATCCCATCCATCTACAACCTTCTCCTCTACCAATTGTTTCAATTTACGTTTACTCATTACCGTCTGCGTCAGGTTAAGGCGAGCAAATTCATATTGATGGGGAACATGCTCCATCTCTGTTTCTGCAACAACCCAGTCATACAACGGACGTTGGTCTTCAAATTCCAGTGTACAAATGGAGTGTGTTATTCCTTCAATCGCATCTTCCAATGGATGTGCGTATGCATACATCGGATAAATACACCAGGTATCGCCTGTATTATGGTGCGTAGCATGAGCAATTCGGTAGATAACCGGATCTCTCAGATTGATATTCGGGGAAGACATATCAATTTTGGCACGCAGGACCTTTTCTCCGTCCTTACATTCGCCATTGCGCATTCTTTCGAACAGATCAAGGTTTTCTTCTACACTTCTATCGCGATATGGGCTATTCTTACCAGGTTCAGTCAGTGTACCGCGATACTCTCTCATTTGTTCTGCTGTCAGATCGCATACGTATGCTTTACCTTTTTTGATCAGCAATACCGCACGCTTATACATCTCTTCAAAGTAGTTGGATGCAAAAAACAGCCCGTCCCACTCAAATCCAAGCCACTCTACATCTTCCTTGATGGAATGAACGTATTCTTCATCTTCCTTCAAAGGATTTGTATCGTCAAAGCGTAAGAATGCTTTACCGTTCAATTCCTTGGCAAGTTCAAAATTTACACAAATTGATTTAGCATGGCCAATATGCAAATAGCCGTTAGGTTCTGGAGGAAACCGAGTAACGACCTGTTCTACTTTTCCATTCTGCAAATCTTCCACTACGATGTTACGAATAAAATTTGATGCTGCCGACGTGTTTTCCACTACGATCAACCTTTCTCCCTAATGTAACCTTGTATAAAATAATACTGTTTACCACCATTTAGATCAACCAAACATTCACTTATTCCGGTATTGGTGTCCTATCTTATTAGTTTAGACTAAATAAGAAAATACAACACCATACATTTACAATAAAAAAAGAAGAACATGTAAACAAGGGTGTCAGTCTTTTTCAGGATGCTACCCAAGACCGTAAAAATTATTTGTATTCTCAAAGACGATCTCCGCTACTAGCTGGCTTGTTCCATTCGGGTAAGAGTTTCTTTACTCCCTTTAAACCAATGGAAATGGGCTTTCTTCACATCATACTTCTGTAATAAGTCGCAAACAAGCTCAGCATCTTCATATACAGCGTGTAAAACAATTGGCTTATCCAATTCGACTGCTAGCTTAATGAACTCTTCTACTATTACCATGTACGGCTTCAGATCAAAATGCTCTCCTTTTTCTAGAGCCTCTTTCCTCAGATAATAAGGTAACCCTACTTCTCCAATGGCTATCATATCTTGCTCGTTTTCTCTCACCCAAGCAAGCAGTTGCTTCAATTCTTCTGGTTCAGGAATCGGCTGCTCTGGATGGAATCCGAAGGCTGGCTTCACAAGATCGGGAAAACGACGCTTCCACTCCATATTACGTTTGCAGGAAACCAGGTCCATTGAAACAGCAATTACAGCTTTTATATTACTATCCTGTAACTCTTGTAACATGGTCAACGCATTCTCTTCTTTATATAAATCAAGGTGGATATGTGAATTAATATATCTGTCCATGTTCAGCCTCCCCCTAGTCATTACTATGCTATCACATTTCTTAAAATCTAGTTTATATCTGGTAAAGAATCGTTTCATTATTTACTAATCTTAATCATTACGTTTTATGTTAAAATAGATAAGTTATGTCAAACTACCTTTGAAAGGAGACTCCTCCATTTGGACTTTATTAAAGATAAAATGAATGACTTCTTAACGTGGATACAACATGCTACGGCACAAGATTTCATTAATCTAAGCAATGAAATTTTGTGGTCCTATTTTCTGATATTTTTACTAATTGGTGTAGGACTTTACTTTACCGTTAAGACAAGATTTGTTCAGGTACGCCTATTCGGAGAAATGTTTCGTCTGTTAGGTGATGGTTTTAACCGCTATCCGAAAGAACAAAGAGGGATCTCCTCTTTTCAAGCCTTTTGTATTAGTGCTGCTTCTCGTGTAGGTATAGGAAACCTAGCAGGGGTAGCAGGGGCGATTGCTTTAGGTGGACCCGGTGCTGTCTTCTGGATGTGGGCTTTAGCCGTCATTGGGGCTGCTTCTGGTTTTGTAGAGAGTACACTTGCACAGATTTATAAAGTAAAAGATAAGTCGGGCTTCCGTGGGGGACCAGCCTACTATATGGAAAAAGGTCTCGGAAAGCGTTGGATGGGGATCTTGTTTGCGATCCTGATTATGGTTTGTTTCGGTTTTGTATTTAATGCCGTACAAGCCAATACTGTTACTGCTGCTGTTGAAACTGCCTTTGGCTTTGACAAAAACATTTTCGGAATCATACTAAGTATCCTTACTGCCATCGTCATCTTCGGTGGGGTAAAACGAATAGCTTCCATTTCCACATGGCTTGTACCTACTATGGCAACCTTTTATATTTTCATTGCGCTGTTTGTAATGATCGTCAATTTCAGACAGATTCCTGAAGTATTCATGACTATCCTCTCCCACGCCTT
The DNA here is from genome assembly GCF_021245735.1 of Brevibacillus daliensis. GTDB lineage: Bacteria > Bacillota > Bacilli > Brevibacillales > Brevibacillaceae > Brevibacillus_B > Brevibacillus_B daliensis. The sequence goes on from NZ_JAJISB010000061.1 coordinate 8,339, forward strand.
TGGTTTTCAAGAGTTCTTAGGCGGAGGAATTGGTACAGCTATTACCCTGGGAATTAAACGTGGTCTTTTCTCTAATGAAGCAGGTATGGGTAGTGCTCCGAATGCTGCTGCTACAGCTACTGTAAGTCATCCAGTCAAACAAGGCTTGGTTCAAGCATTAGGTGTATATGTAGATACCTTATTGGTGTGCAGTGCGACAGCTTTTATTATTCTTACGTCCGGCATCTATAAAACCGGTGAAGTTTCGGGCATTGAACTGACACAAGCATCGCTTAGCTCTCACATGGGAGATTGGGCTACCATTTTTATTGCAATTATTTTGTTCTTTTTTGCCTTTACTTCTATTATTGGTAACTACTATTATGGTGAGACTAACATTGAGTTCATCGGGAAAAAGACTCGTACTTCAATCCTAATCTACCGACTATGTGTAGTGGGAATGGTGATGTTTGGTTCTGTTGCCCATAACGAGATGGTTTGGTCATTAGCTGACATCTTTATGGGGTTGATGGCGCTATTTAATCTGGTTGCGATTGTACTGCTAGGAAAATTTGCATTTGCAGCGCTAAAAGATTATACGGACCAACGAAAAGCAGGAAAAGATCCTGTCTTTTATGCAGACAGTATTGAAGGGTTAACCAATATTGAAGGCTGGGAGAAACGCCCCAAATAACCATTTAAAAAGCTATGGAAGATAAAACTCTTTGGAAAGAGATCACTGTAAAAGTCCACTTTTTCAGAACAACCAAAACAGTCAATGAAAAACGAGCCTCTAGAATCGCTTCTAAGGCTCGTTTCGCGTTTAGGGAGACATATTTGTCCCCCTAAAACTATTAATTTTTCCAAAACCACAACTTTTGCAGCAGTCTCTTATTGTAAAGAGGCGACTTTTTTTAGTTCGTTTAGTTTCAAGTTTCTCACCACTTATTACAACAAATTGTTATATACAATGGAAATCATTACTATTATCATATATAAACCTAATATCAAATTAATACCGAGAAGATAATTCATTAAGCATTTTAATTTACCATTTATAAATGCAAGCACTAATATTATATCGATTAGTAAGATGCTCATACTAATGACTATAAACCAATCTTTCAAATAAAAAGCTAATATACTCATATTTTCTACTCCCCTAACAAATATTATTTGTCATACTAGAGAGTACAATTAGCTCCTGCGAATTTCATTTCACTACCAATTAATGTATCTACAATATCCTCAAAATCTTCTAATTTTGAACTGTTTTTAGATGTTTGTTTTATGTATTTCCCTCCTTTACCATTGCCAACATCCCAATATTGATCTCTGCCCCCGTGTAAACTGACTTTATAATAATAGCCATATGCATACTCACGAGCTTCACGTAGAGTAGTAGATGCAAGAGTTTGGAAATCACCTTTTTTATCTATTGTTTCATCTTGTGCTTTGAGGTCAATAGCTGTTATATCTCCATTTTCATTCAGTTCTAATATTTCATCCTTTTTATTATATCTTACTTCAGAAGTTCCATTTTCACCAATAACTTGAACCACTCTGAAGAAATCGTTATGTGATCTATTGTGATTAATAAAACAAACTAAAAAATCGATGAACAGTAAAGAACCAATCTTTACTTATTAAATGGACGGTAGTTTTGTTCAATTATAAGATGTTATTTATTCATACATAAATTTGTTATTTAATCTAGAAAAGGGCGGTCTTTTTGTTGGTCATAAATCGAGTAGGAGGGGGTGACTAACCCCCGACCTCTCACA
>NZ_JAJISB010000062.1 GCF_021245735.1 Brevibacillus daliensis
CAAAACCCAGAATTGTTCACTTATATGCATATGGGAGTCTTGGTCTTATCCCTGTCAAGTAGACAGTATTAAAAAAGCCTAAGCAGCCAGTTTGTTTCGGTATTCAACCGGGGCACACTGACCAAGTTTTTTCTGGAATCGTTCATGGTTATAAAACCAGATATACTTTTCAATGGCTTGAATCAGTTCTTCATCTGTCTTACAATCAGAAAAGTACAATGTCTCGGTTTTGAGATGAGAAAAGAAGGATTCTATGCAGGCGTTATCGAGGCAGTTTCCTTTGCGAGAGTGGCTACCTCTCACGCCAAAATCCTCCAATCGCTTATTGTACGTCTTAGACGTGTATTGGTAGCCCTGATCAGAATGCAGGACAGCTCCTTGCACGTCTCTTTGTGATACCAAATGTTCTAAAGTATCTAAAACAAGATGTAAATCGTTCCAACGTGAAGCCTTCCAGGCAACAACTTCGTTGTTAAAAAGGTCTTGGATTACCGATAGGTAATAAAATCGATCGTTCAGTGCTATAAAAGTAATATCTGTTACATATAATTGATTTGGATTTTCGGCTGTGAACTTCCGATTAAGTAAGTTAGGGTTAACAACGGATGCCTTTCTACCATAGAATGGCCGTTTCTTACGAATGACGGACTGGCCGTTCATCTCTTTCATCAACCGATATACTTTTTTGTGATTTACAACAAAACCATTCTTTCTTAGCGCAATTCTCATTCTAGGATAGCCATAGTATGGATGTACATGATGAATTGCCATGATATGTTTCTTTATGAGTTGATCACGTTGTTGCCTCTTTTTGCGTGTGTTTCCACTTGTAATAACCAGCGCGGGAAACTTTGGCAATCTCAACTAACCATGTAAGAGGGTATTTACTTATTAACTGGTTAATAACAGTAAAGCGAGCTACTTTTGAATCCCACTCTCCTCTTAAAGATTTGGATAGCGCTTTTTTAGGTATTCTACCTGCGCTTTTAAGTAATCTCTTTCCTCTTCCACACTAGTAAATTTTGAGCGTGGACACCCTTTAAAAAAATTATCACTTTTAGTTGTTTTACCTCGCTGATTCTCTATGCTCTCACCCTTCCGCTTTTTTCTAACCCAATCTTTAATCTGTGTGGCACTAGGTACTCCCAATTCTTTAGCAATTGCTTCATAGCTGATTCCTTTTTGTTCGTACAAAGCAACGGCATTTTCTTTAAATTCCACCGTATATTGTTGATGTGCTTTTCCTTTTTTAGCCATACGAAAAATCCCCTCCGAAGATAGAGTAACACCCAATCTTTGATGAGCGGGCTTTTTTTACACTGTGTACTTAAAGGGGATAATATCACTGACCAGCTTTTTATTTCTAATTAGTAGGTAATCTTCCCTTTTTTCTTGTCTTAGTCTCCCTCTTTTTAGATAGTACTAGATTTATCAATAAAAAAACCCCTATACTCATCCTAACAAATTGAGGACAAGCTTAAGGGGTTTCCTAAGCCAATAGGTAATAAATAATATTAGGTTAATCTATAAAGGAACATAATTATGAAAGAACAACTTTTCCAATTCCATTTTCTATTTTTAATATAGTGTTAAATGGGACAGATAATTTGCTTAATTTTCGTAGAATGTCCTCATTCTGGCTAATTTTGGGCCAACCACGTTTGTAACGATGAATTTCCTGGCCAAGATCAATCGGGTATAATGTAAGTTGTGATAATTTCCCTTCTATCATACTCCATAGTGGTAGTACAGACACCCATGCATCTGGATATGCTGAAAATCCTCTAGTATTCATGTAACTTCTTGCATCAAGAGCATCAGCTACATTATGGTTATGATCTAATCCGTATTTTTCATAAAAATCAGATGGTAAATGTGTTATCGTTTCATTTTGAAATATAAAATTTCCTAAACTATAGAAAATTGGACAATTCCTATAGATTTCAATACCACGAATTACATGCGGACCATGACCAATGATAGCATGTGCCCCCTCATCTATACAAGCTCTTGAAAAGGTCTTAATAAAATCAGCTGGCTCATCAAGTGTGTCCCCTTTTACTTCATGGTTGTGTATACTGACTATAATATAATCTGCTTGACGTTTAGCTTCAGATATTGAACTTAAGATACGGTTTAGATCTTTTTTATGAGGTTTTGTATACCGGCCTTCTTGCTCACCTTCTTGAAATATTAGTCTACCGAAGGGGAATAACCCTTCATTAAGTCTTTTTACGAGGCCTACCTCTATGCCTTTATTATAGAATCCATTAACATTTACTATTTCTGCAATATCTTGAAGGTGCTTCATTTTTTCCCTCGAGATAACGTGGAGAGTATTATGACGCAGTGGATTAATTCCCGGTCTACCAATCATATCTGGTCTTTGTTCACCAGCTATCCATGATTCATGAAAGGTAGAAGTAACTGAAATTAAAGCTACACGACCAGAAGGAGTTTCTAAATATTTGGGTTGACTTGCATTTGCCAGATTGCTCCCTGCACCTGCATGTATAAAATCATATTGATTTAAATATTTTTCAGTAGCAGCAAGCCCATCATAAGAATAATCAAGAGTATGATTATTTGCCCATGCTAAAACATTAAAACCATATGCTTTCAAGTCTTTTAATACGTCCGGGTGAGCAACGGCCCATGTGCCCCCACTGACTGCAGAAGGAGTACCTTCAAGGTGATGAGTTGTAACTTCTAAGTTTGTAAAACGTACGTCCGCACTGCAAATAAGGGAAGATAACATTTTAAAGGATTCGTCTTTTGAGGGTAGCCTTCGTGTAATGAAACTATCACCAGTTGCAACAAACGTTATCGAATTATTCATTTATTCACCCCCCTTGTCTATTCTTCTAACAACAAAAGCACTACTCAACACTAGGGTCTGTTTTATTAAAAAATATGTTTGCATATGCAATTTTAATTATTATAAAAAAAGAAATAAACAAAAATTTATTGAAATGAAATAAATGTGCTAATTCTTCGTGTTTTATTGAAGACCCAAAGGTCCTATATAAAATTTAATTATCTACCAATGTCAGATTTTCTTTTATCTCCAATAAGCTCAAGTTTTTGGTATAGTAGCATATCACCAGGAACAGTTTCATTAACTAGATCAACTAAAAATTCAAGTTTTTGATTATAGTCCAAATTATTATCTGGAACCAATTCATCAAGCCTATAACGTAATTTGTTGAGTTTAGTTCTTCCAGTCTTATGATAATCTCCGCACAGTATGCTTGTTGGAATTATACGTGCAATTCTTTCTAAACGTTCATCTGGAGATAATGTTTTATCGGGTAAAAGATTAAATAGTCTGTCACTTAGTGATTTCAGATTTGTGCAAACCTCCTCAAAACTCTCCGTAAATTGCGGTTTATATTGTTCTAAGGTTTTAAATTCCGTTTCCATATATTACATCTCCTATTCATAATTATTTGAGTATTCCTGAGCATCTTGTATAGATTTTACTCTGATTACAAATGAGAAACATGCTGGTAATATCGCTAAAATCCCACCAATACCAGATATTATAACGGCAACACGGGGATCAAACACAGTAGCTAATCCTGCTCCCATAAATGCTCCGATAGGGACAAATCCGCGCCCAACAAATCTAGAAACAGAACTTACCCTACCAAGTAATGAACGTGGGGTAATAGCCTGACGGAGACTAACAAAATTTATATTATAAATTGGTACTCCTAAACTAAGAACAAATTGTCCAAAAATGAGCCATGGAATTGACGTAGATTTTGGAGCAAATCCTATTATTAAAAACCCAACAGCAATCAATCCTAATGAAAAAACAATTGATTTTCCGATCCCTATTTTTATTGAAAGATGTTTGGTGATAATAGCCCCAATAAGGAATCCGATATTACCCAGACCAATAATTAATCCAATATTTGTTGCAGTTAAGTTAAGTGTGCGAGTCATATAAAGAACCGAAATAGATTGAAATAGCCCAATAAAAATTACACTTAAACTATAACTAATTAAAATTGCTCTCAGTAATTGATGTTTTGCGGTAAAAGTAAGGCCTTCATAAATATCTGGCCAGATGGATTTATTATCCCTTTTAATATTTTTTACTGTGTCTTTCGGAAGCATAATGATCAAAATAAATGAGATTATGAAGCTAAGTGCGTCAATTATTATAGCCATTGGCGCACTAAAAATATTAACTAAATAACCTCCCAAACCCGGTCCGGCTGTTTGTGCGGCACCCTTTGTTATTTCTAATTTTGAATTGCCACTTTGTAGCAATTTTGGTTCAATGATCTCTGGCAGATATGACGTATAAGCAACCTGATAAAATACTGTACAACATCCTGTGATGAATGCAATAACAAAAAGGAACCATGTTGTTAATGCTTCATTAATTGCACATATTGGTATCAATAGTAATAAAACAGCACTTATGGCTTGACAGAACAACATTATAGTTTTTTTACTTTTTCTATCTACATATGCCCCAGCCTGAAGTCCTATAATAAAGTTTGGTAAGAAAGATATAGCACTTAACATACCAACAATAAAGTTACTAGCCTGTAGAAAAGAAATTGCAACAAGAGGAAGTGCAATAATGGTTATTTGATTACCAAAAGTACTAACTGTTTGCCCTGTCCATAAGAGAAAGAAGTTTTTGCCAAGTTTTTCTTTTGGAAGCTCTGATTGGGATTGTTGATGTGGTTTACTCGTTGATGAATTATTAAGCATAATTTCAACCACTCCTATTCCTATGCACTTATTCTGCTCTTATTTATAGGTACGGACTTCTGATACACTTTGACTTACTGTTTTAATATTACTAGCCAATTCCTGAATTAATTCAACACCTTTTTTAGTGAAATATTGTTCATTATTTAATAATGACTGACTAAGGTATTTTGCAGCTTCCATTCCCGTTGTTGTGGCTTCTTCAAATGCTAAACGTTCAAATGGTTTTAAATCCGAATTATTTAATTGTGCTAATCGATATCTAATCATTTGACTATATACAATAGTGGCATGGAATGTACGATCCAGTTCCCAAAATTGATTCCGTTTTACTTGGTTATACCGCCACGGAATCTCCACTTTCGGTGATTCTTGGCTATTATAATCCTCTATGAAAACTTCATGCATAAGAAGGTTCATATTAACAGCTTGATGTACAGCTTCATGGTATAGGTTCTCAGCTAAAAAACGATAAGATGATTCTTTACTTATGCTATTAGGAGGAATGTGATATTGGGCCTTATCTGAAATAAATACACACAAAGGCAATATAGGGAAAGAAGAAGAAGTAATTTGGCTATCTTTTTCCTTAAATTCATCTTTTAGGCTAACCCAAGCAATTGCTCGAGCAAATTCTGAAAAAAGCTTGTACCCTGAAGGATAATTTTCTGATAAATATTGTAGAGCAAGATTTAATTCTTGTTCTTGCTCTTCTGTTGGAGTAATTAGTTCATGAGATCTTATAGGTAAATTACTCCAAATATCCTCTGGTAATTGAGATACTAGAAGATATGTATCATTTTTAATATTAATCTTCTTTCCTTTCACCTGATCAAGAAGTTGATCATTAATATTCTGTAATCCTATCAAGTTACCAAATAACACAAAGGGAAATAATAGATCACCATAATCTATTTTATTTAATATGTCTTTATATTGATTGATATCAAAAAATGATCCATGTGGAATATGGGAATCAACAAGACCCGGTAAAATCATTTGTACCATCTCCTTATAATATTAATTTATTTAAACGAAGGAGGAACAATATGAGTTAATTATCTTAACTCATATTGTTCCAAAAAATTAAATAAAACTATTACTTGTTTGGTGCATCATCAGGTACTATGTGATCAAGTCTTTGTGTCAATTTTTTAACTTTAAGCTGGATTTGAGTCATTTTCATTTCCTCCTTTTTTAATATTTGTACTTATATATCTCAACACTGGATAGTGGAGTTAGTATAGTTTCATGGACACATCTTGGTTAAG
>NZ_JAJISB010000063.1 GCF_021245735.1 Brevibacillus daliensis
GTTTCATTCAAACATTTCACTGTTCAGTTTTCAAAGAACATCTTAGCTGCCTCACTATTTTAACAAATCAACTTCATTATGTCAAGAAGTTTTTTTAATTCGTTTTTCGGAAGCAACTTTTATATCATATCAGCTTCTCGTTTTGATGTCAACATCTTTTTTTAAAAGATTTTTTCATCTGTTATTGAGTTGCTGTTTCAACCTTGTGAGATTAGTCTAGCACAGAAGTGATATCAAAATCAATACCTTTTTTAAGTTTAATTGAAATTATTTCATTCATAAATAAAAAAAGATAGTTACAGCCTATCAGACTATAAATATCTTTTCAAATTTCTTCCGTTTATATTCTCATTTTCATACCTAAATAACTGCACGAACAATCCATATATTTCTCGAGTCTGATAAATTAATAATGGTACTATTCACTTCAACCATTGGTCTTGTAGGGTTATTTGGATTAATATAGATTACTTTTCCAAAGCTTCCATCACTCAGTTCCACTTTAGTTCCCAAAGCTAGTTGCGTTATCTCCTGTATGAAGGTTCGAACAATTTTTGGATCTAATCGTCCGAAGCTTTCTTCAATCAGCGCTTCTGCAACTAAAAATGGAGAAGTAGCTTTTTGATGCAGTCGATCAGAACACATAGCATGAAATATATCTGCTATTGCAATGATTTTACTATAGAGATGAATTTTCTCACTTTTAATTCCAAGTGGATATCCACTTCCATCTTCTCTTTCATGATGTTGCAAGGCAGCAAGTGCTGCACCATTTGTTAATCCCTGAGCGTTTTTTAATAAATCATAACCATATACAGTGTGTTGCTTCATCTCTTCAAATTCATCTGGAGTTAATTTAGATGTTTTCCATATGATTTTAGGATTTACTTTGGTTTTTCCTATATCCATAAGTACTCCAGCTAATGCTACTTGCATCAGTTCTTTATCAGGTAGCTTCATCCATTTAGCTATAATATAACTAAGAAGGCCAACACTTACACAATGTTCATATAAATAGTTATTTGGATCATCTGATTTTTTTAAGATGATCATCAGGTTAGAAATATCTTCTATTCCTTGTATTAAAGAAGAGATTACCGTTCTTGCCTCCATGACCTGTACACTTTGGCCACCTTGTACATGTTGAAATATATTTTTAAAAGAAGTAACAGCTTTATCAAATTGCTCTGAAAAATGTTGCGGGCCTACCTTCTCCCTTCTCACTTTCAGAGGTTCTGCAATCTTTTTACCGTCTTTATTCAAAGATAATAGATCCCGAAGTACGGACAAATCACTATTGACTGGCTCGATTACTACTTCTTTTATCAGAAATGCCTCGAGAATCTCTATTTCACGTTCTTCCATTATACTCCCTTTGGTAAAAAGCAGCCCTCCTAAAGGCGTATGAACATCTTCCATTAACAGTGCACCTAAAGGTATCTCCTTACTATTACAAATTGGCATAAAGATCCTCCTATTACCAATTTTCTATTATCAATAGTAACATTACTTTTTGACTATATCTACATGCGAATGATATGTAATTAGACCTATGTTTATTATGTATTACCCCTATTATATCTATCAAAAACATACTTGTGTAGTAAAAAAAAGTGATTCCTGGGCTGGAATCACTTTTTTTACACTTACCTATTCTTCTGTTTGATCAACATTTTCATCTTGATCATTACTTTCTTCATCCACTTGTTCTTGTTGTTCTTGTTGTTCTTGTTGTTCCTGTTGTTCTTGTTGTTCCTGTTGTTCTTGTCCTGCTTCTTCTGCTTCTTCATCCGTTTCTTCTGATGCTTCCACAATAGCTATCGAACCTACTTCAACATTCTCATCAAGACGAATCAGGCGTACACCCTGAGTATTACGTCCCATAATGGAGATGCCTTTAATCTCCATACGGATAATAATCCCGCTAATCGTAACAATCATGAGATCTTCATCATCTTGAACTACTTTAAGACCGACTACATGACCGCTTCGTTCGGTAATATTATGGGTTTTAATTCCCTTACCGCCTCGCGTTTGGATACGATATTCTGAAACTGGTGTACGTTTTCCGTATCCATTTGCTGTTACAATGAGAACCTGAGCATCATCGCGAATGACTTCCATGCCGATTACTTTATCATCTTCATCAAGCGTTATTCCTTTTACCCCTGTAGCTGTACGTCCCATCGTGCGAACATCACTTTCTTTAAAACGCACTGACATACCATTATGGGTGCCCAGGATAATTTCTTGATTACCATCCGTCAAACGAACATTAATTAACTCATCATCTTCACGCAGGTTAACGGCAAATAGACCGCCCTTACGAATATTCTCAAATGATTTGAGATCTGTTTTCTTGACGACCCCTTGTCTTGTCGCAAAGAAGATATACTCATCTTCCCGGAATTCCTTAACAGGAATAACGGCACTGACCGATTCACCTTTTTCTATCTGAATCAGGTTAATAATCGGCGTCCCTTTAGCCGTACGACTTAAGTCTGGGATCTCAAACCCTCTTAAGCGATACACTTTACCCTTGCTCGTAAAGAAGAGCAGCGTATCATGCGAATTGGTTACACAAAGATGCTCAACAAAGTCATCATCTTTGGTACCAATACCTTGGATGCCTCGACCACCACGTTTTTGACTGCGATAGGTCGTAACAGGCAGACGTTTTACATAACCGCTATGAGTTAAGGTAACAACCACTTCTTCTTCCGGGATTAAATCTGCATCCTCAATCATATCCTCGCTGATTGTGATATCAGTGCGACGCTCGTCCCCAAATTTATCTTTAATCCCATGTAGCTCGTCACGAACAATAGCATAGATTTTACCTTCATCTGCAAGGATAGCAGTCAATTCAGCAATCTTTGCCATTAGCTCCTGGTATTCAGCCTCAATTTTTTCACGTTCCAGACCTGTCAGACGTTGCAATCTCATATCTAGAATAGCTTGAGCCTGTTCATGGCTTAGTTCGTAGCGTTCCATTAAGGCATTTCTAGCATCTTCTCCTGCACGAGAAGCACGAATCAATGCGATAATTTCATCAATATGATCAAGGGCAATACGTAAACCTTCTAAAATATGAGCACGAGCTTCCGCTTGTCGTTTTTCATACTCAGTACGTCTGCGTACAATGTCACGCTGATGCTCCAGATAGTAATACAGCATGTCCCTTAGGTTTAGAATTTTTGGTCGCTGATTAACAAGTGCAAGCATATTAACCCCGAAAGTGGTTTGCATTTGAGTATGCTTGAACAAATTGTTTAGTACTACTTTAGGAATAATATCGCGACGAAGCTCAATTACGACACGCATACCTTTGCGATCTGATTCGTCTCGAAGATCAGTAATTCCGTCAATTTTTTTCTCGCGTACCAATTCTGCAATCTTTTCGACCAATCTTGCTTTATTCACCTGATAAGGAAGCTCTGTTACAATGATGCGTGCTTTACCATTATGTTCTTCAATAACAGTTTTAGCGCGCATAACCACGGAACCGCGACCTGTTTCGTAAGCACGACGAATTCCTGAATAGCCAAGAATTTCACCAGCTGTTGGGAAATCTGGACCTTTAATGATCTTCATCAGATCACTAATTGTAATATCAGGGTTATCAATCATGGCAATAACGCCATCAATTACTTCCCCAAGATTATGAGGTGGAATATTGGTAGCCATCCCAACCGCAATACCTGCAGATCCATTTACCAACAAATTAGGAAAACGTGATGGAAGAACAGTAGGCTCTTCCTCATGTCCATCATAGTTCGGAATAAAATCAACTGTATCTTTATCGATATCTCGAAGCATTTCCAACGAAATTTTGGAAAAACGAGATTCTGTATAACGCATTGCTGCCGCCATGTCTCCATCAACAGAACCAAAGTTCCCTTGACCTTCAACAAGCATATATCTCATGTTAAAATCCTGTGCTAAACGTACCAAGGTTCCATAAATCGCAGAATCACCATGAGGATGGTATTTCGCCATTACATCACCAACTACATTGGCTGACTTACGGAATGCCTTATCGGGAGTAAGACCCATATCATGCATGGCATACAAGATACGGCGATGAACAGGTTTTAGTCCGTCCCTTACATCAGGCAAAGCGCGACTAACAATGACACTCATCGCATAATCAATGAACGAGTCACGCATCTCTTGGCTTATATTTATTTTTGAAATCCGAGATGATTGTTCTGCCATTTTAGGTTACCCTCCAACTGGAATTTACAACATCTAATTATAGCATATAACAGTGAATTCCGTCTAAAAAGGTCAGAGCATAGGGAGATTGTTCTTAATTAGGCTTCTCCATGCTTTTCCACCCTTGGTCTAAACATGTCTTTTATGTTCTAAGGAAATACTACCATAGATTAATCATAATAAGTTGATATTGCCTTCTAAAAGGGGGAAAGACCATGTGGAAACGCAGCTATGTCCTTTATTCACTTGTACTTTTACTTTTAATTATTCCACAAAAAGCTATCGCTATAGACTCTATTCATATCCCTATTCAAATCATAATTGATGCCGGTCATGGTGGAATAGATGGAGGAACGTCATACAATAATATTCTGGAAAAAGAAATTAATCTGCAAGTAGCTAAATTGTTATATCAGGAGCTACAGCAAAAAGGTTATGTAGCCATTCTTAACCGTACTGGTGATTATGCTTTAAGTGATGAGAATGAATGGTTAGGAAGTAGATCCAGACATATACGCGACCTAGCTCAGCGGAGACACTTGGTGAAAGAGCTTCATCCCACCATCTTGGTTAGCCTTCATGTGAACTGGTCAAAAAATTCATCTGCCAATGGTCCGGTAGTCTTATATCAATCGAAAAATAACCAAAGCTACACGTTAGCACAAATGATTCAACATTCCTTGGATGGATTCTTTAAAACAAAAGGAGTCCCTTATCCGGGAAATACCTATTATTTATTAAAGCAAAACGTATGCCCGGCAGTTATTGTGGAAATGGGTTTTATCAGTAACAGTAGGGATCGTCATTACCTTACATCCCCAGAACACCAAAAGAAAATCGCCCAGTCTATTTTTACTGCAATTGAGGAGTATATTTTGCTAGATCCCGGTAAAATCCTCCCAAACAAAGAGGCTTTCCGAAAGTAGCTATTCGGCTACTTATTGGAAAGCCTCTTTTGTAAAGCTTCAATAATTTACCCCAATTATTTGTAATGAATTTCAAAGTAGGAGCAATTAGCGCAACCTACCATCAAGTAAAAAACTAATTATTCATGCTTACATGAAAATATCTATCAAAAAAAAGAGCCCTATATTTAGATTGAACTGTGACCGTGTTTGTAGACAGTTTGAAAAAGAAAC
>NZ_JAJISB010000064.1 GCF_021245735.1 Brevibacillus daliensis
ATAATAAAGTTTCTGTAGTACTTAAAGACAAGAATGTACTCTTTTAGTGGACTACATGCTATACGCGTAAGTTTACTGATTGCAAAATATTTTGTATAAGGCATTTATATATATGCTAAAATGAAGATAATTCAAGCCAATGTACCTTTTTAAACAACGTGAAAGCCATATCTCATGGTATTTCTAAATAAAGTTTGGGGACATTGGTTTTTTTGTTACCAATAATGCGATAAGATATAAGTGTGCAGTGACCTTTATGGTGATTCCAACCTAAACTGGAATGGGGCTAATTTATTTAGACCTCTTATATAGATGTGAGGCACTCCGCTCTTAATATGGCACTGCACACTTTAATTTAAATATAAGATTTTTAAACCTGTCATTTTCGACAGGTTTTTTATTTTAAGGAGGGAATTTGTATTCTTTGTCGTATATAAAAAATAATAGACTATATAGAAGAGTCGAATAATTATATATAATTAGCGGTTGAAACTCTAAATAAGTTTGGAGCTGGTGCAAACATCGGACTCTTTTGTTTAATTTGAGATTTAATATCTGGCGATATAATCCTGACATGCTACATTGGGCATATAGCTCTAACAGAAACTTGGATAGTCAGATATATCATACTGCTAATTAGAGGAGAAATATATGAATAATAATATTGCTCCATTCAGTTACGGAGAAGAAGCAACTGAAGAAACACAAGATTCTAGAAAGTTTTATCAATTCTTTGTAGGTATTGATATAGGTGCTAGTTTTCATGTAGCTTCCTGTATTAAGTTTGATGCTTTTTTAGACCCGAAGGGGATTGCTTGGAAACGAACAAAAACAATGAAATTTGATTCCGATAGCATTGGAATTGCAGAATTTTTACAAGCTTTAATTCAAATAGAGAAACAATTTAATATAACAAAAGAAGATTTTTTAATTATTTTAGAACCAACTGGTGGGCATTACTCTTACTTAATTCAACAAGTATTATTAAATGAAGGCTATACTTTGTTTCAAGTTGAAAACAAGGCTGTTGGGGAATTCCGTAAGAATAACTTAGGGATTACTGAGAAAAACGATTCTATGGATGCTAAAGTTATGTCTTATATGGGGTGGCATAAGCAATTGCATCCTCATATGCAGGGTGTAACATTACTTAAACCGCAGTCTGTACTTCAATCTCTATTTCGAACAGTAATGCGTGATAGATGGTATTTAAATGTACAATTAACACGTCGAAAAAATCAGGTGCAACAACTCCTGAAGGTAACTCATCCTGACTTAAATAAAGCATTTAAGAAGTTAGGATCTTCTTCTGTTATGAAACTAGTGCTAGAATATCCTACTGGGTTAGATATGAAAGATTCCTCTGAAGAAGAACTATATAAAGCTATTTCAAAAGCTGGGGCTAAAAATATAGCAAGAAAAGCAGCACAAACATTAGCTCAAATTATACCTAATACAATTGCGGTACCTGTAGAGCACCTAGTTGGAAGACAGCAATGGATAATTGAAGAAGCCTTACGGCTTGAAGAAAGTATTAAGCTAATCGATATTGAAATACATAACCTTCTTTGTGGAATCCCTGAAAAAGGTATAAAGCCACATCCATATGCAAATTTACTCTTATCTTTACCATTCGTAAGTGAAAATATAGCTTGTACTTTAATTGGTGTAATTGGTGATATTGACAGATTTGATACCTATAAAGAATTTAAGAAATATCTTGGTGTATCTGCTGAAAATACACAATCTGGTACATCAGTAAAAGGGACTCGACAAACATTTAGCGGAGTCCGTGATTCAAGAAGAGTTTTATATCAAATAGCCATGATGATGTTAGCAAATGGAAAAAAGAAGCCTACTGTATTTAAAACTTATTATAACCGTAAGGTTGAAGATGGTATGAGTAAGAAAAAAGCAATTGGTCATCTTTGTGGTAAAATTGCAAATCTAATTTATGCAATTTTAAAAAGGGGTCAGAAATATGACCCTAAACTACATGCGGCTGCTTGTGGGATTGAGTGGGATGAAGCTTACAAATTAGAAGAAGGACGAAAGTCAACCATAAAATTAACGGACAATTTAGTTTAAGGAAAACTTTATAGTTAGATAAGACCTTGGAGGATATTACGTGGAAAAAGAGAAGCTTTTAAAAAATGTAAAAACACTGATGAAAATGCACTCTGAAGGGCTTATCGGTGGAGAACTGATGCCTGAAGACGTTTTGATTGGTGTTGTTTCAGAGGATGAATTAATGGATGTTTTAACACTAGCTATGGCTTTGAACTATCAAAGAAATTCCTATAGTTTGTGGGAATCAGTTGTAAAAGCATATCGAGATGAAGAAACAAAGTGGATTTTCAATCTACACGCTGTGGCAAATAGCGATATTGATATTCTTCGAAGTTCGTTACTGTTTCACCGCGTAGGATTACAGCCTAACCGTCATCCAGAGATTTGGAAACGTGTAGCAAAGGGGATAGTGAAATCTTCAGTAAAGGGAAATGTACAAGGTCTTATTGAATCTGTTCAATTTGATATTTCTTCCTTAAAGAAAATTATGCAAGGAACACGAAAATCTGATTTCCCTTACCTTTCTGGGCCAAAAATCTTCAATTACTGGCTTTATGTCTTGGAAAGTTATACAAATGTCTCCTGGAATTCTCGCGAACTTATTACGATAGCTCCAGATACACATATATTGAAAGCTACCGTAAAGTTGGGACTATGTTCTTCAGAGGTATTAAATGGGGCCGCTGAAGATCGACAGACTGTAGCTAAAGTATGGGAGGATGTACTGACTGGTAGTGGACTTGCCCCTATTGATATCCATACTCCCTTATGGTTGTGGAGTCGTGCAGGTTTTCCACAACTTTCAAGCTTAGAAACATTACGAAGCAATGCCTAATAAAAATGTAAAAAATGAATAAAAGCTATATTTTTTATTCATTTCTTTAAGTTTATTAGAATGGCAAAAATACCTGTTTATTGATTGAAAACAGGTATTTTTTCTATGTTAAAAAATTACTATCGATTGCATGAAGCACTACACTACATTGTTTA
>NZ_JAJISB010000065.1 GCF_021245735.1 Brevibacillus daliensis
ACTTAACTTTTTTGTGTCCAAGATATTGACTCAGATCCAATAGTTGTTTTAAACTATCTAGTTTAGAGACCTGGAGTTAGTATAGTTTCAAGGACACATCTTAGTTAAATTCTTGCAATGACCTGGAGGTTGTATAGTGTTTTTGAATTTATCAAAATACATTAATTACCAATTCTACATAACTTTAATGAACTCCTTCTGATTAACTTAATAATTTGAAAATTTAAAAAGAAAAGTTAATCGAAAATGTGTGTTTTAAATCTTTTTGTTAAAAGGGTATAACCCACATATTAATAAATTAACCAACTTTTTCATAATTTAGAGAGAACAAACATTCCTGTTCATTATATTTCTTTGTAGGAAATCTATATTTTCTACAATGGTTTTCTTTATTTTATTAGGCATATAGCCCACTTCATCTGTGATTGTCTAATGACAACAACTTGGGTTATAATATGACAACAATTTGATAATTCCATTTCTCAATCGAATAAATGACAACAACTTAGGGTATAAAAATAGCATTATCCCTTGTTCATTGAAAGAAATGCTACAATTTTATCACCCAAGTTGTTATCACTAGACAGTGATTTTCTTATTTAACCGGATTTTTTCACAATTAACCGGACAATTTTTCAAATGAAACCAGGATCGACCATACGTATTTCAAAATTTATATCATTAAAAGGATGGAACCATTGCAATCCCATCCTAAAAATTCTTCAATACTATCAATTCCATTCCACGAGTGACGGAATCCGAAGCATACCAGCTTTAGTTAAATTCCTATATTTCACACGACACTTGATCGGCTTGATAAAAATAAATTTATGATCCTCTGATATAACTTGATGCTTGAGATATAGTTTCTTCCGTTCTGCTGTTGACATTAATTCCATTAGCCCAGCAGGTTTGCCGTCTAGGAAGCTCAGTAGCAGACCAAATTCACCTTTTCTAAATCCTGAAATCATCACATCATCGTATTTATAATTAATAACCTTTAACCATGATTGACTGCGTTTTCCCAACTCATAGCGTGAGTCTTTACGTTTCATCACTATGCCTTCTAAATCTTGCTGTTGGACCAAATTAAAGTAAGTAGAGCCGTTGCCTTCGATATATTTTATTTTAGCGACTATGCTGGTATCCTGGGTGATAATTTCATCAAGCAACTGCTTCCTCTCTATTAAGGGTAGCAAAGTTACCATCTTTCCATTATATTGAATTACGTCAAAAACAACGTAACTTAAAGTGCAATTTTTTAAAATGTTTCGTTTTGACATGAATCTGCTCATCATTGCTTCAAAGTCTGGTTTCCCGTATGGATCAGTAACGATTATCTCGCCATCTAAAACAGTTCCATTGGGGATATCAACTTTTAATAATTCCGGAAACTTAGCCGTTACCTCATTGTTATGGCGAGTATATAGCCTTACTTTTTCATCAAATTTTGAAAGTATTAACCTAATTCCATCTAGCTTTAATTCCGTTATATATGAATCATCATCAAAGGGTTCATTTTTTTTCTGTAATAACATTGGTGCAAAAAACACTTAAACCACCTCAAAATAATTGTAACTACAATTACCCATGGATTCATTGGTGATTAATTGTCATTTATGGAATTTCTCATTATGGGGTACCGTCAGGAAAATGCGGTTAACTTAACTAGTCAGAATGGGTGACTTTACAGTATTCAATGTAGAGTTGCCCATTCTTTTTATTTCATTAAAGCGCCCGATTGTTGAAGACCACTAAAGCTTTTATTAACTGGTTTAGTAAAAGAAGAAATATTGATATATTCATTTCCCTCTCTCAATAAACCGTTAGTTATTACTTAAAGTCCCACTTAGACAATTCTCTGCTTTATATCATTATGTATGTCCCAGTAATCTTCATCATTTAATAAGTCTAATTTGTTGCGTAGCCTGGTCAAATAGCCCCATCAGTTTTAATTAAATCCCTTCTCCCCTCTTACCGACTTCCACTAGCTAACCTTACCACCTCTTTTGTTGGTTATTTTACCTTCTTGCTAGATTGATTTTTGCTCTTATCTTTTTTGTTGTCAAATTTGCAAAAAAAGTAAATATTAGACTGTTTTCCTCCATAAATAACTTCAATTACTGTTTTGGTTTTTATTGGTTTATTTCTTGCGTTTTTTACCAAACCCGCTTTGGAAACAGTAAATTTATCAGCATCATTTGTTCGAAATATGATGTCGTTAGAGTTAGTTACATCCTTCTCTCTCCCGTCGGAAAATTTAGCAATTACGGAAATTTGACTTTCCACTCCAGTGAATAATGTATCATTTTTTACTGATGCTTTAATCTTAGAAAGAGTTGGATCTATTTGTTCTTTTTCTTCGTATTTACCATTGATAACATGTGTATTAAATAAAATGTGATCGATAACAGCCCTCATTAATAAGTTTGCAAAGATGTAGGGTATTAGGTACATTAATATTGATACTTCATCTGTATTAGGAAATAAAGCTGGAAAAAACTTTGGTGTAAGGTTTAAAAGTAAAAAAACTGCAGCACTATATTGATTTGCAACTTTTATTTTTTCTACTACATATTGAACATGTCTGGATCTGAGTCAATATCTTGGACACAAAAAAGTTAAGTG
>NZ_JAJISB010000066.1 GCF_021245735.1 Brevibacillus daliensis
AGCAGTTTTTTTCATGTAAATTGAGCATTTTTCCATCTATTATGACCAACGACAACACTTGTAGTTGGTCATAATAAATGGAAAAACTCAAAGAAAAAACTTACCGTATTCCCATTATTTGCGCATAAAAAGTTAAAACGATTATTCTAACTTACTAAAAATGCTAATATCGCTCATAATTAATGGAAAATAACACTTCACACATTTATACAAAAATCATGTATAAGTCTTGGGAAAGTATTCTTTAGACTAGATGTGTTGAATCCACGGGTTTTTTCGAATTACAAACAGTCATACTCCGTTAAATAAGTTTTAGATTCATCCCAAAAATCGAAACGACGGCAGACATGGACGAAAAAAATATAGTCCTAGACTGCCGCTGATTTATTGAACTATCGAACCCTTCGTTACCCCGCTTTAAGTGAACATGGGTTTCCTTGCAATATAATTCAATATTAAATTCTCAATTGTCTCGTAATCGATTTTAGTAATCTTCTACTGAACTTAAACTATTTATTTTGGTTTTTCCAGGCTATTTACTGTTTGACTAGGAATAAACATTCTTTTTGGAGTTTCATCAAAAAAGCTAATATGAAATGTTGAGGCATTTTTAGGCCGAACTCTTACCCAAGGATCGCAGAGCTCATCCTCGGTGAATTCGGCGGGAAATTGTGGGGCAATTTCCGATTCATCGATATAAAATTCAGAACTGCTAATTTCCTGAAGTTTGTAACCATTTGAATATACATGTATTGCCTTGAATTTTTCTGCCAAAGATTTATTTACAAAAGGTAGGAACATCGCTTCATCTAAATCTCTTAGTGTTAAATTAGGAGAAAGTCTTATTAAACTACTTTTTCTATAAGAAATAGGTAAAAGCTCTATTTCATCTCTACCAATTGAGGAAGAAGAGCCAACACACACATACTTTTCTTCTTCTTCCGAGTCATCATTTCTGGTCTCTTCAAGATAAATATACTGTTCCCATTGGCCTCCGCCTATCCCGTATTTAATACCTGATTTTTGTTTGGTGAAATCTTCTCCTAAACCAATTCTCATTCTATTCGATTTATCTGAAGATCCAAATAATATTGATACAATTTTTTGTTTTGGCTCTTTCAGGTACATTCAGGACCTCCTCGCGGATGACGAGGTCGCACTTCACTGAATCTTTTGTCTATAGCAAGAATTGCTCTACACATTTGTTCTCTATGTAATTGGTTAGTGTCTAGGTAGCTTTTTAATCTTTCATCAGTTTGATAAGGCAAGATTAATCTCCTTCCTTGCAATTAGTTCAAATGTATGAAATTTACTCTATATTATACATAAACTAATTAACTAATAACATTTATCATTGGTATCTCCAAGAATCCAAGAGGGAAGGCTTCGCGCTGAGGTGCAGAAGAAAATGGAAGACATTATGAAGGTGATGACTGAAATGAAATGACCAATTTGGAAATAAAATGATCGAATGAAATAAAAAAGCGACAGCCAGGAGGAGAATGATGTCCTAGTATGCCGCTGTTTTGTCTTCTACAATATACTATCGATCTGATAAATACATTAAATAATAACTATTGAGTAAGTAATTCCTCTCTCTTGGTGATCATGTTATCCCAACCTATCTGATAAACTTTTACCCCTACTAGTTTAAATTGGCCGTCAGCATTAGCGTAAATTTTCTCTGTGAATTCTCGGGTAGCTTCATTGAAGGTAAGTGTACCTTTAACGGGTTCAATTTGACGGGAAAACACTTTGGAAATAGTGAATTTTACCTTGTCAATCTGATACCCATTAATAAATGTTCCTTGGGAATTGGTTTCTAACATGTAGAATATGTTTGTGTGAACCATAAAAGAGATGGGAGTCAATGTTCCAGTGCTTTCCATCTTAGGAATGGCAAGTTCTTTATCATTTACAATGTTAACCACTTTTTCAAATCCTGGACGTAGAGCGTACACATAGTCCAAGGGGTGGGGGTAATTTTGCTGTCCCTGCATGCCACCATACTGCGGAGCACTTGCTACTCTGTCAGCACTTTCGAAACGAACTGCAGGAGTGTTGTTATCCCACGTTTGACCGATGCCAAACATATTGGCAATGGTAGCTGCAGGAACATAAACGTTGCCATTGTATGAGAATGGCTCTGCCTTGGTCTGAATCTCTTTGCCATTGACAATTAATTTGATATTAGCAAAATTAACCCGTATCGCTTCCGTTGCCTTTTTTGCCAGTGCGCTGTTACTGCCAGCCATCATTCCTCCGGTAAACAATAATGCTCCTGCAACGCTTCCAATAAGAATTTTTTTTGAAATATTCAACGTGTTCTCTCCCCTTTATGTAGTTGCTATACAAATATATCAACGAAGAAAACGATTAAAAGTTGCGCAAAATAATGTAATTCATTTCCACCTGATGCTCTTCAGCGATATACGATGATCTGTTATTAGTGTCAAGTTTTTGGTTTTACTCCCATGAATCAAATTCACTGTTTTTAACATTTTGGAATAATTACTCGACCTATTAGCGACTGCAAGGCGTATTATATAACTTTTTAAATTCATATCAAGCAGAGGTATAGGTCTTATCAAGAAGGGGTACATATTTCCA
>NZ_JAJISB010000067.1 GCF_021245735.1 Brevibacillus daliensis
GAGTTGAAATTGGCAATGAAGAAACGGAATATACAGAAGCTTCTATATTTCAAAAAAACGGAAAACAATATTTTTATAGATTATATAATTTAAGCCAGTTACGTTTCGAAAAAAAGAATTCACCTTCTAATGGAGAGGTCATATCAGCTGCTGCCAAAGGATTTGAAGCAAAAGGTATATCGAAAGATGGAAAAGTTTTGATAGAGCAAAGAGGTGAATAAAACAAACATAGTTTATCAATCTTTCCAGGGTAACAGATTATGCTAATAGATAAAATGCGTGGAAAGTGAGGGTTGGGTATGCCATATTTCGCACTCTAGTCTGAGACATAATGTATAACAATTACAGACAAGAGGAGAATCAAGATGCAAATCGAATTATCTATGATGCGCTTGGAAACAGAGCGTCTAATCATTCGTCCTTACATT
>NZ_JAJISB010000068.1 GCF_021245735.1 Brevibacillus daliensis
CAAAACCCAGAATTGTTCACTTATATGCATATGGGAGTCTTATCGTTTGAAGAATATAAAGGACTATTCAAGTGGCTAATCGACAGTTACAATACGCCCTTCAACATGCCATTTAAATACTCATTTGCGATTCGAAGCAAAGCAACAGGCGCTTTCATCGGCTGGTGTGGTGTGGGCGTACTCGATTTAAGTGCTCCTGATAAAGAACTGTATTATTTGATTGGCCGCGACTATTGGGGTAATGGATATGCAACTGAAGCAGCCACCGCGTTGATAGCCTATGCCTTCGATGTTATTGGATTAGACCTATTGTTCGCTAAGGCTAATTCACAGAACATTGCATCATTAGGAGTCTTTAAGAAACTAGGCTTTGTGTTTGATCGCGAACTAATGGGTTTGACAGGTGACTACGAGGAGTGTAACGGTGAGTTATTGCATGTTCTCACAAAGGAACGGTTTCACAAACAGGCAGAAATATGATTTGAATAATGTCCATCCTGCGAGGGATGGATTTTTTATGAAACTTGCCTTCAGAAAAAAGGATTATTACGAGGGACGGAGAACGATAGCTGAATAAAGACATGACGGCAGCCGGCCAAACGATCGGCTGCCTTTGTTCACCTAACGGGCAGGAAATTTCAATAAGGATTATAATAAAATTATGCTAATAAGGGGGATTATTTTATGAAAACACAAGCACCTTATTTTATTATAGGAATAATGATTATTGTGATTAGCACACCTTTAGCGTATAAATCAGTAGATATTTTGTATAGAAATCAAAATTTAACTGGTGAATACATTCCTATTCTTAACGGATTTATACATTCCTTTATGTTAATTGGTTTGTTAATATTTAGCATAGGTATATTTAGTTTAATAAAATGCAAAAAATAATAATAACTTTATTTTACTAACGGGTTCAAGAACTCAATAAATCACACCACGAGACTAACGCGGGATCGATCGACAGCCTCGCTGCGCTAACGGGCAGAGTGTATTTTTCCAATCTTCGCCCCAGCAACACGATAGTGACTAAGGAGGACAATAGGAGGTACTGATGAAAAAAGTATTAACAATGTTCATAGGGTTTACTATAATCATTTCATTATTTGGTTGTGCTAATAGTGGTACGTGAAAAGTTCAACCCCTACGATAGATAAAGAGTACGTAGAAAAAAATGCCCAAATAGGTCTTTCCAAATCCGAAATTATAAAAATGTTTGGTGACCAATATGCATCTGGAACAGCAGATGGAGGGGAAATATGGATGTATGACACAGTAAATGAAGGATTCGAGTATAAGCGCAGATTGGACGCAGTAGCACACGAAGAAATAAAAAACGGGAATGTTAAATACCAGTTATTTACTAACATCATTCAGGAGAAAGCTTATATGTATTCATATTTTTATAAAGGTGAAGACGAAAAAGTATGGGAATATGTACTTAATCCTGATAAAACGATTCTTGAAATACCTGTTAGTACTAATTATAAACCGCTTTCTACGTACGCAAATGAAGTTCGCATTAAGCTCCCTCGAAATGATTCCGTTTCCTCACTCAAGCTCATGAA
>NZ_JAJISB010000069.1 GCF_021245735.1 Brevibacillus daliensis
AATCGAGTAGGAGGGGGTGACTAACCCCCGACCTCTCACACCACCGTACGTACCGTTCGGTATACGGCGGTTCATTTAGGTATGACGCAAAAGAAAATATCTTTCCCTTAGACTTTTCAGCCCTTCGGTCTGCCAATAGGCATTATGTAAGGAACTGTTAAGAATAGGACTGTGTGCAATTCGCCAATATTTCTTTCGGGAATTTCCCCATTCATAGGCTTTTGTTCTTGGTACTCCCAAGGCTATAAGCCTTTTTACTTTTGTCCGAGGTTTCTTCCATTGTTTCCAAAGACACATGCGTAACCTTCTTCTTGTCCATTCATCTATACTCTGGAACACCGAAGGTGTATCTGCAAGTGTGAAATACCCAGCCCAACCTATTAGATACTTATTAAGTTGTTCAATACGGTACTCCATGGGTATTGACTTGGATCTTGAAGTTAATTGTCTAATTTTCTGCTTCAATTTACGAATGCTCTCTTTGGCAATCCGAATTTTCGGGTCGAGTTGGGGACTAAAGGAGAATCCTAGGAATTTTCGTTTCCATGGGCGGTCAACTGCACTTTTGTCTCTATTAACTTTAAGTTTCAGCTTCCCCTCAATGAATGCAGTAATAGAGTTCATTACACGTAGCCCTGCCTTCTTTGACGATACATAAATATTACAATCATCAGCGTATCGGACAAAGGATAGCTTCCTTTTCTCTAATTCTTTATCAAGCTCATGTAGCATGATGTTAGATAGGAGTGGACTTAGTGGACCACCTTGTGGTACTCCCTGTTCATTTACTGTTTCTATTCCATTGCTCATAATTCCCGACTCTAAATAACTTCTGATGAGTTTCAGAAGTGTTTTATCAACGACATACTTGGCTAATAGCCCCATTAACTTGTCGTGATTTACCTTATCGAAGAATTTCTCCAAGTCCATGTCTACAACCCATCTTTTCCCCTCCCTCATATATTCCTTTGCTCTTCGAACTGCGTCGTGCCCTCTTTTATTGGGACGAAAACCATAACTATGTTCGGAGAACATGTGATCAAAGATAGGGGTTAAGATTTGAGCGATTGCTTGCTGAATGAAACGGTCTGTCACAGTAGGAATACCTAATAACCGAACACCACCATTAGGTTTCGGGATTTCGACTCTTCTGACTGGCGGCGGATTATAGGTTCCTTCTTCTAACTGCGATCTGATGGAGGCCCAGTTGGTTAGGATATGTTCTCGTAGGTTTTGTACTGACATACCATCCACTCCGTGGCTCCCTTTATTCTTTTCCACTCTTTTAAGTGCTGTCAGGAGATTTTCCCGTGACAGAAGTCGTTTCATCATCTTGATAGTTCCTTTCGCGTGAACGTTCCTTCTATTTGTGCCATTCTCTGCTCCACCCTCTAAGAGTCCCCTGTGTATTCACCACTTCCTCCTCTTAGTAAGTCCTTACGGATTGTCTGTATCATTACAAAGAATGAACGCCTAGTGTACCGTTCTTCCTAAATGTTCGGTCCTTCCCTTTTCAAGCGTCCTTTACTAAGGTACTATGACCTCTGCTGACTCCTGACTGTTCAGTATCTTCTCGCGAAAATGGTTACCATGTGGGCATGGCGTATCAGTCAGGTCTCCCCAGGTAAGAGCGTTATCTTCCCCTCCATCTATCTGTCTCATTTACTCTCATTCATCTTTGGCAGTAAGGACTTTGTCTTGTTATGCAGACTCACCCAACGAACGCTAGCCTTATATGAGATTCGTGTTCCTCAGACCGGAGGTTTGCCGCCAACTTCCTTCAGATTCGACCTCACGGTCGACACCCTTGTTTTGAGCTAATGGCTACTACTGCCTTCACCATTCGGGACTTGAACCCTATAGATAACGCCCATGCTGGGCGCACATAA
>NZ_JAJISB010000007.1 GCF_021245735.1 Brevibacillus daliensis
CGAATACTTCATGCGTAAACTAGAAGAAGCCGATATATCTAGCCAAATGCTGCTTTTCCCTCATACCGTGGAGTGTACATCCCAGGAAGAGGCAAAGCTTCAGAAACGGCTAGATCTCCTTCAGTCTTTCGGACTGGAAATCGAATGGTTCGGAAATCGAACGTTTATCGTTCGCGCCCATCCTCAATGGTTCCCGCAAGGAAGTGAGATTGAAGTAATTGATGAATTGATTCAATTTGCCCAGACAGTAAGTGATCA
>NZ_JAJISB010000070.1 GCF_021245735.1 Brevibacillus daliensis
ATCCGTTCCTGCGCTGCGTGTTGATCTATCAAATACATACCCGTTACTTTTGAGGATTTCGATCTCTATTTCTACCTGTTAAGCCAGCAAGACCAGCTAGTCCTAGCAATCCTATCCATCCCCAGTCCATATCATTGTCTGTTGCTGTTGTTCTGTAGTTATTAGATACCCCATTTCCTGTTCCTACTGTATTACCTGTTATATTACCAGAAGTTCCTCCTGTGTTTCCTGTTCCACCATACTCAGCGTATGCAGTAAAACCCATTGTTAACGTTAGTAACATAGCCATAATAATTGCACTTATCTTTTTCAACTTGAAAACCTCCTAAATTTTATGCTACGTGCTACCAGTTATATTTACCTTCTGTAAATAATTTATTCAAAAAAATGTTTATACTCTTTTGGTCTAATTCTTATGGTCCATAAAGATTAAGCTGATCCAAAATAAAAAAAGTGCAAGCTTTTTAGGCTTACACTCTTTTCTCTATCCAGCAATTAGGATAATAATATTTATTTTCAATATAAGTTTAATAAAATTGTTCGTATTTCTACATACTAATAGAGGTTTAAATACAATAAATCAAAAATTGAAATGGAGTGATTGACTTTATGGGTATTTTAAGCGGTAACCCACAAGATGAACCAATGCACTATGGTGAGGTATTTGGATTATACACTCAACTTTCCGTAACAAAAGCTGCTCTCGATGGTTATCAAGTCTATTATAACCATACTGGAGATAAAGATTTGAAAGAATTTATAAAAGACGTAATTAACACTAGTATTAAACCTGAGATTAAAGAGATAGAAGAACTCTTGCTAAAAAATGATATCGCAGTTCCTCCTACTCCAGCTGAAAGACCAAGTGTTGATATTGAGCAAATCCCTGTTGGTGCAAGATTCCAGGATGCTCAAGTGGCATATGCAATCGCTAGAGATATTGCCGGGGGTATAACATCAATGAGTGCCCTCATCGGTCAATGTATTCGAGAAGATATTGCTTTAATGTTGGTACAACAAAACGCTAAAAGCATTAAAGATGGAGCCGCATTATTACAAATCATCAAAGAAAAAGGCTGGTTGGTTCCTCCACCACTCCATATGGAAACAAAAAATCAAGACCAGTAATATTACTGAATAAAACTACCCTTTAATCGTAACTATTTTCTTTATTGTTTGGTTGTAATTTTTTCCAGCTTTATTGTAAAAACGGTTGTGCTGTTGATTTGTCAATTCACTTTGACGAATGTAGCTAATTACGAGGCTTATCTATAAAAATTCCCTCCAACGGATAACCGAAGGAGGGTTTCTTACGTTCATTACAGTTTATTTATTATATGTGCATGTACTTCAGGATTAAATTCTTCGTAAAATGTGTTTTTAAAAACATTATTCTTGTACATTTCTTTAGTTATAGGAATACGTTCTTAATCATCATACCACTTCCATTTTACCGAAACACCTACTCCTAATCCATTACGTTGTGTAATAACATCATCTCTAACCGGGCCTTCGCGCTCATAGTTCCTCGTTTGAATACGATTTCTTCTCTCCTCAATGATGTTTCTTTCGATATTCAACAGGAATCTGCTATACGTTTTGATCAGGCAATGTCCAACGCCAAAAAATAACTTTAGTGTAGTAAAGGTTGTCAATTTGTAAATCAAACTAAATCCCTTTATGACATAACACTTCAAAACCCTTGATAATAATAGCTTTTTGAATTCAAAATGAATGGTGTCTTTTTTTATGTTTACATCACTCTTTTAAACATTTTTTCCAACTCATACGTCGAAAAATGAATAGC
>NZ_JAJISB010000071.1 GCF_021245735.1 Brevibacillus daliensis
ACTTAACCAAGATGTGTCCATGAAACTATACTAACTCCAGTCCATATGTGAAATGTTTAACTTTAATCGAATGATGTAACAGGAATGGTTGGAGTAAAGTAATACCAAGTAAAGATACTAAATAAGTGATATAACCTGGTGAAAAAAATAATGTATCATACTTCATTTCATTAAAGCTTACGTAATAAATTCCGCGAATAAACCCAGAAATTAAAAAAGGAATTACTGGGAATGCAAATACGTATATCATAAATATTGATATTATTTTTTCGTTTTTTGCTGTTTCTTTTTTTACAATTAGGTAACAGCCTATGATTATAAGATAAATAGCTAATATTGTTGGTGGTAAAAGAGAAGCAATAACCAACACATTAAGGGAAACTATTTCAAAATTAAAAAATAAAAACAACCAAATTATGGTATTAATAATTACTGTAGCAAGTAACCAATATAAATATTTCCTTGTAGATATCTTGTCTAATAGTCGAATCACTAAAATCTCCCCTTTAATCATAGATGTTATAGCAAATTATGTTACTCCTTCTTAATGATATGTAAGGAATAAACAGGAGACTCCGTGTTGTCTGCTTCAAAATTAATATATATATTATCTATCATATAAGAAAAGAAATATCGATCATCTGCAGTAGTAGTCTCGTCTTCATTAATAATTTCTTCACTTATAGGCTTCCCTAGTACTTCCTTAATCTCATCAATATTCGTCTTATCTAAATAATTTGAATCTAATCGAATAGAGAAGACACGATTTTTCTCGTCAAAAAATACTAACACATCATTTAAATTTTGGAACTTAGAGTACAAACCTCCTGTATAGTAGTCTTCCTCAATAATCGGACCGTATAATTCTATAACTTCAGCTTTCAGTGTTCCAATATTAATACTAAAACCCTGAATTATATTATTTTGAATCTGAGATAGAAAATTCTGATCGAGAATTACTTTATTTATTTCTGAGCTCTTCTGTCGATCTGTTATCTCACTAATTTCTTTTTTGGAATGTATTACAGAGTTCTCTGCTACCGATTCCGCTTTTTTATTGGTTTCTGGTGCATGGGTGGTTGAAGAAGGTGTACATCCCATAAGAGAGAATGAGAGAACAAAAGTCGTAACTATACTTCTTTTCAAGCAAAACACTCCTTTTATTTCACGAACTTATATTCAATTATATAGAATATCAATAATATTTCATCATAATTGTCCTGAGAAAAAAGAGTTGTAGACTGAAAAAATAAAGTATTAGACTAGGAAAATAAAGTTGTAGACTGAGAAAACATAGTGTTAGACTGAGAAAACATAGTGTTAGACTGCCAAAGCCTCAGATAGTACGTAGTGGAGGGTATTTATGAAATCTAAGCTTATTGATATGGATGGAGTACCTGTAATTTCTTTACCATCAGGTTATGATTTGTTAGAAACTTTTATCGGGACAAACCTTCAAGAAAAAGATGAAAAGGGTATGTGGGTGATTGATTCGATTAATGAAATATTGAGAGGTAAAGTGACCAACACAACCCTATCTGGTGTGAAGTATCATGTAGTCGAGCTAAGCAATACAACCGTGAGGATAATTGATCCATATTCCGATGACGGAGCTTGTTGTGAGTTACTCATAGACACTTTTAAAAGTATTATTGTCAACTGGCTCCAACAAAAGGATAAATACTACGGACTAAACTCCCTCGAAATGATTCCGTTTCCTCACTCAAGCTCA
>NZ_JAJISB010000072.1 GCF_021245735.1 Brevibacillus daliensis
CATCCTGCGAATACATGAACTGGTGAGGATAGACTAGACTTAAGCAGCTTGCAGGAAGACTTTGGTCGAATCGTAAGCATCGTTGCTCTTAGCCAGGCCAACAAGAATACGGGCGACTTTACCGCACAATTTCATAATCGATTTCATCCTCTTTAATTTCTTTACTTCAACATTGTGGTGGTGCAAAGCTCTAACGTCCGGATTGGTCATCACCATGCACATCGTCATGAGGTAGAGGAAGTGCCGTAGACGTGGACGACCGCGTTTGCTGAGCACCATTTTCCCACGCCACTTCCCTGAACTTGCCTCAGCCAGATTCAGACCAGCATGTCGGAGTAAAGCATTTCCGTGTGTATAGCCGCTTAGATCACCAGCCTCGCCTAGCAAACCGGCTAAGCTCGTTGCATTAACACCTCGGATTTCAAGCAGCTTTTGCGCATAGGGAATACGACCTAAGATGAGATGGAGTTCATGCTCAATCTGTTCCAGCTGGCGCTGTGCCAAGTCATATTCCTCTAGTAGTTGACCCAAGTGAAGCTTGTAGGCGCGGAGTGCCGTAGTAGTACCAACACTGCATTTTGCCAATGAAATGAGCTGCTCCGCCCGTTTAACTCCGGCATGACGCTTCACATATTGCTTCCAGCCAGCCAAGATCTGTTCAGTGGTTAACCGACTAATTTCCTTTGGTAAGGGGAAAAGCCTGAGCGTAGCGATGGCACTGGTGCAGGTAAGGATCTTAAAGACCTGCCTTAGCTCAGGGAACACTATATCTACCCAGCGATGAATCTGGTTAACAGCACTGTTGAGTCGTTTGGTAACGGTTTCCCGGTTAGCCATAAGAATTCGTAGTTCCTCGTAGGATTCTGGATTAAAACGCACAGGGGAGTAATACCCGTTTTTGACCATATCTGCAATGACAAGCGCGTCCTTACGGTCGCTTTTGGATGGGGTATTGTCGCGGTTCTCTTTGTTCTTTTTGACGAGATGGGGATTGACGAGAACGGCTTCAATACCTTGAGAAGAGAGCCAGCGTGCCAGACTCAGCCAGTAATGGCCGGTGGGTTCCATGCCCACAATGACTTTGTTAAGCTTGTAGGTTTTAAACAGATCCCTAATCCAGCGGCCAAATAGTTGAAAACCTTCACGGTGGCTGCCAAATTCTAGCGGTTTACCTAATGCAATTCCCCGGTAGCTAACTGCACGAGCAACATGAGCTTCCTGAGCAATATCTACACCAATTACTAGATGGGATGAGGAAATGTTTTCAATGAGTTGATTTTGTTTTTCCTGTGCTTTAAACTTCATAGAAGAGCGACCTCCTAGATGGGCTTTTTGAGGCTATGACCTCGTGTACAACCCCATCGTACCGAGGCGCTCGTTTTTGTTCAAACTCTAAATTATTCGTTTTACAGGAATTCTAACG
>NZ_JAJISB010000073.1 GCF_021245735.1 Brevibacillus daliensis
ACTTAACCAAGATGTGTCCATGAAACTATACTAACTCCAATTCTTTAAGCTAGATACTTAGCTTATTAAAAAAAGGGAAAGTCCATTTGTAGGACATAAGCTATCCACTTTTTAGGTAGCTTCTGTTTTGCCGATGGGCTTTTTTTGTGTTTTTCAATTGGTAAACACAATAAATTACAAAAGAAGGGAAGATAAAAGATGGCCAGATTAGCCTCTCAAAGTTTAGGAGGTTTTTATTCAACCCCTCCTGAAATGGTGCAGCTCGTATGTAAAAAACTAAAAGTAGACGAAGGATCTTTCATTAACATACTAGATACGTGTGCTGGTGAAGGAGAAGCTCTGAAAATGTTTCAAGATCACCTGGAGGATCAGCGTGCTAAAGTTGTTACTTATGGAAATGAGCTTGAGAAGAGCAGATTCGATAAGGCTGCTACATGCTTGGATCATGTTATACACGGAGGATACGAGCGTCTACGCACGTCACCTTTCCATTCTTTTTGGTGGGGTAACCCTCCGTATGATCATGGCTCAACAGAACGAATGGAAGTATCTGCATTTCGTTTACACTCGTATAGAAACGAAAAGCAAATGATTCAAAAGGGAGCTGTGGTCTGTTACTGCGTACCACAGGAAAGTCTAAAAGATCTTGCAGAACTCCTTGCATATCGGTTAGATGATATTCGCGTATACCGCTTCACTGACGAATTCTACCCTCGCTTCCATCAGGTAGTTGTCTTTGGATACTTTGCAACACCAAGTGAAGAAAAGGCGAGGAAATTGAAAGAATACCTTAAGGAAGTCGGTTCTTACGGACCAGAATCATTGGAAACGCTAGAAAAAGAAGATCATATTTATTATGAGATTCCTGCTGCACAAAATAAGATAGAGTTTTTTAGAGGAGATGCTCTGAAAACAAGTCTAGTCTATCCTCACCAGTTCATGTATTCGCAGGATG
>NZ_JAJISB010000074.1 GCF_021245735.1 Brevibacillus daliensis
TAATTCTTTAATAGATGTACAATTCTTGTATTCCAGTTCATCCTTCATATGCCCAAAGAAAGTTTCCATAGCAGCATTATCCCAACAGTTCCCCTTACGGGACATGGACTGCTTAAATCCTGCTTTTTTAATAAGCTCACGGAATTTGGGATGAGTATAATGCATCCCTTGATCGGAGTGGAAAATAGCTTCGGGATGAATATTGCCATCCAGACGTTCAAGTAGTCTGTTTAAAGTGAACTCTACCAAAGGCAAAGCTAGGGAAGATGAAAGATAGTGAGCCAGGATCTGTTTCGTTGCTCCATCTTTTACCACTGACAGGTAGGCACATTGTCCGTTTCCATAATGCATATAGGTTATATCAGTGAGCAGTACTTTTTCCGGTTCTTCTTGATTAAACTGACGATTTAGCAGGTTAGGGCATGTTTGGTGTTCTTGTGTTGCTTTCGCCATATTTCGGTATGGTTTCGCTCGGCGAATGGATGCCACGAGCTTGTACTTTCGCATTAATCGACGAATCTTCTTGTGATTCATGATCACGCCGTTTTCACGTTCAAGCTGCATTTTTATCACTCTAAATCCAGCCTTGCCGTGCAGGGCATCAAAGTGCAGCTTAATAAGCGATAAGTCACGTTCATCTGATTCCTCACGTATCTGTCGTGCTTCTTCGCTTCTTAGCCAACGATAATAGCCACTCGCACTGACGCAAGCCACTTTACACAAATAACGTGTCAAACAGCGCAAGCTGTATA
>NZ_JAJISB010000075.1 GCF_021245735.1 Brevibacillus daliensis
TTTTTCTTTCTGCGAATAACCGATTGGATTCCAGCTAAATTCATAAGGCGTTTTATCCGTTTATGGTTAATTTTCAATTTGGTTTGTCGACGTAAATGAAGGGTTAACCGACGGTACCCGTAGATGCCTCTAACCTGCTCATAGAGTAAAAGCATGGCCTGAGTAAGTTGGAGGTTCTCCTGTTCACGTAAACTAGGTTTATGGTTTAGCCATTTGTAATAACTTGAACGTGGAACCCCCGCAATGTCGCATAGAAGCTGTAGACTAAATGCACCTTCTCGCTGAACGGACTGGATGGCTAGGTAAATATACACCTGACGGTGCTGTCTTAAACTCGCCTCCTTTTCAATTCCTGTAACTTTTTTAAGAAAGCAATCTCCGCTCGAAGCCGCTCATTTTCATACTCCAACTTCTTCAAGGCGAGTTTTTGGTGGTCTGTTTCGGTTAACTCCTCATCTGATTTTTTTCGTCCCCGACCGTCTTGTAATGCCTCCTGCCCACCACCCTCATACTTTTTTACCCACTGGTACACTTGTTGGTAGGAAACCTGATACCGTTCCGCGGCCATTCGGTAGTTCTGTTGATGCGCAAGACAGTACAGGACAATATCAA
>NZ_JAJISB010000076.1 GCF_021245735.1 Brevibacillus daliensis
TGGCAAATGTGGATAAGTCCTCGACCGATTAGTATTCGTCAGCTCCATGCATTACTGCACTTCCACACCGAACCTATCAACCTTATCGTCTATAAGGGGTCTTACTAGCTTGCGCTATGGGAAGTCTCATCTTGAAGGGGGCTTCACGCTTAGATGCTTTCAGCGCTTATCCCGTCCGCACATAGCTACCCAGCTGTGCCACTGGCGTGACAACTGGTGCACCAGCGGTGCGTCCATCCCGGTCCTCTCGTACTAAGGACAGCTCTCCTCAAACTTCCTGCGCCCGCGACAGATAGGGACCGAACTGTCTCACGACGTTCTGAACCCAGCTCGCGTACCGCTTTAATGGGCGAACAGCCCAACCCTTGGGACCTACTTCAGCCCCAGGATGCGATGAGCCGACATCGAGGTGCCAAACCTCCCCGTCGATGTGGACTCTTGGGGGAGATAAGCCTGTTATCCCCAGGGTAGCTTTTATCCGTTGAGCGATGGCCCTTCCATGCGGAACCACCGGATCACTAAGCCCGACTTTCGTCCCTGCTCGACTTGTAGGTCTCGCAGTCAAGCTCCCTTGTGCCTTTACACTCTACGAATGATTTCCGACCA
>NZ_JAJISB010000077.1 GCF_021245735.1 Brevibacillus daliensis
CATTTATAAATGGGTGAAAGAATTTACTCCTTTCGGAGAAGAAGAACAAGCGATTACACCTAAAGAAGTTGCTGCTATGCAAAAAGAAATGCTCCGATTAAAGCAGGAAAATGAGATTCTAAAAAAGGCTATGGCCATATTCGCACAAAAATAGATATAGCTGAGTTAAACCAATTCATCGAGACTAACAAAGAAACGCATCCTATCCAAGTCATGTGTGAGGTTCTGAATATCCCAAGGAGCACGTACTATCAGTCCCATAAAAAAGAAGTCTCCTCACGTGAAAGTGAAAACAAACGAATTACAAAAAGAATCATTGAGATTCATCAGGAAAGTAAGGGACGTTATGGCGCGCCTAAAATTCATTATTTGTTAAAAGGCGAAGATATTTCGGTAAGTTTGAAAAGGACTCAGCGTTTAATGAAAAAGGCTGATATTCGTTCTATTACCAGGAAGAAATTCCGCCCACAATCAAGCAAAGCTATAGTTATGGAAAGACCGAATATACTAGAGCAAGACTTTACAACCACATCTATTAACGAGAAATGGGTAGCAGATATAACTTATATCCATACTCTTC
>NZ_JAJISB010000078.1 GCF_021245735.1 Brevibacillus daliensis
TGAACTGTGACCCGTAAGATGGACACTTAAAAAAGTGACCCTCTTGCGGGTCATTTGTGTTTTAATCAAATCATTAGGTATAGAACGGGGGAAATATCTACATGTGTAAAACGAGAGGTACTTCGAGAATCTTCACTGAACATGAGATAAAACAGCTTGAGGCTAATCCAAATGTTGAGCACGTATCGGATAAAACGATTACTTATGCCGCTGCTTTTAAGGTGGCTGCTGTTAAAGCATACCAAGATGGTCAGACACCTATAGAAATTTTCCGTAGTGCAGGATTTGACGTAGAAATGATTGGTCAGAAAAAGCCGAAAAACTGCCTAAAACGTTGGCGTAATACATACGAGACTTTAGGAGAAGTAGGTCTTCTTGAGGAACGTCGTGGAAAAGGAAGTATAGGTCGAAGACCTTCTGCAGAGATGTCTACTGAGGAAAAGTTAAAACGTGCCGAAGCTCGTATTAAACTACTGGAGGCAGAAAATGACTTTCTAAAAAAGCTCGAGGCGCTCGAAAAGCAGAAGA
>NZ_JAJISB010000079.1 GCF_021245735.1 Brevibacillus daliensis
ATATGAGGGTGGGGTTTCTTGCAAAGATTGAATTTAATTACTTTTTTGCTGGTCTTATTGGTCTTGATAACTGGTTGTAAATCAAAATCAATTAATGACGCAATCATCACGCATGTCCCGTATGATGTTAGAGAAATTATTCACCAAGTGCAAATCAGTAATGATAAAATCATGGTTTTTTATACTTTGGATGACGAAATTGAACAAGTAGGTAAACCGAAAAAGGTAAAAGATATATTGAATGTCGCATTTTTCAGAGGCAGTAATGAAGATGGGTGGGAGTTAGTAGGCCACAATGGTTGGTCAAAATTCGAGAGCAAAGATATGGAAACCTATGATGATACATTCTTTTTTAAGGAAGACGGTGCAAAAAAAAGCATAGCAGTTATGTACGGACGTATCTATAATCCGAACATTGTAAGAGTTGAAATTGGCAATGAAGAAACGGAATATACAGAAGCT
>NZ_JAJISB010000008.1 GCF_021245735.1 Brevibacillus daliensis
ACTTAACTTTTTTGTGTCCAAGATATTGACTCAGATCCACTTTCATGAAAAGATAAAAGAGTCAATGCAATTCCCGCAATCAAACCAAGGATCATTGTAATAAAACCTACCCATGCCCCATTATAGGATGCAATTAGTTTTAAAGGTCCCTGGAAAGGTACCCATGGCAAAGAACTACCCCATTTAGCAATACTCGGAAGAAACCAACCGAACACTAAACCGATAAGAGGGATACCAAGCCACAAGATAACCTTATCCGTTTTTGAAAAATTTAGTAATGTATGATTACCACTCATTTAAATTTCCCCTTTTTTAGATAATACACTTGTAATGGCTTGTCTCCATACAGCTGCAACATCTAATTGAATTCCTATCATCGGATAGTTTGATAAGTTATCAAATGTTAACGCTAATATAATTGATTTTTCACGTAGTCCAGTAGACTCAATAAGACCAAATTCTACCCCTTTTTGCAATAATCTTATAAAACCGTCAATAAACCCCTCCTGTACGGCTTTAATTTTTAATCTATATTCTTTATTATGTGATGATTCCCGGCTTCCATATAAAAGAAACTCATTTAATACCTGGACAACAAGCAGTTGTGTATCTGTAGATTCTTCAATCAACAATTGCAATCCATCACTAATAATCTTCTCTACAAAATTCTCTTTCGTATACTCAATAATATGAACGTATTTTTCAAAACTATATCCCTCTAAAATCCAAGTGAATACAGCGTCTATTAGTTCTTCTTTCGAAGAGTAATAATAATATATGGATGGCTTCTGTATGCCTACAGAATTAGCGATCATGGAAAGTGAAGATTTTTCAATTCCATACTGTCCAATTAACGAGGTGGTCGTTTCAAGAATTTTTTGTCTTGTTGTTTCGCTTTTACTCATTTTCTCACCCTTTCTACCTATCGTTAGGTAGATATTAGCACCTAACTACACTGATTGTCAAAACGATTCATTGATTCCATTTAGAGAGTTTGATAAAACCTTCGTGCTTATGAAAGCCTCATTTCCGGAAAGTGAACGGAGAACTTATGCTGGACAGAAGGAACTGCTGGCCGATCCGCATTACCGTCTTATTACGGAAACGAATAGCCGTACAGGGACTGACGCTGCTGCTCACAGTGGAAACAGACTGGGGTTTGGCTGTGGAATGTGGGAACGGATTAGCGTCAATCGGCGAAGTCAAACTTATTGATGATGAGAAAGAGTTAATGGATTCCTTGAATGATATGGTGTTGAAGTATGAAGCCACTGATAGTTCATATAGGTTGCAAGATGTAGACACTGACTTTCTTGTTGGGATGAACAAAGGGATTCAAGGATTCAAAATAAAAATCAGCAGGATAGAAGGAAAAGCAAAATTATGACAAAATCATTCAGTAGAACGACAAGAACTTGTGATCAATCAACTGGAACGGTTTTCGAATGGAGACGAACAAGAGATTGCTTCTCTTATGAAAGCAAACCTTAAAAAATAACGTTTATGTTATAACGCTAACGGAGAACAAGAACTCATTAACAAACGACGTAAGGCTACCACTGGGAATTGAAGGTGGATATCATTGCAGGACTTATTGTTTACGAAGGTCAAAGAAATAATCAACTCTTGGGACCCAGCAGAGCTTTTGGCAATTCACTGCCCTGAAGACGAATACCATTCGGAAATCAAAGAGATCTGCCTACAAATCAAGAGTAACAATAATTATACCTCGCACGAGTTAGGCATGTTCATCCATCAGACATATCAGTCTTATCTACCTGTACAACGCAACCCGCAAGCAGCGCTAACATTTTACTGGCCTATTCTGGGTAGGCAGATCCGTTTACGTGGGACGGTCGAGGATATGAGCGAAAAGGCTGGGGCTGCCGATTTCCGGCAACGGTCCGTTGAAGCCCGAGCCGTAGCACTTACGGGAAATCAGAGTCGGGAACTTGTAAGGGAAGAAGAACTGGAGCATCCGCTTGCCGTACAGAGGGAGCGGATCAGCCGCGATCCTGAAATGACAGCTCCCAATTGGGGGTTATATGCAATGAACGTAAGGGAGGCGGGATTCTGGCAAGGGGATACTCAGCGGAAACATACCCGGGTTCAGTATTACTTATATGATGGACAGTAGTGGAAACATCGTAGGCTTTGGCCTTGATTGGTCAAGTTCGATCGGTATCCATTTGTCGAAAGCATAATCGATCGCTGCTATCTGTCGGGCTTTACCATCAAATTAGTCATAAAAACGCGAACGAACACCTTTGATCAATCTGCATTTTTTGGAGTTGAAAGCCGCCGCTAACTAATCAAATCGACTCTGAATCTTTACTTGGATTGCAATCTCCATCTAAGTTTTGTAAACTGGGTTCAAATTGGATAGTATTAACATCACCAGTAATGGGACGATGTTTTTTTATGTCCGCGGGAATGGGATAAAGTCTTTGTCATTTATGAGATCTGTCGGATGATAAGAACATTATGTCATTAAATGTCGCATAAAAGCGGCTTTTTCATCCCATTCCCGACAGATCGCCATAAAAGGAAGAATCTTGCGTAGCGTAGCTCGTCGACAATTGTATCGATTGTCATTCGGAGCAAGGTTAATATAATGGATCATTTGGACGATAGCGAATTAATCAGGGAACAAATCGCGAATCATGCATTTTCATTGCGGTTAAACCCCCTTATTGTGGACACTTCACCTCTTATTCGATTTAGTTAAATTTATCTAACTTTAAACGTTAAATTTGATGGAGGTAAATATATATGGGATTAGAGGTTGATCTATATTCGTTGAAATGCGAAATGCTTGATGACTGTGTTGATTTATTTATTGACACTTTCTCAAAAGAACCATGGAATGATGTTTATGAATCAAGAAAACAAGTTGTGGATCTTTTTGAGAATTACATGAAAAACAATTATTTTATTGGTTACGTTCTAAAAATAGGCGATGAACTTGTTGGATTGAGCATAGGCGTAAAAAAGCCATGTCTAAAAGGAATGGAATATTTCATTGATCAATTTTGTGTAAGTGAAAAATTCCAAGGACAAGGAGCAGGTAGCAAGTTTCTAGAGCTTATCGAATCTGACATTAAAAAGCAGGATATAAATACTATCGTGTTAACAACTTCCAAGGGATTCCCATCAGAAAAATTTTATATTAAAAATGGATTCAAAACATCTGATAATGCAATTCTTCTTGCCAAATGAGCATGCCTATTAGTTAACTCTCTTGCAAAGTAAAAAAATAAGCAGCTTATTTTTTTATACCTCTGTTGTATGGCTAAATTCATACGTGCAAAATAGCTGGGTATGGGAGAAACCTATACCCAGCTATTTTCTTCGATCATCGTAACCTTATGCGATCATAACGGCACTCATATACAGACCGTTTGAAAGGAAGAGTCGCATGAGAGAATGGATTGTGTTGGTGCAAAGAGGAGAGCATGATGCTTTCGTCGCCGCGACTGCGCTTTAAGTGGCTCGTCGGTTGCTGCGGTAACTCCGATACCGGGTTCATCTCCATCGTTGTCATTGTCCAACATTATTTCAAATTGAAGCCATTACGTGATAGCCGGTCTGTTATTTTGCTGGATGAAGGCTATGCAAATTGGCTCTGGACGCACGGATATATTATGGAGGATGTCGCTTATGGCATTGCATTAGCGGTAACGGATGAGCGCGCAACTGGGCGCCTCTACAACATAACAGAACCACAGACCAGAACGATGCTGGATTTCATACATGCGATTGGTGAGCAGCTGAATTGGAAAGGCATGATCATCCAAGTCCCGTACGGCCATCTTCCGGATGAACTAGGTATCCCCTTACACACAGAACAAAACATCATCGTCGAATCCATTCGAATTCGGGAAGAGCTAGGCTACCGAGAAGCTTTCTCCTTCGAGGAAGTGCAAGAGATTTTTCGTTGGAATGATTTAGTTCGATAATTTTTTTCATGAAATAACAAAACAACAAGCTGACGCCGTTATAGTACGGGCGCCAGCTTGTTGAGCCTTTACATGGAGTCTTGGGTATTCTCTCTGTAAACTATTTATTTCTGAAAGGGTCTTTCCTGTTTCTGCTTACTTCACTTATTAACGTTGATCCCAACAATAAGGCAGCGCCTATTATTTGGAGTAAAGTCATCTTTTCTCCTATAACAAGAGCTGAAATAAATAATGAAGTTAATGGGTCGATATAACTTAATACAGCAATGCTCTGACCTTTAAGTCCTCCCATTCCGGTAAAGAATAGATAGAAGCCTATACCGCCATGAAGTATCCCCAAGAGCAACATCAAAATAACAGAATTTCCAGTTAATTGAAATAACTTGAAGCCATCTCTCATAAGAACATAAGGTAATAGCATTACAAACGATAATACAAGCTGTATAAACGTGTTTTCCAGCCCATTCATATTTTTGATACATTTATTAACAAGGGTTAGTATTGCATAAAAACCCGCAGCTATCAGTCCATAGAAGATACCGAGCAAGTTATGTTCAGCTGCTTCTATCCCGCTGCTTTTCATAATGAAATACAGTCCGGCAATCGCTATACCAACACATACCGCTTTTTTTATTGAAGGTTTTTCTTTCAATAAAATAGGGGACAACATAATGACCAAAACTGGTGCAAATTAATAGCTTAAGGCTGCATTTGCAATTGTTGTTTCTTTATACGCCTGGAAAAGAAAGATCCAATTGCCGCTCAAAGCAATGCTCGCGATGAACAGTGCAACGGCATTCTTTTTCATGGTTTGCCACGAGAATTTATGTACAATACCGAACTCAAGCCCTAAACGCTGCTTAAATAAATTACATGTCTAACTTTTTGGGGTCACTTCAGATTCAATTCTTGTGGCTTTTGTATGTGGTTTTTCGGTAAACATGCCATTCCAAACGAGTTCCCATCTATAAATCTATGCATAAAAGGTATGCGGAAATTTAAAATGCTTCACTCCATCTATTAATAGTGGTCAAATAAATAACGTATCATCCTTCTCTTTGATCAAGACTGACCGGATGTTCTCATTGCAGCTATCAGGCACAAAGTAAAAATGAACGAACTCCGTCTCATTAGAAATCATATGACTGACAACTGCCTCTAAATTGATAGGGTATGCTCCTGGCTTCAGGATGGCTTTTTTCGCTGGGCTATTTTAAACATTTGGCTTTATAAAAATTGGTCATCGCTAAAAACTTGTCGTAGGTGATGTTCCATATGTTCATAGTAGTCCTGAATCAACCATGCAAGTGTGACAACGCTTCCGTCAGGTAGCTGACAAGTACGCGATAAATTCGTATCCGACAAGTTGGAAATCACACGAACTACAGATTGATTAAGACTCAACCAAAGTGCAATCACATCTTCCGAAGGTGCATCGATGTATTGTTGGGCTTCAACCCAGATTTCTTGGTTGTACGGGATTATAACCAATGGTTCTATCTGACATTGCAGTTGAATGAAACGGGATAGATTGTTGATTGCTGAATCACATAGATGACCCAGAATTTGAAGACGTGACCATTTACCTTCTGGGCGTGGCTGTATAATTTCATCGTGATCGAATTTTCGGAATCTTCGAGGGACGGATTGCAGCAAAGCCTCCAAGTTTGAAACTGTGTTCATAATCATTAGTATCACTCCTTCTTTTGTAAAACCGTAAAAGGCCACTCTCCAGCCGAACATTTTATCAATAATACCATAATATTTGATCATTATTTTTGTGTATTCTCGGAAAAACCTTTATCGATGGAAAAGTGACCACCAAACCATTGTCAGTTTGAATGTCATTTCCTTTCTCGATCCATAGTTTTGCACCCGAAAAGGGAACCCGTTATTATCATAGGGCCAGTCTTTTTTGCTGAGTGATCACGTGACCCCTTAATTTGCTTAACGCGGAAGACCACGTCAAGCAATGAATGGCCTAGGTTGTCAAACGTAAATAAATCCAATATAATAATGCATATCAACATTTTTTCGGCTCAAGGAAAGGTGGTATCCAGTTCTAACATGCGCTATCTGATTGCTTCCTAATCCCTAACTAAAAGGAATACGGAATGCAGGCGCTACCTGATGCGGTAGCGGAATTGGGTATGGTGTGTCCATTCCCGGTTGTTCTGATGACTCATGTTGGAGACGAAAACTGGAAAACCATGATGAGCTTAGATTTTACTTGCTTATAAAGTCTAAGTTTATGTTAGGCTTATTTTTGTTGTATTAAGCTGTGGCTTTTATGGTCTTCCGGCTGCGAGTGCGTCTGCATTCGCAGCCTTTTTTCGTATTAGGGATTTACCGTAACTATCGTTCATTTAGACGAGGAGGTAGACCTTATGAAGATCCAATTGTTTCAAAATGTGAGTAAAAGCTATGGCAACCATCAGATATTGGACCAGGTATCTTTTGCAGTTTATTCCGGCAACCGGGCTGCGATTGTCGGCGTTAATGGAGCTGGTAAATCAACCATCTTGAAATTAATTATGAATTTAGAGGAACGGGATGAGGGAGAAGTTTCTCTCAGGCTTGATGAAGGAAGACTGACGAGGCAGTCCTAGAGTAGTGAACTTAGCGTTGGCTTGTTGAACATCACTGTAGCCGAGCAACCGTCTAAGACAGTTGTTTTATGATCACTCATTTAGGTATCGCCGCCGCGGAAAACAAGTGATCAGCATGGTAAAGTTAGAAAAAAATTTATCATATGATGATCGAAAGTCAATTATGGTTAAAAAGAGAAGAAGGCGCAGATTAACATTAATTAAAAAAAGCCTATTTTTTAATTAGGATGAAAGGATGATATCAATGATGGGACCAAATCCTAGAGAGAAGTACCCTATACCCGGGAATAAAAATGTACAGTTCATCAACAATACGATTACAAAATCCAACATCATCGTTGGGGATTATTCATATTATGATGCACTAAACGGAGAATCGTTTGAGGATCAAGTGTTATACCATTATGAAGTCTTGGGAACGAAACTGATAATTGGAAAGTTTTGTTCAATTGCTCCTGAGACGAGATTTGTTATGGGAGGTGGTAATCATAGAATGGATGGCTCAACTTATCCGTTCAACATTTTCCGTAACGGCTGGGAAGCTTATACACCTGCATTGGAACAACTGCCTCTTAAAGGCGATACGATTGTGGGCAACGACGTCTGGATTGGCAGGCGTGCAACCATTATGCCGGGTGTGCATATTGGTGATGGAGCCATAATAGGTGCCGAGTCGGTCGTCGTAAAAGATGTGGAGCCATATACAATTGTTGGTGGGAATCCGGCTAAGGAGATACGAAAACGTTACTCGCCAGAGATTATGGAAGAATGGCTGGAAATCAGCTGGTGGGATTTTGATATTGCGATCATTATTCAAAATATTGAGGCGATCGTAAGCGGGGATATCGAATCGTTAAGAAAAATGAAAATCATTTCTGATTTAAAATAACTCAACTTTAGCAGCATGAAATCGCTAAATATGCCTTGATGTAGTTGGGTAAACCCCGGTAATTTACTGCTGGAGTTAACGTTAATTTAAATTGTTAATCTTCTTTCTTGACTTCGTGGCGTGATCTGGCGTGGCTTGTCAGGCAGTAGAAAGTAACATGAGATCACAATTGTCGTAAGGATTAGTTCATACGCGCAAAATTGCTGGGTATGGGAGTAACCTATACCCAGCTTATTTTCTTAGATTATCGTAACCTTTTGCGATCATAATGGCACTTATGTACAGAACGCTTGAAAGGAAGAGTAGAATGAGAGAATGGATCGTGTCGGCGCAAAGAGGAGATCCTGATGCTTTCGGACAACTTGTACTCCGGTTCAAGGACATGGCATTTGCCGTAGCCTATGACCGATTGCGCGATCCGCATTTGGCCGAAGATGCCGTACAAGAGGCATTTACCGAAGCCTATTTACATTTGCCCAAGCTGGTGGAACCGAGTGCCTTTCCCGGTTGGTTGAAGCGAATTGTCATACGTCAATGTAACCGGATTATGCGACGCAAGAGTCATCGTCTTGTTTCGTTTGATTCTTATGCACATGTTGCGGAAGCCGGACGAACGCCTGACGAGATCGCGGAACTACGGTAAATGCGGGAACTGGTTCGCCGCCACATATTAGGGTTGTCTTCAACTATGCGGGTACCCGTTCTGTTATTTTATATTCATGGCTACTCGCTGGCCGAGATTTCTTCTTACCTGGGAACACCGGTTTCGGTATTGAAAAAAAGATTGTACGACGCGCGGCGTAAATTGAAAGCTTCTCTCCCTGTCACTGACTTCATCTCGGCGTTCCAACAACTATATGAAGGAGGAAAACGAATGCTGCATATCGTAAATGGCGATATCGTTGCCGAGAAGCTGAAACAAGGTGTTGTTCCGGGGGACATCCTCGTATGGAGGGAGATTTATTCGGAAGGCCCCGTTTTTCTAGATCCGTCCGATCCTGCCGGCAGGTCTGTCCGAGCAGACTATTTGGAGAAGGCGATGGGTATCCCGTGCGAGGAATACATCGATGGCTGCGAATCGCAAGAGCAACAGCTCCGTAGGTTCAAGGATTACGATGAAATCGTATTATGGTTCGAACACGACCTGTTTGACCAAACAATGTTATGCTACTTGC
Organism: Brevibacillus daliensis; assembly: GCF_021245735.1. Lineage (GTDB taxonomy): Bacteria > Bacillota > Bacilli > Brevibacillales > Brevibacillaceae > Brevibacillus_B > Brevibacillus_B daliensis. The sequence continues at coordinate 8,633 of NZ_JAJISB010000008.1, forward strand.
TCTATTGGTTTTCACAACAAAAACTGGGGCGAACGAGGCTAAACTTGCTATGCATCGGAGATTTTCCCGGCATCGAACGTTTTCGTGGCTTGGGCCAACTGTCTGTCGAGCAGATGGGAACCTTATCGGGAACGTGGCATCTGGTTAAGAGGAAGGAGTTGGAATTAGGCCAAGCGTATTGGGAAGCCTTTACCTCATCCGATCCGCGCCGGCTAACGCAACTGCTGCAGGAGGATAGTTCCGCTTTGCCATTCGTTCGGAATGCCTTTCGTTTTCATTTATCACGCTTTCCCTCTGTTCAAGATGGACTTGGGAACGTGGAACGGACCACTCTGGAGTTTATCGCCCGGGGTCTGAACCAACCGATGGAGCTATTCCGTCAAGTGAGCGATGAGCTTCATGAGTTCGGTATGGGCGACCTTCAATTTTGGCTGATTCTCAAACAAATGGCAGTAGGACCACAACCGTTAATTCGTTTCGAAGGAGCGGAAGCCGCTATTCCCAGTTATACCGATCCTTCAGAGGACTTTCGCCATCGTCGCATTCTATTAACGGATACAGGCCGACGTGTTCAAGACGGAAAAGAGGACTGGGTAGCCGCCAACGGGATCGACTGCTGGCTTGGCGGGGTTCATCTTCTGGAGAAGGAACGAGTATGGCGTTGGGACGAGAAGGAGGAATCCATCGTTAGATCGGAAAAAATTTAGCTTATTTAGAAGTTCGGATTTGCTTCTATGAGCGCAAGCCTGGTGTCAGTCTAAAACATATTTATCGGAGGCAAAAGCGTGAACACTATATATTTTACAAAAGAACCCCCTGAAGATTTTACGCAATTACTTTCCCTCTATGAATCATTAGGATGGAATTCACTTAAATTATCCGTTGATGAATTGAAACAAATGTGCAATCAAAGTTGGTACGCTATTTATGCTTTTGATGATCAAAAATTGGTGGGGATGGGGCGTATTATTTCGGATGGAGTGATTACTGGAATTATATGTGGACTGTGTGTACTGCCGAGTTATCAGTCCAAAGGAATTGGCAGAGAAATGCTGAATCGAATGATTCGCCATTGTGAACAAAATCGCGTAATTCCTCAACTTTTGTGTACAGAAAGCTTGGAATCCTTTTATGAGTCTTTTGGATTCAAGAAATTTTCTGTTGGAATGACAAGAAATATAATTCGATAATGTTTTCTCATGAAATAACAAAACAACAGGCTGACGCCGATAGATTACGGTCGCCAGCTTGTTCAATATGCTCCTTCATCTTTTAAGAACTGAAATAAATTATGAAGCCAATGGATCTATATAACTTAATATAGCAATGCTCTGACCATTTAGTCCTCCCATTCAAATCATATTCACCCTTGAAGTATCCCGAATAGAGCATCAAAATTACACAATCTCCAGCTATCTGAAATAATTTGATAATTGTCAGGAGGAAGCGTACATGATTAGGAAACAAAAAATTGTAGTGATTGGTGCAGGTATTGTTGGCGCATCAATGGCCTACAACTTATCAAAGCGGAATCAGGATGTCACTTTGATAGAGTGTAATTCAACAGCTGCATGTGAAGCAACTGAAAAATCTTTTGCTTGGATTAATCCTTCGGGCCGGGTTTTAAAAAAATTTCGACATTTGTATGATGCAACGTTAGCCGAATATCATGCATTAGAAAAAGAACTGCCTGATTTAAAGATAAACTGGCACGGAGCACTAACATGGGGAGTTCCTACAAATATGGAGAAGTCTCGTATACAAAAATTAAATCGGCAGCAGATCATAGAACTAGAACCTAATTTGAAGGAATATCCGGAGGAAGCTATTTATACGCACGAAGAAGGCGCAGTAGATCCAATATTGACAACAAATCTTTTGGTGAAGAAAACAAAAGAACATGGAGCGAATATATTGTTTGATACAAAAGTGATGCAAATAAAAAAAAGAGGGTCCAAGGTTGTTGGTGTACACACCACAAATGGTTTTATAGAATCAGATGTTATTGTTTTAGCAACTGGTGTAGTTATACCCGAGCTATGTAAGCCCTTAGGCTTTGATGTTCCTGTCACTCCTTCGCCTTCTATTATTATTCGCATGAAATCGAAAGAAAAGTTAATCCATACTTTAATCTCAAATTCACAATTTGAAGCAAGACAACTAACCAATGATATGCTAATAGCTGCGGAAGATTATATGGATGAATCCGAAGAAAATGGGCCGGAGGCAATTGGAAAACGAGCCTTTGAAATCCTTTGTCACAGTTTAAAAGGCGGAGAGAATTTGGAATTGGAATGTATCAAGGTAGGAATGAGACCCATGCCTGAAGATGGTTATCCCATTGTTGGCTTTCATGATCAGATAAAGGGTCTATACCTAGCAGTTATGCATTCTGCCATTACGTTAGCTCCTGTAATTAGTCGCTTGGCTGCAAACGAGATTATAGATAACGTGCGGATCAAAGCATTAGAAAGCTGTCGGTTATCAAGATTTTAAACATGAAAAGTAATACTAAAACTCATATCCGAGTTGGTAAATAGTCCTAAAATTCACTCTACTATCTCGACGTACTGGTATACAATTTACGATATGGAACCATTTATTTTCAATAGAAAGTAGGTTATAAAATGAATATTAGTCGACAACTACATGATAGATTTGATCCAGTTGTATCTCACGTAAAACAAACATTCAACTCCGTTATTGCTTCAGGTTCTGCTCTTATTGTTATACATAACGATTCAATTGTTTCGGAGGAGTACTGGGGCAGACATTCATCAAATTTAGGTTCAAGACCTATTCAAGAGGATACTCAATTTCATGTAGCGTCTGTAAGGAAAAGTTATATTGGTTTTGCTGTCGCTTATGCAAGATATAAGGGATATATTGCTTCGATAGATGACCAAGTAATAAAATATCTATCCGATTTAGACGCTAACCTCTTACATTCCACTACCATTAGGCATCTACTTACACATACCCACGGATTAAACCGTAGTGAAGGTACTATTTATCGTGAATTTGCTCCAGGTAAGAGTTGGGCTTATCGTGGAATTGGCATAGATATGTTAACTCAAATTGTAAAAATAACCACAGGAAAAACGGTTGCGGAAATTGTAACGGAACAAGTGTTTCAACCACTTGGATTTAAGCAATCTGGTTGGTATGGAAATAAGAATGATAAACTAGTTGAAGTTATCCTACGACATCCTAATGATCCTGCTTGGTATACGAGTGAAAGTACTGATGGGGATAAAATGAATATGTATGTTTCAGCCAGAGAATTAGCATATTGGGGGTACCTTCATTTACAAGAAGGACTTATAAACAAGAAGCAAATTATACCTAGAGAGATAATTAACTTAGCAACCTCCGTACAAAGTCCAAAATCATTAGACCTAGACTTACCACAAAATGGATACCTATGGTTCCTTAAAGACTTGCCTTCTAAGAAAACAGAAATTGGTGAAAATGTACCTCAAGGCACATATCAAATCTTAGGATATACAGGCTCAACTGTGTTAGTGATTCCGAAACATAATCTGGTAGCAGTTCGGATGTTTAATAGTTTTGGTTCACCTACAGGCTTCGATTATCTAGAGGATATCAGATCATTTGGAGATACTATTATGAAGTGTATATTAAACGATAGTAAACGGGGATCGACTTAGTAATTACTGCAGCGGTAGTCTAGGACATTTTTTATGTTCCTGGCTGCCGATGAGTTTGTTATTCAGATCGTCCTTTTTCCTAATAAATGTTATTACTTGTAACAAATAAATCAGCTTAAAACCCCACCCCTTTCATCAGAATAGAAAAGATTTTCAATAAAATCAAAAAAGATTGTAATCGCCTCTTGAAATTGACGTTGCGTCATTATTTATAATAAGGGCATAACAGAAGATAGAGGAGAATTATTATGATGAGAAAAGGATTCATTCTGGTTTTAATTATGTTAACGAGTATCACAAGCGGTTGTGGAATATATTTGGGAGCATCTCCAACGGGAACTGAAATAATGGAAGAGCATTCTATAGAGGGTATGAAAGAGGTAGGGATCGAATTAACCAGCGATAATGTGGAAATTATCACTCATGATAAAAATACAATTGTAGCGACCTTAACTACTTTCGCTGAGGGTCCAAAACTATCGGTTACTCAAGAAAATCAAAGCATGATAATTAAAGTGGAAGATGGAACAGATTCATATCTGGCAGCCGTGGGTAGAATGCCACGCTTACAGATAAAACTTCCCGCCAGTTATCAGGAAAGTGTGGAGATAACCAGCAAATCAGGAAATACTCTGCTGAATCAATCTTCTTTGAATCAGGTAACGGTTAACACTAAGTCTGGCAATATCACTACAGAGAATTCGAATATAAAGCATTTTACAGCAAGAACCACAAGCGGTTCGATTTCTACTAGGAATGACCAGTTCATGGGGACATATGATCTTCAATCAAATAGTGGTAATATCGATATGTCCATCGTCAATAAGCAACTTGATGCAACGATCCATGCCGAGACGAATAGTGGAAAGCTGTCCGTTTCGCTACCATTTGAGCTAGAGAAGATGGAGGAAGACCTGATTGTAGGGCGTGATGGAGATGGTACCCACTCTATTAAGCTAAAAACCGGCTCTGGAAATATTTCTATCAAGTAAATCAGGTAAGGAGTTTATAGGAATATGGCAAACCAAAAGACTTTGATTTCTATCAAAGATCTCGCTCGACAAACCAATATAACAACTCGTACACTTCGATACTATGATTCAATTGATCTACTTACACCTGCTGAAACGACAGAAGGTGGTCATCGGATGTATACAGAGGAAAATACAGCGCGACTGTTTAAAATAATTTTTTTGAAAGATCTTGGTTTTCAATTAAATGATATAAAAAGCATATTAGATAGGGATGTATGGAACTGGGATGGTTACTTTGAAGAACATTTTAGGATGCTACAGGAAGAAAGAGCGAGACTGGATTCTTTGGAGCGAAGAATGAAAGAAATGAAAAATATCTTTGAACTGGAAGGCGAGTTAGAAGCCCCCGTACTATTGGAATTAATTAAATTAAGCAGACAAGATCCTCAGTCTCGCCATGAGCACATGAAAAGTTTGTTTAATAATAATGAAATTGCTCATTATAAAAACTTGCCTAATCTATCAAATGATGATCATGAAGCAAAAGAGTGGCTTCAAAAAGTAGCTGATTTAAAAAAATTATTGAATGAAGATCCTGCTTCATTACCCGTTCAGGAGATAGTAGCCTGGATTGATAGGAAAATGAGTGAAGCGCTGGGTGGGGATGAACAGCTGATGGAAAAGATTTAGGAAGTTCGTAAATCCCCTGAAATGTCTTCTGCTTTGCACTTCTATCCACTCGATTCTGATTTACTGGCATTTGTTGAGCGTGCTTTTGAGTTATATGACCAAAACAAGAAGAATAAAACAAAGGGGTGGGTCACATTGAGTTGATATAGTCATCTGTTGAGGGAAAAAGGGTTACATGTTCAATAAAATTGAGTACATACTCAGAAATAGAGACGAGGTTTTCATTCATGAAATTATTTATTTCTGACATTATTCAGGCTAAAAATCGTATTAAAAATCATATTGTCGAAACGCCTTTAGTTTTTTCGGATAGCTTGTCTGAACAACTATCTTCAAAAGTTTATTTTAAATTAGAAAATCTACAAAAGACGGGTTCTTTTAAAGCAAGAGGAGCACTCAGTAAAATTTCAACATTAATAAATCAGGAGAAAAGTAAAGGAGTCATCACAGCCTCCTCTGGTAACCATGCACAAGCAGTTTTCTATGCAGCTTCCTTATTTGATACTTCTGCACTCGTAGTCGTTCCAGAAAATACAGCACAAGCAAAAATAAGTGGAATTCAAAGATTCGGTGGAGAAATTGTACAGTATGGTGCTTCCTATGATGAGGCAGAAGAATATGCGGAACAATTAGCGAAGGAAACGGGCAGAAAGTTTATTCATGCATTTAATGATGTCGTTACAATGGCTGGACAAGGTACGATTGGTTCAGAGGCAATGCTTGAAAAACCGGATTTTGATGTCATTTTAGTACCAGTTGGTGGTGGAGGGCTTCTGAATGGGATTGCTACTGCTGCAAAAGCGATTAATCCTGACGTGCAAGTAATCGGAGTACAAAGTGAAGCTTCTCCAGCATGGCATGAATCATTCATGGCTGGAAAAATGGTTGATGTAACTTATCAAGCTTCAATCGCTGATGGGATTTATGGCGGCATCCATGAAGCCCCTTTACAGCTCGCTTTTTCAAGAATAGCTGGCAGTATATTAGTTAGTGAAGAAAGCATTTCACAAGCGATGAAATGGATGGCAACGAATCATCGTTATATGATTGAAGGCTCTAGTGCTGTAACGATTGCAGCGCTATTACAGAATCAAGTTCCAGATATTGCTGATAAAAACGTCCTCTGTATCATTACAGGTGGTAATGTGGATGCATCTTTATTTTTGAAAGTGATGAATGCACATCAGTTCTGAAAGATGAATTACCAAAACCGGTTAAATAATTTTAGGACGGTCACATCTGAAAAAAGATATGACCGCCTATTTGTATAATTCAATCCTACTAAAAACTTCGACGTTTAAAATGTTTTTTTTGAAAGATCTTGGTTTTCAATTAAATGATAGTAAAAGCATATTGGATAGGGATGTGTGGAGCTGGAACGGTTCCGTTGAAGAACATTTTCAGATGCTACAGGAAGAGAGAGCAAGACTGGATTCATTGGAGCGAAGAATGAAGGGAATGAAAAATATCTTTGAACTGGAAAATGAGTTAGAAGTCCCAGTTCTATTTAATTAAATTAAATTAAGCAGACAAGATCCCCAGTCTCGCCATGAACACATGAAAAGTTTGTTTAATAGGAGTGAAATTTATCATGATAAAAACTTGCCTAATCTATCAAATGATGATCCAGAAGAGAAAGAGTGGTTTCAAAAAGTAGCTGATTTGAAAAAAAGTTTGACCGTTTACAAAAATGATGAACCGAAATCATCTGTGATTTCGTTTTTTTCTTATTGAGTGAAAGGGGCAGAATAGTTGAATAACTCTCAAGTTTGATTAAAACAAGAAGGTGACTCAATAGAACAAAATTAGCGACCAAATTGAGTCGCTTCTTTTCTTTTACAATTACAACTTTCTACTATTTACTCTATTTGACAAGAATTGAAAAAGCACTATATACCAATAAAACTGCCATAATTATATTAAACTGTTGTCTGTATTGTAATAAGAGCTTTTGAAAAATCGAACCAAATAGACTCCAACTGAATGTACTCATTAAACCAACCATTCCTAAAAATAATGAGAAAAGAATGTAGCTGAAATATGAAGTGTAATTGGGGAGAATGAAGGTTGCTACTACTGTAATCCCGAAAAGAATACCTTTCGGATTAACAAATTGTAACAAGATACCTATTAAGAAAAAGTTTCTATTACCTTCATCATTTCCACTGTCATTATCTTTACTGGTAAGTATTTTAAAAGCCAAAAATAACATATAACCTACACCAAAAATGGTCAAAGGAAATTCAATTATTGGCATAACACTTGTAAGTATGATATTTAAAAAACTACACAATAATGTGATAACAAAAAATCCGACACCTACTCCTAAACAAAATTTAATTGTTTTCTTAAATCCATGTTTATTCGCGAACGCCATTGCCATGATATTGTTGGGACCTGGAGTAAAACTGGTAATAAAAACAAATAACAAAAATGAAAATAAAGGCATTTTAGGACCTCCCTTTTATGAAGTGTGTTATAATGTCTGAAACGAACAATATAACGTTTTACTTTTTATTATACATAACGGTCGTTATGTTGTACATGATATAGGAGTGAAGTTTATGGAGGAAATTCATCTTATTCTTGCAAGAAATTTAAAAGCTATCAGAGAGAAGGAAAAATTAAGTTTGGAAAAGGTCTCTCAATTAAGTGGAGTAAGTAAAACGATGATAGGGCAAATTGAAAGAGGAGAGTCAAGTCCAACTCTTACAACTATTTGGAAAATAGCTAATGGATTAAAGATCTCCTTTACTTCCCTAATAAATAATCCGCAGCCTGATACTAAAGTTGTTTTAAGAAATGAAATTCAAGTATTGTCTGAAGACAATGGAAGGTATAGAGTATATCCCTACTTCCCCTTCCAAGAGGATAGACGCTTTGAAGTTTACTCTGTTGAAATTGAAAAAGAAGGGATACTAAGTTCTGATTCCCATAGAGAGGGAACGGAGGAATTTATCACTGTTTTTGATGGAGAAGTAACTATTCGTGTCAGTGAATGTAAATATAAATTAAATAGTGGTGATTCAATTAGATTTAGGGCTGATAGACCTCACACATATTATAATTCTGGAGAAACATTAACCCGATTAAGTATGACGATATATTATCCAACCTAACAAAGCTTCATTTTAAAAAACTTCTTCAACTCCCTAACGGGTGCCATAATACAAGCTCGTAAATCTCCAGAAATGTTGTCTACTCTGCACTTCTATCCACTCGAATCTGATTTACGGGCATTTGTTTAGCGCGGTTTTGAGATATATGACCAAAACATGAAGCGTAGACAAATGATTGGATCACATTGATAAGATTTGTAGCGGGAATGATGGAATTTTGAACAAATTGTATCAATAACAAAATAAACACTTGGTTTTTATATTAATGATTGTTGACATTACTAACCTCTTGAAATATAGTAAATCTTGTAACACAAAGTCGTGTTATCCAAGAATGAGAGCAATGGAGCCGCTAAAAAATCGAGATTCGGTTTTTTGTCGGCTTTTTTTTTATTATTTTTTGAAAGCCTTTCCATTTTATTCTAAACATTGGCAGGATAATGAAATGGAAGAACAGAACGGGGAAACAGTTAGTAATACAGGAATATGACGGCAAGCAGGTACTACTATTTGTCAGTACACGGACAGGTCATCAGTGATAAAAATCACAGATGATTGAAAACTTTCAGCCAACGATCGATATGCGGGAAGAATGTTTTTAGAACAGGTATTTGTACAAAATGCTGTTTGTGATCACTGTGGAGACCGATGTCATTACGCTTGTGCTGAATTGCACAAAGCATGAAAGCTTTTTACCGCCCGGCATTGCCTCCGCTATTGCCAAGTCGGTAATCGGCATCGTCACCAATACCGATCTGGCGCCGTCTGAGGAGAAGATGGAACAGGCGAGGAGTTATTTGCAGGAAGCGGGGGCCTCCGAGATTTTTAATATGTCTGTCGTCCAGAATTTTGGGCTGGTAGAACTGGAGGCTGACTTTCAGGGATAAACGGCTTCTCACCGGCAGTTGGTGGAAAGAACGAGATTCAAAAGTACATATTTCATACAACGAGGTGCATAACACATGGATGGAAGAACTGTAATAGCCGGTGAAGTGCCTAATACAAGAATGGATATTCGTGAGATGCTGGAGGTACGTAAGATTATCGAAAAAGCCAAGGGCATTCTAATGAAGGGAAATGGTTTTTCCAAAAATGAAGCTTATCAGATGATTCGCAAACTAAGCATGGATCGGCGATATCCAATGATTGAAAATGCTTCTACCATTGTCATTTCCTATGATTGATTCGCAAATTAGACATCTGTGCAGATTACATACTGAACTATCTGATACTGAGGTGGACCGGATCGTTGAGGTGGCGGAGTCGTTTGAAACTTCGGATGGGGATTACGATGTTTTTATTGATGTGTTGTCCAAGTATGACAATGAGGCCATCGTGGTTTATCATCGCAGACCTGATGGCGGCCGCTCGATGTACAAGCATTCGTTGGTTAGTGATAAAGCCCTGCGGGAAAATGAGCCGGGGGTGCTACGTACGCTGGAGACAGGCATTATGTCGCGGGGGCTGGTCGCCTACACCACCCAGGCAGATCATCTCTTGCGGCAGACCGTTTACCCGATTGAGCATAATGACCGCGTCATCTGCGTCGTCATTTATGAGAGGAATGTAAGTGAGGAGATTCAATCGCATTTCGATGGCACCACATCGCCATATCAGGGTGATGAAATCCCGATAAATCTGTCTGCGCTACTGCGATTTAAGGAGACTGTGATCAATCAACTGGATGATGCGATCCTGTTTTTTGATGATGATGGCTTTGTTAAACTGAAGAACAGCCAGGCGGATATTTATTACCAACGGTTTGGGTATCGGGAGAATATTCAGGGTCTGCATTATGATAATCTTTCCCATGATCGGACTAGTTTCTCCCAGCTCATGAAGGGGGAGAATGTCTCGCTGCACATGAGCAAGGAGATGCTGATCGGAGGTCGCTACTACAGAGTGAAGCGATTTCTCATCAACGAACGTGAATTCCGCCTGGTGCTCATTTTACAGGATATTACTGAAATCAAGCGTAAGGAAGCTGAAATTGTCTCCAAATCGGTTGCGATACGTGAAATCCACCATCGGGTTAAAAATAATTTACAGACAGTCGCTTCCGTATTGCGTATCCAAAGCCGGCAGGTAAAGAGTGCTGAAGCGAAAAAGAGCCTAAACGAAAGCGTAAGCCGTGTTCTGGCCATTGCCGCGACTCATGAGCTTCTTTCCATGGAGATGGAGGCTAAGGTGAAGCTCTTAGAGGTGACTCGAATCATCGGTGCCAATATTCAGCGCTGCTTTGTGAACGGGAATAATATTCAGGTGAAGATGACCGAGAATCAGCCGATATATCTGGACAGTGACCGCACGGTAGCGATTGCGCTAATCATCAATGAATTAATCCAAAACAGCTATGAGCATGCCTTTGATAATCGGCTGGACGGGAATATCAACGTGAGCCTGATGCTTGAGAACGGATATGTGACAATTGATGTAGCCGATGATGGACAGGGCTTTACCGCCCGGAACAATTCGTGCAACAGCTTAGGATTGTCCATTGTGAATAGTTATGTAAAGGATAAGCTGAAAGGGAAGTTGAAAATCGATTCCAATTCCAGTGGTACGATTGCGAAATTTACATTTAAACTTTAAATGGATCAGGCTACAATGTTGTAGTTCTGCAAGCGATGAGGCTTAATGTTTCCAACCCCGGATTATCGGGATTGGGTTAAACGTTAAGCCTTTTGTATTGCTGAGCTTGTATCATTCCAAGATGAAGGAAGGAGGAAGGAAGATGAAAGAGGAGCTGCTTAGTGTCGGTATCGATATGGGAACCTCGACCACTCAGCTAATTTTTTCCAAGCTTCATATTGAGAACATGGCGTCCAGCTTTACCGTTCCACGTGTTGTGATTACGGATAAGGAAGTTGTGTTTCGCAGTGATATCTGTTTTACACCGATGCTTGCGGATAACAGAATAGATGCCGTGAAAATCAAGCATTTTGTAGAAGAACAGTACCAGAAGGCCGGGATTAATAAAGAAGATATCCAGACAGGTGCAGTAATTATTACGGGTGAAACCGCACGAAAGGAGAACGCCAATGAGGCGTTGCTCACTTTGAGCGGTTTCGCGGGGGACTTTGTTGTTGCGACGGCAGGCCCAGATTTGGAGAGTATTATTTCCGCTAAGGGAGCGGGGGCGCATACCTATTCCAAGGAGCATTCCACAACAATCGTCAACATTGATATTGGGGGTGGAACGAGTAATCTGGCGGTATTCTCCAGTGCAGATTTGCTAGATACCGGCTGTCTGGATATCGGCGGGAGATTGATAAGAGTTGACCAGAAGTCGCATCAGATCACCTATATTGCTCCAAAGATCAAGAAACTGATCGCGTTGAAAGGGCTTGATCTGTCGCTTGGTCAGCAGGTATCTCCCGCCGATCTGCAGCCGGTGGTACTCGAAATGGTACATCTACTGGAGGAAAGCGTGGGCATCCGTCCGCAAAGCGAGTTTTACCCGGAGATTATAACGAATAAGGGGCTAAAATTGGAGCAAAAAATTGCCTGCATTTCTTTCTCCGGGGGAGTAGCGGATTATATTTACAACGAAGCGGAAGGTGATATGTTCAGATACGGAGATATTGGTATTCTTCTCGGCAGGGCGATTGCGGCTTCAGCGTTGTTCACACAAATGACTGTGGTCCGTTCGGTTGAGACGATTCGCGCTACGGTGGTCGGAGCAGGCTCGCACACAACAGAAATAAGTGGCAGCACGATCACTTATACGGAAAAAAGCTTCCCGCTGAAAAACATTCCCATTCTCAAGCTGGCCTTGGCGGATGAAGCAGGTGTTGATCCGCAATTGTTGGCTGCAGCGATTTCGGAGAAGCTGGACTGGTTCAAGCTGGATAATGATATGCAGAGGGTAGCCATTGCTATCGAGGGCAAGAAAAGTTTGAGCTTTCCCGAAGTGCAAAGGTATGCAAGGGGACTGTTGCAGGGCATGGCGGAACTGATTGAGCGGGAGTATCCGCTGATTGTCATCGTACAGCATGACATGGCCAAGGTGCTGGGCCAGACGCTTTATGCTCTTCTCAATTATGAGAAGGATGTCGTATGTATCGACGGTGTACTTGTCGATAACGGTGATTATATCGACATCGGAAAACCGATTGCAGATGGTAAGGTGCTGCCTGTCGTCGTCAAGACACTGGTGTTTAACTAAAGTGTGAAGCTGTAACCGTATGATGAGTGACAATATTATTAAAGTAGGAAGGGTGTAATGAGTATGAGATTGAAAACAACTCTAAATGGAAAGACCTTTCAGTTCCGCGATATCAAGGATGTTTTAGCCAAGGCCAACGAGCCTAAATCAGGTGACAGATTTCAGGGCATCGCTGCTGAATCGGTCACCGAACGTGTAGCTGCAAAAATTGTGCTGTCCGAGCTGACAGTGGGAGACTTGACGGAGAATCCCATCATCCCCTACGAGTTGGATGAGGTGACTCGAGTCAACATCGACGGACTTAACAGACATCAATATGAAGCTAAGAAGAACATGACCATCGGCCAGTTGCGAGAATGGATCCTTAGTCACAAAACTACACAAGAGGATTTAATCCGAAGTTCTCGTGCCTTCACCGGTGAGGTGGCAGCTGCTGTGGCTAAGATCATGTCCGCTATGGACCTGGTCTATGGTGCCCGGAAGATCAACGTCGTCACCCGCTGTAACACCGCCATTGGACAACGTGGGACCCTGTCGTTCCGCTGTCAGACCAATAGTACCACCGACGACCCTGAAACGATCGTAATGGGACTGATGGAGGGTGTGTCATACGGTAGTGGTGACGCCTGTCTGGGCATCAATCCCGTGGAAGACAATGTAGAGAGCACACGCCGTATCGCGGATGGTGTGTACAACTTTATGTCCAAGAACGAGATCCCTACCCAAGTGGTGGTCCTGTCCCACATGACTACCCAGATGAAGGCCATGGAGCAAGGGGCGCCTCTATCTATGATTTTCCAGTCCATTGCGGGCACTCAAGCAGCCAATGACAACTTCGGTGTGAACCGTAAGCTAGTGGAGGAGGCCTATATATTGGCCAAGCAGCGCGGCACCAGCGTCGGTCCTAATCTGCTGTACTTCGAGACAGGTCAGGGTTCAGAGGTTTCCATCGGTGCAGACTTGGGCGTAGACGAGATGACTTTAGAAGCTCGGACCTATGGCTTCGGTCGTTATTTCAACCCTTTCATGGTGAACAATGTTTCCGGTTTCATCGGTCCTGAGACCCTGTATGACGGCAAAGAAATGATTCGCGCCAATCTGGAGGACCATTTCATGGGTAAGTTGATGGGACTACCTATGGGTATGGCTCCGTGCTTCACCAATCACACCTCTATTACCCAGGACGATCAGGAGATGGCAACTATGCTCCTCAACACAGCTGGAGCGAACTTTTATATGGGTGTGCCTGTAGGTGACGACGTAATGCTGGCCTATCAGGATACCAGCTTCCACAATGATGCGGCTCTCCGCGAGTTATCTAGACGGAAGCCTGCCCCAGAATTCCATAAGTGGATGATGAAACGCGGCTTGATGGACGAAAATGGTGTCCTGACAGAGCTAGCTGGCGATGGATCAATTTTCCTGAAATAATAAGGAGGGCTATAAGATGAATGAAGATAAGTTAATTGAACTGGTGAAACAAGTCGTTTCTGAGATGACGTCAACGCAAAAAAGTGACAATCCGGTAATGCTCGAGGCGGTTCCTTCTGACTCTGAGGAATACGTTCCTGATCTGTCGCAGGTGGATTTCCGCAAGGTGCTTGACATCCCTCATCCTGCAAATCGTGAGGAATATCTTCGCGTTAAGGCAAAAACGGAGGCACGTTTAGGCGTGTGGAGAACGGGTCCTCGTTACCGTACCAACACACTGCTACGCTTCCTCAGTGATCATGCTGCTGCTATGGATGCTGTGTTCTCCGATGTGTCAGAGGAAATGCTGGAAGAGATGGGACTGTTCTCCGTGAGTAGCCGCTGCAGTTCTAAGGACGAGCATCTGACTCGCCCGGATTTGGGACGCCAATTTTCTGAGGAGACCATCGCGAGGTTTAAAGCGAAGCTGAAGCCAAAAGCAAAGGTACAAATAATGGTTGGTGACGGACTTAGTTCCGCCGCAATCGAGGCGAACCTGCGCGACATTATTCCGGCGATCTCTCAGGGATTGAAGATGTATGGACTTGAAGTAGGCAATATCCCATTCGTCAAGAATTGCCGTGTACCTGCCATGGATGTAATTGGCGATGAGTTGGAACCAGAAGTAGTCTGCATGTTAATCGGTGAGCGTCCAGGTCTTGTGACCGCTGAATCTATGAGCGCCTATATCGCGTACAAGCCAACAGTAGGTATGCCAGAGGCACGGCGTATTGTCATCTCCAATATCCATGATGGCGGAACCCCTGCAGTTGAGGCGGGTGCTCATATCGCGGAATTGATCAAAACAATGCTGGAGAAAAAGACTTCCGGTATTGTGATGGGAGACTAGGGCCCAATCCATACGGATGACATGAGCAACTAAGTAATGAGATTTTTTGAAACACAGTTTAGAAGAACTGCAAGATAACGGTTATTCGATCACTTATACAGATTGAGGAGGTATATTATTATGGCAAACTCAGACGCATTAGGGATGATTGAAACTAGAGGTCTGGTAGGGGCGATTGAAGCAGCAGATGCCATGGTAAAAGCAGCGAATGTGACCTTGATCGGCAAGGAGCGAATCGGCTCTGGTCTTGTTACTGTCATGGTTCGCGGAGATGTAGGAGCGGTCAAGGCTGCGACGGATGCAGGAGCGGCTACGGCAGAGCGCATTGGCGAACTGATTGCGGTGCACGTAATCCCTAGACCGCACGCTGAAATGGCTGCAATTTTGCCAAAAGGGGTCAAAACTGCAGAATAGTAGACTTATTGATTCTGGAATTTATTCTGGTTCAGGATGGTAGGAGATTATTCTGTTTCGGTTCTCTACGAGTTCTCGCAAACGTCCAAAAGTGGCGGTGCTTTGGGGTAATGCCCCGAAGCCTTGCTATGCTTGGAAAAACAAAAAACCCGCGAAAATCCTTGTTATATCAAGGATTTTCGCGGGTTTTATATTTTCTTTGCTTGACTTCTCTTCCGCTATCTTCTGGATAGTGGTCGCGACTCAAAATCGAGAGGGAACCCGTGGGGGGGCTAGGTCCCTTACCGGCATAAAGCTACCATCATTAATCAAATTTTTGGTAGAGTAGTCTTTTTTCTTATATTTATCTTTCTTGCATACTTCTTGTTTTCGACTATGATAAGAGGAAGAAAGATTGAATGGGAGGATTATGATGCAAAAAATTAAAGTTGGAATTGTAGGTTTTGGTTCTTCTGCTGTTACCTTCCATGTGCCTTATTTGCAGGCATCAGAGTATTACGAGATTGCCTCGGTTGTCTCTTCCAATCCGGAAAAGGTACGACACGCAATCGGTGATGTACAGGTAGTGTCCTCTGTTAAGGAGATGCTACATAATCCACAAATTGAGTTGGTTATCATTACGACACCTACTGGTATGCATTATGAAATGACCAAAGAAGTTCTGCAGGCGGGAGTGCATGTAGTAGTAGAAAAACCTTTTGTCCTGACCGTACAGGAGGCAGACGACTTGATCGCCCTGCAACAAGAGACAAAGGCACTACTTAGCGTCTATCAGAGTAGACGATATGACAGTGATTTTCTAACCATTCAGCGTTTGATTCGAGAAGGTCGTCTGGGAGATGTGTATCTCTTTGAATCACATTTTGATCGGTATCGTCCGGTTGTTCGAGATCGTTGGCGAGAGAATGACGTGCCAGGTTCCGGCATCTTGTATGACTTAGGATCACATCTGATTGATCAGGCGCTGGTTCTGTTTGGAATGCCAGAGACTGTCACTGCCGATATATTGGCTCAGCGTCCAGGCGCCAGAACGGATGATTTTTTCCATGTTACTCTTCAATATGAGCGGTTGCGTGTCGTTTTGCATGCAAGTAATCTTATAGTACATCCAGGGCCACGATTGCAAGTGCATGGGGACAAAGGTAGCTATATCAAGCACGGCATTGACGCGCAAGTCCCTGCTGGTCAAAATCCAAGGATCATGACAAAGGATAAATGGGAAAAAGAACAGGGTGAAAATGTCTATGGGCAACTGGCAACAATCTCAAATGATGAAATGATTATCGAAAAGGTCGTTTCTGAAATAGGTTCCTATCAATACTACTATGATCAAATGTTTGAAGCGATTCGACTAGGAAAAGAGCCCCCAGTTACAGCAGAAGAGGCCAGAAAAACAGCTATTCTGATTGATGCTGCGAAAAAAAGCAGTCTGGAAGGTAAAACTATTCGCCTCCCCTTACCATAAAGGGTTGACCCTAAAGTCAGCCGTTTATTTCACCAAGGAAGAGTATAGTGGATAGGGATGTATGAAGAAGGTACGGTTACTTTATCTATTGAATTTTTGACAATAGTTGCTTTTAGATTTAAGTAAGTTCACAATAGTATGAGTAATATAATTTTTCGGGGGGTTAATCATGAATAAACCTATTTCTATATTTGTATGTTTGATTCTCGTATTCTTAGTTGGATGCACAAGTGGAGAAGGTAAGAAGACGGATGAAATGCCTACTGTCATATATTTTGGTCAGGGAGAGGAATGGTTCGCTACATATACAATTTCTAGTGTTAGAGAGTCATATTTTGCTTCCTTGTATATCCAATATATTACGGATAGAACGAAAACAACCGTAAAACAAACAGCGGATATTGGTAAGATTGAATATATCCTTAAGGGAAAAGAATGGACACTAAGTAGCAGTGAGCCTCAATCATTAGTAGGAATTCTCAATTTTCATACTGCTACAGAAATAAATGCTGATCAATTCGATCTAGATTTAGCTGACACGGTCACATTAGAGGTAAGATGGAAGGATCAAGTGGAAAAGATTGATCTTAAGAGATAGGACAATTTTTCAAATAGGTAAGGTACACGATTGTGATCTATGGTACAAAAAATTATACCAAAGAGTAAGTATGCGACTATTTATTATCAAGGGACGATACATAATATTGAAAAAGTCTTTGATTATTACAATAATGAATGGTTGCCAAATTCAGAGTACATAGAGCCAGATGAAAGCTATGAAATAGAGTACTATGACAGCGAGCGTTTTCTGGGGAATGAAAATAGTAATTCAGAAATTATCTTTTTATTACCTATTGTGAGAAAATGATTTCACTTCAGCCATGTAGAATGAATTACCATAAACCGGATAAACATTTTTAGGGCGGTCACATCTGTAAAAAGATATGGCCGCCTATTTGACGTATAAGAATATATAGAAATTCTTATACGCATGAAAAAAACACCCTCTAGGGAAGAACCAGGTTCTTCGATAGAAGTTATTCTTATATGCTTCAATCCTACTAAACACTACGATTCTGTAATTGTTCCGCCATTTACATGAATGACCTGTCCAGAAACATATCGGGAATCATCGGATGCTAGATATACATAAGCAGGGGCCAATTCAAACGGCTGTCCTGCACGCTTCATAGGTGTGTCAGCACCAAATGTACTTACATGCTCAGCGGGAAAAGAAGAAGGAATCAGCGGAGTCCATATCGGACCAGGTGCGACAGCATTTACACGGATTTCCTGCGAAGCAAGCGATTGGGACAGGGATCTTGTGAAGGTGGTAACTGCTCCTTTTGTTGCAGAGTAATCAATTAACGTGACGTTACCTTGGTATGCAGTAATGGAGGAGGTTAACACAATAGAGCTTCCTGCCTGCAAATGTGGTAAAGCTGCCTTGGTTACATAGAACATCGGATAAATATTCGTTCTAAAAGTAAGGTCCAACTGTTCTGCGCTGATATCCAAAATACTATTTTGAGGATACTGCACGGCTTGATTTAGGACGAGTACATCCAGTTTTCCGTAGGTATCAATTGTCTGTTTAACAATCGAATTACAAAAAGACTCCTCTTTTAAGTCCCCATCAATCAGAGTACACATGCCTCCGTACTTTTCTACATATTCTTTCGTTTTCTTCGCGTCTTCATGTTCGTTGTAGTAAACAATGACAAGCTTTGCACCTTCTTTTGCAAAGGCAATCGAAGTCGCACGTCCAATACCGCTATCCCCACCTGTTATGAGAACAACTTTATCTTTTAATTTGTCGCTTCCCTTGTATGCAGGATTGTCAAAAATAGGGACAGGTTCCATGAATGCCTCGGTACCTGGTTGAACATCTTGATGCTGCGGTGGGAATGTGTGAATTTCTTCTGTGGTCTTTTTCTGCTTGTCGTGATAAGGAACTTTCGGATACATGAGAGGGCCTCCTTCTAGGTATTGTTTACAGTTAAGCTTTACCAAACGAGCAGAACTACATGTGCGTGTCCATAATAAAATCTTGTTATGACACAGCACGTACAAGTAATGCCTTCTGTGTACATGAGTAAAAATAAAGAGTAAAACCTTCTACTTTGTAAATAAAAGAAGGGTGAATAGCTCACCCCGTACTCTATTGCTACTGAATATATTTACCTAGATAAAATTTTCCAAAACAGAGAAATTGTAGCTCGTATAGCCGAAAAGATACCTAGAAAATCAAAATAAACGGAATTTTGTCTAAGTATTGACAAATCAAAAAATAGAATGGCCCTAAAGGGCTAATTGTGATTAATATCACATCATTAGCAAATACTGGAATGTTTTAATTTAAGCGTAATCATTAGATAAGATTTCCAGTAATGCTTCTTCAAGGAAACAGCAGAGTCAAAAGGAGGAATAAGGGATGAGTGAACTTTCGCGCCAAACAAAAAAAGAAAAAAAGCCTCACAAAGAGACCGAACAAAACTTGAAAGGTACCTTTGCTTCGGTTTTATTACTAGGTGGTTTTATCTTGGTAACCTGGTTATTCGTATTTAAAATATTTTTAGACAGGGCCTAGAGACAAGAAGGAATAGGGGAGGGTTTTGTATGCATTTGCATCGATTTGAAAAAATCTGGTTGATGGTTGGTGGAGCAACGCTTGTTTTATTTCTTGTTGTATTATCTGTAAACGCATATGCAATGGGGATGATGCCACCCAGCCATATGAAAATGATTGATCCGAACAAAGTAGATGAGACAGCACCGTTTGATAATCCCGGCTTACATGAAACAGGTGAAAATGAGTACGATCTGGTGATGAGCTCGATGGTGTTTGCTTTCCAACCTAACCAAGTTGAAGTTCCTGTGGGAGCAAAAGTTAAATTTATTGTAACCAGTAAAGATGTTGTGCATGGCTTTCAAATCCCTAAAACAAATGTAAACATCATGGTATTGCCAGGACACATCAGTGAAGTGACTCATACATTCGATGAACCAGGAACTTATCTCATCATTTGTAATGAATATTGTGGCTCTGGACATCAAATTATGGCTGCCACAATTATTGTGAAGTAATAAAGAAGGGTAGTGATGTTGATGGCATTGCATGTAGAAAGAAGAGAGACGCCTGCATTTTCTGACATGGATAACAGCCAGAAGAATGAACCAAAGGTCAAGGTTGACCGGGCTAGCGCCAAACTTTCTCTGGTTCACATATACGTAGCTTACATTGGTTTTGCGATCGCCATTTTGTGTGGCTTGTTACAGGGATTGGTAAGAGGGGGCATTATGACATTACCTTCCTGGCTTAATTATTATCAGATTTTAACAGCGCACGGTGTATTACTGGGCCTAGTTTTTACAACATTCTTTATTGTCGGATTTTTCTTATCGGGATGTGCGAGAACGTCAGGTGGTAGCTTGTCACCGATGGCACGTAAATTAGGCTGGATCGGTTGGTATCTGATGACAATTGGTACGGTAATGGCCACAATTGCGATTTTAGCGAATACGTCCAATGTCCTTTATACGTTTTATGCTCCAATGAAAGCTTCTCCGTTTTTCTATATTGGTGCTGCCTTACTTGTAGTAGGTAGCTGGTTTGGTGGCTATGCGATTTTTAATAACTATATAAACTGGAGAAAACAAAATCTAGGAAAAACATCGCCACTCTTCCAATACATGGCAGTTGCAACTATGATTCTGTGGCAAATCGCTACGCTAGGAGTAGCTGCAGAAGTTTTGCTACAACTGATTCCATGGTCACTTGGTTTGGTTCCAGATGTTAACGTTCTTTTGAGCCGTACTCTGTTCTGGTATTTCGGTCATCCACTCGTTTATTTCTGGTTAATGCCAGCTTATGTTTGCTGGTATGTGAACATTCCGAAGATAATCGGTGGCAAAATCTTTAGTGCTTCACTGGCTCGTCTCTCCTTTATTCTATTAATCCTGTTTTCAATCCCCGTTGGATTCCATCATCAATTAATGGAGCCTGGAATATCAGATAAATGGAAATTGTTGCACGTAATTTTGACTCTTACTGTAGTGCTTCCTTCTCTTATGACCGCATTTTCACTTTTCGCAGTATTTGAGACAACAGGTAGAAAAAAAGGAGCGAAAGGGCTGTTCGGCTGGTTTAAAAAACTACCTTGGAATGACGCACGCTTCTTTGGTCCAATGTTAGGTATGCTAGCATTTATTCCTGCAGGAGCTGGTGGAATTATCAACGCAAGTAACCAGATGAACGCAGTTGTTCATAACACAATCTGGGTTACGGGGCATTTCCATCTTACAGTAGGTACGAGTATAGCCTTAACGTTCTTTGGTATCAGCTATTGGTTGATTCCATCGCTTACAGGGCGGATTATGACAAAAGCTCTACACAGAGTTGCCATTTTACAAGCGGTCATGTGGACATTCGGAATGGCTATCATGTCTGGTGCCATGCACTATTTGGGTTTGCAAGGAGTTCCAAGACGTACTGATTACACCACATATTTTGATCATCCAGAAGCATTAAGCTGGATTCGTCCACAAGCCTTGATGGGAATGGGCGGAGCTGTCTTATTCTTTGCAGGGGTACTACTGGTTGGTATCATCGTGTATCTCGTTTTCTATGCGCCAAAAGGAGAAGAGGAGTACCCCATTTCGGAAACGCAGGATGCAGAAGAACGAACTCCAAAAATCTTGGAACGCTGGTCTCTATGGCTAGGTATTGCGGCATTTTTAATCATCGTCGCGTACGCCTATCCGATCTATCAGTTGATTGATCACTCACCTCCAGGCTCACAACCGTTTATTACCTGGTAGGTTAAAAGGGTGTACCCGAATTTTTTACCTAGAGGAAACAGGAACATGGATATAGCAAACCCGCCAATTTAAATGGACTGCACCCCAATTGTTAGACACACCTAACAATTGGAGGTGCAGTCCATATCAATGTCCTCGGCTAATGTATTAGCTAAGTTTATATTTTTCAGTAATGACTGAAGCATCAACCGTGAATCCTCTTTTTTTCATTGTATCAGCTAGCGTTTTCTGAGTGCCGCCGTCCTGGTCGGCAACAAGATATCTGTCAAAACCCGAAACCGAGGAATTCCATCCGTCCACGATTACATAATGCGAGTTACTTCCTTCCTTAAGTCTTACCATGCATATATTACCGTTCTGGACTTCTCCAGAAACGTCAGCTATTTTATCAATTTTTACTGCGATGTTCTGATTTCCCATTTTTGCTGTGAAACCACTTCCCGTAAAATCAGCGGCGTTGTTTGTACCTTTTTCGCCTTTCATCGAATGGGCAAATCCATAATAATTTGTTTCCGTGTTCCATGTTTGTATAATTTATCAAAGCTACATTCAGGACAACGTTCAGGTGCACAAACGGTTTCAACCTTAAAGAGCATATCGGATTCATTTTCTTGTGGTACTTCAATTGTAGTGAGGTTAGGTAAGAATAATAAGTCGGACATGCTACTTTCTCCTTTATCAAACAAGCTTTAAAAACTGGTAAAATATCGATTTTTTAATAAAAATCTGTTCCAAAACAATAATGGGAAATCCAATTCCTAAAATTTAAGCCTGTTGTTTTTTTGCAAAAAATTGTTGTACAACAATAAACACCACAAGTGCAATGCCGACAAGTATACCGCTTACTAAACCTACATAATCTATAGAACCTATACTTATTACTCCTCCCCCTATTACAGCTCCTAAACCGATTCCCAAGTATAAAGCCGATGCACTGAAAGAGAGAATCATTGAAGCCTGATTAGGGTTTAATGAAATCAGGTAGGAATTTAGTGCTGGATTCATACCAAAACCAGGAATTCCCCATAACAAAGCAACAAGAGAAACTAGAACAATTGTCAATGTAGATGGGTTTAACAACGTTAACACTGAGAAAGCTATTAATAGAATCCCAAATCCAGCAAGAGATAACATGAGTGTTTTAGGGGCACCTATACGATCTGTGAAATAGCCTCCAACGAGATTACCAAAAAGGGCACCTATTCCAAACAACAGTAAGAAGATACTAATATTTTCAATATTAGTGATTGCTGTTATTATAGGGGCTATATAAGTGTAAGTCATAAAGCCACCAGTTGTAGCAATAATGCTAACACTTAAGGTTAACAATATTGTTTTATTAAAGCTTTTCAAACGTTCTTTTATACTTATAAAAGCTTCCCGTTCAATTTTTGGTAAAAGTATTAATACACCAATTGTAGTGATTAAAGATACCAAGGAAACAAGTGCAAAGGAATAACGCCAAGATATCGCATTTCCAACCCAGGTTCCAATAGGCGCGCCTACTATTAGTCCCACGGTAATCCCGGCGATTATAAAGGACAAAGCTCTCCCACGCATAGTAACAGGGACTAAACTTGCTGATGCCGCCATAGCCAAAGGAGTAAATAAAGCTGCAGCCAAGGCAGCCATTATCCTTGTGACAAATAACCATTCAAAAGAAGTTACTATTATAGAAAGACCATTAGCAATTGTAAAAACTAGCATGGACAATACCAATAGTGCTTTTAAAGGCATATTAATTGTTATCGTTCCTAAAACAGGTGCACCAATTGCGTATGCGATTGCAAACGCAGTAACTAATTGGCCTGCCACGGCAATAGAGACATTCATATCGTCTGCAATGCTTGGTAATATACCGGCAATGACAAAATCATCTGTACCAATAATGAAAGTACCTATTACTAAAATAAAAATACGGTAATTCATTTTATGTCACTACCTTTACCTTGATTTTCCACCTTGGTCCAAAATTTAATTAGGTTTTCTAACTTTGCTTCAACTTCCTGTAAATTTCTTATTTGTTCACGAGTTTTCTCTAATTTTTCCCTGTATAGAGAAAGTGCAGAGGAAGCACAGCTGGAGTTATTATCTATGGGATGAAGAGATCCACAGGATATAACAGGAAAGATCTCCTCAGTATTTAAACCTAAATCTAAGAAAAGTTGAACTGCTTTTACACGCTCCACATCCTCCTCGCCATATACACGATATCCATTTTCTAATCGCTTTGGATAAATTAAATTTTTTTCCTCATAATATCGAATTGATCGGATGCTGACTCCGGTTTTTATTGATAATTCGCCTATTTTCATATTAATCTGCCCTCCTAAATTACTACGTTATAGCCATATTAAAGTATGACATGGTGTGAGGGTCAATATCCATTCTTTGAATTATGATGTTCTCAACATAGTACAGTTTAAGTATTCAATTATCCTTGGGTAATATTCCTAAATATTAATTTCTAAACTTAATTTTAAAAGGCGTTTCCACTACATAATCCGATTTCACACTTAAAATGTTGTTATGTTTCTAATAGTAATTTCCACCCTTTTATCCGAAGACCCGATAAATAAAACTTTTGTTGTCAATTATACTGTTCGTACAAGTTAGCTTTACCTCTAAGGGACGTTATGGTGCTCCAAAAATTCATTTTCTGCTAAGAAGTGAAGGTATTTCTATTAGTTTGAAGAGAACTCAGCGACTTATGAAAAAGGCGGACATTCGATTAATTACAAGGAAGAAATTCCGCCCGCAATCAAGTAAAGATAGAGTAATAGAAAGACCTAATATACTAGATCAAGACTTTACAACAACATCTATTAACGAGAAATGGGTAGCAGATATTACATATATCCATACTCTTCGAGATGGATGGTGCTATTTGGCACCCGTTCTTGATCTACATTCAAAGAAAATCGTTGGATACTCTTTTTCTCAGAATATGACAGTAGGGTTAGTTTTACATGTGTTAGAGAATGCATACGTCACTCAAAAACCCGCAAAGGGTTTCATTCTTCATACCGATTTAGGTACACAGTACACAAGTCAAGATTTCGCACAGCATGTTGAGGAATTCCACATGATTCACTCATTTAGCAAAAAGGGGTGCTCCTACGATAATGCCTGCATTGAGTCCTTTCATGCCATACTGAAAAAAGAAGAAGTACACCATGTGAAGTACATAGATTATAAGTCAGCAAAGCTTGCGCTTTTTACATATATAGAAGGCTTATACAATCGCAAACGGATACATGGAGGTTTAGGGTACAAAACACCACAAGCAGTAGAAGATTTGCTGAGAAACGCATCCTAGCACTTAACTTTTTTGTGTCCAAGATATTGACTCAGATCCAAGCATGATGGGAAGCATTCGTGAGACAGTGACGGATTTAGTAAACGAGCTGGCATCAGAAGATATTGTGAATATATGGGACTTCGTAAACCTTTATGGATTCATCGGGAACGTTTACAAATGGCGTTAGAAAAATGCAAGTGAAAGACATTTTCTTGTGCTCAATAAGTATTTCAACCCACTTACATTGCACGAGATGTGTTGAGATCATCTCAAGTTAAAATTAACCCCCTATGCTTGTCCTATTTTTTAGTGGGATGGGTATAAGGGGTTTTTAAGAATAGCTTTTTTTCAATCTGATACAATTAATGTACTAAGTCTAAAACTGTAAATAAGTTCACTTTCCTGTTTCAAAAGAAATGCCCTCATGGTAAAATCGATTTGAGTTTTCACTAATATTTCACTTGTACTATAAAAATTCATAACATTCAAACTGATATTAACTATTCAACAGAGAAACACACAAAGGGGATCTCGATTATGGCTGAAAAATTTGATGTTGTCATTGTAGGCGGAGGCCTGGCTGGTTTATCTGCCGGTGCATTGCTTTCTAGTAAAGGGAAGAAAGTAGCACTACTAGAACGCGGAATGCTTGGAGGACGTGCCGTTACACTGTCGATCAAAGGTTTTAACTTTAATTTTGGTGCACATGCAATCTACGCAAGAGACTCTTCTGTTTTACGTACCTTTGAGGATAAATTGGGGTTACATATTGACTGGCAAGATTTTGATCCGGATAAAGCAAAATATGATATCGGTAACCAACTTACCAGTATGCCTGCCAATATCGTAGGTTTATTCCGTACCAAGGTGTTGAAGGGTTTCGATAAAATTGCGTTTACCTTTGAAATATTAAAAACTATGCTAAAAATGGAAACAGGTCATTCGCACATGTCCATTGCGAAATGGATGGAGAATCAAAATGTTAATGAAGATGTAAAAGAAATGATGTTAACGCTTGCATCTTCCAATTTTTTCACCAAGGAACCAGAAAAAATTCCATCTGATGTGTTTTTTACCTACTATCGTCGTTTATTCGCCACTAATAAACCTGTAGCTTACATTGGTGGAGGTTGGCAGGCTCTCATAAGTGAATTCGTTCGAGTTATGGATGAAAATCATGCTGAGATTATGACGAAAACAAAAGTAGACAGCATTACGTGGGAGAATGACCGAATCAAGGCAGTTCATGCCGGAGAGACGACAATTGAAGGGGACGAATTTATTTTCGCAATCCCTCCTAAAGAGATGGTGAAGATTTTCAAGGAAACGAAAATTGATCATCTTGTTTCCCACTACGCGGCTTATAAGCCAAGTGTAGTACTGGTATATGATATCGGATTGTCTAAAAAAATCGATGTACCATTTACCTATGTGTACGATAAAAAAGAAAATATGTTTATTACCGACATTTCCCACTACGATACTACCTGTGTACCAGAAGGTGGTCAACTTCTCCAGGCAACGGCATATTTACGCCAGGATGAAGTGGGTAATAAAGAAATTGTGGATCAATATAAAGAAAAAGTGGAAAAACTATACGATAAACACTTTCCAGGCTGGCGTGATAAGCTTGTGGTTCCACGTGTTTCTGTAAAAGCCGTCGTTCAGGAGATTAAATGGACAATGAGTCAGAAACCAATGCCAGTATCTAGTACGGATTACCGCAATCTCTTCTTTGCTGGTGATTGGTGTGAGGGTCAAGGACAACTCTCTGAACTCTCTTTCTCCAGCGCTTATGAAGTAAGCAAATTAATCTTTGAGAAAGAATAATTGGAAATTACCCCTTGTCCAAAAAGGCAAGGGGTTAATTTTTGTTTTGAAATGTGATAAAATATACGTTTGAGGACGATAAATGTATCGATAAAGGATGAGATTAGATGATAAGTACAAATGGTGTTACCCTGCGCTACGGTAAACGAGCGTTGTTTGAAGACGTAACAATCAAGTTTACGCCGGGTAATTGCTACGGCTTGATTGGAGCAAATGGAGCAGGAAAGTCAACATTCTTGAAAATCCTGTCTGGCGAAATCGAACCAAATAATGGTGATGTTCACATGACTCCAGGCGAACGTATGGCTGTATTGAAGCAAAACCATTATGAATTTGATGAAGTAGAAGTACTGAAGACTGTTATGATGGGTCACAGCAGACTTTTTGAAATTATGGAAGAAAAAAATGCTCTATATATGAAAGAAGACTTCTCTGAAGAAGATGGTATGCGTGCATCTGAACTGGAAGGCGAATTCGAAGATCTTAACGGATGGCAAGCTGAATCTGATGCTGCATCTCTTCTGATCGGTCTTGGCATTGAGACAGATTTGCACGAGAAAAAAATGAAGGAACTAGATGGCAGCCAAAAGGTACGTGTACTCCTTGCACAAGCACTGTTTGGAAATCCTGACAACCTGCTTCTCGATGAGCCTACCAACCACTTGGACATCGAATCGATTCGATGGTTAGAGAATTTCTTGGCTAACTATGAGAATACCGTAATCGTGGTATCGCATGACCGTCACTTCCTGAACCAAGTATGTACTCATATTGCTGACATTGACTTTGGTAAGATCCAAATGTATGTGGGTAACTATGACTTCTGGTATGAGTCCAGCCAATTGGCTCTTAAATTGATGAGAGAGCAAAACAAGAAAAAAGAAGAAAAAATCAAGGAATTGGAGAGCTTTATCGCACGCTTCTCTGCCAATGCTTCCAAGTCCAAACAAGCAACATCCCGTAAAAAGACGTTGGATAAAATTACACTGGATGACATTAGACCTTCCAGCCGTCGTTATCCGTTCATTAACTTTAAACCTGAGCGGGAAGCCGGAAAAAATATTTTAGAAATTACAGGTTTAACAAAGTCAATTGATGGTGAAAAAGTAATTGACAACCTTCATATGATCGTGAACAAAGGAGATAAAATTGCTTTGGTTGGTCCGAACGGATTGCCAAAAACAACTTTGTTCCAGGTCTTAATGGGAGAGTTGGAAGCAGACAGCGGTTCTTACGCATGGGGTGTAACAACAACTCAAGCATACTTCCCGAAAGATAACTCTGCTTATTTTGATGGTTGCAATCTGACACTTGTTGATTGGCTACGTCAATACTCTAAAGATCAGGATGAGACATTCTTACGTGGTTTCTTAGGCAGAATGTTATTCTCCGGTGAAGAGGCATTGAAAAAAGCTAACGTATTGTCCGGGGGAGAAAAAGTACGCTGCATGCTATCCAAAGCGATGATGCCAGGTGCCAATGTCCTATTGTTCGATGAGCCAACCAACCACTTGGATCTCGAATCCATTACAGCACTAAATAATGGATTGATGGAATTTGACGGTACAATGATGTTCGTATCCCATGACCATCAGTTCGTGCATACCATTGCGAATCGCATTATTGAAATCACACCAAATGGTATTATTGACAAGTTAATGACGTACGATGAATATCTGGAGAGCGAAGAAGTGAAACAGCTTCGTGAAAAAATGTATAGCTAGTTCTAACCAAAGTCTTACTGGTAGGGCTTGTGATAAACGTATTCCAGAACAGAAGAGAAAGGGTTAACCACATCAATGGTTAACCCTTTTACCAAAAACGCTGGAGGGCATCATGACGACTTTGCACGGTATCTGGTTGCCAGATGCTTTTTTTCTTTTTTGTTTACAGGGCGGCGAAGTTGTACCTGTCAGTTTGTGGATAGATCAACTAGATGATGAAGAACGGCGATTAATTAGCACAGCAAGCAAGGTTGGGACACGCTCGTTTCAGGTACCTTACTGGTTTGATCAGGGTGAATTTTATCCTTCTAACAAACCAAAGTTAATGTCTGCTCAAATAAGTGGCTTATTGGTACCGCTTGCAGATGCATTACCATTTTTGTTGAAAACGAACATGGATCATTCCATTTCTAGTCAGGTGTTCGCTTCTGATACGCTTAGATATTGGCAAAAAGCTTCCATGTTTGCCTTGTATCTTCTCGAACATTCCAGATTTAAACCATCAGTTGCTCTGGTAAAAGGTAAGCGCTACGGATATTCGGAAGCAACAGCTTATTGGGATGTGGATTTGAGCAGGGAGGAAGAAAAGAATCAATTTAACCACTTAGCCAGCTCCATGCCAGCCATAAGCCGCGCTTATGATCCATTAAAAACAGGCAATGAAATGAATACCGATCCATTTAACATTCTGCACGAGTTTTTACTGCAATCAATTGAAGTAACCTTTATCAAGTGGTTGTACAAGGAAACAGGCGAGTACGCACGGCTTTTACAGAAAAAGCGGCTGGATACCCCTTTACAATGGCTACAAGGTTTACTCGTAAAAAATACGGCATCAATAGAAGGCTTAACCAAAGAATTGCAAGGCTTCAAGCAACATATTGATAAGTGGACTCGTGGAGAATTGCGCAACGAGCGGGATTTTGTTGGACATATCCCGATGCGACTTTTTTTACAGCTACAGCCTCCAGCGATGGAGAATCTTACGGAATTGCAGCTTCCTGAAGCAGAGTGGCTTCTTCATATTTGCTTACAACCGATCACTGATCCTGGTCACTATATCAATGCAAGAGATATTTGGTTAGGAACAGATTCTGCTGCCCAGTATTTTGGCTCCTTACTTCCCCGTGCTCAATTTTTCCTGCTGGAACAATTGGGAAAAGCATCCCTATATGTACCGCAGTTAGCAGATGAATTAGCAAAAGAACTACCATGGCAACTCTCAATGACTTCGAGCGAAGCCTTTTATTTTCTTAAGGAGCTTGTGCCTAGCTTACAAACAGCTGGATTTGGGATTCAGTTACCTTCATGGTGGATGCAGAAGAGTCGCAAATCACTCGGAATCAAACTGCGTGTGAAGGATTGGAAAGCGATATCTGACTCTAAGCAGTCTGGAGACGTGACCCGTTTTGGATTTGAAGAGTTGCTACAGTTTGATGTGAGAGCTGCATTAGGTAATCAGGAAATATCTATGGACGACTTGAAGAAAATCGCTACTTCTCAATCACCGTTAGTCATGATACGCGGGGAATGGGTAGAGGTAGATCATCAGGCATTAGCTAAGATCCTTCCGTATTTAACCGAGCATAAGGAGGAGGATCTCTCCCTACACGATTTGTTATATCTGATGGCAGATATGGAAACATCGAGTGAATTAGATGCTTTGCCGATTGTTGACTTTGAGGTACCTGAAAATCTGCACCATTTACTCAGCGGTACATTACAGGATGTTCATGAGATGTACCCTACGCCTACTGTTCTGAAAGGAATCCTGCGTCCCTATCAGGAAAGAGGTTATACCTGGTTAAAAGCACTGACAAAAATGGGCTTCGGAGTCTGTTTAGCAGATGATATGGGTCTAGGGAAAACCCTTCAGATGATTACGGTTTTAGCATCGGAAAAATTGGATCAGCCAGCTTTAATTGTATGTCCAACCTCCCTGTTAAATAACTGGGACAAGGAAATTGATAAGTTTGCCCCTCAGTTACGGGTTTACACGCATCATGGTCCTGATCGATTGCATGACAAAGCCCTTGAGGATAAGGTGAAGGAACACGACGTAATCCTTACTTCTTATGCATTACTAAATCGGGATGCGGATGACTTGCGCAGGATCAAGTGGTCATACTTGGTCCTCGATGAAGCGCAAAACATTAAAAACAGCAAAAGTAAGCAGGCAAAAAGTGCGATGAAAACGGAAGCTACGTATCGTGTTGCGATGACGGGTACGCCGATTGAAAATAGACTAAGTGAATTGTGGTCGATCTTCCAGTTTTTGAATCCGAATTATCTAGGGTCACTCGCCCATTTCCGAAGTCATTTTACGATACCAATCGAACGGTATCAGGAACAAGGGCGCAGTGAAGCACTGAGAAAGCTTGTTTATCCATTTATTTTGCGCCGTCTAAAAACCGATCCGGCCATTATCGCTGACTTACCAGAAAAAATCGAGAGTAAAACGTATTGTTCTTTGACTAAGGAACAGGCTGTGCTTTATCAGCGTGTTGTTCAAGAAATGATGGATAAGATCCAGGGTGCAACTGGTATGCATCGTCGAGGTCTTGTTCTGGCTACCTTAACGCATCTGAAGCAAGTATGTGATCATCCAGTTCTTTATTTGCATCAGCAGGCAGACCAGATCGAACAACGCTCAGGAAAAGTGAAGCGAGTGACACAACTCGTGCAAGAAATCATGGAGCAGGAGGAAGCTGTTCTAATTTTTACCCAGTATGTAGAGATGGGTAGGTTACTTCAACAGCATTTGTCCACTGTCTGTAACGAAGAGGTCCTGTTTTTACATGGAGGTGTAACAAAACAGGCCCGAGATGAAATGATTGATCGTTTTCAGACGAATTCGGGTCCACGTATATTTATTTTGTCATTGAAAGCTGGAGGAGTAGGGCTTAATCTGACTCGGGCCAATCATGTTATTCATTATGATCGCTGGTGGAATCCGGCAGTAGAAAATCAGGCAACAGACCGGGCTTATCGAATTGGTCAGAAGAAGAATGTCCACGTCCACCGCTTGATTTGTCAAGGAACACTGGAAGAACGAATTGATCAGATTATCGAATCCAAAAAAGAGCTGGCAGAACAAATCATCCATTCTGGTGAACAGTGGATGACCGAATTATCAGCAGGTGAGCTTCAATCCATATTTGCACTGCGTGAAGATCTGCTGTATCAGGAAGAGGAGGAGCTGCTGTGAATATAGAGTCGAATAATATCGCACCAGCTCTAGCCTCCCGGTTTAAGGAGCTGATTCGCGAAGCGGGGGGAACGGCACGTCATCAGCGAGGTCGTACCAAAGCAAAAGATGGTGGTGTTCGGGGCTGGACGGCAGACCAACAAGGGATAACTGCACAGGTTACAGGATCAAATAGCAACACCTATTTGGTGCAATACAATCCAAAACTTGTTACAACCGAACAAAGACAGATGAGTATGCAGGTATTGCTAGACGAACCATTGTATCTAGCTCAGCTGATGAATGGTCACTTTTCCAAGGAGCTGTATGAAGACCTTACATCACTAGGGATCTCTATTTTACCTGACAACTTGCTTGCAGGTAGAAAGACGTGTAGCTGTCTTGATCAGGCAGTCCCATGTAAACATATATTTGCCTTGTATTATCAACTGCTTGTTGAGATGGAAGATAATCCTCTTGTGTTTTTTTCTATGTTAGGCATGGACCAAAGAGAAGTAGTAGATCAGTTTCAGCGGAAATGGCTACCTTCCCATTATTCTTTGCCAACAGAAGGGCAAAATTCGACGGCTTTTCCTTTTGTAACCTCTTCTGAAATGGAACGAACAGCGCCTCGAGAAGAAGTGAGGAAGGACCAACATGAAGGTTCTATTTTTCTACGCAGATCTGTAGATAACGGTACATATTTTCAAACAAAGATTCCCGACTCTCTACTGAATTTACCTGTAAAAAGTGAGGAAACCTTACCAGAACAATCCCTTCTTATTTGGGGTCCTCCTGTATTTGCACAACGCAATGGAAATATTGTAACTGGTGCCTTGCAAGAGGTATATCGCATCATTGCTAAGAAGGCGGGTGAGGAGAGGAAGGACTTGTCGTGAAAATATATGCCATGCATATCAAGTCATCTGCTCTCGACCCAAGCGTGCTCCACACTTTACTCACCATTCTTCCACTTGAAAGACAGAAGAAGGTTGCCAGATACAGTAATCGAGCTGATCAGGTTAGAACATTAATAGCGGATGTGTTTGTTCGAGATTTGATTCGGCAGACCTTACATATTCCGTTCGAACAGATAGGAATCTCAACCAATGAGTATGGGAAACCATTTGTGACGAACGATAGCATGAATGGTTTTTCATTTAATCTCTCTCATTCTGGTGAATGGATCTTTGTTGGTACGTTCCATGATTCAATTGGAGTCGACGTTCAACAGTGTAAGAAAATCCAGCTTCGCCTGGCAGACAGATTTTTTTCTGCGGAAGAACAAAAACAGTTATTGCTTCAGCCAGAAAACCATCAGGAAGCTATTTTTTTTCGATACTGGGCATGTAAAGAGAGCTATATCAAGTACGTTGGTAAGGGAATATCATACAAGCTGTCATCCTTTACCATACAATTAGGTTCTAGCTCGGACATACATGAAGTACACGAAAATGGACGCGATACAGGAATTCGCTGTAGGGAATATCAGGTTGATCCAGGCTATAAAATGGCAGTTTGTGCAAAAAGCATTTCTTTTCCAGAACATCCGATTGTAATAAATTGCGAAAAATGGTTAGTAGAGTTAGGAAAAAGAATAGAGAATAACGAATAATGTCAAAAGCAGCATATCTCTACATAAAAGAGATATGCTGTTTTTTCTTCTATTTTTCTGCAATGGTCATATGGTAAAGTAGTACGTCTAAATGAGAAGGGGAGGATCTGAATATGATTTATGCCGCACCTAATCAGTCAGAAGCCATAGTTTCATTCAAGACCCGCTACGACAATTACATCGGAGGCAAATGGGTGGCTCCTGTTAAGGGAGGATACTTTGAAAATGTAACTCCTGTTACAGGAAAAGCGTTTTGCGAAGTAGCCCGCTCTACAGAAGAAGATATTGAATTGGCACTGGATGCAGCACATGAAGCCAAGGAAGCGTGGGGACGAACATCAGCTACGGAACGAGCGAATATGTTAAATTGTATTGCAGATCGAATGCAGGAAAATTTGGAAATGCTGGCCGTAGCAGAAACGTGGGAAAACGGAAAACCAGTACGTGAGACGATGGCAGCAGATATTCCGCTCGCTATTGATCATTTCCGCTATTTTGCAGGGTGCATTCGTTCACAGGAAGGATCGCTCAGTCAGGTGGATGACGACACTGTAGCGTACCATTTCCATGAGCCATTAGGTGTTGTCGGTCAAATTATTCCATGGAACTTCCCTCTGCTTATGGCAACATGGAAGCTGGCGCCAGCACTAGCTGCAGGAAATTGTGTCGTGTTAAAACCAGCAGAGCAAACCCCTGCTTCCATTATGCTGTTAATGGAATTAATTGGCGATTTAATTCCTCCAGGTGTGGTTAACGTGGTGAACGGTTTCGGACTGGAAGCAGGTAAGCCACTAGCTCAAAGTAATCGAATTGCCAAGATTGCTTTTACAGGCGAGACCACAACTGGTC
This sequence comes from Brevibacillus daliensis, assembly GCF_021245735.1. Lineage (GTDB taxonomy): Bacteria > Bacillota > Bacilli > Brevibacillales > Brevibacillaceae > Brevibacillus_B > Brevibacillus_B daliensis. Next base: position 42,781 of record NZ_JAJISB010000008.1, read on the forward strand.
GATTGATTATGCAATATGCATCGCAAAATATTATTCCTGTAACGCTGGAGCTGGGTGGTAAGTCTCCTAATATCTTCTTTGAAGATGTGTGTGCAAAAGATGATGCATTCTTTAATAAAGCTATTGAGGGCTTTGTGCTCTTTGCATTGAACCAAGGTGAGGTTTGCACGTGCCCATCTCGAGCTCTCATCCACGAATCGATCTATGACACATTCATGGAGCGTGCCTTGGCTCGTGTAGAAGCAATTAAACAAGGCAATCCACTAGATACAACAACAATGATTGGAGCACAGGCATCCTCAGAACAACTGGAAAAAATCCTTTCCTATCTGGATATAGGTAAACAGGAAGGTGCTGAATGCTTGATCGGAGGAGAGCGTAACTTCCTAGCCGATGATCTGGCTGGTGGCTACTACGTGAAACCAACCGTGTTCAAAGGACATAACCGGATGAGAATTTTCCAAGAGGAAATATTCGGCCCGGTTGTCAGTGTGACGACCTTTACAGATACTGAAGAAGCACTTGCGATCGCCAATGATACACTTTATGGTTTGGGAGCAGGTGTATGGAGCAGAGACATGAATCAGGCATACCGCATGGGCCGCTCCATTCAGGCAGGACGTGTATGGACGAACTGCTACCATGCGTATCCAGCACATGCCGCATTTGGTGGATACAAAAACTCTGGTATTGGAAGAGAAAACCACAAAATGATGCTCTCTCACTATCAGCAAACCAAAAACGTGCTGGTTAGTTACAGCGATCAGGCGTTAGGCTTCTTCTAAGATGGATGCGGTAGCAAAAGTTCTCGCAACTGACGAAGCACTGGCACTGATTGAACGTCTGAAGCAAAAGCATGGTCCGCTCCTATTTCACCAATCAGGAGGATGCTGCGACGGCAGTTCCCCCATGTGTTATCCAGAAGGTGAGCTCTTGATAGGGAATCACGATGTGAAGCTGGGAGAAATAGGGGGTTGTCCTTTCTATATGAGTGAAGCTCAGTATGAATACTGGAAACATACCCAATTAATTATTGATGTTGTAGAAGGAAGAGGCGGCATGTTTTCATTGGAAGGACCCGAGGGAGTGCGGTTTTTGACGCGTTCCAAGGTGTTTCCTGCTGCTCGGAGGGATGAATAAATCTAGTAAAAAGAAGAATGACTCCAGATATTATGCTGGAGTCATTCTTTTTAAGTGAGGAAATCCGATTTTGTGAATTGACTTTTGTTCAATGTCAGGCGTTGAAGTTAGGTATTCTATCTTGTGCGAATCTGATACGAGAAGGTATTTAGATTAATAAGACAATAACAGGTTTTTGAGGGAACTTTCAAATTCCTTATATTCCTAACAGCCAATTCTATAAGAACATTCACTTCCAAATCAACAGAAATATTCTTGCTCAGGATCCCGCGAAAAATTACGGCAAATCAAGAAAAAGGGAGATCGGCTCTAATTTGAAGAGGTTAAACCGGATCTTGATAATATTGAGATTTTTAAAATGATTACGACGATTCCGATTAATCGCACAGTAGTACCATGATATAAACGATTCAAAAAGAAAATAAAGTATTAAGTTTATTTCGTAAGTCATAGGAAGAACAACAGTATGGTTAAGAGTCTTTATACTAATTTACAATGTAGGCATAGGAGGTCGTGCCCATGAGAGATCGATATACAAAGATTCTACATATCCTTCAAAACTCAAATGGATTTGTCACAGGGACAGATATTAGTGAACAATTACATATTAGTTCAAGGACAGTGGTAAATGACATCAAAGACTTGAATGAAAATTATCTTATTGGCGCACTGATCGTTTCAAACAAACGTCAAGGTTATCGGCTAAAAGGAGAGATAGCTGGATTCAAGCAAGGCCAACATATTGAGTTTGAGGATCGTGGATTTTACATAATCAAAATACTGCTGGAATCAAAGGAGCTCACGACCTATGAACAATTATCTCAATTAATCTATTTTTCACCACAAACGATCCGATCTGATATTCAACGGATATCGCAAATGATAACATCTCAAAAAAGAAATCTCGCAATAGAGGTATTACCATTTCAAGGTATTCGTTTAGAGGGAGATGAACTTGATAAACGATTACTACTTGAAAGTTTGTTTAGAAAAAACTTTATGACGATAAAAGAGCTTCATTTAGAGTTGTCTGAACGTTTTCTTGATTGGATTGTTATTGAAGAAATAGAACAGGTAATAACCATCGTTATTGATAACGTTACAAAATATATGGTGAATATTCCACCAGAAAAGTTAAGTAGTTTAGTAGCACATTTAATTATAGCCGTATGTCGAATTAGACAAAATTACGAGATTTATGAAGGGAAAGTGGATGAACAATTATTAGCTTACGAGGAATATGATTTAGCGTCAAAAATCATTGATGAAATTGAAGAAGCTTTCCAGATGGAGATAGGCTCGTTAGAAAGGTATTATTTCTGCTTGCATCTTATGAGTCAACGAATCATTGTAAATTTTTATGATTTTGAAAGTAGTTTTCCCCATGACCTGATGGTCAGAATAAAAAATATCTTAAAAGAACTTGGTATGCAATATGGCTTACATTTTCACGAGGATCGTCAATTATTGACAGGTCTCCTCTATCATTTAACCAAAGCACAATACCCATTGAGGTATCAATTGTATGTAGAAAATCCTTTTATTTCTCATATAAAAATGGAATATCTTCTTGCTTACCATATATCGGTATTATTTGCTCATTCCTTGGAGATGAAAATGAACTTTTTTCTACCTGAAAGTGAAATTGCCTATATTTCTCTCCATATTGCAGCACATATCGAAAGAACTAAAAGGAATAAGGGAGTTGTTGCAATTGTATCTGGAAGTGGTGTTGGTACTTCTATCATACTAAAACAAAAAATTCAGAGGCACTTTCTTCACATAGAAATTGATGGAGTATACTCCCTGCAAATGTTAGATAAGATCAGTAATGATGTTATGTTGATTGTTTCAACAATAGATGTGGAAAAGAAAGGGATTCCTGTTGTTAGAGTTAATGAATTTCTTGATGAAACTGATCTAGAAAAAATTGAAATCGCTATCAATCAGGGTTACTTAGATCGCGCACTAAGCAAAGAAAGATTTATTCTCTTAGACGAAAAGAATAAGCAAGATATTTTAGTAGAAATGACTAAAAGAATGAATATCAACCATATGCTAGAGAGTATTTTCATAAGAGAAGAGATGTCTTCAACTGAGATTGGGAATTTTGTAGCAATGCCTCACCCAATCGAGAGATTCGATATAGCAGAAACAATGATTTTTGTTGCTATTAACAAAAAGCCTGTTTTGTGGGGAAATACAAATGTACAACTAGTTTTTCTAATCTTACCGGGTGAGATAGATAGGGAAAATCACTATAAAGTTTTTAATCAACTTTATCAGCTGGTCAAATCAAAAGAAAGAGTGCAAGAGATTGTTCAGGCAACGGATTTCCACACTTTTATGGAAGTACTGCACTAATACCAAAGTATTTTATCTTCTGGACCATGGGTCAGATAACATCGTTTTCTTGTTATCTCGAATCATTTGGTGAAAGGAGTGATGCCTGAAAATGACTGATAGTAAAACAAGTTAGTACAAAAAAGGACAGTGAGGAGAAAAGAGAAAAATATGGAATTGAAGGAAGTAGTACACGAGAGTATTGTGAAAATTTTCCCAGAGTCTATTAACCAGGAAGAGGTGTTACGCCATCTTAGTAACTTGCTACTGGAAGAAGATTATGTGAAAGAAAGCTTTTCGAGAGGAGTATTAAAAAGAGAAAGGGAATTTCCAACCGGATTGGAATTAGAGAGAATTCATGTGGCGATTCCACACACTGAAGTAGAGCATGTGAAAGAAGCAGCAATAGCTGTCGGGATTGTTAAACAAGGCACGACATTTGCTAATATGCAAAATCCACTCAAATCCGTAAAGGTTCATGTTGTATTTATGCTTGCCTTGGAAAAAAGCGAATCTCATATGGAAATACTAGGAAAACTTATGGACATGATTCAGGATGATAAAATTTTAGAAAAGTTAATAGAGTCCAATACAGCTTCAGAAGTTATACAGGTTATTCGAAATACATGATTACACATCAACTTACAAACGAAATACAAAAAAGAAAGGTGATTATGATATGAAAAGAGTTGCTGTTTGTTGTGGAACAGGTGCTGCTACATCAACGATTGCGATGAGTAAACTAAAAGCGTACATTCAAGAGAATGGTTTAAAAGTTCATTTAACACAATCCAGAATTCCAGATATTACGAATCGTCAAAGTGATTTTGATTTTATTGTCTCAACTATAGCTGTTCCGCCATCAATAAAAATCAAAACACTGAATGCATTACCTCTCTTGACCAATATGGGAAAAGATAAGTTTTTTGCAGAATTTGAAGCAGCCCTCAAAGAGTAAGTAAAAAAGAATATTGATAATAAAACAACTAAGGAGGGCATCAGATGGAATTTCTCCAAAAAGTGGTAGATCTTGGGGCGTTTGTACTTCTACCAATCATTATCTTCTTATTTGGTTTAGTTTTACGCACTAAACCAGGCACAGCATTTCGTGCAGGATTGACTGTTGGTATTGGATTTATCGGTATTAACGTTATTATTCAATTATTGTCGAGCAGTTTAGGTCCGGCAGCTCAAGCGATGGTTCAAAGATTTGGGAGTAATCTAAGTGTAATTGACGTAGGATGGCCTGCGGCAGCGGCAATTTCTTTTGGGACCTCAGTAGGAGCACTAGCAATCCCGATTGGTTTAGGTGTTAACATTATTTTATTAATATTTGGTTTAACGAAGACGTTAAATGTAGATTTGTGGAACCTGTGGCATGCCGCATTTACAGGATCACTTGTATTTATGATGACGAATGATTTTGGATTGGGTGTATTGACTACCTTAGTTCATACCATTTTGATTCTGGTGTTATCAGATTTAACAGCACCTCATGTTGAAAAGTACTTTGGTTATCCAAAAATTGCATTTCCTCACGCAACGGCTACTCCATATTATTTGTTTGCAATACCACTAGAAAAACTGTTTAATTCAATTCCTGGTTTCCGTAATTTAAAAGCAGACCCGGAAGCAATACAAAATAGACTAGGTGTTTTTGGAGAAACGGCAGTATTAGGTTTGATTCTTGGGGTTATGATTGGTATCTTGGCAGGATACGATTTAAAAGGAGTAAGCCAATTAGGTGTTCAGACTGCTGCGGTTATGATGCTCTTGCCTCGTATGGTATCTATTTTAATGGAAGGGTTGCTACCGATTTCAGAAGCCGCCTCCGAATTAGTTAAAAGTAAATTTCCACATCGGGATGTTTACATAGGAATGGATGCAGCATTAGCGGTAGGACATCCGGCGGTTATCGCATCTTCTCTACTTTTAATTCCGATTACATTGGGTCTGGCTGTACTTATTCCTGGTAATACAGTGTTACCATTTGCTGACTTGGCTACTATTCCATTTATGATTTGTCTAATGGTTCCGATCTTCCGTGGAAACGTAATTCGTATTGTATTAGCTGGAACAATTGCAATAGGCGTTGGCTTGATGATTGCGACTTATGCTGCTCCAATGATTACGGCAGCTGCAAAAACAGTTGGCTTCCAATTTCCAGATGGGGCATCAGGTATTTCCTCATTAGTTGATGGGGCTGTACCAACCACAGCACTATTCTTATTTGCAGGTAAATATGGTTACATTGCGGTTGGTCTAATTGGTCTTCTAACTTTGGCTATGGCATTCTATATCAAAAACCGCGATAAAAAATTAGTAGCATCTCAAGGTAACGAATAAAAATTTTTCTATTTAAATTGTACTACTATATCTATGGGGAGGAAAAATTAGTTATGTTAGAAGATTTGAAAAAAACAACTTGGAAATTAAATCTAGAATTACCTAAAAACAATTTAATTACCATGACGAGTGGTAATGTAAGTGCACGCGATCCTCAAACAAATCTTGTAGTAATAAAACCAAGCGGTATTGCTTATGAAGATTTGCAACCGGAAGATATGATTGTTGTTAACATGGAAGGGGAAATAATAGAAGGAACGTATAAACCTTCTGTCGATACAAAAACACATCTATATGTCTATCGCAATCGTCCGGATGTTCATGGAGTTGTCCATACTCATTCTCCGTATGCAACTAGTTTTGCAGTCATTGGTCGAGAAATTCCACCAGTTACAACCGTTGTATGTGATATATTTGGTGGACCAGTCCCTGTAGGTCCCTATGCAAGGATTGGTGGAAATGAGATCGGAAAGGCTATAGTTGAACATATTGGCGACTCTACTGCGATTCTATTACAAAATCATGGCGTATTCACCATTGGAAAAACTGCAAAAGAAGCAGTAAAGGCAGCTGTTGTGGTTGAAGATGTCGCAAAAATTATACATTTAGCACAACAAAAAGGGGATCCAATTGTAATTCCTGCAGAAGAGGTGCAGAGAGAACATGAGTTTTATCAAACTGCCTATGGTCAATAATTTCACAACTAAAGTAATAGCCAAGAGTTAATCATAGATAGAAATGGATTGGGAAGAAAGTAAAATCCTAAGAGGCGATCAATTCCCGATATTCAACTGGGTAGAGGTCGCCTAGTTTTTTCTGGAAACGTTCATAGATATAGTAGTTGATGTATTCAGTAATTAGATTGCGTGAGGTAATTTCATTTATGGCTTTTTAAGGTAAAGCTTTTCGGTTTTAAAAGATTGCTGTAGTGATTTGTTAGATAACTTGGTATTTTCAAATAATCTTCTACCAAAATCATGTCAATTGGTATAATAGTATAGCCATAGATAAAACGTGAACTAGGAAGAGAGGGGGGACTACTGATAAAAAAGGGAAGAACTCTATTCATTTCAATCGGAGCAATCATTATAATTCTTGCAACACTCGCCATCACTTTTGTTTTATTCTTACCATCACCTATCGAAAAAGTCTCAGCACTTGAAATCCTGATTAAAATCGAAAAAGCAAATGGAAAACTGATAAAGCTTGGGGAAGATGTGAGTGCGACGTGGTACGGAGCTAAGTTTAATCAAGGCGAATCGGTAGACCATATGAAACGGAAAATGGAAGAGAAAGGTTGGACGTATTTGACTCAGGAGGGTTCAGGATACTTTTTCGAGAAAGGAAAAGAGAAAGCTATTATAACTTCGCAATCTTTCTCCTTTAAAAATGTATTATTTAAGGTCCCTGTGGAAATTGATCTGTAATTTGACGTTTCTAGGTATGAACATAAAAAGAAAAGCTTCAAAGGAGAGTGTTTGTCTGCCACACACCATTGAAGCCTTTTTTACTTATTTAACTACATGATCTAGTTCAACCGTAAGTCGTTCAGTTTTCGGTAAGAAGAAGCAAAGAATCGCTCCTACTGCTGGCATTAACACGATTGCACATAGAATCGGGAAAAGTCCATAGCTGTCAGCTGCAACACCCAGCATAAGCTGAACAATACCTGCGATACCACCTGTAAGGCCGATTACTAGTGAAGAAGCAAGACCTGCTCGCTCAGGCATAAGTTCCTGTGCATACACCACTGAAACAGAGAAAGTAGACATCATTACTAGACCTAGTAAGAAAAGACAGATCATAGCTGCAACTCCGCTGATCCAGGGAAGAAGCAGGGCAAGAGGTGTGCTCAATACTAACGAATATTGGGTTACGTGACGCATCCCGAACCTGTCACCGAGCGGTCCACCAGCAATTGTACCTAGCGCACCACCACTAAGTAACAAGAAGGTAAACACCCAAACCTCGTCCGTTGATAATCCATAGGTAGCTATATAATAGAGTGGTAAAAAAGTAAGTATCCCAGTATTAGCGATACTTCGACTTGCAACAACTGCAACAAGGGCTACTATTCCAGGATGAATTGGGGGTTTTCCCCCTTGTGCCCCTTTCTTTTTAAGAGGAGCATGACCAGTTTCGGTCTTCATGGTAAAAAACAGAAAGAATAGACTAAATAGTATGGCAATCATCCCGAGCCATATGGTACCATCTGTGCCTGTTTGTGTAAGAAACCATAAACTTACCGGTGCGAGTGCCATTCCTGAGTTTCCACCGATTTGAAAAACGGATTGAATGGAACCACGATTTTTTCCTGGTAATCGATGAACACAACGATTAGCATCTGGATGAAAGGCAGCTGAACCAAAGGAAGCTAGTAATACAGCAACCAGCAATAAAATAAACTGATCAGACAGATAAATAATGAACATGCCCGCACCTAACAGGAAGAACCCAAGCGGGATAAACCACGGTTTTTCACGACGATCAGAAAATGTTGCTAGTAGGGGTTGCAGGAATCCACCAACCAGCCCGTGAAAAAGTACAATCGTACTCATCTGGGTGTAACTAAGACCATACCAAATATGTAATAATGGGAGAATGGCGATATAAATATTGTACAAAAAATCATTTGCCAAATGAGACGTGCTTAATAGACCTAGTCTGATCCTCTTGTTTTGAAACAAGAAAAGCCCTTCTTTCTTTCTATGATGGTTTCGATTATAGTCTTACACCCTATAAGAAAACAAGGATTTTTCTAATTATTCAAATAGCGAAGTGTAATTTATTTGATCGATGGCAAGAAAATGAATGTATGGAAAAGAGCGGAGGCGATGTATCCCATGACGTCAAACATGCTGCAAAAGGGAATGTTTCTTTATGCCTGGACCGTCAATGATTTGGGTATTCCAAAAATATTGGAGGAATTTCAGCAAACAGGCTGTAATGCGGTTGTGCTGAATAGCAGTTATCATCAGGGAAGGTTTTTTCAACCGCGACAAGAAAGCTTTTATGCTAGTACTCATGCCGGGATTTTTTTCACTCCTACACTGTCAGCCTATGAACGAATAAAGCCTGTTGTCCATGAGGAGATTGCAAAGACTGAGCTTTTTCCTCGTATGAGGGAAGCGTGCGAAGAGAACGGCTTTCATTTCACCACGTGGTGGGTAGGGCTTCATAATTCCGCATTGGGACGAAAACATCCAGAGCTGTGCGTTCAGAACGTTTGGCAAGACCCATACACCTATGCACTTTGCCCTGCTCAACCAGATGTTCAACAGTATGCAATCTCCTTGTTCACCGATACTCTACAAGTTGTACAGCCCCAGCGGATTTTAGTGGAGACAGCAGCTTTTATGACGATGAAACATGGAGGGCACCATGAAATCATGCTCCTTCATATGGGTGAGGCGGTACAATGGTTGTTATCCCTCTGTTTTTGTCCGTGTTGCAAGCTACAGGCAGAAAAATCTGGAGTAGATGCAGATGCTGTTCAGGCACTGGTTAAGCGATTAGTTTCTTGTCATCTGGAACAAGATTATGGACCATTAGCAGAAGATGCACCTCAAATCGCACATTACTTACTAGAGTACCCTGAACTATACGCATACCAGCAATCACGAATGAAAACCGTAACGAACTTGGTAGAGGTCTTGTACTCAATTGCCAAACAACATCACGTAAAACTAGATTATATTCCCTCATCTACCGCGCTTCTTATCAATCAGTCTTTTATGGAGGGTGTCTCACTAAACCAGATTGGTTCTTTCGTTGATCGTTTTGTTCCTCTTATGTATGAAGATAAGGCTGATTCTATCCGCTATACCATTCAAACATTGCGCTCGCACCACGAAGGTGTATCAGTAGGAGCTGCTTTTACCGTGCATCATAACCGATTAGCAAGTAAAGAGAGCTTGGTTGGCAAAGCTAAGATTGCAGTAGAAGAAGGGGTGGACTCTATCTATTATTATAACTACACTCTGGTAAATGAGCGCAGACTCTCATGGATTAAGGCAGCTAATGAAGCAGTAGATAAAATATAGTAAAATTACAGTTATCATGCATGCGCTTTCTTACTATATCCGATACAATGTCAATCAGAGAGGTGGTGGCACATATGGTAAAAAATGTAGCTGTGATTGGTGCAGGAGTGATGGGGCACGGCATTGCCCAGTCCTATGCAAGCGCTGGTTTTTCTGTCTATATATATGATCCGCAAGAAGCCATGCTAAAAAAAGCTGCTCAGCTCATTCATGCAAGTCTAGATTTATTTGTCGAGCAAGGAATCATTTCAAGTCACAAAAAGCAGACTGTCATGGACAATTTGCGGTATACGACCGATCTGGATATCGCAATTCAATCAGCCCAATTAATTACAGAAGCAGTTCCTGAGGTACTTGATATCAAATGGGATCTTTTTAATAAATTAGAACAAAAAATCAGTCCGGATGTAATTATAGCCTCTAACACATCAACCCTTCCGTTAATGGACATGGCAAAGCATGTAAAACATCCAGAACGAATGATCATTACACATTTTTTTAACCCTGCTCAAATTGTTCCACTAGTAGAGATCGTAAAACATGAGAAAACAACAGAGCAGGTTGTCGAAACCATGGTGGACATCATCAGACAGATTGGGAAACAACCTGTTTTATTACAAAAAGAAGTACCAGGCTTCATTGCTAATCGTCTTCAGGCAGCATTAGTGAGAGAGGCGTTCTATCTGCTGCAAGAGAGTGTTGCAAGTGCAAAAGATATTGATATGGCGGTAACAGCAGGACCGGGATTTAGATGGTCAAAAATCGGACCACTACAAACAAGTGATTTTGGCGGACTAGATACATGGATGCGCGTATTAGATAATCTATCTCCTGTTCTATGTAAGGATGAGACATCCCCCCGAATGGTTAAGGAGCATGTGGAAGTGAATGAACTAGGTGTAAAAACGGGTAAAGGTCTCTTTTCTTATGAAGCGGGAGAAGCAGAGAAACAAACATATGAACGTGATCTTTATTTCCTGCGTATGCTTTCTCTTCGTCAGCAAGATAATGAGTAGCCACCCATTTTTATCGAGATTCGTATAAAAAGCAGTGGAAGTAAGTGAAAAGTGCTCTCTCTTTCTTGTTTGCTCAGTAACATTTCCCTTCTGTTGTTACTTTTAGTATAATAGTCTTATTTTCAATCAGGTATGAATGATTGAGTGGGGACTCCTTCTTAAAAGGAAGTTTTTACAAGCAGAGAGGGGAAAGAACATGAAAAAACCTGAAGATACACGTGTCGTAGTCGGTATGTCCGGCGGTGTTGATTCTTCAGTCACAGCGCTTCTCTTAAAGGAGCAAGGATATGATGTAATCGGCGTGTTTATGAAAAACTGGGATGATACTGATGAATTCGGTCATTGCACAGCGGAAGAGGATTACCAGGATGTAAGACGCGTGTGTGACCAAATCGGCATTCCTTACTATACCGTTAATTTTGAAAAGGAATATATGGACAAGGTATTCTCTTATTTTCTGGATGAATACAAAAGTGGACGTACACCAAACCCTGACGTAATGTGTAATCGTGAAATCAAGTTTGGAGAATTCCTGAAAAAAGTACTGGATTTAGGAGCCGAGTACGTTGCTACTGGGCACTATGCTCGCGTCGAACTAATCGATGGGGAGTATAAGCTATTACGTGGTGTAGACGAGAATAAGGATCAAACCTATTTCTTAAATCAATTGGGTCAACAGCAATTAGCAAAAACGATGTTCCCAATTGGACATTTACCAAAAAAACAAGTCCGTGAAATTGCTGAGCGAGCTGGTCTTGCAACAGCAAAGAAAAAGGATAGTACGGGAATTTGCTTTATCGGTGAACGTAATTTCCGTGAGTTCTTACAAACCTATTTACCAGCTAGACCTGGAAATATTGAAACCACCGATGGAGAAGTAATTGGCAAGCATGACGGGCTCATGTACTATACATTGGGACAACGCCAAGGGCTTGGAATAGGCGGAGGAGCGGGAGAAGGTCTTCCTTGGTTCGTCGTGGACAAGGATCTGGAACGAAATGTATTACTCGTTGGTCAAGGTTCTAATCATCCTTGGTTGTATTCATCCTACTTGATTACAACAGACGTGAAGTGGGTAAGTGATCAGCCGAAGGAAAAAGAATTCACCTGCGTAGCCAAATTCCGTTATCGTCAACCGGACCAACTGGTAACTGTAGAACATCTTGAAGGAGATACGTATAAGGTTATTTTCGATCAAGACCAGAAAGCGGTGACACCTGGTCAAGCCGTTGTCTTTTATGAAGGACAAGAATGTCTGGGTGGCGGTACCATCGATAAAGTATATGTTCCTGCCAAAGAACAAGCCAATGTATAATCCTATTTACATGTAGCAAATGCTTGACCGATGCAAGGAGGCACCGGATGGATAGTACAAGGAAGTCAAAAATATTTGTCATTGGTTCACTCGTGTTCATCGTCATTGTAATTGCTATCTCTTTTTTAGGTTTTCGTCAATCTAACAATGTGAATGAAGAGCTGATAAAAAAACAGATAACAGAACATGGTGGCGAGTACCTTTCTGCTGCTGTCGTTCCAAAAGAAGAGAGCCCGTTTAAGAAAAGCGGAAAAGGTAATACGATCTATAAAGTGGAGTATAAGAAGGATGGAAAAATCCTGACAGCCTTCTATCGCTCCTATAATGATTTATCGATTATCCGTGAGCCAGAGGAATGGATTTTCTCTCCATAGCATAGCGCACATAATAAAACGCAGGCATGATTCCGGTTAGGAATGATTACCTGCGTTTTTTGTACGTGGAAAAACAAGTGGATAAACAATGAATGCACTTGCAAATAGAGCAAGTCCGAGCAGGAAGGTCTTAAGATCTGCCATTCCAGTTTTTATCACCCATAATGAATAGAGACACGCCAATAATCCAATGGTGAAATCGACAGCACGGTTTAGACGACTATGCTGTTCGTAGGTAATGCCACGATAGGCAAGTTTTACCTGATATAGCCCAGAAACCATGTACGGTATCAAGTAAGCCAGTGTGGCGACCGTAATGACGAAATCGAATGCTCCTGCGATTGTATTGGATATCGTCGAAAAGATGAAAAGTTGAGTCATTGCATTCGAAATGAATAAGGCTACCTCCGGACTCCCGTGCTTATTTGTCTTGGCAAAAAGTGCAGGAAACATTCCTTCCTTAGCAGCCTGGTAAGGAACCTCAGAACCAATAAGAATCCAGCCTAATGTGGTGCCTATTAGCGACAGGAGAGCAAGAATCCCCATTATATTACCACCGATTGGACCCAAGATCGCAATGAGAGCATCGGCAAGTGGTTTATCTGAGTTCTGCAACTGTTCCATCGGCAGAACACCCATCGTTAGAAGTGTGATCGTGAGGTAAATAAAAACAACAAGAAGTAACCCAAGGATCGTACCAATCTTCACATCACGCTGAGAACGGGCCCTCGAAGATAAAATGCTTGCTGACTCAATCCCGACGAATGCCCAAAGGGTAGAGATTGCCGCCTGATTGATTTGCCCGAGAAGTCCTGTTGATTCAGATGTAACCCCATTCTGAATGGGATAAAAGAATTCTCCCATCATGGACCACTGAAAAACGGAGAGTGCCACAACCATAAAGAACAGAAAACCAAGTACCTTGGTAGTTGTAGCCATAAAGTTAAGCCTGCCGGCCATTAGTGGTTGTTTACATAAGATAAAATGTGTGATCCAAAGATAGAGGGTACATACCGTAAAAGTTAATAATTTACCCAATTCCAGAGAGAACGTACCAACTGAAAATAATATGTGATTACTATTCAAAATGGGGAAGAAGGTAGATAAATATCCCGCAAATGTAGTAATGATTGCAACATTTCCAGACCAGTTGGCTATCCAATATCCCCAGGCAATGTTAAATCCAAATATTTTTCCTTTACGTGGGTCCTCGAATAAGGCACAAGCGTAGCTTTGAGGACCTGCAGTCAGATCAGGGCGACGAACGGCTAAATTACCAAAGACCAGACCAATCATTAAAACGCCAAGACCAGTAAAAAGCCAAGCAAGTGTTACTGCTAAGGGGCTGGCGATTTTTGCTAATGATCCTGGTAACATAAAGATTCCAGAACCAACCATGTTTCCTACGACTATGGCTGTTAGCATCCAGGCTCCCCATTTTTTTGTTGTCATGTAATCAGTTCCCTCCATGTTGCAAAAAAAACACCCGTATAAAAGCAGTTAAAATCATAGCAGAGCGGGAGTGATAAATCAATTTCACTAAAAATATTCAATATTTTTAAATAATAATTGAAAAAAGAATGGATGCAAAATAAGTGTATAAATATAATGTTGTTTTTTACAGAATAATTTGATAATTTCAAAGGTATTGAATGAATTTGTTAGTAATGGAAAGGAGAGGTAAAGCATGTCCGATCTTCTTGTTCAACAAGATTTTTCCATGAATATTCCCGAACTTTACAACTTTGCAGGCGAGGTGGAAAAATTCGCTCGCCGTCATCCAGATAAAGAGGCACTCCTAATTGTTAGCCCTGATGGGGATGAAGAACGGCTCTCTTATGGAGAATTACTTCTTTATATGAACAGAATAGCTTCGGCTCTTCATCATCTGGGAATAACTCGTAAGGATCATGTCCTTGTACTCTTGCCTAGAGGTAAAGAGGCGTATGCAGTCTATTTGGCACTGTTAAAATTGGGTGCAGTCATCATGCCAGGCTCCGAGATGCTTCGCAGTAAAGATGTAGAATATCGGGCACAGCACGCTGGTGCGAAAGCTATCATTGCAACATATGAAATTTTGGACGAATTATCTTTGTTGAAGCAAAATTGTCCAACCATCCAGTATTATATTTCTGTTAATGGTAAGCAACCAGGATGGACAGATCTGGATGAACAGCTAACTGAGAATGCTGAAGAGGTACCAACAGTTGAAACCAGCTCGGATGAGCTAGCGTTTCTCTCCTACACCTCAGGAACAACAGGTGGACCAAAGGGAGTCATGCATGTTCACGGCTGGCCGTATGCTCATTTGGCTGTAGCCTCAACCTTTTGGCTTGATGTGCGAGAAGATGATCTGGTATGGGCAACGGCTGGTCCAGGTTGGGCGAAATGGGTGTGGAGTCCGTTTGTTTCTGCCTTGGGAAGAGGGGCAACCGCATTCGTTTTTCAAGGCAAATTTTCTCCAGAAGCATATGTATCCATATTGCAAAAGTACTCAATCAATGTGCTATGCGCTACTCCTACCGAATATCGATTAATCGCTAAGATGAATGGACTGGAAGAGTATGACTTGTCCAGTTTACGATCAGCATGTTCAGCTGGTGAACCGTTAAATCGGGAAGTGATCGATACGTTCCGTAGGACTTTTGATATCACGGTACGAGATGGATATGGACAGACGGAGAATACGCTTCTGGTCGGCACGTTTGTCGGGATGGAGCCAAGACCAGGCTCAATGGGAAGACCATCTCCTGTGGTTAACGTTGCCATCATTGATGAGGAAGGTAACCAGCTACCCTCGGGACAAGTAGGTGATATTGCGGTAGACCGCTCGATGGTTGCATTATTTAAAGGATATTGGAATGATTCTGAACGTACCAGCCGAGCGTTTCGAGGGAATTGGTACGTTACGGGAGACCAAGGAAGACTTGATGAAGATGGATACATTTGGTTTGAGGGCAGGTCTGATGATATCATCATTTCGTCTGGATATACGATCGGTCCATTTGAGGTGGAGGATGCTTTGGTTAAACATGAAGCTGTTGCAGAATGTGCAGCCGTAGCGAGCCCTGATCCTGAAAGAGGACAAATTGTTAAAGCATTCATTGTATTAAAACAAGGGTTTGAACCTTCGACTGAACTGATTACAAAATTGCAGGAGCATGTAAAACAATATACTGCCCCTTATAAATACCCAAGAAAAATAGAATTTGTACAGGAGTTGCCAAAAACGACCTCAGGAAAAATCAGACGAATCGAGTTACGTGTAAAAGAAAAGGAAATGAAATGATGAATAAATCTTAAATCACAGATAGAAGTGAGATGAAAGTGAAAAAGACGCCCCTCTACGTAGAGGCGTCTTTACGTTGTTTTGTTACCTTTCTAGCTTAGCAGGAACGCGAGTTGCCGCTAAAGCAGCAGCACGAAATAATCACCAGAAGGATAAACAGCACAAGGATTATTGAGCAATCATTACAATCATTGCCACCAAAGAAACCAGACATCATATCAACCTCCTTTTCTCTGCTTTATAACTTATGTGTAGACGGATGTATTGGTTATTCCGCGGAGCAACATTTTTCTAAAAAAAAGATGGAACATAGCTCCGAATACGGGTAAGGTATGGTATAGACAAACTATTCGAAGGAGGAAGATCACCATGAGTTCATGTAATTTGGATCATACATTAGAAGATGTACAAACTAAGCTGGCGGAGCAAAGAGAGTTTCTTCCACCTGTACTAGCAGAACAAGTGAGTCTGTTTCTTAGCGAACAAGTAAATCAAGGTACACTGAATGAAATTTTTCATTTATTAAAAAAATATGACCTAAGTGAAGAAGCAGAAAGAGTGAGTAGAAATGTACTTCTTTCTAAAATTGTCCAAAAACCCAACTAAATAAGGACGGATATCCGGTGTGATTTGGATAAGTAAAAGTAGACTCATGTATGACTTGAGGGGTAATGTTGTTTCTTGTTAAAATATTGATCGGTAACAATTGTATCTCCCGCACATTGGTTCGGGAGTTTTCTTTTGTGAAAAATGAATAAAATATACAATCACAAAAAGGGGATAAATTGAATGAAGGATATTGATTTAACTCAATTAAACCAGATAGTAAATGAAAATACAGATAAAATGTTTCTGTATATTTATACACCGCTATGTGGAACGTGCAATATAGCCTATAAAATGCTCACTGTAATGGAGCAACTCTTTCCTGCTGTTATGTTTTATCGCGCTAATATCAATATGTTTCCTGATCTTGCCAGAGAGTGGGAAATAACCAGTGTGCCTGCATTGCTATATTTTGAAGATGGTATAGAAAAATCCCGTTGTTATGCCTTTTTCTCAACGCCTGATCTATACGAATGGATGAAAAATCTCATTACATAAGTATTATTATTTTTTTGCATAAAAATAAAATAATATTCTGACTCTTCAAAAAACATACAGTTAGTGGTAACATAGTTTACTGTACAGACATTTTTGAATATAAAAAAGGGGGAGTAATACGTGAAGCTGAAGACGAAGAAGTCCAATGTTCTTTTCTCTGTTTTAACTTTAGCTATGCTAACGCTTGTAACTGCATGTGGACAATCAGCTGCGCCTGCACCAGCTGCACCAGCAACACCACCTGCAAGTTCTGGTGAAGCTACTAAACCAGCGGAAGAAGCGAAAGTGTTAAAAATCGGGGTAATTCAAATCGTTGAGCATCCGGCACTAGATGCTGCGAGAGACGGTTTCATTGCCAAATTAGCTGCAAACGGTTTCGAGAAGGACAAGCAAGTCACGTATGATATTAAATCTGCTCAAGGTGAAATGCCTAATGCGATTACCATTGCTCAAAAATTCGCAGGTGATAAAGTCGATCTGATCCTTGCGATTGGTACACCAGCAGTACAAGCTGCTGCACAATCTACCACTGATATTCCTATCCTGTTCACGGCTGTAACAGACCCAGTAGCAGCAGGATTGGTGAAATCGATGGATGCACCAGGCGCTAATGTTACAGGTACAACTGACATGAACCCAGTTGAAGAACAACTCTCCTTAATTAAGCAGCTAAAAGCTGATGCTAAGTCAGTAGGTATTATTTATAGCGCAGGTGAAGTAAATTCTAAAGTCCAGGTTGATATAGCAAATGAAGTAGCAGGTAAACTGGGTCTTACTATTCAAGAAGCAGCTATTACGAGCCCAACAGAGGTAAAACAAGCAGCTGAATCAATGATTGGTAAAGTAGATGCTTACTATGTACCAACAGATAACATAGTTGTAGCTTCCATTTCAGCACTTCTTACTGTAGCTGAAGCTCAGAAAATTCCAGTAGTCGCAGGAGAAGAGAACTCTGTTAAGAGCGGCGCAATCACAACATATGGAATTGACTATAGCCTTCTAGGTGCGCAAACAGCGGATATGGCAGCAAAAATTTTAAAGGGTGAAAAGAAACCTGGTGAAATGCCAGTAGAAGCCCAAAAAGAAATGAAACTAGTAATTAATACTAAAGCAGCTGAGAAAATGGGAGTTAAATTGCCTGAAGATTTAGTTAAGAAGGCAGTCCAAACTTTTGACCAATAGTTGATGGAAAATTACTAACATAAGGAGGAGCATCATGAACTTCGCAATCGTGAGCGCAATTGAACAGGGTTTACTCTTCGCTATCATGGTGCTAGGCGTTTATCTAACCTTCAGAATTCTTGATTTTCCTGACCTGACGGTTGATGGAAGCTTTGCGCTAGGTGGCGCAATCGCTGCTACCTTAATTATCGATGGTATGAATCCGTTTCTGGCCACGCTGATCGCGATGGCTGGAGGAGCGATAGCCGGTACATTTACTGGATTGCTCACAACAAAAGGAAAAATTAATGGACTACTCGCCGGGATACTCGTAATGATTTCCCTTTATTCCATTAATCTGCGAATTATGGGGAAAAAGTCCAATCTTCCTTTGTTGCGGGAGGAAACGTTGTACTCAAAAACACAAGCCCTGTCTATTCCCGATATTACTTTTGGTGGCATCACATGGTTGACAGGTGAAGCTATCATCTTCCTGGTCATGGTTTTGCTGATCAAATTCCTCATTGACTGGTTCCTGCATACTGATCTTGGACTTGATATTCGTGCAACTGGAGATAATTCAAGAATGATTCGCAGTTTTGGTGCCAATACGGATACGACTACCATTATTGGCCTTGCCCTGTCGAATGCATTAGTGGCAGTCTCAGGAGCTTTTATAGCACAATATCAAGGATTTGCTGACGTTGGTATGGGAATCGGGATGATCGTGGTTGGTCTCGCTTCCGTAATCATAGGTGAAGTATTATTTGGAGCAAAAAGCATTATGCGTGTTACGCTTGCTGTCGTTCTGGGTTCAGTGGTCTATCGACTGGTTATTGCCTTTGCGTTACAAGCCGGTTTAGAAGCGACAGACATGAAATTGATAACAGCGTTCCTTGTCATCCTGGCACTCGTATTGCCGAATATTATGAAGCGTGCCTTGAAGATGGGAAAAACGGTGAAAGGGGGATAACAGCGATGCTTACAATCTCCAATGTTAATAAAACCTTCAATGAGGGTACGGTAAATGAAAAAATAGCGTTGCGTAACATTAATCTTCATTTGGCTCCAGGTGATTTTGTTACAGTAATCGGTAGTAATGGTGCTGGTAAATCTACATTGATGAATGCCATTTCAGGTGGTTATATCCCTGATACAGGTACGATCAAAATTGCTGAACAAATGGTTACGAAGTGGAATGAACACAATCGCGCCTCACTGATTGGTCGAGTTTTTCAGGACCCAATGGCGGGGACTGCGCCTAATATGACGATCGAAGAGAACCTGGCCATCGCCTATTCGCGCGGTAAGAAGAGAAGACTGGGACTTGGGGTCACCAGTAAAAAACGGGCGCTTTTTCAAGAAAGATTGAGAATGCTAGACCAAGGATTAGAAAATCGCTTAAAAACGAAAGTAGGCTTTTTATCGGGAGGTCAACGCCAGGCACTCAGCTTACTTATGGCTACATTTACTAATCCGAAAATTCTGCTATTGGATGAGCACACAGCAGCACTTGATCCTAAACGTGCAGCGTTAATTGTTGATTTGACACTGAAGGTTGTTAATGAAAATAAGCTAACCACACTAATGGTTACGCATAATATGGAACAAGCCCTGAACATGGGAAATCGTCTATTAATGCTGCATGATGGTTCAATCATTCTTGATATTCCACAAGAGAAAAAGTCCCAAATGACAACGAATGACCTCCTTCGCGCTTTTGAAGAAGCGAGAGGTGGAGAGAAGTTAACCGAGGATAGATATATTCTCGCATAAGAATAACAAATGATCGGATTGTTTTCATAGGATTCGGCATATAAGTAGAATGAGTTAATGGTAACCTCGAATCGAATAAGAAAATAGAGAAAGAGGGCATCCACATGAATTGGAATAAAAAATCATTGGCACTAGTATCATCAGTATTGTTTGCAAGTACGGCATTGGCAGGATGTGGGGGAGCAGGAAACAATGCAGGAGGCGGGACACAATCTGGTGGCACCGGTGGCGCTACTGCTACAGGTGACAATAAAATTGTAATCGCAATGGTTGGACCACTTTCTGGTTCCATTTCAGACTACGGTGATTCGGCAAAAACAGGTGCAGAGTATGCACTTAAACAGAAGGTTGCCAAATTTAAGGAATTAGGCTTTGAGCTTTCCATGAATCCATTGGATGACCAAGGTGAACCAAAACAAGGGGTTGTAAACGCGCAGAAAGCAATCTCTGATCCAAATGTAATTGCATTAGTGGGTCACGTAACGACAGGTTCATCCCTTGCTGCATTACCTAATTATGAAACTGCGAAACTTGCAATGGTGGCACCTTCCACTACAGGACCTGACTTCACAGAAAGTGGAAAAAAAGTTGCTCACCGTATTTGCGCTCGTGATGATCAGCAAGGAAGTAAAGCAGCTCTATATGCGAAAAACACGTTGAACGTAAAAAATGCCATGCTTATTCATGACAAGCAAGCTTATGGTCAAGGCTTGGCTGACCAGGTAAAAGCACAATTTGAAAAAGATGGTGTGCAAGTTGTTGGTTTTGAAGGAATTACTGCCGGTGAGAAGGATTACAATGCTGTCGTTAACCAGGTAATGGCGAAAAATCCTGAAATGATTTACTTCGGAGGCTATTATGCGGAAGCAGGAATCTTGATCAAACAGCTTCGCGATAAAGGCTTCAAAGGGGTATTCATGGGTGCTGACGGTCTTGACTCAGCAGAAATGTTCAAAATCGCTGGTCCAGCTGCTGAAGGCGTAGTATTTACGTCTGTAGTAGGGGATATCGGCGCTACAGAGGAAGGGAAGAAATGGATTTCTGATTTTGAAAAAGATACTGGCAAAAAAGTCGGAATCTTCACTTCTTTCGGTTATGACGCTATGAATGTTACTTTGAATGGAGTAGAACAAGCAATCAAAGCAAACGGTAATAAAAAACCTACACGTGAGCAAGTGCTTGAAGCTATTCATGGCACAAAAGATTTTAAAGGTCAGTTCGTAAACGTAACATTTGACGAAAAAGGTGACAACCAAAACGCTCAAATCTTTATTTACGAATACACAACTGATAACAAGAAGTTCATTGGTGAAGCAAAATAAGGTTGCGTGATTACATCTGGCAGGCCTCTTTCATAAGAAAGAGGCTTACTTTTGTCACTTGTCAGGTGAGAGTTAACTGTGCTTCATTCAGAAAATAGTGAATAATTCTTTATATAGTAAAAATCCGTATAAGTTTGTTATACTAATGTGCATACATAAATGAAAGAACATTCTGTGATTGATTGAATTGTTGGATCTTTCTTACAACTGGAGGTCTTCTGGCATGATTATCGCGAGCATTGAGACAAAAAGACAATTTGTACCACTCACCAAGCCTTTTAAAACAGCGTTACGTACGGTAGTAACCTCGGAGTCTATTATTGTTCGAGTTGTGACGAAAGACGGTAAAACTGGATTTGGTGAAGCACCAGCAACCGTAGTAATTACGGGTGACAGCCTGGATAGTATTGAGGCTGCGATTGAAAAAACGATTGCCCCACAATTAGTAGGGAAAAACATATGTAATTATGAAGACGTTTTTCAAACGCTTCATGCTAGCATGGTAAATAATAGCAGTGCCAAGGCAGCAGTCGATATGGCAATTTATGATCTACTTGCAAAGCATGCAAATATGCCATTATATCAATTCCTAGGCGGTTATCGAAATAAAATGGAAACCGACTTCACTGTAAGTGTCAATTCTCCTGAGGAGATGGGGGAAGATGCTGTTTCCTATTTGCAGGCTGGCTTTGAGACGCTAAAGATTAAAGTTGGGAAAGACGAAATTGCAACGGATATTAAGCGCATCCAAGAAATTCGACATCGTATAGGTAATCAGGTAAAAATCAGGCTGGATGCGAACCAGGGATGGGGAGTAAAGGAAGCCATCTATTCAATTCGACAGATGGAAGATATGGGACTAGGTATTGAACTGGTCGAGCAACCTGTGAAGGCACATGACATTGATGGACTGCTTGCCGTAACGACACATGTAGATACACCAATTATGGCTGATGAAAGTGTTTTTTCACCGATACAGGCATTTGAAGTATTACAAAAACGTGCTGCAGATCTGATAAATATTAAATTAATGAAGTCAGGCGGTATCTACAAAGCACAACAAATTAATCATCTTGCAGAAATGTGCGGAGTAGAGTGTATGGTCGGAAGTATGATTGAAACAAGACTTGGTATTACAGCAGCGGCACATTTTGCTGCAAGTAAGAAGAACATAACGCGATTTGATTTTGATGCACCACTGATGCTTAAATTCGACACAGTAGATGGTGGCGTTCAGTATGAGGGGAAATGGATGAAGCTAGGTCAAGAACCTGGGCTCGGAATATATGAAATCAAAGAGAGTGTGAAAGCATGATTATGCAAAAAAGACATGTGATCAATGTAGATGTAGCCACGATATGGACATCTCCATCATCGCCTGACCCTACTGATGCGACTGCCGTGACAAGTCCCACATCGATGGATGAGTGGCTTCGTGTTCTCGATTACAATAACCGCATACAATTGTATAACGACAATAAGACTCAGACTCAGGTCTTATATGGCACCGTTGTGGAAGTTATTGAAGAAAAAGGGGATTGGGTATTCGTTACGGTGGAAGATCAGCCTTCTTTAAAAGACAAGAGAGGTTATCCAGGCTGGATGCCAAAGGCTCAGATTACACAGATGGATTGGCCAGCAGAATCAGAGAATCTACCACATGCCTATGCTAATATCCATGGTGTAGTTTTGTACAAGGATAAAACCACAGCTGGACTGAAGTTATGCTTTTTGACTAGCTTACCAGTGATAAATGAGGATGCGGAATGGGCAGAGTTATACACTCCACAAGGCTCACAATGGGTAAAAACAGCAGATGTGACAATACGTAAAAAAACAGATAAACCAGACGTTTCTGGCGAAAAAATAGTAGAGACAGGGAAAACATTTCTGGGTCTACCTTATTTATGGGCAGGTAATTCCTCCTATGGCTATGACTGTTCAGGATTTGCCTACTCGATGCATAAGGCATTTGGAATTGTCATTCCTAGAGATGCTTCCAATCAAGCGAAATATGGAGAGAATGTGCCGTTAGATCAGCTTCAGCCGGGTGATTTGCTTTTCTTTGCTTTTGAAAAAGGGAAAGGCTCTCTTCACCATGTAGCGATCTCACTAGGTGGTACGTTGATGATTCACGCACCGAAAACGGGTAGATCTATTGAAATTCTAGATTTGGAAAACGAAGAAGTGTATCGGGAAGAGTTATGTGGTGCTCGCCGTTACTGGAGAATAACGGAAGCAATTGACTTCCATGCTGTGAAATAAGATATTTTCATACAGTAAATAAAAGGGAGCAGGTATATTGAGAAGCCTGCTCCCTTTTTCTGTAATATAGGTAATCTCAACGACTTTTTCTCTTGGAATAAAACAAGTAATACCCACCTACAACTACAAGAACAAAGAGTGATATTAATCCGGTGTACAAGGGATACCCTCCTAACTAAGAAAAAGGTAATATCATAAAGGTGTTACAAGAGACATTGAATAGAAACACAGGTATACGAGTTAACATAATTAAATTATAGTAACCTTATCATTCTGTTAAAACACTTTCCTCATCCATCTTAATCTTTCTATGAAAATATAAACCGCAAAAAGTAAGAATAGCTAAGGAACCGATCGCAATTCTGCTGGCCACAGTACCATAATCAGCAAGATTATAAGTTATTGTTCCATTGAGCAGAGGACCTACGATAGCAGATACCTTTCCTGAGAAGGCAAACAATCCAAAAAACTGTCCACGTTTTTCAGGTGGAGTTAATTGAATAATTAAGGTTCTAGAAGTAACCCACATCGCTCCCATCACAATCCCGTAAAGACAGCCTGCCAGCCAAAAAATGGTTTGATTCCAGGCAAATGCAGCAAGGAGAATTGCCAGAATTAAATCAATGGCCACTATAATGACAGCAGTCTTCGCTCCCACTCGTTGTGTAATATATCCAAAAACAAATGATCCTACAATACTAAATAAGGTTGCAACTAGATAAAGGATAATAAATGTACCAGCAGTAAAAGAAAGAACAGTAGTTGCATATACCGACATCATAGCAATCGCCGTAGCAACTGCATCATTAAGGAAGAAGTATGTAATCATGAATAGGAAGATATTTCGATAGGTACGCATTTCTTTAAAGGTAATTATGATTTCTTTATAACCAGTCCATAATCCAGTTTGGGAAAGAGCCGTTTTGGGTTTCACAGGCTCTTTGTATAAAAATGCAATTGGTAATGAGAAAAGTAGAAACAACAAACCACTTGCCAAAAATACAGCTTCATATCCATAACTAGCGGCTAATGGATAAACCGCGAGTCCACAAAGGGTTCCTAAATAGCCAACTGCAACACCAAACCCAGATAATAAAGGGATTTCTTCTTTCGTTCCCATATCAGGAAGCATGGCATCATAAAAAATTAAGCCTGATTGATAAAAGAATTTACCTAACATAAAAAAGAGAATGACAGCGATCACAGAAATGGGTAACTGAGTTATAGCAGCAGGCAACGGAATATAAGCAGCTACACCCATCATGATGGTAGATAAGATGGACATGAAAGCAAAAATAAGCAGGAAACGCTTCTTTTGTTGATATCGATCGATCCAGACACCGAATAATGGAGACAACAGCACGAGGAAAAGACTAGCTAATGCATTTGTATAACTGACAAGCGAGCTTGCTATTTGGTCCAGATAAGCATTTCCTCCCATGATATCTTGGATGTAAAACGGAAAAAATATGGTAATGATATTGGAAGAAAAAATCGTGTTAGCGAAATCATACAAAGCCCATGAAACGATAGGTAGGGATAAATATAAGGCCATACCACGTCGTGGAGTGGGAATCGGATCGGTAGGAGGAGGGGGCATGATGGACATGGAGGTCACCTGCTTTCGTTATAGGATGGTAACTATACGATAGCACATAAACGTAGTTTTTTTGACCAATAGTTATAATTTTCCGAAAATAATATCTTAGCTATCTGACATGGCTTTCCGACATGGGAGCGACTATAATGAAGGCTGGAGGTGTGAACATGTCAATCCAAGCTACTAATAAACTATATTATCACAATACATATTGGCGCGAATGTAATGCGACCGTATTAGAAATGAAATACAATCAACAAGGCGAAATATGGGTTGCCCTTGATCAAACCGTGATGTATCCAACAGGTGGAGGTCAACCGCATGATTCTGGACATATTAATCATATTGAAGTTATAGATGTAGAAGAAGAAGATGGGGTAATCTGGCACCGTCTCGCTGAAAGCCTGCCTGAAGGCACGAAACATGTTACGGTTGAGATTGATTGGGAACGCCGTTTTGATCATATGCAACAGCATGCAGGTCAACACATCTTGTCTGCTGCCTTTGAAGAATTATATCAAGCAGAGACAATCGGGTTTCATTTGGGAAAAGAAACTTGTACCATCGATCTTGTTTTACCAGAGTTTACGGATGAAATGGCACGCAAGACTGAATATTTTACGAATGAATTAATTCTAGAAAACAGGGAGATTAATGCGCGCTTCGTAACCGAGGAGGATTTGGACAAGTATCCATTGCGCAAGAAACCCAGTGGCTACGAGCAGATTCGATTAGTGATTATCCCGGAGTTAGATTATAATCCATGCGGTGGAACGCACCCTCAACGTACTGGTGAAGTCGGTCCACTATTACTAATTGGTTATGAAAAATATAAAGGTGGAACACGCGTTCATTTTGCTGTTGGTAAGAGAGTAATTCGTCTCTTGAATGAAAAGCATGCGTTACTCAAATCGTTAAGCAAAATGACTAGTGCACCAGAAGAGAAGTTACAGGATAGTATTCAAAAGTTGCAGGATGATCGTAAGCGATTAGAGCAAGAAGTAACGGAAAAGAATAACCAAATCCTTGAGATTTTTGCCAATCAAATGATAGAAGAAGTAAATGCTCATCCACAACAGGTAGCATTTTCCAGAATCTTTGAAGGACGTTCTATCGCTGAGCTACAGAAAATTGCACGATTGGTAATTGAAAAATGTCCGCAAGCTATATGTACACTTGTTGGTGGAGATCATGATAAACAACAAATTGTTTGTGCAAGAGGTGAGCAGGTTTCTTTAGAAATGAACAAGCTGCTTGCTGTCATTTTACAAAGGATTGGTGGAAAAGGCGGAGGCAGTGCACAACTAGCTCAAGGTGGAGCATCCTCAGAGCATTCTTTGGCACAGATTAATGACATGATTGTGGTAGAACTTCAAACTTTATTAAAAGAGGATTGAACGATAGTCTTAAAATGCTTACAATGATGGTAGCTTTTAGATAAAGAAGGTGGAAATATGTCTGATCAACAACAACCGAAAAAGGTTAGCCTGGCTGAAGCAATGAAACAAAAACTTGCTGAAAAGAAACAGCAAGCACAACAACAGGGAACTGCTAAAGGTAATCAATCTACTAAGGTTTTGAAAAGCCAAAATACGAAGAAACCAAACAACCAAAGAAGACGTACAGGTGGATCATAGACCGAACAATTTGGAAGGTCTAGGGCACACGATACGATGAAAAAGACGAAAGGACGTAAAGTCATGTATCTTTCGTCTTTTTCTATATTAGAAGGTTACTTAAAAATGATGATTATCAAGTTTTGTTACATAAGCGGTTGTTGATTTTTGTCGAATAAGGTAAGATAACAAGTATTGTACGGAAGACTAAAGCGTACAGGTAAAGTATAACAAGACAGGGGCAAAGTAGTGATGAGTCATTTTCTCTCTGTTCTCGGAACAGTGTTTATTGATGTGAAAGGTTTTGCTTTCGATAATTACCAAGCGCAGACCAAAAATCTGGGTTCTATTCAGTTTACCCACGGTGGAGTCGGTCGTAATATTGCTGAAAACCTTGGCCGATCTGGTTGTCCGACAGCTTTTGTGTCCGTATTGGAAACCACAGGAATGGGTCCAGATGTAGAAAATCGTCTTCGATATTCTAATGTTCATACAGAGTTTTCTGAGCGATTGTCACATGGTGGCATGGGAATGTGGATGGTGCTATTGGACGAGCATGGCGAGCTGCAAGGTTCCGTTTCTCAACAGCCTGACCATGAACATATGCGTAACCTGCTCAAAAAGAATGGTGAGAAAATCGTTAGTAGTTCCTCACATATTATTGCAGAACTTGATTTTGAACTAGATATCTTACAACCTGTCTTTGATTTAGCTAAGGCACAAAACAAGCCAATATATGGAGTCGCAGCGAATTTATCCGTTATTATGAAGCACCCCGACATTTTGAGGGAGCTAGATTGTTTTGTCTGCAATAATTTTGAGGCAGACCAGATCTTAGGTGAGAATTTTAGTGATTATGATATAGCGAAGCAGGAAGAAAAGCTTGTGGAGTTTGTTGATAAAGCTGGATTATGTCAAATGGTTATTACATTGGGCAAAAACGGTTCCGTTTATTATGATAAAGCTACTGGTGAAAGCGGCCATCAAAACGTGTTTCCTGTTAATGTGGCTGATTCATGTGGTGCAGGAGATGCCTATTTCTCTGGTGTTGTAGTGGGTCTATCGAAAGGTCTATCTCTAAAAAATGCTGTCATCTGTGGGACAAAAATCGCTGGATGGACGATTGAGTCCACTGAGAGTATCTGTACTGATCTTTCCAAACAAATTAAAGAAGATGACGTGTTAAAAGAAATATTGTGTATGGAAGAATTGATTACAAATTAAGAGAAACAATCTCTTTCTATATAAAAAAGGCGGTCAGGACTTAAGGAGTCTCTGAACTGCCTTTTTTCGTTAATGAAAATCCATAGACAAACGCACCATGTCCCTAATCTGTATGCCATTTTCTAATAATTCTTCGTCATAGTGTCGAAGAAAAAAATCTCGATCGATTCCGGTTAATCTAAACCCGCATTTTTGATAAAGAGCTAACTGGTTAACGCTGGAATTACCTGTACCAACTTCAATTGTTCGGTAACCACTAGATTTCGCTTGTTGAATGGCATGAAGTACGAGTTGTTTACCAAAACCATTTCCATGATAACTCTCCATTACTGCCACATTTACTAGCTCAACTGTATCAGGTCGCGTTGGTAGTAAGACATATACACCGACAACAACCTGTTCTAACTCCCCGATGTAACAGTCGCCTCTTAGGATATATTCTTCAACCAAACGACGCGAAGGATCTGCCAACAACAACAGATCAATAGGCGGCTGTTCTGTTGGCTCCAGTTTTCGAATGAACATGTTACAACTCCTCTTTTATCTGTATTCCTACTAATCATAGTAACCTAACGAGGCAGGTATATCATTTATTATTTTTCAAAGCAGTTATATGATTGCATCACAACAGTGATGGGTCTTGTATGAGACCAGAGTTTGTCTGGGTATACTTAAAAAGATAGACGCGAGAAAATGTAGAAAGGGGTAGCTTTTTCATGGTAGGGTATCAGGTAGGGTGGCAGGATGCTTGCCAAATAAAAAAAGTTCTCTATCGTTTCTCCATTACATACCGAATAGGTAATCAAGCAGGACAAATTCTCTTTTTCTTTCCCAATATCTCTTCCAAAAAATCTGCACTTGTTCGTGAAATCTTTTCACTTTACTCCTCTTCGTTACGTTAGAACCGTAGCATCTTAACAAGGAGCCATATAGTATTTTTGTTAACATAATGGTAAAATGTTAAAGAAATCATATAGGATGATCACTAAGCGTTGCATAGTCTTCTATGGAACGTTTTTCTTGTTGTATCAGAATGTATCGACTTCATAAGGTTTTTACTAAAACAAAGTAGAGAAAAAACCGATAAATGGTAATGAACAGCTTCACAAAAAAGACGCAGGAAATATTTGTTTCACTTTTTTTAGATAAAGTGAAACAATTCAAGATTTTCCGAGTCTATAAAATAGAAAGGGGAATTTTTCCCCTTTTCTCAGATAGAGATGCACAGACTTGTCGAAATCTAACAAGGATTCGTGTGGAAAAGAGAGGAGTTTCAACATGAAAAAAACGAGTGCTATCCTATCAGCAATTGTTTTGATAGGATCGACGATTAGTCCGGTTGCTATGGCAAGCGATATACTGGGAAAACCATTTGCATCGGTTTCAAGTATGAAAAACGTTGCTACCCTCTCCGTTCATGATTTGGATAAGGGTGATTATGTCATAGAAAAAATTATGGCAAAAGATCAACAGAAAAAGAAATTGGAACTGGAGAAACAAGGTGTAGTTACCTTGGCAGACCAGATGAAAGTATATCAGTTATCAGGTAATGACGTGGTGGAAAAATCACTCAGCAATGTTCTTGTAGGTGCGGAAAATGCTAGGGTATACCTGGATAATTCCAATCAGGTGAAAATGATCATGCTGGAAGGAGAAACTCCCAGCGATAAAATGCGTGTAGGAATTTATAACAATAGTTATGGCTCATTGGACCATCAACAGGTAAGTATGAAGTCACCCGGTGGACTAGTCCTGATAAATAAGAAAACGGATGAGAAATTCCAGGTAAATGAAAACCAGCAGGTTACCTTCTTGCGCGAAAATGATGGAATGAAAGTTACTGTGGATAATCAGCCGTTAGTAACCACAAAGGACCGATTGCAGGTTATGCCAGCTGATCATCATTCTCTTATACAGATACCCAGTTTAAAACGAAGTCAGGGTGTACCACAGTATCGTGGTGTCTTTGAGATTTCACCATCTGTGACACCAGGTAAGCTATCGGTTATCAATGAAATACATATCGAACAGTACCTGTATCAGGTAGTACCTAGCGAGATGCCTGCTTCATTTGGTCTGGAGGCGCTTAAAGCTCAAAGTATTGCAGCACGTACATATGCATTAAGTGATTATTACAGCAATCGTTATGCGCCTAAAGGGTTCCATGTAGATGATAGTACATTGAGTCAGGTTTATAATAATACTGGCGAAAATCAGCTAGTCAATCAGGCTGTAGATGCCACAAGAGGACTGGTTATGAAGAATGGTACAGGCTTGGTAGATGCCAGATATTACTCGTCTTCTGCCGGTTTAGGAGTGGGACGACATGAGAATACCTCTGATCCAGTTACTCAGATGTTCCCAGGTACTCCCGTTGATTACCTGCCTTCCCAAAGCTTCCTAATGGAGTCACAACAAAAAGCTGGATTTATTTCAAGAGCATTTCATTCAGAAGAGGAAGTTCTTTCTTTCTTAAAAGATTTATCTGTGGTAAGTGTAGATTCCCAGTCAGTATTCTTCCGCTGGAAAGTAGAAATGTCAAAACAAGAACTGCAAAACACAATTAATAAAAATTTGGCTGCACGCGCAGCAGCTGACCCAAATGCCATAACAAAGCTGGATGTCGATGGTCAGTATAAAAAATCGGTGATTCCACCGAATGGCGTTGGTGAATTAAATACGATCGCAGTCGCCAAACGTGGTACGAGCGGTAATATCATGGAACTGGTGATTGAAGGTAGCAATGGAACCTTTAAAGTTAGTGAAGATTATAATATTCGTAACTTACTACGCCCAAGTAAAACATACACAGGTGGACAAGATGTCATCTTGCATCGAGCTAAGGGTGGTTCCTCTGATTATATAGCAGGACAGGCTGTGAAAAATTATAGTTTATTACCATCTGGATTTGCTGCCTTTGACTATCAATACGATTCCAATGGTCAACTTGCCAGCTTGACGATTTATGGTGGAGGAAATGGTCATGGAATGGGAATGAGTCAATATGGAGCAGCAACATTGGGGGCATTAGGTTTACCTGTAGAACAAATTCTCCAAACGTTCTATCCAAACCATCAATTAGAAAATATATACCAATATTAAATAGTAAACTATAGGTTGAACTATTGTAAATAATATGGCACACTAGAAAAAGATGACCGTTCTGAAGGGTCATCTTTTCTTTTTGGTTCCATTTTCATTTTGAGTGAAATGTTTTGTTGAGTTATGATGAATTTATTATGGATTTGTAACATGCCCCCTTACTGGGAATTATGGTAATATGGCATAGTTGGCTATCCTGTATAGAAAGGCTAAATGGCTATGATGAATTGGAAACAATATTCGTATGTGACAGCACTTTTGTTATTGACCAAGTTTTTTTGGTTCAGGATGTTTATTTATGACGATAAGAATCCGATAAGACTTATTTGGGCAGAGGCAAGCACGGTAGCAATTATTGTTGTTATTTTTGCCTTGCTTTTCTATAAAAGAAAAGTGTTGGCTTATGTAATAACGAACTTTCTCTTATCTACTTTTTTACTTGCCGTCGTTCTTTACTTTGATTATTACGGTAAAATTATGACCTTTGAAGCAATCAAACAAATTGGACAAGTAAAAGAAGTATCTTCAAGCGTTTTTAATTTGGTGAAACCCCAGTATTTTGTCCTGTATCTGGACTTGATTCTCTTTTATTGCTGGCATCGTTGGATTCAAAAGAACCAACAGCACAGTGAACAAGCGACGATGCACCTAGTGAAGAGATTAGGCATTATTTTAGGATGCTTACTTATTATCTTCACATTTGAAGGGGTAAAAGCTGAACGGACCGCTGATATTAAAAATGCAACGAAAAAGGCACAGCAACTGGGGCTTATTACGTATCAGCTCGAAACCTTTTTGAATGAAAAGGAAATACCGGTCTGGAACGAAGCATATGATGCGAGAATCAAACAAATCAAGGCTGAACGGGAGAAATCTCAGGTAAAAGAAATGTTTGGTGTCGCAAAAGATAAAAACTTGCTCGTCATACAACTTGAAGCATTCCAATCGATATTAATTAACCAGAAAGTTAATGGTGTAGAAGTTACTCCTAACCTGAATGCATTGATAAAAGAAAGCATGTATTTCCCTCACTTCTACCAACAAGTAGGGCAAGGGAATACATCTGATGCGGAATTTATCAGTAATACCTCAATATATCCGTTAGAAGATGCACCTATGTCAGAAACATTTGGTGATCGAGAAATACCAAGCTTGCCACGACTGTTGAATAACCAGGGTTATAAAACGATGACCTTCCATGTGAATAAGGTAGATTTCTGGAATCGTGACGAAATGTACCCGGCACTTGGGTTTGATCAATACTATGATACGGACTTTTTCGGATATGAAGATGTGGTTGGATTAGGACCATCAGATGAAATTTTATTCGATAAAGCGATGCCTGTTTTTGAAGAGACAACGAAGCAGCATCGACCGTTTTATGCGCAAATGGTGACACTAACTGGACATCACCCATTTGTTATACCAGAAGAAAAAATTGAATTCCCGTTACCAGAAGAAATGGTAGGAACGCAGATCGGGAATTACATTCAAACACAGCACTATGTGGATCAGCAAGTAGGGAAACTGATTCATGATATGAAACAGAATGGCTTATGGGAGAATACAGTGATCGCGCTCTATGGTGATCATTTCGGTATTTCACAAGATGAACCAGATAAAAACGGTAAAATGATCTTGGAAAACCTTTTGGGCAGATCATATGACAAAGCAGACGCTTTCGCTGTTCCCTTTATTGTTAAAGTGCCAGGAATGACTGAAGGCAAAACGTATGACACAGTAGGCGGTCAAATTGATATTATGCCTACCATTGCAAACCTGATGGGGCTTGACTTAAGCAAGGAAACATACTTTGGTCAAGATTTGGTGAATACGAAGTCGAATATGATAGGTGAACGCTTCTATATGCCAAGTGGTTCGTTCATTAACGACACCATGCTGTATACACCAGGACAAAGCTTTGAAGATGGGAAAGGGATTAACTACAGAACAGGGGATAGAAAGATTGACTATACTCCATATAAGGAGCAGTATGATCTGATGCTTGAGCTGCTAGAGATATCTGATGCGTATGTTCATCAACTACCTAAACGATGATAAACGAAATATGGTAATACTTCAGGCTGTTGAGATTACTCAACAGCCTGTTTTTATTCTCTCGCCGATGCAGAATTGTGTATAATAATTACATGGATAAAATATGCAAGAGAAGAGGGATACGATGAAAATTACCTATCATGGTCATTCTTGTGTTCATTTAATGGATGAAAATCATTCCATCATTATTGACCCGTTTATTACAGGAAATAAACTTGCATCGGCATCACCAGAGGATATTAAAGTTGATACCATCCTTTTGACACACGGTCATGGTGATCATATTGGTGATGCTGTACAAATAGCTAAAAATAACGATGCGACGATTGTTTGTGCTGTTGAACTTGCAACCTTTCTAGGATGGAAAGGTGCAAAAACGCTTGGATTTAACATTGGGGGCACAGTCCATTTGCCATTCGGATCTGTGAAAATGACACAAGCTTTTCACAGTACAGGCTACGTCGTGGATGAAGAACAAAAAATTGTATATACTGGAATGCCTGCTGGACTGATCGTAAAAATGGACGGAAAAACCATTTACCACGCAGGTGATACTGGTTTATTTGGGGATATGAAGCTAATTGGTGAGACAGCACAGCCGGATATAGCCTTTTTACCGATTGGTGACCATTTTACTATGGGTCCAGACGATGCCCTGCTAGCTGCCGGGTGGATTAATGCCAAGACAACGATCCCCATTCACTATAATACGTTTCCTCCAATTGAACAGGACCCACATCAATATGTTAAAGAATTAGGGTATCGACAGCAGATTGGAAAAGTATTAGAGCCAGGAGAAAGTTGGGAAGTGTAATGGATAACTTGCTTGAGCATGCTGTGCAAAATCTTGCTGATAGACAGCGTGGAATACTAGATCAGGAAAAATATGTGCGTACAGCAGTCCTTCTCCCCATTATCCGGGATAAAGAAGGGGATTGGGCCATATTATTCGAAAAACGAGCAAGTACTTTGCGTAATCAAGCAGGAGAAATATGTTTCCCTGGAGGTCATGTTGAACCACAAGATCAGAGTGAGTGGGAAACAGCCAAAAGAGAGACGATTGAAGAACTTGGCGTGGAAGCTGAAATGATTAAGTATGTGGCTGACTTAGACATTTTAGTCAATGCACACGATTTACTTGT
The DNA here is from genome assembly GCF_021245735.1 of Brevibacillus daliensis. Lineage (GTDB taxonomy): Bacteria > Bacillota > Bacilli > Brevibacillales > Brevibacillaceae > Brevibacillus_B > Brevibacillus_B daliensis. Next base: position 77,017 of record NZ_JAJISB010000008.1, read on the forward strand.
CTATCCATATGCAGCTTTCCTCTCAATAGATCAGGGCATTGTTCCAGATCGTAATGAAGTGGACGAGGTTTTTTCGGTGAAACTAGCGAAACTGATCTCAATGGAACCTATAACGTATGACATGCAGATTCGGGTTGAACCGGAAGATAACTTTCCATTTCATCTAATCGCGAATGGACGTAACTATAAATGGAAAAATGGCAAGCGGAACACTCATTTTTACGAGGTGGATGGGAAGGTCATTTGGGGGATAACGGCCCAGATTCTTAAACACTTCTTGGAATTACTTAAACAGGACCCAGAGCTCTGTCAGAAGTTAGGTAACTAGCTATAATATAAGCTTGGTAGACTAGTACGAGTAAGGATTAGCAAATAGATTATCAGATATTACCTGAGCAAAGCTTGGGATCTGATGTGAGACGGAGGTATCTTTGCCTTCGTCTTTTTGTCGTTTAGCTCGTAATCGGTAAAAACTGGTCAAATGAATATCGATTAGAGTCTTTGAAAAGAAACCTACTAAAGCAGATCTCTAGTTGCATTTATCCTTTTCTAATAGCTCAATAATTTTATCAAGTTTCTTATTCATCTCGATAGAATGAGTCCTTTTTGCAGAAGAATGAATAAGTAGTCTTCGGACAAACAGAGTAAGCGAGACGATAAATAGAATAATGAGAGCAAAAATTACACTCAAGTAGATTATGGAGATAAAATTGAGATCAGTCATAGGAAATACCTGCTTTATTTTTTGATAATTCTAACATATTCTGGGTGTAAGCTGATCATGGGAGGGGAAGGGGAGTTGGAAAAGGTACATATTGAACTGGAACATGCAATTAAGCTAAGAGAGGAAAAGAATCTGCTTACTTCAAATGAAATTCTCGTTACACTAGTCAAAGAATTTCCAGAGAATGCAATCGTATCCTATCAGTGCGCATGGAGCTATGATGTTTTAGGTAAGGAAAGGGAAGCGGTACCTTATTATGAAAAAGCATTATCGTTAGGTTTGGAAGGAGAAGATTTAGAAGGTGCCTTGCTAGGCTTAGGAAGTACGTATCGAACGTTGGGCGAGTACGAAAAGTCTAAGAATATTCTTCTAAAAGGAGTGGAATTGTTTCCTGCAAATCATTCGATTAAAGTGTTTTATGCGATGACACTTTATAATCTAGGTGAACACAATAAAGCAATGGACATACTTTTAACAAGTTTGGTTAAAACATCTGATGATCCAGAAATAATAAAATATAAGAATGCCATACAATTTTATTCAAATAAACTAGATACCATTTGGGAATAAGATTACTGCTTGAAAGGGACTTCTTACTGGAAGTCCCCTTTTCTGTTATCTAACAAGTAGTTCGAAAATCAAAAAGTTTTTCAGTATAAATCAAAATATTTTGAAAATTATAAACAGTTGTGCAGGATTTATAAGAAAACAGTACGAAATGATTCTTGGAACAATCATAATTGCTGCTCTTTTTTCATAAGTAGAAGCTAGATAATTCGTAAGGAAATGTATGGCATTATATTCGTTTGTTAACTCTAAAAAGATGAAGGAGGAAAGCAATGAAAAGAAAGATAACTCTAGCGGTTAGCTATGTGCTGATTTTTTCTTTTGCTATTCAGTTACTGTTAGGTCCTAGCACTGTACAAGCAGCAGAGTCAGCCAATGCAACGGTAGAAACACAGATCAATTCGTTGCTAAACCAGCTTACAAAAGAGAGCGAAAGCAAAGGGATGTATGCGGGTATATCTGTATACAATCTCACACAAAAATCATGGATGTATCGTCATCAGGCAGACAAAGCCTTCGTACCTGCATCCAACATGAAAGTTTTTACATCAGCAGCAGCCTTGGATCAACTTGGACCTGAATATCGTTTCAAAACAGAAGTATATACGGACGGTAATCTGAATCGTAATGGTGTGTTAAAAGGAAACCTCATCTTAAAAGGATATGGCGATCCGACATTAGAACTGGAGGATTTAATAAAAATAGCTACAGAAATAAAAGCGAAAGAAATTACAAGCATTGAGGGCAATATACTTGTCGACGAAAGTTATTTCGATGAGACAAGACTGGGTCCAGGATGGATGTGGGATGATGAGGTGTATGGATATAGTGCGCAGTTATCTGGACTATCCCTTCATCAAAATGCAATTGATGCCATTATTACACCATCCACAAATGCTGGAGAGCTGGCTTCTATCAGCTTTTTACCCGATAGTGACTATCTAAAGGTACAGGCAAACGTCACAACCACAGAGGGTAAGGATCAAAAAATAAAAGTAGTGCGAGAACTAAGTACGAATAACCTAACTATCTCAGGCTCAATTGGAAAAGATGCTAAAGCCTACACAGAGGAAGTGACCATGGAGGAACCAGCTCTATACGTAGGAAAAACATTTTCAATGCTTCTAAAAGAACAGGGCGTCCAGATTTCCTCCAATAGTCAACTGCAAAAAACAGAGTGGAAAAAAGGAAAACCGATAGTGACTCACTACTCGAAGCCGATGTCCAGCATTGTAGAAGAGTTAAATAAAGAGAGTGACAATTATTATGCGGAAGCATTGCTTAAGACGATGGGAGCAACTAAGAAAAAAGAAGGAAGCTCTCAATCTGGTTTACAGGTGGTACGGTCTTACATGGATGAAGCCAAAATCAAAGAAAGATACCAACAATCGGATGGTTCAGGACTTTCCAGATTTAATTTGATCACCCCAAATCAGATGACCGAGCTCCTGATTCATATTCAGTCGGAACCATTTAAAGACGTATTTGAAAAAAGCTTACCAATAGCAGGTATAGACGGGTCTTTAAAAAATCGAATGAAAGGAACAGCAGCAGAAACGAAATTGATTGCAAAAACAGGGTCGATGAGTGGTGTAAATACACTATCTGGATATGTAACCGCTCAAAATGGAGATAAAATTGCTTTTTCCATTATGATAAACGGAATCTATAAATCTAAATATGCCACAGATTTGCAAAACGCAATCGGGAACATCCTTGCCACTTATCCAACGGCTGCTACTGAGGAGATAGCTGGTAGTGCTGATCATAAGAGTTATAAATTATCTTCTCTACTTGATCCGTTATGGGAAGATCCTGCTTTATCACAGCTTCATGTAGGGATGATGGTAACTTCATTGGATAAGCAGGGGGAGGAAGCCATACTATACGAGCATCAGGCAGACCAATGGTTAACGCCTGGGACTGTACTCAAGCACCTGACGACAATGGCAGCCCTTACTCAGTTAGGGGAAAATCATCAGTTTTCGACGGAACTGTATGCATCTACATCTGTTAACCCAAATGGAACATTATATGGAGATATCATCTTAAAAGGGTTGGGTGATCCTTCATCTATTACAGATAAACAGAGTACTACGAATCAATTGTCAGCCCTCGATCAACTAGTCGGGCAATTAAAAGAGAAGGGTATCAAACAAATCGAAGGAAATATTTTAGTTGATGATACCTATTTTGATAATGAAGTACGTGGGCTCGGCTGGGCATGGGATGAAGAAGAAAATCTCCCCCGAGTTGGTGCGTTACAGAGTGACAATGGCTTTATCACACTAAGTTTTCAACCAGGAAAAAAGGTGAATAGTCCAGTAAGCTTCGATATGTGGCCAAAAACAAATTATGTGACCCTGTATAATGAAGCAACCACTGGAAAGTCTGGTTCGCCCAACACATTTGCCATTACTAAAAATAGGGGCACAAATATTATCCGTCTGATTGGTTCTTTATCGAAGGATGCATTCGCTCAGTTGGAGAAAGTTGCGGTAGAAGATCCAGCTGTATTTACAGGAGTTCTGCTGATGCAGAAATTGAAAGAGGCAGAAATTTCGCTTGCACCCAAGACCAAAATACTGGAGCAGACCGTTCCGGCAACTGCCATAAAAATTGGACAGGTACATTCTTCATCGCTTCGAGAATTGATCGTTGAAATGAATAAAGAAGATAACCATCTTTATGCAGAAATGATCAATAAATTCGTAGGGAAAAGCAAAGCAGGTGAAGGAAGCGCTGAAAAAGGCATAAGCGTCATACAAAATATGCTAACATCTTGGGGACTTTCAACTGAATTTGACATGATGGATGCATCTGGAGTCACCCGATATAATCTGATTTCTGCTCGTCAACTTAATAATGCCTTGGTTAAAATGGCATCACAGCCTGAATACTTATCTTACTATAATTCTTTACCGATAGCTGGTGTTGATGGTACCTTAAAGAACCGCTTTACAAATACACCTGCCAGTTCCAATCTGCGAGCTCTCTATTCTAAGACTAAAAACCTGACATCCATTTCAGGATACCTTACTACCAAGGGAAATGAGAGACTGGTAGTAACTTTAATCCTAAATGGCGATGTAGCTGATCCGCAGTCATTGGTTCGTCTGGAAGACCGAATCATGGCGCTGTTGTCCACCTATGAGTAACAAAGTGCTTCAATAATGGTTTTACCCGATAATACGATAAAGCCGTTTCCCTATAAGCGATAGGCTTATAGTAAGGAAACGGCTTTATAACTGTTTTGTTATTGTTGATTCCACATCTTTTTCATGTAATCAGTTTTTTTCCACTCTCTCTGAAAGAATTTTTCAAGTTGAGATGTGGTTAGTCGTCGATACAATTTTTTGCGAAGAAACCGTTCTACCATATGTGGAAATGCCAGGTCTAAATAAAGTAATTTTAGCTGAGAAGAGGAAAGTGGATTTTCTTTTTGATAAGCATGCAAGTATGATTCAAATATGTCTTTTGAAAAGCTTTTCTGAGACTCCATGATACGAAAAAACATACGTCCTATATCTTTTGAAACATAATCGTGACGAACGTCTTCCCAATCAATTAGGTAATACTTTTTCTTACTATTGATTACATTAAGTGGATGATAATCACCGTGGCATAATGGTTTTTTATCAATAGGAAGGGTTTTCCATTTTAAGTAGTAGGCATCTTGCAAAAGCTGTTGCTGTAGGAACTTACCAGTATTAATAAAACGGGGTAAGTATTTCGTGATGATTTTCATTTTTTTAGAGGTAGAATGTAGATGATGGGAGTTCCAATTTTGTAACGCTCTTATATCTAGTTTATATTCTCGTTTCCAATTTTTACTTTCTGCATACTCCTTCGCCTCTTCATGCTGAAATCCAACCGATAAATGGTGGAACCGACCGATTGTTTCTGCGATTTTTTTAATGGACCTCGTTGACAAAGGGGAGGGAGAACTGCCAGTTATATATTCTTGCAGTACGTACCGTTTCTTTTTGTAAGTAATAAATGGTTTATCTTTCAGCGTACGATGTTCCAGGGGTATAGCTACCCCCGTTTTGTGCAAAAATTCTTGAGCTTCATGAGAAAATATAAGTCGATTCGCCTGGTCTGATTGCCCCTTCAATATATAGGTACCCTGATCGGTGGATAGTAATAAGATATGTTTGCCAAATCGATTTTTCAAGGTTTTTACGGATAGAACCTGTAAACCGTAGTGTTTCCGAATCAAATGGGTAAGCGTAAGATTCATCGCAATATCATCCCCTTCTATTCAGCTTATGATGGGTTGGAATAATTGGCACAAAAAGGAGTCAACAAGTATTCAGAGCAGATAAAGATAATAGACTAGGCTTGAGACAGGCTTTTGTTACGATTTGACACATTTTGATCACAAGCATACAATGATTTTAATAACAGCAGGTTTGGTAATAACAGAGAGGATAGGGTAGAGGGGGGTAATGATTCAATGGGTAAAGCATTGATTGTGATAGATTACACAAACGATTTTGTTGCTGATCAGGGCGCATTAACTTGTGGGGCACCCGGACAAGCTATAGAAGATCGAATCGTTAGCTTGGTAGAAGAATTTTTACGTGAGGATAATGAGGTTGTTATGGCGGTAGACATGCACACGGAAAATGATGAATATCATCCGGAGACAAAACTATTTCCACCACATAACATCATTGGAACAAATGGGCGAGATTTATATGGCAAGTTACACGATGTGTATCAATCAAACAAATCAGCTATTTACTGGATGGATAAAACAAGATATAGCGCATTTGCTGGAACAGACTTGGAAATAAGATTACGGTCGAAAGGAATTACGGAGCTTCATCTGGTTGGTGTATGTACAGATATTTGTGTCCTGCATACAGCTGTTGATGCGTATAACAAGGGATTTTCCATTGTAATTCATGAAGACGGTGTTCAAAGTTTTTCTGAGGTTGGGCATCAATGGGCTTTGCAACATTTTAAAAATGCGATAGGTGCAACAATCGTTCGCAAATAAAGGAGTTGCCTACTGTGAAGTACGACAATCTAACATTACATACGGATAAGTATCAGATCAATATGATGTACGCGCACTGGAAGAATGGAACCCATAATAATATCCGCGTATTTGATGCATATTTCCGGAAACTTCCTTTTGGCAACGGCTTTGCAGTTTTTGCTGGCTTAAAGCGGGTCATTGAATATATTGAAAACCTTCATTTTAGCGAGCATGAAATCAATTATTTGTCCAAACAAGAAGAAGAGTATGATCCAGCTTTTCTTGAAATGTTAACTACATTTCGTTTTACAGGGAATCTTCGTTGTATGGCTGAAGGGACTTTGGTTTTTCCAAATGAACCCCTTCTCCAGGTAGAGGCACGTGTAATGGAGGCGCAACTTGTAGAGACAGCTATCTTGAACTTTATCAATTATCAAATTCTTATAGCCACTAAAGCTGCGAGAATAAGACGTATTGCACCAAATGATACCTTGCTTGAGTTCGGAACACGTCGAGCACAAGAAGCAGACGCAGCTATCTGGGGAGCTCGTGCGGCATATTTGGCAGGATTTGATGCTACCTCCAACATGATGGCAGGCATGCTATTTGATATCCCAACCAGAGGGACGCATGCTCACGCTTGGGTACAGGATCATCCTAGTGAGGAAGAGGCTTTCCAACGGTTTGCTGATGCATTGCCAAATAATGTGGTTTTATTGGTTGATACGTACGATACGCTAAAAAGTGGTATTCCCAATGCGATTAAGGTAGGGGAGAGACTGCGTGCAAATGGTAAAAAGTTAAAAGGTATCCGTTTAGACAGCGGAGACATTGCCTATTTATCCCGGAAAGCCAGAGCAATGCTAGATGCTGCTGGATTTGAAGATGCCTCTATCTTTGCATCGAACGATCTTGATGAAAATGTAATTTTTAACTTAAAAATGCAAGGGGCACAAGTGGACTCATGGGGAGTTGGAACGAGGCTGATTACGGCAGAGGATAATCCAGCCCTTGGTGGTGTTTATAAGGTAGTTGCAAAAAAGGAAGGAGAACAGTACCTTCCTACCATTAAAATATCAGGTAACCCTGAAAAAATAACTACTCCTGGTAACAAACGTGTCTACAGAATTATTAACAAGGATACGGGAAAAGCAGAAGGAGATTACATTGCCATGGTGGAAGAACAGGTGCATGGACTTCCACGCATCATGCTGTTTGATCCCGTCCATGTGTACCTGCATAAATTTGTGGAAAACTATGAGGCAATTGAATTATTGCATGACATTTTTGTTGACGGCAGGCTAGTGTACGACTCACCAACATTGGATGAAAGTAAAGATTACTTAATGAAGCAGTACAACTTATTTTGGGATGAATATTTACGTAAGCTTAATCCTGAGAAATATCCTGTAGACCTCAGCCAATTGGTATGGGATACCAAAATGAAGCTGATACAGGAATGGAGACAAAAGTAATCGTTATATTTGTAACGTGTTTCACATACTGAGGTAATAAGAAAAAGCTCTTCACAACCGCCAGTTTTTTTGGCTACATGTGGAGAGCTTTTTCTCATTTACATACAGTTATTATTGCAATTATTTTAGTAATGGAGATACTCTTAAAACTCATTAGTTATCACCAGCCTATTTAATAGACATCGATTAGGGTGTATCAAATGGTTGTGAAGGTAAATGTATGATGATTGTTGTTCCTTTACCCATTTCACTTTCAATCTCCATTTCCCCTCCGTGATTTCGAACCAGACGCATGGTAATGGGTAGTCCCAGACCAGTGCCACCTTCTTTTTGAGAGAAGAAAGGGTCCATCACTTTCGATAGATACTCAATAGGGATACCATCGCCAGTATCCGTAACCTTAATCGTAATACTAGTCTCATTCTCTTCACAGTAGATCGTCACGTTACCACCTTCAGTCATGGCTTCCATACTGTTCTTAAGCAGATTGAGCAATATTTGCTTCATCTGCTCCTGATCTACGTACAATTTCAAATCAGGAGAACAAGAATAACTAATTTCAACGCGGCGAAGCATGGCTTCTCCTTTTGAGAGAGTGAAGATTGATTGTAACAATTCAAGGGCAGATGTCTCTTTATAGATTGGCTTTGATGGTTTAGAGAGCAAGAGCATCTCTGTAACAATTTTATTAACACGTTCAATTTCCTGAATAACCAAGGGTAAATGGAATTCGTTTCGTTCCTCTTTCGTCAACTTTTGCTGTAACAATTGCATAAACCCAAATATGACGGTGAGAGGGTTACGTATTTCATGTGCAGCACCTGCAGCCAACTGGCCAACCATGGCTAGTTTTTCTGACTGGTGCATATAGATTTCTACTTGTTCTTGTTCTGTAATATCAGTTAGAACGATCATCCAGCCAATGTTCCCTTTTTGGTTGTCCAATAGAGGAACATAAGAGACGAGGGCAAGGAAGCTATTACCATCTTTATGGAGAAGTTCCATCTTTTTGTTTTCAAACCAATATGTTTCTTCCGGATATTCGGTTTGTAACCATTCCCATCCTTGCCCCTTGATCGTAGTCGGAAGACTGGCTTCATCCAGTAAAACAAGATCTTGTGCTTTTCGGTTAATGTATAATTCTCCCGTAATAGCATGACGTGTAATAACTCCGACTGGCAGTGAATCTAGAATTTGTTCTCGAACATGTTTTTCCTGTGCCAGAATCTGATTCTGTTTTTCACCCTGTTTGAATAATAAAGAGATATTACGTGACATCTTGTTACATTCTTGGGCAAGCTCATAAAATTCATCCTTACTACTATAAGTAATTTGCTGTCCGAACGTTCCTTTTGACACCTCTCGTACTTGAGTGAGGAGCGAGCGAATTGGTCGCATCAGTTCTCTACGGAAATATAACGTGCAAAATAATCCGAAGAGAATAGATGCCACAGAAATGGTATATGTAATAATAAGAGAAATTTTCATTTTCTGGGTGCTTTTTGTAACTTCATCAGATGTGTTTTTCTCTATTGTACGAAGAGATAGACTGACGATCCGTTCAAGATGAATAAGTTTAGGTTCAACTTCTGTTCGCAACACGTACGTGACAGCCTCAAAATTCTCTGCTTTCAAAAGAGGATTAATTTTGTTTAAAAAGATATGGTCCAGCTCGGCAATCAGATCATAAATTGCGAAGAAGTCTTTATTTCGCTCATTCCGCTCGATATTTCGAAAAGAATCTCGTAACTCAAACTCTGTATAATACTTTTCCAAATAGTCGGCATCTCTTGTTGGTACATACATTTTGAGAGCATACATTTTTGTATACAGTTGATTTTTCATTCCTAGCAAAGCATTCGTCTGTGGAATAATATGCTCCATTAAATACGTTTCCTCAGAGGTTACTTTAGTAATTTGATAACTGTTTAAAATGGCAACAGAGCCAATCAGCAGCATCATAACAAAATAGCTGAGCATCATTTTCATCTGAAAGCCCATGTTGCGAAAAGGGGACATCAATATCCCTCCTGTGAATAAGATCAAGGGGTTGAGGTTCTAGTTAATTGATCAATCGTTTTGGTCATTTCCAGCTTGACTTCATCTGAAACCATCGGACCATAGGGGCCTAAATGGTTAACCCCTTCACGAAGCCCATAATTTACAATTCCGTTAGGTAGTTGATCGAAAAGAAATTGATCAATCAGATTTGTATACACCTGATTTACATCCTGCATCAATGACGTTATCACATGATTGGGCGCTATAAACCGTTGGTCGCTAATATAGCCAATAGAAAGGATATCATGTTTTTGTGCTACTGTTATCACGGTCAGATTAATGCTATCTCCTGCCGAATATATCACATCAACGTTTTCAGCTATAAGTTCCTTGGAAGCATGAATAGCGGCTTCTTGATCATTATAGTCAGGTATAATTTTGATAATGGCAGTTGTCTTGGGACTAGATTCTGCAACCCCACGTTTTAATCCGGCAAGTAAAGGCATGTCATTTGGCATGTTGGTAACGATAAATCCAACCTTATTTGTTTTTGTCATTAACGTGGACAGCTTTCCAATCACATAGCCAGCAGGTTCCATGTCAAATTTGATGACGGTTTGATTGGGATGGTTGACCTCACCATTCAATGTAACAAACCTGGTATCAGGATAAGAAGGTGCAATCGCATCAAAGGGAGAAGAAAAAATAATCCCGTGACCGATCACAAGGTCGAACTTTGCCGCTGCTAGGTTGGAAGCGACCTTTTCAATCTTATTTTTATCAATTTCTTTCACAATCTCCAATTCAAATTTATATTTATCTTGAAGTTGATACATACTTTGCAGGGCTGTACTATTCCAGGCCTGATCATAAGTAGGTCCTTCCAAAAGAAGCGCGATTTTGGGAGAGGTACTGGTGGTACGAGAATATTGTTGAATTTGGTTCATGCTAACTAAAAATTGAAAAGTTAAAATTAAGAGTAACCAGATTACCAAGGCTCCCATGATGTATATGATACTCTTTGGTTTTTTGGCCACTACAATTCCTCCCACATGCTACGGTGCTCCTTGAATGGAACTTGATTGCAAAATTCGACAAAAAATAACAAAATCCTTCTACACCGAATCTTACACCATTCATATCATATATTACGATTATTATAAATAGATTGGACAAAAAAACTTACAAAAACAGGAAAAAGCAGGAATCAGGGCAAGTATTGGCGAAAAGATTTGAATAGTATAACAAAAGCCTTAAGAAGAAGGAGAGAGTCATTAATCTAGCTTCCCTCCTTCATTTCATCACTATTTATTTCTTGAATTCATAATTTCAGACACAATAAATGCAAGATCGTCGTTTCCAAACATGCCTAATATTCCAAGTAAGGTTTGATCAGAGATTTCGCCCGCTTCTTCCTTGGTAACCGTTAACTCCATGATTTGCTGAAGTACGGGATTTGCTGCCTGCTCAGGATATGCTTGATGATATATTTCTTGTGGATCGAGAGAATGATTAATACACCACTGAGCAAAGACCAAAATCATCATATGCTCATCTTGCTGAAACTGTTTAATGATCTGTTCCTCTATATCTTTTCTATCCATTCGATATTCCTCCTACATTTAAAACGAACAAGTCCACAATTGTCATTGTAACCACCATTAACAATGACTGGCAAGAAATGATCTGAAATTATGTAAAAGTTTTTTTACGCTTACATAACAAGAGAAATTCCTGTAAAATATGTGACAAGGATAATTATTAGATTAATCAAAATTTTTAAGGAAACAAATGTGAATTGAGGTGTACGACTATGAATAAGAAGAGAATGTTTACTCCAGAGGAAGCAACGGAATTTGTTCCTTTTCTAGAGACAGAGCTTCTATTTTTACGGCAGCAAAAAAAGAGTATCTCCGAAAAATTTTATCGATTGCAAATTATAAAAAGCCATGTGGATCATACGGGTGGAAGTGATTATGCGGAACAAGAAATTTTTGAGTTGGAATGCCAACTGGAATTTCTCCATTTGGAATACGAGTTGCATATGAACTCCATTGAACTAAGAGGAATACAAATCAAAGATATACAATTAGGATTAGCAGATTTCCCTGCATTAGTAGACGATGTAGAAGTTTTACTCTGCTGGAAGACAGGAGAAAAGATTGTTTCACATTATCATGGGGTAGAAGAGGGATACTTGGGCCGAAGAAAGCTATGCTAGGTACTTCTACTGAGAGTTTGAGCTTTTACATCAAATTGTTTGAACAGATCACCTGAAGAGTTTCATTACTCATATATAAAAAGGATAAGCTCAAGAAAAGTAGCTTGTCCTTTTTTGACAGATAAGAATTTATAAAAATTCTCATCTGCATAAGAAAACTAATAGAGTAGTTGTCGTTTGGTAATCCATCAAGAAGGATTACGGAATGGGACTGAAAGATAAAATGGGGGAAGTAGTCCGACAATATCCCAGATGGGTATCGAATAAACTGGAGAGGAAAAATATGCGGACTAATATAGCATTACATTCAACAATATTTAATCAGATGAAAGATCTCATCTTTCTGATCAAGGCAACGGAAGACAATCTTTTCATCGTAACGGAAGTGAATCAAGCTTTTTTAGATGAAACCGGTTATATACATGAAGAGGTAATCGGGAGGGAGATCAGTGAACTGGTTGGACAAAGCGGTACACTTTTTTCCGTCGAAATGTGTAGAGAAGCAATTGCGGAGAAAACCACGATACAATATGAATCTACACTTCTTCAGCCATTAGTATCACGAACCTATGAGATTGCTTTGCACCCAGTTATTGAACGGGAAGGAACAGGGTATATCACCGGTGTCGTACGCAATATCACAAAGAGGTTGAGACAAGAAGAAAAGCAAAGAAATACGGAGAAAATGCTGGTGGTAAGTCATTTAGCAGCTGGCGTTGCCCATGAATTAAGGAATCCGTTAACCTCAATAAAAGGATTTTTAAAATTATTAAAAGACCAAGTCTCTGAACAAGATACCTCGCTTGAATTCTATCTCAATATCATGTCAGATGAATTTATCCACATTGAACAAGTAGTTGACGAGTTGGTAAAGCTATCATTGCCACATTCATTACTATATAGTGAAACACATATCCCCTTATTAATCGAAGAAACCATCAAATCATTTCAAGAGTTACAGGTTCATCTAGAGGCAACCATTCAGCTCCATTTTCACTACTATGGTTGTATTCCTCCTGTTTCCTGTGACCGAAGCCTGGTGAAAAAGGTTCTTCTTCATCTGCTTACCAATGCATCGGAATCTATGCTTTATGGTGGGGAAATATTTATTACGACCTATGTTAATGAACAGAAGGAAGTGTGTATTAGTATCATTGATGAAGGAAAGGGAATTGCCCAGGATCGGTTGAAAAGATTGGGAGAGCCTTATTACTCAACAAAAGAGAAAGGGACAGGATTTGGACTTACCATGTGTTATCAGGTGATTAAGCAGCATCAAGGACGCATCGTCATTCATAGTGAGGAGAACGAGGGTACAATCGTTACCGTAGCTTTACCCGTCCACCCCAAAAAACAGCTAGTGCCCAAGGAACCTGAGGAAGGGAAGTAAGTATTCTTATGCTTATTACTCATAGGCAACCAAAACAATTAATGCAAAAAGCAAGCGGTTACGTATCAGGATATACTCATACCTTAAATCCCTACATTGGCTGTAGCTTTGGCTGCTCATACTGCTACGTGAGACAGATGCCGGTTAATCTTTTTCGAAAAGAAGATTGGGGAAGTTATGTCGATGTAAAAAACGGCGCTGCCCAATTGTTAAAAAAAGAACTCATGAGGGAAAAACGTAAAGGACCCGTTCGAATCTTTATGTCAACCAGCACTGACCCCTATCAACCCATTGAATATGAAGCAAAAATCACCAGACAGTGTTTAGAAGTGCTGGCTGAAGAACATATCGATTATCTATGGGTACAAACAAGAAGTCCACTGGTTACAAGAGATATAGATCTTTTTATGAAAATGAAACATAGAGTCATGGTAAGTGTTACAATTGAAACCGATCGAGATGAAATCAGAAGAAGCTTTTCTCCACAAGCACCACCTATCGCAGCACGGATAAAGGCGCTGTCTCTCTTAAATGAATCAGAAATACCATGCCAGGCTGCCATTTCTCCTGTATTACCTTGCAGTAAAGACTTTGCAGAAAAACTACGTCCTGTAACTGATCGGGTATGTATCGATGACTACTTTATGGGTGATGGACAACAAGGAAGACGTACGAAGCGATTGGGAATTGAAACTATATATCGGGATGAAGATCTTCTTGCCTGGTATTCTCCTGAAGCATATAAAATTGTTTATCAGCAATTTTTAAACGTTTATAATCCAGAGCAAATATATATCAGTCAGGCTGGTTTCTTGCCAGCAAATAGTTAGAGTGGAAGGGATGAAGCAATTGAAAAAGGGTAAAACACTTCATTTACAAGATACGATTGGAATCATTGCTCCTGCGAGTCCTGTGGATTCGAAAAAGGTTGGTAAAGCAGTAGAGGCAGTGGAAGCATTAGGGTATAAAGTGAAGGTGGGGGAGAGTTGCTATCGTTCGTACGGTGGTTACTTAAGTGACACGCCAGATAATCGAGCAAGTGAACTGGAAGCAATGTTCGCAGATCCAGAAGTTGATGCAATTCTTTGTTTGCGTGGTGGATATGGTACCCCCCATTTGCTGGATAAAATTGATTACTCGATTATTGCAGCTCATCCAAAATTATTTATTGGCTACAGTGATATTACTGCCTTGCATATCGCTTTTATGCAAAAGGCTGGCTTGGCTACCGTTCATGGTCCAATGGCTGCCGTTGAGATTGCAAACGACTTTCATCCCATTTCAAAGGAATATTTTACTCGATTGTTAACAGAGTCAGAACCACTTGGGGAACTGGTAAATCCCGAAGAGGAAATGATTGAGTGTCTGGTACCTGGTGAAGCTACAGGTGCAGTGGTGGGGGGGAACCTCAGCTTGATCTGTACTACCCTGGGAACACCATATGAAATCGACACAAAAGGAAAGATCCTTTTCCTTGAGGATATTGATGAGGAACCCTACGCTATAGATCGCATGCTTACCCAGCTTGCCTTAGCAGGAAAGTTATCGGATGCAGCTGGTATTGTGCTAGGCACGTGGACAGATTGCACCGTGAAAGAGGGGAAAGAAAGTTTTACCGTAAAGGAAATCATTAAACAAATCGTGATCCCATACAACAAACCTACTATCCTGAATATTCAGATTGGCCATGATCCATGTAATATCCCACTACCTCTGGGAGTTCGTGCAACGTTAGTAGCGGATAAAGGTATATTACGCATTGACGAGAGTATTACGGAATCATAAGGGAAATCGACCAAAGACTAGGATATCCTTATCAGTTAGGGTATAATACGATAGGCTATACTAGCTATGTCTAACATAACAATCAATTTGGAGGGACGCATTCATGAGTGTACATATCGAAGCTACAGAAGGTCAAATAGCAGAATCCATTCTGCTTCCTGGTGACCCACTCCGCGCAAAATATATTGCTGAAACATTCCTGGAAAATCCACAATGCTTCAATAACGTAAGAGGTATGCTAGGTTTTACAGGTACGTATAAAGGTAAACCAGTTTCTGTAATGGGAACAGGGATGGGGATTCCTTCTATCTCTATCTATTCACACGAACTAATTAATTCATATGGAGTTAAAAACTTGATTCGTGTAGGAACATGTGGCGCAATTCAGAAAGACGTAAAAGTGCGTGACGTTATTATTGCGATGTCATCTGCTTCTGATTCAGCTGTAAATCAGCATCGTTTTAACGGAATGGATTATTCTCCAACTGCAGATTTTAGCTTGTTGAAAAAAGCTTATGATGTTGCTATGGAACGTCAAATGTCTACTAAGGTAGGTCAAGTTTTCACAAGTGATACATTCTATAACGATAACCCTGAACGTGTTCATAAACTGGCTGATTATGGTGTACTGGCAGTAGAAATGGAGACAACTGCTCTTTACACAATCGCAGCCAAATTTGGAGCACGTGCATTATCGATACTAACAGTTAGTGATCATATCATTACTGGCGAAGAAACTACAGCAATGGAACGCCAAACTACTTTTAACCAAATGATTGAAATTGCATTAGAAGCAGCAATTTCTTAATTCATAACGAAGACCAAAAACCCGCTTATTCCAAAAGCGGGTTTTTGGATTGTGGACAAACTTTTCTTATTCGATATAAGGGGAGTTTGTTTTACTTTTTGGAGGTAAAAAGTAAATACTTGATTTAATCGATCTCACCAACCGGGGGTTTACAGGAGCTGGACATACAGCGTTGACCCTCATGCCGCTCCTGTCCCTTTCAATGTGACAGTCTTGGTGCCAACAATTATTCATTGTATTTTTTGGGGATCAATGAGAAATTATTATGTTCATATTGCTGGAATGGAGGG
This sequence comes from Brevibacillus daliensis, assembly GCF_021245735.1. Classification (GTDB taxonomy): domain Bacteria; phylum Bacillota; class Bacilli; order Brevibacillales; family Brevibacillaceae; genus Brevibacillus_B; species Brevibacillus_B daliensis. The sequence goes on from NZ_JAJISB010000008.1 coordinate 93,268, forward strand.
TGAGTCCAATATCATGTATTTGTCTCCAAGGGTATATCACCGAATTGTCCGTCCTCGATGGTTCACTAAAACATATATACACGATCATATAAAAAGCCAATTCACAGTAGAAAACAAAATTGAATTAGATTTTGGTTGTGGAACGGGGGCGAACTGATGTATGTTTGGCACCGAACATTATTATGGCATCGATCCTGATGCGAACAGAGTACAATTTGCCAAACGCTTATATCCGAATTATACCTTTACGGTTTTTGACGGTAAACAAATACCAATGCACAATCAGACCGTTGATATATTATTAATTGTTGCGGTACTGCACCATATTTCAAATGAGCAAATCGCTGAGTATTTGTCCGAATTTCAAAGAGTTTTGAAGCCTGAGGGGAAAATTATTGTCATTGAGCCCTATTTATCCCCTAAGAAGAAATTTAATAACTGGTTTATGACCCGATATGATGACGGAGAGTTTATCCGAAATGAGGATGATTATCTTCAGTTATTCAACAATCAACTATATGATTGTACAGTACTCAAAAAGTTCCGAAAGCTTCTTCTATATAACGAAATCTTTTTCACAGCTGCTTCCAAATCAAATATCGCACAAAACGACAAGCTCTTCCTGAACCCTTCTTTATGATGAAGGGGAGTTGATGCCCAAAAGCGATGCATCTCAGGGAACACTTTTTACGAATGAAGCGCCATAAACAACCCATATCGTTCAAAAGTTGATAGACACGAGCAAGAATTTGGAAAAGGAAGAACCACAATAATAAAATTGTAGATAGTGAGTAGCAGCCATACTCTCCATGAATACGGCTGGTACTTCTGCTACACCTCTCGAACAGCCTTTTTCTCAAATTGTTCAACTGAAATCCCTTTGAATTTAGTAAAACAGGAACACCATAAAAAGGAGGTGAAACGAATTCATTGCTATGGATCATCTTTGCCCTCTTACTGTTTCTTATTCAAATTGGAGTCATTGTATTTAGCGAATATCGCCGTCCCCAAAAAGCAGTTACTTGGGTTGTCATTTCGTTCGTTTTTCCGTTTATCGGTTACCTGCTATATTATTCTATCGGGCAAGAATATTCATGTAACCTTCACCCACACCCAAAAGAAAGGACGAAGTTGGCTAGAATAAAGGAAAAACTGAAAGATCGGTGCAAGCGGCGAATGTCGGAAGAACTGCTTGACCAAACCATTCAGCAGAATGACACATTGCATGCGACGCTCAAAAAGATTGTGTCCCTTCCGATTAACGTTTGTAATGAAACGATCGTTTATAGCGAAGGAGAACAAGCCTTTGAAGCGATGTTAGAATCGATTACTAGAGCTAAGCACCATATTCATATTCAATTTTACATTATTCGCGACGACCAACTCGGTACTAAGTTTCAGCAACTGTTGATTCAGAAAGCACAGGAAAGAGTGAAAGTACGATTTTTATACGACAGGATCGGCAGCCGTCGGTTAGGGAAGACTTATTTGAAACAATTGCAGGAAGCGGGTGTGGAAACCGGATGTTTTTCCCCACTATTACCTGCATTTATTAGTAAACGGATTAATTATCGTAATCACCGCAAAACATTGGTTGTAGACGGTAAAATCGGGTATATTGGCGGCTTAAATATAGGGGATGAATACGTAGGGAAGAATCCAAAAATCGGCTACTGGCGGGATACACATTTCCGTTTGAAAGGAGATGCGGTATTGTGGATTCAATATGCCTTTTTGACCGATTGGTTTTTTGTCAAAGGAAAACTATTGACTGACCCCGTCTATTTTCCCGAACAGGAAAGTGAAGGGAGGGAACTCGTACAAATCGTAAAGAGCAGTCCAGACGAGACAATCCTGGAGCTTATTTTTTTCTTGATCAATTCGGCGAGAAAGCGGATTTATATTGAATCCCCTTACTTCATTCTCGATCCAGGCATCTTATTGGCTTTAAAAACAGCCGTAAGCAGAGAAGTTGACGTTCAGGTCATTATACCAACCATGCCTGAGTCTAATTTAGTTTACTCCGCCACTTTGTCCTATGCCCGGGAATTGATGGAGGCAGGGGTTCGATTTCATTGCTATAAGAAAGGATTTATCCATGCCAAAGTAATAATTACCGATGACTTGGCGTGCTCCGGCACAGCAAATATGGATATGCGCAGCTTTTACGACCAATTCGAAATAAATGCGGTCTTTTTTGACGAAAAGGTGGTAGACCGCCTGGTTCAAGATTTTTATCGTGATCGTAGTGGTAGTGAAGAGATTTTTCTGTCGGAATTTAAAAATCGACCATGGTTCCATAAGGTAAGAGAAGCCTTCGCCCGACTACTTTCATCTTTGTTTTAGTCAAAGTATTTGTTCATTTTAAATTATCCAGTCATTTTTACATCTCAACATGTAATCCCTTTCAATCCCATTTGTATGAAAGAATAAAGAGCAAAGAGCAAAGAGCAAAGAGCAAAGAGCAAAGAGCAAAGAGCAAAGAGCAAAGAGCAAAGAGCAAAGAGCAAAGAGCATGAAGGGCTTAGAAGGAATCCTCAGGTCTTCCATTCTGCGACTTTTCTAGCAAATAATAATTGATGTTTTTGAATATACGTTACAGGATTGCTCGATAAAAAGCCGACTGAACTCGCTACATAGCGAGTTCTTTTGTGAGGAATTGAGCAATTTGGCTTATAATAGAGAATAGAGAAGGTGAGGGATGAGAATGGAAGATATTATCGTTGTTGGAGCAGGTCCATGTGGCTTGTCTTGTGCGGTGGAACTAAAAAAGCTAGGATTTCATCCACTCCTAATTGATAAAGGGAGCATTGTACACTCCATTTATAAATATCCAACGTATATGATTTTTCATAGTACACCTGAATTACTTGAGATTGGGGATATACCGTTTAGTACACCAAATGAAAAACCAACACGTCAAGAAGCATTAACGTACTATCGTTTAGTTGCAGAGAGATACCAACTGCCCATTCATACGTTCGAGGAAGTAACATCTGTGAACCCGGTACAAGGTCATTTCACAGTAACGACAAGGACAAGATCCCAGGAAACAAAAGAGTATCAAGCCAAACAAGTCGTAGTTGCTACCGGTTATTTTGATAACCCGAACAAATTAGGTATTCCAGGAGAAGAGCTATCCAAGGTAAGTTCTTTTTACACAGAAGCACATCCATACAGCGGATGCAACGTAACGATAATTGGTGGGAATAACTCTGCCGTAGATGCAGCACTTGATTTGGGAAGAGCAGGTGCAAAAGTTACAGTTGTATGCAGGGGAGATCACTTATCGGAGCGAGTAAAGGCTTGGACCAAACCAGTTTTTGAAAGCAAATGTCAAAAGGGTCATATTAGGATGATATTCTCCTCGCGGGTAATTAGTATTACTGAGAATGCCGTGTTAGTTGAAACACCATCAGGAGTAGAAAATATTGAGAATGACTTTGTATTTAGCTTGATCGGTTACAGACCTGATCGCAAGCTTCTTCAAGAAATGGGTGTAAAAGTAGATCTAGAATCAGGTGCACCAGTTTTTAATGAGGAGAGTATGGAAACGAACATTCCAGGCTTATACGTAGCAGGAGTGATCGTGTCAGGAAGACATGTCAATGAAATCTTTATAGAAAACGGACGATTTCATGGAAAATTAATCGCAGAGCATTTGATAGCAGGGCAGGAAAAATAATTATTTCCTGCTCTTTTCTTGTTTGATATTAAAGCAGGTGGTAACATTTGGTAAGAAAAGAAGATTTAAATACGAAAAGAAATGGAGTAGAGGAATGAAACGAACTTTCATAGCCATTTTCATTGTGTTACTTAGTGGTATACTTCTTGCCATTTACCTTAATCGTCCGGTATTACCACCGACAAAAGCTGTAAGTAAAAACACTACGTCGTCTTTATCAACCACTTCCCCTACTGTACAAACACATGATAATAAAGAAGAACAACTATCGATAGCGCAAATTGTTTCGGAGATGTCAGTGGAAGAAAAAGTAGGTCAAACACTGATGCCAAGTTTTGCAGGGTTTCGGGAAGGAGAATATTTTCAGAAGCTAACACCGCAGATTAAAGAACAATTGCAAAAAAATCACATTGGCGGTGTCATCCTATTTCGAGATAGCATGCACGATGTATCAGACATCGTTACTTTAACATCTGATATTCAGCAAGCATCCACTACATATGGAATGCTGATTGGAATTGACCAGGAAGGCGGTACTGTTTCAAGAATGGAAATGGGAACGCAGATGCCTGGTAACATGGCGCTGGGTGCAGCTAACGATTTAGTGTTGACGAAAGAAGTTGCAGGAGTAATAGCAGAAGAGCTGAAATCCCTAGGCATCCAGATTAATTTTGCCCCAGCCATTGACGTTAATAATAATCACGATAATCCAGTTATTGGAGTTAGATCTTTTGGTGAAGATCCTCAGGTAGTAAGTAAACAGGGAGTTTCATATCTAAAGGGAATACAAGAAAATGGCGTGGCAGTGAGCGCCAAGCATTTTCCAGGACATGGGGACACTAGTGTGGATTCTCATGTAGGCCTCCCAGTAGTAAAGCATGATCGAAAACGACTGGAGAGGGTTGAATTGGCACCATTTCAGGCGGCAGTAGAAGCGGGTGTAGACTCTGTAATGGTTGCTCATATCTCATTTCCAGCTATTGACGACTCGAAAGTAAAATCCAGTAAAAGTGGTCAATCTGTCTTGTTGCCTGCTACCTTATCACCAAAAATTATGCAAGGTATATTGCGGGAAGAGATGGGCTTCGACGGTGTAATCATTACAGATGCGATGAATATGGCTGCAGTGACCAAACATTTTGATTCAGCAGATGCTTCTATTCAAGCTTTTAATGCGGGAGCAGATATTATTCTAATGCCTCCTGATTTAGATCGAGTACATCAGAAAATGGTGGAGGCTGTTCAATCTGGTAAGATCAGTACACAAAAATTAGATGAATCCGTTACAAGAATTCTGACGTTAAAGCAAAAGCGAGGAGTTCTTATGAAACTGAAGCAAGAGGATGTACAAGGTAAAATTCAACATGCCAAAGCTACAGTAGGAAGTGAACCACACCTCAAAATTGAACAGCGAGCTGCAGAAGCATCCATTACATTGATTACAAATAAAAATAATGTATTGCCTTTGCAAATAGAGAACAAACAATCCATTGCCGTTATTGGTCCTAGCTATACATCAGAATTAGCAAATGAGTTAGGGAAATATGGTCTACCTGTAAAGGAGATTCCCTTATCCTTAGTAGTTCCACCAACACAACAAAAGGATATTCAGAAGGCTGATGTGCTCGTTTTTATAACGCAATCCTGGAGTAATGAACCGAAAAAACTGGCTCAGCTAAAATCTTTGATGAATCCAGCATTAGCAAATGGGAAGCAAAAAGTGATTGTCGTATCTGTACAAAATCCTTACGATTTAGGAAACTTCCCGAATGCCACTGCTCTCATCGCGCAGTATGGATATACACCTGCGAGCTTTAAGGCAACAGCAACGATGATAATGGGAAAAATAAAGCCAATGGGTAAATTACCAGTTACTATTTATAATTCAGAAAATCAAATATTATTTCCTGCGTTAAGTGGACTTACTTGGTAAGCTGAAGCTGTTTAAGAGAAAACGCGAGGAAAATCTTTTTTAATCCGTTATCTATGAGTAAATCTATAGACATTGAGACAATCTATGGAAAAAGGATAAGGCGGATGAGCAGATGTTAGCATACAAAAAATCAATCATTCTTTGCTTTTTATTACTCATTGTTGCAAGTAGAGGATTTTGGATTACACCAGTAACAGCAAACACACCTATGCATGAAGCAATGATGAAGAAGCAAAAAAAAGTGTCACTCATCATAGATGATTTTGGAAATAACATGTCGGGTACTGAGGAAATATTAAATTTACCGATTCCACTCACCGTAGCAGTTATGCCGTTTTTGCCAAGTACCAAGAAAGATGCGGAAATGGCATATCAAAAAAAACATGACGTGATTGTACATATGCCTATGGAACCGATGAGAGGGAAAAAAAGCTGGCTCGGACCTGGCGCAATTACTTCCGATTTAAGTGATGACGAGGTCAGAAAAAGAATTCATGCTGCAATTGATGATGTACCTCATGCGATTGGAATGAATAACCATATGGGATCAAAAATAACGCAGAACAAGCGAATTATGCGAATCATATTAGAGGTATGTAAAGAAAGAGGGCTTATTTATATTGACAGCAAAACCTCGTATCGAAGCATAGTTGGAGAATTGGCATACGAAATGAAGGTACCGTATATGGAAAACCAGGTTTTTCTTGATGATATTGATACATCTTCCCATATATCCAAACAGTTAAAACTCGTCTCTGAGAAAGCAAAACAAGAAGGTAAATGCGTAGCTATTGGGCATGTGGGCAAAGGTGGAAAAATCGTTGCTAAAGAAATCAGCTCTTTTATACCAGAAATGGAAAAATATGGTGAATTCGTACCTGCATCACAAATGGTTACCAAAGTAGCTCAGCCAACACAAAAATAGATAACGATTATTGAGATTACAAAATAAACCTCTTCTACTAAGGTAACATAATTGTGACATGGTTATAAATGTGTTAGAATAAAAATCTGTAAAAGGGAGGTGAGATGATCGTGGATGTATCGATAGAGGTATCCGTATCCTATCTATGGTTGCTTCTAGGCATTACTGCTATTCTGGTGAAGACTTGGTTGATAATAATACGGCCATTTGCGAAAAATCACAATAAATTTTGTTGTGTTATGCAAGTGGAGGATAGTCAGCTTATATATAAATCTCCAGGCTCCTGTCTATTCAGAAAGCTATACAGAAGGGTATCAATGCACAAAGAAAAAGCAACCACGTCATCAGATGAAACACTCCCAGCAACCCCTGTTCTTTGTTAATCATTTGCTAAAAACAGGGAGGATGTAAATTGAAACGTTTTCGTAAGTATGCATTGTGGTTATCGATTGTAGCATTAATGTTAGTACTGAGTGGTTGTACAAATACGGACCCAATCACATCAGAAAGTACGGGAATTTGGAATCACTTTTTCGTTTATCCTTTTTCCTGGCTAATTCTACTAGTTGCCAAAGTAACTTTTGGTAACTTTGGATTGGCAATTATCTTGGTAACCATTATGATTCGAATATTGATTCTGCCACTCATGATCAAGCAAGTCAAAAGCAGTGTTGCAATGAGAGCGTTGCAGCCTCAAATGGAAAAAATAAGAAAGAAATATAAAAACCCTAAAGATCCAGCACAAGCACAAAAAATGCAAGCGGAAACTATGGCGCTTTACCAAAAGAACGGGGTTAATCCTTTAAGTGGTTGTCTTCCTGCATTAATACAAATGCCGATTTTGATGGCGTTTTACTATGCAATTAGACGTACTCCAGAAATCGCATCTCAACAATTCCTTTGGTTTGGTTTAGGAGCTCCTGACCCATCTTTGGTATTACCAGTATTAGCAGGTTTAATAACGTTCTTGCAAACCAAAGTGACACCTAACCCTGCCATGGACCAAAATCCAAGTATGAAAATGGTCTTTTATATCATGCCAGTAATGATTATTACTGCAGGGATTGGATTACCAGCTGTTTTACCGTTGTATTGGGTTATTAGTGGTGTTTTTTCAGTTATTCAAACGTATATCCTCTATAAAGTTTACCAGAAACCTGAGTTAGCGAAATAGGCAATGGTAAATCATATGCGGATCTTACTATAGGTTTGAAGCAAAGTCTCTTGCGCGATTGCGTAAGAGACTTTGTTCGTCTTGTAGAAAAAATGAAAACTCCCCGTATTTACATTTGAGTAGCTATGGTTGGATTAAACACTATTTCTAGTAAGGTTACGTTAATTTACATATCAGACTTTTTATCTAATGGGCGCCACCTTTTGCAGAATGGTATGACCTCTCCACACTTTCAGTTCTGCAATAAGCTCTCCATTTCGAGACAATTCTTCTAATTCCAGTCCTTTATTTTCTTCCACATAGAATACGTCAAAGGAATAATTAACCTGAATGGTATTCGGTTCCATAGAGGTATAGGCCTCTCCTTTTATATAAATTCCTGATTCCGGCTCATGTAATGTCACTTGCTTTACAACATAAAGATCACCATCTGGAACAATCTCTACAAACACAGATACGGTATCAGATGATCGGTTTTTTAACGTAGTTAATACATCCTTATCTGCTTTATTAATAGACACCTGACTTGCTTCGAATTGAAGATTAACATGGTCACCATAAAAAAGATCTCTTGGATCAAGCGGTATGGTTTTTAATGTAACACTGGTCCCAGAGAGTAAGGTTATTCCAGGTACTACTAGCATAGAGCCAAGAAAGAGGAGAGGAACAAGGAGCACGATCAAAAATGAGTGAGAAGCTACAAGTGTACCTACTCTTTTCATGTGATTGCCCTCCGTTTCTTCTCAAACCAGATTCCAAAGCAGATTAAAATGACTCCTCCAATGATGAAGAAAAGTGACTTCGGCAAAAAGTCGAACGTAATATCTGTGTAGAAGCGGAGCAACAAAATACAAATGACAAAAATGTCTGCAAGGCTATCTTTGTTAATTCGGTATAGAGCAAATAATCCAAGTAAAACTCCTATAGACACTCCAAGAATGACTGAAAGGTTTTCAGTCATTCCGAGATCATTCCAATAGAAGGAAAAGGTAAGAAACAAACCAAATAATCCATAGAAGAATGCTCCTTGCCATTGTAAAACAGCCCGATAACGTGATAGTGGCAAAGCTACCAGGCAAAGCCCCATGATCACAATGATGGCAGGAATCCACTGTAACTCCATATCCCATCTTACAACAACTGAGGAAATGATAAAGGCAAGCAGGAAATTTAACGAGACAAATAACAAACGTGAGGTATGATAAACCTTCTGATTAAGCCAATACAGCAGTGGGACACAGAGTACAAGAAGATAAGGGATCGGACGGAGAGGATTAACCATATCCCGCGAATAAATCGCAAGTAAAGTAATAATGAGAAATGCAATCCATTTATCTTTCAAATAAATAGATAAGGGTAGGGTGCCTAATGCCCAAAGCAAAAATGCAATGTTTGAATCAGCGTCCATGTTAAACATTTGACCAATCAGGAAAATCCCTGCTCCATACATAAAGAAAGCAATGTAGTAAAATACACGCGAAATGCTCTTATGTCTGCTTTCATAATATCGACCACCAAGAAATAAACCGATGAGGCCACCAAAAATAAGGAATAACTTAAATAATGTCGGAATTGCCTGCCAGTTGCTAGCGATAAAGGAAAGGATACCAATCCCGATTAATAAAGCACCAAAGCCAAGAAGAATATGTACATTACTAAAACGTGGGGTCACTTGATAACTGGCAAGGATGTTGGAAACTTGCTGTTCACTAACTATTCCTTCTGCTTCGAAATATTTCAATTCCTTTTCCAAGAACTGAAATTGAGATGGTGAGGAAGGACGTTTCATTGCTAACACCTCCTTGCAATAGAAAAAAATCTTATATTATCATGTACCCTCATTAAATCATTTGTTAATCATCTCCTGCAATTATTTCTTTAGCTCTTTAGGATGAACTTGGTTATCTGTGCCTCTACACAGAAGAAAAACTCTTTCATTAAGAAAAGACTCCAATTTGAAGAGCTTTTCTGCATGTAAAGAGCTTTCATGCATTGCCGGAATAGCTACGAAACTAAATGATAAATCTGGAAAATACGCACCTCTGCTACATAGGGGATGAACGTTTTACCACAATGAAATTATCCTCCAACAGTACCCAGTTTTGTGGGAAATCAATACCTAACTTCCAATATGAGATTCCACGTAATCCAAATTCTTTAATCAAATTAAATTTTGCCTGAATGGATCTGGCATCTTCAAACCATACTTCGTGTTCTTTTTTCTGTTCATCATAATAGGTGAAAAAAGGAGCTTGTGCACCGTAATCATATAGAATTGCCGCTTCATTGTTTCGGGCAATATTAATGGCTTGCTGAGGGCTGACTACCTTGGCAAATTTTCCTCCTCGTTGATAAGGAAGAGTCCAGTCATACCCGTATAAATTTTGACCCATCATGATTTTTTCTGCCGGCATTTCGCTTAAGGCATACTCAATAACTCTTCTCACAGGACCAATAGGGGAGACTGCCATCGGTGGTCCTCCACTATATCCCCATTCATACGTCATTAAGATGACAAAATCAACAATTTCTCCATGTGCCTTGTAATCATGTGCTTCGTACCAAATACCTTTTTGGGTAGCGCTTGTCTTGGGAGCGAGAGCAGTGGATAGTAGTAATCCTGCCCCATGGATTTTATCTCTGGCCTTTCGTAAAAAATTAATATATGGCTCACGATCTTTGGGATATAGGTGCTCAAGATCAAAGTGAATATCACTGAATCCGTACTGCTTAGCAATTTGTAAGATATTGTTGAGCAATTTGTCTTGTAACTCTTCATTTTCTAGGATAACTTCACCTAATTCGGCACTAAATTGCCCATTTTCCAGATTGGTTACTACTAACATCAGAGTAGCTCCACCGTCGGCAGCAGCTTTTGGGGCATTGTCTAAATCGAGTGGCTTAAGGTCTCCATTACGAAGAATTTGATAACTGAAGGGAGCTAAATAAGTGAGAAAGGGAGAAGCCTTTCTTGCAGTTTGTTCGTCAACTGGCTGATTCTGTCTCGGTTCGATATATGCATTGCTTTGGACGGGGGTGCGCTGATTCCTTGGGATAATTAGCGACATACCAATGGAGAGAATAGCATTGGGAGCTAGGCGATTTGCAGAACGAAGCTGATTTACAGAAATGCCATAACGCTTTGCAATTGTAAATAAGGTATCACCTTTTTTCACGATGTAGCGTTCTGGTACAGGTATTACAAGTGCTTGACCAACGACAAGCTGTAATTCAGGATTTATTTCATTAATGAGGGAGATAGCCTGAACAGTCGTACCAAATCGATTTGCAATGGCGTAAAGGCTATCTCCTGGTTGAACCACATAGATTTGCATACATTCACCTCCTGAGAACTGTCTCTCATTAAGACTTATTCAGCAGGAGGTTGTCTTATTGCAGGATTCTACACGTGTTGTATTAAACCGATTTCCTGATCTGTTAAGTAACATTGTGGATCAGATGCCCAGTAATCTCCATAAAAGCCTTGAGCACGAGGGCGGAAGTTCCCGTTACATACGGAGAAATATTGACAGGATGAACATCTTCCATGAATTTTATCTTTACGATTGCGCAGTCCAGCAAGGATAGGGTGTTCACTGTTCCATATTTCTTCAAACGTTTGTTCACGTAAGTTACCCAGATGGATTTGTTGACTAAATTGGTCAGGATGCACATTACCAAGATTATCAACATTACATATAGCAATTCCAGAACGATTGCCTCCGTTACGTTGCATCTTTTCCCATATCCGTTCTGCCAATTCAGGATTTGTTTCTTTTGTTTTTAAGTATAAATAAATGGCATCCGCATGGTTGTCCACGGTTAGTATTTCTCTTGGTTGCCCTAATTCGTGAAAACGTTGGATGTTTTCAATAATATAATCAAGTGCTTCTCTTGTCTGGCTGTGGCTGATGTCATCCTCCACGCCGCCACGTCCAGCATAAACTAAATGGTAAAAGCAAATACGTGGAATATTTTCTTCTTCTATTAAGCGGAAAATATCAGGGAGTTCGTCAATATTATGCTTATTCATCGTAAAACGGAGTCCTACCTTTTGACCAATCTCTAAACAGTTGCGGATCCCACGCAAAGCTAGATCAAAAGCACCTTCTTTTTGTCGAAAAGCATCATGCGTCTCTTTCATCCCGTCGAGACTAATACCTACATAGCTTATTCCTAAATCCTTTAATCGTTTTGCTTTTTCTTTATCAATCAAAGTACCATTCGTTGAGAACGTTACACGTATGCCATGCTCAATTGCTCGCTCGGCAAGTTCGAAGATATCGGGGCGAATCAGAGGCTCACCACCTGAAAAAAGAATGACGGGAACCTTTTGTTCAGCAAATTGATCAATCACATGGAGTGCTTCTTCAGTGGAAAGCTCTCCCTCGTATTTTTTTGCCTCTGAGTTAGCATAACAGTGTTTACAGTGAAGATTGCAAGTTTTTGTAATATTCCAAGCGATTACTGGGCCATGTCCTGCGTGAGTACCCGTGCGCTGACCTTTTGATGTTGCAGAGTATCGCAATCGATCACCGAATGTTGTAGTCGTCTCAAGCAAACTAGACAACCCTATCATGGAGATTCCCCCTTTTTTTACTGTATCAGAAAGAAAAAACTTCACAGAGTTTACTACCTGATACGCATGAAAAACAGCTGCTAAGAAGAAAACACAGGAAATTTTCTTATCATTGATACATGATGATAATAATTCTAGCAACTCCTTCCATTTTTTGATGTGAAGTATTTCACTTCCAAGGATATAGGGATTGACTACAATCGAAAGGAAAGGAGGTAGTATGTATGAGCGAAACGGACAATGATTTTATTACAAACCAACATCACCTTCTCGATTATCTCTATAATTTTCATACTGAAATGAGTACACAATTGGATTCGCTCATTATGATAGCGGTGAAAAATAGAGGCTGGTCCGAACTTCTTGAAGAGAAATTACATGGTTTTATCAATTTTCTTAACGAGGATTTCAAAAAGTATCTCAAAATAGAAGATGACGTTCTTTATATGGCAATGATGAAACAAATCTCTACGTTGGATCACTTCCTGTTATTATTGAAGCAGGAACATGCCGAATTACTTGACCTCTCACAATCATTAATAGAAGAGTATGTAAGCTGTAAACAATTCGGTGAAAAATCTGCACGTTTAGTATGCTTACTTAAACAATTTTGTTATTCTTTCTCAGAACATGCCTGGAAAGAAAATCATGCGCTGTATCCATTGGCCAAACAGGTTCTCTCTTTAGATGAATTGGATCAACATTATCAAATGGCTGTGAAAACGAAACCACAGGATTCTTGTCTTCAAAACTATAATGATACCATTGCATAGACAGACAAGTAGAGAGGAGCTACAGGTATGAATTATAATCAGTGCCCATTTTTGGTTATCTGGGAAGTAACCAGGGCGTGCGCACTTTCTTGTATCCATTGTCGTGCAGACGCCCAGCCACATCGTCATCCTGATGAATTATCTACAGAGGAAGGTTACAAACTCCTTGATCAAATAAAAGAAATGGGAAATCCACTTGTTGTTTTCACTGGTGGTGATCCGTTGATGAGAGAAGACCTGTATGATTTGATTACATATGCAGTTGGAATTGGATTACGTGTTTCCATGGCTCCAAGTGCAACGCCACGAGTTACGGAAAAGGCAATTGTAAAAGCAAAAGAAGCAGGCTTGTCACGTTGGGCATTTAGTTTAGATGGACCAAACGCTCATGTTCATGATTTTTTTCGGGGAACAACAGGTTCATTTGATATAACGATTCGTTCACTAGAATTATTGAAAAAGCATAATTTGCCGATACAACTTCATACAACGATTTCTCATTACAATGCACATCTATTGGAAGAAATGTCTGAAGTAGTGGAGAAGTTAGGAGCAGTGATGTGGAGTTTATTCTTCCTAATTCCTACAGGGAGAGCACAGGCAAGTGACGCTGTTTCGCCAATGGAGCAGGAAAGAATATATCGCTGGTTAATTGATAAAAGCAAAACGACTAGTTTTGTGATAAAAACAACAGCGGCACCAGCGTATCGTCGTGCATTGTACTTCGCTAACCAAAATGATAATAAAATACTACCGGATAAGATAAAAAGAATGGATAACCTGGGTAGATCTCCTGGTGGCGTTACCGATGGGAAAGGTTTTATCTTCATTTCTCATGTGGGTAATGTTAATCCGAGTGGATTTCTACCACTTGATTGCGGAAATGTAAGAGAGCAGTCGATTTCTGAAATCTATCGTAATAATCCCATTTTATGTTCATTACGACAACCATCTGGATATAAAGGAAAATGTGGAGTTTGTAATTTTCAGGATGTATGCGGTGGTTCGAGAGCGAGAGCATATGCAGTAACGGGAGATTATTTAGCTAGCGATCCTTCATGTATGTATATTCCACCTAAATGGGAAGAAAACAGCTCAATGCTTTCGCTTCGTTAATAAGAAAAAGTCTTGGCTAATATGACCAAGACTTTTTCTTATATAAAGAACGAAATAACCTCGTATTATAACTGACATATTTCATGAGGACAATCATCACAGAATATAGCATCACGAAGGTATTGAAGATCCTTGATTAAAATATTGCCATTTGCATTTTGTTCGATGATATCCTGCTTTTTTAAATCGGCAAGCATTCTGTTTACACTTTCTCTTGTGAGACCAATAAATTGTGCCAAATCCTTATTAGTCAAAGATAAGGTAATATATATTCCTTTTTCGTGTGGCTGTCCATAACTGTTACTTAGACGAATTAAGGTTGAGTATAAGGCACCTGTTTTTCCGTTTAACAACAAATCTCGGAATTTGGATTGAATGCGTCGATTCATAATCCCCATCCAACGCAAGAATTCTGCACAGTACTGCCCATTATTTAGTAAGAAACGTTCCAGACTGCTTCGAGAAAAAACATCTACGACACATTTTTTCATAATTGTTGCCGTTGTTGTATAGGATAAATTTTCTTCAAACAAACCAGGTACACCAATTAGCTCACTAGGACCAAATATTTGCAGAATCAATTCTTTACCATCCGTTGTTGTTTTCGTTAATTTAATTTGACCTTTTCGAATTAGATATAAGTGATCTGCTTTATCCCCATCCATGAAAAGGACAGAACCTGCAGGTAATTTTTTTTGAGTACTAATACTAGTGAGATATTCAATAAAGCCGGGAGAGACTTGTTGCGTGAACGTTGTTCTGAGATGACCCAATATAGACCCTCCAAAAAAGAAATTTTAAAAATGTACAAAATATATTATATCTATAAATTAATAATAATTAAAGGTTTCAATAAAAAAATGTAAATTATATTACACATTAGAATCTATTTCTTAAATAGTATGTAGTTGTAGCTATTGTATTTCAGATAGCATTATCTTATGTAATGAAAGTGTAATTTACACAGGAAACACAGCGTATGAAATGATAATTTTCAAACATATAATCTGAAAATTCACAAAAAGTAGCGATATCTTTATATCGATTATTGCACTATCCCAAAGGGAAGAGAATGGAACTTTATTTAAAATTCCGATAAATCTATAATGGGTTGTAATCAGTGAAGGATGGTATGCCGAGCCACATTCGATTACGTAGCAGATTAATCAAGTCGAATAAGAAGAAATGTATGCGCTTACTTACAAGCTGAATAAACCTATACGCTTGTGTTATCATGTGATATTTCACGATAGAAAGGTGATAAGATGAAGTACGATCTATGTATCCAAAACGCGCATATGATTGATCCGGCTACTAAGAGGAATGGACGTTATCATATTTGGGTCCATGATGGACGTATAGCCAAAGTAATCTCATCTGATGAACATCAAGTTGAAGGAATGACTGATGCAATTGAAATCATTCTAGCTGATGAAATGATAGTAACACCAGGATTAATTGATTTGCATGTACACGTATATGAAGAAAATACCCCATCAGGGATTGCAGCAGACCGTATCGGTGTCGAACAAGGTGTTACAACGGTTGTGGATGCAGGAAGTGCAGGCGTTGATACATTCAAGAATTTTGTATCCCAATCGATTGAGCCAAGTCGAACAGAAATATTAGCATGGATTAATATCTCACGCCAAGGATTTTGTGATGGTCGTTCAGAACTGGCAGATTTGAGTTTACTAGAACCAGAACGGACAGTTGAACTGGTAAAAAAGGAAAAACGAATAATAGGAATAAAGGCGAGAATGAGCGGTTCTGTAGTTAAGCAATCAGGTATAGTACCCTTACAAGTAGCAAAGAAAGCTGCTCGTGAACTCGGATTGCCTCTTATGATCCATATCGGCAATGCTCCGCCTGAATTATTTGAAATTTTACCGTTGCTTGATAAGGGAGATGTAGTTACACACGCTTTTCACGGAAAGAAGGGCGGTATTTTTACATCTGACGGTACCTTGTTACCTGAAGCACAAGAAGCGTTAGAGCGTGGTGTGATATTTGATGTGGGCCACGGAACATCCAGCTTTAGTTTTCGCACAATGAGGCTAGCATTATCACTAGGAATTAAGCCGAAAACGATTAGTACGGATATCTATCGTCAAAATTTTGATGGTCCTGTTCACAGCTTACCAACTACAATGTCAAAATTATTGGCACTAGGGGTTTCATTAGAAGAAGTAATTGAAATGACTACATCAACTCCCGCACAGATTCTACGTAGAGCAGATCAGATTGGGACAATGAAAGAGGGTACAATCGCAGATATTAGCCTATTAAAAATTGTGAATGAAGAGATAACCCTTACTGATTCAGAAAAAGAAGAAATGATAGCCCATGAATATATTCAACCGGTAGTAACGGTTAAAGCAGGGAAGGTATTTACATGTTACCAATAAATAGCATCGTTGAAGAAGTAGAAAAACTCTCTCCGATTGACAACTCAGATAAAAATCAATTTATCCACTTGCTTCAACTTATTAAGGAAGAGACTGCTGCTATTGGTCTTAACATATCAGGAGACCGTTAGATTTTAATTGGAATACATTTGCTTGCATTTATGAAGAGGGTAAAAAATAACGATAACATGCCTGCAGTAGAAACAGAATTGCTGGAGCAAAGTGATGGAAGATTGAAAGAAATCTCAAGCAAAATACTTCAAAATTATGGAGATCAGTTCAGCGTACAAATAGAACCAATTGAAATTTTTCTCATGCAGGTTCATCTTGAAACAGCCAAAGCATTTTTAGTAGAAAAAAAAGGGAGGAAATGAAGATGAGTAATCAAATCAAGGTAGTAATTGGAGATCGTTTAGGTAAAGGGCAGAATATTGCCAGAGGTGTTGAGGCAGCAGGGGGAATTCCTATTCTAATTGCTGGTGTAGGAGCAGATATGAAAGTAGGAGACACCATGCATAAGGAGCAAGCAGAATTTGGAATGTCCTTCTGTGGAAGTGGAGGTGCAGGAGCAGTTACAGCCAAAACAAAATATGGTTACGATGTCGAGTTTGGACTTCGTTCCATTGATGCTGGAATTACCGCACTTCGCAATGGGAAAAAAGTGATTGGATTTGGTTTTATGGATGTGGAAGAACTGGGAAGACGAATGACAGAAGAGTATAAAAAATTGCACGGATAGGAGATAACAACATGTATAAAGAGCTCGATCAGACTCTGACGTTAACTGGAATTGGCGAAACCAAGGAGGCAGCGTTTAATCAGATTTTTAGCCAAATAAAAAATAAAGTTGCCAGGGAGAGCCAGGAAATAATTATTCGCATTGAACCGATGGATGTTCATGTCATTTCGGCAACACAGCTTACCTATAAGGAGAGGTTTCTTGGCATCCTGTTCCCTCGCACTCGTACGCGCTACACCTTAAAGGTTCGTGTTTCCGTGCGTCTTCATGTAATCGAGCTTAGCAAAATTGACTTTAAGGAGGAGAAGCAAACGGCTGCTGACAGAATGCTAGGTCTGAAAAAGAAAGCAAATACCTAGAGAGAGAAATGAGGGAAAAAGATGGGCGTTACCTTAGTCATTATTTTTAAATCCATTATTATTGGTGCTTTGGTAGGTTTTGGTGTAGGGGCCGGAGCGGCACGTATGTTTCATGCTCCGAACGTTCAGGGAATGGGAGCTTTCAGAACATTCGGAGAACTTAACGCTTGTGAAGGCGACCCAATTTCACACTTCTCCTTTGGTTTAGGATTTTTATTTAATGCCTGGGCTTCTGTAGTGGGAGCAGGTGCATTAACACAGGATGTAGACCATCGAATTATTCCTAACTGGGCTGCTGCGTCCTTGTTATGGCGTAACCGTGATGTTACCCAAACGTTGCATAATCCTAAAAAAATGGCGATCGCTGGTGCCTTTGTCGGTGTCGTTGTGGTGACATTATTGAACTCTACTGCATCTAGCGTTCCTGCCTCCATGCAAAATGTTGCAACTCAGGTTCTGGTTCCGGCTGCGAACTGGCTGATCAATCCTATCATGCCGATTGTATTCTGGATTGCAGCGATGGATGCCGGGCGTCGTACAGGAATCTGGTCAACCGTTCTGGGTGGTATCGGTCATTTAATCATGGGTAATGCTGTTCCTGGTATTGTCCTAGGTATTCTTATTGGTAAAGGCGTTGATGATAGTGGTTGGAACAGAATTACCAAGACACTTGTGGTAGCAGTAGCTATTTTGTACCTATTAAGCGGATTCTTCCGTGGATTTGATGTAGCTTTCTTGCACAGCATTCAGGTCGAAATTCCACAATGGCTCATTGACTTGCATAAACTCTTTGGATCAGAGGTGAAGTAAGATGACGGATCAATCTCTTAAAAATAGAGGCTTTTGGTTTTCTGAATGGGCATTTCCTGTGTTCGTTGCCACTTTGTGCTCAGGCATTTTTGCAGGAACGCATATGTATTTCGTTTACCATGTAGGAGCATTTAATGATATTGCCATTGTTGCCATGTTAGAAGCAGGGATTAAAGGTGGAAGCTACGGTGCAGCAGCAGCTTTTGGAGCCAGTTTCTTGTTTGCAAGGGTCCTGGAGGGTCCTCTAGTGGGTATCCTGGATATTGGGGGGGCGTTGCAGACAGGTATCGGAATTGGGGTACCAGCCATGCTATTAGGTGCAGGTATTACGGCACCACTTGAAAATTTTACTCTTTCGCTACTAGTAGGCGCACTTCTAGGTTTACTAATTGGTGTCGTTATCATTATGATTCGTCGATATACAGTTGCTGGCTCAACCTCTACGTTTGGGGCTGATGTCATGATGGGGGCAGGTAATGCAGCAGGTCGTTACTTAGGTCCATTAATTGTAATTACGGCGATTATGGCGTCGATTCCGGTGGGGATTGGGGCAACTGTAGGTGCAGCATTCTTTTATGCCTATAAAAAACCAATCGCTGGTGGTGCTATCATTGGTGCAATGATCATGGGAGCAATCTTCCCGATCCTGCTTAAATAGACCAAGTAGAAAAAGCTGTTAATTATGTTGCGAAGTACAACATGGTTAACTGCTTTTTCTCGTTACATACTTCATTAACACTTGGGTTATAGTAGGCAAGCATTATTCTTTCATTTAAGATAAGTACATAACTTTAACAATAATAACTATTTTTGCACTGTCTCATAGGGCAATGAATCGAACTTTAAGAAAAAATGGTGTAATCGTACAATAAGGGTAACCAGAAGGATGATGTGCACCTGAGTAATGACATAAAAGGGGAATCTGTCCATGCTGTCTTCAAGATCCAAAGAGATTTTAAAAATGTTGATATTAGCACAACAGCCATTACGCATCAAAAACCTTGCTCAAGACTTTCAAGTAAGTGAGCGAACGATTAAATATGATCTGGATGGGGTTCGTACATGGCTAAAGGAACATAACATACTTATCCATTCGCAACCCAATCGTGGCATCTGGGTAGAATGTGATGAGGAAGAAAGTCAAAATATGCTGGAATGGTTGCATATGCATGGTAGCCAGGATATTTTCTTACACCAGAATGAGCGTGCCAGATTTATTGCGTTAGAGCTGATATGTCAGGATGGGTATTTGCGAATCAATGATTTATCAGAAATATTAGCCGTAAGTCGAAACACGATCATTGGTGATCTGGAAGAAGTAGAGCGTTTTTGTTCTAGATGGCAGCTTGTATTCGAAAGAAAGGTTCGAGTGGGACTTCGGATAACAGGCCAGGAGCTACATGTTCGTTTAGCCATCGAACAGCTAATGCATGAAATTTTGAGCGGATATGAGATGTTAAAAATTGTCCAAAGCATCACACAGGAACATGACGTTCCCTCATTCGCTCTATCCTTCTATCAATGGCTCAAGCTTGATGAACGGGATCAGCAACTGGTAAAACAAACGATAAATAGTTTGGCACATCGGGTTAGTAATGATCTGTCCATCTATTTTTCTGATCGGTTGCTTATCAGCCTATTAATCCGAATCAGTATTGTCATTCAGCGATTGTGTCACGGCACAGATCATTTATTGGATCGATTTGAAATTTCGCTTATTCACCAATTTTCTATCTTTGAGTATTTCCAGCAAGACATGAAGGTGTTGTTTGACCAATTAGGGTTACCGATTACTGACAAAGAGGTTGCTTTCATCTGCATGCCAACTATTCGGATGGTAATTGATCCGACTGCATTAGATGACGTGACAGGGGATGCTCAGCAAAATGAAATGTTTGCGGTTACAAAAAGACTGATTGAAGCAGTTAGTTCCAGGCTGGAGATCCCCTTTAATGAGGATCGTACACTATTAGAAAGTCTATTTGCACATATGTCAGATCGAGTTGTGAAATATCGTAATGGTGTATTGGACCCAAATCCGCTAACGGACGAAATCATTCGCATGTTTCCGGGCTTGTTTACAACCTTAAAGCAAATATGCATTGAACACTTAAAAGACTATCAGTTGTTCTTAACCAATTCTGATATCGCTTACATTGTATTACACTTTCAAGCAGCTTTTGAACGAATTAAGGACCGTGAACAATTCAGAGTGTTGCTTGTTTGTGGTACCGGACGTGGAAGTGCTACCTTACTCAAGACTTATTTAGAAAAAGAAATGCGGAACTTACACATTGTAGGCCTCTGTTCAAGTATAGAAGTGAACCAATTCTTGCAAAAAACAGAAGTCGATTTAATTATCAGTGTGATTCCAATCCAGGCTTCTGTACCTGTTGTGGAAATAAGCGCACTGCCTACCAAAAATGATAAGGACAAAGTAAAAGTAGCTCTTCGCAAGATTCAGGAAGAAATGCAAGGAAAAAAAGTGGGCAATGAACAGAGAAAGCGATTACAAACAAGCTCTAAGCAGTTTCCTGAAATTCCAATTGAAATAACCAGTAAGGTAGAAAATCTAACACAAGAGGTTATCTTGCAAGGATTTGAAATTGGAATGAAGCTAACTACACAGTTTGTCCATTTGTTGCCAGGAAATCGGCAGCAAGGTTTGTTGCTTCACATCTTGCTTATGTTGAATCGTTTACGCTTTGGTACACCTTATATGGAATATGAGGCAGAAGGTCTACAAGAATCCAAGCATATGCAAAGGTATCGGTTGGCATTGGAAGAGTTTTTCAATCAGGAACAACTTCAAATACCTTCGAGTGAAGTTAGTGCTATCATGCGCTATTTCACAGAAGAGAGGAGCATACAATGATCTACGATTTGATAATTCAACATGCACATGTTATCGATCCAGCAACCAATCGAAATGGACGGTATCACATATTGATTCAGGATGGGAAGATCGCTAAGGTATTGCATGCTACACATGCAGACGAGCAGTTACCAGAGGCAAAACAGCTGATTGATGCGAAGGAAATGATTGTCACCCCAGGGCTGATCGATCTTCATGTACATGTATATGAGGATAAAACACCACTGGGAATCTCAGCTGATCGAATTGGAGTAAACCAAGGGGTTACGACTGTAGTTGATGCAGGTAGTGCAGGGGCTACAACATTCGATGAGTTTATTAAAATTGCGATTGAACCAAGCACCACGGAAGTTCTTGCTTGGATTAATATATCTGGTTCAGGTTTATGTCAAGGATTATCTGAGTTAGCAAATATGGAGTGGCTGGCTGTAGAAGAGACAAAAAAGCTTGTGAAAAAAGACGCAAGAGTAATTGGAATAAAAGCTCGTATGAGTGGTTCAGTTGTAAAAGAAAGTGGAATTGAACCATTGAGAGTAGCGAAAAAATTAGCCAATGAACTTGAACTTCCAACAATGGTTCATATCGGAAACGCTCCTCCAAAACTGACTGAGGTATTGCCTTTATTAGAGAGTGGAGATGTTGTTACACATGCCTTCCATGGTAAAAAGGGTGGAATTTTCACAGAAATGGGAGAGTTACTTCCTGAAGCAAGAGAAGCGTTGAATCGTGGCGTAATATTTGATGTGGGCCATGGTACTTCCAGTTTTAGTTTTGCCACGATGCGACATGCACTCAAGCAGGGTATCAAACCAAAAACGATTAGTACCGATATTTATTGCCACAATGTTGATGGCCCTGTACACAGCATGGCGATCACAATGACCAAATTAGTTGCGCTTGGAATCTCCCTAGAGGAAGTAATTGAAATGTCAACAGCAGCACCAGCACGTATTCTGAACCAAGCTAACCAACTAGGAACGCTTCAAGAAGGTACAATTGCTGATTTGACAATCATGAAGCTTGTTGATGAACCAATTACTCTTATCGATTCTGAAAAAGAGGAGTTGGTAACACCACAATATATAAAACCGGTGATGACCGTAAAAACAGGGAAGGTATTTACATGCACATGCTAAACCAAGTTGTAGAAGAGGTTAACAATGTTTCACCTATTGAGGATTCTGAGTTAGATTCTTTTATGAATCTATTGCAGGTAGTTAAAGAAGAGACTGAACAAATTAATTTGGAGATATCCGTAGATCGTTGGACTTTAATAGGAGTGCATTTGCTAGCATTTACACGACGTATCCGTAACAAAGAAACGTTACCACCGATTGATCCTGCAATGCTAGAAGAAAGCAATCAAGATTTTAAAGCGATTTCAAAAAAAGTACTACAGATCTACGGTGATCAATATAACACTGAGATTGAACCGATCGAGGTTTTCCTCATGCAGGTTCATCTAGAGACAGCAAAAGCTCTACAACAAGAAGCCTAGGAGGTAATGAATCATGAGTAAACAAGTTAAAGTAGTAATCGGGGATCGTTTGGGCAAAGGACAAAACATTGCAAAAGGTATTGAAGCTGCTGGTGGGATCGCGATTCTAATCCCAGGCGTAGGTGCAGATATGAAAGTAGGAGACACGATGAAAAAAGAAGAAGCAGACTTCGGACTTTCTTTCTGCGGTAGCGGTGGAGCAGGCGCTGTAACTGCAAAAACAAAATACGGCTATGACATCGAATTTGGTCTTCGCTCTGTAGATGCAGGGATCACAGCTCTTCGTAACGGTAAAAAAGTAATCGGTTTTGGATTCATGGATATAGAAGAACTAGGAAGACGCATGACTGAAGAGTATATCAAACTTCAAGGCTAGGAGGAAATCAAGATGAGAGAGTTCGATCAAACAATGACACTTACAGGAGTAGGTGAAACCAAAGAAGCTGCATTTAACCAAGTGTTTAGTCAAATCAAGAACAAAGTATCAAGAGAAAGCAATGATATTATTTTCCGAATAGAACCAGTGGATATAGAGGTGCTGTCTGCTTCTGTTCTTACCTATAAAGAAAGATTTCTTGGTATCTTTTTCCCACGGACTCGCACTCGGTATACTGTCAAGGCTCGTGTATCTGTACGTCTTTGTGCCGTCGAACTCTCTAAAATTGATTTCAAGGAAGAACAACGATCTACAGCAGATAAAATGCTGGGACTGAAGAAGAAAGCAAAAACCCAGTAATAGAAATGAGGGAAAGAGATGGGTATTACTTTAGCCATCGTATTAAAATCCATTATTATTGGTGCCTTGGTTGGTTTTGGTGTTGGAGCCGGAGCCGCTCGTATGTTCCACGCACCTAATGTTCAAGGTATGGGAGCTTTTCGTACATTTGGAGAGCTAAATGCATGTGAAGGAGATCCAATTTCTCACTTCTCGTTCGGTTTAGGATTCCTGTTTAACGCATGGGCATCTGTAGTAGGTGCTGGTGCCTTGACACAAGACGTTGATCACCGTATTATCCCGAACTGGGCTGCTGCAGCTTTGTTATGGAAAAATCGTGATGTTACGAAAACTCTACATGATCCGAAAAAAATGGCGTTTGCTGGTGCAATTGTAGGTATATTTGTTGTTACATTGCTTAACTCTACTGCATCAAGCGTTCCAGCATCAATGCAAAGCGTGGCTACACAAGTACTTGTTCCTGCAGCAAACTGGCTGATCAATCCTATCATGCCGATCGTATTCTGGATTGCAGCGATGGATGCTGGAAGACGTACAGGTATCTGGTCTACTGTTCTTGGTGGAATTGGTCACCTGATCATGGGTAACGCTGTTCCAGGTATCGTTCTTGGTATTTTGATTGGTAAAGGTGTAGATGACAGCGGTTGGAACAGAATTACGAAAACTCTCGTTATTGCTGTTGTAATCCTTTATGTACTAAGCGGATTCTTCCGTGGTTTCGATGTAAACTTACTGCATAGCTTTTACCTAGATATTCCTCAATGGTTAATTGACTTGCACGCATTCTTTGGATCTGAGGTGAAGTAAGATGACTGATCAATCTATCAAAAATCAAGGTTTCTGGTTATCTGAGTGGGCTTTCCCAATCTTTGTTGCTACACTTTGTTCTGGTATATTTGCCGGTACACATATGTACTATGTATACCATGTAGGGGCATTTAATGATATTGCCATTGTTGCGATGCTGGAAGCAGGTATTAAAGGTGGAAGCTACGGAGCTGCCGCAGCGTTTGGTGCAAGTTTCTTGTTTGCTCGAATTCTGGAAGGTCCACTGGTTGGTATCCTGGATATAGGTGGTTCCTTACAGACAGGTATTGGTATCGGTGTTCCTGCTCTCCTTCTTAGTGCAGGTATCACGGGTCCAATCGAAAACTTCGGACTTTCTTTGATCGTTGGAGCCATTTGTGGTCTATTAATTGGTTTGATTATCATTTTGATTCGTCGTTACACGGTAGCAGGTGCGAACTCTACGTTCGGGGCTGATGTGATGATGGGAGCAGGTAATGCATCAGGACGTTACCTAGGCCCACTGATTGTTATTACTGCAATCATGGCTTCCATTCCTGTAGGTATCGGGGCAACCATAGGGGCAGCAATTTTTTATGCTTACAAAAAACCAATTGCTGGTGGCGCAATCATTGGCGCAATGATTATGGGAGCACTTTTCCCAATTCAAATTGTATAGATAGATAGAAAGGGTGGAGAAAGTGTCCATATATCAAAAATTCGGCTTAAAGCAAGTAATTAATGCGAGTGGAAAAATGACGGCGCTGGGAGCAAGCGCCGTCCACCCTGAAATAGCAGAAGCAATGGGTAAAGCTGCCATGGATTATGTTGATATCTCTGAACTGATGGCAGAAGCAGGCAGACGTATTGCCAAAGCTACGGGAGCAGAAGGTGGATGCCCAACACTAGGAGCTTCAGCAGGTATCGCCATTTCAACTGCAGCTGTTATTGCAGGAACAAACTTGGTTGATATAGAAAGAATGCCTCATTCAGAAGGCTTGGCTAATGAAATCATCATTCAAAAAGGACACTCCGTTCATTTTGGTGGTGCAGTTCATCAGATGATTGCAATTGGTGGCGGGAAAGTAGTAGAAGCAGGTCACGCTAACCAAGTTGAACGTGCTCATATCGAGGGTGCTATCACTTCAAACACTGCTGCTCTTTTGTATGTTAAGTCGCATCATGCTGTCCAAAAGGGAATGCAATCATTTTTGAGTATGCTTGAAATCGCACATGCAAACAAGCTGCCACTAATCGTAGATGCGGCAGCTGAAGAAGATTTGCACTACTACATCGCACAAGGTGCCGATTTGGTTATCTATAGCGGTGGTAAGGCAATTGAAGGGCCAACTTCTGGACTAATTTGTGGTAAGGCAAAATACACTCAAGCATGTCATGCACAATTCAAAGGTGTTGGTCGTGCGATGAAAGTAGGTAAAGAAGCGATTATGGGGCTGCTTACTGCTCTTGAACGCTATGAGAATAAAGAGTCTACAGGGGAAGAGCAAAAGAGAAAAATGAACGAATTGCTCCAGGCATTGGCAGACGTTCCTGGTGTTCAGGGACGAATCGTGCAGGATGAAGCAGGTCGCGAAATATATCGCGCTCATTTAACGATTGATCCTGAAGTGGCAAAGCTAACTGCGAAAGAATTGATTTCCGAATTAGAAAGCGGTAATCCGGCAATCTATACACGTAATCACTATTCGAATCTTGGAATTATCAGTATTGATCCAAGACCACTTTTAGTAGGGCAAGAACAAATCATTGCACAACGGTTGCAAGAACTTTTGAAATAGATGACTGGAGGTCATATTCGAATGAAAGCACAAGTCCGTATTAATCTATTAGCTAAAGATGCAGAGAATGCTACACAAATTCAAGAAGTTTTGGAAGGTAAAGCTTTGGTTGGTGTAATGGTAAAACCTTTCCCGACAATTGAAGAAGCGGTGAAAAAAGTTGAGGAATTCCATGAGGCCAATATCCCTGTCTCCGTTGGTTTGGGGGCAGCTGATCCAACACAATGGAAAAAAGTAGCTCAGGTAGCAGTGCTTACGAAACCAGTTCACGTTAATCAGGTTTTCCCTGCCGCTGGCTATACGATTGGTCTATTGGAACAAGCTGGTGCAGAAACCATTTTCGTAAACGCCGTTATTGAACCGAGCGGTACTCCAGGTAAAGTATACGTAACGACTGGTGAGAAAAGCCAACAATATAAAGAGGCAATCTCATGTGAAGCAGCCGCAGCATTGATGAAGGATTCCGGTGTAGTTTCTGTTAAGTTCTTTCCATTGAACAATCGTTTGGATGAGTTAGTACCTATGGTAAAAGCTGCAGTAGCTCAAGGCATTACATGTTTTGAACCATCAGGTGGTATTACGATAGAGAATATGGCTGAGATCGTTGGTATTTGTGAAGAGCATGGTTCTACGGAAGTGATCCCTCACATCTATACATCTATCGTCGATAAAGAGACAGGATTAACTCGCATTGAAGATGTAAAAGCAATTAAAGAAAATCTTAGCAAATACTGGAACTAAGGGTAGTTCATAGGGAATAGCAAGAAATTTGCCTACAAAAAGCTGTTAAACACCGAAGTCATCTTCTTGTGTTTGACAGCCTTTTTGGCTTATCTAATCATACCTAATGCTTCAAAAATAAAAGCATTACATCAAAAAAATACGCTTTCCCATATAAATTGGAAAGGCGTATTTACTGTTAGGACTCTTTTTCGAATTGGAATGAACGTGCAATATAAATGACTGGTGTCGAAGCAGCAGATACGATGAATTTAATTAAGTAGGTCGTAATCAAAATATCAAACCATACATCCATTGGGAACTTGCCTAGGAATGCGATGGTACAGAAGATCAACGTATCAACAAATTGACTAACCACTGTGCTTCCATTATTACGAATCCAAAGTTGATCAGGGCGTGGTGCAACTTTTTTCAACCAGGTAAAAAGCCTAACATCAAGAAATTGGCTAATATAGTAAGAGACCAAGCTACCAAGTGCCAAGCGCGGCATGAATTCAAAAATAGTTGCCAATGCGTCATGTGCTATATCAGATGGTTGTGGTTCAAATAATAGCACCATTTGCATGATGATAGTAGCAGCAAATAACGTAAAAAATCCGAACCAAACGCCTTCTTTAGCAGACTTTTCTCCGTATTTTTCATTCAGAAGGTCTGTACATAGATAAATGGAAGCATACATCGTATTCCCTAAAGTCATTGCGAAACCAAACATCTCAATCGTTTTTACAACCTGGATATTAGCCAATATGGTTGCAAAACCAATCCAGGCGTAGATACCCATTTTACCAAATGAGCGGTAACAAATTAGAAACAGAGTAAAATTGACCAGTACAAAGCCGATCCCAAGCCAAAAATTATACATGTTGTCCTCCTAGTTTTGATAACGCGGGAGTTTTTCGAACCGCGAGAATCTATGAAGTTGTCACAATTAAGAATTGTAACTAATTTAACAGATTGTCGCAATTCTTTTTTACGTACTTTAATCAAATCATAAGCAGGAGTAGGTATAACTGTTATGGCTAGTTTTGGGTTACTTGCTTTGTTTCATGCAAAGATGTTTATGTATGGACAGATCCAGACGTTGATGCAGCAGATAGCCATACACGACCTGCAGACTCTTCCAAGCGAATGGGTACATCAAAAAATGACTGGAGTAACTTTTGGCTAAGCAACTCATTACGTGTACCTTGAGCAAACACACCACCGTTTTTTAAGAGTAATACATGTTCAAAACAAGGTAGTAGTTCTTCAATGTGATGGGTAACATAGATAAGGGTTGGGCAATTTTCTTGCTCGGTAAGTTCTTCAATCATCTTCAAAAAGTCTTCTCGAGCAATAAAATCTAAGCCTGTTGTGGGCTCGTCTAAAATGAGTAGGCGAGGAGTAGGCATCAATGCACGTGCAAGTAACACTCGTTGTTTTTCACCTTGAGAAAGAGTAGCATACGAACGAGTTCCTAGATGTGCGATTTTAAATTGTTCTAACAGCTCACGTGCTCGCTCGCGTTCCTCTATTGTAATCTCCCCATACATTCTTAGTGCAGCATGCTTCCCGCTTACTACAATTTCTTCTGCATTTGCTTGGTCGTGTAGCTGTTCTTGTAAAGCACTACTTACCAGCCCAATTTCTTTGCGAAGTAGACGAAGGTCATTTTCACCAAAACGTTTGCCAAGTACGATGACTTCACCGGAAGTAGGATATTGATAGCCGGTAATAATTTTTAGCAGGGTAGACTTTCCCGAGCCATTTAAACCTAAGATGCATGTATGTTCTTTTTCACCAACTTGCCAATTTACAGTGGATAAGATAGGTTTCTGATCTCTACTCCAGGTCACATCTTTTACGGTAATCAATGGAGTACCCTCCTCGGATTTTTATATATGTTTCATTATTCCATATATTTCTGATGACGGAAACTAGGAAAATATTCGTGAAATCTAGTGAAAAAGCCATGTGAAATATAATTTTTACGAACAAAATATATTATTAACAAAAAAATGTTCGTTTTTAGGGTTGATTCTTTTCAGCCATGTCGTTATAATCAAAAAGGTTTTCTAATTAGCGTTCCAAGGAGGCAACTTTATGAGTTATGATGTAATCATTGTTGGAGCCGGACCTGCCGGAATTTTTACGGCATATGAACTTATTCACAAAAATCCTCAACTTCAAATTTTACTTGTCGAAAAAGGACATGATATATATTCTCGTCGTTGTCCCATCCTTGAGAAAAAAATTAGCAAATGTCCACCTGCAACTGGGCGAAAAGAATTCAGTGGATGTTTACCAGCCTGTTCCATTACGAATGGGTTTGGTGGAGCAGGTGCGTATTCAGATGGGAAATTTAACATCACAACCGAATTTGGCGGATGGATGACTGACTATTTAATGCCATCTGAAGTCCTGGAACTGATTAAATATGTAGATGAAATTAACTTACAACATGGTGCAACAACGAATATTACAGATCCAACCACGGATGAAGTTAGAGATATTGAACGTAAAGGTGCTGCGGTAGGACTGAAATTGCTTCGTGCGAATGTTCGTCATTTGGGAACGGAACAAAATCTGCAAATTTTACAAAGTATCTATGAAGAATTAAAAGAGAAGATCACCATGGTTTATAAACAAGAAGTAGCAGATATACTGGTTGAGAAAACAGAAGAGGGTAAGAAAATTACCGGTATCGTGACCAAGAAAGGTCAGGAGTACCACGCGAGAAAAGTTGTGGTTGCACCTGGTCGAGACGGTTCACAATGGTTTGGGGAAGTGTTAAAAAAACAAAGACTTCGTTTGAGTAACAATCAGGTTGACGTAGGAGTTCGAGTAGAAACGACCAATGTAGTCATGCAAGAAATTAACAAGCATTTATATGAAGGAAAGTTTTTATATAAATCTTCAACAGACCAGATCATTCGAAGCTTTTGTTCCAATCCAAGCGGTCATGTAGTAGTAGAAAACCACAGTGGGGTGATGGCGGCTAATGGTCATGCCTACAAAGATGAGAAGCTTGGATCGCAAAATACCAACTTTGCACTGTTGGTATCACACATCTTTACTGAGCCTTTTGACAAACCGAATGAATATGCTAAGGAAGTTTCAACCAGAGCAAATGATTTATCGAATGGATCTGTCATTGTTCAACGTTATGGAGATATTAAGCGGGGAAGACGCTCTACAGAGAAGCGTATTAAAGAAGGTTTTGTAGAACCTACTTTAAAGGAAGCAGTACCTGGGGATCTTGGACTCGTTCTTCCCTATAATACGATGAAAAGTTTAATTGAGATGGTAGAAGCCTTAGACCATGTGACACCGGGGATCGCTAGTGATCATACTTTGTTTTATGGGGTAGAAGCCAAGTTCTACTCTGCAAGGCCTCATCTTAGCAATAATTTTGAGACTGAGATCTCAGGTCTTTATGCTGGTGGAGACGGAGCTGGATTAACCCGTGGACTGGCTCAGGCAGGTGCGTGTGGCGTGCATATTGCCCGTCATATTCTTGTTAAACTGTAATAGTTTTAGGCAAGTAGTCTGGACAACATAATAGGATACGAGAAACCGCCTCGCTAATAGAGTGCGGTTTTTTGTGTGCATAGAATGCCATTTATAGAGAAAACTGTAAATACGAATTGATACAGATTAGGTGATAGGCATGCCTCAACATCCGTTTTTTGACCGCAGTTTTTCTAGAAGTAGCAAAGCACGTAACGCTGAACAGACTATACCATTTGTACAAAAATCACTAGAGAAGAATCTGCAGTGGATACAAGACGAATTTCATACTATGCCAGATCTTCAAATCAAACGTTTTATAACGAATCAGGGGATAAATGCTGCTGTTATTTATTTTGAAGAGATATCAGACAAAATGATGATCTTTAACGATATTATCAATCAATTGGTGCAGCAGGGTAGTTCTGTACAACAGATACAATCCTCTACTGTAATTGCAAATAAAGGAGAAAATACCTCGTCATTAATTGACGTGGAGCAGGCGGTGCTCAAAGGTAAAAGTACATTGTTTATTGAGGGGTTATCTTCAGCTTATGTCTTTGATACGGCTGATTTTCCGATTCGCAATATTGAAGAACCAAATGTGGAGCGTACAATTAAAGGGTCCCATGATGGTTTCGTAGAGAGTCATGGGAAAAATATTGCGTTATTACGCAAATACCTTCCATCTCGCCAGTTAAAGATAAAGCAGATGAAAGTGGGGAAACGAGGAGAGATTAAGGTATCTCTCATGTATTTGGAGGATGTAACCCGTCCAGAAATATTGCAGGAACTGGAAAGACGAATAAGTCAAATCGATATTGATGTAATTATTAATATTGGTGAATTACAGCAGCTGATTTCAGATAACAAATTTACGGTCTTACCGCAATTTTTGGAAACAGAAAGACCAGGTACAGCTGCTATGGAAATTCTGGATGGTCGTGTAGCCATTATTATGGATCGTTCACCCAGTGTTTTGATTGCACCCATACATTTTATTGGTTTTTTGAAAACGAAAGATGACTATAACATTAACTGGATCATAGCTTCCTTTGTACGGTTCCTTCGATATATATCCTTGGCGGTCGGGATTCTGTTACCAGCTTTTTATATCGCAACCATTTCTATGCATTTTGAAGTAATCCCGCTTAAATTGTTGTTATCCATAGGAGAATCAAGAGAACGGGTGCCATTTCCTCCTTTACTGGAAGCGTTACTTATGGAATTTGCTCTAGAAATGTTGCGTGAAGCAGGCCTTCGTCTGCCAACCTCTATTGGCCAAACCGTCAGTATTGTGGGGGGGATTGTTATCGGTCAGGCCGCTGTTCAGGCTGGTGTAGTGAGCAATATAATGGTTATTGTTGTTTCCTTAACCGCCATTTGCTCCTTTATCATTCCTTACTATGACATGTCAGCAGCAGTGCGAATTATTCGGTTTCCCATGATGCTCTTGGCTTATCTTTTCGGTTATGTGGGAATTTCAGTTGGGATAATGTTTCTTTTGATTCACATAATCAGTATGAATTCAATTGGTGTTCCATATGGC
This sequence comes from Brevibacillus daliensis, assembly GCF_021245735.1. Taxonomy (GTDB): domain Bacteria; phylum Bacillota; class Bacilli; order Brevibacillales; family Brevibacillaceae; genus Brevibacillus_B; species Brevibacillus_B daliensis. The sequence goes on from NZ_JAJISB010000008.1 coordinate 125,242, forward strand.
TTACCGGTAACTCCTATACGGCTTTATGATTGGAAGGATGCTTTTTTCAAACTTCCGCAGCGCTTTTTGACAACTCGGCCAGACAGTGCGAGACCAATTCAAAAAAGAAAAAGTCAACTAAGTAAGAGGGGGAGGTGAATCAATCTGTATGAGCCACATGCAAAGTAATAAAATATCTAACTTACAATTCACTTTGTTCATCGCCAGTACGCAAATTGGATTGGGTATTTTATATATTCCAAGAGATTTAATGCGTGTAGCCGGTACAGATGGGTGGGTATCTGTTATTTTGAGCTGGATTCTTGCTACTACAGCTAATCTAATCATCATTCAGTTGATGAAGCGGATACCGGGCCTGACCATTCGGACAGCTCTACAAAGATATTGTGGAAAATGGATAGGGGGCTTGTTTTATTTATTTATCATTGCATATTTGATCTTCTTCTCGTTTCTAATCGTTTCTGCTGCCGTTTTTATTGTCCAGGTTTGGATTCTACAACGAATTCCAGCTTATTACATTATGTTGTTATTGGTTGCTCCTATTTTTTATCTTTGTTGTAAAGGGGTAAAAATAATGGGAAGATACGTTGAGATTACAACGATGATATCAATCTGGATGCCATTTTTGTTGTTTATACCACTTTATCGCGGAAACCTACTCTATTTTCTACCACTAATTAAGGACGGACTTCTACCCATTTTAAAAGGGGTTGGAAGCACACTTTTTTTCTTCCTTGGCTTTGAGATGACGATGTTTTTATATCCTTATTTGGAAACGAAAGAGAAGGCATCTTTCAACGTTATTGTTGCCAATACCATTTCTATGTCTGTGCTAATGCTTGTTACGATAGTAAACTTTTCCTATTTTAGTCCCACGCAATTAATGGATACACTCTGGCCTACTTTAAGCCTGTTAAGAATAATTACGTTTCCATTTCTTGAGAGACTGGAGGTTATCTTTCTCTCCTTTTACCTCGTATCATTTTCAACGACTTGGGTGACATATACGTTTTTCTCCATCTACGGCTTAACTGGTTTATTTAAAAGAAGCTTATTACCAAAACATTTTTTCTATTTTCTAGCCTTATTTGTAATTAGTAGTTTCTTTTTCACTCTTAGTTATAACGATATCATGAGATACGTTAAGTACAGTAATATACTGGGTTTTTTTGTTGGTTATGTATTTCCTATTCTGTTCATTAGCTACCTTTACTTCTTTCAAGATCGTATTGACAGGCGGCGACAAACATGCGACCAAAAAAAATGATTTTGTTACTTACAATCCTTTCGCTTTTGCTGGTTTCATGTACCAAAACAGACATTGAAGATCAAACATTTTCACTCCTTAGTGGAATTGACAAAAAAGGAAACCAGCTCTATTTTTATAGCGTCGCGCCCGTTTTTCACGCAGAAGCCAAAAAAAAGATCGAGGAGTATGAAGTGAAATCGCATACCATGCGTACTGCACGCAATGAATTTGATTCTCGTGCAACTGCTTTGTCAATGGCCAACAAGCTACAGTTGTTTTTGGTCGGGAAAGGTTTGGTAAAGGAACATAATATTTTCGCTTTAATGGATGTATTGTACCGTGATGTAACTAGCGGAAGTAACGCACGTGTAGTTATGGTAGACGGTCCTGTCAAGGATGTCATCAAGTTTGCACCGGAAAACAGGCCACGACTTCCCATCTATTTAACTAAGCTAATTGATGCAGCTTATTTGCGGAACTTAACCCAGAGAGTGACACTGCTTGAATTCCAATGGCAAATGATAGAACCAGGAATCACTCCTTACATTACCGAAATTATGCTTGATAAGCAGGGCATTAAGCTAAAAGGAATTGCTTTGCTAAACAATCATGGTAAATATGTGAACTCGCTTGACTTGAATGAAAGTGTCATGCTTAGCATGCTTATGCGGAAAAAGCAAGGGACCTATTCATTAACCGTGCCAATCAAAAAAGGCGATGACAAAGTGATGAACAAATATATGTCAGCTACCTATACTAGTGTTAAAGATAAAGTGAAAGTCAGCATGAGAGAGGGGCATTTTCATTTTGACGTCGAGTTGAAGATGGATGCCAATATAACAGAAAGTATCCATCTTGTTACACGGGATAGAAATTACTTGCAGGTTGAGAAAAAGTTAAAAAAAATATTGGATAAGGACTTCAAGATCCTCATAAAAAAATTACAAAAGAATAAAGTTGATCCAATCGGTTATGGGTTGTACGCTCAAGCTTATCAGTATAAAAACTGGAAAAAAATAAAGGACCGGTGGCCTGAAGAATTCGCTAAAGCTACGTTTTCATTAAAAACCAATGTAAAATTCAAATACCCGGGGAGTGTCCAAGAATAAGTTTTTTACAGGCGGCGACAAACATGCGACGAAAAATAATGATTTTGTTGGTTACAATCCTTTCGCTCTCGTTGGTTTCATGTACCAATATCCAGAGAATAAACATTGAAGATCAAACATTTCAACTCATTAACGGAATTGACAAAAAAGGAAATCAACTCTATTTCTATAGCGTCGCACCCGTTTTTAGCAAAGAAGCCATAAAAAAGACCGAGGATTACGAAGAGAAATCGCATACTATGCGTACTTCACGCCAGGAATTCGATTCTCGTGTAACTGCCTTGTCAATAGCTGCCAAGCTGCAGGTGCTTTTGGTCGGGAAAGGTTTAGCAAAGGAATATAATGTTTATGAATTAATGGATGTATTGTACCGGGATGTAGGAAACGGGAGTAACGCACGCGTAGTTCTGGTAGATGGTCCTGTTAAGGATGTCATCAGCTTTTCACCGGAAAACAGGCCACGACTTCCCATCTTGTTAGTTAAGTTAATTGATGCAGCTTATTTTCGGAACTTAACCCAGAAAGTGACACTGCCTGAATTCCAATGGCAAATGACAGAACCAGGAATCACTCCTTTCGTGTCCGAAATAATGCTTGATAAGCAGGGCATCAGGTTAAAAGGAATGGCTTTGCTAAACAGTCATGGTAAATATGTGAACTCGCTTGATTTGACTGAAAGTATTATGTTTAGCATGCTTGTGCGGAAAAAGCAAGGGACCTATTCATTAACCGTGCCAATCAAGAAAGGCGATGACAAAGCAACGAATAAATATCTTTCAGCTACCTATGATAGTGTTAGAGATAAAGTGAAGGTTAGCATGAGAGATGGACATTTTCATTTTGATATTGAGTTGAAGATGGATGCCAATATAACAGAAAGTATCAATCTTGTTACAAGGGATAGAGATTACTTACAAATTAAGAAAAAGTTAGAAAAAATATTGGATAAGGACTTCAAGATCCTCATAAAAAAATTACAAAAGAATAAGGTTGATCCAATCGGTTATGGCTTGTACGCTCAAGCTTATCAGTATAAAGAATGGAAAAAAATAAAGGACCGATGGCCTAAAGAGTTTGCGAAAGCTACGTTTTCATTAAAAACAAATGTAAGGTTTAAATACCCGGGGAGTGTTCAGGAATAGGGACAAGTGAAAAGACATTTAGTTTACATAAAAATATTACAGTAAACCTAATGTCTACTGCATTATAAATAATAGTATAATCTGCAACTTTTTTTTCCTAACGAATGTCTATAGGATTGGTTGTGGAAGAAGAAGGAATTTTTCACACCACGCCATACATTCTGTTTGTATCCTTTACTATCTTATCCATTACTAGAAAAACATCTAGTGCATGCCTTATGCATATGGGGTGGTGCTCACAATGGATATAAGTGTATAGTAGCAATCTGGTTCGTATGGAACGGGAAACTCAGGTGATGTTGAATATAGATTTACATTACATCCCATGAATAACGTCAAACAGGACAGTCAAAGTACATGTGATGATGCGTCTTCTCCTTAAAGCCAACTACTGAATGGAGAGATAAGAAATAGTAAACCATCTACCTGATTCCCATATACATGTAGCCGTGCTGCCACCACAGCACGGCCTTTTTTTCTGTAATAGAAAGTATGAACTTCGTGGAGTTACTTTCTTTCTTCTTTCCTATTATTAATTGGGAGAACGTTCACTTTCCTTAAAAGAGGGTTCTTGTTTCTGAATCGATAGGGGATGGATCAAGTTTGTTTTGACTGGATATTGATTACGTATTGCAATTAATTCTGATACAGTAACGAAATGATATCCCTTCTTTTCTAACTCGGGTAGAATTTTTTCTAATGCATGTACGGTTTGTTCTCTACGACCCCCGAAATCATGAAATAGAACAATATCGCCGTTACGTGCATTTTTAATTACTTTATTTACTATTTTTGAGACGCCAGGATCGCTCCAATCACGCGTATCTTGGTGCCAAGACCACATTACGACAAGGTATCCCATTTCTTTTGCTGTTGCAATTACTTTTTGGCTGTAATAACCTCCAGGTGGTCGAAACAAGGTAGGCTTTGTTCCAGTAATATCTTGAATAATATTTTGTGTTTCCTGAATCTGTTTACGAATTTGATCTGTAGACAGATGTCGAAGGTCAGGATGGCTAAACGTATGGTTAGAAATTTCATGGTGCTGTAATGCCATTTGTTTGATAATCTCTGGATTTTTCTTTATCCGGTTACCCACAGTAAAAAATGTTGCGTGAGCATTATGCTTCTTTAATAAACTTAAAATTTGAGGAGTAATCTTCCTATCAGGACCGTCATCAAAGGTAAGGGCAATCACTTTTTTCTCAGTTGGAAGCTCCCAAACAACTTCCCCTTTTTTTTCATAATAATCTCTGTCCCTCGATTGGGAACCAACTTCAGAAGTTGGCAGCAATAGTAAGGCAATACAAATATGGAACATCATAACTATCTTTGGCTTCGAAAGCATGATCCTCTCCCTTTCTGATCGAGTTGAGCGATATTGTTAGGTTGTACAACTGTAGGGAAAAGTATGTTTGCCTGATTTCTTCCAAGCGTCACTCCAATATAGTTTGAAATAGTTTGGGAATTACAATAAAATGGTCATGAAATGCGGATGACAATTAGAATTGAATGAGGTAATAGTAAGTACAGGAGGAAGTATGTATAACCACGAAGCTGTAAACAGAGCAAAAACATATATCTTATCCAAAATTTCCAAACCTCCAACACTCGGGTTGGTATTGGGATCGGGTCTGGGTGATCTAGCTGAAGAAATAAAGGGCGCTTCCATTATTCCATATCAAGAGATCCCGCACTTTGTACGTTCCACTGTTGATTATCACGCAGGACAACTGGTAATCGGTGAACTGGAAGGGCTTACTGTTCTGGCGATGCAGGGGCGATTTCATTTGTATGAAGGATATAGTATGGATGAAGTCACTTTCCCGATACGTGTCATGAAAGCTCTTGGGGTCACTCACGTTATCATGACGAATGCTAGCGGAGGGCTTGAATGTACTCAGCAACCTGGAGATTTGATGCTAGTAGCCGATCATATTAATTTAATGGGAATGAACCCATTGATTGGTCCTAATCATAATCCGTTTGAGGAGCGTTTTCCCGATATGAGTCAAGCTTATTGTCCAAGGCTAAATGAACTGGCGAAAAATGTAGCGACCGAACAGCAAATTAATTTGCTGGAAGGGGTTTATGTCGCCTTCAATGGACCTAGCTTTGAGACACCAGCTGAGATAAGGATGGCACGTTTGCTCGGGGGACAAGCAGTTGGAATGTCAACCGTTCCAGAGGTAATTGTTGCTAATCATGTAGGGATAAAAGTGTTAGTGATTTCTTGTATATGCAATATGGCTGCAGGAATCCTGCCTCAACCCATTACGGCAGAAGAAGTATATGAAGCTGCTGGTAAAGCAAAGGATACGTTTGCGTCATTACTTCGAGGTGTCGTAAAACGTATCTCTTCCTAATCTGAATCTCAAAAACTAAAAATGAATGTTATTCAAAGTGTGATTTTGCTTTAATGAATAATGAGGGGAGATGTGATTACAGTGGCTGATTTTATTCAATCTGTAAAGTATGAGAATGGCAAACTTTATATTCTGGATCAAACCAAGTTACCGACTAGTAAGGAATTTCTGGAGATCGATCAAATAGAGGATGCTTGGGATGCGATTAAAGAATTAAAAGTGAGGGGAGCACCGGCTATCGGAATAGCTGCCGCATACGGTTTGCTAGTAGGTATTATGGATGCTCCAGAGAGTAGCTTTGAACAATTTTATCAGGTATTTACTGATAAAAAAGAATATTTGGCAACCTCTCGTCCGACAGCCGTGAACTTGTTTTGGGCACTAAATCGTATGGAAGAACGTGCAGTTCTAGAGAAGGAAAAGTCAGTTAAAGAGATCAAGGCATTACTGGTGCAAGAGGCTCACGCTATTCGGGATGAAGATGAAGAGACTTGTCGTTTAATTGGGGAACATGCTCTCCCATTATTTCAGGACGGAATGGGTGTTTTAACGCATTGTAATGCAGGTGGAATCGCTACAGCCCGTTATGGTACAGCCCTTGCTCCAATCTACCTGGCACAGCAAAAGGGAATGTCGTTAAAAGTATTCGCAGATGAAACCCGCCCTCTTCTTCAAGGAGCTCGCCTCACTGCTTGGGAACTACATGAAGCTGGAATTGATGTGACATTAATTACGGATAGTATGGCAGCGATGGTTATGTCCAAGGGCTTAATACAAGCAGTAATCGTAGGATGTGACCGGGTAGCTGCTAATGGAGATGTTGCCAATAAAATTGGTACCTATGGAGTTGCATTACTTGCTAAAGCACACAATATTCCTTTCTATGTGGCAGCCCCACTATCTACAATTGACATGAAAACACTCTCTGGAGGCCAGATACCGATAGAGGAACGCGATGGTGCTGAGATTATTGAAGGATTCGGCAAGAGGACAGCTCCGGCAGATGTTAAAGTGTATAACCCTGCGTTCGATGTCACTCCCCATGAATTAATAACGGCGATTATCACAGAAAAGGGTGTGAGTAGAGCACCTTACGACAAGTCGTTAGCAGAGCTATTTCACAAATAAATAAACCTAGAGTCGTCTTGTGACTTACGAAAATGAGAAGGAAGCAAGTATTAGCTTGCTTCTTTTTTCCTATGGGAAAATGAGTAGCAAAAAATGATGGATATTTGATAGACATGAAAATAAAATGTTAGCAAAATTACAGACAATATTAAAAAGTGTTGAAATGAAACTGGTACAAACTTTTATGAAAAAAACTTAGATAAAACCAGATTCTTGTGGTAGGATATAAAGTGCTCTGTTTAATTGGAGAAGTGTATAGGAGGGTAGGCGTTACATGGAAAACGTACAAAAAGGTAATATTTTTGCTAACAAATTTATCAGATATATCTTGCTGGCGGGTGTATTTGTACAAATTGGAACATGGGTTCGAAATTTCGCTATTTTATTATTCGTCATGGATTCTACACAAGGAAATTCAACAGCAGTATCCCTCATCTACGTTGCAGAATTCGCTCCTATCTTTCTGTTTTCATTTATAGGTGGAACATACGCAGATAGGTGGAGGCCCAAACGAACGATTGTATGGTGTGATATTTTGAGCGCAATATCCGTTTTTGCAGTATTATTTACGCTGATCTTCGGCTCTTGGAAAGCTGTTTTCTTCGTAACATTAGTCTCTGCGATCTTATCTCAATTTTCCCAACCTTCAATGATGAAGCTGTTTAAACAGCATGTACCACAAGATCAGTTACAAGCTGCTATGGCAATGTTTCAAACGCTGATGGCAATATTCATGATTATTGGTCCTGCAATTGGTACAATGATCTTCCAAAAGTATGGGATAACGGTATCAATTGCAGTAACAGGTATTTGTTTCTTGTTATCTGCGGCGGTGTTATACTTTTTACCAGCTGATCAAGCTCCAGTTCGTGAGCTAAAAGAAACAACCGTGCGAAAAGATATTATGGATGGTTTCAAGTATGTGAAGAACAGTTTCGCTCTTCGTATCATGGCAGGAGCCTTTTTGGCGGCTGGTTTAGCTGTAGGAATCTTGCAACCATTGGGTGTCTTCGTCGTAGTGGAACAATTGGGAATGGCAAAGGAGAACCTGCAATGGTTCCTTATGGTTAATGGTGGTGCCATGTTAGTAGGCGGAGCATTAGTCATGGGTCTTTCTCGGAAAATTTCCCCGCAGAAATTGCTTACGATCGGAATGGTAAGCAGTGCGATATCTGTAATAGGAATAAGTTTTTCAACCAGTTTCTTTATTGCGCTCTGTTTTCAATTTATTAATGGTTTACTCTTTCCGTGTATTAGTACGGGGATTAATACGATCATTCTCGGTTCTACAGACGAAGAATATGTAGGGCGCGTAAACGGGGTACTTAATCCACTCTTTATGGGGGGAATGGTGATCATGATGATCTTCTCAGGCTTGATCAAAGAGATGGGTTCCCTTCAACTTAGTTATCAGATGGCAGGCCTATTGTTTATTATAGGAGGTCTTCTTATCATACCGATGTATCGAGAAACGATTATTAAAAATGATTCTGTTACTACTACTTCTACAGCTACAAATGAGTAGAGTAGGCAGGAATAACCTACCGATTCATTAGCCATTTCACAGAAAAAGAGTGTTCGAAATGTGAATTTCACATAAACGAACACTCTTTTTCTGTGAAAAACGTCTCGACGACGTTTTTCATAAAATTGGATGTGACCGCTTGCGGTCCAACAAAACGGTCATGACCGTTTTGTTACGAATTCCTACATGTTCCACTCTAATTGACGCCCACCGACAATGTGGTAGTGAAGATGGAAAACAGTTTGCTGTCCATTTTTTCCAGTATTCGTAATGACACGGAAACCTTCTTCATCCAAATTCATTTCTTTTGCAATATGCTGAATGGCTAAGTGAAGATGTCCAATCAAATCCTTATCCTCAGCAGTGATTCCCATAACGGAAGGAATGTGTTTTTTAGGGATAATCAGAATATGTACAGGTGCCATAGGACTTATATCGTGAAAAGCATATACATGGTCATCCTCATATACTTTTTTGGATGGAATATCCCCATTAATAATTTTACAAAAAAGACAGTCCACGTATCATTACCCCTTCCAGATTGTGTTTACTTTCCATTGTAGACAAATCGTTTGCTCATGGCTAGTCTATAACCATAAATAGTAACAATATAAGAATATTTCCCTGGCAAGCGCATATTCCAACATTTTTCGTGTTAATATAATTGAGTGTCGAATAATATGCATGAAAACTATACATATAATACATAATTATTCATCTAATAATCTAAAGAATAACAAAGGAATATAAAGATTTCATAAATTTCTCCTTGAGATTTTTATAAAAATTCATATAAAATAGTATATAAATATAAATTAACAGATAGATAGGATGAAGAGAGAATGCTACAATACGACACATTACAACAAGAAAGCTTAAATCCGTACGAAATTGTTCAAGAACAAATTGAGAAAGCAGCAGCATTACTTAATCTTTCTCGAGAAGCGGTTGAGATTCTAAAAAAGCCGAAACGTGTACTTAGTGTAAATTTTCCAGTGAAAATGGATGATGGATCTGTTCGTGTCTTTGAAGGATATCGTTCCCAACATATTGATGCGTTAGGACCAACCAAAGGTGGAATTCGTTTTCATCCAGATGTTAACTTAGATGAAGTAAAAGCATTATCAATGTGGATGAGCTTTAAATGTGGTGTCGTTGAATTGCCTTATGGTGGCGGTAAAGGTGGAGTTATCTGTGATCCACACACATTTAGTGAAGGGGAGCTAGAGAGAATCAGTAGAGGTTTTATGGAAGCCATCTCTGATTTCGTCGGTCCTAATAAAGATATTCCTGCTCCAGATGTGTATACGAATGCAAAAATTATGGGCTGGATGATGGATACTTACAGCCGTTTGAAAGGCGAGGTTTCTCCTGGGGTTATTACTGGAAAACCAATCATCTTAGGAGGTTCCCTTGGTAGAAATGAAGCAACAGCTAGAGGTTGTGTTGTTACCATTATTGAGGCATTAAAACAAAAAGGTAAGGAGCCTACAAACGCTACTGTTGCCATCCAGGGATTTGGAAACGCAGGCCGTATTGCTGCGGAACTTCTTCATGAATTAGGTGCTAAAATTGTTGCAATCAGTGATTCCAAGGTAGCTTTGTATGCAGAAGAAGGTATTAATCTCCCGAAAGCAATTCAAGCAAAAGATATTGGAACACTTTCCGAATTGGAAGCTGTGACTAAAATTAATCATGCTGAATTGCTGGAGCTAGATGTAGACATATTGATTCCAGCTGCTCTGGAAAATGTGATTACAGCAGAAAATGCTGATCGAATTAAAGCTGAGATCATTGCAGAGGCTGCAAATGGACCAACAACTCCTGCGGCTGACTTGGTACTACGTGAAAATGGTAAACTGGTTATTCCAGATATCTTGTCCAATGCTGGTGGAGTTACCGTTTCATACTTTGAATGGGTACAAAACTTGATGAACTATTATTGGACCGAAAAAGAAGTAAACGATCGTTTAAATCATGTTATGGTTCGCTCTTACCATAATGTTTCTCGCTTGGCAGAGCAGTATCAAACAGATATGCGTACAGCTGCTTATATGCTTTCTTTACTTCGCATTACGGAAGCTATGAAAGCAAGAGGTTGGTGTAACTAATTATTTGGTAACATAGATATGAATCCCGCCGGCAGTTACGTGGCCGGCGGGTTTTTACTGTTCCCTCATTCCTGCAGGTGATTTATACTATGTATGCTGGGTAATTTGGCGTGAGCGCTTACACCAAACTTCCGCTTTCATCCTGATGTGTTTTCATCAATTTCTCTGATATCTGTAACGTAAATTGAGTGATAATCGTCTTTACATTATGACCTTTTCTCAGCAAGAACAAATGGTTCTACTGATAGATAGAAAAAGGAGGAACCAAATTACATGAATAAGATGTGCACATTTTCTGCAAGCTTATGGGCAATGTTGTTATCGGCAACAATTGTGACTGGTTGTCAAGCAGAAAACGAACCAACGCCTGAACAGCTTACAGAGAACACCAAGGCAGAACAACAAACAACCAGTGAAACGGATAAAAAGGAAGAACCATCTGCAACAGCACCTGATTCGAATGGTCAGACTGGTACCTCTACTCCTGCTGCGGGGATTTCAAGTAATCCTTCCAGCAATTCACCCAATCAATCTGGGGAGTCGGGCAGTTATAATCAAGTTAGTGCCCCCGAAAGTATCTCAGTTCTGGTTAACAAGCAAAACAAACTGCCTGACCAATACAAGCCTAAGGATTTAGTATATCCAGATGTCCCCTTTGTCTTTAGTGAAAAGATTGAGAAACGAATGATGAGAGCAGAAGCAGCAGGGGCGTTGGAAAAGATGTTCGCTGCGGCGAAACAAGATGGTGTAGCACTCGCAGGAGTGTCTGCCTATCGTTCAAATGCAACACAGACAGCTCTTTTTAATCGTTACGCCCAGAAAGATGGGATAGAAGCAGCACGTAAGTATTCAGCAGAGCCAGGACACAGTGAGCATGAAACAGGTTTATCCATAGATGTCTCAGGTAGTACAGGTGAATGTGCTGCACAGGATTGCTTCGGGGGAACAGAAGAAGCAATTTGGTTGGAGCAAAATTCTTGGAAACATGGTTTTGTCATTCGCTATCCAAAAGGAAAAGAAGCGATTACTGGCTATCAGTATGAACCATGGCATATACGTTATGTAGGTGAAGAGAATGCCAAAGCAATTCAGGATAGAGGGATTACATTGGAAGAATTTAGTGAATCACCTACTGCTTTCGCCCCATAATCAGTCAGAGGATGGACCTGTTGTCCACCATTATTTTCATTTTTTTACGTACAGATATCAGAACTGCCTTTCAAACAGATCTAGGTTTGAAGGGCAGTTCTTTTATAAGCTGATTTTGACTCTTTTGTATATATAAAAGTAGTTATGTGCATGTACCAAATTGTTCTCTTTCAGAGAAATACGAAAAAGTGAAACAAAAAGGTAGGGAAGAATGTCCTTATAGATAAGGCTTTTTGTGAAGGAGTGTATATTATGAAGAAAAGAACGAGCCAAATTGTTGCTTCATGTGTTGCAATCAGTATCATTACAGTAACACCTGGTTTATCTCATGCAGCAATTCCCAAGACAATAGAAATTCAAAAAACGATGCCAACACATGTTAAAAAATCATATGAAGCAATACAGAATCTGTTGCCGGATTTAGAATCCTTGAAACCTTCTAGCGTACGTTTGGTTCCATCTGACGATTTTCAAAAAGAAAATACTTGGCTTGTTCATGCAAGTGGGGGTACTAAACAATCGAACAGTGCAAGTGTAGAGATTAATGATAAGACTGGCGAAATATTGAGCCTGTCGATTTCACAGCCTGCTAATCAGTCTAAGGCGGAAGCGATTTCGGCTGAAAAAGCAAAGCAGAGTGCTCAAGAATTTGTAAGTGAAATGATGGGACAAAAGCTGGCAACCTATCGGCAAGAGCAACTTACCATCCCAAATAGCCAAAATGGCAGCCAATCGGTCACGTTTACACGTCTTATTAATGGCATTCCGTTCGACAACGATAAGATTATCGTCCAAGTATCAAATGAAGAGAAGGTCATCAGTGTAAATCGAACGACGAAGTTCGATCAAGATATACAGAGTAAACAGTTCCCTGATCCAACCAAGGTCATAACACATGAGAAGGCACAAAAAGCCGTTCAAAAAAATGCTTCCCTTTCACTTGTAGTAAATTCAGCTCAAGCTCAATTGGGTGATAAAGATAATACTGTGAGTAACACTGTAGACGAAAGCCAACCTGTTTTGAAATATGTTGCCAAGTATATTCCCATTATTGATGCCAGTACGGGAAAAGAAGTAGAGGGATATGGGAAACGAATAGAACGTGATTCCAAGTATTCTGTTTCAGGCAAAGGTGAAATCCCTATATTAGGAAATCAACAGGAAGCAGAAAAGATTATCGCTGAAATGGGGTTATCTACTGCGAAGAACACTTTCTCAGAAGGCACCGGTTTCTACCAGTGGAAAAGTGAAGATGGTAAGCATCAAATCGTTCTTCAGTTTGATCCGATCAGTAAAAAGCTCAGCCAAGTGAGTACCATTCAAAACAAACCTACAGAATCAACAGATGAAAAACTGTTACGTGAACAAGAAGCGATAGGAAAAGCTCTTTCCTTCCTTGATAATTATGTAGATTCTAAGCAAAAAAATCTGCAGCTTTATTCTGTATCAACAAATGAAGAAGCAGTTCCAGATTGGGTAGACCAGGAGAAATTACAGACTGCCATAGCGAAACCTGATGTGTATTATCTGTTATTCCGTGTAGTAGATAATAATATCCCTGTAGAAAACTCAGCTTATCGAGTATCAATTGATGCAAAAACAGGTGCAATTACTGGTTTTACTTTTCAACCATTACACACACCAGTTACGAGTAACCTGCAAATGAACCGGATTCTTTCTACGGATAAAGCAACTGATCAATTCGTTAAGAACTTAGAAATGGAATTGGTGTATGTTTGGGAGAGCTATCAAGATCAAAAAGCACCAGCACCTGTCTTACAATATCGATTAAAAGGCTATGATAAGAACGCCTATATAGATGCATATACAGGTGAGTTTATTCAAACTTCACAAGTGAAGTAGAAGTTGCCTGACATACCTAATAAAAGTGGCAAGCGATATCCGTCAACATATCTGACAGATATTCGCTTGCCATTTTTTACGACCATTTCTCTTTGAAATTCCCAACGATTCGTTTAATCGGGGAGACGGTGATAAACGCTTTAGGATCAGCTTTCAAAACGATTTTTTTAAGGCATGGCCATTGGTGCTTCACAATTACGCACATTAGCACTTGTTTTTTTGAATGAGTATAAGCGCCGCTTGCATCCCACAAGGTAACGCCCCGGCCTACTACTGATTGTGTGATGACGTCTGCCACTTCTTCACCATTGCGAGTAATAATGGTTACGGAGATGCGGTCCACATGATTCAAGATCAAATCTACTGTTTTCGCACCAACATACATCGAAATGATGGTGTACATAGCTAGCTCAGGAGTTCCATAATAGGAGGATGCCAAGACAATAAAACCGTTAATGGCTAAACTAAAAATCCCAATCGGAATTTGAAATGAACGGGCTACAATGCGTCCTAGTATATCAGTTCCTCCTGTGGAGCCTCCAAAGCGCATGACAATTCCAACCCCAGCATTAGCAATACATCCCCCAAAAATTGCTCCTAATAGCGCATTATCTGTCCAGATCTTTTCTTGTGGAATGATTGATAAAAAATAGGAAAGAATTATAACTGCAAATATTGTGTAAACAAGAAATTTCTTCCCGATTTTAAAGTATCCCAAAATAAGAAGAGGAACATTTAAAAGGAAATACAATACTCCGATTGGCATACCTGTAAGTCGGTATAACAAGGTACTAATACCAGTAATTCCGCCTGGTAACAAATGGTGTGCAGAGATTAAAGCATTTGCTCCAAATGCAAATATAAGACAGCCAACTGTAATCCCTGCAAGTTCGCCAATTATTTTTTTGATGTCTAGGTTAACATTTTTCTTTTGTGTGCTTGCTTCTGTTTGTGTACTCATAAGATGAACTCGACTCTTTTCTCCATACTGTTTTACTTTTTATGAAAATGTTTATATTTATATGTAAACAGCATTTCTGCCAAGATGATTGTAACGAATGATTTTCGAACAATCAATATGTGTGCTCGTAGGAATGGGTCAATGCGTTGAACTTTGTAAGAACTGACCAGAAGGAAATGTGTATAGAACCATCTGTTTGACTCCAAGCTTTCTGTATGACATCATATTTGAAAGGGGGTTTTACCTAGCGGTAACGTCAATGAGTTCCTTCTACAGATATTATAATTAGAAACTCAGTATACGCAATGTTAAATACTTACATAAAAGCGTTAATTTGGTGGGGAATAGTCGGTTTTTTTGTTAGTAGTATAGCAAGATCTACTAAAGCTTTGACCACCCATGTTATGATTTGCTAATGTAAGAAATTAAAAGAGAGAACTTAATTGGAGGTGAACTCCTTAATTCATTATTGAATTAAGGAAAACGGTTGGAGATATTTAATTTGCTCATGATTGCCTTACTGATTGCTTTGACAGCATTTTTCGTAGCTGCAGAGTTTGCAATCGTAAAAGTGCGAACGAGTAGAATTGATCAGTTAGTAGCAGAAAAAAAGTCTGGTGCGTTAGCAGCAAAAAAGGTTATATCTAATCTGGATGAATATTTATCAGCTTGTCAATTAGGGATAACGATTACGGCCCTGATTCTTGGTATGATAGGTGAGCCTTTTGTACATCATCTTTTAACACCGGTCTTTGAGAAAATGAATTTTCCACCTACAGCTGCTAGTGCGATTTCTTTCATTACAGCACTGGCTGTCGTAACATTTTTACACGTAGTTCTAGGGGAGCTTGCACCAAAAACATTAGCAATCCAAAAAGCAGAACAGGTAACTCTATCTTTATCTAAACCGTTGATTATTTTTTATCGTGTGATGTATCCATTTATTTGGGTTTTAAATGGGTCTGCTCAAAAATTTGCAGGACTCTTTGGACTGAAACCCGCTTCAGAACATGAGCTTGCCCACACAGAAGAGGAATTACGTTTGATTCTTTCTGAAAGCTACCATAGCGGTGAAATTAATATGGCAGAATTCAAATATGTTAATAATATCTTTGAGTTCGACAATCGAATTGCCAAAGAGATCATGGTACCACGTACAGAAATGACTGGTCTTTATCTGGATGACCCGATCTCAGAACATATTAAAATCTTGCGAACTGAAAAGTACACTCGTTATCCTGTCTTTGGTGAAGACAAAGACGATGTAGTTGGAATGGTCAATGTAAAAGACTTCTTTATTAATAGTCTTGGCGAGAGTGAGCTTGAAATAACGAGTATAAAACAATTTGCCCGCCCGGTTCTAAAAGTAATTGAAACCATGGCAATTCACGATTTGCTATTGCAAATGCAGAAAAAACGCATTCAGATGGCAATATTATACGATGAGTACGGTGGTACTGCCGGTTTGGTTACGTTAGAGGATATCATCGAGGAAATCATTGGTGAAGTGCGAGATGAATACGATGATGACGAGCGTCCGCGCATTCAAGATATCGGTAAGGACCATAAAATTGTTGATGGTAAAGTGTTGATTAGTGAAATCAATGATATATTTGGTCTTCATATCAGTGATCAAGAGGTTGATACGATAGCTGGTTGGATCTTGATGCAAAATCCTGATTTGAAAAAAAGCGTGCCGATTACTTATGATGGATTTGAATTCCGTATTCTGGAAAAAGAGGTAAATCACATCAAGAGTATTGAAATCAAGCCTGCTCCGAGTATGGAAGAAGCAGAGGAGCTTATCGAAAAAGAGTAAGTAATGACGCTGTATGTATAGTAAAAGAGGAGGTGAAAACCTCCTCTTTTTTAGTTATCTTGGAAAGTATAATTGAATTTTGATGATAAAACATGTAACATGGAAGAGATTAATATCGCTTATTTATCTAGAGTGAACTTTTGTAATGATACTGACATCCAGTGGGATGATCATTCAGAGTCTTACATATGTTATGCATGAGCCCTTATGGCTGCATATACAGAAGAAAGGTAAGCTCTCATTCCTCCAATCGGAAAGAGAGCTTTTCCATACTTATACGGATATAAAGGAGTTAGTAAAAATGAGTGTAACCATGGACAAAGTCGTTGCTCTTGCCAAACACAGAGGATTTGTTTTCCCAGGTTCCGAAATCTATGGGGGTCTAGCTAATACGTGGGATTATGGTCCACTTGGTGTTGAATTAAAAAACAATATTAAAAAAGCTTGGTGGAAAAAATTTATTCAGGAATCTCCCTATAATGTTGGACTGGATGCTGCTATTCTAATGAACCCAAAAGCATGGGTAGCTTCTGGTCATGTGGGTAACTTCAACGATCCGATGATTGACTGTAAAAAATGTAAGGCTCGTCATCGTGCTGATAAACTTATTGAAGAAAAATTAGCTGAGAAAGACATAGAGCTAGTTGTTGATGGTCTTCCATTTGAAAAAATGCAAGAATTAATTCAGGAACATGCTATTGTATGTCCGGATTGTGGAAGCAAGGAATTCACTGAAATTCGCCAGTTCAATCTGATGTTTAAAACGTTCCAAGGTGTAACGGAATCATCTGCTAACGAAATTTTCCTTCGTCCAGAAACGGCTCAAGGTATTTTTGTTAACTTTAAAAATGTACAGCGCACGATGCGTAAAAAGCTACCATTTGGTATCGGACAAGTCGGAAAGAGCTTCCGAAACGAGATTACCCCTGGTAACTTTACATTCCGTACACGTGAATTTGAACAAATGGAGCTTGAGTTTTTCTGTAAGCCAGGAGAAGACCTGAAATGGTTCGAGTTCTGGCGTAACTACTGCTTCCAGTGGCTTCTTGACCTAGGTGTTAAGGAAGAAAACATTCGCCTGCGTGATCATAATGCTGATGAATTGTCTCACTACAGTGCAGGAACCAGCGATATTGAATACAAATTCCCATTTGGCTGGGGAGAACTATGGGGTATTGCTGACCGTACCGATTATGACTTGAAGCAACATATGGAGCATTCCGGTGAGGACTTTAACTACCTAGATCCAGAAACGAATGAGCGCTATGTACCTTATTGTATCGAACCTTCTTTGGGAGCGGATCGTGTAACACTTTCTTTTCTTATTGATGCGTTTGAAGAACAAGAGCTAGAAGGTGGAGACAGCCGTACAGTTCTGCGTTTCCATCCAGCATTGGCACCATATAAGGCAGCCATTTTCCCATTGTCTAAAAAGCTGTCTGAACCTGCAACAAAAGTATTTGCTGATCTGGCAAAACACTTCGCAGTTGATTATGATGAAGCAGGTTCAATCGGTAAACGATACCGTCGTCATGATGAAATCGGTACTCCTTTGTGCATCACATATGATTTTGAATCTGAGCAAGATGGTATGGTAACGGTTCGAGATCGTGATTCAATGGAACAAACACGTGTAGCTATTGCAGATTTGAAACAATTCATTGAGGATAAAATCTCATTCTAATAAGAAGAAGCAGGGTGATCTATTGAGGTCATCCTGCTTTTATATGTAAGGGAGAGCTTATATGGATATGAAAATTTTTGAATCAAATGATGCACGATTCATTCACGAATTGATGGTGCAAGCATTTATAGAATATAAAGATGAAGAAACTGTACATAAACCAAATGGTAGTAATATAAAAGTCGTTTCTATGAAGAAACAGCTCTTATGAATAGAACCTATGTAATAAAGAAGTAAATTGGCTGAGCAGTTACATTCTTATGGGAAAAGTAAGAATTTTTTCTCATTAGCTGTGTTACAATTATTACATAAGGATATAAGAATGTAATGGATTTGTTATTGGTTTTCCATTTCTATTCCGTAATTTTCTTTTATAATATTCAGTATGATCGGTATCATAATCGGAAAGGAAGGATTACGATGTCAACACAATTATCACTGTTATCTGGCCCGATTTTATTATGTATCGCTATGTTGGGCTTCTGGATTTCCACGGTTACCGTAAAAAGATCGTTGCTCGCTCCTGCAACTACTACTGAAATGACAACAACCTTTGAGACGAATGATCATATAAAGCTGTTGAAAAAAATGGATGATGAAACGTTTGAAGAAGCAACGCTGAAAGCAGAAAAAAATCGCAAAAAAAGAAAAATAAAATAAAATTTGTGAAAGTAAAAAGCATGCTTACAGATAAATGTGTAGCATGTTTTTTGATTTTTAAGAAACAATATTTAAAATACTATATAATTGTTATATTATGTAAAGGGAGGTGTTGCTAATGAAAAAGAGTTTATGGTTAGTACTGATACTTATTTTCACTGTTGCAGGATGTTCCTATCAGCCGCAGGATGATGAAGTAAAACGTCTTGCTGAGTCCATGAAAAAAATTCAATATGAAGTAAATGATTTCACTGCTATTAATGATGATCTACAAGAAATGAAAAAGCGGAATGACAGTATTCGTCCGTATTTTACAGAAAAGGCATTTTATATATTTACTAATAATAATGAGGTTATTTTGCCAATTAAAGTAGCAGAGAAACAAAAAGCAAACATAGAAGTTGTCTCGATATCTCTTACATACGCATCTCAGATCAATGAAGAATTTACTTATACGTACGATTTGGTACTTAGATTGTCTTACCCTGAAGGTAAGCCTTCCAAGGAAATCAAGGCACAAGGTCAAATGGATGTAACGTTTGAAGAAAATCGATGGAAGATATCACGGGATTGGGACGGCTTCCCACTGATGCAAGAATATAACCCATAGTAGCTTTCGGACGGTGATAAAGGGAGCATCTCCAGAATGGAGCTGCTCTTTTTTCACAGAGATATTCCGTAACGGTACTTTGGAGTCATCATGCAAGTAATTTAGAAAGAATGTGATCTCTTTTGTATTCAATCGGTCAAGTATCAGAAATAACGGGAATCTCTACTCAAACGCTTCGTGCCTGGGAGAAGAGATATGAAATAATTTCTCCCAGGCGTACTAAAAGCGGCTATCGGTTATATTCCAAAGAACAGATTGATGAACTAAATTGGCTCACCTATCAAATGAATCTTCATGGAATAACGATATCCCAGGCAATTGAGTTGCGAAAAGTAATGCAGCAGCCAGAGTCAGAACAACATATTCCAGTCACCTTTATGGAGCTGCCAGCAATTGAATCGGCATGTCAGGAAATCATACAATCCATGCATAAATTATTGGTTGAACTACGCATACAGGAATTAACGAAGAAAATCGAGACTACTCTCCAAACATATGGTGATGATATATTCTTTTATCAAATTATTATTCCTTTTATGAAACAAGTAGGTACCTGTTGGCAGAATGGTGAACTCACGGTTTGTCACGAGCATCTGCTCTCACAACTCGTTATGCAGAAATTGTATACAACGTTTTCGCTATATCCAACCTCCCTAGAACAACCAAAAGTCTTAACTTATTGTGCAGAAACGGAGCAACATCAAATAGGATTATTGCTCTTCAGTTTATTTCTACGAAAAAGAGGTATATATGTAATCGATTTGGGTGGTAATACACCACACACAGAAGTTGATCATTTTTTACATTTACATCAGATTGATTGGATTTGTGTTTCTATTCAGCGTGTCGAGCAGGCACCTGTTGTATTGAATCTGATAGAGAAATGGATTAAGGAGTATCCACATTTGCAAGCAGTAATCGGCGGAAGCGGTACAACTCAACTGTGGTTGGAACCAGACAAGGTGGAGTACCTTCGAACGAAGGGAGTTCATCTCCTAACGGAAGATCCTGTAAATTGGCAAGAATGGTACCAGCAACAATTCATACAAAGTAAAGAGTAATTCCTAGATAATGGATGGCAACCCGTTCAGAAATGAAACGGGTTGTTTATATGATTATTTATGAAATAAGAAATTTATTTTACAATCATGTATAAGGTTTGTATAATTAGATAAATACTGATATTAATTATGGGAAGAAAACTGACATTCTATATATTGGCGCAAAGGTGATGGGGCATGAGGACATTTTTCAGAAAACCAGGTCTGTTCGGAAAAAAAGAGGAGAGAACGAATTCAATTACAGCAGCTACATTAGAAGAACCGACTGATTATGACGTGCACATTTCCTTGTACCATCCAGAATATAAGACACAATTGAAAATGATTGGATTAGGGATAGAAGATTTACGTATTGCTAAAATGATTCAACCAATTTTAATAGAGCACATTGATGATATTGTACATACCTTTTATCGAACAGTATTAGACGTACATAAACTGAAACAGATTATAGATAAGCACGGGAGTCTGGATCGATTAATAAAAAGCTTGGGACATCATTTGATCGGTATATTTGAAGGGAAAATTGACGAGGAATATCTACATAAACGATTCAGGGTTGCAGATGTTCATGTTCATATTGGACTGGAACCAAAATGGTACATTGCCGCTTTACAAAATGTCCAGTCTCATTTTACTACTATTATATTTAATCAATTGAATAATCAAGACGTGTTACTCAAAGCGATTCATGTCATATCGAAATTGTTTAATTTTGAACAGCAGGTTGTTCTAGAGGCGTATGAAAAAGAATACCGCAATAAAGAGCAAGCATATAAAGGGAAACAACAAATACAATTAAAAATGGCAGATATCAGCAAGGTTTTAGCAACTTTAAGTACGGAGACACAGACATCCCTTGAGCAGTTACTAGATAGCGGGCAAAAGATTACCTTTGGTGCTCGCCACAGTGCGGAGAAATCAAAAGAAACTCTTGTACTTGCAAGTGATGGTCAACAACGTGTGAAAGATCTGGAAAATCGCATTCAAGATATATCAAACAGCATGAGTCAGATGTCATCTGTTATTGAAAAACTTAACCAATCATCTGGTGAAATTCAGAAGATCGTAAAGCTTGTCCAGCAGATTGCTGGTCAAACCAACTTGCTCGCATTAAACTCAGCTATTGAAGCTGCTCGTGCGGGAGAGCATGGGAGAGGCTTTGCAGTTGTTTCACAAGAGGTTCGTAAATTATCCGAGCAGACAAGACAATCTGTAGCTGATGTCTCACTACTCATAAACCAATCTAATGAATACACGGGTCAAGTAATTGCTTCCATCAGAGAGATTCAACAGCTGGTGGTTAGAGGACAAGAAGAATCAGATCATACGGAGAAGGCCTTGAACCAGATTGTAACCTCTATGCAGGTTTCACTGGACGAAATAGAACAAGTAACGGATAGTATGAATCAGTTCATTGAGGATGTTGAAATGTTGAATACATCTTCACAGCAAGTCTCACATTCAGCTCTACAATTAAAAGAGCTTCAAGAAGAATTGAAGCAGTAGCAGGAGCAGCACTTTTCAAAAGAAATGATAAAAAAACTCTTGGTACTTCATAGAAGTGGCCAAGAGTTTTTTATTTGAACATACGAACTAGATACATGATAAGCGATAATACGATACTTAACAGAATACAGGTGACAATCGGAAAATAAAATTTTACGTTTTCCTTTTCGACGACGATATCACCAGGAAGTCTACCAAGAGGGAAGAAACGCCCTCCAACCTGCCAAAGTAAGCCGATTAGTAATAATGCACCGCCGATGATCATTAACGTTTTTCCCATGAGTGACTCCTTTTGTATGTGAAATGAGTGATCCAGCTGGATACTATTATACATTTTCTTAGCAAAGAAGGGGAGTAAGGTTATCTCGATGAAAATACGATTCTATTTCAGAAAATGCTTCCAATCTATGTATAAAAAATAACAATTTGGTTAATGAATGAAAAAATTGAGCATTAAGCACTATAGAAGTATTGCGGAATAGAAAAAGTAACCGTAAAATTTATATGATGGACATCAGGTATGAACAACTAAGGAGGAGTAAACGTGTTTTTTAAACCAAAGGATGACAAGCTATTTGATAAGATAGGACAGATCGTTCTCGTTTTAGGAGAGGCGACCAACTATTTTTCTAATTATGTGAAGTCAGACAATGTAACAATTGAGGTATTTGCATCTACCATGAAAGATTATGAGCATCAAGCAGATACATATATCCATGAAATTACCACCATACTTAATAAGGCATTTATTACACCAATTGAACGTGAAGACATTCAGGAGCTGGCTATTAAACTGGATGATGTGATGGATGGCATGGAAGAATTGGCTTCGCGCATGGAGATTTATCAGATTACCGAACGAGACGATTTTATTTTGGAGTTTACAGATATTCTTGTAGCAGCCTCTAATGAAATTGCTAACGCAACATCATTGTTGTTCCAACGTAACTTTTTAGCAATTGAGCCTCACATTATTAAAATCAAAGAGTTGGAATCTCAAGCAGATAAAGTGTTAAATAATTGTATTCGTCACGTGTTTAAAGAACAAAAGGACCCATTCCGTTTGATTCAGTATAAAGAAATTTATGAGATGTTCGAAGATGTAGCAGACAACTGCGAAGGTGTAGCTAATGCCCTCGAAACAGTTATTATGAGAAATGTGTAGGAAGAAGGAGTATCAGTGGACACCAGCTTTATCATATTAATTTTAATAATTGTTCTAGGGCTATCCTTTGACTTCATAAATGGATTTCACGATACAGCAAATACGATTGCCACATCTGTATCAACTCGTGCCCTGCAACCAACAACAGCGATTTTTCTAGCGGGTATTATGAATTTTTGTGGTGCGCTTCTTTTTACAGGAGTAGCTCAGACCATTACAAAAAACATTGTCGATCCCTTCAGTTTAGAGAATGGCTCGCTTGTTATTCTCGCTGCTTTACTAAGCGCAATTATTTGGAATTTGCTCACCTGGTTTTTTGGCATTCCGAGTAGTTCCTCTCACGCATTAGTGGGTAGTATCGCTGGAGCGGCTATTGCTTCTGCAGGCGTTGGAATCCTAAATTATTCAGGTTTTATCACGATTATTCAAGCACTAATTATTTCACCTGTGGTCGCATTTGGATTGGGATTTCTTATGATGAAGCTTTTTAAAATATTCTTTCAGCATGCCAATCTAATATCCACGAATAAGGGGTTCCGCCGTTTTCAGGTGGTAACGGCAGCTCTACAATCTTTTAGCCATGGAACGAATGATGCCCAAAAGACAATGGGGATTATGACGATGGCGCTGATAACAGCAGGCTATCAAACTACAACAGATATACCTCTCTGGGTTCGCGTCTGTGTAGCGTTAGCGATGGGATTTGGAACAATGATAGGTGGCTGGCGTATTATCAGAACTGTAGGTCGAAAAATAACAAAATTAAAACCGATTAATGGTGCAGCTGCTGATTTATCATCAGCCATTATCATCTTTGGTTTTACTAGTCTGAGGTTGCCAGTAAGTACAACACATGTCATCTCGTCTGCTATTATGGGCGTTGGTTCTGCTCAACGTTTTCGAGATGTAAAATGGGGAGTCGCCAGAAGAATTGTTGTAACCTGGGTTATTACTCTACCAATTACTGCGCTGACCGCTGGTTTGCTTTATTTACTAATCATACAGATCGGGTAGTACAAAACTACCATCACATTAGAAGAGACGGCACGGAATACGATGTATCTCACGAGTTTGAGATAATCTTGTTCCAGGCTGTTTTTTGTTTTACAAAATATATTTTTTAATGCTGGTTATATACCATTACTTGGTATAGAGTAGATGTATATGAAAATTATCAAAGGGAGAGTAGAAAATGGAAGGTAATAAAAGAATAAACACTTCATTACTTGCTGGCATCAGTTTGGTAATGGCGGTCACTTTTGTGCACCCTCTTTCATTTGGGTCTGACACATCAAGGGCTTATGCAGCGACAGCTAGCTCCAAGGTGAAATTGACTTCTTCTCAGGATGCGGAAAATAGAGTGAAACAATTAGTGACAATTCCAAAGGAGTACAAGCTAGCTAATTCGTCAGAAATTTTCGAAAAAGAAAGCGGTACATCATATTGGAGCCTTGACTTTGAGAAAGAATCTGATCGTAAAAGACATAGTGCGATCACAGTTGATATTTCAAAGGAAACTGGTGAATTATTACGTTATTGGGTTTTTGATAGGAATATGAAAGCAGAAAAAAAAGTGACACAAAATGAAGCGGAAGCTATCGCTCAAACATTTTTAGAGGGTGTCATTGGCGATAAAGGAAAAGAACTATCAAAAGCAAATGAGATGCATGTAATGGAGTCATTTAATGGACAAGATCATACATTCAACTATACTCGAATGGTTAATGGTGTTCCCTTTATCAGTAACGGAGTACACATTGTCGTCGATCAGGGAGGAAACATCACGAACTATACACTAAATTGGTATGAAGGGGATATTCCTGATAGTAAACCTACCATTTCGAAAGAACAAGCTGAGCAAAAGTTAAAAACATTGCTGGATCCAGAATTAGTCTATACATCAGTCGTTCCCTTTCAAGGTAATGGTGAACAAGCATATCAGCCAGTTTATCAATATTCGCCTACAAGTGTACAAGTAATGGATGCTCAAACTGGTGAAGGCCTGTCCATGAGGTTACCTAGTGCAGCTGGTGAGAAAAAATATGTACCAATCGGTAGTACAATCACATATCTAGATAAACCGGTAGGAAAGATAACCAAGCAAGACGCAGAAAAAATCGCTATTCAATATGCAGAACAGATAGAAAAAGGAGCGAAGTCTCAAGGTTCGCATGGAAGTGGCTCAAGTAATAGAAATGGGCTTGTCTATGAATCGTGGAGTTTTGAATTCATGTCCCCGAAAGATGACTCATCAAGTTTCACGATAAGTATCACTGATAGAGGAAAATTGAGGGGATATGACAAGAAAAAAGATCGTTATATCAAAAAGAAAAAATCAAATACATCTACTAAAAATGTGACGAGGGAAGTAGCAAAAGAAACGGCTACCTCCTTTTTAAAGAAAATATATCCTAAACATTTGGGACAAATCGTGCTTAGAGATGAAGAAATGGTTTATACACAAGAAGAGGACGAATATTCTTTTATGTTTGTCACGAGCCATGGTGAAATACCTATTCCTGAAAGTAGTTTTCACATTAGTGTGGATAAAGAAACAGGTGAACTGACAAGCTTTGATCAATGGGATGAAGAAGGGTTATTATTTGTTAAAGATGAGAAATTATATCCACCAGCAACCATAAATAAAGAGCAAGCTATCAAGGAAGAAATCAAACATAAAAAGGTAGTACTCACTTACAATATCATGTATCAAACAAAAAAAGATGAGATAGGGATCGAACCTGTTGTTAAACTTGGTTACCTTTATCTCGGAGAAAATGGTGAAGTAAATGCACATACGGGAAAATGGGAAACTTACTCTGAAAGGTATAAAAGTTTTAATCCACAGGATATAAGTGATCATGAGCAAGAAAATGCACTACAATTCGCTGCAGAAGAGGGGTATTTTACTCTTGAAGAAGGAAAGATTCTACCTGATAAAACTGTAACCCGCCAAGAAATGCTTTCTATTTTGTCTGCTGTTCAAGAAAAAGAACGATACTGGCGAGATGAAATGAGAACGTCCGCTAGTTATTCAGATATACCAAAGAGCCATCCTCTATTTGAAAAGGTAGCACGTGCCTCTAGTCTAGGAATACTTCCAGCTATGTCTAAGTTTGAGCCTGATAAGGAAATGACACGTTATGAAGCAATTGATTGGTTATTGCGAGCAAAATATATGTCGGACTTATTAACCAACCCTGAACTATACAAATCTCCATATCCTGACGTAACAGGAGAGCAGGTTCCAGCGATAACAATTGCATACGGTTTGGGTTACTTACATGAACCAGCAGGAAGCAATTTTAGCCCGAATAAACCGATAACCCGTGCAGAATTATCAGCGATTATTTTTACAATCATTCAAAACGATTAATAACATGAAAAGCTATCTCCTTTTTGTAAAAAAGCGGAGATAGCTTTTTTTCATTTACAGACCAAACATTCATTCGTACAATAGGAAGGAAGAAGGTGATCAGATGTTACGTAAAAAACAGCTACCTGAACTACTCAAAGCATGGAAGCAAAATGAACGAATGAAAGAAAATATCGTACAGTGGACGACCATTCCGCCACGTGAACCTAAAACGGTCTCTTTTCCAGTTGAAATGGATGAACGGATCATGCAAACTTTACAAAAACGAGGAATTTCTTCGTTATATACGCACCAGGAAACAGCTTTTCGCCATGTTGAGGAAGGAAAAAATATTGTTACAGTCACACCAACTGCCTCTGGGAAAAGTATGTGTTATCATCTCCCGGTATTACAAACATTGTCAAAGGACCCCAAAGCGCGTGCTTTATATTTATTTCCTACGAAAGCACTGGCGCAGGATCAAAAGAGTGAATTACATGAATTGGTGAATGAGACAGGGCTTACCATTAAAGCAGAAACCTATGACGGTGATACTCCTGCAAATATCAGGCAGATGGTGAGAACAGCAGGCAATATTGTCATCACCAATCCCGACATGCTGCATTCTGCAATTTTACCCCACCATACTAAATGGGTGGCCTTCTTTGAACATCTAAAGTTTGTAGTTATTGATGAGTTACATACGTACAGAGGAGTTTTTGGAAGCCATGTAGCGAATGTCATTCGAAGATTAAAGCGTATTTGTGCCTTTTATGGCAGCAATCCACGGTTTATCTGTACATCAGCTACTATTGCCAATCCTTTGGAATTAGCTGAGAGAATTACGGAAGAACCGATGGAGCTGGTAGATAATAATGGAGCGCCTACAGGTACCAAGCACTTCATCTTTTATAATCCACCCATTGTAAATCGTCAATTAAATATTAGGCGCAGTGCTACCTTGGAAGCAAGGGACATTGCTTCAGAGCTACTGGGGAATGGAATACAAACCATTCTGTTTGCTAGAAGCAGGGTTCGAGTTGAAATATTGCTAACCTATCTGCAAGAGTTGATTCGTAAAAAGCTAGGACCAAAATCGATTCAAGGATACCGTGGTGGATATTTGCCCCAGCAAAGAAGGCAGATTGAAAAAGGTTTGCGGCAAGGTGATATTCTGGGAGTAGTTAGTACGAATGCTTTAGAACTTGGGGTTGATATTGGCCAACTACAAGCATGTGTAATCACAGGCTATCCAGGTTCTGTCGCAAGCACTTGGCAGCAGGCGGGTCGAGCAGGTCGTAGGCAGGATGAATCTGTGGTCGTTTTAGTAGGAAGCAGTTCGCCGTTAGATCAATATGTGATCCAGCATCCTGAATACTTTTTAGACAGAAATCCTGAATCTGCCCGTATTAATCCCGATAATTTAATCATTTTGGTTGATCATCTGAAATGTGCTGCCTACGAGCTTCCTTTTAAAAAGGGTGACCAATTCGGACAGGCAGAAATCATTGAAATCCTGGATTTTTTAGTTGAAGAACAGATTCTACATCACTCACGGGGCAAGTACTTCTGGATGAATGACTCTTTTCCAGCTAACAATATCAGTCTGCGTTCTGCTGCTCAAGAGAACGTGGTCATTATTGATAGTACCGAGCGAGGGCAGGAAAAAGTGATAGGAGAGATGGATCGATTCAGTTCGATGACGCTTTTACATGAGGAAGCGATCTATTTGCATCAGGGCGTGCAATATCAGGTTGAAAAACTGGATTATGAAGAGAAAAAGGCATTTGTGCGTGAAGTTCAGGTAGATTATTATACAGATGCGAATCTAGCTGTACAGTTAAAAGTGCTGGAAGTGGATAAAATTCGAACCAAGCATGAAACCGATTTAGCCTACGGAGATGTAACGGTAAATGCAATGGCAACAATCTTTAAGAAAATAAAATTCGAGACACATGAGAATATTGGGTCAGGTCCGATTCATTTACCGGAAGAAGAATTACACACGAGTGCTTCCTGGATCAGCTTGCCTGAATCGATTTTGCAAACCATTGGTCACGAGGAGGTCGAGCGTGGTTTGACTGGAGCGGCACATGTGCTGCAACACGTTGCTCCCTTGCTTGTTATGTGTGATCGGAGTGACTTGCACGTTGTACCGCAGCGTAAAGCCGTTCACTCTGGAATGCCCACCATCTTTTTTTATGATCGTTATCCTGGTGGAATTGGACTCAGCGAACAAGTATACGAGCAAATGGAAAAGGTTCTCTTACAGGCAGAGCAGATGATTGCTTCATGCCCTTGTCACTCTGGCTGTCCATCTTGTATTGGGAATGTAGAAGAGAACGGCAAGGAATTAGCCTTGTCACTTTTACGGGTAGCTCAGGGAGGGACTATCGATGTCTCTTAAAAATAAATTGAACCGGATGAAAAAACAGCTTACCCACGTTGCACCCGAACGTGAGACTACACCTGTTGTAGAAGTTACCGAGGAAAAGGTAAGCACTCAGAAAGTACTAGATGATGTTGTTTTAAACGAACTACCAGTAGAAGAAGATCATAAGGATCATTTCTATTCAAAGAGAGATCAGGAAATACCACATTACGATAAATGGGATCTCTTACAGGCATCATCATTTTGGACGGAACATGATTATGTTATGGTCAGGGAAGTAAAATATCCCCTAGATCATTTGCACGGACGATATCGATTCGAAGAGTTATTTACAGTCATGGAAGAGTGGGAAGATGCTGGTCTATCACATCCCTTGTCATCATCAGGTAAACAACCAGGGGACCTGTTATTTTTTGATACAGAAACAACGGGGTTAAACGGTGGAGTGGGGAATACGATCTTTTTATTAGGGTACAGCAAGATCGAAAAAAATGAAGTAGTAGTCCGACAACATTTTTTGCCAGATCCATTTTCGGAGATTGCTCTTTACCAATCTTTTTTAGATGATGTACGAACCTCTAAGGATTTAGTTACCTACAATGGAAAGGCTTTTGATTGGCCGCAGGTTAAGACCAGACACACCCTTGTACGAGACGATGTTCCAGAATTACCTCTCTTTGGGCATATTGACCTTTTGCACGGTGCGAGAAGGCTGTGGAAGAATGAACTGGTTTCTTGTCGCCTTTCCATCGTTGAGCAAGAGAAATTGCATATCATTCGTGAACATGACGTTCCTGGATCGTTGGCGCCTATGCTATATTTCGATTATTTACGAGAGAAAGACCCTACTGAAATTGCTGGTGTACTTGTGCATAACGAAATTGACGTTCTTTCACTGATTACTTTATACACGCATATGTCTAAACTGGTTTTGGCAGGAGAGCGAAATCATTTTTCTTCCTTGGATGAAATCTTTGAGGTAGCTAGATGGTATGAGGCATTAGGGGCCTATGAAGAGGCTAAAAAGCATTATAAGGTGGTGGCAAAAAGCACACACCTTCTGCATAATAAGGCAAAAGCGGCTCTTGGCCATTTGTTTAAAAGAGAAAAAGATTGGGATCGTGCTCTATATTGCTTTGAAGCCGTAATTCGTGATAAATCATCATCCAATGAAGAAGTTTGTGTAGAAGCAGCGAAAATATGTGAACACCAGTTAAAAGATCTAAACAAGGCGCTTGTTTATACCCAAATGGCGTTTGAGCGCTGGCAGAAGAAAGGAAGCCTTCTTCGCCAAAAACAGAAGGTGGAACGAGACGCCTATGAGAAACGGATACAGCGGTTGAAACAAAAAATGGGTAAGTAAGCTACATGCTTTGCCAGATAAAAAGTGTTACGAGAAGTGGACCGTCCATGCAGGATTCGGTCCACTTATTATATTCCGTTACAGTTATGAAGCAGTTTGACGCTCTCTGCTATGTATTTTTAAACCTACTTCCTTCATAATGTGCTAAAGAACACCAGATTTGCAGAAGGGAGTTTATCAAGAAGATGAACAAGTGGTATCATCTTTCGGATGAATCAGAGAAATTGATAGAAAAGCTATTCACACCTCAAGTTGAAATAGGGAACATCTATACGAAACAGCACTATTTTGATGGCATTTTCAATGAGATCAAAATAATAAAAGAACCGGCGATACTTCCATACTTGTTATCTTTTATTTTGCAGGATTCTTCTGTATTTAAACGCTCAGGCTATGAGGCGTTATATACATTGGTCGAAGGAATTGTTGAGAATGATCATCGGAAATGGATTAAAATACAGGAGTTTTTGCATTCATCCATCCATTATTCCGATGAGAAATTATCAGGATGGAACGAAGTAAAACCAGAGAAAATCACGCAGTTTGCTTACCATACAAAAGAAGAAGTGTTACTACTGGGATTAGTAAGCTTCCATCGGAATGGCTATGTGCGTGAAGCTGCGGTTAAACTTTTGCATGAAAGCAAGCATACTGACGTGGTCCCCTTTTTATTATTACGTTTAAATGACCATGTGTCTCCGATTCGTTTTCAGGCATATAAAGCTCTTAAAAAGAGATTAACGAAAAATCATGCCCACATGTTTTTTCAATCCCTTCTACTAATCAATCATGTTCATGAGTTTAGTAGAGATAAATATACAGTGCTTCAAGCTGAAATCAACAGTTATTTGCATTCGTTAGATTGTCGTCCTGAGTTGTTAACCTGCATCACCTCTTCAGACATACATAATAGCAGAGCATGTGTTGACCTTGCACTCTCATTATCTGAGACACAGAGAGATGAGGTCATTTCACTCGCTATTCAATCTTCTGATGCAGAAGTTAGAAAAAAAATACTTCATAACGTAATGGTTATAAACCCGAAAAAATGGTTTAAAGAGATAGTAATGATGGTGGAGGATAGGAATAGTAGTATTAAACAGGAAGCATTGCTACTTTTGTGGCAATATGACCCTGAATTCTGTAAGCCCTATGTTATGGGAGCATTAGTTGATTCTAGTACATCTGTTCGAAGACTGGCACAATTTCTTCTGAGAGAGAAAACGGAGCAACCGATAAGTGCTTTCTATCGCCAAAAATTGCCTCATGCTAATCATAATGAACTATCATCCGTAATTGCAGGTTTAGGCGAAACGGGAGAAGCTCGGGATGCAGAACAATTAGCGGCATATTTGCACTATCCTGTTTTCAAAATACAGAGAGTGACCATCCAGGCTATTGAACGGTTGCATGCAGATGCGTATAAATCACTATTCCTAGAAAAAGTAGAGCATACAAGCAAAAAAGTATCTCGAACAGCAAAAGAAGCGGTTTTTAAGCTGGTGACCCCAGAGGATAAAGAATTACTAAAACAACAATTGGCACAGGCAACCATGTCTCACGTAAAGAAAAATATTGCTGAACTCCTTTATGCCTTACCGAGAAAAACAAGTTTGCGTACTCTATTGGAAGCCACGATGTCTACAGACAAAATTGCTAGGAATTATGTATTTCAACAGCTGAAAAGATGGCTAACACAATGGCAGCAAACGTTTTTTACCAGTTTTAGCGTAGATGAAATGGATGAAATTAGAGAGTTAATCACAATGTCACAGCAACAAAAGAGTTGGCCAAAAAGTTGTAAACACTTAGCAAATGAAAAAATCTTCCTGAAACCGATGCACCCAAAAAGATGACGTGCAAAACATACCAGCGAAGACGATTCCCTTGCTTTTTTCAATCGTTCGATTATGATATGATATGGTAAAGGAAAATTCACACGTCATGTGGGTTGATAACTGGTAGGTATCTGCTAAGTGTTACTCCACCATAGAGCAGCTGGTGCGGCATTTATTTGCGCTTGTTGTTTTATGGTGGTTTTTTATTTACGTGGGAATGTTTCGAAATATTTTTAATATAAGGAGGGTATGTGGTGAGCAGAGATATTCGCTTTCACATCAATGAAACGGAACACCATGCGCCAGAAGGTAAACGAATACTGGATTATTTATTAGAGCAAAAAATTGAGCATACGCATGTCTGTTATTCCCCTGTACTGGGTCCCATTCAAACCTGTGATACCTGTATGTGTGAGGTGGACGGTAAACTGGTACGTGCATGTTCAACCACACTAGAAGAAGGTATGAAGGTTGAACTAAAATCTGATCGTGCTAAGGCAGCTCAACATGAGGCGATGGACCGTATTTTACAAAATCATATGTTGTATTGCACTGTTTGTGATAACAATAATGGGAACTGTCGGGTACATAATACAGTTAACCAGATGCAAATCGAACATCAGGAGCGCCCGTACCGAGGAAAGTCTTACGAAAAGGATATGTCTAATCCCTTTTATCGTTATGACCCTGACCAATGTATTTTATGTGGACGTTGCGTAGAAGCTTGTCAGGACCTACAGGTAAATGAAACATTGACGATCGATTGGGAACGAGAGATGCCACGAGTCATCTGGGACGATGATAAATCGATTAATGATTCCTCCTGTGTATCATGTGGGCATTGTGTAACAGTTTGTCCTTGTAACGCCCTCATGGAAAAATCAATGTTAGGCGAAGCTGGCTTCATGACGAATCTGGGTAAAGATTTGAATGATTCCATGATTGAACTGGTCAAAGAGGTTGAGCCAGGATATAGCGGAATTCTGGCAATCTCCGAGGTGGAAGCGGCGATGCGTGAAACTCGAACCAACAGAACGAAGACCGTATGCACATTCTGTGGGGTAGGCTGTACATTTGAGGTATGGACGAAAGGCCGTCATATTCTCAAAATCGAGCCAAGTGAAGAAGCACCGGTAAACAGCGTCTCTACTTGTATTAAAGGGAAATTTGGTTGGGATTTTATCAATAGTGATCAGCGCCTCACTACACCATTAATTCGTCGTGGTGATGAGTTCGTTCCTACTACGTGGGAAGAGGCTTTTGACTATATTGCTAAAAGATTAGGGGCGATTCGAGAAGAATTTGGCGGGGATGCAATTGGTTTTGTAAGCTCTTCCAAAACTACGAATGAAGAAGCTTATCTTATGCAAAAGATAGCACGTCAGGTATTTGAAACGAATAATATCGATAACTGCTCGCGTTATTGTCAGTCTCCGGCTACAGATGGTCTTTTGTCAACGGTAGGTTACGGAGGAGACGCTGGGACAATTAAAGATATTGCACAAGCTGGCTTAATTATTATTATTGGGGCAAACCCAGCAGAAGGACATCCTGTTCTTGCAACCCGCGTGAAACGTGCTCAGAAGCTACATGGTCAAAAACTAATTGTATCTGACCTACGTAAAAACGAAATGGCTGAACGTTCTGATTTATATTTACATCCTAATCAGGGTACGGATTTTGTCTGGCTGACAGCAGTAGCGAAATACATGATCGATCAAGGCTGGCATAAACAAGATTTTATCAATGAACGTGTACATTATTTTGAAGAGTACAAACAGATGCTGGAAAAATATACGCTTGACTACGCTGTAGAGATTACAGGAATATCCAAAGAAGATTTAATAAAAACAGCGGAAATGATTCGTGACGCAGATGGTACTTGTGTGTTGTGGGGAATGGGTGTTACGCAGAACATCGCCGGCTCACATACCTCAGCGGCTATTTCGAATCTGCTCTTAGTTACAGCCAATTATGGGCGCCCAGGTGCAGGAGCATATCCGCTACGTGGTCATAATAACGTACAAGGATCTTGTGATATGGGTGCGCTTCCAAATTGGCTTCCTGGTTACCAACCGATCTCTGATGACGAGGCAAGAGCAAAATTTGAAAAAGAATACGGTGTGAAAATTTCTAGCAAACCAGGTTTAACGAACACAGATATGATTAGAGTTGCAGAATTAGGTCAGTTAAAAGCGATGTATCTGGTAGGAGAGGATATGGCATGGGTAGATACGAACTCCAACCATGTACAGGAAACATTGAGTAACCTTGACTTCTTTGTAGTTCAAGATATCTTCTTTACAAGAACGGCTCAATTTGCTGATGTTATCTTACCTGCGGCACCTTCCTTAGAAAAGGATGGAACATTCACCAATACCGAACGACGTATTCAACGTTTATACCAAGCGTTGCCACCTCTTGAAGGATGTAAACCAGACTGGTGGATTATTACGCAAATTGCTAACCGATTGGGAGCAAACTGGGAGTACCAGCACCCAGGTGAAATCATGGATGAAATTGCTCGCTTAAGTCCAATGTTCTCTGGTGTATCGTATGAGCGTCTTGAAGGATGGAAGAGTCAGGTATGGCCTGTTATGCCTGATGGAACGGATGAACCGCTTCTTTACCTAGAACGGTTCAACTTCCCGGATGGAAAAGCGCGCCTATCGATGGTGGAATATGTTCCTCCTGTAAAATATGCGCCGGAATATGATCTAATCGTTAATAATGGCCGTATGCTAGAGCATTTCCACGAGGGTAATCTGACGAACAAGTCAAAAGGAATTCAATATAAAGTGCCGGAAGTATTCGTAGAAATCTCTCCAGAACTAGCGAAGGAACGTAATGTAGAAAGCGGTGCACTCGTTCGTCTCGAATCTCCATATGGGGCAATCAAATTGCGTGCGCTTGTTACAGACCGCGTTCGAGGAAATGAACTGTACGTCCCGATGAACTCTGTAAGTAGTGATAATGCCGTCAATCTACTAACGGGTAATGCCGTCGATGTACGTACAAAGACACCAGCATATAAGCAGACACGTGTCTTGATGCAGGTTCTCGAAGATGACGGAAATAATCCGTTACCAAAACATAATCCGAGGAACAAAGTACGCAACCCACAGATTGGAGTTCAGGTGGAACGAAAATGGGCTCGTGAAGATTATGTCGCAATTGCGGATGTCAATGTTTCAGGAGGGAAGAACTGATGGCCCAAAGGTTAACAACCATAAACAATCCGTCACCTGGCGAGAAGGAATATAAAGATCTACATCTTGCCCAATTGAAAGAAGAAGTAGCACAGCATACAGATAGTTTACGTAAAACAATGGAGCTTATCGAGGAATTACACGAGTCTGGCTTGTTAGAAATCTTACAGGCTATGGTAAAATCCAAAGATAAAATGACGGGAATCGCTGTTGAACAGTTGCTTAGACCTAACGTTGTTACTTCCATCAACAATGTCATGGCATTAACAGGAGTATTAGGTAACATGGAACCGCAAATGACCCAAAAAATGGTCGCAAGTGTCTCGAAAGGCTTAAAAAAGGCCGGTGAGGGACTAGAAAAAGACGAAAGGGTCGGGATTAT
The DNA here is from genome assembly GCF_021245735.1 of Brevibacillus daliensis. GTDB lineage: Bacteria > Bacillota > Bacilli > Brevibacillales > Brevibacillaceae > Brevibacillus_B > Brevibacillus_B daliensis. Next base: position 160,892 of record NZ_JAJISB010000008.1, read on the forward strand.
AGACCTCATGCGAGCATTGAAGGACCCAGATGTAAATCGCTCCGTTGCCTTTGGAATTAATTTGCTAAAAGGAATGGGTGAAGGGTTAAAAGAGCAGTCAGATAAAGGACACAACTAAACAGATTTAAGAAGAGAAGCGCTCTTTCCAAAATGGTAGGGTGCTTCTTTTTTCTAGTCTAATCCCCACTTCAACTAAAATGATTGACAGAAAAGAAACTATGCCCTATCATTAAAGACGAAACAACTGGTAATGACATCATGACAGTAGGGGGTGATGATGACGAAAATGATTGATAAAAAAAATCCGGTACCCATTTATTATCAACTGATGGATATTTTGATTGAAATGATGGAGAAGGGTCAGTTAAAAGAACATGATCAACTTCCATCAGAACGTGAGTTGTGTGAAACCTATGATGTGAGTAGGACGACGGTCAGGCAGGCCATGATGGAGCTTGAACATGATGGATATATCTACAAGCAACATGGAAAAGGTAGTTTTATTGCACCTAAAATAGTAAATCAGAACTTGAAGGGTTTTTACAGCTTCACGGAAGAGATGAAGAAGCTGGGGAAAACGCCCACATCCATTGTTAGCAGTTTTGAGATAATCGGTTGTGAAAAAAAGGTCTCCAAACAGTTGCATGTGGAACCTGAAGATCCTGTGTACAAGATTACGCGCTTACGGTTAGCTGATGGAGTACCCATGCTGTATGAAAAATCATATGTTCCTGTTAAATTTTTCCCAGATTTTCATAGAGAAGAGCTAGAGAAGAACGCCATGTACAATATATTTCGTGAAAAATACCAGCTTACTATTACGAAGGCGACCGAACGTTTTGCAGCTGTAAAGACAAGAGCAGAGGAAGCTGAAATGCTGAAAATATCTCAAGACATTCCCAGCATGATGATTGAGCGAACTACTTATGCACAGAATGAAATTATTGAGTACACAGTTGGTATCGCAAGGGGTGACAAGATCTCCTTTACGGTAGAATTGGAATAGATGAGAGTAGATACAAGAAGACGTATCTACTCTAATTATTAAAGTAACTGGTAATGACAACATGACATCACAATGTCGCATCATCATTATGTGATACCCTAAAATTCTAGCTATAGTTGTGTTTACAAACAGAGAGGAGTAGAAGAATGCTACTAGGAAAAGAAGAAACATACTGGAAAGAACATGGTGCCACTCATACTGCAAAGGAGATTGTACAGCAGCCACAGCTTTGGAGGGAAACCTTTGAAATTATCAAAAATCAATCAGGAGAAATTGATCAATTTTTTGAACGGATTTTCTCCAAACATGCAAGAGTTCGTGTGATTTTAACCGGAGCAGGAACATCAGCTTTTATCGGTGAAACGGTAACACCTTATCTATATACCATCACAGATGAAACAAAGATGCAGATTGAAAGCATTCCAACCACAAGTATCGTTTCGAATCCGATGAACTACCTGAAACATGATGAGCCAACAATCATCATTTCGTTTGCACGCTCAGGTAACAGTCCGGAGAGCGTTGCAACGATTAATTTAGGGGAGCAAATTGTATCCGACATCTATCATATTTTTGTGACTTGCAATCCAGAAGGCAGTCTGGCCAAGTGGGCAGAGAATAGAGACAATGCACTTGTTTTGATGATGCCAAGTAAATCGAATGACAAGGGATTTGCCATGACAGGAAGCTTCACTTGCATGATGCTAGGCGTCCTTTTAACCTTTGAAAGAAATCGTTTGGAGAATATGGAAGATATCATTTCCTATATCATCAGCAGAGGTGAAGAGGTTATAGGCAAAAAAGAATCGCTTTTAGATCCACTTGCCGAGTCATCCTTTAGCAGATTAGTCTATCTTGGTTCTGGTGCTTTGGGAGGATTGGCTCGTGAAGCCACCCTTAAACTGCTAGAGTTGACTGGCGGAAATATTCCGATCATGTTTGACACCCCACTTGGTTTCCGCCATGGTCCAAAATCCATTATTGATGAGGAAACAGTAGTGATTGTCATGTTGTCAAATGACCGTTATACCAGAAAATATGATCTCGATATCCTACGAGAAATCCGTCAGGAAAAAACAAAAGCATTGGTCGCTATTTCTGATGTGTTTGATCCGCAAGCAGAATCTATGTCTGATTTGTTTTTATGCCTGCAAGAGCCTGGGAATAATAATGAGTTAGATAGTATCAATGATTGCTATCTGGCAATCCCGGTTATTCTGTTTGCACAAATACTAGCTTTAAAGAAATCGCTTGCACTTGGCATTTCCCCTGATAATCCGTGCCCAAGCGGAAGTGTCAACCGGGTTGTGCAAGGAGTAACCATTTACGATTATGAAAAGTAAGAGAGGCTAGGTGAGGTAATGTCTCAACCAAATATTTTGCTAACAAGAATTGATAACAGACTCATTCACGGTCAAGTAGGTGTAACATGGGTGAACCATCTTGGCGCTAACTTGATTCTGGTTGCTAACGATGCAGTGTCAACAGACCCAGTTCAGCAAAACTTAATGGAGATGGTTGTACCTGATACCATTGCAACTCGTTTTTTCAGTATCCAAAAAACAATCGAGGTTATACACAAAGCCTCCCCTCGTCAAAAGATATTTCTGGTTGTAAAAGATCCGCAAGATCTAGAGAAACTGGTGAAGGGAGGAGTGCCTATTAAACAGGTAAACGTTGGAAACATGCACTTCGCTGAAGGCAAAGTACAGATTTCCTCAACTGTATCTGTGGATGAGGATGATAAACGAGCTTTTAGAGAGTTGGCTGCTTTGGGAGTCGAACTGGACGTTCGAAGAGTACCGGACGAGCGAGGACAAAACATAGTAGAACTAATCTATTAGTAGGGGGAAATCTGCATGTTATTGGAAGCGCTATTAATTGCATTATGGGCAGGAATTGCCGGTGTCGACCTGTTTAACGGTTTGACACATATACACAGACCGTTAGTAACTGGTTTGGTTGTTGGTTTAATTCTTGGTGACTTGCAAACAGGATTAATTGCTGGTGCTACTTTGGAAATGGTCTGGATGGGGATGGTACCACTTGCTGGAGCTCAGCCGCCTAACGTTGTTATCGGGGGTGTCATAGGTGTTGCCTTCGCAATTCTGACCCAGCAGGACCCTAACATTTCAGTTGGGATTGCCGTTCCGTTCGCTGTAGCTGTACAGGGTGCGATTACACTTCTCTTTACGGTCTTCTCACCATTGATGCATAAAGCAGATGTATTCGCAGAGAACGCCGATGTGAAAGGAATCGAACGCATCAACTATATGGGAATGACGTTTCTATTTTTCTTCTATGCAATCATTGCTTTTCTCCCTATCTATTTTGGTGCAGATTCAGCCAAAACGATCGTCGAATCCTTACCTGAATGGGTGATTGGTGGTCTTTCAGTAGCAGGGGGCATGATGCCAGCAATCGGTTTTGCTATGCTGCTAAAGATTATGCTGAAAAAAGAATACATCGCCTTTTTCCTGATTGGATTTGTTCTTGTTATCTACTTGAAACTCCCAATTCTTGCGGTTGCTATCCTTGGTGCTGCAATCGCCATGTACGATTTTTATATGCAAAAGGATAAGGGAACAGGTAATGGCGGCGGTAATTCTCGTGTAGAGGAGGAGTTTGCAGATGGAATCTAATGTAGTGGGATATGAAGATAAGAGCACAGAAAAAGTATTGACCAAAAAGGATCTCAATAAAATGGCGATGCGTTCGTTGCTACTGCAAGCTTCTTTTAACTATGAACGGATGCAGGCAGGTGGATGGCTATATTCCTTATTACCTGGGTTGCAAAAAATTCATAAAAATAAAAATGATCTTTCCAAATCAATGAAACAACATTTAGAGTTTTTTAACACTCATCCCTTCCTCGTAACGTTTATCATGGGAATCATGATGGCTATGGAACAAAACAAGGAAGATCAAGATACCATTCGCGGGATCAAGATTGCAATGATGGGTCCGCTTGGAGGTATTGGGGATGCCCTTTTCTGGCTAACCTTGCTGCCAATTACCGCAGGGATCGGTGCTTCTATGGCAATGCAAGGCAGTTTTGCCGGACCTTTGGTTTTCCTAATCGGATTTAATATCGTACATTTCGGTCTTCGTTTCTTACTCATGAATTACGGCTACAATACGGGTGTAAGTGCGATCACAACGTTAAAAGAAAATACAAAATATGTTTCCCGTGCCGCTTCCATTCTTGGGTTGGCCGTAGTGGGTGGATTGATCGCATCCTACGTTAACTTAAACATCAAGTTTGTAGGAAATGTGGGCGGAAAAGAATTGCCTATCCAGACAGATATTCTTGATAAAATCATGCCTGGACTGTTGCCACTTACTTATACACTGTTCATGTACTATATGCTAAAACGCGGTTGGTCACCTGTAAAACTAATCGGTATCACAGTTGTTATTGGGATACTAGGCCGCTTCACTGGTATCTTGTAAGGGGTTTCATGCATGGAATTTAGCAACATTCGGAGGTAAACCAAATGATTGGAATTGTTATTACAGGACACAATCACTTTGCATCTGGATTGAAAAGCGCACTCGATTTGGTAGTGGGTCAACAAGAAAATTTGATTGCGGTTGATTTTGAAAAAGGGGATTCAACAGAAATTCTTCAGGAGAAGCTTCGTTCAGCTATTTTAGAAGTAAACAGCGGAGACGGTGTTATGTGCTTAACTGACCTTGCTGGTGGATCTCCTTTTAACAACAGTTCGCTCTTGGCACACGAACTGGGAAACGTTCAGGTTATTGGAGGTACCAATATTCCGATGTTAATCAGTCTTGTCTTTGAACGGGAGAAAACGCTGACGGATTTCGCCCAATCAGCGGTCGCTCACGGTCTGGATGGGGTAAAATTGTTTGAATTGAAATCTAAAGCGAAGGATATTTCTGATGAAGACGGCATCTAAGCCTTCCCATTACAATATCAAGGCAAGCTCCTTCGTTTTGGATAACGGGGTATTTGATACCGGTTATCTGGAGATAAGAGATGGGCGGTTTGGCGAATACTCGCCTTCCGTCCCTTTATCAGGAGAGATTGTCGATTTGGGCGAAAGCATCATAGCACCAGGACTGGTCGATATCCACATCCACGGGTTTGCTGGTCACGACGTAATGGATAACAACATTGAAGCATTGCAAAACATTTCCAAGTTTCTTCCTATGTGCGGTGTGACAAGTTTTTTACCAACAACGCTCACCTCATCTACAGAAGAGCTTACCCTATCCTTGGCAACCGTCGCAAAAACCATGCGGCAAGGAGTTTATGGAGCAAAGATAGCAGGCGCTTTCTTGGAAGGCCCCTTTTTTACGGAGAAGTATAAAGGGGCGCAAAATCCAGCCTATTTTAAAAATCCTTCATCTGAAGATCTCCATGACTGGCTAATGGCTTCTGAAGGGCAATTGATACGAATTGCCCTCGCTCCTGAACGAGAAGGTACCATGACGTTTATCCGTTATGCGAAGGAGAATGGCGTTGAAGTGTGCTTGGGACACACGGATGCAAGCTTTGCTTGCTGCAACGAGGCGATTCAAAACGGGGCTAATTCGTTTGTCCATACCTTTAACGGCATGAAGGGACTTCATCACCGTGAACCTGGGGTGGTTGGTGCTGTTCTTGTAAACGATGATGCCTACGCGGAATTGATTGCGGATGGCCATCATGTTCATCCGGCGGCGATTGAGGCGCTTATTCGTTGCAAGGGAAAAGAGAAGGTTGTGCTCATCAGTGATTGTATGCGGGCAGGCGGCTTGGAGGACGGCACTTACTTGCTCGGGGAGTTCCCTGTAAGAGTGAAAGATGGGGTGGCAACCACAGAGTCTGGCTCGCTTGCCGGAAGTACGCTCAAGCTCTTGGATGGTGTTAAAAACATCATGAACTGGACAGATACGTCTCTCTTGGATGCCTTTCATATGGCTTCCAAAAATCCGGCTGCATGCATAGGAAAAGAAGATCGAATTGGCAGTATACGAGAAGGAAAAGATGCTGATTTTCTAGTTCTGGACCAACAATTTGAATTGAAGATGACCTTTATCAACGGAGAGATTAAATATAAAAGATAATCATCAGGAGGGAAAACCATGGCTTTGTTATCAACTCGGAAAATGCTGTTGGATGCTCAAGAAAAGGGATATGCGGTACCTGCTTTTAATATTCATAATCTAGAAACAATGAAAATAGTTGTGGAAACTGCTGCAGAATTACGTTCACCTGTAATACTAGCAGGAACTCCAGGAACGTTTGGATATGCCGGAGAGGAATATCTTGTCTCTATGGTGAAAGAAGCGATGAATAAGTATCAAATTCCGATTTCTCTTCATCTTGATCACCATGAAAATATAGAAGATATTAAACGGCGCGTTTCGCTAGGAATTCATTCTGTTATGATCGATGCCTCTCATCATGAATTTGAAGAGAATGTTCGTATTGTTAAAGCAGTCGTAGAGTATGCACATTGGCGGGATGCCACAGTGGAAGCAGAACTTGGACAATTAAGCGGCATTGAAGATGATCTAATTGTGGATGAAAAGGATGCCAAATATACCAATCCGAAGCAGGCGAAAGAATTCGTAGAGCGTACAGGAATCGATTCTCTCGCAGTTGCCATCGGAACAGCACATGGAATGTACATCGGTGAACCTAAGCTTGATTTGGAGCGATTGGTTGATATTCGTAAAGAAGTGGATATCCCGCTGGTACTGCATGGTGCGTCTGGATTATCGGATGATCTTGTTTGCGAAACCATCCGCCTAGGTATTTGTAAAGTAAACATAGCAACCGAGTTGAAACTGGCTTTTGTAAAAGGATTAAGAAGCCATCTGTCAGAGCAGCCTGACGCCAACGATCCAAGAAAATACTTTGCTGATGCCATTCATGAAATGAAACAGGTTATTTCAGATAAAATCATGATGTGCGGAAGTGATGGGAAAGCCTAAGGGGGCGAAGGTTATGATTCTGACTGTTACTTGTAATCCCTCTATAGATTGTCGTTACAACCTGCCTTCGTTTCAAAAAAATGGTGTTCATCGGAGCAAGCAACTCCAACGTACAGCTGGAGGGAAAGGCTTAAACGTTTCTCGCGTGCTTCATCTCTTAGGAAACAGCTTTATGTCAACAGGTTTTTTGGGTGGAACGAACGGTAATTGGATTTTGAATGAATTAAATCAAATGGGAATCCAGCACCAATTTGTCCCCATACAAGAAGAAACTAGATCCTGCTTGGCTATTTTAACCGAAGAACCATCACAAACCGAAATCCTTGAACAGGGACCCCGAATTTCACAAGAGGAAAAAAACGTATTTCTTAACGTTTTTGAGAGCTTGCTCGAAAAAGCAGAATGGATTTCAGCATCTGGAAGCCTTCCATTAGGACTAGGCTCTGATTTTTACCTTGAACTAGGGAAACTGGTGCGACAAAAAGGGAAAAAATTCATACTTGATTCAAGCGGTGAGTCGCTGGAAATGGGAATAATGGCTCAACCCTTTTTGATCAAACCAAATCGTGAAGAATTTGCTTCTATGTTTCAAGAAGAGATGCACAATTTGGAGCAAGTCGCGAAGAGGGCCAGAGAGCTGTGTCACAGAGGAGTACAAAACGTCCTAGTATCTCTTGGTGGTGACGGAGCGTTACTTGTTACGGATTCAACCATCCTTAAGGCTGATATTCCGGCCATTCGTGTTGTGAATCCAGTCGGATCAGGTGATGCAATGATTGCCGGATGCCTGCATGCATTCGCGAACGAAGGCAGTATAGACGAAGCATTGCGATATGGTTGCGCCACCGGCATGGCTAATGCACTTGAAGAAGAAACGGGCAAGGTAGACCCAGATCTTGTAAAAGATTTGGCATCAAAAGTAGTGATTCGTACTCTGTAGATGTATGGAAAATAAATTAGGACGGGCTGTTGCATGTAAAAACAGTCCGTCCTTTTGGTTGTGTGCTACATATGGCAACACTAATCTCAGAGGAGAAGAACCTAGCAAAAAGGCTCTCTCAAAAGCCCGTTCATTTTTCTGCCTGACAGAGTAGTTTCAAGCAAAATGTTATGGGCAAATGAACAGAAAGGAATTATCGGATAGTCTACATGGGAAACACAATTGTAAAACCTCAGTACACATAACTAACAAAAATTTGATGAAAACTACTTTAGGAAATAATCCCCTTACATTTTTCTTGTTACCATCAATTCATAGGTTATTGAAAAACCTTATAACAAAAGGATTTTCAGTTTAATACAAAAAATATTCGTAATTATACAACTTTTTTCAATCCTACTGACAAAAATTAATGCTTATGGTAAGGTAACGACAATCCATCGTAAAAGGAATTATGTCCGTATCGGGTGGACACAATCAGCTCGAAGAAAGGTCGTGACTTGATGAAAAAAATGGGCCTATTACCTAAGATCATTATCGCCATTATCCTAGGGGTGGTAATCGGTTCCATTTCACCAGAACCGGTAGTTAAAGTATTGGCTACATTCAGTGGTATCTTTGGCAATTTTCTAGGTTTTATCATCCCTTTGATTATTATTGGCTTTATTGCTCCTGGTATTGGGGAATTGGGAAAAGGGGCTGGAAAGCTTTTAGGAATAACAACTGCTTTTTCATATGGCTCTACGATTATTGCAGGTGGGATTGCCTATGCAGTAGGTAGCTATCTGTTTCCCAAAATGCTAACAGTAGGTCAGTTATCCAGTTTCGTAAATAATCCAGAAGAAGCCTTAACCCAACCTTACTTTGTAATCGATATGCCACCAATTATGGGTGTAATGACTGCACTGTTATTTGCTTTTACCATTGGATTAGGATCGGCTGCAATTAAAGGGGCATCCTTACAAAAAGTGATGATCGATGTACGAGATATTGTCGAAAAATGTATTTCTGCTATCATTATTCCTTTATTACCTATACACATCATGTCCGTTTTTAGTAATTTAACCTATGGTGGTCAGGTACAGACTATTATTTCTGTTTTCTTTAAAGTGTTTATGGTCATCATTGCTCTGCATATCATTTATATTCTCATGCAATATGCATTAGCCAGCACTGTTTCTAAGACGAGTTTTCTTTCTATGCTAAAGAATATGCTACCGGTATATATGACAGCCATTGGTACGCAGTCATCTGCAGCTACCATTCCTGTTACATTAAGACAGGTTAAAGAAAATAAGGTAAGTAATCAAATTGCTGATTTCGTAGTCCCTTTATGTGCGACCATCCATCTTTCTGGCAGTACCATTACCTTGGTTTCTTGCTCGATGGCAGTAATGATGTTGAACGGTATGTCTACTTCAGTCGCAGTAATGCTCCCATTTATCCTGATGCTGGGGATTACAATGGTAGCTGCACCTGGAGTACCGGGTGGTGCGGTAATGGCAGCCATAGGACTTTTGGAAACCATGCTAGGGTTCACTCCAACTCTTACATCTCTCATGATTGCCTTGTATTTGGCGCAAGACAGTTTTGGTACAGCTTGTAATGTCACAGGTGACGGTGCAATTGCAGTACTAACAGATCGTTTTAGCGGCGGTAATAAGAAAGAACATATGGAAACAAGTAAGCAGTCAATCTTAGAAGTTTAAATGTAAGAAAGACCCAGTATCTTGTAGGTACTGGGTTTTTCTTGTAAAGGGAAATCCCACAGCTACAAGGATTTTATGCTGTGGGATTTTATTTGCCTGATTACGATCAGTTACAGTGCAGGGATTTCCAGTCGCTTTTGCTGCGTCCTCTTCATTAACATGAAGATTCTTCCCAAAGTAAATGATAGTTGCATCAATCATTTAGAAATCAAGCGAGATGTTATTCTCTTTTTCTTTCCTAGCCAGTTTTGGATTCCAAATGGTGCATACAATAAGAAAAAGACCCCAAGTGCAATCAATTCCAACCAGATAATATAACCAGGATAAGGTCCTAGCAAATCAAGTAAAGTAGGGTAATGTGGCTTATGAGATAAAAACATATAGTTAGCTCCTACCCATTTATTCACAGCAAATACGCATAAAGCTAATATTTGAAGCCAGCCAAATGATTTCCATACAGACCGCATAGTCGGGCGATATCCTTTAATCCAAGTCATATAAAGGCAGGCAAGTACGATAGCAATGTGTGTTATAAAAAACTGAAAGAATCGGAAATATGGATAGGGAAAATCAAGTACGGGTGTCAATAGTGCTTGGGTTGCTCCTCCTAGTCCCCAGAAAAAAACAATTTCATAGATACGATAACTCTTCGTCAATAACATGATTATGCAAAGGAGAGCAGAAATACTGCATAATTCGAGCGGAAGCGTATCAACAGGAGAAAAAATCCCATTTGCAAAATACCAATAATGAAGCGAGCCTTCCGATAGAATGAGTAATAATGCAAGTACGAGACGCCCCCATTGAAAAGATTCAGAAGCACGTTTATATGCGTACATCAGGATAATGACAAGGACAGTAATAAGTAGCATGATAAGATGAGAGACGGAGTAGTGTATAAATGGATCTCCCTCAATAAAGGAACCGAAATATTGCGGCATCTTCTAACACTCCTTTGAATTGAACAGCCATACATTTCCAGTATAAGAGTTATTCACGAAAAATTCTATGAACAAATCTTCACTTTTTGTCCACGTTCAAGTTGTAAACATCAAGTGACAATAATTCCTGAGATGCTATGATGGAAAGTAATCATTCTTTTTGGCATCAGATTGTAAGGGAGAAGGAGTCATTTATGGCGAAAAAATTCGTAATTTTTGGAGCAATCCTGGCAATGCTTGCTGTAGCGTTTGGAGCATTTGGCGCACATATTTTGAAAGACATTTTAACTGCAGATCAATTGGCTAACTGGGAAACAGCTGTAAAATATCAAATGTACCATGCATTAGGGGTGTTGTTCATTGGGCTGTTTGTTTCACGTAAGGGTGAGAGTTCAGCATTAAAATGGGCAGGGAACTTGTTAGTTGCAGGGACAATCATCTTCTCTGGAAGTTTATACGTACTATGCTTAACAGGAATTGGAATGTTAGGTGCAATTACACCAATTGGGGGAACTTTCATGATTATCGGTTGGATCATGGTTGTTATTGCCGCAAAAAACCAACTGTAAGCTCCTGGCTAAATGAATTTTTCACCAAGCTCTGTCGAATAATGACAGAGCTTATTTTCGCTGATTAACAGGTATATTTGCTACAGTATGTCTCGTAAGAAATTGAACGCATGATGGTGTATAATGTCAAAATATTTCATGAGTACGAAACTTTTTTGTGAAAAGAACGTAAATATTATGGTAAATTATTCATTTCTAATATAGCGTTAAGGAGGTTACCATGAGCCAAACAAAAAAAATGGTGTCTGGTGTTGCTTCAATCGCACTGGTGTCCATGGGATTGGCTGGTTGTTCTGATTCTGCTTCGGCAACACAACCACCGTTACCGCAGGATTCCGGCTGTAGCGATTGGGAGTATGACTGGAATGATGGGGTATATGAGTGTGATGATAGCAGTTCTAGTCATTATAGAAGTTATTATCACGGGGGTAAATATTACGCTAGTAAAAGCTCGTTACACGACAGTTCATCTTATAAACAGTACAAAAACAGCAGTAGTTTCAAAAGCTCTACCGGAAAAGGCGGCTTTGGTAGCAGTAGCTCCTTTGGTGGATAATGAATAGGGTTTTGATAGTAGGTAATTGATTTGAGTCCAAAACAGGAGTGATTGATAGTGAATTTATACCTTAATTTTGCCATGTATGCCGGAACAGCCTTTTTAATGCTAATGATCGGAATGTTTATCTTTATCTTTAGTACAACAAAAGTAAGGGAATTACACCAAATTAGCAAGAATAACCAGGCAGCAGCTTTAACACTCGGAGGAAAAGTGTTAGGGCTTGCATTCGTACTCGGTTCTGCCGTTGCTAACTCGATCAACCTACTAGATATGGTCATCTGGGGATTTATTGGAATTGCAGCACAGATATTATTCTTTTATCTTGCAGAAATTTTTACGATTCGTTTCAGTATCAGGGAAGCAATTGAGAACAATAATACCGCTGTAGGCATAATTTTGATGATGATGTCCTTGTCGGTTGGCTGGGTCATTGCCCAATGTCTTACATATTAACCCCTTGATAAGGTAAAAAGGCATCAGTCAAAGCTACTTGTTAACTTTGAGCGATGCCTTTTTTAACAGATAGGTATTTATAAAAATCCTAATGGACTCTAAATGACTACTGTGGTGGGTATGCAGAAGAAGCACATTTTTTGTCTGCAAACTCGTTAAGGTCCAGCATGGTAGTAAAGACTGTCCGCTACACAACAAAGAATACGGAAAGTGCAAAAGGAGGAGAATACTACGCAGTATCTCACAGGGCTGCACTTTTTAATCCGCACTCTTTGTCGTATAGCTAGGTCGGATCTTAAATAGTTCTAGACAAAAAATGTGCTTCTTCTGCAAAGGGCTGCGGTGGAAAAACACAAGAAAAACCAACAGCATGAAAAACCAGATTCTCTTTTCACAAAGAGCGTCTTGGCGAAGCCCGGCCCAGCGTAGCGCACAGTCTAATCCTGTGTGGGGCGAAGACTTTTAGCGAAGGGTGAAAAGAGAAGCTGGTTTTCTCCACGACAGTAGGAAGATGGCAATCCTTAAAAATCCTAGCAAGGAATATCCTTGTTTCAAAGTAATTGATCTATAAGCCATTAGCCTAGTTACGAGGCATCCTTATCAAGATAGATCACATACACACCTCGATCTTCGTCAATCTCAGAAGAATCAACTAGTTGATGTCCCAGTTGTGCTACATAGATGTAATCTTTTATCAAATATCGAACAACCTCTGTATGGTTTTTGCAGGTCATTTGATGGACGAGTAGCGGTTCACTAAACGATTGCAACCTTCTGAATTCAACCAAAACACCGGAACCATTGTTATAACGTTCATCTTGATAGTGGGAAGCCGTTCCTTGGTCTTCATAAATGAGAATTTCCCTGTCCTCTTCCATTTCGTTAGAAAGCAATTTGTACTGAATGCGGTCTTTTATGAAATAGGTACACAAATGACGTGCAAGAATCCCGTCTTCACCAATGTCTGTGGAGTGATATTCGGCAAAGGCAGTGAAATCTTCCCCGTTTTTTATGTAACATGTGACTGAACGCATAGAAACCTCCCATAATCTGTTATGATTACTATGTTATACGCAAGCGAGGCAGAAAAGGATGCAAGGAGAGAGTATCAAATGACTCATAAGGATGCAAGGGCTGCTTTTTATCAGCAAATTCCTGATTATTGGGCGGATTTGTACGGGCAAGAATACAGCTTGTTTGATATCCATCTTATACATAAAGAAGAAGTGGATGCTATACGAAAAGCAACAGAACGTGCCGGTAAGATTTTTTTCAAAATGGCAAAATTATTACGAGAAGTAGACGATAGTCTGTTAGAAGGTCTTGGTTTTCCAGCTTCCTCAATTAAATATGTACGCCATCATCCTATGCCAATGGAAAGTGTGATTGCCAGACTTGATTTGGTTAAAGCGGGTGAGCATTTTGTGGTTTTAGAAATAAATAGTGATACACCCACATTCATTAAAGAACTATTTCATGTAAACGGGCAAATTTGTCATCATTTTGGAGTGGTAAATCCGAATGCAAAAGAAGAGATACGTCTAAGAAAAGCTGTGACCTATGCCATTGAACATGCGAGAAAAAGCCTACATAAAGAACAGGTGCGATTAGTTTATTCTGCTCATGGAGATCATTCAGAAGATAGGTTTACACTTGAATATCTACGCACGTTGACAGGACTGCCAGCAGAATTTATTCCGTTAGAAGAACTACGAATCAGAGAAAATGAAGGGCTTTTTGATCAGGCTGGTAACCAAATTGATATCTTGTATCGACAAACGTATCCGATAGAAAACATGCTCCAGGATTTTGATCCTGAAACAAAAGAACACGTGGGAGAAATGCTCCTTGATTTAGTAATCCAGAATAAGTTGGCTATTGTTAATCCACTATCAGCGTTTCTTTTACAAAGTAAGGCAGTTCAAGCTATCATTTGGGGGCTGCACGAAGAGAAGCATCCATACTTTACAGAAGAAGAGCATGGATGGATTAGCAAGCACTTTTTACCTACCTATCTGGAAGCTGAACCCTTCATAGAGAAAAAGCAAGCTTTTGTGAAAAAGCCAGCTTTCGGTCGTGAAGGAGACACGGTAGAGATATACGAAAAAGGAAGAGTTATCTTGGAAGACAAGAATAAATCATACGTGAACTATCTTCCTGTCTATCAACAGTTTGTACCTTTGCCTAAGACAACGTACAAGACTGAACTAGGCGAAAAGGTAGGACATATGATGGTGGGCAGTTTTCTCATAAATGAGTCCCCGTCTGCTATTGGCTACCGAGTTGGAGGGCAGATTACTGATAATCTGTCATATTTCTTACCTTGTGGTCACTCAGGTTCGAAATAATTGTTAGATCAACGCAAGAGGAGTGGCACCATGAAAAAATTCGGAACGGTTATCATATCGATGGTAGTACTGTTTTTTTTGACACAGACAATAAATCAACAAATAAAAGATAATAACCTGCCAACTGAAACTGGTAATTCCACAAAATCAGGCAATCCAGCGGCGAAGGAAGAAAAACAGGAATTACCTCGTATTGGCTTTCTTGCTCCTTCATTTGAACTGAAAGGCTTAGATGGGAAATCGTATCGTCTTAGTGACCAGCAGAAGGCGAGCAAACCCGTTCTTGTCAACTTCTGGGCTTCTTGGTGTGAACCATGTCATTTAGAAGCCCCCATGCTTACCGATTTATATGCAAAATACAAAGACAAAGCTGAATTTTATGCAGTTAATCTGACAAAAAGCGATTCAGTGGATTTAGCTTACGAGTTTGTAGATCAGTATAAATTTGAATTTCCTGTTTTGCTTGACGAGAGTGCTAGCGTAAAGAAAAAATATTATGCTTACTCCATTCCAACCACATATTTCATTAATAAAGACGGTGTAATAATTGATGTGGCAATAGGAGTATTACCGCCAGATGTATTTGAAGATAAAATACTTCGAATGATAAATGAATAGGGGAGAAGAGACATGGGCTTTATTAACAACTTGATCAATAACCCCAGGTTTATTCTTGTAGCAGCTTTGTTTATATCTGTTCTCTTAATGAACCATAAAGCCAAAACGCTCAATTATCAGAATCGTGAGCGCATGGTATCTGTAATCATGAATGCTGGATTGTTTGTATTGCTATTCTGGAAATTCGGACCGCTGTTAACCAATTTGAGTTGGTATTTGGAGTCACCTGCCTCGTTATTATGGTCATCAGGCTCGCTTAAACACGTGTCAATGGGTATCGTTGCAGCAGTCATCTATATTGTTTACTCCAATCGAAAAAGTCTTGTAGCCTATTTTGAAATGGGGGATTTACTAGCAATCGGGGTTAGTGTATTTACCTTTTTCTATTATCTGCTTGTTCCGCAGCCTGGTAGAATTACTACCATGCCATGGGGAATGACGCTTGAAGAATCTCAGATCATGTATCATCCACTTCATTGGTATTACGCGATTATTGCTTTCCTATTCCTCATTTTTCTATATCGCGCAAAGAACATTATCGGCTCAGGCTACTATGTAAGCAGGTTTTGCTTAGTAGGAGGTGGCGCAATATTATTGATGTCATTCTTCGAGAGAACGACTAATTTTTACGCGGGATTAGCAACTTCTCAATATATCTCCATACTTTTAATAGGTTGTGGCATGTATGTATATGATGGTATTGCTAAAGCGAAATAAATGTCAGATGGATGACAGATAGAAAAAAGCATCTATATGGATGAGATTTGGCTCCATCACTAGATGCTTTTTCTTTGACTATTAAAGTATGTTAAGCTTTTTTATAAAAACCTTCTTCTTGCAGATACATAACAGCTTCCTTATAAGAAGTTGTCGACATTTCCAGATTGCTTCCCGTATACAAATTCCATAAGTCATCCTCTTGAAGTAACTGGAGAGTTTGCCCTATCTTGTTTGCCCAGGTTTCTTCAACTGCTTCCTGTTCATCAGAAGAATAAATGTCCTGTTTCTCTACAGGTTCTACAGGTTCTTTTGATAAAAAGTCAATGGAAGCGGCAATGAGGGTACGTAATTCGTCAGCAGAGTAATCTCTGATATTGACCATACCCTTTTGATCCGTTTTCTTTTTTGGTAAATGTCCAGCATAGACAAAACCATTACCATTTGGATGTAGATGATTAACAACAATTTTTTTCTCGTGCTTGCTTTCTTCAAAATGATAATTGAAGCGTCCTAGTGAAACTGCTTTTTTGGCGAGTTCAGGAAATGACTCGATTATTTCTTGTTTTTGTTCAAACGTAAGCATGTCTTCCTCCATCTTTTAACTAGATGATCTCATTAAACCTTATTATCATACCATAATTTTCATCTAATTCGCACGGGGAGCAATAATTTTGTCAAAAAAGTGGGGGAGATGACGTAAAGACCTGTCCACTAAACAACCAAGTGGGACAGGTCTGATCATCGGAAACTCCTATAATGGAGGAAGAAGTTTCGTATCTCTTTCCATAGCAGAGCTACATATCGGGCAAGTTGGTACTTTGTCGAACGTTAAATTTTCTCTCATCCAACAGATGCAATCGGCCTGCATACAGGTCCACACAGATGTCGCAACTGCCACAACTGGTTCCTCTGTTCTTCTGGCGTGAAACATGTCTGACCACCTCCTTGGGATGATAAACCATAAGTCCCTATTTACGTTCTACTTTCTATTATACATTCTTTCCTTAGAATAAGCATGTTTGGGGTGTAATTATACCTCAATTAACAAAAAATATAGCAAAGATGAAGGAATACTCCATTTAAGTGTTATACACTCTTGCATAGTTGTGTAATTTTACCTACATTTAAAAAGGAAATGTTTGAGCGAGAATTTCAAATAATTTTTACCCGTTGATAGAAAGAAGGTGACTCATTTGCAAGATCACTCGCAAACAGAACGAAGAAAAACGGAACATATAAAAATATGCATGGAAGAACAAGTAACAAGCAGTGTTACAACTGGACTAGAATCCTACCGTTTTTTACATGCTGCACTACCCGAAATTAATTTTTCACAGATATCATTGCAAACGGGTTTTATTAATAAAATGGTGAGAACCCCATTTTTAATCAGCTCAATGACTGGTGGTACTACCTATGCAAAAGAGATTAATGAAAAATTAGCAGAAGCCGCAGAGATCAGAGGCTGGGTGATGGCACTTGGATCAATGCGTGCAGCGATAGAAAAAGAAGAGTTGGTCACGACCTTTCAGATACGTAAGAAAGCGCCTACGGTTCCTGTTATCGCTAATTTAGGAGCCGTCCAATTAAATAATGGATATGGCATAGATGAATGCAAGAGAATTGTAGATATGGTAGAGGCAGATGCACTTGTACTTCATTTAAACAGCATGCAGGAGGTTTTTCAGGCAGAAGGAGATACCAATTTTCATCAGCTGATAACCAAAATTGCACAAGTATGTAAAGCTTCAGATGTGCCAGTTGGGGTGAAGGAGGTTGGGTTTGGATTTGACTCTGCTTCCGCCAGTAAATTGATTGAAGCAGGCGTATCTTTTATTGATGTAGCTGGAGCAGGCGGAACTTCATGGATTGAAGTGGAAAAACATCGTAACAAGAATAAACGAATTTGGGATGCAGCAGAAGCATTTCTTGATTGGGGAATCCCGACGGCTACAAGTATTCTTGAAGTAAGGAAAGTCTCAACCGATCTATTGCTAATAGGTAGTGGCGGAATTAGAACTGGAGTAGAAGCAGCTAAAGCAATTGCACTTGGAGCGGATTTTGTTGGATTTGGGCGTTCGCTACTACAAGCTGCGACTAGTTCAGTTGAAGAAGTCTTGCAAGAAATGGAGCGGATAGAATTCGAATGTAAATCTGTCATGTTTGGGATTGGAGCAAGTGATTTACAGGCATTAAAAACGACAGAACGCTTGTTTAAAAAGGAATAGTTAAATCAGAAGAGCTATCATGATAAAAATGAATTGACCGTACCCTCCTGATCTGATAGCTTCAAGGCAAGAGATCATTTATCGGTAAAGAAAATTTGAGCAAGAGGAGGGAGATTAGTGGTTAGCCGGTTATTTGCTTCATATCCACGTGAATTGTGGATTTTAGCATTAGGTGCCATCATTAACGTGACGGGTGCCTCTTTTATTTGGCCTTTAAACAATATTTATATCACAACAATACTGGATAAACCTGCTACGATCGCTGGTCTTGTCCTGATGTTACATGCAGGAACAGGTATTATTGGAAGCATGGTGGGAGGCTACCTTCATGATAAGGTGGGTGGCGTTAAAACCATTTTAACGGGAGGCATCATCTCTACAGCATGTGTTTTCTCCCTAGCTTTCTTTCGGGATTGGTACTTTTATGTGTTTATTATGGGAGTACTAGGATTCGGGAATGCTCTTGTATTGCCAGTACTGAATGCAATGGCTGGTACGATTTGGCCTAAAGGGGGACGGCGTGCGTTTAATCTCGTCTATCTTTCACAAAACCTTGGTGTTGCTGTGGGTTCTGCGCTAGGCGGATTAGTGGCAGGCGTCTCATTTCAACTTGTTTTTATCGTAAATGGGATTACTAATTTGATCTTTTTGGCAATTATCTTAATCGGGTTACGCAATAAAATGAAACGCCCTTCCGTTGAGAACACGAGCGAGCCCAAGACGAAGCAATATGATGATGTACACGTAAAAGTGAGAGGACCATCTATTTGGCAATCTCCTTATGGTATTTCCCTCATGATCTTATGTTTAGGTTTTGCTATCACATGGATTCCCTATGCACAATGGTCAACCAACTTCTCTTCTTACATGACTGATCTAGGTTTTAAGCTGTCACAATACAGTTTATTATGGACGATTAACGGTGCACTAATCATTTTGGCACAACCGTTATGCTCCCTGCTTACTCAAAGGGTACTAAAAGGTTTGCGTTCTCAAATGCTGACGGGACTTCTCATTTTTGCTGCTGGGTTTGGTGTATTAACTATCAATCAATCATATATGTTTTTCGTGATTGGAATGATGATTGTAACCTTCGGGGAAATGTTACTTTGGCCAGCAATTCCAGCAGCTGCTGCAGAACTCTCCACTCCTGGGAAGGAAGGCTTTTTTCAAGGTGCAATAAGCGGTTCCGCAACAGCAGGAAGGATGTTTGGACCGGTTATTGGTGGTTTTCTATATGAGAACTTTTCACCGATTATTATGATATATGCAATGGTTGCTATTTGTTTGATTCCAATGATTTGTTATATGGTCTATGATCGACCTGTCTATTCAAAAGTACAGGAAACATTACATAGATAAATACCTAATCATCTTGTCAGGGGATCTGTTGCTGCTTCATTAAAACAGATCCTCTTATTTGTTGTGTAGAGTTTTTCTATACATGACTGACAGGGAAAATATAAAAGAATGACGAATTGTACGAAAAAAGGATATCAAGTCATGCACAATCAATGAAAATAGATTTGACTGGACGCTTGATGGGCAAAATAGGAAAATAACTATTTTAATCTGGAAGTAAGACAAAAAATATTC
Organism: Brevibacillus daliensis; assembly: GCF_021245735.1. Classification (GTDB taxonomy): domain Bacteria; phylum Bacillota; class Bacilli; order Brevibacillales; family Brevibacillaceae; genus Brevibacillus_B; species Brevibacillus_B daliensis. Next base: position 180,528 of record NZ_JAJISB010000008.1, read on the forward strand.
TTTTTCGCGAACATTTATATTCGATGTTGTTTACTTTGGCTGAATTTCGTATAGTTAAACAGGTGAAAAACATGTCAAGGTTGATTCAATTTCACACCAAGCAGTTAAAAATGACAAAATACCAGTACATATGAAGCGGTGTAGATAAATTACTGAGAGGAACGAGAGAGGGGGAAGTAATCTATGGCAAACGAACCACTATTACAGGTGGAAGATGTCTCCTACTCCTATAAGATAAATTCAAAAGAAACTCTACAAGTCTTAACAGATGTGAGTTTTTCTGTACAAAAGGGAGAATATGTAGCGATAATTGGTCATAACGGATCGGGAAAGTCAACGTTATCTAAGCTACTAAACGGAATTCTTGTTCCAGAGAAGGGGCAAGTACGTGTGAAGAACTTGCTTACTAGTGATCGCACCCAGATAAAAGAGATTCGACGTACCGTCGGCATGGTCTTTCAACACCCTGACAACCAAATCGTGGCGACCATTGTGGAAGATGACATTGCGTTTGGTTTAGAGAATATAGGGGTTCCTCACGACGAGATGGATGCAAGAATAACTGGAGCGCTAGAAGCCGTAGGAATGAGCGAATATCGCTATCGTCCACCCCATCACCTATCTGGTGGACAAAAACAGCGAGTAGCGATTGCAGGAATTCTAGCCATGCAGCCGGAATGTCTGGTATTAGATGAAGCCACCAGTATGTTAGATAGTTATGGTCGAGATGATGTATTGGCCATCATGCGCAAGCTCCATGAGAACGGAATGACTATTATTACAGTGACTCACCATATGAATGAAGTGATTGAAGCTGATAGAGTAATTGTAATCGCTGAAGGCAAGATCGCAATGGTGGGGAGTCCCAGAGAGATTTTTATGAGGCAGCAGGAACTGGAGTCGCTACATCTCGACGTCCCTGATTGTAGTAGAATAGCAAAAGTTTTACATCAAGAAGTCTCTTCGTTCAACGCTACTGCGATGAATCCTGAAGAGATTGTATCAGAAGTGAAACGGCTGACTCACGTTAATCAAGAGGAGAGCAAATCATGAACCAGCCTATTTTGAGTGTAAAAGATCTAACGTATGTATATATGAAAAGCACTCCTCTTGAGCATCAGGCGCTTTTGGGAGTGAATATGGAAATCACAGAGGGTGAGATAGTTGCCATCATTGGTCATACTGGATGTGGTAAATCTACGCTCATTCAACACTTTAATGGTATACATTTCCCGCAAACCGGACATGTCATGATCAACGGCATGGATCTAACTAAACCAAAGCTGGATGTGAAGTCGCTTCGCAGACAGGTGGGACTCGTTTTTCAGAATCCAGAGGATCAACTCTTTGAAAAGCTTGTCGGGGATGATATTGCATATGGCCCTTTCAAAATGAAGCTTCCTTTGGAAGAGGTTAGGGAACGAGTGAAGTGGGCAATGGAAATGGTAGGTCTTCCTTTTGATGAGATGAAAGACCGTGCGACCTTTGCATTGAGTGGTGGACAAAAACGGAAGGTAGCTTTAGCGGGAGTTCTTGCCCTACGCCCAAAAATATTAGTGTTGGACGAGCCTACAGCGGGTTTAGATCCAAAATCTCGTAGAGAACTACTGGAGAAAATTAAAAAATTGAACCAGGAAGAGGGTATTACCGTAATTTTCGTCTCTCATAATATGGAGGAGGTTGCCTATTTGGCAGACCGTATCTATGTAATGGCAGGTGGAAAAGAAGTATGCCATGGTACACCTGAAGAGATATTTACTAACCCAGAAATAATCTTGCAGCATCGAATCGGGACACCAGAGACTGTGAGAACCTTACATCGACTACATGAGGAAGGATACGCTGTCAATACAGGGAGATTCCGAGTAGAAGATGCATCAACAGAAATTCGCAAACTTTTGCCAGAGTAGGAGGTGAAAACGTGTCCTCACCGTTTGAACTGACCCGTAATATAACCATAGGGCAATATCTTGTCCGTAATTCTATCATACACAAGCTGGACCCCAGATTTAAGCTTGCTTCTTTTGCCATCCTGCTTGTAGGTATCGCCATATGTGATTCTTATATTGGGAATTTGATTGGTTTATTTCTATCCATCTACTTGTTCCACCTTGCATCAATACCTGTTAGTTATGGTGTTTCAGGTTTAAAGCCTGCTATTCCTTTTATGATTATTATTGGTCTCATGCAACTGTTTTTGTATAAAGAAATGTCGCCAGATAATGTGATTTATTGGCAGTTAGGTTTTTTAGAAGTATCTAGCGCTAGTATAAAAATTGTCATCATATCAGTTCTACGCTTTATGCAAATCATATTTTTAAGTAGTATTTTAACGTTGAGCACATCTACAACGGAAATTACCAGAGGCTTGGAGCGACTACTGTCGCCATTGCAAAAGGTGAAGTTTCCCGTGCATGCCTTCTCTCTAATTATTACGATTGCGATTCGTTTTGTACCTACTTTCGCGATGGAAATGGAAAAAATGATGAAAGCGCAAGCCTCAAGAGGAGCGGAATTTGGCACAGGCGCTTGGTGGCAAATTATCAAAAGAACAACGGAAATGTTCCCTTTGATTATCCCTCTCTTCAATGTTGCTCTAGCAAGGGGAGAAGACCTTATTTTAGCAATGGAAGCACGTTGTTATACCCCAGGTTCATCCAGAACGGTTTATACGCAGTACAAAGCGAACGGAAATGATTATGTTGCATTGCTGGTTAGTGTAGGAATTGTCTTTGTGCTTGTTTTCATTCCATATCCGTGGTAAAAATCAATAGAAAAACGAGATAAAGGAGGAGATTCATGGTGGAAAGAGGACTCACAGTACGAAAAATTGTGATTGCCGGGGTGCTAGGAGCGATTGCGATCCTGCTTGGTGTGACTCGTATCGGTTATATTCCTGTTCCTACACCTGCTGGTAATGCTACAATCATGCACATCCCCGTAATCATTGGTGCGATTATGGAGGGCTGGGGCGTTGGTATGATAATTGGACTTATCTTTGGTGTATCATCTTTTTTAAATGCCACCGTCGTACTATTTAAAGACCCGCTCGTAGCCATTTTACCTCGACTTCTTATTGGGGTATTCGCCTATATTACGTATGTAGGATTAAAAAACTTTAATCAGTATGTAGCAATCGGCATGGCAGGATTTGTAGGTTCACTAAGTAATACGATTCTGGTTATGACAATGGCAGTTGTTCAAAACTACCTGGTCCCTGGCGCGGCTATAGCGGTTGTACTTACCCAGGGGATTCCGGAGGCAATTGTCTCGGTTATTGTAACCCTTGCTGTTGTTACCACCTGGAAAAAACTAGGACCATCCGGAAAGCAAAAGTCAAAAATATCCTGAACATGCAGAATATGATTGTTTTAGCTCTACTATTATTAGTAGAGCTATTTTTATGCTAAAAGAACATAGTAATCTGAAATGCTTCGTGGAATAATAAGAGGATGATAAAAATTCGCAATGGGGAGAGTTACATGTTCGATAAAGAGAAGCACATACATAACAAACGTATTCATGCAGAGCGACTATCTTTACGAATCGAGCAGCTAGCTATGATCGGAAAGACGGATCGGAATGGTGTTACACGTCTTCCTTTGACTGAAGAAGATGATAAGGCACAACAATTGGTTGGAGAATGGATGAAGCAAGCTGGCATGAAGGTAAGAAGAGATGATTTTGGCAATCTGATTGGCAGAAGAGAAGGAAGTGATCCTGACGCCACTGCTATCATGATCGGTTCACATATAGATTCTGTTCCTAATGGTGGTAAATTTGATGGAACGGTTGGAGTGATCAGCGGCATTGAGATTGTTCAGGCCATACATGATGCCAACGTATCTCATAAACATCCGATCGAAGTCATAGCATTTTCTGATGAAGAAGGGGCTCGTTTTTCAGATGGGTTATTTGGAAGTAGGGGGATATGCGGTTACCTTACAGATAAAGAACTAGCAGTTATCGACGTGGAAGGAATTAGTCGAAAGGAAGCGATGGAGCAATTTGGACTATCGACTGAGAAAATGGCTAATTCTGTTCGAAATGCTACAGATGTTAGAGCTTATCTAGAGATACATATTGAACAAGGACCTTATTTACAAGCGATGAATCAACCTGTCGGACTTGTTACCTGCATTGCTGGTTCTTATGTGTTACGAATTACGCTTCGGGGAGAAGCAGGTCATGCTGGAACTGTCCCAATGCCAATGAGACGTGATTCTATGATGGGTGCAGCAGAGGCTATGGTAGCAATTGAAAAATTATGTGGACATGATGCGAAGCTGCCAACAGTTGGGACGGTTGGCACCCTTGAAATTTTTCCTGGGGCATCCAATGTTATTCCATCGGAAGTAAGCTTTACCCTTGATATTCGAGATTCCGACGATGAGCGCCTACATAAGCTGATAACCGATGTTGAGGTGGTACTTGCAGACATTTCTTTACGCCGTGGACTTGAGTACCATATTGAACAGTTGCTATCTGAGTCACCAGTAGAGCCTTCCCACAAGCTCATGGAACAACTTAGATCTTCTGCCGACAAACATGGAATGATCCTGCCAGAATTAATTAGTGGTGCTGGACATGATGCTATGATCATGGCCTCTATCACTGAAATGGCAATGCTATTTGTCCGTTGTAAGGATGGGATTAGTCACAATCCCAAAGAATGGGCAGATGCAGAAGATATCGCAATTGGTGTCTCTATTCTTTGTGATACTGTGCTCAAACTGTCGAATGAATAACAATTTTTGAAACACTCTATCTAGGATATTCGTATGAAGGAATACATACGTGACGATGGGAGAGTTAATATGAAGGAGACAAAAGAGTATTTACATAAAGAATTAGATGCTGTGCTTGCCTGGGAGCAAGATCAGAAAGATTTATGGTTCTGGGAAAAAATAGGTCGGCTTCCGTTCGTGTTACTCGACAGGGTAGCTCCCAAAATGTTAAAAGATAAAGTTGGTGAAATGCTCAATGAGTTAGGTGCCTTTATCCAGTCTGGAGGAAAGCATCTCATTAGCGAAAAAGATATACTAAATCGCTTTCCTGACAAGCCCAATCATCTAAGTCAGGTATCTGCAATGCCGTTAACTGAGATGGATCAGGTGGCCAAGGATTTGGGCACTTCACGAACCAATGTTGCTACTGTACAAGGTGCGAGTACCGGATTTGGTGGCATGTTCACATTAGCAATTGATATTCCCATGATTATTGGCTTATCTCTTAAGGTTTTACAGGAGATTGCTATAGTGTATGGCTTTGATCCGCATGACAAAACGGAGCGTGTCTTTATTATTAAATGCCTTCAGTTTGCTTCAGCGGATCTGGTCGGAAAAAAAGCAATTCTGGATGAATTGGCTGATATGGAGAGCAAAGAAAAGCACAAGGAAGTAATTGCTCAAATCCAAGGATGGCGAGAGGTTTCTCTTACCTTCATGGATAATATGGCTTGGAAAAAATTATTCCAAATGATCCCCATAGCGGGGATGTTTTTTGGAGCATATCTTAATCGGTCTCATATTGCAGACATTGCAGAAACAGGACATATGTTGTATCGAAAACGCAGAATACTGCATAAACTACAGGAATGTGAAGAGAGAAAATAATTGGCAAGTAAGAGAGAGTTATGATACACTAGTTAAAACTTTCCTGTAAGGAGGTGCAAGGTACGTGAGTGGATCTGTTCAAGCTTGGTTTATTGTTGAAACATCCAGTATGACACATGATTTTTCCAACTACGGGAGAAGTCTGTCCTTTTTTGGACCAACAATACCATATGAACAGAAACAAAAACGGCGTACCACGCATCGTTAGCAACCAGGAGTAATTTACTCATAATGAAAACGACAGCTGCGGGTTATTTGCCTGCAGCTTTTTTGTGTTTTGCTATCGAAATAACCTCGTAAACAAGGAAAGGCGGATATATACCATGATTATGATTGCGGCAAATAATATCGCCAAAACATACGGCGCAGAACAAATATTAACAGATGTATCACTAGAAATTCATGATAAATCACGTGTTGGGTTTGTTGGACCCAATGGTGCAGGTAAATCAACGTTGTTTCGTTTGTTGTGTGATCTGGAAGAGGCGGATTCCGGGCAAATTTTTCGAGCAAAAGGGGCTACTTTTGCTTACTTGCCACAACGACCACAGTTTCCAGCTGAATGGACAGGGTTTCAGGTAATCCAAAGTGCTTTTGCTTCCTCAATCGAGTTAGGCTCGATTATGCGCAAAATGGAAGATCAGATGAAAGATGAGCAATTTTTTACCTCTATGCAAGAAAATGAGCAACAAATCTTCTTGGAAAAATATCAAGGCATTCAGGAACAGTTTGAAAGAGCAGGGGGATATGATAATGAAACGACCATATCCAAGGTGAAGCAGGGGTTAGGCATCGACAGTAATTTGCTTGAAACCCCTTTTAACCAGTTAAGCGGGGGAGAACAAACCAGAATTGGCCTGGCAAAGTTATTATGCCAACAAAGTGATGTCTTACTTTTAGATGAACCTACGAACCATCTTGATCTAGATGCGATGGAATGGCTGGAAGAGTTCGTTAGACAGTATAAAGGGACAGTCTTGATTATCTCTCATGATCGTTATTTCTTGGATGCCGTTGTAACTTCTATTTATGAAGTAGACAATGGCGAAATAGAGCATTACCTAGGCACATATAGTAACTATGTGAAGGAAAAGGAAGAGAGATTGCTTCGTCAGTTTTCAGAGTATCAAGAGCAACAAAGAAAAATTAAAAAGATGAAAGAAACGATCAAAAGACTGAAAGAATGGGGCAATCGCTCCAATCCGCCAAATGAGGGCTTTCATCGTCGAGCGAAGAGTATGGAGAAAGCGCTGGCACGTATTGAAATCATCGAAAGACCCAAAATGGAAGCTGATCGAATGGGGTTGGTCTTTAAACATGCCTCCCGCAGTGGGCAAGAGGTCGTTCGTGTGGAGCAGCTTCACAAGCAAGTAGACCAGAAAGCGCTTTTCGAGAATGCGGATATGTCTATACGATATGGTGAAAGAAAGGCGTTACTTGGTCCGAATGGCTGCGGGAAATCAACTTTGTTAAAGATGATAATGGGAACACAGACTCCTGATAAAGGGAGCGTGAAAACGGGTAGTCAGGTTACCGTTGGATTTTTATCTCAACAAGGTCTGGATGGAGATGCCGCCAAAGACATCATAAGCCTTTTCAGAGAGACCGTTACGGTAACCGAAGGAGAAGCAAGACATATGTTGGCAAAATTCCTGTTCTATGGACATCAGGTGTTTAAAAAAGTTGACCAACTAAGTGGTGGAGAACGCATGAGGCTTCGCCTAGCTCAATTAATGCATCAGAATCATAATTTACTTGTACTAGATGAGCCAACGAATCATCTTGATATTGAAGCGAGAGAAGCCCTGGAAGAAGCAATCTCACATTACCAAGGTACTCTACTACTAGTCTCACATGATCGTTACTTTTTGCAAAAATTGGTGCAAGGCATCTACTGGGTGGAAAATAAAAAATTGGTCCATGATGAAGGGACATATGCAGAATCACGGGAAAAACATAAAGAACGTCTGTTAAATCTGTTAAATAGTAATCAACAACAAGATAGAATTGAAGTAGCGCCAATATCCAATCAGAGTGGTAAGAAGGCAGAGAAACCTACTGTCGAAACGATATCGACTAAACCACAAAAGAAAATAAATCCATGGAAACTTGCAAAATTGGAGTCAGATATAGCGGAGTTAGAAAACGAGCGGGAAGAATGCTTAACCGTCATGAATAAGGCAGGTAATCATGTAGATCAAATCGTTGAGTTGCAGGCTAAGATAACTCGGATAGAGGAAAAGCTGGAAGAACAATATGCAGAGTGGTATGTAATTCAAGAAGAAAAATAAATGCTGGTACGTGATTAGTTCGTTAAGTAGCCCCTTGTATCATTACATGGTTGTAATGATACAAGGGGCTTTCAATTAAATCGATCCATGTAGGTACATCAGGTAAGATCTTCATCCACGTTTTCAAGTTCTATTTCTCTTCGCGTCGTCCGGTTGACTGCTTCACTTAAGGTATCATCCAAGACATGAGCATATTGCATAGTAGTATCAATCTTGGAGTGACCCAGTTGAGCCTGCAATTGGTGCGGATCGGGATTGAGGCGCAAAAACTGAGTGGCAAAGCTATGACGTAATTTATGTACAGAAATATCTGGGACACCAAAAGCTTGTCCATATTTTTTAACGAACTTTTGTACGGTTCTCAGGTCGATTCGATGACCAAATGGCTTGGTTGGAGAGACCGTCAAGAATAAAGCATCCTCTTCAGTAGGAGGATTATATTTATGACGAACCTCCATGTAACTCATCAAGTACTGCTTACCCCAATCGCTAAAAAAAGGAGCATCCTCCTTTTTACCCTTACGAACCATACGGAGCTGATTTTTCTCTAAAATCACATTTTGTCTATTCAGATTCACAATTTCAGAGACACGAAAGCCACCAGATAGAATCAAGGCGACTATGGCAACATCCCTTTCTCGATTGCGATAGTGAAAATCTTGTTTCTTTTTTGTATTGCAGTATTCCAAATATCCATCATAGACAAAATCGACAAACCGTTGAATTTCGTCATCGACCAAGATTTTGGAGCGAATGGAATTGGCGCGAGCAAGAGGAGTGACTTCTTCCACATCCAATTCTATTTTAGCCATAACGTTTCTAGTTAAATAAGAGTTTCCATGTTCATCTTCGGATAAAGCTGATAGATAATAGAAGAGTGATTTTAGACTTGATAATTTTCTAGCAATAGTCACGTCGCTATATTCTTTTTTTGCACTTTTGGTTGGATTGGTAAGTAGGATAGAACGTTCAAACAGGTGTGAATCTTGAAGATAGATTAAGTAAGACTCCACATATTCTTTTCGTAACTCGTTTAATTCGGATAGCTCAATCTCTTTCATCTCGTTTGCCTTGGTTAAACCTTCAGAAATGAGCCAACGAAAGAAAAATTCAAAATCTCGTAAATATCCAAGCAGAGTGGACACGGATGCACGTTTTGATTTTTTATGATCCATATATTTTTCCACATACCAGGGAAAAGCGGGAATGCGCTGAATAAGTTGCTTAGCATCTCGTTGTTTTGTTACAGACATATTGTTGCACCACCAAATAAGAGTTACATTCACTTTATTATACAGGATATGGCAGTTAAAGTCGAACGATTGTTCGATTTTTTGTATATATCTACATCAAAAATGGAAAATGTAACGTTGCATTATTGGAGAGATACAAAGATATCAAAGGTAAGCACAAATTAGTGAATTCAAGTTAATTATTATAGTTATTCGTTTGTATTTGTTGTATGCAGAAAATGTGCTCCTCCTTAGCTGTTCTTTTGCATATTTTGCTAAGAAGTGAGGTGATAAGAGTTGTTCAATCTAAATGACAAAAATGGCAAAAATTTTAAGAGAAATGATGAAATAAGCAGATTTTTACGGAAAGACCCGTTTTACAAGAAACATCATAAATCTTGCTCATCATCTTCTTCATCATCATCTTCTTCATCATCATCTTCATCATCTTCATCATCTTCATCCACGTGTATAACGTTCAAAGTAATTCCGGGTATTACTGGGGCAACGGGAGAAACCGGCGCACCTGGCGCACCTGGAGCAACGGGGGGACCTGGCGCACCTGGCGCACCTGGAGTAACGGGAGGAACCGAAGCACCCGGGTCACCTGGAGCAACGGGAGGAACCGGAGCGCCTGGGGCACCTGGAGCAACAGGAGGAACCGGCGCACCTGGCGCAACAGGAGGAACCGGAGCGCCTGGAGCAACAGGAGCTGGTGTAAGTAGTGCTATCGGGGTGTATAGAAGTGATCCAGGAACAGGCACAGACCCAGTACCTGGAAATTCACCTATTGTATTTTCCAATTTAAGCGATCAGTTAGGAACAGCATTTTCATTTACTGCTCCATCTTCTACGGTTACAATCAACCAAACGGGGTATTACTTCTTTAGTGTTGAGGTGCATAACCAGAGTAATGCAGATTTTAATCTGGTTGTAGGCGGATCGCCTGTAACTCCAACTCCACTTTCCGGGAACGGCGGTGGGCCAATTGCTGCAACCTTTGTCTTAAATATCACTTCAGTTCCGGCAGCTGTGCAAATAGTTAATCCAGCCAATAATCCTGTTAACCTACACAATGGGGTTAATACAACATTAACCATCCTGAAGCTCTCATAACAATAGACGACTTCAGACCTACATGTAGCAATTAGTACACAAAAGGTTCCAAGAGAATTTTTGGAACCTTTTATCTTTTGTCTATTATGAATCAAGCTATTCTACTAATTTTGCACATTAATAAAATATGGGTCTTGCTTCTCCTGCCAAAAAGTTGTAATCTATGACATGTAGCATATATTGTGTTGTTGTGATTCAACAACTACTAGATATGGTTAGTTAAAAGGAAATTATTCAACTTAAAATACTGAGTGGAGTTAGGTGTTAGATTGTCGACTTAATAGGGAATTTGGTGAGAATCCCAAGCTGTCCCCGCAACTGTATGTGCGGATGAAATGAGAATAACCACTGCGAAGAAATATCTATATCTAGTGTTCTTTGTGGGAAGGACTCAGAGTAACTTGATGCACAAGCCAGTAGACCTGCCTACTTCATACGTTTCATATCTTCGGGGAATGAGTGGTTGAAACGACCCGCAGGTCCAAAATTGGGAGTTGCTTATTTGGCATGCCTCTTTTTTGTACATACGCGTCGTTTTGAGCACATCGAAACCAAGATGCGCTTTTTTTATTTGGTTCCCTAACGAATGAAATGTCACGTCAGTATTGATAGAAAATAGTGGAGGGGTGAAAGTCATGCTGATAGCTTTTGACTCTAAAACTGGCAATGTAAAGCGATTTGTCCAAAAGCTCGGAATGCAGTCCGTGCAGATCAATTCTGCTTTACAACTACAACAACCATATATTTTGGTCACATACACGACTGGCTTTGGACAAGTTCCCCCAACTACACAGGAATTCTTGCAGAATAACAAAGATTGGATGCATGGAGTGGTAGCTAGTGGTAATAAAAACTGGGGTACTAAGTACGGGCTGGCAGGTGACCAGATAGCTGAAACTTATCAAGTTCCCTTACTACATAAGTTCGAGTTAAGCGGAACGAAGCGTGATGTCGAAACAATTAAGCAGGAGGTAGAAAACATTGTCAACACAATTACCACAGTGGATCAAGCTCAATAATGAAATCCTGGTAAAAAAGGATAGTAGCTTTCAATACGAAAAAGATCGGGAAGCAGCAAGAAGTTATTTTATCGATTACGTAAACCAAAATACGGTATTCTTTCATAACCTTCGAGAAAAAATTGATTACCTACTTGACCAAGACTACTACGAGAGAGAGCTATTTGACTCTTACTCTTTCGATCAGATAAAAGAGGTTTACGATTACCTCTATACACAAAAATTCCGGTTCCCATCTTTTATGAGTGCCTTCAAATTCTATAATAACTATGCAATGAAAACGAACGATGGGACCAAGTTTTTAGAGAGATATGAAGATAGACTTGCCGTCGTCTCCCTATTTTTAGCAAAAGGGGACCATAAAAAGGCGCTTCAATATGCAGAGCTTCTCATTTCCCAAGAATATCAACCTGCGACACCGACGTTCTTAAACGCAGGTAAAAAACGTCGAGGAGAACTAGTAAGCTGCTTCTTGTTAGAAGTTGATGACTCGATGAATGCGATTGGATTTGCAATTAATTCCGCCTTGCAATTAAGTAAAATTGGCGGAGGAGTAAGCCTTAATCTAAGTAAAATTAGAGCAGCAGGTGAGCAAATCAAGGGATTGGATGGCAAGGCAAGCGGCGTACTACCAGTTATGAAACTATTCGAGGATGCTTTTTCCTATGCGAATCAATTAGGTCAGCGTGATGGCAGTGGTGTTGTTTATTTAAATATCTTCCACCCTGATATCCATGAGTTTTTAGATACAAAGAAAATTAATAGTGATGAAAAGATCCGCATTAAAACCTTATCTTTAGGTGTCGTTGCACCGGATAAATTCTTTGAACTGGTTGAAAAAGATAAGGACATGTACTTGTTCTATCCGCACACGGTTTATAAAGAGTACGGGAAACATCTGGATGACATGGATATTACCGCGATGTATGATGAGTTGGTTAATAATCCGAATATCCGCAAGAAAAAGGTTGTAGCTCGAGATCTGATCATTAAAATTGCCCAGACACAGATGGAGTCAGGTTATCCTTACATCATGTATGTGGATAATGCCAATGAATATCATGCATTAAAAGAAATTGGACGTGTAAAGTTCTCCAATTTATGCAGTGAAATTGCGCAAGTCAGTGAAGTGTCTGTGATTAATGATTATGATGAACCAGATGTGATTAACCGTGATATTTCTTGTAATTTAGGCTCACTTAACATCGTAAACGTGATGAAGAATAAACGGATTCAAGAAACCGTCCATTTATCCATGGATGCTTTAACTGAAGTGAGTGACAGAACTAACATTAATCTGGTTCCTTCTGTTGCAAAAGCAAATCGTGAGCTTCATTCTGTAGGCCTCGGGGCAATGAATTTGCACGGATACTTGGCGTTAAATAAAATCTCGTATGAATCTAAAGAAGCCATTGATTTTGTTCGGACATTTTTCATGATGGTCAACTACTATTCATTAGAGCGTTCGATGCTGATTGCAAAAGAACGCGGTATCACGTTTGTAGGTTTTGAACAGAGTGAGTATGCAAATGGAAATTATTTTACGCGTTATCTGGAAAATGATTATTCTCCACGATTGGACAAGGTAACGACTCTCTTCGAAGGTCATTATATTCCTACGAAAGAGGATTGGATTCGTTTGAAGGAAGAAGTTCAGCAGCATGGGCTCTACCATTCTTATCGATTGGCGATTGCCCCAACAGGCTCGATCTCGTACCTGCAATCAGCTACAGCATCGATCGCCCCGATTACACAACGTATAGAGGAAAGAGAGTATGGCGATTCCAAAACGATCTACCCAATGCCATATCTATCAGATGATAACTTCTTTTTCTATAAAGAGGCATATGATATGGATATGTTTAATGTGATCGATCTAGTGGCTGAAGTACAGGTACATGTGGATCAAGCGATCTCTACTATCCTGTTCGTAAAAGATGACAATACCACTAGAGATTTAGCTAAATACTATATCTATGCGCAAAAGAAAGGCTTAAAAACCCTTTACTATACAAGAACGAAGAAGCGTACGATCGAAGAATGCATCAGCTGTAGTGTTTAAGGAGGAGTAAAGATGAAACCATTTGAAGCGGTTAACTGGAACGATCCAGAAACGGATTATACGGAGATGATTTGGACGCAAAATACATCGCAGTTCTGGCTAGATACTGAGATTCCTATTTCTAAAGACGTGAAGTCATGGGTTCACCTACAAGATGAAGAAAAAGAAACGTATATGCGTGTCTTGGGTGGACTAACTCTTCTTGATACAGAGCAGGGTAATGTAGGTATGCCACTTATTGCTCAACACGTTAAGGAAAAACAAAAGAAAGCAATCCTAATCTTCCAGGCAGCGATGGAAGAGATTCATGCAAAGAGCTATAGCACTATTTTTACCACTGTAGCAAGCACTGAGAATATTAATAATGTGTTCCAATGGGTACAAGAAGAAAAACATTTACAATATAAAACAGCGACCATTGACGCGATCTATAAAAATATTAAAGAAGATGATCCATATAGTCTGTATCAAGGATTGGTGGCATCTGTTTTCTTGGAGAGCTTCCTGTTTTATTCAGGATTTTTCTATCCACTTTATCTGGCAGGGCAGGGTAAAATGGTAGCAAGTGGAGAAATCATCAAGCTGATCATCCGAGATGAGAGCGTACACGGAGTATTTGTCGGGGTATTGGCTCAAGAAGTGTATCAGCAACTTAGTATTGTGGAAAAACAAGAAGCAGACCGCTTTGTTAACGATCTGCTACAAGATTTATATAAAAATGAACTTGGTTATACAGAGAATCTCTATGATTCCATTGGTCTTACCCATGAAGTGAAAAAGTATATCCGCTACAATGCTAACAAAGCATTAATGAATCTAGGATTGGAACCTTTCTTCGAGGAAGAAGAAGTGAACCCAGTCGTCTTAAATGGTATTCGTACAGAAACTAGTACGCACGATTTCTTCTCTACCAAAGGAAAAGGATACCAGAAAGGAAAAGTAGAAGCATTGCACGATGATGATTTTGATTTCCTCAACCAACGGGTACTGGATACTACAATCAAATAAGTAGATTCATACAATAAAATACTCTTAGAGAAAAGCCGTTCATTCTGCCGATTCATTTTGGCAGAACGCTCGGTTTTTCTTACTGTATAAGAAAGTAGAAACTACTTGGCATCACTTCCTTATACGTATGAAAAACATCCTCTAAAAAAGAACCAGCTTCATCGAGAAACTTCGATAGAAGTTTTTATTACATGAACGGAAAAGAGATAGCTCAAAGCAGATTAATTGAAAAATATTAAATCTTTGTGTAATTGGCTCATGAATAAGTCAACTTGATGTATAGTTATCGTACATAGTCAAAAGAAAAGATGATTGCTAATGCTATTGTAATCTTTCATTTTTATCAACATGCAATCAACTTAAAATAACAGCTTTTAACGGACAAGGAGAGATGGAAATGAGCATGAACATAGATCATGGGGACAGGATGGAATCTGGTCAGGTACTAGACAGAGATGCAGTCTTAAGGGCAATCGAAGGCTCGCTAGCGATGATAGAATTTGATCCGCAAGGCAAGGTTCTTTGGGCTAATCATTATTTCGCGGAAACTATGGGATATGATAGTGATGAAATAGTAGGATTGATACATAAGCAATTTTGTACGACTGATTTTGTTACGAGTAGAGAATATCGTTTGTTTTGGGAAAATTTGCGAAGCGGTAATAGTTATCAAGCTAAAATTCAGCGCGTAGCGAAAGACGGAACACTTCTTTGGTTGGAAGCGTCCTATATGCCTGTGTTCAATGATGAGGGTAATACAATAGCTATTATTAAAATAGCTACGGACATTACAGTAAGGGAAAAAACAATTTCTGAGATCGCAACTGAATTACAAGCAATGGCTGAGAGTCTTCGAAAGCGGGCTGAAGAAGGAATTACCAAAAGTAGAGAAGTTGTTACATATACGGAAAAGCTAGTGGAAGAATCGAATGAGAATCTAAACGTTCTAGCAACATTAAAAACTCAAGCAGAATCAATTCAGACGATAGTTAAAACCGTGCGAAGTATCGCAACCCAAACCAACATTTTGGCATTAAACGCTGCCATCGAAGCTGCAAGAGCTGGCGAACATGGTAAAGGGTTTAATGTAGTAGCGGATGAAGTCCGTAATCTGGCTAAACGTGTTGAGGTCGCGATTCAAGAAGTTAGTTCTCAGATAGATGGAATTACCAATGAGGTGATAAAAGTTAGTACGGGTACTGAGCACTCTCAATCAGGCTTACAAGAAAGCCAAATCTTGATCGAAAAAGCAGTAGAAGAATTTGCTGGGATTGGGACAGCTTCACAAGAGCTTGATCTAAAGGCGAAAGACTTTAAGAAGATGTTGTAGTCGCTCAAGAAAAAACAGCTTTTCCTAGTAAATTTTGATAGAGGAGATTTTTCAGTCTGAACACAAATATACATGTAAAAATGGATTTGATCATAGAGAAAAGCCGATTCTAGTGATTAGAATCGGCTTTTCTCTATGAATAGGGGATTAGGAAACACGCTTATCTGGTTGATATCCAAGATGCTGTTGCAGAGTTTTAATGATTTCATCAAGTTGACCGTCATCTAGTTGATAATAATAGATTCCATTAATATGGATATCTGATCCAGCAAGCTGCATTTTTTCAATTTGAAGCTGCGAATGATTTTTTCCAAATTGTAATAGATCATACATCTCCGTTCTGGTCAGATTTGTTTTAATATGATCACCCATAGCGTCCAATATGGCACCGGATTTGGTTATAGTAGAGAAAGATAATGTTTTATCGAGAATGGCCTCCATAATTAATTGCTGTCGTTTTCCACGTTCTGCATCGCTATCGATTTTACGTGTACGTGCGAGTGCGAGTGCTTCTTCCCCGTTCAATGTTTGTAACCCTTTTTCTAGACGAATCGCACCAGGTCTGTCATTACTGTCCTGTTCTTTAAAGGTTATAGGAACATCAACCTCTATACCATCTAATACGTCAATGAGAGAAACAAATCCTTCGAAATCCAGTTTTACATAATAATCAATGGGTATATCAAGTAATCCTTCAACCGTTTCAACTGTTCCGTCAACTCCGCCAAATGCGTGGGCATGTGTGATTTTATCTTTTTTCCCTTCTACTGGGATATATACATAAGAATCG
This sequence comes from Brevibacillus daliensis, assembly GCF_021245735.1. Taxonomy (GTDB): domain Bacteria; phylum Bacillota; class Bacilli; order Brevibacillales; family Brevibacillaceae; genus Brevibacillus_B; species Brevibacillus_B daliensis. The sequence continues at coordinate 196,991 of NZ_JAJISB010000008.1, forward strand.
CGAGGTATGCTAACCAACTTTATTGTTTGCTTTTGCTTATTGAATGTAGCAAGCATTAGTGCATCTGATCTTACTGCTTTTCCATACTGATCTTTTCTGTTTTCACTTTGATCAACACCAATAAATAGTACAGAAAAGCTATCTTGAATGTTGTCCTTTTCGTCATCTCGTACGACTGAATTTTCGCCACGGTTTAATTCCTGAAACATGTTGTTTTCAGCCGCAACTGCTTTTTGATATAGGTAATACGTAAAGCCGGCAGCAGAGAAGAGAAATAGAATAACGGGAATTAGACAAAGCCATAAAATCCATTTCTTTTTAATACGTTTTTTCATGAAGAAATCATCACCTTTTTTCTAGCTGGTAGATAGTTTATCAGTTTTCAGGCTTTTTTTTGTTACAAATAGGTAACAATAAGTAAACAAAGGGAATTACCAAATTGCAGTAAAAAAATGTATAAATTTTTATGAAATGTTACTTTTCCTTAACCCTTTTTTCCAGGTAATCAATTAACCTAGAGATACAAACGTTGAAGCTAGGGAAACGGAAGTGAAAAAATGTCAGCAGCGAGACAGCACGATACACACAAAAAAAGAACAGGTTCAAAAAAAAGGAAAAGACTTGCTATAACAGTAATAGTAACATTTTTATTAAGCTTAGGTGGATTTTTTGCTATTCAAACCTATCAATCCGTAGCGGTAGCTTCTGAATTACAAGAGATTTCCAATTACCAAGCAAGTAGTCATCTGATTACTGAGTATAACAGAATTGTACCCTCAGAGTGGGATGGGAAAGAGAGGAAAGTCATTTATTTAACCATCGATGACGGACCTAGCCAATTTACAGAGGAAATTCTTGATATCTTACATAAAGAAAATATAGATGCTACATTTTTTATGTTAGGTAACAACATGAATCGATATCCTGAATCAGTGAAGCGATTAGTAAAAGAAGGTCACTATCCAGGGCTTCATTCCATGACACATGGATACAAAAACTTGTATAAGCATGGGCCACAAGCATTTATTAACGAGATGAAGCAGGCTCAAGCCATCGTAAAGAAATTAACAAATGTGACTCCTACCATTATTCGAGCTCCGTTTGGAAGCCATCCTCAAGTCACTGACAACTTTCGAGATGCAATTGTTCAGGCAGACTTAAAAATGTGGGATTGGACTATTGATTCATATGATTGGAAACTACCTAACCAACCAAATAAAATCACAGAGACCGTCAAGAAAGGATTAAAAAAGCCGACAGAGGTTGTATTGCTGCACGAAAAACCACAAACCATCGTAGCATTACCGCACATCATAAAAGCAGCGAAAGATATGGGTTATGAATTCGAAGTTTATAATCCAGCTGAGCACGCCTCCGTTAACTTTTGGAATGACCAGAGATTATGAGAAATCGGGAGAGAAGAAATCGAAAAAGAACAAGAAGAATTCTGGAATTGATCATCGTCTCAGTAATGATTGTTGGGATTCTACAGGGTTGCGAACCTAAAGCGGAAAAAGAGGTTTTTAAAACGTTTCAAAATGCGTTACACCTGGAAGAAAAAATCCCTCAAAAAATGAAGGAATGGCAAGAAGCTGAAAAGATGAATGCCCACTTATACCAACAGATCATGCAGGTTGGTAAAAAGAGTCGCGAAGAAGCAACCTCATTGATTACCAAAGCCTTACAGTTAGCTGATAAGAGAGGGCAGTTGATGGCCGATCAAGTTAGTATGTTTGATACGGTATGGAATGAAGTTCAGAAAAATGAAAAGAAGATTAAGCAACTCAAAGATTCGGTTACCAGGAACGAGGCAATGAATATCATGGCCCTCTTTAAAGAAAGACAAGAAACCAATAAGCAAATTGATGTTGCATATCAGGAAGCATTACAAACTGAACGGAAAATGTATCAACAGCTTTTAACCAAGGAAACAACAATCAAAGCAATTCGAGTAGAAATCCAACAAGTTAATCAATTGTTTAATCATGTTACCTCACTTCAACAACAGTTTAATGATCAAACCAAAAAACTAAATGAGGCAAAGGATTGCATTAATAAATCAAAAGATATTTCCAAAAAAGGGGTACAATCTGCACATAATTTGCAGGTTGTGCCTTTATTTTTTTATTAGTTTTGTTCGTTAAAATTTTATGTACATGAATTTGCATAATAGTTTCCGGTTTTTTCCCATGAACCTGTTCATGAACTTGACTTTACACATGTATAAAAGTAAAATGAATGATAGTCAGTCATATGAAAGGAGGATATTGGTTGGATAATAAAAAAGAACGAATTATTCATGCTGCCATCGAGGTTTTCCGTAGGCAGGGAATTGAGAAGACAAAAATATCAGATATCGTAAAAGTAGCTGGGATCGCACAGGGCACCTATTACTTGTATTTTCCATCTAAACTATCCGTTATGCCTTCGATTGCAGAAGTAATGGTAGAGAAAATTATTGGAGCTGTTCAAGATCAAGTAGAAGAAAATGCTCCTTTTTCCGATAGGCTTAGGCAGTTAGTAGATGTTGTATTTGCTCTTACAAAAGATTACCGCGATATTTTTGCACTCATCTATGCTGGATTAGCCTCCACAGAGCACCTGAAGGAATGGGAATCAATTTATGCTCCGTATTATTCCTGGATGAGCACTTTTCTACTTGAAGCCAAAGAAGCTGGTTCTATTCGGTCTTCTCTTCAACCAGTGTGCACGGCAAAGCTGGTTATTGGTGTGATAGAGTCTGCAGCCGAGCAAATTTATTTGTATGACAATAGTAGTGAAGAGAATGCAGCCATACAAAAAAGAGAAGTTCTATCTTTTTTGGGTCATGCCCTCGGTATTCAAAGCCGATAAGAGTGCCCCGGTTTTTTTGAACTAAAAATGACTGATATTCAGTCAGGAAGGTGATTGTTATGAATAAATCGTGGTTTTACGTCATGATGACATGTTTGTTCGAGCTACTTTGGGTATATGGGTTTAATGTTGCCGAATCTTGGTGGCATTGGACTATCATTATCGTTATTATCTTGGTGGATTTTCAATTCTTGGCGAAAGCTTGCGAAAATTTACCGACAGGTACCGTTTATGCGATTTTTGCGGGACTTGGTACAGTAGGAACTGCTTTAATGGATGTCTTCTTATTTGGAGGAAGCTTTAATCTAGGCAAGATATTTTTTATGGGCGTACTACTGGTTGGAGTAATCGGATTGAAACTGGCTGACAATAAAGAGGAGAAAGGAGTTGCCTCATAATGGGATGGTTATTTGTTTTTTTAGCAGCAGCTAGTGAAATGGTTGGTGTCATTGGATTAAATAAATATAGCCAAAACAAATCATTAGCAAATGTTGCCTTGTACATGGGAGGCTTCGGGCTTTCTTTTATTCTGTTATACGCATCTTTCGAGTACTTACAAGTAAGTATTGCGTATGCAGTATGGATAGGTGTAGGCACAGCAGGCGCAGTTTTATTAAACATGCTATTTTTCGGAGAATCAAGGAGTTTGGCACGTATGCTAAGCCTGATTATCATCATTATTGGGGTAACGGGGCTAAAAGCATTCTCATAGAAAATAGAATAGGGAAAAGAAATCAGTAAAAGGAACATTTGCTCTTTTTTAATAGGGCAAATGTTCCTTTTACTATCCTTTGTCATTTGAAGTTCTTCCTTGTTTTCTTATCAAGATATTTATCAACTCCTAACTATTACTCCCATCATTTAGGAATAACACAATAAAGAACATGTAAACTGTAAACAATGAAAAAGATACACAATTTAAATTAATCTGATACGGATGGGAACCTTTTACATATAAACAACGTAATAATTGATAGGACAGATAAAAGAAGGCAAGGTGAGAGAAGAGATGGGAGAAAAACCGGTAAAAGTTGCATTGATTTGTGGAGAAAATTGTGATGGAGAGACATTTGCTTTACGCTCAACACTCGAATACTTTGGGGCCCAGGTTATGACTTATTGGATAGGGCGACCAAATGACTTGATAGCTGTATTAAATGGCGAGAATCTTTACGATGACGTCTCCTACATCGTGTTATGTTTTCATGGTGACGAGGGAGAGCTTATCATGCAAGAGCTTGGTGACGAGGTATATGAACCAGGTGAGCCACAGGGGAATTTTTCCAGTAAAGAAATATTGAAATATGGTGACTTCGCAGGAAAAAAGGTAATTGGAAATGGTTGCACACTGGGAGATCCCGCTTTGGCTCATGCATTTATTGAAAAAGGCGCGAGTTGGTATATTGGTCCAGATGACTATCCATATGGCAATTCAGCATTGTTATTTGCCATACATTTCTTCTATGAAGTGCTGGAAAATGAACAGAGCGATAAGGAAGCATTCGAACAAGCTATTAAAATAGATCCAGAAAAAATGGAAATGTATAAATGGTACTCGAATGAAAAGTGTATAGAATGGTAACCTGTTTAACAATGAAGGAGTGAGTGAGATAAGCCGATGATAAGAATGAATGGAATTTTCATATATTTTATCGAAAGAAGGAGATGTAAGTATTGAAAAAAGTTACATTCTTTATCGGTGCATTACTTATTATTGCCAGTCTGCTTTTGATGACGATAAGTACCTCGTTTTTTAGTATCCAATGGCAAAACATTGGTCAAATCGTTGGTATCTATTGGCCGTCCATTTTTATGCTACCTATCGCAATCATCTTACATATTATCCACTTCAGTAAGGTTGACTCGAATGGAGATATTCTGATAGGGGCTGGATTTCTATTAATTGCGAGTTTCTTTTTTCAAATATCAATGCTTTATAATATTTGGGGCTATATGTGGCCAGGAACCCTTCTCGCTATTGCATTCGGAATGTTTGAAGCGATGTTATTAGGTAAAGACAAGTCTAAACTGATTATTCCAGCTAGTATCTTAAGCTTGTTATCACTAATTTTCTTTGCTTCAACGATAGGAAAGTTACTAGATCAGTTTGATGCAAGGTACATTGTTGCGATTCCACTTTTGTTGGTTGGTGTAGCAATTATTATCATGGGTATTTACTCGTCTAGAAAAAAGAGATTTTAAGATAGTTTATGATTCAAAGAAAAAGTGTTGGACGATTGGTCCAACGCTTTTTTGATGGATAAGAAAGTATAAAATTTTGAGGGACGTTGATGCAAGTAAGAGGGGCCCCACATACGTAAAGGCTTATTCAAGCATATTGTCCACAGTTGGATCAATCGTAAAATCAGGCATGAAGCCCGCATATTTCACTTCAAATACGCATGCCTCAAATCATGGCAGAGTTTTGTTATAAAACTTTTAGTTAAATTAATAGATCCTTTTGCAACTATCAGGGTGTTAGTGTAATAAAGCTCAATCAAATAAGCAGAATTTATTATAAAAACCGCATTAGACCGATAACTTGTTTGAATATTTTAATTTTTTAGATTCCTTCATCGTTTCCACATATTTTTTGTTTATAGTAATTTGTAATAGGAAATGAAGTGGAGGTTCTAGGAATGAAAGGTAAGCTCAAAATCATATTGGCGATTGGTGCGATTAGCATACTAATGACTGGCTGTTTAAGTTCAGGTGGTACAGATGGAATGGTGGGCATGGATCATTCCAAAATGAACATGGATGGCTCCAAAAAGACTTCGGAGAGTACGTCTATTTCAAAGGCTAATGCAGATAATATATTGCTTACGAAAGAAACCCCAATAGTGGACGGTAAGGAATATACCATTACTGCACAAGCGAGTAATCTGAAGGTATCTGATGATACGACTCTGCCTGTATGGACATTCAACAATTCTGTACCCGGTCCAGAGATTCGTGTCAAAGTGGGCGATACGGTCAAAATTAATTTGAAAAATGAACTTGAAGAACCTGTATCGATTCATTGGCATGGTTATCCTGTTCCGAATAACATGGACGGGATTCCTGGGGTGACACAAGATGCGGTTGTGCCAAGTAAAAAATTTAATTATGAATTTAAGGCCACCATTCCAGGTACCTACTGGTATCATTCGCATCAAGACAGCGTTAATCAGCTCGATAAAGGGCTTTATGGTTCTCTGATTGTGGAAGATCCTAATGAGAGCTACGATCAGGATTACACGCTTATGCTAGATGAATGGATGAGTTCTGGTAATATGGATATGAGCAACATGGAAGGCATGGATCATCGTCAAATGAACATGGGTACGAAGGATGACGCGAATCAAAGCGAAATGAACATGAGTGAAACGGGAAGTATGAAAGGTCACGATATGAGCATGTATGATCTGTATACAATCAATGGGAAAAGCGGTAATGCGGTAGATAAGCTAGTCGTTAAAGAGGGCGACAAAGTTCGATTTCGCCTCATTAATGCGGGTTACCTCACGCATACCATGCATCTCCATGGGCATGAATTCAAGGTAATTGCCTCAGACGGACAGCCTGTGAATAGTCCTGCTGTCATTACGGATCAAGGGATTGCTATCGCTCCAGGTGAGCGGTATGATCTAGAATTTACAGCAAACAATCCTGGATCTTGGCTGCTTGAAGAGCATGGAAGTGACGACAGAGTGAAAAACTTAAGAGCCATAATTGCATACGAAGGTTCAACAGTACAGACCGATGCATCGAACGCATCCGAAAAGTTACCGCAATTCGATCTTATGAAATACGGTAAACAAGGCGAGACCAAGTTCTCCTTGAATCAATCCTTTGATCAAGACGTTCTTCTGAATCTGAATACCGAAATGAAGGATGGGGAGATGGTTTACACCATCAATGGAAAGGTTTTCCCAGATACAGATCGCATTAAGGTCGAATCAGGGGATAAGGTGAAGGTTACTTTTGTGAATGAATCCAAGACCGATGATCATCCCATGCATCTTCACGGACATTTCTTCCAAGTTCTAAGCAAAAATGGTCAACCGCTTGAAGGAGCACCTGTCATAAAAGATACACTCAATGTGAAGCCAGGCGAACAATATGTTATGGCTTTCGAAGCGGATAATCCAGGGGATTGGATGTTCCATTGCCACGATTTGCACCATGCATCTGCGGGTATGGTAACCGATGTCATGTATAAAGACTTCAAAAGTAACTACACACCTGACCCAAGAGTGGGCAACAAACCAGAATAACCCAAACGTCCATTTTTGCTGCTGACGATGGGTTATCATAGTAGCTTAGTGGTAGAGTAGCTACATGTTTTCTCTATGCTTTCAACACGGTTTCTACACAATCATCCCATACAATACAGTTATATTAAATTGGATTTAGGAATGGGAGGGTGTTCAGATGGATTGGTCATGGCTGTTGTTATTAGCTTGTCCCCTCATGATGATCTTAATGATGTTTGGAATGCGTGGAGGTCATGGTTATCATGATAAAGGCAAACAAGAGGATGCTGAAAAGATACAGCGTGAATTGTCAGAGTTAAGGGCCCAAAACGAGCAAATGAGAAGGGATATTCAAAACTTATCACGATGAATAGAACATTCAAGAGGAGGAATGGAAGTTGAATTGCTGCGGAAATCATAATCAAGGAAGCAATAACAATTCTATTTCTCAACAGGAGCATGAATCAAAATCACATCGGTGGATGATGACGCTATGCTGTATCTTCCCGATCATTCTTGTTGTCCTTGTGATCTTACTTAACGCTTATCGAGGGGAGCCTACCAATTACCCTCTGATGGGTGTCCTCTTGATTTGTTCCCTTTCACATTTGGTCATTATGCCCCTGATAAATAAAATGAATAATTGTCAAAATTGAGCATGGAGGATCAAAATGCCGTTTGCCTTTATCTAAAGCTGACGGCATTTCTTTTATGGAGGGGAGTCGTTCATGAAGAGGGATAGATATGATGTAAGAAGAACAAGACGATATGATGTAGGGCATCCTATTTTAACTGAAGAATAAGAGGAACGATGTCCATTGACGGTTGGATGAATGACTGACTACTCTATGATTGTAAATTCATATTGAAAATAGAAGGTGAAATAATGTCTAAAATCAAGGTACTACTCGTAGATGATGAATGGAACATGAGGAACTTGATCCGAATATATCTCATGAAAGAGGGCTTCGAGGTAAAAGAAGCGTCTTCTGGTTATGAGGCACTCGCTATGATGAAGCAGTATGAGTTCGATCTCATCGTGTTGGATGTCATGATGCCAGGGATGGATGGTTGGCACGTTTGCAAAACAATTCGAGAAACACAAACGATCCCCATCCTCATGTTAACCGCCCGAACCGAAACGAAGGATAAGGTACATGGGCTCGGTATTGGTGCTGATGATTATTTGACGAAGCCATTTGAAATCGAAGAACTACTTGCGCGTGTTTATTCACTTCTAAGACGTTCCATGATGTACCAATTGAATAAGTCTCAAGAATCCATCATGGAATTACCTAATCTCAAAATTTATGCAGAAGCACGTGAAGTTCATATTCATGAGGCGAACGTTGATTTCACGCCTAAAGAGTTTGAACTCCTGTATTTTCTTACGCAAAATATTCAGCATACCTTTTCAAGAGATGAGTTAGTTGAGCGTTTATGGGGATATGATTATACAGGCGATTCGCGCGTTGTGGACACCCATATCAAAAACATTCGGGAAAAAATGCAACGAGCAGGGCTTGGTTACAATCCCGTTCAGACGGTTTGGGGAGTTGGTTATAAGTTTACCGTGCAAGGAGCAAAGGAATGATTAGAAATCGCATTGGAATGAAGTTAGGATTGGTCATTGCTTCGGTGTTTTTAGTGGTTTTACTAGTTCTTGGCGTAACGATGTATCAAATGTTTTTCAACTTTTATCATACTGAAATGAAAACCGAAGTCTCCGAAATGACCTCTCATTTCATTACTATGGCTGAGACCACGAATGCTTCATCAGAGGATATGATGCTGACCTTTGCCGATTTTTCTAATGTAAGTATATTTTATATCAATGCGCAAGGAAAGATTACGCTTCATTCGGGTGAACATAATGCAGCGGATCGCTCTTTTATATATGAGGAAGATATAAAGAAGATATTTTCAGGGGAATCTATAAGCATAGAACATCAAGATCCGTCAGGCAGTCGATATGTTGTTATCGGTCAACCGATCTATGAAGGCAATACGATTTCTTCCGCCATTTATGTGATGGCATCAACGGCTAACATGGATAAGTCCTTAACTGCTGTACGTAACCTTCTAATACTCGCAGGAATAGGGGCTTTTTTGCTTGCCATTGGCATCACTTGGATTATGGCACAACTATTGTCACGACCCTTAATCCAAATGCAACAAGCCACGAAGCGAATTGCGATTGGCGAATTAGAAACACGTTTGGAAATTGAAAGTAAGGATGAATTTGGCGATCTGGCTGCTGCGATTAATAATTTGGCAGCGGATTTGCAACGATATCGAGATACACGACAAGAGTTTTTTGCAAACATTTCCCACGAACTCCGAACACCAATCACCTACTTGAAAGGTTACGCCAAGGTGGTGAAGAATCGTATATATGATACCGAAGAAGAAAAGGATCGGTATTTGGACATTATTTATCAGGAAGCCAGTCGCATCGAACATTTGGTAAGCGACTTGTTTGAGCTTGCTAAAATGGAAGAAGGTAAAATCAGTTTATCGATGGAATGGGTCGATATGAAGGATATTGTAGAGCAAGCTGTTCAAAAGATAGAATTAAAAGCTAAAGAAAAAGAGATCTATCTCAAGATTCAAGCTCCAGATTCTATTCCGCTTATTCGTGGTGATGGGTTACGGATGGAACAAATTGTGCTTAATCTTGTGGAAAATGCGGTGCGCTATACAGACAAAGGTACTGTTAAAGTCAGTGTAAGCAGTTCTACTAATAGGGTGACTCTATTAGTAGAAGATACAGGTATTGGTATTCCAACAGATGAGCTTTCTTTTATCTTTGATCGTTTTTATCGGGTTGAGAAATCTCGGTCACGGCAATATGGAGGTACAGGACTTGGTCTATCTATCGTAAGGAATTTAGTTGAGTTACAGGGAGGAACCATTAAGGTAAGTAGTAGCGTAGGAAAAGGGACATGCTTTAAGATTCAATTTCCTTCCTTAACCATAGAGGAGGAATTGAGATGAAAAAAACAGACTGGCTGATTGCTGTATTTTTTATAGCGATTGGTGTGATGTGTTTAACGATATCAGCTACATTCTATCAGAGAGGTTCCTCCATCAATAGTAGCAGTTTTATGGGAACTTTTTGTATATGGATACTTATGATCGGGCTTGTGATATACCTCATCTATTTTGCATTTCAGATTAAACAAAACCGCAGAAAGAAAAAGTGACTTCATGAGATGAGGTCACTTTTTTGTTTCTTCATGGTTTCCACAGTAATGCGACACTGAGTTCGACTGTGAAGAAGGTTGTCAGAACGCCTTACGGATGGAAAAGGAATATCTCATGCAGGAATATACATGGGTGATGGAATATTCGGTCACAATTCGGTGGGGAAAGGTTCTGAGGTGAGTAAACTCTCCGAGAAATATTATGCGGAACGTTATATAACAGCTCGTCGAGTATTTTCAGATGAGGTGTTCCGTAAATTAGCTCAATAAAACATTTTCCTCTTCACTTTAATTAGAGGACTTGTTTTATGTTGGGAATTTGCTATACAAAGTAAAGTCAAATAGCTTAATCGGTTGCAACTGTTTCTTATGGTCCTCGTTCTTTGTGCAATGATCTCCCATCGTTAATCACTATAAAGCGCATGGAAAAAATTAGTACATCTTCACAGTTTCAACATATTATCAAAGTATAATGTGTATGTGATTATAAATGAGAGGACAGAGTCTCATGCAGGTTATCTTATTTCATATTGGAAATTTCCCCATTCGATCTTACGGTCTTATCATAGCAATTGTTATTATCTTATCGGCGTATGAAGCATATTATTTAGCCAAAGGCACAGTTTATCGGAAACACGTCTTTGATCTGTTACTTTATGTTATTGTCGGGGCCATTCTTGGAGCACGTTTGTGGGAGGATTCTTCTTGGAGTTCTTAAGAGGAGATACCCCTAAATATGCATTGGATTGGACCTCCGCCCAGTGGACAAGCGTGGCAGTTATCGTCATTAGTGCTATCTTAATGGGATACAGACTGATGAGTAATAAATGGAGAGAGAACAAGCTTGAATGTCTTGACGCTTAAAAAGAGATGAGAGGTGGAAATGAATCAGCTCAAGTTAAAAAAAGGAGATTTTATTCTAATTATTATCCTGCTGATCGTCGCTACCTTGATCTATGTGGGGTTCATGATCAATCGAGCGTCCATTGATAAGATCTCAGCAGGAGAATCCTATGCCCATATTCAGGTGGATGGTGAAATCTATCAGACAGTGAAGCTCACCAAGGAAACCCAGTGGATTGAGATTCAAACTAGTAACGGCTACGACTTACTACGAGTTCGTGATTATGGCATAGAAGTTGTGGAGTCAGATTGCCCACAAAAAATATGTTTTACCTTTGGTCATATTACCAAGCTGAGTGAAGAGATTATCTGTTTACCTTTGCGCATGTACATCACCATTATAAGCGATATCCCTATAGATAATGAATTGGACGCAATCGTTTCATAAGATCAATATAAAGGAGATTTGCTTTGAATAAATCAGTTATTTGGATAAGTGCTTCTATCCTAACGTTAGCAGTTGTGATGATCGCTTTTATATATTCTTTTAATGTACAAAAGGAAGAAGCAACTGATAGTAAAGAACCAAAACCTGAAGTAACAACGATTCAAGTGGAAGAACGCTTTGGAGTAGAAAAGGATTGGCAGCAAAACGGAAAAGAAAATCAGTATCTCACAAAATTACTTGAAGGAGAATTAGCATCAGAAAGCATAGGTGTGATTCAATCCGATACGGACTGTGAAGCAGATGAGATGGGGATCAGTCAGTGTCACAACGAAATTGAACTAGAAAACAAACAAACCATTACCATAATCAACATCCATAATATGATGAACTACGTTTGCTTCTATCCTGGGGAAAAAGTGAAAATCATTCCTTCAGAAGACGGACAGTGGATGCAAGTAAGCAAAATAACTTTATAGTGAACCATTTTGAAAGGAGGTGAACATCATGAAAACTAAACTAGTGACTGTTGTAGGCGCAGTGGTATTAACTCTTGGAGTTGGAACTGCCGCGTATGCTGATGAGGCAGGTCTTAGTACATTCAAAGAAATGCTTCCATTCATGAAGGAAATGCACCCAAACCTCAGTGATTCCGAGCTTGAACAGATGTACAATAGTTGTCATCAAAGACAAGGTAACGAAAATACTCAGGGAATGATGAAGAATAACTCTATGATGAGAACATCAGATGTAGGTTCAATTTAATAGTTCAAGAGGAAGACTGCTGGAATTCTGGCAGTCTTTTTTGTTAATCCGTCAACTGCCATGCGAGCGACGCTAATCGTAACATCGAACAGCTTACGATTATTGAAGGTGAAGGAATAAAATAGGCTCAATGAGGAGCCTTTTCCTATTAATGTGCGCATTTTTACTATAGATACATGCTACCAATGTTTAAAGCGTTGATTACTTAGATTTTTATTTAGATTAGTCTTGATAAGTCATGAAAATATGAGGGACTTTTTTTGTCACCAGGTCCATTTACTAGGACGAATCCCTAATTTTTCAGCTATAAAATATGCAACAGGCTGTTTTAATGGCTCTAATGATTTAGATGTACAAGATGATTCAGGTTTATAATGTAAGGCGGTTGCTTGTTCTAACGTGGATTCAGCCAGATTGTTGGTTTTCTCGGCTTGTTCGTAACAAACAGGAGTGATATATGTTTCGTACGTATGCTCCAAAATGATACGAGTAGAGGAAGGAGGATATGTATTTACTTGAATCGTAAATAATCCAACAATTAACAAAATGGTAAGAACTCCAATGGAGATTACACTTTTTCTCAAAAAAATCACCTCTTTGATTTCTTTAAAACACATAAACTCTATTAATCATAACGTGCTTGTAAGGGAAAGAGAAATATTTTTTGAGCAAAAAGTGTAAATCTTCCATCTTGTTACTCCTTAATAAAATGAATCAATGCCTCATTAAATTTTTCCTTTTCACAATAAAATAAACCATGGCCGCTATCCCAAAAAGGGATAAGCTCAGAGTTCTTGATTCCTGTATTCATTGCCTCAGCAAAAGCAAACGGACATACTTTATCATGGATACCATGAAAAATTCCTGTTGGCACATTAATCTTTGGTAAATCAGGGCGTAAATCTTCATCTCGCAATGCTATGGCACACATGGCTGTTGCATGTCCGGAAGCTTCCATTCCAAGACCATGAAACCAGTCCTTAAAACTTTCTGTAAGATAGCGATAAAAAAAGATATCCCCAAACCCAACCAACATTTGTGGTCGGTCAGCATAGGTTTCCTCAATCAGTTTGTTTACTTCTTCCTTGGTGAATCCATATGGGAAATCAGGACGTCTTGTGAAAACGGGTGCGGCTGCACCAAACAAGGCTAATTTTGCTACTTGATGTCCTGCATGGCGTGCCATGTATCTGATTGAAATGGCACCACCCATGGAATGTCCTGCAAGAACAATATTCTTTAGTCTGAGCGAATCAATTACAACACGAACATCGTCTGCCATTCGATCATACGTATACCCGGTCCAAGGTTTATCGGAATTCCCATGACCCCGTAAATCAATACCGATACATCGAAACCCCATCTTAGGAAGCTGGTCAAACTGATACTCATACATCTTATGGTTGACGGGCCAGCCATGAAGAAAGACGATTGGTTTGCCGTTACCCGGATCTACATCTTCCACAAAAAGATTAACATTCGGTTCAACTGTAATGTAGTACCCCATTTAATCTCCTCCCATGTTGTTATCTAACTGAATGTCCACATGATATTCCATTTCTAACCTACACATACAGGATATGAAAAAATCGTAAAATGGACGTTTGTCTCGATTAATCTAATGAACAAACCAATCGGATATGGGATTGATACAAAATGCGCTTTAATCATAAAAGAACAACCAGTCTAAAACACGGGGGAATCGTGTAAGACTAGTTGTTTAATTTTGGCCTATGTAAAAGCACTGGCACAGAAATTCTATATATAAAACTCCATATGTGCTTTTTTCTGTTTATAGTAAAGAAGCCGATCTTGCAATGTTCCGGTATGAAATTCAAACTTATGACCATCCGGATCAGTAAAATAAACCACATTCCATTACAGTCAAAATAGGCTGTTTTTTCCCCTTTTACCAGGAGTTTAGCTTGAAATACATTCTGATAAAAGTTGATAGAATGATCTAAATTGGAGACAGAAAACAATAAGTGATTCAAACCAGATATTTTCACTGTATCACCTCAAGAATAAGGTTTATTTTATTCCATTATACAAAACAAGTGATATCGTACAGAATATTCAATTGATAACAAAATGATTAGATACATTCAAATATATATTTGAATGTAAATGAATTTCACATTATAATTGGTTTACTAACAGTATTTTTCGTTGGATAAAAGGAGTGTCGTACAATGAATCAATCTGTTGTAGACGTATTAGTTATAGGAGCAGGTCAAGCAGGGCTAGTTGCAGGGTACTATTTATCTAATAAAGGATGGAATTTTCTGTTAATTGACCAAGGGGGTGAAATTGGTGAGGTTTGGCGAAACAGGTATGATTCCTTACAGCTGTTTACTCCTCGCTGGTACAGCTCGCTTCCTGGATTAAAACTTGATGGAAGCCAGGAAGATGTCCCAAGTAAAGATGAAATCGCTGACTATTTACAACTGTATGCGAGAACATATGACTTTCCCACTCATCTCCAGACAAAGGTAACTCGGCTTCAAAAAATAAAAGATGTCTTTACAATAACGACAACAGACAGAATCTACCTTGCAAAACATGTTATCATTGCAACTGGACCTTTCCAAAAGCCTTTTATTCCACAGTTTGCACAGGAATTATCCGCGGATGTCCAACAGATTCATTCAGCTGAATACCATAATCCAAGCCAAATAGCAGAGGGCAATTCTCTGGTAATCGGAGCAGGAAATTCAGGGGCACAAATAGCTGTAGAATTAGCACAAACAAAGCGAAATGTGACCATTTCTACGGGTCACCCATTGCGGTATAAACCATTAAAAATTGCGGGAAAAAGTATCTTTTGGTGGTTAAAAAAGATGGGAATTGTAAGGATGCCAAAACATTCATGGATTGGTAAGTGGCTTAGCAAGCGCTCTGACCCAATTTTCGGTAAAGAATTACAGCATCTTATTAAGCTTGGTCAAATAAGTATATCTCCACGTGCGACTCAAGCTGTGGATCGTGTGGTCACATTTGAAAATGGGGAGCAGCTGGAGGTTACAAGTATCATTTGGGCAACTGGTTTTCAATCTGATTTTAATTGGGTAGACATACCTAATGTACTAGATAGCCGAGGAAATCCTAACCATCACAAAGGTGTTAGTAAAATTGACGGTTTATATTTTTTAGGTTTACCGTGGCAAAATTCCCGGGGCTCTGCTTTAATAGGCGGTGTAAGGGACGATGCGAAATATTTAGTAGAACTAATCACCTCGAAACAGCTATGATAAGAGAAAGAGAATAATACTCACATAATGGACTTAAAGGAGATCAGAACATGCTATACAAATTCAAAAATCACTATCCAGTTATTGCTGAATCAGCCTATCTAGCTCCAGGCGCCAAATTACTCGGGAATGTAACAGTAGGTGAGGAATCGTCGATCTGGTTCAATGCAGTGTTACGTGCAGATAATGCTCCCATTACGATAGGAAACCGCGTCAGTATCCAGGATGGTTCTGTCTGTCATGTAGATGATCATGATCCTATCATCGTGGAGGATGATGTTACGGTTGGTCATATGGTAATCCTTCATGGGTGTACAGTTAGAAAAGGAGCTTTAATCGGTATGGGCTCTACCGTAATGAACGGTGCAGAAATTGGAGAATATGCATTGGTGGCAGCTGGATCACTTGTTTCAGAAGGCAAAAAAATCCCGCCTTGCACTATGGTAATGGGTCGTCCGGCAAAAATCATTCGTGAATTAACAGAGCAAGAAATTGAAGGATTAAAGCGCGGGGCAGAGCACTATGTGGCAAATAGCAGAGTTTATTTGGAAGAGAAGATTGTAGAATAGATATGGCAGAAATATATACGGTGGATGAAGAGATTAGATCATTCTAATCTCTTCAAATATGTCCGAATTATTTGTGATAAGCCTTCAGAGAAAGCCAAAGAGTACCATTCTGTCTTTCAGCATAACAAGATCATGTACAGATAAATATAATCAACTCGTACGTATAATTCTATTCATACAAATATTTTAAAGGAATGGTTTTCATGATACAGATGGAAGAAGTAGAGCAACAAATTCAGTTTGAAATGAAACAGGCTAAAGTCCCAGGTCTGGCGATTGCAATTATCCATGAAAAGAAATTAATCTATGCGAAAGGTTTTGGAGTTACTGCTTTACAAGAGAGCGGAACAGCTGTCATGTCATCAACATTATTTCGCATCGGCTCAATCTCTAAATTATTAACGGCAACCTTAGTCATGCAATTGGTGGAAGAAGGTTTGCTCAATCTTGATGTCCCCGTTTGTGAGTACATCCCTTGGTTTTCTTTGAAAAACTCAGCTTATAACAAATCCTTAACGCTTCGAACATTACTCAGCCACCGAGCAGGGTTTACTAATGGAGGAAGCTATGCAGGCAATAAGAACCCAGATGGCTTACAACAACACGTAGAGCTAGAATTGTCCCAGATTGATTTAGATGCACCACCAGGTAAAACTTATTCTTATAGTAACTTTCATTTTAATATTGCAGGTTGTGTATCAGAAGCAGTGACAGGCATTCCTTTCGCCAATCTTATACAAGAATATCTGTTTAAACCGTTGAACATGAAACTAAGCACGTACGATCCTTTAATTGCCATGACCCATTCTCTCGCACTACCTCATTACCAGGAAAATGATGACATACGTGTTTTACATCGTTTCATTGATAATCCAGCCTGTTATCCATCATTTTTTTGTATGTCTTCCGTAACTGATCTGGCCAAATTCGCTTTGTTACATCTTAATAATGGGAAAACAGGTGATAAGAGGTTACTACAGCCCGAGACAGTTGAAGAGATGCATCAAATCCAAACATATCTGTTTAGTACATGTACTAATGGATTTGGCTTGGGTTTTGCACTTCAGGAAGATGAGATGAGTACACGCTTCTCACGCCATTATGGTGATATTAGCAGTTACACGGCTGACTTTGTACTGAACCGGGAGTCTGGAAGTGCAGTCATTATTGTAAATAATCGTCCGTTTCCTCATAACAACATTACAAAACGTATCTTCGACCAGTTACATATAACCCTTCCAAAAACAAAAATAAATAAAAAAGATCTTGTAAGCAACCAGGTTTCAAAGAAGCTCACCGAAGTATGCTCTGGAACCTTTTTTGGCCCCAGTATAGGTCTTGTAAAACTAAGTGGGGAACCACTTCAGATTACAATTAATAAAAAACAAATAGATTTATATGAGTTGACAGAAGATCATTTTTTAGGTTTTACCGATAATGGTCAACAATCTTGCAGTGTAGGTGTAATAAGAGAACATGATGGCTCTGTATTGTTTATTCAAGTAAATAACAATCGTTGTTATCGCTTTACTCCACAAGAATTCCATTCAGAATCTATCAATTATCAGGAGTATTGTGGAACTTATTCCTTTCAAGGGTCCCCAGATTGGAAATTTGAAATCAGCCAATTTGAGAGCAAACTTATGATTGAAGCGGATGGAGATACGGATACGCTTATTCAAATTGGAGAAGATTTGTATACAAGTGAACAATTTGGAGCAATAAAATTTCATCGGGATAAAGAGGGGCAAGTCCTGCACTTTCTTTTACACTGTTCATGGAAAATGAACAAAGAGTAATAGTATTTTCCAGTAATAATCATTATTTGACGGTTGAAACAGTATCTGAATAATCTTACTAGAAGACTGGCCTTGTAAAAGAGGACGGCACGGAACTTTAGTTAAGCTTTCTTGAAAGAGGCTTCTCAATTGGTTCTCTAGGGGCTGCGATTCTACTCAAGTGCTGTTTCATTGATAAATTTAAATACCTGGTGATGATGAATGATAATACGAAAAGCTAATGAAAAGGACTTACAATCCATACTAAACATTTATAATCAAGGCATAGAAGATCGGATAGCAACACTTGAAACGGATGAAAAAGATCTCGACTATATGAGAAAATGGTTATTGTCGCGGAGTAGCAGACAGCCAGTATTACTTGCAGAGGATGATGGTGTCACACTGGGGTGGGCATCAATCAATTCCTACAATATACGTCGTGCCTATGACAGTGTGGGTGATATTTCCGTTTATATTGAAAGAACAAAACGAGGGAAAGGCGTCGGACAAAAATTGCTTAAAGAGCTAGAAACGGAAGGAAAACAACATGCTTATCATAAATTTGTACTAATGACACTTCTATCAAATATACAGGGACAATCTTTATATCGAAAACTGGATTATAGAGAAGTGGGGATATTGAAAGAACAGGGCATTTTGGACGGTAAGTATGTTGATATTATGATCATGGAAAAAATTTTAGCAGGCCCATAAAAAATCGAACCCATCTGCAGATTGTGAAAGTAGATGGGATTTTCACGTTCTGATACTATTTAGAATATTGCTGTTCAAGAAGTGATAGAATCTGTTGATTTTGTTTTATTTGTTTAATTTGGTTAAAATAGATTCCTTGCAAGAAAATTACTACAACAATTAATATAGTTCGATCATTTCACTCACATCCTTTGAAATTGCGAGAGTAACTATCATTTGAATAATCCTACTCTACTACATGTAACACTTTACATAAATGGTAGAAATGATTAATTCCCTGCATTTGACAATGGACTGGTCCTCGTAACGGATGAAGAGAAGGATATCAGAAGGAGTGGATGTAGTTGTCTAATCAATACCACCTAGAAGAATTTAATCGACAAGTAGCTACCTTACTCGAAAAAGAATATCATGATATGGCTGGTTTATCGGAAGAAGAGTTTATCATCCATGTTGAACCCCTTAAACAATTGATAGAAAAACACACCTTTACCTATAATGAACCGGAAGAAGGTTATTTTCCATTTGTGATAGTGATAAAAAGTGAGCTGGTAACAGCAGATCAAACCATTCAACGAGTGGTAAGGAAGAAGAAACAAGGCTTTTCTGTCATGGAAGCAGATGATATCGAGAAGTTTAAGCCGATTGAAAATCTGGTACTTCCTGAAGGAATGGCTTATCTCTTGTTGGATATTGATACAGGTAAAGAAACGAGAAATATCACACCCAATGCTGCCTTACAATCGATTATGGAAGCAAACAAATCGCCCCTTACCATCGATGAAGGCATCGCAGTGATTACGCATTTTCCAGATACCATGCAAAAAAATAACTGTTTTTATTTACTAGGTTCTCGTTGTGGGGATAAACGAGTCACTGCCTTGTGGCTCAGCACTGGTAAACCTAAGCTAGGTTGGTGCTGGGCTGGGAATCCACATACATGGCTGGGTTCGGCATCCTGTGGTAGCCGTGTAGGAGGTCTACCAGAATAATTCAGGTTTTCATATTGATAAAGGGGAAAAACACTTCCAATAATCATTTTGGGAGTATTTTTTCCCCTTTTTCTTTAACATACTAATTCTTTAACAGTGAGAATCAAGGTTAGGATTATTTTTACCACTATGATGGGATGTACCGTCTAAT
Organism: Brevibacillus daliensis; assembly: GCF_021245735.1. Classification (GTDB taxonomy): domain Bacteria; phylum Bacillota; class Bacilli; order Brevibacillales; family Brevibacillaceae; genus Brevibacillus_B; species Brevibacillus_B daliensis. The sequence goes on from NZ_JAJISB010000008.1 coordinate 216,799, forward strand.
ACTGCTTCAAAAGCGTCTAGGATTTCAAGGAAATGGGTTGCTTCTCTAAAAACATGATCAGCTAGTAACGCAGGAATAATACTTTTGATCCGGCATGCCTCGATTAAATCACGTGCTGTTCTCTTAAAATCACGGAGCTGGACAACTGATACTCTATTCTGATCCACGAACTGGGAGAGTAAGGGAGGAGTCTGTGACTGGGGGCGCATCGAGTCTAGATCAGTCGCTTGAAAAACAAGTTGATCAAAATCATGGCTAAATTCATTGGCCTGTTCAACGAGCTTACGTTCGGATGGATCTAATAGGTGGTTAATAAACTTAGCATGATCAGCCATAATTTTAAGGAAAAATACATTTTCGTTAATAATCGCATCTGGTAATGAGTCCAGAGTACCCGTATTTAATTGTTCAAGTCGTTTTGCAAAATAAGCAGCCTCTCTACTGACATGATCTACTAACAACGGAAAGTTATTACCCCCAATTCTACATGAGATAATCAGACCGAGTACATGACGTTTAAACGACCAGATATGACGAACAGCGTGTAGAATTTGTTCATTAAAATCATAAATAAACTGAGGATCAGTATCTTCTGACAAAGAAAGAGCCTGCGCTTCAATGTTTTCAAAAATACCATAAAATCTTTCAGCTTCTTTAATGAGCTTCGTATCATCGCAATTAAAACCAAGCTTTAAAAACAATGAATGTTCCTTCATAATTCTCGACCAAAAACGAACCTCTTCTAACGATCTACTTACAAAGGCATCAGTCATGTGGATTATTCCCCCAGTTAAATGATGTATGTGCCCACTAATTTATGCTTACTAGCAGAAGGATATTAGTAAAGTTGAAAATATAAAGGAACAATTTTATTGATATTCCAGAAAAGAACTAGCTCGATAATTCCGAACTAGTTAAAACAAAGTACCTTCCAATTTCAACATATTCACAATTCCTGTTCATATGAGGGTTTCTCTTTTGGCAATTCCATAAGGGAGATAAAGCGATTAGGTGTCAGTTTTGATGGGGTAAGGACGGAGTAAAACAGTTTTGAAACCGGAGTTGACATTCTTTGGTATTGGTTTTATAATTGTCATAGCAACTATAATCATATCAATTATAAAGGAGACTACCATTGGAATTAGAAAAATATATAGGTGTTATCGTACACAGGGCGGATTTAAAACTTAACAATTACTATCAAAAAGTGGTGAATCCTTTTGATATTACGGTAGACCAATGGGAAATATTGGTTATCTTGTGGGAAAAGGAGGGGATCACCCAAAAAGAACTTGCGGAAAGGCTTTATAAAGATCAGACGAACATTGCCCGGATGCTATTCAAGCTCGAGAAAAAGGGCTTTATTCATCGTGTAACCCATGAGACGGACCGCAGATCGTTACGTGTATATTTAACTGTCAAAGGTCGAGAAACAAAAGACGAAATTCTTGCTCCATCAATTGAAGCTTTTAAGAAAACGATCGAAGGTTTATCGGAGGAAGAAGTTGAGACTTTTAGAAGAATACTTACTGTCATGTATAATAACGTTAAAGATTTATAATATTTTTTAGTTTCGTCACAATAAGATGTTTTGCTATATAATTGCTATGGCAACTATAATCATGACCATTATCCTATTTTGGTCGAAAAGACGTCTGATTTTCAATTTTATACTTGCTAAGACAATTAATGCTTTGGCAAGTAAGGGATGGTGCGATTATGGAAATAAGTGAAAGCAAGACTGGAATTTTTGACGTCCGTTATAGAGCGTTGACAATCGGCATCATTTTGGCAGTTACTACGGTAGCATTCGAAGGTTTGGCTATTACGACGATTGCTCCCAATCTGGCGCAACAATTAGGCGGTATTCATTTATACGGATGGATATTCAGCGCTTTTCTACTGTCACAAATATTGGGAACCATGGTCATCGGCCAGCAAATTGGAAAAATCGGTGTGTATCGTTCATTTACATTGTCTATCATTATTTTTGTTGTGGGCATTCTTCTAGCGGCCACCTCATGGAATATGCCGATGTTGATTGGAGGAAGAGCGTTTCAAGGCTTTGGAGCTGGAGCCAGTATAACATGCGTTTACTATAGCATTACATTGAGCTATCCCGATGGATTGAGAACGAAAATTTTGGCCGCTTTTTCAAGTGCATATATTTTACCTGCCATGATCGGACCTTATTTTGCTGGATTGCTGGCAGAATATGTATCGTGGAGACTCGTGTTCTGGCTTGTATTGCCATTGATCGGGTTGGCCGTATTACTGACACTTCCTACATTTCGCAAGCTTCAAGTGGGTAACATCTCGGTTACAAAAAAAAGCCACAAAGAAGGTTACGCCTTATTGCTAACTATCGGTACGGGTATGCTGCTGACTGGATTGGGATTTGTATCCGATTGGAAAGGCATTGCGCTTTCGCTTACTGGTGTGGCCATAATGATCCGGCCACTACTAAAACTACTTCCCGAAGGCACCTTTCTCGTCAAAAAGGGGTTGCCGGCGACAATTGTCTCAAGGGGTTTGTATGTTGCGTGTTACGTCGCAACCGAAAGTTACGTTGTATTGGCTTTGACGGAAGTTAAGGGTTTGTCGGCAGACCTTGCGGGGCTGATTGTCGCCACGGGCGCGTTAAGCTGGTCTACCGCAGCTTGGCTGCAGTCTAAGCTTGACGAGAGGGATCAAGGTCGTGGCAGAAAAAAACGGGTTTCTGTCGGTGTCGGTTTGATGATAGTAGGCGTATCACTAGTCATAATGGCTATAGGATTTGAGGGCGGCGGAATAGCAATTGCATTGATTTCACAATTATTAACTGGATTCGGCATCGGAATGGCAAATCCAACTACGGGCGCTATTGCGCTGCAGCATGCCCGTAAAGGAGAAGAAGGAGAGATATCCGCCTATCTCCAATTCGTCGATGCGTTTTTTCCAGGATTGAGCATCGGAATAGGCGGGGCCTTAATTGCCATAAGCGAAATCTTTAGCAGTGGTATCTTTATGGGTATCATGTTGGCCTTATTTACTCAGCTGCTTCTCGTAATATTGAGCTTTATCGTATCTTTCCGTATTGCCAAAAGGAGTGAATAAGGAGGATATTCCGAGTCTTCGACGGTTACAATCTAGAAGAGACATGGAGGCAGAAGTGAGAGCACCTGAACCCGAAAGTCGGGGTGGATATACGGAAGACGGATGGATTATGAGATTTTCTAAAGAAAGATACGAAGAAGTAAGGTAAGAAATCAATCACCTCTCTTGAAACCTTGTCTCTCCGTGTAAATTATGCTAAAGTAACCTGAATTGTTGGCAATTTTGATTGAGGTGATGTAGAGTGTTAGAACGCTCCATGGAGAATATTAGGGATTTTAAAGGAAGAAAGGAAGTGATGTAAAGGAGAGCTGTTACTTCATTAGTAGCTCTTCTCATTAAAAATGAAAAGAGGACTATTATAATGTACAAAAATCAAAGTATAAACATAGATGGATTTAAACTGAATTATTATGTAAAGGGAACCGGAAAACCCATAGTAGTGGTAGGGAGCAGCATGTATTACCCTCACCTATTTTCGGAAGATTTATATGAAACATTCCAGTTTATTTTCCTTGATCATAGAGGATTTGTGAAACCGCCTCGGGTTCTGAAATTAGAAGATTTTACATTGGAAAAAGTGTTAGATGACATAGAGAAAGCAAGACAAACTCTTTGCTTAACCGACTTCATTATATTGGGGCACTCAGGACACGCTTTCATTGCTTTAGAATATGCAAGAAAGTATCCTGAACATGTCCAAAAAGTTGTCTTGTTAAATTCAGCACCTACTAATAGCCAGAACAGGCAGCATCAAAGCTTTACATTTTTTAATGAAACAGCAAGTCCAGAAAGAAAGCGGCAATTTGAAAAAGACATTGCTCTATTAGAAAGTGACATCAAGAAAGACCCTGAACGACGTTTTGTCCACATGTGTATTCGAATGGGTGCTCAAAGTTTTTATGACTATACATTTGATGCAGCTTATATGTGGGAAGGTGTTTATACGAATATGCAAGTCATTGATTATCTGTGGGGAGAAGCGTTTGGAGCGCTAAATCTTATACAGTCACTGAACACCTTCAATAAACCAGTGTTTATTGGTTTAGGTAGATATGATTATTTGGTTGCACCTGTTTCACTTTGGGATTTTATTGATGACACGAGTAATAACGTGAAGAAAGTGATTTTTGAGCATAGTGGCCATAATCCTATGTTTGAAGAATCTCAATTCTTTGATAGAGAACTTACCAAGTGGATTTGTGAGGACAAATAAGGATTTCAACCATGATTCACCGATTATAAGCCGGTCTTCCTTCGTTAACTCAACATAGGAAGATCGGCTTTTTTATCTAAAAAAAGGCTTAGCTTGCTTGAAAGAGCCGATTGCTATATAAAAGTACAAGACTAATAAGGTGTAAAACATGTTTGACATTTTATTAGTCATATTTTATATTATAGGTGTAAAAGGTTTTTTACACTTTGCAAATGTGGCGGTGGTAGAAGGAATGAAAAATCGAATAAAGGAGTACAGAGAAAAAAACAGTTTTTCACAAGGAAAATTAGCGGAGCTATGTAATGTAAGTAGGCAAACGATTAACGCTATCGAGAACAACAAATATGATCCAAGTTTACAATTAGCATTTAATATAGCTAAGCATTTAGGTACCCCTATGGAGGAGTTATTTATACCACCGGAGAATGGAGAGGAAAAAAATGGATAAATCAAAAAGGATCATTACCGTATTATCCTTTGCTCTTTTTTGTACGCTTGCAGGGATCACTCTATATCGGTGGATACGATATGGAACAATAGATGGGGGTTCTATATTTTTCAGCTTTCTTGCCTTATCATATTTTTTTAATACTCTTACTTGGGGCAATCATAATGGACCTACTAAGAAGGACGAATTAGACCATCATATTGAAACTCAGAGTGCAAAGATAGGTTACTTTGTATTAATGATATTGTCAGCTTTAATTTTGTTCATCTCGGAAGGGGTATCTAATTTGAATGATATTCAGAATTATCCTTTACTTATTGTAGTCGGTCTTACATTTGTGACACTTCCGATTACAGAATTCCTATATGCAAGGAAGTACAAGTAAGATATTCTACTACAAGCGATGAAACCTAACTGAAAGGAAAATGGACCATGATTACACTGCTTGAAAATACAAAAATAGACGACGTAATGGATATTTGGCTTAAATCAAACATCGAAGCACATAATTGTATCCCAGAACAGTATTGGCTGGATAATTACGAGCTAGTAAAAACAGAGTACCTCCCAATTTCCAATACAAATATTTATGAGGACCAAGATACAGTTAAAGGATTTATTAGCATCATGGATGGCTCATTTATCGGAGCATTGTTTGTATCGAATGAATATAGAGGTCAAGGTATCGGAAAGAAACTGATCAATTATTGTAAAGAGCGATATGACACCTTAGAATTAGCTGTATTTAAGGATAATAAGCCGGCAATCGCATTTTATTATAGTTGTAACTTTAAAATAGCTACTGAACAGCTACATGAAGATTCAGGTTTTTGGGAATACCATATGATCTGGTCGAAATAGTCTTATCGTAATTAAAATTGTAGGATGCCAAAAGGGGAAGTAGATCGCCCGAAATCGTTAATGAACCAGCGATCTCTCCCTATATTTTACCAAAATCAATGAGAAATCTATATAAAACGACGAAAAGTTTGACCAATATAGCCTATTATGTTCTAATAAAACTATGTTCCAAATAATCAACAACCCCTTACCTTTAAAATATTTATCTAATAGAGTGATTATTTGAATTATTAGAACATAGTTTATTTAGAACATGCTAGGGAGGAATCTATCATGAATGCTGAAATACGTGGACGTGGCTTTCTTTTAAAACAACGATCCTTTTTAAAGTTTTATCTGATTACGAAAATTGAACAGCAAAAAGGATACGGCCTGCAAATGTTAGATGATTTGGAGAATGAATTTAAACCATTCGCCTACTCTCCTACCCATACTGAATTATATAAATCTCTTCATGAGTTAAAAGATGAAGGCATTATTGATTGGCATCGGCAATTAAAACCAGAGACAGACTTACAAGAGATCAAAATTTACCGAATCGTCGATCAGGAAAAGGCTAACCTTTATAAAAAGCAAATGAAAGTAGAGCTGGATAGGTGCTATGGTTTGTTAAGAAAAGCGTTACAGGATAATTATTAGAAATCAAATAGTAATGATAGTAAAAAACCTTCAGTTGGTTCACATCGATGAATTTATGATTATTCTCATCTGTGATATGGTCTGAAGGATTTTTTGTTAGACAGTTTAGTAAAAATAAAGGTTTAGAGATCTCAACGATTATTGTCGTTGGATAAATATGAGAAAGTATATTACGATGTATGGGCAACCTTGGACTAAAGAAGTATATAACACCTTTAAGGAGGTATTCATTATGAACTCTTCTGTATCGAATGAAGTCCAAGCACTCTATCAACAACTAGTAGATGCTTGGAATAATCGCAGTGCCTGTGCAATGGCTAACCTGTTCACAGAGGAGGGCGAGAGTATCGGTTTTGATGGAAGTCATTCGATTGGACGCGAGGAGATATTTTCGCACCTCAAACCGATCTTTGAAGACCACCCCACTGCTACATATGTAAGCAAAGTTAAAAGTGTGCGTTTTCTTGGTTCTGATATTGCCATGGTACGAGCAATAGCTGGTATGGTACCTCCTGGACAATCAGACCTTAATCCTAAAGTCAACACACATCACACTCTAGTTGTCGTTTCTAATGAAGGAAATTGGCGTATCCAACTTTTTCAGAATACACCAGCTCAGTTTCATGGAAGACCTGAGTTAGTCGAACAAATGACAGAAGAGTTAAGAGAGTTACTTAAATAAGTCGTAAAACATGACAAACAGCTGAAAGTATCTGGAAGAGAAGAGTGTTGAGCAAGTAAAGAAAATCTAATGAAATCAAAAAGGCTGCAGGAATCTCTATGGTGGATTCCGCAAGCCTTTTTTAGTAGTACACGACTGATTAACTTCCTATGTACCAAATGCTCATTACCGATATTCTTTTACAGTCGGCGGTTCATACTTATAAAACTTATCAAGTAGTGTCCCCACGTCTGAATCCACAATCGCCATTGCCTTATATTTTTCCTGTAAGAATTGCTCTTTCACCATATGTTGGAGTAGAGCGATCAATGGATCATAGTAGTGGTTCACATTTAACAGTCCAAATGGCTTCTGGTGTAAACCAATTTGAGCCCAAGTGAAAATCTCAAAAAATTCCTCTAATGTACCAGGACCTCCAGGCAAAGCAAGGAAGCCATCTGCTAGCTCCGCCATTTTTGCTTTTCGCTCATGCATCGAAGAAACGATGAACATCTCAGTTACATTTTGATGAGATATTTCTCTGTCAATTAACAATTGCGGCATGACACCGATTACTTGTCCACCCTCTTGTAAAACGGTATCAGCTACTGCGCCCATTATTCCGACACTTGCCCCACCGTACACGAGTGTTATCTCCCGTCTAGCTAATTCTTTTCCTATTAGAATAGCTCCTTCCGTATAAGAGGAGCAAGCTCCGCTACTTGAACCACAAAATACTGCCAAACGTTTCAACAAAATAACCTCCAGACGATTAATTTTATCTCATGTAAAAATTATATTTGATTTTCCGATAAAATATAAGACATGAAAAATGTGGAGGTTGTTTCATTGAACATATCTGAATTCCAAAGTTGGATTAAAGAGTATTATGAAGAAAGAGGATGGTCTGATTTAGACATCTTTATTCGTATTGGTTTTTTGGTAGAAGAAACTGGTGAAGTAGCAAGAGCAATAAGATCTTTAGAAATAGGAAGAGACCGCCCCGATGAACAAGCGGGTACATTATTGGAACAAAAGAGAGACTTAACAGAGGAGCTTGGGGATGTTATTGGAAATATTATTATCATTGCAAATAAATATGACATATCCATAGAAGATATTTTTAGAGCCCATCGAGAAAAATTGCAGCAACGTTATATTACAAAATAAGTAACTCGCCGTAGTGGAGTTAGTAACGACTCCTACACGCATGTGGTATTTTAATCGACGAAGAAAACCATAGAAGCTAAACCTAAAAGAGACTATTTTGAGAAATGTGTAATCAAAATAGTCTCTTCATTATTTATTTGCTAGATCTATTTATTAGTGGGGTAGTGAAGTAAAACAATCAAACTAAAAGACCAGGTTAGTTAAAGAAGATGTATGCTAACAATATATTCTATAAAATTACTTCCGTCTAACACATTCCTACTTTGTAGAAATTACACATTGTAAACATTGAATAATAGTCTACAACCAAATTCCGGGAATAATATTCGTGGTGGTTAAAAGGACAAACAAAAAAGAGCAGTTCAGCTCTTTTTTATTTTTGTGTGGAGTATTTTAGTTCCTTTTGTTTTTTCTCCATATATTTTTTACCCCACTCTCCCATAACGTCCAGTACAGGAATAAAGCTTTTTCCTTCTGGTGTTAGTGAGTATTCTACTTTAGGAGGAACTTCTTTATACACTTCTCTGTGAACCATTCCGTCCTCTTCCAATTCTCTCAGTTGCCTTGTCAAGATTCCTTTTGAAATGCCTGGTAACAACCTTTGAAGTTCATTAAATCTTCTTGTTTGCTGACTTAGATACCATAAAATAATAATTTTCCATCTTCCAGCAATTACATTCTGAGTAAGTGTCAAAGGACATACTTCTTCATGATTTTCAGGAGGCGTTTCTCCTTGAAATTTAAATCGAGCCATTGTATTTTCCCTCTCTTTACATATCGGTAATATTTTTGTGACTATGCCATAAAAAAGTGCCTACTTTTATTATTGTTACTATTGAAATACTATATATTTGCACTTATTAATTCAACATGAAAATTTATGTTGCTGTGGTTTTTACTGTGTTGATGAAGAAACATGAAAGTTAATGGTGATGGAACTAATTGCATTCATCAATCGTTAATCATATATCAGAAAAGGATTTAGAGGAAATTGTTCTTGGGCTAACAAAACTAAACAAATTATTTGATATTGCACTTGAGGAGAAAGATAACAATTGAAAACAATACTTGTAACAGGTGGAACAGATGGAATTGGAAAAGGTGTTGCTATGCACTTTTTTAAAAAAGGCGACCGTGTAATTGTTGTCGGTAGTTCTTCTGCAAAAGGCGACATTTTCTATAATGAGGCTAGACAATTAAGAGCAGAGGGAAGGGCAATTTTTCTTCAGGCAGATTTGAGTTTGGTAAAAGAAAATCAGCGTATTATCGAAGAAGTAAAAAGCCGGTTCCATTCTTTGGATATGGTAGTTTTATGTGCAGTGTCTCAAAAGTACAGAAAAACATATTCTGAAACACAAGAGGGGTTTGAATTTACTTTTGGGTTATATTATTTGAGTAGATTTATTCTTAGTTATGGCTTAAAAGAGAATTTGGAAAAAGCTGAGAATCCTGTTATTCTTAATGTTTGCGCACCAGGAATGAATGGAACTGTTAACTGGGATGATTTACAAAACAAGAATAGTTTTAACAGTACAAAATCTAAGTTTCATGGCAGCCGATTAAACGATTTACTAGGTGTTGCATTTGCCCAAAATGATACCAGTGGAAGGATAAAATATATTCTCTTTAACCCTTGGGCTGTGCAAACCTCTGGAGCTATAGAAGCATATGAACAACCTGTGATGAAGAATATAATGAAGCTAATCTATAAAATAACAGGAAAACAGGTAGAAAAAGCAATTGAGCCTATAATTGTTTTGTTAGAAAATCCACCTAAACCTTCTTTATCTGCTTTTAAACAACGAAAAGAAGTAAGTCTTGCGATGAAAACTTTTGATAAAGAAAATGCTCAAAAGCTTTTTAATATAACTGTTCAATTGTTGAAAGGATTTCCGAATGAAAACTAAACAGTCGAAAAATAAAAAGTACCAACGAAAAAACATAATGGAGGAAAAGTAAATGAAAATATTAGTTACGGGTGCAACAGGGAAATTAGGGTCAAAAGTTATAGAAACGTTATTAAAAACTGTACCAATGAGTCAATTAGCTGTTAGCGTTCGAAATCCAGAGAAAGCAGAAAGATTACAAGCTCGCGGTGTAGAAGTTCGACACGGAGATTTTGATCAACCAGAAACATTAGATTCTGCTTTTTCAGGAATTGATCGACTTTTAATTATATCTACGGTTGGGGATGATGAAACAATAATTAGACAGCATACTAATGCTGTAGCTGCTGCTCAGCGTGCTCAAGTTAAATTTATTGTTTATACTAGTGTAACAAATGCAAGTGAAAGTAACTTATTCCTTGCCCCAGCTCATCGAGCTAGAGAAGAAGCTATTTTGAAAACAGGCATTCCCTACTCGTTTTTACGAAACAATTGGTATTTGGAAAATGAAATTGGGAGTATACAAGGTGTGATGGCAGGAGCACCTTGGGTTACATCTGCAGGAACAGGAAAAGTAGGTTGGGCACTTCAACAAGATTATGCGGAGGCAGCAGCAACCGTATTGACTGGGAACGGACACGAGAATACAGTTTACGAACTTTCCGGTAAGCTTATGACTCAAGAGGAATTAGCATCTGCTCTTGGAACTGTAATAGGTAAAGAAGTACCAGTACAACAAGTCGATGATGCTACTTATACCGATATTATGAAAGGTGCAGGGGTACCAGAATCCTATCTTTCTATGCTTGTAAACATACAAAAAGGCATTCGAAATGGTGAATTAGAGATAGAGTGCAACGCTTTAGAAAAATTACTTGGTCGCCCTACTACAACAATAAACGAGGCTTTGAGCCAAATTGTTAGTCAAATTCCACAAACAGGAAATTAAGTTTAATCAAAAAACGACCTTCTCATATGTATGGAGGTCGTTTTTTATATAAAAGGGCTAGGAGGCTTTACTTCTTGAATAATGTGAAATAATGTACGTGAACTAATGAGTGGTGTTATTTGAAGATAATAGGCATAGTTGCATCTGTGTTTCTATTTTTTTTATTCCATTAAAGGGCGCTTTTCTAGAGTGGAGAAAAAATTTCGATTTCTCATTTAATTTCGTTATCTTGCTATTACATTCTCAAAGCATTATTTTTTCGTAATTATGAGGTTATAGTGTTAGTTATCAAGAATGCTAAGTAGGGAGAGATAAAAATGGTTCAAGATATACCAACGCGTGTAAAAAGCCTAAATTGGGATTCCATTCAAAACGAATTAGATGAGCAAGGATTTGCAAAGCTTTCACCCATTTTAACAAAAGATGAATGTGAGTCCTTCAAGGAACTATATAGCGAGGAAGAGTCATACAGATCGACCATCAATATGACAAGGTATCGCTTCGGGAGTGGGGAGTACAAATATTTTTCCTATCCATTACCTGACATCATCCAAAGTTTAAGAGAATCCTTTTATCCAGAGTTGGCCAAAACAGCAAATCGATGGTTGGGTTATTTAAAGAAGCCCGAGCAATTTCCGAATAACCTTCAAGACTTTTTGGGAATATGTGAAGAACATGAACAAACTAGACCAACAGCCTTAATTCTAAAGTATGAAAAAGGTGGGTTTAATTGCTTGCACCAAGATTTATATGGAGACGTATTTTTCCCGTTTCAAGTAGTATTTGTATTAAATCAACGAGATCAAGACTATACGGGTGGTGAATCTCTTTTAGTAGAACAAATTCCTCGTGCTCAGAGTAGGGGACATGTGATTACTTTGGAACGAGGCGGTGCACTAATCTTTCCTACAAACCATAGACCTGCTCTTGGTAAAAAAGGATATTACAAAAATACGGTTCGTCACGGGGTAAGTACGGTTACATCTGGAGAACGATACGGTCTTGGAATCATTTTTCATGATTCTAAGTAAATATCAAATTTCAATATCTTGCTATTTTATCCCTGAAATCGTACATTCTGAATTTATAGAGGGTATATTGTAAGGAGAGGTGAGAATAATGCCGGACAGTATCAATAATGGATTTCAAGAGAGTCATGATCATGGAATTTTGAGTGACGTGGAAATGATGACAAATGAAAAGTGGCAAGCAATTATTGATAATGATGCTTCGTACAATGATCAATTTTTCTATGCTGTAAAGACCACGGGGATCTTCTGTAAACCGTCATGTAAATCCCGCGTTCCAAAAAAAGAAAATGTACGTATTTTTCAAAACGCAGAACAAGCTCTCCATGCAAATTTTCGCCCTTGTAAACGTTGCAAGCCTACTAATGAGAAATTGCCTGATAGTGAGTGGGTTGCACTTACCACTGAGTACATTGATAAAAATTTCACAGAAAAATTAACTCTAGAAACGTTAGCAGATATTGCCCATGGGAGTCCCTATCATTTGCATCGAACGTTTAAAAAGATTAAAGGTATCACGCCAGTTGAGTATATACAACAGGTTAGATTAAACGCGGCTAAAGAGCACTTGATTCAAACAAATAAAGCTATTGCGGATATCGCCATATGTGTAGGTATGCCTAACACGCCCTATTTTATTACTTTATTTAAAAAGAAAACCGGACATACACCCGCACAATATCGTCAAATGACTAAAATGGAGGAAATGTAAAATGGAATCAAAGAATAAGCCAACCATTTATTGGTCTTTGCTAAAGTTTAGGGATTGGAGTTTTTATATTGCTTCAACCTCTAAGGGGCTTGTGTTTGTTGGTTCACAGAACAAACCATTCGAAGAATTGTCCGAATGGGCTAAGAAACGTTTTCCTGGAAGTCCACTTGTTGAAGGTGATGAAAAACTTGGATCCTATGCGGCTGAAATCACCCAGTATCTAGAAGGTAAACGGAAAAACTTTACTGTTCCATTTGATTACAATGGGACAGCATTCCAGCTTGCAGTCTGGAACGCACTTTGTGAAATTCCGTACGGACAGACTCAGTCCTATTCTGACATAGCAAATTCTATTAATAAACCAGCAGCTGTTCGTGCTGTAGGAGCGGCGATTGGGGCTAATCCAGTATTAATTACCGTACCGTGTCATCGTGTAGTAGGAAAGAATGGGTCGTTAACCGGCTATCGTGGCGGATTAGAAATGAAGACACTCCTTTTGGATTTGGAAAGACAAGCTTCATTTAGCAATGAGTGATTATTACTGTAAAATGAACGGAAAGGAGGTGCCGACATGAAAAGTGAATTGTTCTACAAAAACCTGAAAACCATTTTTAATAAAGGTACAGGCTTTTTTTCTGGATAACTCATTCACTAAATCCTTATTGGCTATTATTCTCACTGCGGGCGTTTGGCGGTTTTTTCTTCGGGGCTATTCCTGCGATGGTACAGGGATTTAATACGCTTACACTATTTAGTTAACACACTAAATTTCAGGAATTTTTGTGGTATTTCTAATAGATTGACTGATTAAGCCCAATATGTTCTAATAAAACTTGAGTATATATTTTGTCCTGACCGAGTTTGCAATGTAAACAAACTTAGCGGGGCATAACTACTACAACTTAGTGAAATAGTGTCCAAATTTTCAAGTGGACATTTCACTAAAATTATTTGGGTAATTATAGGGGATATCAGCAGTGCACTGATCTATAGTTACTTAAGTAATACATAAATACATAATAGGGGGTAGTATAGAGAAAAAGAGTAATTTGTTGCTATCGACCTAAGTTAAAGTCTTAAACCGGTTCTAGTTCAAAAATTATCACAGACTAAGTTTGTCAAACAGTCACAGTGAAATTAGGGGAGATATGAATTGAAAAAGTCTTTGAAAAACTCAGTAGCTATTACGACAGCACTATGTACGGTATTAGGGAGTGCTGGATTAGTTCCAACTTTTGAATTTGGGACTACGAAAGCGTATGCATCCTCTCAAGGAACAGGAGTTACTGGGGAAGAAACTACACCTCCGACAGTTAAACCTGAGAAGAAGAATATTTATGCTAAAGATATTGAAGTTTCTGAAGGTAAATTAGATCCCAAGTTTAAAAAGGATAAATATAGGTATGAAGTAGAAGTTCCTTATGAAGACGATACTATTAAAATTAGAGTTACCGTAGATGAGACTGACTTTAAAGATCCCGTAATTAAAGTTGATGGAGATAAAGTCACAAACGGTAGATATTCTGATAAAATTTATCTAGATGCAGGCAGTAACAAAATAAAGGTAGAGATCAAGGATAAAGACGGGAATAAAGAGGAATATACCATTACCGTTTTCCGTGAAAAAGAAGATAGAGATAAATACAAAGATGATAATGACAATTACAACAACTCTAATTATTCTAGTTCAGACGGTAAGTCTGGTTCCAAATCATTCAGTTTCGTAAGTAAACCAAGTGTTGATAATTTGAAAGCTAGTGATATGTTAGGTAGACATGCTGGTCACATTGCATTTCCTGAAACCCTTGAATTAAAATCAGGCGCTATTTCCGCCACACTTAATTCGTATGATACAGTTAAGCTGTCTAAAGCAAAATCCGAAGGTAAACAGCTTCGCATGTATTATTACAATGCTAATTCTAAAAAATGGGTAGCTCTTTCATCTAAAGCAACCATGAATGGTAATTACGCTCAAGTAACAGCTAATACCGTAACAGGTGTACCTACTTGGTATGCTATCTTTGCAGTTAATCAACCTACTTTTGTAGATACTGCTAACCATTGGGCAGTCAATTCAATTGATCGTCTATCCGGTATTGGAATTTTTGAAGGTTATAAAGTAAAAAATGGTTATACCTTCAAGCCAAATAGCCAAGTTTCTAAAGCAGAACTTTCTACTACTTTATCTAAAATCTTAGGAGTCTCTGTTAGTCAAAACGACTACACTATGTACAATGTTCTTCATAAATTAGATAGCGGAGAAGAACAATCTATTATTTCCACAATGCAAGGTGTACCTACTTGGGCTAATTCCTATGTAGCTCCACTTAAAAAATCAAATGTTATTCCTGAACACTTTAGCGTCAACTTTAACGGGGGTCAAATGGTAACGAGAGCAGAAGCTGGTGTATTCATCACAAACGCTCTTAAATCAATCCCTGGGTTCAATGTACAGGCTCTAAACGTGCGCACTTTTGCAGACGGTAGCAACGTTCCTGCTTGGGCAGTAGACAAAATTGACTATCGAATTATGAAAGGTGATTCAAAAGGCAATTTAAATCCAAATCAACCAATTAGTAGAGCTGAATTAGCTTCAATGCTAGATCGCACACTTCAAACATTAGGTTGGTAAAATAAAAAGGGATAGGGTGGTCATAGCCCCGTCAAGTAGACAGTAAAAAAAGAGTAAATTCGTTATGCGGCGATCGCTACTCGGTATTCTACCGGGGAGAGATCGCCAAATTTTTTCTGGAAACGTTCCTGGTTGTAGTAGGTAATATATTCAGTAATCAGTTTTCGAGCGTCACTCATCGCATGAGCCTCCGCACCTTTTTTTGGTTAATTAGAAGCCCTTCTTTGCATAGTGCCGTACGCATACGCTTATAGCCGAAATAAGGTCGGAGTCGATGAATGGCAAGAATATGTTCCTTTAGATTGGTATCCAGCTCAAAACGAGTCTTACGTGATCCTAAGGCAGTTTTCCACTTGTAGTAACCAGCCCGTGATACCTCTGCAATCTTACAAAGAGTAATGATGGGATATGTTTGACTCATTTTTTCGATGGTGCCGAACCTGGCTTGCTTATCCAACTTTCCTCCTCATGTAGATTCGGATTGAGCTTTTTCAGATTTTCTACCTGCACTCTCAATTAGGCATTTTCCTCTTCTACGTTGTTGGATTTCTTCTTAATCCAGCGTCCTCGATAACGATTCTCCATTTTGATGTTTGCGAACCCAGGTGATGATTTGAGCATCGCTTTTAATTCCTAATCTTTCTCAAATCATTGCATAGCTCCACTGGTCTTCGCCCCGTAGACGAACAGCTTCTTTTTTGATTTCTTCACTATATCGAGTAAAAACTTGTCCCTTTTTTGGTGGCATGAAAAAACCCCTCCGGTCAACAGTAAAGAGTCTATGATATCATGAACTCTTTTTTTACTGTCTGCCGTAAGGGGATAATACCAGTAAAGAGTTTATCTAGCGAATATGGTGTTTCAGAAGTAACCATTTATAAATGGGTGAAAGAATTTACTCCTTTCGGAGAAGGGGAACAAATGATTACACCTAAAGAAGTTGTTGCTATGCAGAAAGAAATGCTCCGATTAAAGCAGGAAAATGAAATTCTATAA
>NZ_JAJISB010000080.1 GCF_021245735.1 Brevibacillus daliensis
CTAGCGGCGGACGGGTGAGTAACACGTAGGCAACCTGCCTGTAAGATTGGGATAACATAGGGAAACTTATGCTAATACCGAATAGAGTTTTGCTTCGCATGAAGCGAAACGGAAAGGTGGCGCAAGCTACCACTTACAGATGGGCCTGCGGCGCATTAGCTAGTTGGTGGGGTAACGGCCTACCAAGGCAACGATGCGTAGCCGACCTGAGAGGGTGACCGGCCACACTGGGACTGAGACACGGCCCAGACTCCTACGGGAGGCAGCAGTAGGGAATTTTCCACAATGGACGAAAGTCTGATGGAGCAACGCCGCGTGAACGATGAAGGCTTTCGGGTCGTAAAGTTCTGTTGTCAGGGACGAAACAGTACCGTTTGAATAAGGCGGTACCTTGACGGTACCTGACGAGAAAGCCACGGCTAACTACGTGCCAGCAGCCGCGGTA
>NZ_JAJISB010000082.1 GCF_021245735.1 Brevibacillus daliensis
ATGATATGCTCCCCTTTAAGTAGACAGGTTTAATAAATAAACCACTACTTGAAGGGGAGTTTTCTTTGTCAAAAAAGAATGAATATAACGCTGCAGAGAAATTAGCCATCATTCAACAACTGGAATTAGGTCATGGCACCCGGACGGAAGTCGCCCAAGAGTACAATATAAGTGTTACTACCTTAGTGAAATGGCGGCATCGATACGAGTTGTACGGAATGAAAGGACTTGAAATTCGCAATCGTAATAACGGTTATTCTTCGGAACTAAAGCTTCAAGCTGTTCAAGATTACCTCTCGGGTCAGTATTCGCAATATGAAATTATCGATAGATACAATATTGCAAGCCGTACTCAACTCATAAGTTGGATCGACAAGTATAATGTTAATAGCAGCTTAACATCGTCTAA
>NZ_JAJISB010000083.1 GCF_021245735.1 Brevibacillus daliensis
CTCTCGCATTTCAGAGTTCCCCAGAAGGCTTCCATTGGACCATTATCAATACATCTGCCAACTCTGGACATACTCTGCGTCACTTTGCTGGCAAACAACCTTTTGAACCTCGAAGAGGTATACTGAAAACCCCGATCACTATGCAGCATGGGTTTGCTTCCTGGTGCCGCTTGTAATGCCTTTTTCACCGTTCGGAATACTAAATTATTGTTGTTGGAATGCCCCAAGACATAAGAGACAATCGTGTTATCATAAAGATCCAGAATGGCACTTAAATAGGCTTTCTGACCCTTACCGTATTTGAATTCCGTTACATCCGTTACCCACTTCTCATTTGGTGCAGATGCGTGAAACTTCCGGTTTAACAGATTTTCG
>NZ_JAJISB010000084.1 GCF_021245735.1 Brevibacillus daliensis
CTCCCTCGAAATGATTCCGTTTCCTCACTCAAGCTCATGAATTCGCAGGATTTCATCCTAAGGTAAGTGCGAGAGAAGAAAGTACACGGAGGAGCTGGTGGCTAGGGAAAGTAAAAAGGGCATGCGGGAACAAAGGTGTGTTGTCTATCACCTATATAATTCCATATTGTGCACGTCTCCACGTAGCCCTAGCGATTCTCACTCCCATGTCTCAACGGGTCAAAGCCCTTTCATTCCTTCGTCACATCTAACTAAGGTGTGGAGGTCGGTCTTTCTAACGGAACGGGTCCGAGCCCTTTTGTTTAACGTCTCCCGATACTCCGTGCTTCTTATCATCCTGCGAATACATGAACTGGTGAGGATAGACTAGACTT
>NZ_JAJISB010000085.1 GCF_021245735.1 Brevibacillus daliensis
CCTTCGGGGCAGTGGTGACAGGTGGTGCATGGTTGTCGTCAGCTCGTGTCGTGAGATGTTGGGTTAAGTCCCGCAACGAGCGCAACCCTTATCTTTAGTTGCCAGCATTCAGTTGGGCACTCTAGAGAGACTGCCGTCGACAAGACGGAGGAAGGCGGGGATGACGTCAAATCATCATGCCCCTTATGACCTGGGCTACACACGTGCTACAATGGTTGGTACAACGGGATGCTACTTCGCGAGAAGATGCCAATCTCTTAAAACCAATCTCAGTTCGGATTGTAGGCTGCAACTCGCCTACATGAAGTCGGA
>NZ_JAJISB010000009.1 GCF_021245735.1 Brevibacillus daliensis
GGGAACAAATGATTACACCTAAAGAAGTTGTTGCTATGCAGAAAGAAATGCTCCGATTAAAGCAGGAAAATGAAATTCTATAAAAGGGTATGGCCATATTCGCACAAAGTAGATGTAGCTATGTAAAACCAATTCATAGCAAGAAATCGAAGACATCATCAAGCCGATTACGTATTCCACACTAATTGAGGAGTTTGTCTATAGTGTCATTGTGAAAACGATATTTTCCGATGAATTAGGAGACCAGTGGCTTGATTCACCAGATGAATATGTTGGACGCGCTGGATGAGCAGTGAATGGAATGCGCCCCGCTCAGGCTGCCCGTATCCGATTTCGATCTGCTGGCAGATATACGGCACCTCTGTTGATTCGCAGCCCTTTTGGTGGCGGAGTGCTACACCGGAGCTGGACTCTGATAGTTTAGAAGCCCTGTTTGCCAATTCTCCCGGATTGAAGGTGGGTATTCCTTCTATACCTTATGACGCGAAGGGACTCTTACTCTCAGCGATTCGTGAATACAACCTAAAAACGAAAACTTGTCACTTTTGATCGCAAAAAAGGCTTTCACTCACTCGATCTACTGGTGAGTGAAAGCCTTTCTGATTGGTAGAGAGCATCATGCCATTCTTAAATCGGACAGAGTAGGTTACAGGTTCGATTTATAAGTGAATTAAAGTGAGCCGTGTGTATAATCGACCAATGTCGTATGTTCAACTGCACCGTTTTCACGTGCCATGAGGTAATGGAGACGCGCATCTGCCATGAGCGCGAGTTGTCCATCGTCAGTGTACCCTCCAATTGGTCCATGCGAAATGGCGAGCATAGTCACTCCCTCAGGTGAAGTAAACGGTTCATGGATAGCGCCTGCGGATTCACAGGTATAGTAACCTGCATACCCTTTGTCGTCACCATCATCGTAATAAAATCCGCCTTCGATAATATACGCTTCTGTGTTGTGGAGATGCCAATGTACAGCTGCTTTCGTGTCGGGGTCTACCTTGAGCAGCAAGGTAAAATTGCCTGAGACGAGATCACAAAAGAGGAGCTTGAAGTAAGTTCCAGGCATCAACCAATCTGTCCACGGTATCCACTCCGGATTGATGAAGTCGCGTCGATCCCCTTTTGGAGTGATTCCAGGGTTTTTCATCCAATACAAAGGATGGAACTGCTTTGTTTCATTTTGATTTTTTGACATGTGGATCGTCCTCCTACTTATGTTTTCTATACCTTAAGTAATTGTAAACGGACGATCTTACAAAAATCTTACAGAGTAATGGGGTTTTCTTACTAATGCTTCTTTTCTTATGGAGGAGACGGTATAATTTTCTGTAATATCAAAAAAATTAAAACATTTATAAGGGAGGTCATGATGAAGATTTTCGAATCTAAGCTGAGTCCCCCAGAGATGATGAAATATCTTGCACGAGAGCGGCTGTTCCGTTACCTTGACCAGCATCTCCACAAATCCCTTATCTCCATAACGAGCGAGGGTGGCTATGGCAAAACGACACTCGTATTCAGTTATTTAAAAGAAAAAAGGATTTCAGCAGTGTGGTACCGATTGGAAGCATCCGATCGAAATCCCCTTGTTTTTTTAACGTACCTGCACGCAGGCCTAAACTCTCACCTGGCATGCAAAAGGATGAAAAAGGAAAAAGTTAATAAGACAGATAACATTGCGCAGGTACTTGAGCAGGTTGTGGCGCAGATGAATGCTCTGGATAAACGTCTTTTGATTGTACTGGAAGACTACCATCATCTGAAAGAACAAGTGGAAATTAGGCGGATCATGGTAGCGTTGCTTCAATCAGCTCCAAACTTCGTCACCTTCATCGTAAACGGCCGAATGAAGCCGGATCTTCCACTGGTTCAGTTGAAGCTTAGCCAGCATTTAGCTGAATTATCCTCGCACGATTTGGCTTTCGACAGAGAAGAAACAAAGGCTTTTTTCCGAGAACTATTTGATCTGGACATGTCTTCAGAGGAAATTCAGTTGATCTTACACAAGACTGAAGGCTGGGCAGCCAGTCTCGTGTTGCTTTGGGATGTATTGAAGAGTCTGAATCATTTGCAACGAAAGCATTTCATTACGCACATGGGAGTCACAGAGGATATCTACAGCTATTTAGTGACGGAGGTACTGGGACAGCAACCTGATGACCTCCAGTACTTTCTGCTCCACACTAGCCTGATCGAAGAACTTGATCCAGCGATTATTAACCAGTGGCTGGAAATGTCAGATGCACAGAAAAAGGTAGATCACTTGCAGGAACATCATCTGTTTCTTTATAGGGATCACCGAGGAGCTTTTCGCTATCATCAGCTATTCAAGGTATTTTTGTATCAAAAACTAAAGAGCGAGAGCAGTCAGGCAGATTTGAATCAGAAGCATGCCCAGTTGGGAGCGATTTATGAAAAGAATCACCAGCTTTTACGGGCATTCGTTCATTACACCTGGGGAAATAAATATCTAGAGGCAGCAAGACTGATGAGGATGATGGTGAATCGTTATCGACCTGAATGGTTTTTGCATGTTGTGGACGGAGCGTTGGAGTCGTTATCACCTGATCATTCCCTTGCTACCACAAGTTTGTTCTTGTTTCGCTGTGTTCCGCTCGAAATACTAGAGGAGCTCATCCTAGTACTAGAAGAAGGCATCGAACGAAAACAGACAAAAAATAGTATGGCAGCTCATCTTCAACATCGGTTGGCCAACATTCATTTTTATCGTGGGGATCTCAACCGTGCACTCGCGTTATTCCACTCATCCGCTAAAGGTGCGGAACATGCACAAGATTTTTCGCTTGTTGCCTTGAATCTGTCTATGGCTTCGCAAATTTACCGGTTCCAAGACAATCATTCCGATGCTATTCGCTACGCGCGCCAGTCCCTCTCGTACTCAGAGTTGCATGTCATTCCACCGCATGTGCTGATGCATGGCTTGTGGAGTTTGGCAGAGGTATTACTGGAAACAAACGAGCCTGAATCGGCGGAAATCTTTCTTGTACAAGCGATTGCCGTATCAGAATCATGCGATGAAGCATCCAAAGCATTTCCCTACAGCTCGATGGGCAAGCTGTACCGGCAGCGTCAAGATTATGAGTTAGCGATCGAGTGGGGGCAGAAAGCGGTAGCGCATGCCTCTCGTTTCCGGATTGATACGGACATGGGCTGGGCGAACAAGGAGCTGGGAATCACTTTTTTACATGCGAAACAACTTGATTTAGCAGAAGAAAGCTTGCGCGCATCCCAGCGGTACTTTCGAAAGTATACCTACCTAAACCAAGTCATCGGGGAATGGCTACAAAAATTGACTCGCAAGCAAAGCGCTGAAACCTTGTTAGAGAGTGGAGGATCTGCTACGCAGTCTAAACCACTCACCATCAAGATCCTAGGCGAGCTACAGTTACGTAGGGGCGACTCATGGATCAAGATCACAAGAAAATCTAGTTTGTATTTATTTCTTCTCTTGCTGACTCATCGGGGAAGAATGCTGACAAAGGATTACATCATGGAAGAATTGTTTCCTGAAGATGGGATGGCTACGGCCCAGAACAAGTTTTACGTTTCCTTGTCAATCCTGCGCAAAAGCTTGGAGCCAGAGCTGGATTTTGGTCGCAACTCAACCTACATCAAACAACAAGGAAACAACTATTTTCTGTCCACACAGCAAGTACATGTAGATGCAGATGATTTTCTCCAATGGACTGAAGTGAAAGAATCCAGTCTATCTACCAAAAAACTCGACCAGCTCCAAAGAGCCGAAGCCTGCTACCAAGGGGATTTTGCTAGAGATTTCCCCTATCAAACTTTTCTTGAGGTTGAGAGAGAGAAACTACGTGTCTGCTATCTCCACATGCTGGAGAGAATCGCGAGGTATTATTGGGAGCTACGACAGTTTGAACAGGGTATGTACTACTATGACAAAATTTTGGCGGTAGACCCGTATTGCGAGCACATTTACCAAGAATATGCTGCGCGCTTGCTTGAGGAAAAGCTTGTTGTCAAAGCTCAAAGCGTCTATGCAAGAGCGAAAAAGCATCTGGAGGACGAGCTGGGCATCCCGATGACAATGGACTCTTTTCCAAATGGTCTGCATCATGCTGTAAGAAAGAAATGAGAATTGGTAAGAGTACTGTAAGATTGCAACTGTATCTTTGAAAGCGTTATCTTAATGATGGATTAAGGAGCTGACGAAGATGCATGCATTACGAGGTCAAATAGCGGTAGTAACCGGAGGGGGCAGTGGGATTGGCAGGGCGATTGCCCACCGATTGAGCAGCCAGGGAGCACATGTATGGGTTACGGACATTCAGGAAGAAAATGCTTCCCGGGTCGCCACAGAAATCAGGCAAAAGGATGAACAAGCCACTGCCTATCGACTAGATGTGTCTGATGCAACAGCAGTTAAACGTTTTTTTGAAAACGTTGAAGAAGAGTGTGGGCGAGTAGATATCCTGATCAATAATGCAGGAATTGCTGGGAATCCGGCACTTCTCGTGCACATGCGGGACGAGGAATGGATGCAGATGTTCAACATCCATGTACACGGCTCCTTTTACTGCCTGCGCGAGGCGGCCAAACTGATGATGAAAAATCAGTATGGCAGAGTGATCAACATGTCTTCTCTGGCAGCAGAAACCTCTCTTGCAGGGTTTGCCCACTATGGAGCAGCTAAGTACGCGATTGTCGGCTTGACGGAAGCAGCGGCAAAAGAACTGGCCAGTTATCAGATTACGGTCAATGCGATCAAGCCCGGAGTAATTCGCTCGGCACTAACACAAGGGATACTATCAATGGCGGAAGAACGCCTGTCCCAGGCCACACCCGTTAAAAGAATAGGGGACCCGGAGGATATCGCCAAGGTAGTGTCCATGTTCGTACAACCAGATGCAGATTTTGTGACTGGCAGCACGGTAGTGGTTGACGGAGGGTTTAGTTTGATGAATGATATGGATCGTGTCATGCTGGAAGCTTTGCGAGAGTGAACTCAATCAATGATAGTCCGATAATATTGATTATCGGGCTTTTTTCATTCAGAATAAAAATATTATTTCTAAATATAGATACTTAACAGTATAATTTCTATACTTCATGGTGGTGGGGATGAAGCATTTTTTTCAGAGCTTTTCCGTATAAATTAGGGGGAGTTTTGTCTTCGATAATATAATAAAATATGGCCATGCCGTTTTCTAATGATAAAATTGTCCAAGCTAATTCTTCAGCAGATAGAGTAGGTTCATGAGCTTCTTCCATCATCATTTTCTCAATAATTCCAGAAATTATTTCTACCGATTCTAATATAAGAGTAGCCCATTTCTCGCGCACCGATTCATCGCGCATAGCAGATAATAAAAATTCCATACTAAGTAAACCCCATGCACGGTTTTTTTGCCTAGCAGAACAGAAATAATCTTCCATTTTTTCGATAAAGCGATCGAATGATTGGTACTCGCCCCATACATCACTGATGATACTTATTTGCGTTTCTATTTGTTGTTTTAATAAAGCAAGAAACAACTCTTCTTTAGATTTAAAATGGGCATAAACAGCTCCTTTGCTAAATCCGGCCGACTCCGCAATCTTATCGACAGAAGCTCCATGAAAACCAAGTTGAGCAAAAGTTTCCGCTGCTGATTCCAGGAGCATTTGTCGCGTTTCCTCTTTACGCTCCTTTTGATTTAATCTTCGTTTGACCACAAACGTTCCTCCCTTTCTTGACAATAATAACACATAATATTAAGATACCAGTAATCATTTAAATACTTATTAGTATATATGTTCTGTATAGTATTTACATTAGGATACATAATAACGCTAGGATCAAAAAGTTTCGATGAAGCTTAATCCAAATAGGGAAAAGGAATGATAGTAATATTGCATAGTGATCAAATGAAAGATAAAAGTGTTCAAAAATTCTCTCAACCTATGTCGAAAAAAACGGTCTCAAACATAATAGCCGAAACTATTAAGATGGGAATCATTAAATCCAATCTACTTGCCATGTTTGCTGGATTGACGTTGGCCTTATACACGAATCACATTAGCCCTTTCGAGAAAATTCCGGAAATAATTTTTGCAATTATTGGTTCATTTTTAGTTATTGGTGCAGCAGGAGCGTTCAATAATTTATATGATCGGGATATTGATTCCGTAATGGAGCGCACAAAAAGTAGACCAACTGTAACAGGAGACATAGAGCTAAAGAAAGTATTACAACTCGCTATCTTCATGACTATATTGGGTCTAATGCTATTAGCGTTTGCTACACCTTTAGCAGCACTATTAGGATTAATAGGTTTATTTTTTTATATTTTCCCTTATACCATATGGAGTAAAAGAAGAACAATTTATAATACGGAGATTGGGAGTATTTCTGGAGCAATGCCTCCTCTTATTGGGTGGGCAGCTATTTATCCAGATATCACACATCCCGCTATTATTGGACTTTTTATCATTACAGTAATTTGGCAAATGCCTCATTTCTATGCCATAGCTATCCGTAAGCACGATGAGTATAAGGCTGCAAAGATTCCAATGTTACCAGTTGTCAAAGGTTTTAAAAGAACATATATACAAACGAACATTTATTTAATCATTTTACTTTTATCAAGCCTTCTTTTTTATTCTTTGAGTTTTGTGCTTATGCTTGTAGCATTTCTATTAAGTTTGATGTGGTTCATTTTATGTATTTTTGGGTATCAAAAGATGGATTCTGAGAAATGGGCAAAATCAATGTTTATTTTCTCACTTATTTATACTACCGTTTTGTTTTTAACGGTCATTCTATATTCTCTTATTGGAATTTTCTTCGGAATGACTAATCTATAATGGCGAGGTAGATTTTCCTCATGAGTAAGGTGTAATGGATGTTATAGAGCTATTGCCAAGATAGCCCTCCATTCATTACACCTTTTTTGAGAATATAATATTCAGAATTTTTAGTTGATAACAGAGAAATTATAGAATATTATGTATTTGAGTGATCATCTATAAAGGGGTGAATCGGTGAATGGGCAGAAGAAGTGACGCAAGAGAACGGTTGTTGGAAACGGCAACTCAATTAATACCTGAACGTGGATATAATGGTGTTGGAGTTCAAGAACTTTGTAACGTAGCAGGGATTAAGCCTGGTAGTTTCTATTACTTGTTCCCTTCAAAACAACAATTGGTACTCACTGTGTTGGAGAAAACGTGGGAGAATACAATGATATTCATCATTGAGCCAATCCAAAATTCAGAACTTAATCCTCTGCAAAAAATACACGAGTTTTTCATGCGTACATATCATTTACATTCGTATCGTAGTAATGAAGGGAAACCAGTTTTGGGTTGTACATTTGCTTTACTCGGAGGAGAACTTGCTACGCAAGATCCGGTTATTAATGATAAGGTTATCGAGATTTTTTCTTTTCTTACTAATTACTTTGAAGAATGGATTATGGAAGCAAATAATCAAGGACTACTTACGATCTCAAAAGAACAGGTGCCTGATACAGCAAAAGCATTACTTTGCTACACGGAAGGAACTTCTTTAATGGCAAGAATACATAATCAACCTGTTATTTTTGCTACCATGGCTGACGGAGCGCTTCGATTAGTGGGAGCAAAATAATATTTTTGCATTTTTATAGATGTTCACTCAACTATTAATTTAACTGGGAGTGAAATAGTATGATGAAAGCTGTTCACCTATATGAGTTCGGTAGTCCAGAAGTGTTAAAGGTGGTAGAAGTACAAAAACCAATTGTTGGAGCTAATGAAGTACTAATCCAAGTACAAGCAATCGGTCTCAATTATGCTGAGGTTCAGATACGAAGAGGTACCTATCCATATCCACAGCTACTACCGGCTGTTTTAGGTCAATGGGGTGTTGTTGCGGGAAGAGTAGTAGAAATTGGTGAAAGTGTTACTGATATAAAAATAGGAACGAATGTAATTTCACAAGTACCGTCAGGCTCTTATGCGGAATATGTCGTAGTTCCCTCTTTTTTGCTACTTCCTTCTCCAGAAAGAATTACTCCTACGCAATCGACAGCACTCTTAACACAAGGGCAAACAGCTTATCATACTTTGAAGAGTGCGGGGAGAATGCAAGCAGGGGATACAGTGTTAATTCATGCTGCAGCTGGTGGTGTCGGTAGTTTAGCTATATTAGCCAAAGCATTTAAGGCTGGCAAGGTAATTGCAACAGCAAGTACACCAGCTAAGTTAGAATTGGCTCAGTCATTAGGTGCCGATGTAGTCATTAACTATCGTGACCCGAACTGGACTCAAAAAGTACTTGAACATACAGAAGGAAAGGGTGTAGACATCATATTAGAGATGGTGGGAGGAGACATATTGAAAGGTAGCCTCTATGTACTACGGCCTTTTGGTCGTCTCATTTATTTCGGTTCTGCAAGCGCCTCAAATGAAAAGTGGGATCAAGTCAATCTAGTAAAATTACTGAAAAATAAGTCTATTGTAGGATTCAACATTGAACATTTTCTAACCAGCTTTCCTGACATAGCGAAATCTGGATTAGAACATCTGTATCAATTAATCTCTACCGGGCAGCTAAATCCTGTTGTACAACATATTTTTCCGCTGGATCATGTAGTTGAAGCCCATCGTCTGCTAGAATCTCGTCAAACTGTTGGAACAGTAGTCTTGCTGCCGTAAAAATTAAAGGGTGCATAAGTTGTATTATTAGTTAAAATGGAAAAGTGTTGGATGGCAAACGATTCCAATCTGATTTTAATAATAGCGAATAACAAGGGACATGCGTTACGTGTGTCCTTTGTTATTCGTTATGTAAAAAATCTATTTTACATGTTACATTTAGGTGCAGATCATTCGTTGTATAGGGTGAAAGGAAGTGAGTGGATTGGATGATGCTGATCTACGTCAAAATATTGCTGACGTTCTGGAAGGTGGTATTGAAAAATTCGAGAAAATCATGCAAATCTACCAAAAATCGATTTTTCACTATTGCTATCATATGCTAGGCAATCATTATGAAGCTGAAGATAGTGGGGCAGGAAGTTTTTTTAAAGGCATTTCGTTATTTACATCAATATAACCAGAAAATACCGTTTGGAGCTTGGTTGTATAAGATTGCCTATAATCAATGTGTTGATGTGATTCGAAAGCGAAAATTGGCGAGATACTTGCCATTCTTTTATCGAGATGAGAAGCAGAATAAGCATGTAGATCAACAGATTGAAGACAATTATTTTGATGAATTCGTGCACCAGGCAATGTCCAGATTATCGGCTGAAGAACGAAATTTGCTTATTTTGCGCTGTGTAGAGGAAAAAAGTTATCAGGAAATCTGTCTAATTCTTAATAAAAAAAGTGCCAATCTTAGAAAAAAATACGAGCGCACGGCTGCAAAATTCCGACTTAAAGGGTGGTTTTTCTGCTTTCTCATAAATTATGGGTTATGTCAGGTGGGAAGCATAGGAAGTAAGGTAGGACTTTCGTTCTTGGATAGCCAATCCACGATGGCAAAGTAGCAATTGGGGATCATTATTTTATAGGGAAGATTTTGATTATATCTTGAATTTTCTGTAGAATAAAAGTGGGTAGTTATTTTTTATCTCAATATTTTAAGGGAGGTAGTATGTATGAAGATTAGTAAAGTCGAAATAAATATATTTCCAACTTTGAAAAGACTGTTCAATTTTATCAGGATACTCTTCAATTCATACTATTATCACATACCGAACATAGCGCTTCATTTCAAATAGGTGAGAGTGAACTTGAGTTAATAAAAGATGATAAGAATAAATACTACTACTATCATTTTGCCTTTAATATTCATAGGAATTTATTCAAACAGGCAAAAGAATGGCTATCAGAGAGAGTGAAACTTCTAAAAGAAGATGGAATAGATGAAGTTGATTTTGATGGAAGAACACAGGCTAATTCGTGTTATTTTGAAGATCCCGCAGGCAATATAGTCGAGTATATTTCGAGAAGAGAAACATCCCCTACTTCCATTGATCACGATTTTTCAACAAACAACGTCCTATGTATAAGTGAAATCGGGTTATCCACAAATAAAATTAGTGAATATGCCGAGCAGATGCAAAAAATAGGCATTCCTGTTAGGGATAATGAGGATTTGTCGTATAATACTTATCTGAATTTTATGGGTGAGTATGAAGATGGTTCCTTTATCATTTTAGGTCCATTAGGAAGAAGATGGCTATTTTCAACAAAAGGTGCTATAGCAGCTCCCGTAACTATTCATACAGATAGAGGAGTAGTAAGTAATCTATAAGAATAAAGCAAGAATAAAGCAAGAATAAAGCAAGAATAAATGATCCCCAAGATTTATCTAAGAAAAAAACAATCGAAAGCAATGTCATCATAATATGTGACATTGCTTTCTTTTTTTTATGGATCGTGTATTGAAAGCAGATAATTGATTTAAAGAGTCTACGAAAAAGGTTCGTCGAACAAAGTGGATGTAATAGATGGGATAAAGGTGGTGGCAAGGGAATTATACAAATTCCCTTGCTGTTTTTATAAATTCTTTAACATAATGTCCATTCTCAAAATGAGTAAGATGGGATATATACACATATCTATAGTGTTTATCTGGAAGTTCATGCAGTTTTATATAATCAAATGCTTTTAGAGATAATTTTGGACCTATAGAAATTCCTATATCTAAGCTAATCATTTTTGCTATCGTACTACAATCACTAATATAAGAATGAACATTAGGGATAATTTCGTGATTGTTAAAAAATTCTTCAATCTGTGTACGGTAAGAAGCTGTCGGCATAATAATGTTATTTGATGCGAAAAATTCACGCAATGAAAAGTCACTACTATCAATTTTTATGTTCGTTGAGGATGCGATAAGTAGTTCATCTTTCAGAAAAGGTATAGAAATAAAATCAGGATTTTGAGAGATTGTAAAACCTATATCTATAACTTTTTCGCTTATCCAATTATCTATTTCATCATATGTTCCCTCGAATACCACAATTTTAATAAATGGATATAAATGGTTAAACTGTTTAATAATTTGAGGTAGAACATAATTGCTGATGCTCGAGAATGAGCCAATCGTAATAACCCTTGGATACTGTGATGAAGCAGAGAAATTTGTATGAAGCAATTTCCGATTTAGATTAAGAATTTCATGGATGAATTCATATGCTTTAGCTCCATCTGGCGTTAAATGGATTTTTCGAGCCTCTCTTATAAATAAAGTAATTCCCAATTCTTTTTCCAAATTTGAAATAGCATGACTGACGGTTGACTGCGTAACGTTTAAATTTTCGGAAGCCTTTGTAAAGTTTCCAGTTTTTATGACTTCCTCGAAAATCTCGTATTTTACAATACTCATGAATTTTTTTCATCCTAACTATTTAAATTATTAATTTTATTTAGTCAAGTAAGTTTTATATACTAACGTTAACATAGTTGGTGATTATGATAAAGGGAACATTCAAGACAAAGAGGTGTTTATTAATGAAAAGAGTATTGTTTTTGGCAATAGGCATGTTTGCGTTAGGATTCGATGCATATATCATTGCAGGATTGATACCTGGAATAAGTGAAACATACAATAAAAGTGCTTATCAGGTCGGACAGGCTGTAAGTATATTCACTCTGTTTTATGCAATATCAGCACCCTTGTTCGCATCTATCCTTACTGGAAGACCAATAAAAAAAGTCCTTTTGATATCTATGTTAATCTTTGGAATTGCTAATGCTCTAAGTGCATTATCACCTAATTTTTCTGTATTTCTCATTTCACGGGCCATCGCTGGTATTGGTGCGGGTTTATTTTCACCATTAGCTGTAGCGGGATCTACCATGTTAGTACCAATTGATAAAAAAGGGAGAGCCATGGGTCTTACAATTGGAGGCATGAGTATGGGCACTGTACTAGGTGTTCCCATAGGGCTGTATATTGCTAGCATTTTTACGTGGCAATTTGCTATGTGGGTTGTAGTTATACTTAGTGGCATTGCCGCTATAACTATTTTGAAGTTCTTGCCTCACATTCCTGTTAGTGCCCCACCTGCAATTAGAGAAAGACTGGCAATGTTTATTG
The DNA here is from genome assembly GCF_021245735.1 of Brevibacillus daliensis. Classification (GTDB taxonomy): domain Bacteria; phylum Bacillota; class Bacilli; order Brevibacillales; family Brevibacillaceae; genus Brevibacillus_B; species Brevibacillus_B daliensis. The sequence goes on from NZ_JAJISB010000009.1 coordinate 12,065, forward strand.
ATAAAAGGGTTACTGTAACAGTCTTAATTACATTCTTTGCAAGTATAGCAAGTTTAGGATTATATACGTATTTGTCTCCGCTATTACAAGAACTTACTTCTACGAAAGATATCACAATCTATCTATGGTCTTGGGGTCTAGGAGGATTATTCGGCAGCTTTTTAATTGGATATTTACTTGACTATTTTAAGAAACCTAAAGTATTGACGGTAATGATTTTACTTACATTGACAGGTTCAATCATATGTATTCCTCTTGTGATACAATTATCAATGGTAAAATATGTACCGTTCTTCATATGGGGAGCAATGGGATGGGCATCTCAAGCACCACAGCAACATATTTTGCTTTCTTATCAACCTAAGCAGGGAAGTGCTGTAGTTGCTTTACATAGCTCAATGAATTACTTAGGAAGTGCAATGGGGGCAACACTAGGAGGAATTGTCATATCCATGGGAATGGGTACTATGTCATTAATCTATTTTGCCATTTTTTCTATGGGAATCTCTCTAAGCTTGCAGTTTTATAGTATGAAAAACAATTTTAGTATAATTCATACGAATCGAATACTCGATAAGTAATACAAGTTCAATGGATTCAGATCCACATATTGAATTGATTGCTTCAAGCAATATTTGTGCAATTGCATCTAATTTCCACTTTCACGTAAAGACGTCTATTCTTAAAAAAGATTTCATTATCATAAGTATTTTGTAGCATATAGTTCAGTCTATATAGGTGTGTTTCCAGCAATTCGGGGGGAAAACACGTTAAGCAAATTTCAACATAAAACAGCCGATTTATCCACTTTAAGGCTAAATCGGCTGTTTTATATTATAAACTTAGTTGTTTGTAAAATCAAAAGAAAATGTTTCTTTTATTCCCTTTTTTCCGTCAGAAGTGATCATTATTGCTCGTGTTTTAGGCAAACGTTGTATCTAATTTAATTCTAATAGTCTTTCTAGAAGGCATTTCCTAATGCTCCCGCAAGGTGATCATAACATGTTCTTACAAAACGCAGCGCTTTATTTTCCGAAGCTTGTTTAAATGACTTAATTTCAATTGGTGGAGTTGAATTTTATAGTTATGAATCATGGAACAATTTCAAAAACAGTACCTTGGTTAGAATCAGCCACTTTCATAGAGCCATAAACCCCTAAATATAGTCTGGTTTGATTCAGATTCGTTCCCAAACTAACATAATAAGCTGACCCGGACCCAAAATTATAATTGGTTTCAATAACATTAAAATCATTTAGTTTACAATCTGTTCTTACCCTGGTATAAGCTAAAGCCCCTCTAACCGGAAGTTGAGATTCTTTATACCGAGCTAGATCGGTAAACACAACGTTTCCCGATAAATCGGGGATTTCATTTCCCATATATGGCTGGACTCCTGTAAGTGCAGTTGCTCTAAACTTATCGGTTCGGGGATCTTCATGAAAATAACTTGTCAGAGGCTGAAGACGTCGCACTGAAGTTTTTACTGCTTCATCGTAATAAGCAATTGTTTTCTCATTCAAAGCTGGATTTGCAGAGCAGCCTGTTATTATCGAAGTAGGAAAAGCACCTTCCCACCCTCGCCAGCCAAAGTTAATAAATCCTTCTTGGTCAGGTTCTGATTTCATTAAAGAAGCTTGAATAAGCTGAGTAACCGGTATTGGTTTATAATGAATGAATGAAAAAATCGACTCTACGAGATCCTGTCCGACATTTCCTACGTATTTGATATACTGATTATAAAACCTTTGAAATGAAATGCCTGGTATATTGCGAACTCCTTTAGCAATTACCGTAAGCGTTTCCTGAATAGGTACGGGTAGCTCATTAAAACGTGTAACTACGGGTGGATTATCGATAAATGTATTCGTAACTACATCAATTTCAATTATTTTACCTGCGATTTCCATATCATCTTGGCTTAAATTAAATGGATCATAGCCTGATCCGCCATCTCCGGTTGTTAAAACAAGTTTTCCTGTTTCAGGTGAAAAGTTTAGGCTATTGACGCCATTATGATTTAAAAATGGTCTTCTTATACTAAGTAATGTCCGTCGTTTTTGAGGTTGACCATTCGATTGTAGAATCCATTCTTCAACTGTATCAATATGATCATATTGAATTTCTCTATTTATCCACTTTAGGTTTAAGGTTCTAGAATCACACGGGTTAGGCTTAAAAGATTCAAAAGCACCTGGAAGAGCACCTGGACCTTGGGTTCCAGCTACTGAATAATGGAGATAAAACAGACCATTATAATAAAATTCGGGATGAAATGCTAGCCCTATCAATCCCCGTTCATCATATCCACCACTAGAAACACCTAGTTTTATGATTCGCGGGCGAATATCTAAAAAAGTCCCTATAACTCCGTTTCCTATGTAAAAGATCTCTCCTACCTGGGTTGCAATAAATAATCTTTCGGTTGAGTCACCCGGAAGTATAGTTGTTTTTAAAACAGTAGGTAAATTTAGCTTACTAACAATGGGCCGCAAACTAACTCTAACTTTTATCAATTAACTTTACCATCCTTTTTATTGTTTTCATTTATAAGAATATGAATAGAATTTTTTATTAATACCCAGGGCTCCTACGGAATCGCCTTACACAGGAACAACATATCCCATATATCCCGACCAATAATCAAGACTATGGAGATCCTTAAAATATATCGATTCGAATGCTAACCGATGCGATCTCAGGCAGTTAAAGGACGTACGGAGAGGAGTACGTCCTTCATAGCTTGTGCGAATGTTGGGCATCGTCATCTCCAGAATCCATGACGAATCCGGTAGCAGGAATTTTCATGGTTTGCTCCTTTCTAACTATAGCTATGTATGAAATCATTCTATGGAAATCCATGTTTGTCACGAAACGGCTAAAGCCTTAGTAAGTATGGAAGAAAAGATACTTCTAAGAACACAAAAAAGGTCCACTGGAAGGAGTGGGTCTTTTCGGTCTGTCTTATTTTTCCTATTAGAAAAATTTTTAGAGGAGTCAAAAAGACTTGGTAGGCGTAAAGCTAATTAACCATTGACAAGACTTTTTCTCTAGACCCACATGATGTTCATCAGATATTATATGTGGAGCTAATCTTATATTTAACTGGCTCGATCCTTTCACGGCGATGACAGGTAGGTTGGGGCCAGCCTTAATATGTGGAACGATGTATGTCTATTTCACAAGAATGTGGTGATCGATCTTGGATGAATATTGTATTTTTATCCATAATAAAAAAATTGCCCGGCCCATAACCGACTGGTCAAGAGTTTTTATTTTCTCTAGGCAGAAGTTTTGGCAGGAGGAGTAAGTTATGAGTAAGGAAAACAAACAATCAGCTTTTGCCATATGGATCAGTTTACTCAGCAATATCGTCTTAACCGCTATCAAATTTATGGTAGGTTTATTATTTAACAGTCCAGTATTAATTGCGGACGGCATTCACAACGCAGGAGATGTGGTTGCAACGGGAGCGGCACTCAGTTCCATGCGTGTATCTAAACAACCTCCCGACGAAGATCATCCTTATGGACACGGAAAGGCAGAAGTTGTTGGTGCGGGTATTGTTGCCATTATCTTAGCGTTGGCTGCGATTTACATGGGATACCATTCTGTAACGGTTCTCTTTGAACCTCCACACAAAGCAACCTTGATTGCCCTGATTGCAGCTGCATTTTCATTGGTTTTGAAGCAAGTTCTATACGTCTATACGATGTCAATTGGGAAAAAAACAAAAAGTAATGGTTTGATCGCAACGGCCTATGATCATCTTGCTGATGTATATGCTTCGATTGCGGCGGTAATCGGTATCGGTTTAGCCATGATTGGTGACTATTATCATATTTCTTTGTTATCCTATGGAGATCCAATTGCGGGAATCGTCGTCGCTTATTTTGTGTTAAAGTTGGCTATCCATATGGGGAAGACATCGGTTGATGTTTTGATGGAAAAGAATGTCGATTCGGACAAAATGAATGATTTCATTAATTTGGTTCAGTCGGTTCCGGAAGTAAAGCGCATCGACCGAATTCGAGCAAGAGAACACGGTCATTACATCATCGTTGATGTAAGAGTTGGAGTTCCTGCAGAATTTAGCGTTCAAGAAGGACATGATATTTCCAGGCATATTAAACAATCGATCATGAATCATCATCCAGATGTCGAAGAAGTCTTGGTTCACTTAAATCCATGGTATGAACAGAACGGTAAAGAAAACCAGTAACCGGGGTATGAAGGAATAAAAGGAAAAATAGCTTTTGTAAAAAAGGAGCGCCTCGGTATGATGGGTTTGTAGGCTACGGACAATTCGTAAGGGTATATCATTGCGTGCGGCGGTACCGTTCATATAAGGGTATGTGGTCGGAGTTTTTCGGCTCAAGCACAGGTTTGCATTTTGAAATCTTTGTGAATGGCGGAGCGTTCTGACGTTCGCCGGTCAAAAAATAAAATGCGAACGATGCAATTAAGAGAAGGGAAGCTCATTTTATGATTAACAGGGCGAAAACCGTCCTGTTTTTTGTGCGACGTAAGTGTATCAAAATGTACTAAAATGATTTTAGGAACGTATCAAATCGCATGTACACATTTTGATACATATTTAGGGGAGAGTGGATTGCTTTAAGCTGGCATATGGCCGGGTATCGGACAAAGACCAAAATCCGGAACGGCAGCTCGTAGAGTTTCGGGAGCTGGGCGTTGAAGACCGGTTTATATTTGTCGACAAGCAGAGCGGCAAGGACTTCGAGCGGCTGTGCTATCAGGCCATGCGCATGATGATCCGCGAAGGGGACCTGGTCTACTTGGAAGCATTGGACCGGCTAGAAGCTCGAGACCAAGCTCCACAAAAAGAAGAAGTTGAAGTGGAACCATCGGTTAAAGAAACGAAAAAACGTGGTCGTAAGAAGAAAGAAGCCTATGAAGCATGGAAAAAAGAACAAGTAAAAATCGAAAACGAGTTACCTCTTTTTGAAAGGCTGTTTTCTAAAAAATTGTTGCTTTTTAAAACAAAATAATATAACAACAAAAAGTTAAAAAATTCAGATATCATGATAAAATAAATCTAAGAAGACAGGAGGAAAAAACATGAAAAAAACCTCTATGTTATCATTGTTTTTAGGAATAATAGTTACATTCATTGGGATACTGCCTTTTATATTTGCTTATCCGTACTGTAATGGTTGTGCCAATTCTGGTCCGTCAAACTTTTGGGAACTTACCTTGATGTTATCTTACGAAGGTCAAGGCTGGTATATGATTACTGGAATTGTGCTATTGCTATTAGCAATGTTGTCGCTTTTCAAGAGAAAAAGGGTACAATCTTAGAATGTGTTTCAGACCTTTCGATAGGGGTCTTTTATTATGCACTCCTTAACATTTGGACAGTAGTATGATTAGATTTTTGACAAGATGAAATAAGCATTTGTACAACTTGATTGTCAAAGGCTAAGTTTTTCCCTAATTCAAGCCAACGGAACCAATAAAGGTAGTTGTCCAAGTATTTCGTTGCAACGCCTTGAAAGTGATAATATATGAACCGCCATTTTTATACTTGTGAATATCAATTATTTGTATCCTACTATTGACAATTCCCAACAGTCGTTGCAATTTTGTCAAAATGATCTCAATGGACGTACACCTATTTCAATATTTTTTCCTTATCTGTTTTCAAGACTATAAGGAGGATATTGGAATGATAACAAGTCGAATATTGTTGCAACAACTGCTATATGTACTGTCCTTCAAAATAGTGCGTATTGAGATCAATTCACATAGGAAACTATAGGATATTGAGTATTGCATTTTCTATGTTCACGTTATCGATAACGATTAGAGGTGATTTTAAGTCTTTTAAATATGCAATATTAGGACTTCTTAGTTGGAAGTTCTCTAGAGGATATGAACTAATAAAAGTTTTTGAAGAAACTTCAGCAAAGCACTTGCCGTTAGTGAAATTGACTTGATAAATAGGTTCCAATAAATAGGAATATAAAATTGCCAATATGTCATGAAATATGTGAAAATAATTATTTCATGATATATCGGCAATATTTTTGCATTATTCATAATCTGGTAAAATTCGTAAAAGGTATATGAAGGCTTGAATATACAAAAAATCCAATCATTAATATTCCGATTTTTCATATTTATTCCTAAATTCAATGGCATAATATCAGAGAAAATTTTTTAAGGGGTGAAAAACATGCATATACCTAATCTAACAGGAATTTTATTGTTACTAATTCTTGGTTTATTACTGTTTGGGCCATCAAAACTTCCACAGTTAGGGAGAGCTGTAGGAACAACTTTAAAAGAGTTTAGGCTGGGAACTCAAGGTATGCTTAGTGATGATACGGTTACGAATAAAAAAGATGAAAGTACTAATAAGCAATTAGAAGACGAGCTGCGCATGAAAATAGAAAGAGAAGTTCGCGAACAGATACGAAAGGAAATGGACGATAAACACGGTCAAAAAGGGATGTTATCTTAAGACTAATGACTCAAAATCGCTAGAAAGACAGTAGGCGTTTGAAGGTACAAAAAACTGGTTATGGGTGGTTTTCCTTTGACCATCTATCAGAATAAATTGCAAAAAGGCAGGAGTGGTCAACGACCGTTCTTGCCTTTTTCTTTGAAAACTCACTATGTTATAAAAAATGAAGTACATTATATCTCTTTATTGGATTGTATCGAATTGTCCATTTGGGATAGTCGTTTCACAACAAGTTGAACAGCGATCGCATCGTCGAGATAACCAATCGGGAAAATGTAATCAGGTATGATATCTGTCGATAATACAAAATACAATAATGCACTGCCAAGTAACGCACGTCTCGTCATTTCTACATTTTCTATGCAATATTCTTCATACATGAATCTTAATTGTTCAATAAATGGTCCTGCTCCACTTACTTGTTCAATTTTAACTGGAAACCCTTTAACAATGGCTTGTTTTCCTTCTTCCGTTAATGCATATCTTTCATACTTGACTAACTCCGCCTGAACTCGCTCCGTGGTAAATTGATGATCAAAATAATCTGAGGATGCAAGGATTTCCTGAATGGTATCAATAGAAGAGTGTATGCCTGTATGATCATCGATCGGTGGTTTACCAAGACCAAGATCAATACCTGCAGCTTGAAATAACTTATCCAAGGGAACGCTTAAGTGGTATGCAAACTGTTGTAAATGTTCATGTTTTGGTCGTTGTTTCCCATTCACAATACGTGAAATAGTAGCTGTATCTATTCCTGTAAGAACACTAAGTTTGCGCATCGATAGCGAACGTTCCTTCAATACAGTCTTTATGAGCGATCCAAGATTCGTATCTCTATTGTCTAAAATCATATCATTTTCACTCCTTACAACGATGTAATGAATAAAGATGTTGAAAAATTCTCAATAAATTTTTGTAGGAAAAGCACTTTTCTTCAACACCTTAAATACATTAACTGTAAAATTAAGAGGAGTGGTGAAGAAATGGGTTGGCTGATCATCTTAGGTTTTGCTATTTCATCAAGCATTGATAATTTAGGTGTCGGCATATCTTATGGCATTCGAAAAATTCGCATTGGACTGCTTTCCAATCTGATGATCGCGGTCATTTGTTTTATCCTAAGTGAAGCAGGTATTCTATTCGGTCAGTTCCTCAATACTATTATCCCGGGAGTCCTTCCCATTTTAGTCGGAGCTTTATTGTTATTCGTAATTGGGGTACGAATCATTTTATTGGCTATACCAAGAAAAAAACCAGCAATTGTTGAAGAGAGCAAAATAACTGGAACACCCGTCAAAAGTATTACGAAAATACTAAAAAATCCAGAAATTGTCGACTTTGATAAATCTCAAGATATTGGTTTGGGGGAGGCATTTATTCTTGGCATTGCACTTGCGGCAAATGCAGTAACCAACGGGTTGGGTGCCGGTTTACTTGGCTTGTCACCACATGCCATTTCTGTAACCGCTGCAATATTCAGCTTCATATCAGTCTGGGGAGGGGTTGCCATAGGTGGAAAAGTAGCATCTATTCGTATTGGATCTTTCACCTTAGGCCAATTCGGTACAATCGTAAGTGGAGTGATCCTATTGGCGATTGCAGTTAATACACTTTTTTAGGTAATGCCTATTTAGAAGAATACTTGTCTTTACAGTTTATATTGAACCACCGTTTGATATGACAAAAAAAAACAGCCGCATTTTGGATTATACAGCTTCTTTTTTGTACTGACTTTGGTTAAAACTATCCCCGGAGCCATACAGCTGTAACGCTACAATGATCATCCTTAGTCTTAGACCAGGAACAGTAACGTCATACGCTATTTGAAGAACTAAGTAGTCAAGTTTTGAAAAAAAGTTTTAGTCTGATCACAAATAAACAGGTAGTGGCAGGTTCGGACGCAAAATAGTCCTAGACTGCCGCCGCCTTTATTCAACTTTTGATTCTGGTATTTCCATAAAACTTTTAAGACGAAAGCGACAAATTGTATTCCTTCATTTAAATTTGTCGAAAGCAGAAGGACTGTTAGATAAGAAGGACATGGTTATGATGAGTACCTTAAACGCGAATATGATGAGATCACCAATAAAAAAGATTGAAACCAGTTATATTGTTTTCCGGGTTTTATTTTTTACTCTATATACAGTTTAAAATTGTAAGTCTAATGAAGTACACCTATATTTTTAATTTCTACATGTGGAGTAAAACGAATAGTGGATTTTGCAAAGGTCTTTGGCCATTCCTTCTCAATAGCTTTCCATTCGTTATAGTGATAAGCCCTGACGTAAAGACCAAGTCCTATCGGATCTACTTGATATCGTTGCAGTTTTTTAATTAGTGTTGCCATCTGTTTATTCATTTCTTCCTCAACTATTGTTTCAATTATCCTCTTATTCGCTTCCTTATCTAGATTCATATTAAATGTACGTTCAGTTATGTTTCCTACTAATTTAATATCAATATCAAACTGTGGAACTCCATTATGATAATTTGTAGTTATTTTTAGTTTCTTAGGTTTAATTGATATTGAAATATTTTTTTTGTTTTTACTGTGGTTGCCTGGCAATCTCACTGGAAAGGTGAACTCATATGGTGTTCTTTGAGTGTCTCTCAATAATTCTAACAGCTGTGTTTCTCGAAGGTTGAGGGATGTACAATAATATCCTTTTTTGTCTAAAAGTGCATTACCTAAGATTCTCAATTCTTTTTGATCTTTTCTTATTTCTGAAATAATCGGCGTTATACCTGGTTCAACAATCATGTAGTGAAATTGACGAAGGGTAACTTTAGTTGTAAGATGCCGTAGTGCAGACGTATCAACAAGTTGTGCTATATAAATGGAGAGGCGTGGTTTATCCTTCGGTTCCATATTGATCACTTCGCTAACTGGGCCATCAACAGCTATTACTCTTAAGTTTGTTGCATTTTCGGGATCTCTATTTAAGGAATCCAAAAAAGGAAATATCTCTTTACGTTGTAACAAACGTTTGCCAATGAATAACAGCTGTGTCTTACCATTGTATATTGATGTAGAAATAAGTGCTTCAAAATTCGAATACGATCGTTGAACAGTAGCAGCATGCACACCAGTATGATCTGTTTTACCATGTGTTCCCCGCCTAAAAATAGGGCTTCTCTCATACACGACCAGATTATTCTTCTCATCTAAATCGAGCCCTAATGATAAAATTAAGGTAGCATCTTCTATTTCAATCCTGTCAGTACAGCCTGTTAGAACAACAATAAGAATGACAATAACAAATTTATATATTCCTTGTCTCATTAGGCAGACTTCCTTGTCTTAAAGAAGTGGTGGAGTATGATATAGAATCCAAGTAAAACCGGGAACACATAGCCCATAATATATCCAGCACTACCCCATGTTTTAGCTAGCTTGGCTATTTGTAAATAGGAAGGTTGAAAGAAAATAGAGATAAGTAGCAAGAGAAAAATAAAGATAAGCAGATGTTTCTTGTGAGACCCTTTTTTTAATATAGCTTGGCTGCCTAAGATGGTCACATAGGTGTATGGTAACCAGGTGGTCGAGAGAACATACATATAAAAGGATAGGTAAATGATCTCAAATCTTTCAAGAAAGGAAAATTCTATTACCTTTAATAAAGTCAAAGTAGGCCACTCATACTGGGTAATTTCTTTAGGGCTAAAAAAAAGGTAACTAACCATGGTAATTACTAAAAACATACCCAGCGACAATAAGTTTGCAACTATAATGCCTTTCGTTGCGTGTTGTTTACACGTTAAATAAGGATAAAAAAAGAATGCCATTTCAAATCCTAAAAAAGATAAAAATGTAGTTCTTACGGCAGAGATAATAGGATACCAACCTTCTTTTACTACTGGCAATAGATTCAATACATGTGCATCTTTCAAGGGAAATAAAAGTAAGATTGGCATCCAGATAGAAAAATAAAAAGTTATCTCTGAATATCGTCCTAATGCCTTTATTCCGTTACTTCCAATAATAAATAAAGGAATGAGGTACCCCGCCAAAATTAAGTAAGTAGGGGTTTCAACTAGGACCCAGACATTAATAACAAAAAGGGTTGTAAAAATAACTGTAATAGTAGCTAATGCACCATATAAAACTACAATGAAGTTTACAAGAGTACCGAGATAAGATCCAAAATATATCAAAAGCAAATCATACAAGGTTTTATCAGGGTGTTTTTTCATGATGCTCGTTATGAGTATACTTACAAGAATTGAGAATGCCCCACCAATTAAAATGGAAATCCACCCATCTGTTCCTGCAATCTCTGTCAATTCACGTGGGAGAGTAAGAATACCAATACCTACTTGTGTCCCATGAATGATGAATATGTATTGCATTAGGGAAATGTTATTGATTGACTGGGATCTCATAGCTACTCCTTCTGAGGTATATTCCATCATTTTTTATTTCGTTGAATGGGACGGGGGCCGCTTTGCCTTCTTTTTAAATTTCGAAGAGGGCTTCGTATCACAGAATCTTTCCAGTCGGAATATTTCATTGGAGATAAGGGCGTTCCATAAGAAGTTCCCATGGATTCCATTGTAACTAAATGTGCGAGTATTATCATGAAGCCCATGGCGATGCCAACCATCCCAAACATCCAGCCAAGAATCATCATGGGAAACCGAACTAAGCGGATGGAGTAAGCCATATCAAAAACTGGAACGATAAAGGATGCAATTGCCGTTAAGGAGACGACGATAACCATGATGTTACTTACTAACCCTGCTTGAACTGCTGCTTGACCAATGACGATACCTCCTACAATACTTACCGTTTGTCCAATGTTTGAAGGGAGCCTAATCCCAGCTTCTCGTAACAATTCAAGTGTTGATTCCATAAGTATAGCTTCCAAAAAAGGCGATACTGGAACATGTTCTCTTGATTCACTAATTGATAAAATCAATTTCATAGGAAGCACTTCATAATGAAAGGCTATTACTACGATATATAAGGCTGGTAGAAAAACGGCGATGAAAAAACTTAGCAATCGCAAGAGCCGTACAAAAATGGCAAGGTACCAACGTAAGCTATAGTCATCAATTGTTTGAAAAAAAGTGAGAAAATTGACGGGTGTAATTAGTACCCGAGGGGAGCGATCAACAATAATTGCTACTCTTCCTTCAAGAATATGCATAGCTGTCGCATCGGGTCTTTCAGTAAGTATTGATTGTGGAAATGGGCTAAAAGTTGCATCTTCGATATATTGCTCTAATTCACCTGTAGTAAGCAAAGTGTCTACTGTGAAACTATTGATGCGTTGTTCTAATTCTTCAATAATTATAGGATTAGTAACATCACGTAAATATATAAGATAAATGTTAGTCTTTGCCCTTTCTCCAATTTTATATTGCTTGATTTTTAACTCTCGATTGGGCAAGAATCGACGAATAAGAGCAATATTTTGTGAAGCCGTCTCAAGAAATCCTTCATGATTAGCTTTTAACATCGTTTCAGAGTGGGGTTCTTCCACAGAACGTTGTGGCCAACCTTGAGAGTCTATAATAATTGCTTTCTCTTCACCGTTAACAAATAAGATACAATTCCCTTCAAGGAGTGCAGCTTCAATTTCTGTCCATGAGAGCGTACAAATTATATGGCTATAAATCACATTAGAAGACCAAAGCTGATCAATTGATTTCATTTTAGTCATTAGAGGTTTGAGGATATTTGATTGAATTGTCTTTTTATCAGTAAGTCCCTCTAAGTAGGTAAGGATTGCATTTGTTTCTCCATTTAGCTTAATGTGATGTACTTTAAGATCGGGTGCTTCATCAAACAGTGAATAAAGCTCCTTTTCATTTATCTGTAAGTCTCTTGAAATAGAACTAACTGCCTTCTCATGAACAGGTTCCTTCAAAGCCTTATTTTTATTTTTTATAAGCCATTTTCGACCATTCATTGTTACACCTGCATTCGTTTCTTTGATTATATTGACTATAATTTATATCAGAAATCTACTTTCTATACAGCAGGTGAACAGAAAAAATATTATTTCGCTATTTAATCGAAATAACCAAAGTAAACTATCAAGTGATTGAAAATTACGAAAAAAGGGGAATTGAAATGAAATTTTACATGGTTGATGTCTTTGCAGAAAACAAATTTGAGGGGAATCAGTTGGCTGTTTGTATTCCTGATGGGAATATAGACGAAAAGGAAATGCAGGAAATTGCTAAAGAAATAAATTTCTCAGAGACAACTTTCATTATGCCGGGATTACAAGCAAATGGTGGGTATGATGTAAAGATTTTTACGCCTGACTCAGAAATTCCGTTTGCAGGACATCCTACAATTGGTACTGCGTATATCATTAAACGTTTTTTGGAAGATAATAAAGCTACAGAAATTAAACTAAACCTTAACGTTGGACAAGTTCCGGTGGCATTTAATGAGCAATATGCCTGGATGACACAAAATCAACCTGTTTTTGGTCCAAAAATAGACATTGAAACTATTGCAAAAACACTACAAATTGATTCAAATGATATAAATACTGAACTTCCAATTCAAGTTGTTTCAACTGGTTTCCCAAGCATTATTGTAAATATAAAGACTTTGGATGCAGTAAATCGGTGTAAAATAAATCATCAGTTATATGATGAACTGTTAGAGGAAATAGGAAATGCCAATCTTCTTGTGTTTGCTTTAGAAACGGTTAACCTAGAAAATGATCTACACGCAAGGGTTTTTATGTTTACGTCGGGACATTTAGAAGACCCTGCAACTGGAAGTGCCAATGGAAATTTAGCAGGTTATTTATTAGAACATAACTTTTTCAATAGTAATGAAATAAACTATGATGTTGAACAAGGTTATTCCATTGGGAGGCAATCACTATTGAAAGTAAAAGCTAATAATAAGGATGGAAACTTTTCCATACAAGTAGGCGGCAGGATTTTTGTTGTTGCTGAAGGTAAGTGGTTGTAATCATTTCTTTTCAATGATTCAAAGTTGATGAATATTTAAGTAAAGCCAAAAAGTGGAAGGAAGAATATGAGAAGTTGAGAAATATCGTTCTTGACTGTGAGCTGACCGAAGAATTTAAGTGGATGCATCCTTGTTACACGTTTGAGAAAAAAAACATAGTTTTAATACATGGATTTAAAGAATATTGTGCGCTTTTGTTTCACAAAGGTGCCTTGTTACAGGATGCCCATGGGATTTTAATCCAACAAACGGAGAATGTACAGGCGGCGCGCCAGATTCGGTTCACCAATGTTCAAGAAATAGTTAAAATGGAAACCATCTTGAAAGCCTATATTTATGAAGCCATTGAAGTTGAAAAAGCCGGTTTGGAAGTGAAATTTAAAAAGCAGAAAGAATTCATAATTCCTGAAGAACTTCAAAATAAATTCGATGAAATCCCTGCTTTTAAAACTGCTTTTGAAGCATTGACGCCGGGACGGCAAAGAGCATACATTCATTATTTTTCTCAACCCAAACAATCCAAAACTCGAGAGTCAAGGGTTGAAAAATATATCCAGCAAATTCTCAATGGAAAGGGATTAAATGATTGCACTTGTGGACTATCTCAAAAGCAGCCCAACTGTGACGGCTCGCACAAGTCATTCGATAAGAAAATAAATTAATCAAACTTTAAGATATTACCTCACTTTGCGTTCATTCGAACTCCTTTTAGATCACAGGAAACACTCAATCAAATAATTTAAAATGGAAAAAGCAAAGCATTGGGCTATTTAAAGGTGCTCACGTTGCGTCTATGAAAATTTATTGCAGTTGATAGAGACAATAATATTGTTGGTATGATTGAAACATTTGATTGTGATCGGAAAAATGGTAGCTTCGATTATTATCTAGCTGTATTTGAACGGTATCATGCAGAATATCTCTTGTAAAAAATTTTAAAAACCGATTCTTCCTTAGCATAGGAAAAATCGGTTTTTTTGTTCCAGAAATTGGACCTGGATTAAGTAAAAAAGTCAATCAACCGAAAAACACCCCAAATAGCAAAAGCTATAAAAGTCCAAATAAGCAGTCTTAACCACCAAGGTCTCTTTTGTTGTTGCTGCTTTTCTTGAACATCTTGTTTCCTATTTTTCAGTATTAATGGCAACTGCGAAGCGGCAATAGCAACGATGCCTGAAAATATCCAAAACCGCATTGTTTTCTTGTTTCCATCAGTTCTCATTTTGATTTGCCCTCCTAATAATGCACAGTATTCCCAAATAGGAGTGCAAACGAAGCTCCATAAAAATACACGATTACGTTATTTCTAGGTATACCTCTAATGAAAGGAAGAGCAATAAGGAATAAAAAAACTGATCCACGTGAATCAATTGGATAACAACTGGTAAGAATATCCGTGTAACTGTTTGAGATTGCGCGTAGGCTTTACGAACAAAAACAAACAATTTTTTTTATAAAATCAAGATCAATCAGTTGTAGGGGAAACCTCTAATATGGTTAAAAGAGGAATTGAAAATGCAACAGATGCTGCACAGAGTGCTTTAGAAGCTACTAGCGATTCTACGCAAGCTGCAGTTGAGGCAACGTCTGAAACTTTTAATATAGGTGCTAATAATGAAACTGAAAAGCAAAATCAGTAACCGAGAAAAAAGTAAAAATGGTTTTCGACAATGCTATTAATCGAAAAACCCTGATTTCACCACGGTAGGGTAACTGAATGGAGAAACCAAGTTACACACACCCTCGTTACGGCGGGGGATTTTTTCTTTCTTTGTAACTAATAGATATTTGTTAGACCTATTGGTAAGCAATATACATTGTTATTTTTCATAAAGCGAGGTTAGATGTTGTACAGCATAATTGGTTTTTAGAGAGCTTATTTGAAGAAAGCAGTAGAAGAAGGGGAAAAGATGAGAAATCAGTAGAGGAATTTTTTGAACGACCGATTTTACATCGGCAGATTAACGGTGACGAAGTGTATATCCCTTTAGATTTAGTTCGGTTAGGTTGGATCGTTGAGTCAATAATTATGTAAATATGGACTTGTTGAGTATATTGTGCTAGTGACGCAAAGATACTTATTGATTTCCACAGGCGGACTTTATGGAAACTATCTACATAATCAAATATCTGGAGATCAAAAATGTAAGGGCCATCCCTTAGTCAATTACATGACTTTTGGGACAGCCCTTTCCCGATTGTTACAGGATCTTTACTGCTTTTCAGACGTTTAAACGATCTACCACGGACCGGACATACCATTTAGAATCATGGCCTTGTTCATGATAATAGGTTACCTTGTTTCATGCTTAACAATCTTTTTGCTTACAAGGACCATGATTGTCGCCAGTACGAGAAAATACATAGGCATCGTTACTAATGAATCATTGTGAAGGTAACTCATGCCACTCGTAATAAGGCTGACAATAACGTAGTAACCCAATCCAAAAATGGCACCCGCTGTACCAAGTACATCACTATAATTGATAAGCGCCAAACTTAGGCAGTTAGGAATAGCCATACCAATCCCCAGTAGGAGGATAAAGATGCAGACTACCATTAAACCCAAAAATATTACGGAAGGGCTCATTCCATAAAAAGCGAGACCTGTGAACAATACTGCTCCCACAGCAGTTACCGTGGTGCCAATAAGGATGATTTTTTCTGCTGGGAATCTAGTAAGCAGTTTTTTCGAAAACATTGCACCGAATATGGAAGACATCGCCACAAAAATACCAAAAAAACCGAACATGCCAGGACTCATGTGAAAAAATTCAATAAAAATAAATGGGGCTTCGGCATAGTAACTAAATATTATGCCATTTGTCGTTCCGATGAGAAACCCAAATGCCCATATTTTACTGTCATAAACCAAGCGCTTAGCCACAGAAAGTGTGTTTATATTTGAAGGTTTTGACACTCTTGTCTCAGGCAAAGAAACAAACGTGTACATAAAAATGGCAACGCTCATAACAACAAGAGTGAAGAAAACAGCCCTAAAACCAAGCGATTGATCTATCCACCCGCCAATTAATGGCCCAATTGCCGGGGTAAAGGCAAGAGCTGCAGAAATTTGTGCAAACACTGCATGACGTTTGGCTCCTTCGATACTCTCGCGCAGAATGGTTTGTGTAACCACTGAACCGGTACTAGCGCCAAAAGCCTGAATGAATCGGCTCACCAATAACCATTCAGCCGAGTCAGACAGGTAACACCCTAAGCTTCCTACTCCATAAACTAAAATTCCCCAAAGCAATGCGGGACGCCGTCCTATGGAATCAGAAAGCCTTCCCCAGCAAAAAACTCCAAAGGCGAAACCTAGGAAGTAAATACTGAGTGTCAGTTGGATCATGTTACTACTTGCTTGTAGGCTATTGGCTATATCCGGTAATGAAGGTGTGTATATCGTTTCACTAATTTGTGGGAAACCCACAAGGATAATTAACAGCAACAATGATGGTGTTGAGATTTTATTTTTCACTTCTAATATCCCCCTATAATTCGAAAATCTCAATTAGCTTATATTGAAATTACGGAATTGGGGGTTTGCATTTAATTAATCTAGTAAATGAGAGCATCATTTTTCACCTTGTATTCTCTGTATTCTTATAGGGGGGAGATATAACAAGCATTATAGCAAGATTTCGAGAGTATAACCATGTACGCTTTAATAGATAAATCATTTATTAGGAAAATAATTGATGTAAATACAAGGGGTGAGGGTCTTAATAGAGTAGTCATTGATAACTTCACTCTTTTGTTTCGACCATAAGAGCAAGAATGAGGACGAATTAGATATAGATTCGTTGTAGAATGGGGTACAAACAAAGAGGAGGAATTAAAATGGCGAAAATTCAGGAATTTAATGAGCTTCATAATTCAAAGGAGATCTTCCTTTTAGGAAATGCGTGGGATCTGCTATCTGCCTTAACTCTCGAAAAGGAAGGATTAAAAGCCATTGGTACGACGAGTTGGGGAATTGCCAACTCCCTTGGATATGCGGATGGTGAATTGATTGATTTTGATAGACATTTGGGTATAATCAAATCGATCACTGAAAATGTGAAAATCCCTGTTTCTGCAGATATTGAGGCTGGCTATGGTGAAGACGTGGAAACGATTGTTGATAATGTATTAAGGACTGCCGATGTTGGGGTGGTAGGAATTAATATTGAGGATTCACTCAAAAAACAAAAAGGGTTAAGAGAAATATCGCTGCACTGTAACCTTTTATCAAAAATTAGAACGGCGTTAGATCAGAATGGCTATAAAGATTTTTATATTAATGCTAGGATAGATACTTATTTTCAAATGGAAAGCCCTTTCTTGGAATGCATTGATCGTGCAAAGGTGTATGTGGAGAGTGGGGCTAGTGGGATTTTTGTCCCTGGTTTGACCGAAGATGATGAGATTAAGGAAATCGCTATACATGTAAACGTTCCTCTTAATGTCTTATCTGTACCCGGCTTAACAAATTGTAGTAAGATTAAAGAATTAGGGGTTAAACGCTTAAGCTTTGGAAATGCACTATCTGATAAGAGTATTGCCTATTTAGAAAAGTGCGCGAGACAAATATGGGAGTCAAAAGATACTTCACTTTTATATGAGGATGACGAGCTCAATGGTTTGTAAAACTAATCTTTCATTTGATGAAATGTGGGAGAAAATCATTGCTTGTGATAAAACGTATGATGGGATATTTTTTACGGCAGTGATAACAACAAAAATATATTGCAGACCTTCCTGTAGATCTAGAAAACCCCAAAAAATAAATGTTGAATTCTACCATGACATCAATGAGGTTGAGAAGGCGGGCTTTCGAGCCTGTAAGAGATGTCAGCCAGAGGTCGTTCATTCCCCGCATATTGGTCTTGTAAATAATGTAATTGCCTTCTTAGTAAATCACTATAAACAAAAGCTGGTCTTACAGGATGTTGCGAATCATGTTGGTGTAAGCTCTTATTATCTTGAACGATTATTTAAACAAGAAACATCAGAAACTCCGCGTACATATTTGGAAAAAATACGAGTCGATAAGGCAGCACACCTTCTTAAAACCACGGATCGAACGAATCTTGAGATTTGCTATGAAGTTGGTTTCCAGAGTCCATCAAATTTTTATAAGGTGTTTCGGCTTATAAAAAAATGCTCACCTACAGAATATCGAAATCTTGAAGGTAAGGAGCTACCGTAATGAATTGATCACGAATCATATATTGAAATTTGTCCACCTGTGGAATTTTAATTATGAAGAGTGTTTAGTGTTCTTAAACAGATCTGATCAATGCAGCTTAAAATAAGTAGCATGATTGATCAGCAAATAGAAACAAGAATTTTCAATAATCGGGTGATAATACTCTCATAGAAGATCTATGTAGAGATGCTAGAGATTGCATACAAACTGTAAAGCACCTGGCATAGGATAATAATTCACATTAGCTTTTTAGTAATAAATGTACACTAGCAATAAAACAGACTTACTCAGTTAACGGGGCAGTTTTGTGAAAGAAGGGCATTCATTTATTGTATAGAAATTATCATATTACTTATAAATCGAGAATGAAAGTAAGGAGGGTGTTTATGTCTAATATCTCAGGATTCCTAGAGTGTAATGGGGTGAATAATTTTTATGATACAAAAAAAATGGAAGATAAACTACAAACACTTCTTCAACATGACATTTCTTCTGTTTCTGAATTAGAGAGGTGGCTAGTTGAGGAACGTTTATTATTTGCTGAAGTTGAAGAACTAATAACTAGTCATCAAATCAACTTTTATAAGGATACGAAGAACACAAATAATCGCGACTTATATATGTATGACCAAACCAATATCCAGCCACTTCTTACAAAATATAGTGCAGAGTTTGATAAGAAATTTAGCAATTGTCCGTTCTCAAAATTGCTGGAAGATGAAAAATATGGATATATGCGTAAAGTAAGGCTAGAAAAGAGTAAGATGTTTAATGAAAAAAATATCTCGCTTACTGTGAGGGAACAAGAGTTAATAACCAAATACAGAGAAATTTTGGCTGGTATAACAATTGAATGGGATGGCGAAACAAAATCTTATTCCTACATAAAAGCAATGTTAGATAGTCCAAATAGGCAAATTCGGGAACGAGCATGGCGCGCTTTATCTGAGTCGCATACGCAAGTAAAACCTGCTGTAGACCATATTATGAATGAACTTGTAAAATTACGTCATCAAATGGCACGTAATGCTGGATTTAGCAATTATCGTGACTATATATTTAAACTAAAAAATAGAGAATACAGTATTCAAGATTGTTACACTTTTCATGAATCTGTTGAAAGGTATGTTATCCCAGCATGGAAACGTTTGGCGAAGCTCTTTGAAATAGAACTTGGTATAGAAAAGTATCGTCCATGGGATCTCAGTCCTTGTACATTACAAAAATCTCCATTCAACAATTTAAATGATTTATTGGATGGAGTAGAAAAAATGCTTGGTAAGACTGATCCATATTTCCAGGAGAGATTTCAGTACATTCGAAAGCAAGGATTAATTGATGTGGGGGAGCGAAAGAATAAAGCGCCAGGAGCTGTTTGTTTTACATTACCAAAAACAAAAAATGTATTCATTTATTCCAACTTTAGCCCATCGTTTAATGCTATTAATGCTCTTATACATGAATTAGGTCATGCAATCCATTTTTATAAGCAGTTTGCTAATGAGAGTAGTATGCAAGAACAATATCTTCGTGAGGAAGTAGCTGAACTTTACTCCCATAGTTTAGAACTAATGTTGATGGACAAACTTGATATTTTTTACCCTGAACACAATGAATGCAAGAAAGCTCAGCGTGAACAAATGCATCGTGCATTTTCTATGCTAATTTCTCCACTAGCAGGAGACTTATTCCAACATTGGCTCTATACTAATCCATACCATTCACCCGAAGAACGGGATGCAAAATATCTTGAAATCAGCAAAAGATTCCAGTATTCATCAGTTGATATTTTAGGTTTCGAGGCAGAAATTGGAACACGTTGGATTGAGTCTTTCCACTATTTTCAGTATCCTTTCTATAATATAGAATATGCAATATCACAACTAGGAGCGTTACAACTGTTTCAAATCTATCGCGAGAATCCAGAGAAAGCTATCACTTTCTTTAAAGAAGGCGCAAGTATGGATTGGAATTTACCGATCGCGGAGATTTATCGAAATACAGGTGTTAATTTTGACTTCTCTGAACAAACCATAAAAAATATCTCCGAAGTCATTATTAATATGATTGAAGATTTAAAGTAAAAGAATATAGTCACGATAAAAGCTAATACTGAATTATTTTACTGGTCTTTAAAAGGCGATACTACAATAAAAGTAGCATCGCCTTTTGTCTTATTCAAAGTAGAATTAAATGAACTTATTATTTTTCTATTCTTACTAGTGAACTTGTTGAAATACGGAGTCAATTATTAAACGATAAGATATTACGATAGTTTGGGGATAATTATTGAGCTTTCTTGGACAAATGCTGGCTATAGTTTATATACAGATGAAACTTTATTAAGGAATAATATGTAGTAGACATCCTCAGCTTTCCCACAACTTTTCCATAAGGTGGACATTTACCCGACATATTAGCCTAGTAAATTGGACTTGTAAGAAGTTGTTCTTGCAAAACTAACTTATGAAGGAGTTTGATTCGAATGAAGAAAACAGCACCAAAATGGATGATTGGGGCATTAGCACTAGCAGTCTTTGCACCAACTGCGGCTTTTGCAGCAACGAATACAAATGTAGATGCAACTAAAGTAGAGCAAAACTTTCATCATAAACGTGTAATCTATTCACCTGAGGATAGACAGGTTAATCAGCAGGAATTAATGCAAATTATCAACAAATACAATCCCGATCTAGCTGACGATTTCCAAAAGCTATTTGACCAGCAGGAAAAAATGATGGAAAAATCAGGCCTAAAGCCTACTGGTGAAGCCAAAAATATCGATGAAGAAACGAAAAAGAAGCTTGAT